>NZ_NFKT01000028.1 GCF_002160525.1 Lachnoclostridium sp. An169
GATACTTTACGACCATTATGAGATGATAATAAAGAAGAAAAACTGAATGTGCATTATGATCCATATTTCTCAATATAATCAGATCCTTTCGTATTTCGACTGATCATATAATATCACACCCCCGGATGGAGAACAAGTGTTCTTTTACAAGTGAAAAAAAATCAAAATATTCAAATAATAATGGCAATTCATCCCGCCACCTGCAGAGGTTGGGTGAATTCTTGCTTAACATTAGTTAAATCGATTATTCTATGGCACAAACCCGGCATTTTATCACCCCCTGATATAGTAATGGTGTGCTTTCTATTATACAGCGATTCTCCCGCCTGCTCAATTCTCTTTTTCGATTACTTTAGTGCAGAATTTGAGGTTTCGGAAAATATTCCAGATAAACTTTGGCCAGCAAATCCTTGCGTGGGACATACTTTTCTTCCCAGAATCGGGAATCATTTGAGTTATTTCGATTATCACCCATCATAAAATAATGTCCCTCTGGAATTTCATAGCGGAGATGATTATTCCCGTTCATCTCCATAGGTTCCTTCAGATAAGGTTCATCTATTGGGATATCGGAACCATTCACATAGACTTTTCCGTCTATAATATCAATCGTTTCACCCGGCAGACCAATAATTCTTTTCACATAATAAGTTGTAATACCTTTTGCCTTATCGTCAGGGAAAATGAAAACAGCAATATCGCCGCGCTGCGGTTCACTGAACCTGTATGTAAGTCTGGAGCCTATGATCCGGCTCTCTGCCATAATCGTGTTTTCCATTGAACCCGTAGGCACAAAACTGTTCGCAATAAAATAAGTGTCAAGTATAAATGCACAGCCGCCCGCAATGATAAATATGCAAATCCAACTTATGATCTCCTTTTTCCAGTTAACTGACCGCTTTTTCCCTTTTCTTCTGTTAACCCCTGCTGTTTCATCAACCACATTTTCACTTCCTTTCAATCTGTAAACTCAAACAATTCCTCAACCGTTGTATGGAAAACTTTTGCAATATCCATTGCCATTTTCAGCGACGGGTTATATCTTCCGTTTTCCAAATGAACGATCGTTTCTCTGCGGACACCTATCAGCGCAGCCAGCTCGCTTTGTTTCATATTTTCTTTTTCCCTGTATTCTTTAATCTTTGTTTTTAACATCACTCTTCCATCCCATATTTATCAATCCATAAAAAGACAATCGCACGAATCAGAACTAAAATAAAAATACCGCCAGTTAACAAATACCCCGTTAAATATCGGGACATGCCATCCAACAGCAAGAATGGAAAAATAATGATTCCCATAAGGATAAGTGCAGCCTTAAAGCAGATCGCATCAGCTATCTGCACTGTCTTTTTTGCATATTCATCCATGATATCCGAATTTCTTTTCAGCCAGCTTACAGCCGCCAGAATAATAATTGCAATCCATACAGGTGTATTGGAATTCAATCTGTAAACAACCATCAGGTGGTAATATAAAGGAATACATAGGGCAACGATAGCTTGAACAAACATAAGTACTCTCAGACTGATTTTTTTCATGGCAACCTCCAAGTGATATATTTATAACTTTTATGTTATAAATATATCACTCCATTTTAGCCCTGTCAAGCAATTATAATCAATCATTTTCGACTTGTTAATCCCCGTGGACAGATTGCCAACAACTGTTGCTTGTCAGCCCGCCCGCAAAAATATATACTTGATCCATCAAATCAAGGAGGCTTATTACAAGATGAAATTCAATGAGAAACTTTTATCTATACGAAAAAAGAAAGGACTTTCCCAGGAAGAGTTGGGAATGGAGCTCCAGGTATCCAGGCAGACGATTTCCAAATGGGAGTCAGGACAGTCCTATCCGGATTTTCAAAAACTGGTTCTGCTAAGCGATTATTTTGATATGACCCTGGATGAACTGGTGAAAGACATCGATGTGCAGGACGTAAGAGAAAAAAGCCTGACAGATGAAAAAGTGGCTTCCATCTATTCAGATGTGGAAAATATAAAAGACATATTTGCGAAACTTCTGAAATTTTTCTATTATGCAGGGGTTGTCCTGATCATATTCACTATTTTAACCTTTATAGCCCATCTGCTGTTTCCTGACATCGAGTGGCTCTGGAAAATCAGCTGATCTTCCAACCTCTGTCGTTCTGCTCAAATCCGCCGCTCTGCCAGTCCGGGAGATCGCTTTTGCCACGGGATTTTCCAGTGAGAGCGGATTCTGCACGACATTCAAAAAATGGGAGGGCATGACGCCCTCCCGCTACAAAGATCCGGTCATGAACATAACACTCCACATATTATCAACCGAATCATACATTTCGCTGTATGTTACATTTTGCCGGATCCTCTTGACCACAGCATCTCCGTCAATCAGACCGCCGATTTCCTTACGTGTCATCGCTTTTCTCATTTCTGTCAATACAAATATTGTATCAGGCAGAAATGAGAAATACAATCTTCTTTCGCCTACATATTTCCCGAAAATATCTCTCTGCTGCTCTCATGGGCCGGGTACTGCCCCAGATGCGATACTGTCTTCTCATACCGCCCGTGGAAATCGCTTCCCCCGGTCATAAAGAGCCGGTAGCTCCTGGCGAATTCCTCCACCTTCTTCTTATCTGTTTCGCTGTGGGAAGGATGGTTGTACTCGATCCCGTCCAGTCCCGCCTCCACAAGCCGGTGAATCACCGAATAATTTCCCTGCTGCCCCGGGTGTGCCAGAACTGCCAGTCCGCCGTCCGCCTTGATGGCCCGCACTGCGTCCTCCGCGTCGGGATACTCAATATCAAAGTCGCATGCGCCGCCGTTTTTGAAAATATTCCTGTAAATCTCTCCGAACAGCTCCTTACTCTGTCCCGAGCGCACCAGATACTCAAGGATATGCTGTTTGTAAATGCATCTGCCCGCCAGCTTTTTCACTTCATCCACCGGAACCGTATACCCCAGGGAATTCAGAATCCCGATCTGTTTTAAGCAGTTTTCATTCCGCTTCTTCAGCGTCTCGCTGCCGATCTGTTCAATATATTTTGTCTTTTCATACCCGTATCCGAGGATATGCACCTTGCGGCTTTTCCGATAATCGTAAGCGGACATCTCAACGCCCGGCACCGCGCGGATCCCGTATTTTTCCGCCAGAGCGACATGTTCCAGGGCCAGTTCCGTAGTGTCGTGATCTGTGAACACGAGATGCGTAAGCCCCTTCTCCTTTGCCTCTTTTAAGATACTCTCCGCGTCCATACTGCAGTCCGAAACCGAACTGTGAACATGAAGATCTGCAAAATACATTTACGATGCCTCCTGTTCTGCTCTTGTCTGTTCTGCTTCTGACTGTTCTGCTTCTGACTGTTCTGCTCCCGTCTGGAAGCTTCCCTGGGAAATGTTATACACATGGTCGCAGAGACCCTCCATGAATTCCAGATCATGAAAAATACCGATCATGGATGTCCCCTCCGCTTTCAGTTTCATCAAAAGCTCTTTTACCAGGATCTTTGTATTATTGTCCAGCGATGCTGTCGGCTCGTCCAGAAGGAGAAGACGGGGCGCCTTGACCATGGCGTGCGCCAGGTTGAGACGGAGCTTCTCCCCGCCGGAAAATGTATTCGGATAAATATCCCACAGATTCTCGCTGAGTTTAAAGTAACGCATCATCTCCTCTGCCCTGCGCACGGATTCTTCATAAGAAAATCCCGCGTCCAGAGCGCCGTTGATGACATGCTGTTTTGCTGTTGTTCTGGGAAGGATCGTCAGGAACTGGGACACATATCCGATCTCCACCTTGCGCAGATGGATGATCTGGCGCTCGCTTGCTCTGACAAGATCCAGTTTTCCGTAGGAGAGCGAGTCATAGACCACGCTTCCGGTAGTCGCCAGATAGGTCCGGTAAATGCACCGCAGAACCGTAGACTTTCCTGCCCCGGATGTGCCGACAATCCCGATAAATCCGCCTTTGTTCAGGGAAAATGAGATATCCCGGCAGCTCCTGATCTCCCGGTTCTGCTCATGCAGATAGAACCGTTTCGACAGCCCTTTTATTTCCAATATCTTTTCCATGATATATACCATGCCTTTCTTTGATCTTCATTTCATCTGTGCGTCCGCATCCCGGTATGTGCAGTCCAGGATCTTCTCTCCTGCCACATACACCTGACGAAGCTCCGGCATATCATCCGCCTCGCCGACCACCAGAAGATCCGCCTGTTTTCCCGGCTCGATGGAACCGATCACATGGTCGAATCCCACAGCCTTCGCCGGATTCAGTGTCACATAACGTGCCGCTTCATAAAGCGGAATTCCTTCTTTGCGGAAGAGCCGGAATACCGCATAGAGCAGTGCCTGAGGATAGTAATCAGAGACAAGCACACTTGCCGCATTCGCCCGGATTGCATCCAGTGCGGACAGATTGCCTGAATGGGAACCGCCAAGCAGAATATTGGGCGCACCCACAACGGTCAGGAATCCCTCTTTTACTGCCTCTTTCGCCACTTCAAGGGTAATCGGGAATTCACTGATCTTTACACCCAGTTCTTTATTTACCGCCAGTTTTTCCACTGTATCGTCATCGTGGCTTGCGATGGAGATACCTTTTCTGTGCGCCGTTTCTGCCAGTTTTTTCAGCTTCTCAAAGGAAACCATCTCCTTGTTTTTCTCCTGTTCGACAAGCCGGGCAAACTCCTCATCCGACAGGTCGCGTCCTTCATTGGGCTGATGTTTGCGGTAGATTTCCAGGTTCTTGTACTGTCCCTGCCCCGGCGAGTGATCCATAAAGGACAGCAGATCTACCAGACCGTTTTCGATCATCTCCATCACATCATTATAGCAGGCCGTGTTGTCGATTTCATAGCGGAGATGATATCTGTGGCGGATGAGTCTGCGCTGATGGCGGTATTTTCCGATCAGAGCCGCCAGTTTCTTCACCTGGGGCGCCTGACGGATCTCCTTGACATCCCATGTCCCTTCCCGGAACATGGAGATCGAGTGAAACATTGTCGTAATCCCGCATCCTGCCAGAACCCGCTCCGCCTCTTTGAGCCCCATCTCAAAACTCATTATTGCCGTACTGCGTGGCTGAATGCAGGACTCGATCATGTCCGAATGAATGTCAATCATCCCCGGCATCACATAACATCCATGCAGATCCACTGACCGGTCCGGGGCCTGATCTGCCTTCTCCATCTCTGCCTTATCCGTCTCTTCCGCAGTCAGCACCGCCGCAATCCTGTCATCTTCCAGCAGAAGCCCATATCCTTCCAGAACCCGGTCCGGCAGAACCAGCTTTCCATTTTTCAAGAGTGTTCTCATATTTTCCTCCAAGTCCTTCTATTTTCCATCCTCTACAGCAGGGAATGTACCAGCTGCTGTGTATAGGGCTGCTGCGGATCATCCAGTATCTGATCCGTCAGCCCCTGCTCGATGATCCTGCCGTCCAGCATCACAATCGTCCGGTCTGCAAGCATCCGGATTACTGCCAGGTCATGGGAGACGAGCATGATCGAGATATTGAACTCCTGACGGATCTTGCGGATCAGTTCCAGAACCTTTGCCTGCACCGACAGGTCCAGGCCTGTCGTCACCTCATCCAGGAGAAGGATCGCAGGATTGTTGGCAAGCGCCTTGGATATCTGCACTCTCTGCTGCATACCGCCGCTGAAATTCTTCGGCGGCTCCTTCTTCCGTGACTGAAGGATCTCCACTGCATCCAGAAGCTCCGCAATCCGCTCATTCATCTTTCCGAAATTCCGGTTTCCCGCGGCGATCAGTTTCTCCGCGATGTTTCCCGCGCTGGAGTAATCCATCCGCAGTCCCAGAACCGGGTTCTGGTACACCATTCCCATGATATGGTTCTTGATGTATTTCTTCTGCTGAAGACTCTGGGAAAAGATATCTGTCTCTCCGTTTTCGAAGTCCTTCAGATATCCCTTCCCTTCTGTTATCCCGAAGTCAAAATAAAGGCTCTTCATCAGCGTGGATTTTCCGGAACCGGATTCGCCCACGATCCCCAGAATCTCACCTTCATATAAAGTTACATTTACATCATTGCATGCCCAGACTGTCTTGCAGTGAGGGCAGGTATTCTTCGTCAGTTTTCCGCCATTTCTGCAGTAATCACAGGTCTTTCCGTAACGGACGGTCAGATGGTCTACCCGAAGTACCGGCTGTTCCATTTCCATCACTCTCCTCTCCCATAACGCATTCTTCTTCCCCGGCAGAATCCCGTGTCATTGCACTCGTATACCTTTTCTCCGGTCTTCTCATCAATCAGTTCGTCCAGATATACACCTGTCGCTCCGCAGAGCCGGCAGCATTTTCCGGCAAAATCCTCTGTCTCAAAAGGCACGTCCTCAAAGCACATGGACACCACCTTCGTGTGGGGCGGAATGGCGTAAATCTTCTTTTCGCGTCCCGCGCCAAACAGGTAAAGAGTCTCGCTGTCGTTTAACTTCCAGTTGTCATACCGGGGGATCGGGCTCGGATTTGTCACATAACGGTCCTCCACCATCACCGGGTACTCTGAACTGATGCTGATCTTCCCGTACTGGGTCAGGTCTTCAAACAGGGAAAGCCACATCCCACTGTACTCTGCCTCCGCATGCATCTGCTTGGTCACGGACTCTTTCGGTTCCACGATTCGCAGCGGCTCCGGCGTAGGTACCTGCAGCACAAGAATCTGGTCGTTCCTCATGGGAATCTCCGGTATACGGTGCCTGCTCTGGATCACTGTTGCTTTCTCCGAATCCGTGGTTACTTCCACATCCGTACACTCACGGACCAGCTTTTTGATATTTACCGCATTGACACTGTCATCATTTCCCTGGTCGATTACTTTCAGGATATCTTCCTTTCCGATAATGGACAGTGTAATCTGGATACCTCCGGTTCCCCAGCCTCTCCCGATGGGAAGCTCTCTGGAGCCAAAGGGCACCTGATAGCCCGGAATCGCTACAGCCTTTAAGATGCTCCTCCTGATCTCCCGCTTGGAACCCTCGTCCAGAAATGCGAAATTATAGTGTTTTGCGTCGATCATCTTTTCTCCCCCTTTGCTCTTACACGGTCCAGGCTGGACTGGAATGTTACATAGTGCGGCAGTTTCAGATGCGAGATAAATCCGCTCATCTCCAGACAGTCTCCATGTGTCAGGACAAACTCTTCGTCCTGGGAAGGGCTGTCTCCTGTCGTTTCCAGACTGGCGTCTGCGATGGACATGGCGATGGCCTTGTTCTCATTTCTTCCGAAGATCAGTCCGTATCCGCCGGACAGCGTCATCTTGTCGAAATCCTCATCTGTCTCCGTGTGGGATGGCACAAGGGCCTCCACCTCAGTCACAAGGATTTCTCCGATACAGATCTCATCTTCTTCATCGAGCACATACGGCACACAGACCTCCACATAGCCGCAGCGCAGCTCTGACACCGTGGGATGCACGGCTCCGTATCCTCTCATGGAACTGTAGGCGACTCCGCCCAGGAATCCGGCATCGCTTCTGGCAAATGTCTGAAGCCTTGCGCTTCTCGGCGCCGGGAACGTCAGCAGGTTGCTGGTCACGTCGAAAGGTTCCGTGTCATCCTGCTCCACTTCCGCCATCACACCGTCCGCTTTCAGGAGATCCGTCACACGCCCGCATCGAATATCCCCGCCGGAAATCTCCGCATCCTCAGATAGCTCCTCCTCGTCCTCAGAAGAGAGCTTTTCTTCACTGGAACCGTTTCTCACAGCAGAAACGGCACTGTCGGAAAGATCTCCGTCATCCATCAGTGAAAAATTCAGAAGCCTGTGGGAGTAATCGTAAGTCGGGCCAAGGATCTGTCCCCCCGGGATGTCCTTGAATGCCGCCGAGATTCTCCGGATCAGCCGCATATCTGATGTATCCACCGGATTGGAATAATAGTTTCTCGGAAGTGTGGACCGGTATGCCCTTAAAAGGAATACCGCCTCCTCCACGCTTCCCTCGCACTGTTTCAGCGCCAACGCCGCATAGTCACGGGAATAGAAGCCCGCCTCGCTCATGATCTTATCGATCAGAAGTCCCATATTTTCCTTGATACAGGAGATGGTGATGTCCTCCCCGCTCTCCCGGAATATCTCAAGCAGCTTTAAAGACTGTTCGATCGCCTCCCTGCCGCCTGTCACCGCTACATAAGCCATTTTTTTGCGCTCCTTTCTCCGCTTTATATCACCTGAACCAGGCGCGGAATTCCGAGAAGATTCCCCTCTCCGTCTGCAAACACAAGATCCACTCCCAGAGGATACTCAATCTTCAGTCCGTTTAAGATCTGTATGACTTTCTTTACATAAGAGTAAACATTTATGGTCAGTTTTCCATTAACTCCCGGTCCTGTCAGCGTCATCTCATCGTCTCCCCCGATCTGTGAACAGAGCAGAATAACTGTCGCCGACTCCTGCGGATCCGCGTAAGTGCCGTGCCTGATATTTTTTAAAATCTGCTCCATTGAGCCGTAATTCATCTCCGAAGAAAGAAAGATATAATCCGCCAGGTCCAGATCTGCCTCCCTGCACAGTGTCAGACTGTGAAGCTCGGACGAGAGCCGCGGGTTCTTCTCTACATACATTTTCTCCTCATTGTCCAGAAGGGTACATCCCAGCGCCAGAAAAGGTGCATACTCCCCGGCAAATTTCTCTGCCTGCGTCCGGATGTTCCTGATCTGTCCCGGATTTGCCATTGCACTCAAAAGCTCCCGGAACACTTTCTGTCCGTCATGGACAAAATCAAACTGATATACTGATCTGATCTCCTCTGCCATCACTGTTCTCCCATCACATTAAAGTTTACTTTTGATTTTCTGAGCTGACGGTTCAGCTTCTCCCTTGCCTTTTCCTGTTTTTCTTTCAGTTTTTCTATTTTCTCAAGGACCGCCCTGTGATCGTTTGACGCATCATTCAGGTAGCCGTCGATAATCGCTGCAGAGATACATTTTTCAAAATCATCGCCCGCCATCACACTGGCGCCCTTGATACCGTTTACCGTTACCATACATTCCGTGGCGAGCACTTCCCCCAGATAAAACAGAGATTTCTTCACAGATTCCCTCACCTTTACCATCACAAGCGTTTTCTGGGGCTGTTTTAAAATCTGGATCTCACAGCTCTCCCGGATCTCCTTTGCCGCATCTTTCACTTCTTCTGTCCGTGCTCCCGCAAGCACAGCGGTCCGTTCACGTCTGTTCATCGGCTTTCTCCTCCTACTACTGTTCTGCCGTTTCTCTCCGGCACGTTCTGAATCTTATCGACGTTTTGTAAAGTTACCAACTTGACTTCGTAAAACCTCTGTAAAGTTCCCTGTTTCCGCTTGTGAGGCAGATGATGCACTGCTATAATCCTTTTTAGATACCGCCACGGCAAACAGAGCAACAGTAAAACGAAGCATTAAAATAGATCATCTGCACAGATTAAGGAGGGAAGTCTCATGCCGAAAAAATGGACCTGGGAAACAATCGCTGACACGCTGATCAAAGAATTTCAGAATGACATGTATACAAAGGGCGAGAAGATGCCCAGCGAGAACAAGATGGCAGTGCGGTTTCAGGTGCCCCGCTCAGAGATCCGCAAAGCCTACGAACGGCTGAAAGAACTGGGATATGTCTATTCCATGCAGGGATATGGGAGCTTCTTCTCCGGACGCCGGGAGAAAATAAGACTGGTCATGAATGATGAGAGCTTCACTCAGAAAATGAATGCCCTCGGGCTGAATTTCTCTACACAGAATGTGGGGTGCCGCAGGATCAGCGGCGATTCCCTCATCCATACCATGCTTGATGCGGAATTTGAAGAACCGGTCTACAAGATCACCCGCCTCAGGATACTGGACGGAGAGCCTGCGGCCATCCACATCAGTTATCTTGCGGAGGATCTCTTCCCACGCATCGCAGACGACGGGAAAAACATTACCTCCATGTACGACTATATCCACAGCTGCGGATACTGTCACCTGAAAAGCGACAACGCGCAGCTGACCGTATCTTCGCTCAGCAAAAAGGAGCGCGCCCTTCTCAATATCAAAGGGTACGCTCCCTGTCTTGTGCTGACCTCCCGCGCCATTGCTCTGCCCGCCGGCACTGTAGTGGAAGTAGCGCGGACGATCTACCGGAGTGATAAATTTATATTCGAGCTGTAGCAGGAGCTGGCGCGGGAAAAAGCGGTTCAAGCGAATCTTCAAACAACGCATCTGCCGTAAGAAGAACCGTGCCTTCGTCTTATCACACCCACTCAGCCGCACCGACAACCGCCACCGCCTTTGCCCCGCACTCATTTGCAAATGCAGCGCACTCTTCCAGTGTTTTCCCCTCCAGGAGGGCACAGAGGAACCCTGCGGCAAAGCTGTCCCCGGCTCCGGTTGTGTCAATACATTTTACGCCTGAGACAGCCGGAATCCAGATTCCGCCGCGCTCATCAAGCATGTAGCAACCCCGGCTGCCGCATTTCACAACTACAGTGCCAACCCCCGCTTTCTTCAGCTCCCGGGCAGCTTCCTCAACTCCACTTTTCCCTGTCAGGAGCATTGCCTCCTCGTCATTGGGGAACAGATAGTCCACATACCGCAGGGCGCACGCCAGGTCTGCCACAGTCTCGTTTCTTTTCCGCTTTGTCATATCCGCACACACGATTTTTCCCTGCCGTTTTGCCGCAGAAAAGATCTGCTCCAGTTCGCCGGGCCCGATCTTCGGGGATACGAAGATGCTGGCGAAGCAGACAATTTCCGCACTGTCAGGAAACGGCATGTGGACATCACTGACCGTAAGCGCCCGCAGCGTACTCTTCGGGTTCGTCAGGAAATGTCTGGCTCCTGTCCGGTCCACCAGAACAACATTGACACCCGTACTGATTTCTTCTCTCACGCATTCCTCCGCCAGGTCAATCCCCTTCTCCCGGCAATGGCTGCGGATGAAATCTCCGGCGCGGTCTGCGCCGAGAATCGTCTCCAACCGTACCTTCTTTCCCAGTTCTGCGAGCACAGTTGCCTCGTTGAGAGCATCTCCTCCCATGGACAGGCGGATCTCGTCCGCCGGGGAAGAACCGGCTGTAAAGACGTCCGGACCTGCCGGATGAACAAGCACATCAATAATTGCCGCGCCGATAATAATAATCTGAACGTTCTGATTTTCCACGATTCTGCCTCCCTGCTTTTCGCTTCTGCTGCTATTTCCGCAAACTTTCTTTTCCTTCTGAATGTATTGCAGAGTACAAATGACTCCCGCTCCACAGTACCCCCTGTTAACTTTAATAGCATCGGATCCTGAATTCACGCAGGGAGAACTTTAACGCCGGATATATATGCTTTTACATAAATTCCGGCTTTTACATTGCAGTTCTCCCTGCTTTCTTCGCTTGTTTTCTTCGCCTGTTTTCTTCGCCTGTTTTTATAAACTCAAGCAACACAATCATCCGATCCGGATCAAAACGTTCTTCTTCTCACAATCTCGCCTTAAATTCCTCATACCCGAACTTCCGCACCACTTCACACGTCCCGTCTTCCCGCTCAAGTACAATATCCGGAAGCTTCATTCCGTTAAAGGTATTATTCTTCACCATGGTATAGATCGCCATATCCCCAAACTCCAGTCTGTCCCCAACTTTCAGCGGCTCTGCAAAGGAGTAGTCACCAATCACATCCCCCGCCAGGCATGTCGGTCCCGCCAAACGGTATATGTACGGCTTCCGGTCATCCTCTCCCGGCTCTCCCGCATCTTTAAGCGGCGGGCGGTATGGCATTTCCAGAACATCCGGCATATGGCATGCCGCCGATGTATCCAGAATGGCGATTTTCATTCCATTTTCCATGATTTCGAGCACTTCCGTAAGAAGGACTCCGGCATTCAGCGCCACAGCTTCCCCCGGCTCGAGATAGACTTCCACACCATATGTATCCTTTACATGGCGGATACACTGTTTCAACAGTTCCCGGTCATAATCCTGCCGGGTAATATGATGTCCGCCCCCGAAGTTGATCCATTTCATTCCCGGAAGCCACTGACCGAACTGCTCTTCCACCGCTTTGAGAGTGACTGCCAGATCATCCGAATCCTGTTCGCACAGAGTATGAAAATGCAGGCCGTCCAGTTCCCGGATCTCTTCCTCCGTCATCTCCTCGCGAAATGTCTTTACCGTTGTCCCCAGCCTGGAGAAAGGCGCGCAGGGATCATAGATCGCATGCCCCTCCTGGGTGGAACACTCCGGATTGATCCGCATGCCGATACTCTTCCCGGCACGTTTCGCCATGTCTTTATACTTTCTGAACTGTCCGGGAGAATTAAACACGATATGATCGCAGATCTTCACAATCTCCTCCATCTCATCCTCCCGGTATGCCGGTGAGAAAATATGTGTCTCCGTTCCGCGCTCTGCCCCTGCAGCCGTGCCTTTTCCCATCTCCTCATACCCGAGCC
Organism: Lachnoclostridium sp. An169; assembly: GCF_002160525.1. Classification (GTDB taxonomy): domain Bacteria; phylum Bacillota; class Clostridia; order Lachnospirales; family Lachnospiraceae; genus Mediterraneibacter; species Mediterraneibacter cottocaccae. The sequence continues at coordinate 12,401 of NZ_NFKT01000028.1, forward strand.
GCGCCTCATACAGCCCGCTCGCTGTGGTCCCGTTTAAATACTCCCGGATCAGCGGATACACACTGTACATGGAAAACGCCTTCTGTGCCAGCAAAATCCGGCATCCTGTCTCATCGCATATCCCCTTGAGGATCCCCAGATTTCTTTTTAATTCTTTCTCCTGCACCAGATAACACGGCGTCCGCAGTTCCTCTCTTGTCATATCCCGTTCTCCTTATTTCTATGAAAATCCTCCCGTTCAGAAAAGCCCTTTTGCTGATGTTCTCATGAAGGACCGTAAAAAACGCCGGTCCTTGCCCTTAATCCACCAGTTCCGGATCTTCACTGATCTTCCACGGCAGTCCCCACTTATTCAGAGCGTCCATGAACGGATCCGGATCAAACTCTTCTACATTGTAGACTCCCGGTTTTCTCCATGTTCCGTTGATCACCATCATTGCTCCAATCATAGCCGGAACTCCCGTCGTATATGCAACTGCCTGGGAGCCGACTTCCTTATAGCACTCCTGATGATCGCAGACGTTGTAAATATAGAGTTTTTTCTCTTTTCCGTCCTTTTTCCCGATAAAAATACAGCCGATATTTGTTTTCCCTTTTGTTCTCGGGCCAAGTGTGGCAGGATCCGGAAGAACCGCTTTCAAAAACTGGAGCGGGACAATCTCCTGCCCGTTGTACATAACCGGCTCAATCGAAGTCATTCCCACATCCTCCAGGCATTTCAGATGAGTCAGATAACTTTCACTGAATGTCATAAAGAAACGGATTCTTTTGATCCCGGGTATATTAATTGCCAGAGATTCCAGCTCCTCGTGATGGAGCAGATACATATCCTTCTCCCCGATCTCCGGGAAATTATACGTCCTCTTGATCTCCATGGGCTTTGTCTCGATCCAGCGTCCGTCCGCCCAGTAAGAGCCCGGCGCAGACACTTCGCGGATGTTGATCTCCGGATTAAAGTTTGTGGCAAAGGGATATCCGTTATCCCCTGCATTGCAGTCCAGAATATCGATATAATTGATCTCGTCAAAATAATGTTTCAGCGCATATGCGGAAAACACGCCTGTCACACCCGGATCGAATCCGCATCCGAGCAGTGCCATCCGTCCTGCTTTTTCGAAACGTTCCCTGTACTCCCACTGCCATTTGTACTCAAACTTTGCCGTATCCTCCGGCTCATAATTTGCCGTGTCGATATAGTGTACTCCTGCCGCAAGACACGCCTCCATAATCAGAAGATCCTGGTACGGCAGAGCCAGATTTACCACCACATCCGGTTTTTCTTTTCTGATCAGCGCTGTCAGGATCGCGGTGTCATCCGCATCCACCTGTGCGGTCGTAATTTTTGTCTTTGTGGTTCCCTCCAGTTTTGCTTTCAGTGCGTCACATTTGGAAACTGTACGGCTTGCGATTACCACCTCTGAAAACACATCACTGTTCTGGCACATCTTCTGGATCGCCACACTTGCTACTCCTCCGCAGCCAACTACCATTGCTTTTCCCATTGTTCATTTCTCCTTTCGTTTTGTTTCTCCATATCGTCTTTCGTTTTTTCTCCGGCATGCCATGTTTTTCATGTTTATTATTTTCTTTCTGCCGCTGTCACTTATATCTGTTTTTACACACGTAAGTTGCCCTCTTCTGCCTGCCACAGCCGCATTTCTGCACATTCACGCGAAACGGCGTCCCAGGGCAATCAGCATCTCCCGTATAATCTTGCACGCCACCGCCGTGGATGCCCCTGTGGGATCACAGGGCGGGCACAGTTCGTTGACATCGCACCCGATCAGATTTCCCCTGCGGCACACCTCTGTTGCCGCATTCATCAGCGTGAGGAAATCCACGCCTCCCGGCTCCGGCGTTCCTGTTCCCGGAAATACCGAGGGATCAAGGACGTCCAGATCCACAGTAAAATATACCGGCGTACTCCCAAGTTCTGCAAGCATTTCCTTCAGCCCCTCCAACCGGAAGGGATGGAAATCCGTATGCCCGCTTTTCGCCCAGTCAAATTCCTGCTTTTCCCCGGAGCGAATCCCGAACTGGTGGATGCGTCCGTCTCCCAGAATATCCCAGCACCTGCGGATCACGCAGGCGTGGGAGAGTTCCACTCCCAGATAATCTGTCCGCAGATCCGTGTGGGCGTCAAAATGAATGATATGCATATCCGGATATTTCTCCGCCGCTGCCCGGACGCTCCCGAGCGTAACCAGATGCTCTCCGCCGATCATAAAAGGCATTTTCCCGTCTTTTAAAATCTCACAGGCACACTCCCCGATCTGCCCCAGAACCGCCTCCGGACTTCCGATGGCAAGCTCCAGATCGCCGCAGTCGTACACCAGATTTTCCGGCAGCTCCGCATCCTGATAGGGACTGTAAATCTCCAGGCCATAGGAATCATTTCGTACAGCCTGCCCGGCGAATCTTGTCCCGGGCCGGAAGGATGTAGTGGAGTCAAAGGGCGCTCCGAACAGAACGATCCGCGCCTCCTCATACTCTGCGTCACATCCGATAAAATTCGTTATATTCTTATACATTCCTCTACCCCCGCTCCACATCTTCCAACAGAGCCTCCACGTAAGCCGGAAGCGCAAACACTCCCGCATGAAGCCTTGGCTCGTAGTATTTCGTCTTAATTCCCTTAAGTTTCCATCCCACTTTGTCCAGGTCGTCCAGAGGATGGTATTTTTTCGAGGCAAATCCGAACAGCCAGTGTCCCGACGGATAGGAAGGGATATGCGCCTGGTAAACCCGGCAGATCGGGAACGTCTCCAGAATCCGCTTGTGCATCCTCTGGCACTGGAATGCCTCCTCCGTGTAAAACGGGCTCTCGTTCTGGTTGATCATGATCCCGTCCCCGTGGAGGGCGTTATAGCAGTTCCCGTAAAATTCTTTGGTAAACAGCCCTTCGCCTGCGCCGAACGGATTGGGCGAGTCGATAATAATCAGGTCGTAGGCATCGCCCTTGGAGCGGATAAACCGCAGGCCGTCCTCGTTAAATATGGAAACCCTCTCATCGGTCAGGCTCCCCGCAATCTCCGGGATATATTTCCGGCACACTTCCACAAGAAGCGGATCCGGCTCCACCACATCGATCTTCTCAATAGTATCATATTTGATCAGTTCCCGGACCACACCCCCGTCTCCTCCGCCCACGACGAGCACCTCTTTTACATCCGGATGCACTGCCATGGGGACGTGGGTTATCATTTCATGGTAAATGAATTCGTCCCGCTCCGTCAGCATCAGATCTCCGTCCACCACAAGGATTTTCCCAAAATCCTTTGATTCCAGCACGTCGATCCTCTGCATATCGCTCTGGGCACTGAAAAGCTGTTCCTCGATCTTGATGGAGAGCTTTACGCCGTCTGTATGTATATCTGAAAACCACAGATCCATATGCTGTTCCTCCTCAATTAATGATTAATCCTGTTTTCCCCGCAGTACATTAAGCCGCTCAATCTTCTCATCCTCCGGCCCGGTCATGGAGCATCCCTTTTCCTTCGCATATACAATATAGTCAAGCACCTCGTCCGTGACCTCCTCGCCCGGAGCCAGGATCGGAATTCCCGGCGGATAGCACATCACGAACTCGCTGCACACTCTTCCCCGCGTCTCCTGAAGAGGAAGGGATTCCTTATCTGCATAGAAAGAATCCTGTGGAGTCATAACTACTTTCGGAGTAATGTACTCCTGGGACAGCATTCCCGCCTTGTCTTTTTTATACCGCCGCTTCAGATCCGCCAGCGCAGTCACCAGCCGCTCCACCTCCCGGATCCGGTCGCCGATGGACAGATACGCCAGGATATTGCCCAGATCTCCGAACTCAATCTGGATGTCATACTCGTCTCTTAAAATATCATACACCTCAATTCCCGCAAGACCTATATCCAGTGTATGGATAGAAAGCTTCGTCGGGTCGAAGTCATAGATGCTGTCTCCGTTAATAATCTCTCTGCCAAATGCATAGTAATCTCCGATGGCGTTGATCTCTTCCCTTGCATATGCGGCAAGCTGCGTCACAGCCCGGAAAGCTTCTTCCCCGCGCAGCGCCAGATTCCTCCTGGATATGTCCAGACTGGACAGCAGCAGATAGGAGCCGCTTGTAGTCTGGGTCAGATTGATGATCTGGCGGATATGCCCGGGATTCACGTTCTTTCCCGTGAGCAGAAAAGAGCTCTGGGTCAGGCTTCCCCCTGATTTGTGCATGCTCACGGAAGCAAGATCCGCCCCCGCTGCCATAGCGGAAACGGGAAGGTCTTTTCCAAAATAGAAATGAGTCCCGTGGGCCTCGTCCACAAGTACCAGCATACCGTTTGCATGAGCCATCTCAACGATCGCTCTTAAGTCAGAACAGACGCCGTAATAGGTAGGGTTGTTCACAAACACTGCCACAGCATCCGGATTTTCTTCAATCGCTTTCTGCACATCTGCACGCTTCATGCCAAGGGAGATCCCCAGCCTCCGGTTCACATCCGGATTGACATACACCGGCTTCGCTCCGCAGAGCACCATGGCGTTGATCGCGCTTCTGTGTACATTTCTCGGCAGAATGATCTTGTCTCCCTTCTTGCAGCAGGAGAGAATCATGGACTGCACTGCGGAAGTCGTTCCTCCCACCATCAGAAATGCATGTGCCGCGCCGAATGCGTCTGCTGCCAGCTCCTCCGCCTCCTTGATCACCGATACCGGATGGCAAAGATTGTCCAGTGGCTTCATGGAGTTGACGTCAATGCTGACACACCGCTCTCCCAGAAGCCCCACCAGCTCCGGATTTCCCCTTCCATGCTTGTGCCCGGGCACGTCAAAGGGCACTACCCTGTTCCTCCGGAATTCTTCCAGTGCCTCATAGATGGGTGCTCTCTTCTGCGATAATTTTTCCATACCGGTTTCCTCCGAATTCATGATAAAATAATACAGACCAGGCGCATCCGCACCTGGTCTGTGTTCCTATCGTTATTATCCCGTAAAAATACCGAAACTGTATTTTCTTTTTCTACAGATAAAACAGATATTGGACGTAGAGTCTATATAGCAAATATTTTTTACTTTTACTACTCTTATTGACCGTTTCACAAGTTGCGTATGCCTTCTTTGCACACCGGTTATAAAGTAACCAACTTATAAAATTTGAGCTTCTAACTCAATCAATAATGCAGCTTACGCCGCGTAAAATATTTGCATGGAGAACTTTCCGCATATCTGCTTTCCATACATCTGGTATCGTAACATACAATTTTCAATAATTCAAGAGTTTTCCTTCAGCAGTTCATACTGCTCCCAGTATTCTTTCGGCGACATTCCATATTCCTTCTTAAATGCCCGGAAGAAACTGGAATAATCCCGAAAGCCGAACATCCCGCAGATTTCCGTAATCTTTGCGCCGGATAAAATCGCTTCCCGGCATGCATTCACCCTCTTCTTTGTAATATACTGATGGATGGACATTCCCATATTGTCTTTAAATACATGGGCGATATAATACTTACTCACATAAAACGCCCCTGCCAGGCAGTCCAGGGAAAGATCTTCATCCAGGTGGTTCTCGATATAGTCTATCAGTTCTTCATACAGATTCTGATCTTCCTCCCGCCCCTCCGGATGCTTCTGTTCGTACACAATCCTGTTTACGTGAAGCACCAGGTCATTGACGCACAGGGAGATCTTCGCCTCCCTGCCAAAACGGTTCCCATGGGTCTCCTCAATCAGCCGGATCAGTCTGGACTGAATGGAATTGAATGTAATCCTGTCAGTATGGAAAATGTATTCCCTGTGGATCTGCACATGCTGCATCAGATAACCGTACTCCGGCGCCTCCTGCACCAGGCGGCTGCAATATTCCTCTGTAATCCAGAACACAAAACGTCTGTAGGGAACGTCCTCCCCCTGAATCACCGCACGGTGGAGCACCCCCGGCGGAATCAGTACAATATCGCCGTACTTCAGCGGGTAAGTGCCTCCGCCGATCTCCATACAGCGGTTTCCTTCCAGGAAGAAATAAAACTCGTAATATGTGTGTGAATGATTCTCCACCTGCGGCAGGTGCTGATCCTGATAGTAATAGATTTCAAAATCCCTGGAAAGCATATACTGCCTTGTACTGAATTTTGTCTGCAGATTCCGTCTCATATTTCCTCCTCTGCCGCCCCGTTCTCTGTGTCTGTTCCGCTCCCGCTTTCCCTTTGCTTCTGCACTCTCGGGAAACTGATATTTACACGGAAGAGATCTCCATCCAGATACAGATCAAATGTTCCGCCCTGCATAATCGTCAGGCTCTTTGCAATGGAAAGCCCCAGTCCGCTTCCCTCGGTACTCCGGGAGATGTCCCCGCGGATAAAACGTTCCGTCAGCTCATCTGCCGAAATATTAAGCTGCTGTTCGGAAACATTTTTCAGGGAAAAGTTTACATGGTCTTCAGTCATAGTCAGATCCGCATAAACACGGGTCCCCGGCATGGCATATTTTGCCGCATTCCCGAAAATGTTTTCCAGGACTCGCCACATTCTCCTGCCATCCACGTGAATAACTGCCGGATCCTCCGGCAGGTTTACTACCATTGTCAGGTTACGGCCGGTAAATTTCTCCGCGAACTCTCCTTCCGTCTGCTGGATCATCTCGGTCAGATTCACATCCATCAGCTCCAGGCTGATATTGCCGCTGCTCACTTTGGACGCCTCGACCACGTCTTCCGTCAGTGTCTTCAGGCGCTGGGCCTTGGACTCCAGGATATCCAGATACCCCTGAATTTTCGGATCTTTAATATCCGACATCTTCAGAATATTCACATAGTTGATAATGGATGTAAGGGGCGTCTTGATATCATGGGACACATTCGTAATCAGGTCCGTCTTCAGGCGCTCGTTTCGCATCGCCTCGTCAACAGCCTTATTCAGTCCGCTTCCGATATCATTAATCATTTCTCCCAGAGTCCGGTTGGAACCCCTGAGACCGTGAAGAGGAATCTGGTAGGACATGTTCCCGGAAGCGATTTCCTCGATTCCTTTTTTCAGTCTGTTCTTTGCAATGGCATTGCTCACTACAATGTACAGCACCACAGCGTCCAGGATCAGCAGTATCCCCGCCAGCATGATATTACGCGTCAGGAGGACAAACCACTGGAAAGCCAGAAGTGCCACCATAACGAGTACCGTCCTTCCGGTAACCGACCTCTCCTGAAATGCCTCGGAGCAGAAACGGATCAGCAGCCGGAACAGACTGTTCTTCCACAGAGTCTTTCCCTTAATCCTGCGAACCAGGCTGATGAATCCCGCAAAGAAACATCCCGTAAGGAAAACACCATAGACAAATGTAAGCATCATCTCGGGCAGGCTCAGAGAAGAGTTGAACATCGGATCATAATACACGTCCCGCACGGAATATTCTGTCGAATACGCCAGACTGTCTCCGGCTACATCAAACGAAATGTTTATATCGGTAAGCCCCGCTATGATCAGGAATGCAAAGGATCCCACCACTGCAGCCGCAATTACGACAGCAGCGGCGATCTCGGTCTTCCATCCGTCAAAGACAGTCAGGTGAAGTTCGTCATCGTTCTCCCGGCGCCCCGCCGTGAGTGCAAGCCACACGATACAGATGAGGAAGAGGACCGCACTGGTCTGTGATGTGAACAGCGCCCATCTGAGCACCGGAACATTTTCCTCATAAACCTGATATCCCTCGTAGAGCTGATCCCGGATCGGATATGTGGTATCCACTGCAACTGCAAAAATATTGTTGTATCTTTTTCCGGTATCGTAATTTCTGACCGCATCCCATTCTCCGGACGGAGAGATATTCATGTTGGTCTTAAAATCTTTAAGCTGCGGATATACGATCATGTATCTCACCGACTCCCCGGAGATCAGATCTTTGATATTCTTTTCCACATCAGTATAATTTTCATATTCACTTTTATTTGTATCGACTTTCTTTGTGTCTTCATTTACATAAATATAAGTAAAATTCGTATTTCCCTCTTCCAGGTATGTCCATCCGCTCCGGTATGGCTGTATATCATAGCTCATCGTACTCAGGATCGAGGCAAGATTGTCATATATAATTGACAGTTTCCCGTTAAACTGAGGGGTGTCATTTACTACCTGGAGCAGATTTTCCGCCCCTTCCGGTGCAAATTTTTCTTTTAGCGCCTGCCCGAAATTCCAACAGTCCGTATAAAGCATGGTACCTTCACTGTCAAAGATTCTGAAATCATAATAGCCTGAAGAGGTCAGCAGCCCTTCCTCCAGGTCTCTCAGGAATTCCTCCTCTTTCTGTCCATCCTCCAGAAATTCCATCCTGAGCTGCCCGTTATCCAGCAGAGTCAGGAATTCGCTCAGATAATAGTAGTGATAATTCCCATCGGTTTCCTCACAGACAATCACACTGTTGCTGTCATACATATCGCCTTCGCCCGCCGTATAGTCCTCGCTCCAGCTTTCCAGCTCCTCCAGTGTGTAGGCAAGACCGGACTCGTTAAATCCGCTGATCGTCCCGTATTTTGAGTAACGCATAACGTCCACCAGCTTATCCGGATTATAGGTCCCGTCTGTCTCAAAAAGATTCTTCAGGCGGTTCTGACGCATCACATCCGCCATCAGATCCTGTACCGCAATATTAAAATCCTCCGAATCCTCATACGGCTGCGTGGCGGTCTCATATATCCTCACAGGATCCGAGGTCCCGGCAAGTGTAAAAGCCGCCGTCAGGCTGGTGATGAGCAATCCCCCGCTTATCATGGCAATAATGAGCACCACTGCTTTGGTCACTGTTTTTCTATACCACTGATTCATTCATTTTCTTCCCTTTCTAAAATCCTCTTTCCATTCCCGGGAAGAACTCACGCCTTTTCAATCTTATATCCGACCCCCCACACTACCTTGAGATAGCGCGGATCTTTCGGATTGATCTCAATCTTCTCCCGGATATGGCGGATGTGGACCGCGACCGTATTGTCCGCTCCAATCGCCTCCTCATTCCATATGGATTCATAAATCTGATTTATTGAAAATACTCTCCCCTGATTTTTCATAAGAAGCAGGAGGATGTTGTACTCGATCGGAGTCAGCTTCACCGGTTCTCCGTCCACTGTGACTTCCTTGAGATCGTCATTAATCTTGAGGCCGCCGACTTCATATACCTTGTCCTGAGTTCCCTGCGCCGTTCCTCCAAGCTGAGTGTATCTTCTGAGCTGGGATTTCACTCTGGCCACAAGCTCAAGCGGATTGAAGGGCTTTGTCACATAATCGTCCGCCCCGACGTTCAGTCCCAGAATCTTGTCTGCATCCTCAGATTTTGCCGAGAGGATAATGATCGGAATGCTGTTGTTCTCCCGGATCTTCAAAGTGGCGCGTATCCCGTCAAGCCGGGGCATCATCACGTCCAGAATAAGCAGGTTGACCTCCTCATTTTCCAGAATCTTCAGTGCCTCCACGCCGTCGTAGGCTTTCAGGACATTGTACCCTTCCTGCGCCAGATATATCTCGATCGCTTCCACGATCTCTTTGTCATCATCACATACCAGTATATTGTACATTTTCATCACCTCCCTTACAGTATACATGATACGGAGAAAATTTTAAAAGGGGAGAGAGAAAATCTTATGATTTTATTAATGTTGAATACAGATTTAATAATCTTCCGGCTGACTACCCTGTTCTGATATATACTTACGAAATACCCTTTCCGTAAAATTGCTCATCAGATACACACTGCCTGCCGGCACTATCAATAGCAACGGCTCCAAAAACCAGATCAGGAACAGCGCCAGAGCACCTGTCAAAACAATTAGCAGACTAGAAGGAAAATGTACAACAGCTAAAAGTAACGCATTTTTCAACAGTTGTCTTACCGGACACCTGAAACGGGCCATATATGCGAATATCCAGAATGCATAAACACACAAAGCCACCGTCAAAATACAGAACATACTCCTGAGATATCCGGAGAATACCTCCATATTCTGAAACAGGTTCAGAATCGAAATATCTGCCCCAAAAACTAGCAGTATAGCCAGAAGCAGCAGGGTTACCGGAACTGCCTGTCTGAAATTTTCCTTAAAGCTTTGCCAGAAGCAGCTCCATACTGTTCCTCTGTCGTTCCGGATATTTTTATGTACTGTATAGTAAAGCGCAGTTGTTGATGCTCCCGCTGTGAACACCGGGAGACAGAAAATAAGCCAGACCACACTTAACAGTACAAGATAACAGAATTTATAGATTCCTGATATTACAGGATTTTCAAAATCAAAAAAATGCACGTTGATTTTTCTCCCTTCTCCTGCAGATTCACTGGACACTTTCCCTGTACTGTTGCGGGGTTATGCCTTCCTGTTTTTTAAAAGTTTTGATAAAGTAGGATGCATCTACAAAGCCAACTCTCTGACTGATATTTGCAATAGGGAGATCTGTATTTTCGAGCAATTGTTTCGCCAGAAGGATTCTCTTCCGGGTGATATATTCGCTGATCGTCATATTCTCACGTTTCCGGAAAAGTTTCGACAGATAATCAGGCGTCAGATATACCAGTTTTGCCAACTGTTCTCTTTGAAGATTCTGTGAAAGATTTTTGGAAATATATGCCTTTACAATGTCAACGGCGGAATCGGGCTCTTCAGTCTCCGGCTGTAATATCTCCGCAAGCCGGTTGCCCTTTCTCTGCTCCCTTATTATCATAACCGCTCTCCGAAGCAGCTTTTCAAGTTCATCATACGGAACCGGCTTCAGCAGATAATCAATTGCCCCAAGGCGTATTGCCTCCTGTGCATAGGCAAAGTCAGCGTGACACGTATAAAAGGCGCTGACACACTGCGGCCGGTTCTCCTTTACCCATCGGATAAGTTCCATTCCCGATCCTTCCGGCATCTCAATATCAGTAAGAACAATGTCTATTTCATAATCTTCGAGCATTCTCACTGCTGTTTTTATATTGTGAGTCTTATAAATTCTTGTGATTCCGACCTCATCCCAATTCACTCCCTGTTCGATTCCACGCAGTGCAAATTCCTCATCATCTACAAGCAGTATACTGTACTTTTCCATTTTTCCACTTCTCCTCTACTCCTGTAATACAAGCGGCAGCCGAATCTCAGTTACAGCGCCATTATCGTTATACAGTCTGACCGACGCTTTTGTTTTATAAATCAGATTCAGACGTTCTTTTACATTTCGGATACCAATGTCCTTCTCTGAATCTTCAGGAACCATATTTTTGTTGATTTCATCCAGAACCTCCGGTGCATATCCGTTTCCATCATCACGCACAGTCAGGACAACTGTATTTTTCTCCTGCCTGCTCATTTTTCCTGTAATGCGCAGGCATCCGTTCTGTTTTTCCCGCAATCCGTACTTTATGCTGTTTTCCACAAAGCTCTGAAGAATAAATGCCGGCACCAGCATTTTCTTCAAATTGTCATCAACATCTTCCTGATACAGATTAAAATTCAAAAATCGCATCTTCTGAATCTCAATATATTCCCTGACATGCTTTAATTCTTCTTCAAGAGTAACCAATGCCTGTACATCATGAAACATATAACGGGAATAATTTACCAGATGCAGAGTCATTTTCTGTATTTTTTTATAATCTCCCATCTGCGCCAGCGAATAAATAATATTCAGAGCGTTCAGATAAAAATGAGGACTGATCTGAAGCTGAAGATACTGAAGTTCTGCCTTCTGTTTTTTTATCTGAATCTCATAGTTTTTAATCTTCAGATTTTTTATCTCCTTTGACATATTATTAAAGGCTGATTCCAGGACACAGTATTCCTGCACTCTGGAATCGCTCTGCATCCTGACATCAAAATTTCCTTCTCCAAGCAACTGCATCCTGGCTGCCATACACTCAATAGGGCGTGCAATAAAGCGCCTGATAAATGAAATGCTTACAGACAGAAGAATCAATATAAAGATAAAAAGCAAAAGAATCATATTGTCTATCCTTCTTCCCTGTGAATAGACGACCTCCTCCCGGATCAGGGCTGCCAAAAAAAAGGCCCCGTCCCCGGACATCTCTCCACTCATAAGATACCTTCCATGTCCTGTATCTATAAACTCTCCATTTCCATTTAATGATACGGGTTCTGGCAGTTCCATAGTAGCATCCAAAATCTTACCGTTATCATCCAACATACACAGTTCTACACCATCTTCCATCTGAAATTCGGAGAGTTCGGAAAAAATCATTTCTGATGAAAGTATAATGCCGAAAAAACTGTTTCCCAATTTATAATATTTCATCAGATACGTTCCTTTTTCTGTTATGCAGAAATCATATCCTCTTTTCAGTGCCTCCAGCTGCCCTTCTTCGTCTCCTATTTTCCGCAAAAACATATCCTCGATTTTCTGCTTCTCTTCATAATTTCCAATACTGCTCGCCATTATAACTCCAGTACTGTCAGTGCCGGGATAGTAATAGATCAGGGCGCTGATGTCCGAGTAAAACCCGAGTATTCTGCTCAGAACATCAGAAATATTCTGACGGGAAATAAAATACTGCAGATCTTTCTTTCCCCGTTCAACCGAAATAATGTCCGGCGAATTATCAAGAGACAGATACAGGTATTTTTCAATTCCCTTCAAAGAAGAATCTATTGTATCAATGTAAATTTCCAGATTACTCTGGAAACGTTCTTCCGCCTGGTTTGCCTGAATTCTCCTGATCTGGCTCCTCACCAGCATAAACGCCGCAGCAACCGTAAGTACCAGAGCCATCCCCCAGATGACCATCCATCGGACAAGTTTATATCGCCTGTGTATTCGTTTCATAATATGCCTCCCGCCTTACCATATGCTTTTACTCTATTCTACTACAAAAAGTGGGGGTACAAACTTATTCCCCCCACTCTATTCTGCAATTTACAGCAGGCTGCACAGCGCTTGATTCAGTTCATGTATTTGACGGTCATTCATTTCCGACACCCGCGCTCTAAGCGGCATGTACTCATAATGTGCCTGCAGAATCTGCTCTTCGTTTTCATTTTCAACTGTACATTCTTCCTGTGCAACGGAAATCCCATACTTCTTAAGGAGTTCCACAGAACCTGGAATCCGCAGGATATCTCCCAATGGAGTATGAATATCCACCCTCTGGGGAATATAACTGCGTCCCAAAACCCGTATCGTTCTACGGAGTATTACATTTTGCGATGATTTTGCGATCTCTGCTTCGTACTCCCCGCTTTCCAGGAACCATTCATGACGCTCTGTACAGAACCACGAAAAAGATCTCGAATCCAGTTCAAACTCTGCTGTTTTTGTTTCACCCGGCCGCAGAAATATTTTTGTAAATCCCTTTAACTCATGAACCGGTCTTCTTACTGCCTGTGACCGCGGCGATTTTATATATAGCTGAATCACTTCTTTTCCGCTCAGGTCACCAACGTTCGTCACATCCACAGAGACAATAAGCTTATCTCCTTCCCGGAATTGCTCTGAACTTAAGCGCAGATTACTGTAAGTGTAATCGGTATAGGAAAGACCATGACCAAACGGAAACAGCACTTTCATCTTACGGGTATCATAATAACGGTATCCGACAAAGACTCCCTCGCGGTAACACACCCTGTCGCCCTCTCCCGTCAGATCCGGGTAAACCGGCGTATCCTCGAGTCGGACAGGGAATGTCTCCGGCAGGCGTCCACACGGATTTGTTTTTCCGTAAAGTACGTCCTTTACTGCTGCTCCGACCGCTTCACCGCTCAGGTAAGTTTCCAGAACCGCACTGACAGAATCAATCCAGGGCATTTCAACTGGAGCTCCATTGTGCAGGACTACAATAATATTTTCATTCACCGCAGCAATTTCCCTGATGAGCCGATTCTGCTCCTCCGGCAGCCTCATATTCTCCCGGTCATACCCTTCCGACTCATAACTTTCCGGCAGGCCCGCAAATACAAGTACTTTATCCGCATTTCTGGCAGCCTCTGCCACGTGTTTGATCACTCTGAGATCATTTTCACTGCCTGCTGTATGAAATCCCTGAACATATGTCACACCGTCATTCACATCCGCATCTCTGCAGACACATTCCATGAATGATTCAACCCGGAAAGCATTGATATGCGAGCTTCCACCGCCCTGAAAACGGGGATTTAACGCAAATTCTCCTATTACAGCCACCTTATCCCTGTTGTTAAGTGGAAGAACGCCATTATTCTTCAGCAGAACCATGGATTCTGCCGCTGCCTTTTTCGCTGTTTCATGATCTTTTTCATGATTATAAACAGTCTGTCTATCCCGCTTTTCCTCATATTCATACACACAGTTCAGGATGCGTTCAACAGCCCGGTCGAGAATCTGCTCGTCCAGCTTTCCTGTCTTTACTGCCTCCACGATCCTTTCATCGTTGCGGGTACTCACAGGCGGCATCTCCAGATCTGTTCCGGCTTTCAGATCCGGAACTCTGTCATTCACTGCACCCCAGTCGCTTACAACAAGACCATCAAATCCCCACTCATCCCGTAGCACATCATTCAGATATTTTTTGTTTTCGGCAGCATAGATTCCGTTAATCCGGTTGTATGCACACATTACAGCCTTTGGTTTTGCTTTTTTCACTGCATTTTCAAAAGCTGCCAGATAGATTTCCCTGGCGGTCCTCTCATCCAGTTCTGAACTGGCAGAAAATCTTCTCGTCTCCTGATTGTTGGCAAAAAAATGCTTGATACATGCTCCGATATTTTTCTCCTGAACCCCTTCGATATAGGCTGCTGCCAGTTCAGACGAAACAAACGGATCTTCTGAGTAGTACTCAAAATTTCTTCCGCACAAAGGAGAGCGCTTGATATTAACTCCCGGACCGAGAAGAATACCCACATTTTCCGCCTGACATTCCTCTCCAAGCGCCTGCCCTGTTTTTTTCAGAATCCCGCGGTCAAAAGATGCGGCTAGCGCGCACCCAGCGGGGAAGCAGACAGCCGGAATGCTCTCCTGTATTCCCAGATTGTCCGTCCCTTCCTTCTGTTTTCTAAGCCCATGCGGTCCGTCACTAAGACGCATAGCAGGAATATTCAGTCTGTCTATTCCCTGTGTATGCCATCCATCGCTGCCGGAACACATACTTGCTTTCTCTTCCAGTGTCATTTCTGATATAAGTTTTCTGATATTCATTCTGTTCTCCCATGCCTTTAGCGCATCTGCCCCCGCAAATATATGTCTAAATAACGTTACTCACCCTTTCACGGCTCCAATTGTCATTCCCTTTATAAAATATTTCTGAAAAAAAGGATAAATACACATCAGCGGCAGTGCGCCGGCTACTGCCACTGCCATTCTCACAGCAGTGGAAGGAAGCGCATTCATGTCCAGACTGCTGCCACTTAACTTGTCCAACTGCTGTGCATTCAGCAGCATATTATTCAGGAACACCTGAACGGTGTATAATTTTTTATCTGTAATATAATACAGACCATTTGACCAGTCATTCCAATAAGTCATTCCTGACATCAGACCAATCGTCGCTATAATCGGAAGACTGATGGGCAATACTACTTTCAGCAGAATTTTAAACTCGCTTGCCCCGTCAATTCTCCCACTCTCCAGAAGTTCCTTCGGAATATTGGTTTCAAAATAGGTCCTCATAATCATAACAATAAACCCGTTTGTAATCAGGTTTGGAATAATATATGCCCAGACAGTATTCTTAATCTGAAAAGTCTGTGTCCACATCATATAGCTCGGTACCAGACCGCCGGAAAAAAGCATAGTAAAAAATACCGCAAAATTAAAGAATTTTCTTCCCGGGAGTTCACGGATTGCAAGCGGATACGCAAGCAATGTGGTAATAACAACCGAAGCCAGGGTTCCCACCGCTGTCACAAGCAGTGAATACCCATAAGCCCTGTAAATAGTAGGACTGGCAAATAAATACTGATATGCCGCTGTGCTGAATTCCTTTGGAATAAAGGAGTATCCTTCTGTCAGCAGACTGGATTCCGATGACAGGGAAACCACTATGAGCAGAATAAAGGGGATCAAACACAGAATACATAAAATAATCATAAAAGTATGCAGAAAAATCGTATACCCTTTTTTATTACTGACCATATCGTTCTCCTCTCTTAAAACATTGCATTTTCTTCGCTGACTCTCTTCACCATAATATTGCTTAGCAGCACCAGTACAAATCCTACAACAGACTGATAAAATCCCGCTGCTGCAGACATGCCGATATTATTATTCTGAGTCAGTCCGTAAAATACATAAGTATCTATTGTCTGTGTGACCGGGAACAGACTTCCTGACTGCATCGGGATCTGATAGAACAGTCCAAAATCTGAGTAAAAAATCTTTCCGATCGCCAGTATAAACAGAGTAATAATCGTAGGTTTCAAACTGGGAATTGTAATTTTAACAAATCTCTGCCACCTGCCCGCTCCGTCAAGCGCTGCCGCTTCATAGAGTCCCGGATCAATTCCTGACATGCTTGCGAGATAGATAATACAACTGTATCCGACTGTTTTCCAAAGATAAACAAATGTCAGAATAAATGGCCAGTATTTCGTCTCTCTGTAGAACTGAATTGACTCAAACCCGAGCGGTTCAAGAATATGATTATTAATAAATCCGGTATCTCCGGCAAGAAATGCATTCGCCAGAAACGCAACGACAACAATGGATACAAGATAAGGCAGCAGAATAATCGTCTGATAAATCTTCTTTGTAACATTTCGCTTTACATCATTCAAAAAGTTTGCGACAATAATCGCCATAAAATTGCCAAGAATGATAAACACAAGATTATACAGCAGCGTATTCCGGGTAATAATCCATGCATCTTTTGTTTGAAACAAAAATTGAAAATTAGAAAATCCGATTTTAGGACTTCCGTATATTCCGTCTGCCACCTGATATTTTTCAAATGCAAGGATCAGTCCGGTCATAGGGATATAGTTATTGATAAAGAGATAGACCAACCCGGGAAGCATCATGAGATAAAACGGCCAGAATCTCTTTAACTGCTTTGCTAAAGTTTTTCTTTTTACACTCTTCATATCAACCTCTGTCGGGGAGCTTTCCGCCTTGCTGCTGAAAGCTCCCCTGTCTTAATATTCACGCTATTTGCCTTCGAGAAACGCGTCATACTGTTCCTGTTTTTCCGCAATAATCGTATCAATTCCCGCCTCTTTCAGAGCCTGGTTAAGCTCCTCGAGAGCAGTATCGACATCGACTTCACCATTTTCTTCTACAGAGATACAGTACTGCTGGACTACATTCGAACATGCTGTAACTTCATTGGCAACATCGGTTGAATCAAAGATAAATCCATATGCAGGGGACACCATTGCACTGTCATTATATTCCGTCATCTTTTCCCCGTAATTGTCAATACTGTCTTCCCATTCACCGGCAAGCCACCCGTTCGGCATAACCCAGTCAATATTGGGATAATAAGTGCTGTTTGCATAGTCAACGCCTTCCGGAAGCGTATACTTTCCATCCTCTCCAACCGTATAATGAACATCCTTAATACCATTACATATCAGATCTTCTACTTCTGCATCTGTATATAAAAGGTTCAGAAGTTTCATCGCTGCTTCCTGTTTTTGTGAAGTTGACATAATTCTCCACAGGAACGTTGTAACTTTAGAAGTCGTTTTATAAGTATCTCCAAGCGGAACGTAATCAAGGTTTACCCCTGTAGTCGGAGTATACTCCTGGGCAATCAGTTCATGCTGATTGATCAGGCAGGCAAAACTCATGTTCTGCTCTACAAGTGTCCAGTAATTGTCTGACTGAACCGCTGCGTCTACATTCAGGTATCCCTTGTTGCTGAAATCATGCAACGTAGTAACCAGATCTTTATATTCATCTGTCTCATACAGATTCACAATCTCATCTGGGTTATCAAACATCAGCACACCCAGATTATCACCTAATGTATCCCACTGATAATATGTAGCAGACAGACATCCGCTGCTGTTGCTGGTATACAGCGGTGTGGACATGTTTGGATATGCCTCTTTTACCTTTGCTAAAATACTGTCCATATCCTCCAACGTTTTCACAGATGACATGTCAATGCCCAGCTCTGCCGCCACATCCGCATTATACACAATCATCGGGGTATTGGCATATTCATGCATATTAGGAAGTCCATACAGACAGCCGTGATATCTTCCTGCCTCAATGTCATCTCCAAGCACCTCTTTTATTCCCTGTCCATATTCTTCAATCAGATCCGACATATCAGCAAACGCACCGGAGTTCATCGCATCTGTGACAAGCGGCGTAACGATCAGATCAATATCTTCGCTTCCGGAAAGCAGCATGGTCTGCTGGGCCATATACTGTCCGCCCTCCATCGCGTTCAGTTTTACTCTTACACCAATTTTTTCCTCTGTTATTTCATTGACTGCATCCTCAACCATTTGCGTGTCGTCAAAATTATTAAAGGAAAAATAAGTCATATTAACCGTTTCGACTTCTTTGCCGGAATCGCCGCCTTTTTCTCTGCCGCCATCCCCGGTTCCACCGCAGCCGGCCAGCAGTGCTGATGTCATTGCCACACAAAGCAGTATACTCAATACTCTCTTTTTCATTTTTTCCTCTCCTTTTCATTTCGAATTTCTATCTTGAACTATACAGGATTCTGCTTCTCTCATGTATAAAAATCATGTCCTTTTGATAGGAATTTTGTGTCTTTCCGAAGATCAAAATGGAAAAAGTGAGCATAAAAATAGTGCCCTCTGTCTGGTAAACTAAGGCACTATTTTTTCATACATATTTCGCCAGGCGAATAGGTTTGAGCTATCTCCCGGCTGTCTTGTTAGGTATATTATAGCCAGGCCCCCAGGATGTGTCAAATCTTTTTACCCCACACACTTTCTGCACTCTTTCCCTCTTTCTCCCTACCAGTACGGCTTCCAGTCCTCCCGCAGCACTCTCATCAGCGCCTCCATGTAGAAGTAATCCCCCCACAGACAGCACTCGTCGATCCCGTCTCCGAGGAGCCTTCCGTATGTGGAATGAAGCAGGATTCCATTGACTTCTTCATTCTCCGGCGCCGCATAGTTTTTCGCGAGGCTCTCCAGGATCTCATACGCCTTTTCCAGATAGCTCTCGCCGCAGACGCCCTGTTTATAAGCTTCCAGGATTCCGCACACCGCGATCGCAGAGGCGGAGCTGTCTCTGGGCTCCGGGCCGTCCATAAAGTGGAAATCCCAGTACGCCGCTTTGTCCTCCGGCAGATGGGCAAGGAAATAATCGGTTACCTTATGCCACTCGTCCGGGATGGAGTCAATCTTGTTGTACATATAATTGAGCATCAGCCCGTATACGCCCCAGGCCTGCCCCCGGGACCAGGTGGACTCATTGGAATACCCCTGTTTGGTAGCGCCGTAAGCCGACTTTCCGGTCTCAAGGTCGAAATAATAAGTGTGATAAGTTGAATAGTCCGGTCTGTAGATCACTTTTCTCGTTGTCTCCAGATGCTTTTCCGCGCATTTCCGGTAGGACGGATCTCCCGTCACCTCTGTAGCCCAGTAGAGGATCGGCAGGTTCAGCAGACAGTCGATGATCAGGCGGTAATTGTCTGAAGTATCCAGTTCTCCCCACGCCTGAATAAACTGCCCCTTCTCGCGGAAGCGGGATTTCAGATTATCTGCTGCCAGAAGAGCCGTCTCTTTTGCGAACTCATTTCCGGTAATCTTGTAAGCCGCCACACAGGAGAGGCTGTAGATAAATCCCATATCGTGATGATCCACCACAACTCTGTGATCGATCCGGTAGCGGAAGCTTTCAAGCTGCTTCTCCGCCCACTGACGGAACACCTCTTTCCCGGAATATTCATAACACATCCAGAGGATTCCCGTATAGAATCCCGCCGTCCAGTCGTTGTTCTCAATCTTCGGATAGCGGTTGTGCTCACTTGCCGGAGCCGGGAAACCTCCCTCAAAATCTTTCAGATGATTTTCTGTGATCCGCATTCCTTTTTCGAATGCGTTCTGAAACAATTCTCTGTTCATATCCTGTCTCCTTGAATCATACTTGTTTTTTTACAGCCGACTGTAAATTTTATTAATAAAGATGGCATTTACCTTCCATTTCTCCCCCGGATCTGTATGGAATACAATCTCAAGAGCTCCGTCCCGTTCATGTACAACCGGAACTGTCCTGCACTGATATCTTCCCGGTCTTCTTCTGCTTCCCCGAAGGGATATCCCGCACTCCGGGACCGCAAGATGGGTCAGGGAGCTTTCCTCTTCATCTCCCGAAATAACCAGCAGGTCGTACCGTCCTGCCGGAAGCTCCACGGCAAAAGCAGTTTCTTCCGTCCCCTCTGCAAAGTCTTTTCTCATCGAGTCCGGCAGATCCCTGCCGACGATCCGCGGCATTCCCGCCGCAAATCCGTATCCCCGGCCAGCGCTGTAACTCTCCGCTCCGACCGGTCTCGGGCCGCCGGCAGAAAGGATTGCTCTTTCTGCTTCCACGATCTGCTTTTCATAGACATCATCATACTGCTTTGCTCTGTCATTTGTAAAGTCAAAAACATAAGGCGTCATGGGATAGTGAAGCTGATCCGCATAACCGTATGGACAGACAAAGGCGTCCACTGCCTTATAAAATTCCGTGTCCTCATTTTCCCCGAGGAAAATTCTCCTGTGGGTATGCGCTGCATGATGAACCAGGACCTCCGGATTCTCGTCTCCGGCATAATTTTCCTCATCTTTCTGTGCATTTGCGCCGCTGGGTTCTGCTTCTCCAAAGCACACCGTCTCCTCGGCATGCATTTCCCCTGAGAATACACGTCCGCCAATTTCCTCCGGCAGCCATATTCGCAGAGTGGCGTCCGCTGTGCAATGCACCCGGATCCACGCCGTCCGTCCCTCTCTCATCCCGGCTGACACTTCAAAGCCGCCGGGGGCAAGCAGTCCTTCAAAACTGCACTCCTGCCAGGGGCCGTACTTTTCTGACAGATACCGCCCGTCCGCAGCATACTGGGTTTTCTGTGCTGCATAGCGGTCCTTTCCATCGGGAATCGCGGGGAAAACATGTATCACTCCATCAATTTCCTGCAGCAGAAGAAGATTGATTACTTCCGTCACCCCTCCGGAAAATTCGCACATCACCGGAAGATAGTTCGCAGGTTTGGTCAGATGGCAGTAATTGATAAAACGCTCCGACTCTTCATAGCCCAGACCGTTGGTATGGGTCATCAGATCCAGCCCTTTTTCACAGAGAATCCGCACCGCGCTCTCCCCGGCTCCCATGCGGGCGGCTGCAGCTGCAATCCATTCCGATCCAAATGTCCCGACCTCGGTATTTTCCGCCGCATACCGGATGGCATTTTCCGCGGTTTCCCGAAGCTGCTCCGGGCTCCCGGCATGGACTTCTCCGGCGGGAAACACCGGCATCAGCACCGAAGGATGGCGCAGGAAAACATGATCCTGCACAGAAGCCGAGTCCTTCCACCGCTTTTGATCTGCCGTCCGCGCATACTCCGGCATTCCGCTGAGAAGTTCCCCAATCTGCTCTTTTTCGCGCTCCGGCCGGTCAAGAATCTCCGCCGCGCGCAGGGCGTCTGCCGCAAGCTGCTTTAGCGCAGCCGTGGTAATGACTGTATCCTCTGCCACCGGTCCCTGTTCGGGACAGATATCATAGCGGATATGGCGGATTCCGTCCCCGTCTTTCTCCGAAATCTCCCGGTAAAAATCAAGAATCTCCAGAAAAGCCGGATAAGCTTTTTCCCTGAGGAATGCCTCATCCCCCGTATATTCATAATATTTCCACAGAAACAGGGCGCACCAGGGCTGTATACAATTATAAAGCGGATGGGGGTAATCCAGAGCCCACCCCTTCTTTCCGTAGATTCTCTCTGCAAATTCGCGGGCATCCTCCCGGTAAGACAGAAATGTGTTGCAGAACACCTTCGCCTGTTCTGTGTGATTGGAAGCAAATGTCCCGTAAAATGCCGTCTGGATATTCACATCCCAGTACCACATGCTCCCCCACATGCAGGGGCGGCGGATATCCCACAGACCGCTCAGGCCGCATGCCTGCTCCGGATATTTTCCTCCTTCTCTGATGCTGCATCCCATAAGATACACGTAGAGGTGCCAGAGAGTTTCCAGATACCGGTCGGGAAGGTTCACGCTGCTCTTCCAGAAGTTCTTCCATTTTTCCCGGTGCGCATTCTCCTGCGCCGCGCTGTTATTGTACAGCTCTTTCGCCGCTCTCCGGGCGCAGCCTTCTCCCGGAAGAAGGGACACCGTCACGGTCAGCCTCTCTCTGCCTTTTGGAAGCTGAATTCCTCCTGCATCGGATATGGCATCTGTCTCGTCCGCACCGGACCATCGGATTTTTGAGCCGACTTCCGCTTCCTCTCCTGTCCCGATATACACCGCCGTCTCCTGAACATACCCGCCAGAGTCCTGTCCATCCTCTGCAAATCTGCACCACATCCGAAGACATTCCGGATCGTGCTTCTTTTCATAGACATAAGCTTCCTGCCCCCGGCCTTCCTGCCGCCACAGGTCCGTATTCTCCCAGAGTCCGGCTTCCGTCTGGGTCAGGCTGACCATGACAGCATCCGTCTCCGGAGCCGCCCAGATCTCCGCCCCCACACGGTACTTTCCCGTTCCTGCGGTAAAACGGATCTTCGCCTCCTCAACAGAAAGGTCCAGGGAGGAATGTTCCATGTCCACTTTTTCCGAAAAAGATAAAACAGCTTCTCCCCCCTGCGGATAACTGCTTCCGCCATATACCGGTCTCCCCGTATCCGCCGCCGGATTCAGGGTGCGGGTATAATGGCTGCGGTCAAAATCCGGCTGCTTTCTCGCCTCGTCCACAAGCGCCTTTATCTCGGGAAATGTCTTTTCCCTGCGCGCCGGATCATCGAATGTTCCTTCCTTTTTCTCCCTGTAGAGGATATGATAGTAACAGTCATAATGGTTCAGGGCAATCCGGAGTTTCCCCTCACTGTAATACACCATTGCCCCGATCTTCCCGTTTCCCACAGGAAGCGCATTATGCCAGAAGGTCTCAACATTTTGAAAACTGATCTTATGGGTCTGACGTTTCATGTGTTCCGCCCTCCTCTCCTGCGTGATTACCACGCAAGGATCTCTCCGCTGATCATCTTCTCTTTCTCATTTGTGCGGTCAAACAGCACAGCCTTTCCGTGTCCCAGACAGTTTTCCCACTTCAGGATATCCGTTGGAGTCATAACCTCCTGATGGCAGAGGAAGAGCACATATTCTCTTTCCCCGTCCGTGATCCGAAGTCCTTCTGCCTGCTCTGCAGGATAATCGATCTCATTTACCACGGAATGAAGCGGGATCTGTTCGATCTTCACGGGATGTACGACTCCCTTCCTGCCTCCGTTAATCACCGTTATCCTGCGGCAGAAGCCTTCCGCCTGCATTTTCAGCCGGCAGGTCCTGTTGGGATGCCTCTCATTATAATAGCAGGACTGCTCCGTATCTTCCAGTACATATTCTTCCGGCAGGGAACTGATAAACTGCAGATAAGCTTCCGCGTCCCTTCCGGTAAAATGAACGCGCTGTTCTTCTATTTCCACAGTCCCGTTCCCGTCAAAATGGAAAAAGCTGTCGTATGTATGCTGCCCATGCGCATGGAAATCGTCGGCGATCACATAGATATCCGGACGGATCCACACAATTTTCCGGTTCACAAGCACTCCCTTCTCCCAGTATCCAAGGTGGCTGCCCTCCACGAAACTTCCCGTTTTTCCTTCATAGTACTGCTGTTTCATGCAGGTGCAGAGATTCTGATAGATCCACGAATTCTCACACTCTGCGAAACCTTTTCCATCCACAAGAACCGTGTTGTGCGCGGACGCCTCCTTGAACCGGAATCGTTCCGGGCCGTCCACATAGGTAAAACGCCCCGAATCCACAAGAACGTCCTCCCCGCCGATCACCAGGTCTATATGGAGCTTGTCGGCATGGCCGTGTCCGCCGCCGGTCTCGCCGCAGTGGAAATGAAGCAGATCCGCCTTATCATCCCACCCGCTTCTCATATAATAGTTTCCTCCGAAAGGAAGCTCTGCGGATACAAAATCCGGTTTCTCCGCGGGAATGGAAGCATATTTTTCTGCTCCCGCCAGTCCGAATCTCCACACACTGTCATAATCGAGAATCGGGAATCCGCCTGATTTGAGCACACCGTCTCCAAGCACGTATGCCCCCGCAGTAATCTGGTCTCTTAAATCAGAAGCATCGCTGTCGCCCTGGGCGAACTGTGTGTGGTCCGGTTTCTTCCACATATAGTCCACATACGCCATCCGTTTTACCGCACTGCGGACTTCCTCCGGCATCTTTATGCCGGCACGCTCCCCGTAGTAGAATGCGGTCAGGAAGCAGTGATATACCTCATTGTGATACATGGGCGACTGTTCCCACTGCATACCGTCGTGAAGCACCTGTATCTTTGCCGTCTCGGTAAGTCTTCTGAGCGCCTCCTCCATACATTCCCCGGAATCCGGAAGGACAGCGGAGAGAAGCAGCAGTCCGCATCCCTCCAGGACGCCCCAGTTGCTGATATATTTGTGGGGCTGAAAATGTTCCATCAGCCTTGTCTGGTGTTTTCTCAGAGCCCCCTCCACTTTTTTCAGAAAATTCTCATCCGCTGCCGGGCTGTCCAGTATAAGCGGAAGGGAGGTAAGCCAGGTCTCCGCACGGATTCCTGTCTCCAGCGTTCTCCACGGTCCCAGATCAATATTTTCTCCCGGCTCTGCCCGGTCAATCCAGTCGGACATCAGCCGCACATAATTTTCCGCATAGCGTTCCACCCCGGTGAACCGGTAAGCCTGCGCAAGGCAGGGCAGAAAACGGTGCCGGTTAAACTGCCAGAGGAATTCCCGGTCTCCCCGGGGAATCAGGCTCCAGTCAATCTCTTTTTCAAAATGCACCGGCTCCCAGGTCCGCTCCATATCCCACCGGAAGTCAAAGAGAAACGTATTTTCACAGGCATCGTCCGCAGTACGCAGTACATGCTCCACATCCTCCGCCCATTTTTCCCGGCAGTAGTCCGCGATTCCCGCCGCGTCATCCACGCCGAATATTTCCACCATTCTTCTCAACCATTCCATATCCATGCCTCCATGAACTCCTGCTTTCCAACCTTTCTCATTTTCCACTCTCCCCTCTATTCCCAACATTCCTCTTTTCATCTGTTCCTTCTAAATCTTCCACTCTTCTCCCCTCTCAGGCGAACAGCTCTGCTGTGATGCCTGCATTGCCGCGAAGGCCCGTATCGGAACGCCGGCACTTAGGTCACGTCCTTTGCGGCCTTAGATAATATGAAGTGACCTCACATTTGTAACAACGCGGATTTACCTGTATACTAAGGTTTGAACAAAAAAGGTAACAGGGATTACCGCATACAAAAGGAGATTACTATGTATAGAATAATCAAAATTGGGATGGATGTCCATAGTAAAAATTACACACTCTGTGCAATGGAACCAGTACCGCTGCGTTACGATCCCGAGCGCAAGCGCGGCCGCCGCGGCAATGTCAGGCATCACAGCAGGGCGTCCGGCCTGATTCTTACTCCTTCACTGCCCCGCCAGTAACTCCCGCGATGATCTTGTTCGACAGGAAGATATACAACACAAATGTCGGCAGGAATACGATGATGACGCCCGCGAACAGTCCCGCCCAGTCGCCGGAGTATTTCATGGACTGCACGATCGCCTGCAGACCGGTGGAGACGGTACGCAGCTCTGTCTTGTTTGCGAAGATCAGGGCCATGAAATATTCATTCCATATGGTAATGAAGTTAAAGATCGTCAGTGTCACGATACCCGGCTGCGCCAGCGGGAACATGATCTTCCAGAACGCTTTGGACGGAGTACATCCGTCGATCTCCGCAGCTTCCTCCAGTGCCTTCGGAAGGGAGATAAAAAATCCGGACAGGAAGAACACGCCGAACGGCACATTCACACAGATGTATAGGATGATCAGCACCCATCTGGAACCTACAAGACCGAGGGATGTCGCCATCTTAAAGAGCGGCATGACAAGCATAACCGACGGGATGGACATACCCACAACGAAAATATTATTTACCAGATTCTTTCCTTTGAACTGGATCCTTGCCAGCACATACGCCGCAGGGGAAGCGATCAGGATCACGCCCGCGCAGCCTGCCGCACAGTAGATAATACTGTTGAGGAAGTATGTACCGAGTTTATGTCTCTGAAGCACGTTCAGATAGTTCTCAAAGTGAAGTCCGCTCTGAAGCAGCCCGTCGTTGTAGATCTCGCTCGTGGTACTTAAGGACGCGATAAATATCCAGCCGATCATCGCCACGGTAAATATAAGCCAGATCGCCAGCGGGATATATTTCGGCAGATGACGGATTTCTTTCTTCAGACTGTGTTTTTCTTTATATTGAACTTTCATCTTCATTTCCTCCTACTCTGCCTCTTCCGACGGAATCAGCCGGTTGAGAACGGTATTTACGATCAGGATCAGTACCATGATCAGAACGCCTGCCGTAGCGCCCGCGCCCACATCCAGTTCCGTGCTCGCGGTTCCGGCGTTGCTTCCGAATACGACTTCATACATATAGATCATAGGTGTTACCGTGGCGTTTTCCGTGTTGAAGGAGAACAGGCTTGAGTAGACGAAGAATCCTGCTGCCGCACCGGAATACAGCACGATACATCTCTTGATGATATCCTTGAGAAGCGGAAGGGTGATCCTTGTAAACTGCTGCCAGCCGCCTGCGCCTTCGATCCGCGCCGCCTCGTAGTAGTCTGCCGGAATTCCGTCGATCCCGGCGATCAGGATCAGCATGTAGAATCCAACCCCGGCGAAACCGTATGCGATCATCATGGCAAGGAACAGATGCTCCGGAGACGTCCACTGGAAGTTCGCCATGTAGTCCCAGTGAAGGAAAGTAAAGAGCTTGCGGAGCATACCGTACTGGTTATTGAACACATACTGCAGCCACATTGCAACCAGCGCTACCGAGCTGATGATGTGGGGCAGGTACAGCATTGCCCTCCAGAAGTTCTTTCCCTTGATTCCGGAAGTGATAATGACCGCATAGAACATAGCCAGACACAGGATCACGATACCCCCGATGATCCAGATCTTCATAAAGTTGATCATTGCCTGCCGGAACAGCGGGCTGTTAATGACCTTCACATATTTATCCAGTCCGACGAAATCCCAGCTGCTCATCTCATCGGTGATGAATCCGACCTGGTTAAAACTCATCATGATCGTCCTCACCGCAGGATAGAGGAAGATCACGATCATAACCAGGACTGCAGGCGTCAGGAAACGGATCGCAAACCATTGTTTTTTCTTCATTTTCTGTCAGTCCTTTCTCAAACATAAAACCTGTTTACTTCTTAAAAGCTGTTTACATAAAGATGGAAGAGGTTCATCAATCCCCTCTTCCACCGATTGCTTTCATGGCCGGCGCTGCACTTTACTGTGCTGCTGCAGCAGCCATATTGTTTACAAACTCATCTGCCGTGATCTGTCCGGAAGCAAGTTTAATGAAGTTCTCCTGAATCGTCGGAGCGATATCCGGGTTGGATGTGATATCAGCGCCGCTGTTGAGTGCAACCTGATTGGACTCGAATACGCCCTTCATGCTCTCAAGGCTTGCCGGCCATGCTGTATCTACTGTAGCCGGTGTCGTACCTGCCTCATCCACCATCTTCTGGTCCATCTCCGGGCTCAGCGCATAAGCGATGAATTCCATGGCAAGTTCCGGATCCGCTGTGTTCTTGTTTACAGCGAGCATCGTACATCCTGCCGGGTCCTCTACACCGCATTTGTTCTGTCCGTCAGCAACATCCGGGAAGGAGAATCCGCCCCATTTGAAGTCCGGTCCTGTCACAGAGGAGACTTCTGTCGTAAGGCCTGTCAGGTTGTAGTACATAGCGACTTTTCCGCTTCCGATGTCCTGCTGTCCTGCCGGGTATTTGTTTCCGCCTACATTTGCGTCAAAGTATCCCTTATTTGCAAAGTCTTCATATGCTTTCGCCATATTTACGACCGCTTCGTCTTTCCACATCTCGCCTGTCTTGTCGTTTACAAGCTGCTGTACCCACTCCTGGCCTTTTTCTCTTGCCAGGTACATTCCCGGAAGCCAGGATGCATAAGCATCGTCAAATGTGATCGGCACATATCCTGCCTCTTTGATCTTCGCGCATGCCGCATCGAGTTCTTCCCATGTCTTCGGTTCTGCAGTAACTCCCGCTTCATCAAAGATCGCCTTATTGTACATGAACAGTGACATCCACGGTTTGTATCCCACTGCCGGCTGGATATCAAGTCCTGTCATGCTCTTCGGTGTAGCAAGAAGGCTCGGAAGAACGATCTCGGAAAGTTTCTTTCCGTCCGTGGCCTGATATGCCTTGTCCACATAATCTGTCAGGTCAAGCACATAGTCGTTTAAGTCGATCTCAAGCGGATACTCAAAGATATCGATGGTCTCGCCGCCATCCAGTGCCGGTTTGAGCACCTTCTTGTTGTCACGGCCGCACCACTGGACTTCCACTTTCACGTTCGGATGTTCCTCCATGAATCCGTCGATGATCTGCTGCCATACCATTCCCTGGGGCTCTGTATCGTTCCACATGGACCAGTAGACCAGTGTTCCGGAGAGATCGTCGCCGCCCTCTGTGCCTTCATTTGTCTGCTTGTCCGCATCTTCCTTCGGCTCATCGGAACTGCTCCCGCATCCTGCCATTCCAAGTCCCATTGTCAGGGCCATCGCTGCTGCCAGTACTTTTTTGTACTTCTTCATAAATCAAATACCTCCTTCGATTTTTCCCCGGGAAGTTATCTTCCCTTTCGTTTTGATGGCTTTATTTTATCGCCAAAATTTCTTTTGGAAAATGTGAATTGGTATCTGACCGTAATGGAAAATATTAAACCGGGTTTCCGTCTGCCGTACTGCCGCCTCCCTGCCGCGTCTGCGCCCGTGTACCGTCACTGCCGTATCGCGCTTACCTGCCTCTCAAACTCCTCCTGCCACTCTGCGAGGACTTCCCGTGCGCTGATCTGTCCGGTGAACATCTCCTGCTGCAGACTCCAGAGCCTGCTTAAGTCAATGCCGCTGAACCGCTCGTTAATCTCCAGAGCCGTATTCCCCGGTTCGATATATTCCTCATAAAGTTCCTCCTGCCACCGGGGCATGGCCATCTCCTGATCCCTGAACACAGGCATATGGTTCCACCCTGCGTTAAATTCGTTCATATTTTCAGCGGAAGAAAACCAGTCGAGAAACACTTTCGCCTCTTCGATATGGGGTGACTTTGCAGACACGGCAAACATCCCCTCCCCGCTTTTGACTGTGAGAACATCCCCCCGGTATGGAACCGCTGTCATTCCCAGCTCCATCTCCGGGCTGAGTTCCTGAACATCATTGATAAAAAACTGTCCGGACATGTACATGGCGGCACTTCCCGAAGCCACTGCCTGCACCGCGCTGTCGTAGGTAGCTTCAATATAGTCCGGATTGGTATACCCTTCCGTCCGAAGGGCCGCAAAATCTTCCAGGATGGAACAGTACCGTTCATTGTCCCAGCGCATCTCCCCGCTCATCAGCTTCTCATAATCCTCATCCGTCATAATCTGGGAGACCGACGCGGAAAATCCGATCGTAGCGGTCCATGCGTCTTTGTCGGAAACATACAGCGGTGTGTAACCGTTCTCCTGAAGCAGGCCGCACACCCGGTAGAACTCATCCATGGACTTCGGCACTGCGATCCCCAGCCCGTCAAAGATTTCTTTATTATAGATCAGCCCAACACTGCTGGATGATCCCACCGGCAGTCCGTAAAGCCTGCCGCCGATCTTCTTGTTCTCAAGCTGCTCTTCCCGGACACGTCCGTACCAGCTTTCCTCTTCCCCCATCTCAACAAACTTCTCCGCACCGATATCTTCCATCAGTCCTTTGTCGATCCGGATAATGTCCGTCAGCTCCCCGGTAACCGCTTTGGTCTTCACCACCTCAATCCACTGATTGTCAGGGATCCTCAGCACATCGATATGATACCGGGGATATTCTTCTTCAAATCTGGCAAGCTCATCTCTGAAGAAGTCCTTATAGTGGGACTGCGGCAGCATCATTGTCAGCGTAACCGGCTCTTCTTTCTCAGGATCCTGCTCTTTGCCGCACCCTCCGGCCAGGGAACAGATGACCGCTGCCAGAACGATTCCCGCCATTATCTTTTTCACTTTTTTCATCATCCTGTTTTCCCTTCTTTCTTCATATAAAAAATATATCCCATTAAAATCGGGCGAGGAATGTAAAATAGTAAACCTCTTTTTGCAAATTGTTAAACCTTCCTCCGGTTTGTTTGCTTTTTATTATACCCGATGTTAGAATTGAAGGATGACGGAACCAGAACAGAACGAACTCTGCATTTACCTTCAAGGGAAAAGGAGATGAAGCTGAAAATGAAAAAGGAAAGCAAAAAGAAACATAAATATTTCAATCAGCTCTTTTTTACTTACTCCGCTGCATTTCTCCTCTTCCTCACCCTGGTTTTCGGCATTGCGCTTGGCTTTATCTACCGGGAGCAGTACTCGCGGAATGTGGAGATCCGCGGCCAACTCGTCTCCCAGATCCAGTCTCAGCTTGATTCCTCCCTTGAGGGGATGGACCGCATCATCAACGGTCTGCTCTTCAGCCGCAGTTTCATGGAGATTATGGCGGATTCGGGAAACACTTCCAGTTCTCCCCTGTATTACAATGAGGTGCTGAACTATTTTCTGACGCTGGACGCGCCGGATCTCTCCACCTACCGGATCATCGCATTTAACGACGACACCTATTATACCCTGACGAAATCGGATGAGAATCCGTCTTTTATAGAAAACGCAGTCGCTTCCTATCCGTGGAAGGAAGAAATTCTTGCCGCACACGGGGAAAAGATTATCCTGCCGGTTCACGCGGACAGTTTCTCCAGCCAGGGAGCTTTCGTCTACTCCGTGACCCGCGCGATTACAGACGGACGGAAGAATTACGGCATTATTGAAGTGCAGAACGAGTACGGGAATATCGAGCAGATCTGTTCCCTGGAAAACATCTCCGGGGAAGTGCTTCTCTTCTCTCCGGACGGCGGGCTGATCTATCCCGCTGAAAAATCCGGAGAATATGAGATCTATCAGACTGTATCGGAAAAAGGATCTTCCGAGGGAAGTTTTATACAGAACGGAACGCAGATTTCCTATGCGACATCGGATTACTCGGGCTGGACCGTCGTATTGAGCTGTCCTGTGCTCTCCCTTGTCCCATTCGGAGTGGAGGCGATCCTCCTGACAATCTTTGTATTTTTTGTACTGATTGTGATCGTTCTGATCCTCTTCCGTGTGCTGACCCGCAGGCTCGTCGCTCCCCTGGGCGACCTGAACAGCGCACTCAGCGAGGTCTCCCTGGACAATCTCTCCCTGGAGCTGCCTCACCGCTACAACATCGAGGAGATCGAGAGCATCAACCAGTCCTTCCAGAATATGTTCCGGCATCTGAAAAATGCGATCAACGTCAGCATCCAGAGCCGCGCCAACGAAGAGCGTGCCAGTTATCTGGCGCTGCAGTCGCAGATGAACCCGCACACCATCTACAATACGATCTCCATGATCGAATGTGTGGCCTACATGAACGGAGACCTGGAAGCTTCGGAACTGTGTATCCGCTTTTCCAGGATGCTGCGGTATATTTCGGATTTTACGAAAGACATCTACACCGTGGAAGACGAGGTTGCACACCTGAACAACTACGCCTTTCTGATCCAGAAGCGCTATGACGGCACGATGGACATCCACGTGACAGCAGATGAATGCCTCCTGGGAGAGACGCTGCCCAAGTTCACCCTGCAGCCCCTGGTCGAAAACTGTGTGAAACACGGGTTCCGCTCTTCCGTCTCCCACTTTGTGGTCCGGGTAACAATTCAGGGGACGCCGGAGGACTGGACTATCCGGATTACGGACAACGGATCCGGATTCACGGAGGAGAGCCTGGAACGGATCCGGAAGCAGTTGGAAAAATGCGAGGAAGATCTCGCCAACCAGAATGATATCGTAAACCGCAAGATCGGCAGTCTTGCAATCAGCAACATATATATCCGGTGCCGGATTCTGTACCGCAGCGGCTTCCGTTTCTCTTTCGGGAACAACACGGACGGGCCGGGAGCATTTGTTGAAATCGGCATCCGGAGAAAGGAGAAAGACGCAAAATGAAAATATTTCTTGTAGAGGACGAAGTGTTTGCCCTGCGGACCCTGTCCCGGAAGATCCTGGATCTCCAGAAGGATTATGAAATCGTAGGGACCGCCAAAGACGGGACCGAGGCACTTCCGAAGATCATCGAGACAAAACCTGCCGTAGTGATCACGGACATCCGTATGCGCGACATGGACGGGCTTACACTTATCCAGAAAATGCGCGAAGAAAACGTCACCGCGCTCCCGGTCATCATCAGCGGATACCAGGAATTCGAATATGCAAAACAGGCCATGCGTCTTGGCGTGGAAGACTATCTGCTCAAGCCCGTGGAACTTGCCGAGTTGGATGAATGTCTGGAGAACTGCCGGAAGAAACTGGAAGAGCAGTATGTACATAAAAATATTTACTCTTTTCTGATCGGGGATGAGAAGTTCAGTCTTGAGTCCATAACCTCCAACGACCAGTTTATCCTCGTGTATATGATCTTCTGCGCGCCGCTGAACAATTCGGAGAATCTTCTCCATCCCGTGACCGGACATATATCCGGGACAAAGATGTATGATTTTCTGTCCGCAAAAATGCCGGGTTATTCTGTCTTCTGCTTTGACGGAATCTTCAGCAACGAAAAGATTATCCTGCTCAACTCGGCGGAGCACACCCGGGAAGAAGGCGCTGTCCTCCTGGAACAGCTGGTCCCGGAACTGGCCGGGAAGATCGGATTCCCGGTGACAGCCTTCTATCTGTTCAG
Organism: Lachnoclostridium sp. An169; assembly: GCF_002160525.1. Lineage (GTDB taxonomy): Bacteria > Bacillota > Clostridia > Lachnospirales > Lachnospiraceae > Mediterraneibacter > Mediterraneibacter cottocaccae. Next base: position 45,304 of record NZ_NFKT01000028.1, read on the forward strand.
CGGAGCCGATGCGCTGACATACAACATCCAGGCAGCCCGCAGGGGATGCGTGCGCAACGCCGTCCTCGGAGAAAGCGGCTGTTACCACACCCTGCCGCCCGCCTCCGCCTCGGAAAATCTGACGGATTTCATCGAACTGCTGACTCTCCTGATCCGCCAGAACGACCAGGAGCTCCTCCAGTCCAACATGATGCGGCTGTGCGGGGAATGGAAGAAAAAACGCAGAACCGTCGTGGCATGCCAGGCAGATCTCATCTACATTCTGAAAGCGCTGAATCAGAACTTTCCGAAAAAGGACCGACAGCTTGATCCCGTCTTCTATGTGGAGAACATTTACTGCTTCTCCTCCGGTTTCGAGGAACTTGCCGTAAACTTCTCCCAGCTTGTGACCGGGCTTTTCTCCCCGGAAAAGAGCAGTGAAGAACATTCCCTAAGCGGAGGGCAGCTGGTACAGAAGATCGAGCAGTATTTCCGGGATAACCTTTCCCGCACCATCACGCTTCAGCTTCTGGCAGATGAGATGAACGTCTCCAAAGTCTACCTGTGCCGCATTTTTAAGAAATATAAGAACATCACCCCCATTGATTACTTCAACCGTCTGAAAATCGAGCGGGCATGCGAACTGCTGACGCAGTTTCCCAATCTGCCCCTGCAAAAAATTTCTGACACACTGGGCTTTAATGATGTATACTATTTCAGCAAGGTCTTTAAAAAGATCATGGGAGTGTCGCCCTCCGGATACCGGAAGTCAAAAGACAGGCAGGAAATAAGAAGAATTAATAAAAAATAAGAACTGACAGAAAAAAGGAGGATCAGACTATGCTCTGTATCAAAGTTATCGACAAAAACGGAATCACTATCTGTGTGGGAAGAGACGAGGAGGAAGTCCGCCTGCCCGTAACCAGGGAGTACCAGGAAGGGGACATAATCGCTGTGGAGGTCTCCGATACCCCTCTCTTCGCCTGGCTCCAGCTGGACGATGCCCTGGGCCGTTCCCTCGTGTATCTCACAGGACATTATGTCTATAAAATTCCCTTCGGAGAGAAACGCATCAATCTCTCCCCGAAAGTATTTTCCGGAAGCCGTCATCTTCTCACCCTGAAAAAAGCCCGGGATTTCGAGATCAGCGCTTACCGGAATCTGGCGTTCAACGTCAGCGACAGCCATGAAAACGAGACATGTTTCCCCCACGCATCCGCCAATGTGGAAACCCGGGGTGAAGCTGTATTTGCGGCAAAGAATGCCATCGACGGCGTCACGGCAAACACCTGCCACGGCGAGTGGCCCTATGCTTCCTGGGGAATCAACCGGGATCCCAATGCCGCGCTGAAACTGGATTTCGGCAGGGATGTGACCATCGACCGGATCATCCTCTATCTGAGGGCGGATTTCCCCCACGACAACTGGTGGACAAACGCAACGATCACCTTCTCCGACGGAGAGGCCATGAAAGTGAATTTCGTAAAGACAGGCTCCGCCCAGGAATTTACCTTTGAGCCGAAGACGGTCCGGTACCTGGAACTCTCCCACCTGATCAAATCAGAGGAAGAGTCCCCGTTCCCGGCTCTGACTCAGATCGAAGTGTACGGAACTGAGGGATAAAAACATTTCCTCTATCTGTAGTCCTTCATGTAATCTCCGTGAGCCCCAATGAGTTCGTCGCACATCGCCACAATGTCGTCTATGGACAGTTCTGCCGCGGTGTGCGGATCCAGCATGGCGGCGCGGTAGATATCCTCCCGCTTTTTCGTCACTGCCGCCTGAATGGTCATGAGCTGCACGTTGATATTTGTCATATTCATAGCCGCGCACTGCACCGGAAGTCTTCCCACATGGCAAGGGTTTACCCCCATGGCATCCACCATGCAGGGAACTTCCACGCAGGCGTCGGAAGGCAGGTTGTCGATAAGTCCTGTGTTGATTACATTTCCGCCGATTTTGTACGGCACATTGGTCACCATAGCCTCCATGATGTAGGACGCATATTCCTTCGAGCGCTCATGGGTGATCTTCCCGTCTTTGAGAATGTTGTTCTTCTCTTCTTCCCATCCGTTGATCTGATTGATGCAGCGGCGGGGATATTCATCCAGCGGAATGTTGTATTTCTCGATGAGTTCCGGATATCTGCTCTTGATGAAGAGAGGGTTGTATTCCGCATTGTGCTCACTGGATTCCGTACAGTAATATCCCAGACGGCGGATGTATTCGTAGCGCACCATATCCGTGTGCTTCTCCGATGCATTCTTCCCGGCTGCCCTGCGGCGGATCTCCGGGTACAGATCATTCCCCTCCCGGTCATAAATCTCCAACAGCCATCCCATATGGTTGATTCCCGCAATCAGCTCCCTGCGCCCTTCCAGCCTGTCTTCCATTCCCAGATCTTTCAGAAGATTCTCCGAGCAGACCTGGACGCTGTGGCAGAGCCCGACAGTCTTTATGTTCGTATAGCGCTGCATGTATCCGGTAAGCATTGCCATGGGGTTCGTGTAGTTGAGGAACCAGGCGTCCGGGCAGACTTCCTCCATGTCGTCCGCAAAATCCTTCAGGACCGGAATCGTCCGCAGCGCCCTCATGATTCCGCCGATTCCCAGCGTGTCCGCAATGGTCTGGCGCAGACCGTATTTTTTCGGTATCTCAAAATCCGTAATTGTACACGGGTCATAGAATCCCACCTGGATGGCATTTACCACAAATGTTGCGCCCCGGAGCGCTTCTTTCCGGTTCTCCACTCCCAGATAAGTCCGGATCTGCGCACGGTCCCGGTTCACATTGTGGTTGATAGCGCTTAAGATAATCTCCGACTCTTTCAGTCTGGTCCCGTCAATATCATACAGCGCGATCTCACATTCCCGCAGTGCAGGAGAACACATGCAGTCTCCCAGTACATTTCTTGCAAACACGGTGCTTCCTGCACCCATAAACGTAATTTTCAGCATAATTTTCCTACCGCCTTTCTCTTATTGAACTGTTGTTTTCTGATGTATTTCATTATAGTGAAAGTCCGGAAAATTACTATTTTGATTTGTTTCATTTTATTGGTGATATGTTGTATGATTTGTGATATGATCGAATATGAAATATGATCGGATACAGGATACCGGGAAAGAAGGATGGGGCTTATGATGGAAAACACAGAAAATAAACTGCAGAAATATCTGAAAATACTGAAAGGCGGAACTGTTGAATATCTGATCTCCACTCCGCTGTATCTCAACAATTCCCTGACGCTCTACCAGTGCGGGTGGGAGAACTGCCGTCCCGGCCACAGTTTCGGACCTGCCGTGCGCCCCCACTATTTGTTTCACTATGTGCTGCGCGGGACAGGCACCTTTGTCTCCTGCGGAAAGGAATATAAAATCTCCCCCGGACAGGGATTTCTCATCTGTCCGGGGGACTCGACGGTCTATACGGCTGATGAACAGACGCCGTGGGATTACTGCTGGTTCGGATTCGACGGCTACGAAGCCGAAACTATCCTGAAACGCTGCGGTCTCTCCCTGGATGCTCCGGTCTACACAGACCACAGCAACGGTTCCATGGAAGAGAACCTGAAAAAGCTGATCCTGCTCTTCGAGGACGGAAGCTATAACGAATACGCGGCCATCGGCCAGCTTTATCTGGTTTTCTCCGGTATGATCCTGCCGGACAGAGACCATACCGGATCCTTTGACAAAAGCTATGCAGACAAAGCAGTGGATTTCATCCGGCACAATTACACCTACGATATCCATATCACCGATATTGCACGGCACATCGGAATCGACAGGACATATCTGTACCGGATATTCATGAAAGTCCACCACATGTCCCCGCAGAAATATCTGATCCGCTTCCGCCTTGACACTGCCTGCCATATGCTGAGAAACAGCGCCATGCCCATCGGGGAAATCGCCTGTTCCTGCGGATTCGGAGATGTTCCGGCTTTCTATAAGCATTTCCGTAACTGTTACGGCTGTACACCGGCAGATTACAGGAGAAAATGATTCCTCTGCGCTCCGGATATCCCGGCATATGTTTAAAGTTTCTTCACTGTTCCCTCGGTGATACCGGCTTCATTGAAAGCATCCACTCTCACCCAGTAGTCTCTGCCCTTTACAAGGGCGCCGACTCTCTGTTCCGTGCCAAATATCATATAACTGTGATAAAGCTTCTCCGGTGTTTCTCCCCAGAGGATGTTGTAGCCGAGAGCGCCGTTTTCCCGGATCTTCACTTCCATATCCAGATCGCCGGTGCGCTCTGCCGTAAATTCCGGCACTTCCGGTTTTGCCTTATCCTGGGCGCCGAACACCCGGAGCCCGGAGATGCATGCCTGCTGTCCGTAGGGCACTTCCAGAACCGTAAGTTTCAGATACCGCAGATTTTTCCCCTCTTCCCACACAAGGAAATCATGGGTGAGATCTGTATCTGCCTCCGACTTGTCCGCAAGCACTTCATAGTGTTCGCCGTCCGCGGATCCCTCCAGAATCCAACGCGTTGCAAGATCCCTCTCCTCGATATATCTTGGCTGTGTATCCGATCCGCCGATCTTTCCCGGCACCGGAATATCAATCCTGTCATCTGCAAAGTTCACCTGAACCGCACGGACATCAGAAACCTCTCCCAGATCCAGACAGATCCACTCTCCCGCATCCGCGGAAGCCGCCCGCCACCAGGTCTGCACATTCTCATCCACAGCCTTTTCCGGTCCTTTGCCCTCTTCTGAGGAGGAGGCGGTCACATTCTTTCCATAGCTTAAGAGATACCATTTCGGATTACACCACGGATTCTCTCTGGCTGCTTCCACATCCAGAGGCCAGTCGCCGTAACGCTGGTTACAGAAAAGTTCGCCGTCCGCATCAAAACCTGCCGGCCATATGCCCACCCGGCGCTCAAAATCATGGTTTCTGCTGATGCGCATGGTCGCTGTATGCCACAGGCTTCCCTCCATGTCCTCCATGGTGGAGCCGTGTCCTGCTCCGGGAATGAATCCGCCCGGTTTATAGGAATACGGATTGGTCTGTGCCAGAGTATATGGTCCCAGAGGGCTGTCGCTTACATAGACTCCGTCCGCATAGCCATTATACTGTGTTCCGGGGCATGCGTACTGGAGATAATACTTTCCGTTGTGTTTGTTCATCCATGCGCCTTCAATATAAGGCTTCTGGCTCAGCATCCCTTTCACAAGAGGACGGTACTCCTCGGGGAAATCCTCCTCTTTCATGTTCTGGGCCTTCAGGAATCCCTGATAGCACATCTCGATCTCTTCGTCCGTCCTTGGCATCTGGGAGTGATCTTCCCCGCACCGCTCATATCCTATGGAAAACGCATCGCCGTCAATCAGAGCTGTCGGCTCTCCGATCCGGTGCATGGTCTTCGGGTCCAGTTCCACGCCCCAGATCGGTGTCATGTTGGAACATCCCCAGTAGAAATAAACTCTGCCGTCATCGTCCACAAACATATCCGGATCCCAGAAATCAAACGTTCCTTCAATCTTCTCATAAGGTCCTTCAAGGATATCCTTTGTCCGGTAGAAATCGCAGATCTGTCCTCTCCTGGAAGCACAGAAATAAACGTATTCTCCCATCACACGCACATCCGGCGCATAGTCATAGAGCGGGAGCTCTCCGGGAAGCCTGTGGTTCTCCCATTTCACCAGGTCATCCGACACCCATACCCCCAGTGTCATGGATGCAAAGATGTAATATCTGCCCTTAAAACAGATCATGGAAGGATCTGCCGCCTCCCGCGCCACCTTAATCTCCTTTTCTCTCTGGTCATTGTTAAACTGATACCGGTAATTTACATTGACCGGGTTGCAAAAACATTTCATTTTCCTGTACCGCCTTTCACAGTTAAACATACTGATTCATAAACTCCGCGCTCAACTGGAAGGATTTCACCGGCGACTTGTCCGCCCAGTTCTTGTGGCTTTCCAATACTACCGCGTCAACGCCGTTCTCCTTCGCGATCTTCACCATTTCCTTCAGATTCATATTTCCGTATCCCAGTTCCATACTGTCTGATTTTAAAATCTGTCCTGCCGGGCCGCTCACGCGGGTTCCCCGGTCATTGATGTGATAGAGCTTCATTCTCTTTCCCAGTCTTCTCATCAGCGGAATCGTATCGACCCCTGCCTCTGTGGGCCAGTAGGAATCAAATTCAAAATTCACATACTGCGGATCCGTCTTCTCAATCAGCAGGTCATACGCCGTAGTCTCCGGATCCACCTTGCGGAACTCGCAGTTGTGGTTGTGATAGAGCAGGGATATCCCGCCCTCCTTCATAAGCTTTCCCGCCTTGTTCAGCCTTTCCGCAAGGTCGAGAACCGCTGCTTTATCCGAGTAATCAAACCGGTGCATTCCCGTAATAACCACATACCCGGTGTGAAAAGATTCCGCCTCGGCGATAATCTCCTCCGGCACTCTTAAAATACTTCCAAGATCTTCATGAACGCTGACTACTTTCAGACCGGTCTCATCAATCAGCCTGTGCCAGTCAAGCTTCGCCGTCTTTCCGATTGGCATACCTGCCAGAGTAGTCAGGATCTTTACGATGGGCGGCATCTTTTTGATCATAAACCCGTTGATCTCGATCCCTTCATATCCGGATTCTTTCATAAGACGGATTGTCTCTCTTGCTTTCTGCTCGGAACCCATAACGGTTCCGAGCTGTATCATCTGGATTGCTTTTACCGGCATTATGCATCAACCTCCGGCTTCTTTATTTTCTGAAGTGTCGCGTTGAGCGCCCGGATCTGCTCCTCGCCGATTGCGTCTCCCGCCTGGTTGAGCAGGCTTTCCAGGGTCATACGTCCCATCATTCTCTGAAGGTTCGGATTGCCGCTCACACTCTCCGCCACATCTCCGCGGCTTGCCACTGCCTTCTCCATGATCTTCTGCAGGATCGGGGCAGTCTGCGGATTTGCCATCAGGTCGCCGTATTTGTCTTTAATGGAGTAGCAGTCCGGCTTGAAGTCATCTTTGTCAAACCAGTTGACTACGCCTCCCTGCTCCACATACTGATAATCCGGATTGGGTTTATCTGCCCTGCGGACTGTAATCTCATCCTCAACCATTGCGGAAGCCCCGGATTTTGCTTCGGCTGCAATCCGGTGTTCTCCCGTAATCGGAACCTGGAATACAAAGCGGTACTGTCCCTGTTTTGTCCCGAATTCTTTTCCGTCCACATAAAGAGTTACTTCCGGCTGATTGCTATACACTTTGATTTCTGTCACATCCTCCGCGCGGTCCACATACCTTCTGCCGCAGATGTGTACGAAAGGATCGCTGCTCCAGTGTGCCTTGTAGAGATAGAAAGCGTCTTTTCTCGTCTTTCTGTCCATAGTCACAAGACCTTTCTGATTCTGTCCGTGCTTTCCACCCTCATCTCTTCCGTCCGCAGCAAAGTCAAACATGTTCCACACATGCGTTGCCCAGAGGAAGGGGCGGTTCTCAATGACGTCCAGGATATGCTCATGGTAAACGGTCTGGTAAGTCTCCGTGTAGTCACCGCGGCTCGGCGTGGATGACTGATAGGCCGGATTTGCGTCCGCACCATACTCGGAGAAACCGATGCAGCGGTCCGGATATTTCTTGTGGTATTCATCAAAGAACTCCTCGTTCTGGGAGAGATCACCCAGATACCAGCCGAAATACAGGTTGTAGCTTCCGATATCCGCGATCTGAATCAGTTCGCTGTCTGTCTCAAGCATGAACACGTGCGCCATCGTGGTGGGGCGGGTGCTGTCCAGTCTGTGGCACAGGTCGTTGAGCAGCCTGTGGTTTTCCAGAAGGTCATCCGTCACACCGCCCGCTGCAGTAATCTCGTTGGAAAGGCCCCAGCACGCGATACAGGGGTGATTGTAGTTCTGAAGGATCAGTTCTTTCATCTGGCTTAACGTATTCTCCCTGCCGTTTTTCATGTGCATGGTGATATAGGGGATCTCCGCCCATACAACCATTCCCGCCTCATCACAGATATCGTAGAAATACTGGGCGTGCTGATAGTGCGCCAGACGGATCGTATTTGCTCCCATCTCCCGGATAATCGCCAGGTCTTCCCGGTGCATCTCTTTTGTCAGGGCATTTCCCACACCCAGACGGTCCTGATGTCTGGACACGCCCCGCAGCGGATAGGAACGTCCGTTGAGGAAGAAGCCTTCCTGCGGGTCAAAGCGCATCTGACGGCATCCGAAACGTGCAGAGATCTCGTCCAGGCATCCGGCTTCTGTACCGTTTTCGTCCATTAATGCCGCTGAGACAGTGTACAGATACGGATCGTCCAGTCCGTTCCACAGGCGTGCATGATCCAGTACAAACTCTGCCTTCGCGCATCCGTCTTCCACCACTGCAGTCTGCTCCTGGCCGTCCAGAGTGAATTTCACCCGGCAGTCTTTCCTGTCCCCGGTTCCCTCTGTCCATGCTTCCACTGTAACTTTCGCGCTGCCCGCCGGAAGTCCGTTTTCGCTGTTCCCGCTCAGTTCCACCTCCGGAGTCACGCGGATTCCCGGCGCCCCCTCATATCCCAGGGCGAAATGTGCTTTTGGAACTGTAATCAGTTTTACATCACGGTAAATGCCCCCGTAGAAAGTAAAGTCCGCCTTCTGGGGATATACCCGGTCATTGTTTCCGTTGTCTACAGATACGGCAAGTACATTCTCTTCCCCGAGGTGTCCGGTCAGGTTCACACGGAAAGTAGAATAACCGCCCTCATGATGGGCCAGATGCTCTCCATTCAGATACACATCCGCAGTCATCGCCGCTCCCTCAAACTCAATCCATGTCTCCTCTTCATCTGCAGGGGTTACATCCAGTTTTCTTGTATACCAGCAGGTCCCGCGGTAATAGTCATTGCCGCCGTCCTGTCCGTCCACGGCATTCCACGTATGGGGCAGAGTCACCGCTGTTCCCTTTGCTGCCGCAGCCGCTGCCGCGTCTTCCGCGGTTTTTACAAATTTCCATCCGTCGTCCAGCAATACTGTTGATCTCATCTTCGCTTCTCCTTCTTAAATTTATTTACTGTTTATTTGCTGTTTTACTTTTTCACTTCTGCTTTTATCTGCTCTCTTTTACTGTTCTATCAGACTGCCGAGCACTTTCAGGCTTTCCTTCGGGTGTCTTGTCTGTGTCGCCCGGTCAACCGCAATCAGACCGAACGTCATGGAAAATCCCTTCTGCCACTCAAAGTTGTCGAGAAGCGACCAGTACATATATCCTTTGAGCGGGATACCGTCTTCTATACACTGTACCAGACCGTCCACAGCTTCCCTTATAAACTCGCAGCGCCTTGCATCGTTGTCCGTGGCAATTCCATTCTCCGTCACGATCAGATCGCCCTTGAAGCGTTCCGCCACCTTTCTCACAACATCACTGATTGCTGCCGGATAATCCTCATATCCCATCTGGGTACGCGCTGAGCCCGCCGGCGCCTCTGCGACTCCGTTTCCGTCAAAAAATTTTCTCGTATAGCACTGTACTCCCAGGAAATCGTCATGTTCAATATACGGCAGGTAATGAAGGAACTCATCATCCCACTCTTTTTCGGCAAATTTCTCTCCGCCCGGGCGCGCTACCATATCATGAAGGGAGAGCGTAAGTCCGATCTTCAGATGAGGGCACTCCTCTTTCATTGCGTCCCTTGCCGCCTCGTGGGCCTTCATGACAAGAAGATCTCCCTCCGGCGTACACTGGGAAACAAAAGTGTGCATATCTCTGGGGTCTTTCAGCCCGAATGCCTGCGCGCACTCCACCATGCCGAGCATCATGTTTTCCTTGTTCAGATTAATTCCAACCTGAACATCGCTCTCGCTGCCGCCCGCTGCCGCTTTGTCTGTTCCGGCTCCCTGCGCTCCGGACATACGCTTCATCATCTCCTGCATCAGAGCTGCAAGCTGAAGACGCATGTTCGCCTCATTGATGGTACACACATACTCCATCTGATCGCCCAGTTCTCCCACAAGCCTGCGGCAGTACGAAGCAAAAAGATCCACCACTTCCGGATTCTCCCAGCCGCCCATGGAGATCAGCCATTTCGGTGAGGAAAAGTGCATCATCGTAACAATCGGTCTTACCCCGTTTTCGTGGCAGCACTTCAGCACCTTTCTGTAATGTTCAACTTCATTTTCATCCCAGGCGTCCTTTTCCGGCTGGATTCGCGCCCATTCGATTGAAAAACGGTAAGTGTTCAGACCAGCCTGCGCCATGAGCCTGATATCTTCCTCATAGCGGTTGTAGTGATCCACCGCATCCAGGGACGGCTCGTTAAACATGCTGTGCGGGACCTGTTCCTGCGCCCAGTAATCATTGTAAATATTGTTTCCTTCCACCTGATGCGCCGCTGTCGCCGCGCCGAGCATAAAGCCCTCTGCAAATTTTTTCATTCTGATTTCTCCCGTTCTGAATTGGTATTTTCTGTTCCAGTATGATTATATATCCGGGCGGGAAAATCATCAGTCTCTTTTTTCGGTTTTATGTTCAATTTTTCGTGATGTTTTTTAATTCATAAATCGTAACGAATATCTTGATTTGTAACTTAAAATAAGTTACAATTTAAAAAAATAAGATAATAAAGGTGAATTATGAAAGAATTTATTGAACAGACATTACATCAAAAAATAGAACTCACCCCCTACAAAGAAACAAATAAATTTCCATTAATTCTGCAAGCAAATTACGACTTTTATCAATTGAAAATTCTGAAACAGATTTGCATTTTAGCCAGACCAAAAGAAGATTACAGACTTGTTTTACTGCGCAGCCATCAAAAAAGGATCGAACATTTGACCGGAATATATTGTGTACTTTATCTGGAAAAACTGAATTACTATTCCAGAGATAAAATGTTAGAAGAAGGAATTCCTTTTATATGGGAGAAACATCAGGTGTATATTCCATTTCTTGGATTAATGCTACGCTCAAATGAACTCAGGGAAATAAAACCCTGTTTCAAAATATCTTTTTTGACACAAAAATTTTTATTACTGACCATTTATGAAAACTGGGACAATCTGACAGTAACGACAGCCGCGGAAAAGATGAATGTTTCAAAAATGTCGGTCACAAGAGCATTTGATGAAATCGAAAGCCTGAATATTCCTGTCTTAAAGAAAAGCGGCAAGCGTCGTGTTTATACAAAAGCAGGGAATAGAAAGGAAATGTGGAATATAATCAGACCTTTTTTGCGTACACCGTTACTTAAAGAATATTATTTGATGAGAAAACTTCCTGATACTTTCCTGAAAAGCGGTATCTCAGGATTAGCTGAACTTTCACTCCTGACAGATAATTCATATCCTACCTACGCTGTAGTAAAAAATGAAATCCGAAGTAAAGGCATTTACCAGGAAAAGCAGATTCCTGTCGGCGAAACCCCCGGATGTGTAATACAGGAATTAGGATACTGTATACCTTTTAAACATAAAAATATTATTGATCCACTGTCTATTTACTTATTACTTGAGAATTCAGATGATCCGAGAGTTGAAGTTTCATTGGAGGAAATGTTGGAGGAGTATGTATGGTAAAAGGATTAGATATATTTTATAAATATTTTGCAGAATATACAGAGCAATATGTTTTAATTGGAGGTGCCGCATGCGATATTTCATTTCGAAATAATGACACAGATTTCCGAGCCACAAAAGATTTAGATATGGTGCTCGTAATTGAAGCCCAAACCAGGGAATTTGCACAGCAGTTCTGGAAATTTATACAAAGTGGGAAATACAAAAATCGTGCAAGAAGCAATGGGCGTCCGCAATTTTACAGATTTGATAAACCAGAAGAAATCGGATATCCTGCAATGATCGAACTATTTTCCAGAACAGATTTGGAATTAGAAGAAAAATCCGTATTGACTCCGATACATATTGATGATACGGTTTCCAGTCTTTCTGCAATTTTACTTGACAATTCTTACTATGAATTGCTTTTAAAAGAACGTAATGTCATAGGCGGAATAACTGTCTTAAAACCCGAAGGGCTGATTGTCTTTAAAGCCAAAGCCTGGCTCGACCTGATAAGTAAGCAGAAACAAGGTATACGTATTGATTCCAGAGATATTAAAAAACACCGAAATGATATTTTAAGGATTACATCTGAGATGCCTTTAGAGCAATGCAAATTGCCAGAAAATATTCGGAAAGATATGATAAACTTTGTACACGCACTCAAAATCACCAAAAACGAATTAAAAAATTTGAAGCTTTTCGGCGTCCGTGAAGAAGATATCATCCATACATTAACAGATATTTTCAGTTTGACAGAATAGCCCTGTTTCCAGGGCCTCTGTCTTCATCGTTCTTACATCCTTACACTATCTCAGATCTCATACCAGACGATCTCATTTGCCTCAAGATCCAGATCGAAACTCGATCCGTCCCCTCTATACACGGTTGTGCTCTGGGGCTCGTAGGTGTTGTTGACCACACAGTATTTCCCGTTCTTTACATAGGCATGGACTTCCACATTAAAGTTCGTGGAAAACCACTTATGCAGGTTCTCTTCGTCGTGGGAGGACCAGATAATGGAACGGTACAGGATCCGGCTGTTCTCAAAGCTGTAGGGCAGGCCGCTGATGTAGACGCAGCGTCCCCTGCCGAACTCCCGCACTGCCATCTGCACCTCTTTGTCGCGCTGGACGAGGATCTCCGTTCCGTCCAGGGCGTAGATGTTCTTCTTGCCCTCGCCGAAGTCGATGTCCTTTGTGCAGTCTTCCTTGATGAAATGGTCATGCTCCTCCCAGTTGTACTTGTCCACGTTGAGGGTGAAGCCGGTCTCCTTCTCCACGCCCATAACCGTGGCGAGCTGGAAGAAATGTCCTTCATACTGGTGCGCCGCGGGCTCGCCCACGCCGATGAATCCGCCGCCATTGTAGATGAAGCGTTTCACTGCCTCCACAATCACCGGATCAGTCCAGTTCTCCCCGCCGGTATACGCGGTATCCGCATCGCCCACGTTCAGGATCACATCAATATCGTCCAGGATGGACGGATTCTCGCGGATGTCGTCAAAGCTGATGAACTTCACGTCAAAGGGCGCGCCACTCAGCGCCTCGATGACTCCCGCGTAGGAGTAGTTCTGTTTATAGTAGATGGCGTGGTGTACCATATGGTTGCCCCATGCGCGCATCTTTCCCCAGCAGTTTAAAACTGCCACTTTTTCCTGTGTTTTATTTTTTATTGTACCATTTCTCCCCCGTCATTTTATATGCTGTTCTTTTGATAAATTGTCAATATTTTCTTACATACAGCAGCATCTTTTCTCTCATATTGCGGCAACTTTCTTCTGTACACCGGCAGGGAGAAGGAGTATAATAGCTTGCAGAATACCATTTAATCGGACATAAAAAGGAGGAATTATCCATGCGTTTAAAGGCAAATGCAGACATTCCCAAATTTCTGACAGATGTCCGGCGGTGCAGTTCAGAAGTGTATTTTGAGACGCCGGACGGCGACAGCCTTACCTTGCGGTCCACACTGAGTCAGTATATTTTCTGTACACTTATCGATGAACCCGGAATGCTCGGGAAGGGAACCATCCGTCTTGCCGAAGCTTCCGATAAGGATCTGCTCATACAGTATCTGGAGGATGAGTAATGACAATCAATGAAAAACTTACCTTTTTTGTGGAACTGCTTCGCTGCAGCCATAATATTTTCCTGTGGAGTTATACTCCTGACCTGAAGCTTCTGTCCACGAACTGTCCGCCGGAAGTCTCTATGGGAGAGATGATTTCCCTGGCAGATTTTTCTTCGGCGGTAGCGGAGTATGCCGGCCGGGGGGGGATTTATCCCTTTGTACTCGATACTCTCCCCGGGCTTCTGTATATAGCAGGTTTTGAATATCACGACAATATCCTGCAGCGGATTCATATTCTCGGGCCTGCATCTACCGGGAAAAATTCCCATATTCTTCTGCGCAAAGAGCTCGACAGAAGGAATCTTTCCGTGCGCCTGCGCTCCGTAATCTTCCGCTATATCGACCAGATCCCCCTCATACCCACCACACAGTTTTTTCAGTATGCAGTCATGTTCCACTACTGTATTTCCGGAGAGAGGATCTCCCCGGAAGATATTCAGTTTGCGAAAGGGAACAGCGGTCCCGTTTCCGATGAAATACAGCTCATCTCCGGAGAGCACCGGGGAATCTGGGCGGCTGAACAGTCGCTTCTGCGGATGTTCCGGGAGGGAAATCCGGATTACAAGAAAGCACTGGAAAGATCCAGTTCCCTGAGCAGCGGTGTAAAATTCGACACCGGAGACACCATACGCCAGCAGAAAAACAGTCTTCTTGTCCTTCTCACCCTCTGCTCCCGTGCGGCCATTGAAGGCGGGTTAAATCCTTCCGTCTCCTACACTCTCAACGACTACTATGCCGGGATGATCGAGGAGTGCAGGACCACTGCATCCCTGTCCTCCCTTGCCCGGGACATGCTGGACGACTATATGCAGAGAGTCCGCCGTGCCCGGTCGGACAACGGACTCTCCCCGCAGATTCAGTCTGCCTGCGATTACATTACCATGCATCCCAGGGACAACTTCCGTATCGCAGACCTGGCAGAGCGCTCCGGCTATACAGAATATTATTTTTCCCACAAATTCAAAAAGGAGACGGGAACAAGTGTGACGGACTATATCCGCAAAGTCAAAATCGACCACGCAAAAACGCTTCTCGGAGGAACCCACATGAGCATCCAGGAGATCAGCGATGAACTGGGATTTGCATCCCGGAGCTACTTCTCCTCCTCCTTTCAGAAAGAGACCGGAATTTCTCCCAGCGAATACCGCAGGCAAAATCTGAAACTGTAGGGTCGGGAGCCCAAAAACTTTAAAATAATATCAATAGCAGACAATATTTCCTGAATTTGTCTGCTTTTTCGTTTTTGCCCGGAAATCATAATGAAATTTTATACATTTTCACGAATCCTCTAAAACACAATTTCTCCGTCACGTTTATAATTGCTATCAGAACAGACGGGACCGGGTATCTGAACCGTCCCGCGCAACATGCAGAATCATCCTGAAAACGAATGACTGCACAGCGATTTCAAATGAGAGAAAGAGAGGACCTGTAATTATGTCTGAAAAGCACAAAGTGACACAAAGTGAAATTGACGGCGTACAGTACCGCCGTGCAAAACTATGGCAGATTATCCTGTATGCCTGCAACGGTCTTGTGGGAATGAGCGTCTATTCCCTGATCGGTCTGGCAAGCTACAGCGCAAGCATCGGATACGGCATCGCCACCGTGATCGTCGGCTATATCCTGACCGGAACCCGTATCTTCGACGCAATCACCGATCCCATGGTCGCATTCCTGTATGACAGGATCAACACCCGTTTCGGAAAACTGCGTATCATGCTTGCAGGCGGTTTCATCATTGAGGCGATCGCCCTTCTGGCAATGTTTGACTTCGCATCCAGCAAAGGCTTCGGAACCATCGTGTTCATCCTGCTCTATTGCCTGTATGTCATCGGATATACCATCACAAACATGACGGCACAGACAATCCCGGCGCTTTTGAGCAACGACCCGAAACAGCGTCCGATCATCGGTGTATGGGCAACCGCATTCAACTATCTGGTGCCGATCACACTGACCATCGTGCTCAATGTAGTACTTCTTCCCATGTTCGGAGGGAACTACAACCAGGCCTTTCTCTCCACCGCATGCCGTGTGTGCGTGCTGATCGGACTTCTGGGCATTATCCTTGTCTGCATCGGCGTCTCCGAGATCGATAAACCGGAGAACTTCACCGGAACGGCAGAGAAAAAAGAGCCCCTGAAAATCCGTGATATGGTCGATGTGCTGAAAGGGAACCGCCCGCTTCAGTGCTATATTATCTCTGCTGCATCTGACAAGATCGCACAGCAGACCGCATCCCAGTCCATCGTTGTAACCCTGATGTTCGGAATCGTCATCGGCAACATGGGACTGAGCACGATCCTCAACGCGATCGGAATGTTCCCGTCCATCATCTTCGCCATCCTCGGCGCAAAGTACGCAGGGAAATACGGAAGCCAGAAGACCATCGTTGTCTGGACCTGGATCAGCACTGTTATCGCCGCAGTAACCATCGTCTTTTTCGCATTCATCGATCCGTCGGGCATTGCAGTCATGCTCAGTCCAGCCATGATCCTGTACGTGATCCTGACCTTCGCGCTCAACGGAGCAAAAATGTGTATTACGACGGCAAATACTTCCTTCATGGCTGATATCATTGACTACGAGTTGGACCGCAGCGGACGCTATGTCCCGGCAGTTGTCACCGGAGTTTACAGCCTGATCGACAAGATCGTTTCCGCCTTCGGCGCCACCATCGCCGCCGGCGCAGTTGCTCTGGTCGGGTATACCACGACCATGCCGCAGCCCGGAGATCCCTGCACATCCGCTGTTTTCTGGGTGGCAATGGCACTGAACTTCGGCATGCCGATCCTGGGATGGATCTGTACTCTCATAGCCATGAAGTTCTGTCATCTGGGCAAAAATGAAATGGTTGAAGTACAGAAGAGAATTCAGGAAAAGAAAGCTGCACTTCAGAATACACAGCAATAATAACTCAATAATAATTTTTCACTGCTCCTGTGAAATGAATCACAGGAGCAAATTTATATCGGAGGCCAACATGAAAGAAACAAATACAAATTATACATCTGCTGCAGAATTGAAACAGCATTTCATCACAACTGAACGTCCTTATCAGGAAGGCGCTGTAGAAGTTTTTGAACAGAATATTCCCCTGCTTCCCGTAAAAAAAGCAGTGCTCACCTCCACGGCTCTTGGCGTGTATGAGGCAGAGCTCAACGGGGAAAAAGTCGGAGATCAGATGTTTGCTCCGGGCTATACCTATTATTATCACGATCTGTTTTATCAGAGTCACGATGTGACAGAATATCTTCAGGGCCATATCGGTTCAGGGGCAGATGGCTCAGAGTCCCCCTGCTCCGGCAGTGACATTCATAACACTCTGCGGGTATATCTCGGGCAGGGATGGTACTGCGGAAGATTCACCTGTGACAACAAGACCCAGATCTACGGGGAACGTCCTGCCGTGTCATGGGTTCTTGAGTTGGAACTGGAAGACGGATCCCGCCGGATCTTCTGCTCCGATGATGATTCTGTACATGCCGTGCCGGGTCCTTACGGTTATGCAGGATTTTATGACGGTGAGATTTATTACGCAGAGGGAACACCGCGCTCCGGTTCCGGGGACGGGCAGAGCAAAAGTTCCGCCCCGGAGACGCCTGAGGCACCTGAGGTTCCGGAAGTATTCCCGCCGGTTCCCTATGAGGGTCCCCTCCCGGATCGTTTCTCCCCAACGATGATCGAAGTAAAACTCCAGGAAGAGATGCCGGTTCAGTCCGTATCCGTCCATGACGATGTGACGATTCTGGACTTCGGACAGAATTTTGCCGGGATCATAGAGATTGATCCCACAAAGATGAAAGGCAGCTCAGTCAGAATCCGCCATGGCGAGATCCTCAACCCGGACGGCAGCCTGTACACTGCCAATCTGCGCAAGGCAAAGGCAGAGCTCATCTACCACCGGGGCACAGACACCAGGAAATACCGCCCCCGCTTTACCTACATGGGATTCCGCTATGCAGAGATCAGCGGCACCGAATACGTTCCCGGTCTGGTCACCGCTTATGCCCTCTGCAGCGACATGGAACGGACGGGCGCATTTACCTGCGGCAATCCTCTGGCTGACCGCCTCTTCCAGAATCAGCTCTGGGGACAGAGATCCAACTATGTGGAAGTTCCCACCGACTGCCCGCAGAGGGATGAACGTATGGGATATCCCGGTGACGGTCAGGTATTCGCCCTCACCGGAGCCTATAATTACGACACGGAAACCTTCTGGGCAAAATACCTCCGGGATATGAGCAGCAGCCAGCAGGATAACTCGGAAGGATATGTAGGCCCAACTATTCCTGCAGATGGTCCCGCCGGCGTCGGTTTTATCAATATGCTGGGATGGGGAAATGCCATTACAATTATTCCGGAAATGCTTTACCGCCAGTTCGGAACCGACCGGTATCTGAAAGAATACTATGAAAACATGAAATCCCACGTAGAGTGCGAGATCCGCCACATGGGCGGCCCTCAGGGTGTGGAGAATCTCTGGCTTGCCCCGAACCTGGGAGACTGGCTCTGCCCCGGGAAAGACATCGCCTTCATGGCAATGCACAACGGTCCTGTGTCTAATGCCTTTATCGTAAACGATCTGCGGATTCTCTCATGGGCAGCGGAGCGTTTCGGGAAAACAGAGGATGCCCTGCGTTACAGAGACCAGCTTGAGAAAACCCGCAGCGCTTATATTCAGACGTTCATCAATGAAGACGGAAGTATGCGCGACGACTACCAGGGTGCGTATATTATGGCGCTGAAACATGTCCTTCCGCAGGGAGAACTGTGGGATAAACTCTTTGCAAAACTTGTAGAGAAAATTCACCAGGAAGGAATGCAGACCGGTTTCTTCTCTACGGAACATCTGCTGCCTCTTCTGGCCGATCACGGAGAGACACGTTTTGCCTTTGACCTTCTGCTGCAGGAGGACTGCCCGGGATGGATGTACCAGGTGCTCCGTGGCGCAACCACAACATGGGAGCGCTGGGACGCAATCCTGCCGGACGGCTCGGTAAACGAAGCCGACCAGAACGGCGACAACATGGTATCCTTCAACCATTACGCTTTCGGAAGCGTAGGAGAATTCTACTATACACATATTCTCGGCATACAGCCCCTGGAACCGGGATATGAAAAAGTGCTGATCCGCCCCTTCTTCGATGAACGGCTCGGCAAGGTCAGCGGAAGCTACTTAAGCCGCCACGGACGGATTGCCGTAGAGTGGGAAGTAAAAGACGGGCACGCAGCCCTGAAGGTGGAGACTCCGACAGCGGCGAAACTGGTTCTGCCGGACGGGTCGGAGAAAGAACTGGAAAAAGGGGAGTATGAATTTAAAGTGGAAGTATAGAGGAGAAGGAGGGAGATCGTATGATCTCCCTCCTTTTTGATATAAAACCAACATATTACCTTTTGATAAGAATCATCATAATTGAAAGCGGCAGTCTTACCAGATGCTTTTGGTTCAACTGCCGTTCTTTGTATTCTTTATTATGGCTTCAGAAAGCGTTCTGCGTCCTCAGCACCAAGCTCATACACTTCCTGCAAAATATTTATAATATTTTCCTCCGGGGTTTCTTTCTTCCGCAGGGAGATAATCAGCCTGCGGATTCCGTTCTCACGTTCCAACTTCTGCCCCTCTCTCATACCTTCTTTCTGACCTTCCTTTATTCCTTCCTTCAGTCCATCCTCCCTGCCCGCTTCATACCAGTCCTTTTTCATCGCCTCGTCATGCTTTTCCTGATCAAATGTCTCCAGGATCATCTGGACCACCTCCGCTTTCTGTGACACCAGAATATCTGCCAGAACGTCTCTTGCTATACATTCATCGACTGCCTGCAGCACAGATTCCCTCAGAGGCATATCCGATGCAAGATTGCGCCTTACTGCTTCCACGAAATATGCGTATTCCTTCAGCCTCCGGCATTTTTCCATCAGCATTTTGTTGTGACCGTAGTTAATATTCAGCATTGTTGCGGTACATTCCAGGCAGGGCTCTTTCTTCCCTGCCGCTGTATGGAGCACTGTATTGCAGTCTTTCTGAATACACTCTCCAGTGATGCCGCAGAACAGATCCGACAGTTTCAGTTCCGTCCGGTCCGGTTCTTCCTTTGTCCCGTTATAAAACACAAAGTACTGGGGAAAAGGCAGTTCTTTCCGGGTGCTTGTATAGATATCAATATCATTCTCTGCAATATATT
>NZ_NFKT01000029.1 GCF_002160525.1 Lachnoclostridium sp. An169
ATCCTATTACTTAGTAAAAGTTGGAATATAAGTTGTAGAGCCGTATACGAGACCCGTACGTACGGTTCAATGGGAGGGGCGAGATTTTATTCTCCCTCTACCCTATTTCTGCAGCCTTAGCACCGCTGCGTTCTGCTCCCGAGCGAAAGCGCGGTCGCCATGACGATACAGGGGATCACTGCCGGAACCTATCAACGGGAAAAAATAACATCTCCCCCAATATTGACATTTTAAAAATTTTATACTATATTATTAAAAACTTAACTATTAAATATTGAATAATTAAGTGGGCGTGCAGATACTGCGGTTCACGCTGCAGGAGAGCAGGAGGATACATTCTGCTCCTGTCGTCATATTATAGTATAAAGGGGTGATTCTGAATGAAATGTCAGTTTTGTAATAGAGAGAATGTTGACCGGGTTTTCTACGTCAACTGGATGGGTACCGTGTATCAGGTGCCGGTCTGCGCTGACTGCCTGCAGAAGATGTGGCAGCAGGCAGTGTCTTCCGGACAGACGGAAGAGTTTAAGCAGATGACAGGATGGTGGCCGGGCAAACGTGATCCCAGACATCTGGGGGACCGGGCTTTTCCGGAGTTTGCTGTGGAAGGACTGCGCCGCAGACGCAGGCTGGCAGCTCTGAGAACCCGCCTGAGCGAAGCGGCAGCACTGGAGAATTATGAGGAGGCTGCAAGACTCAGGGATGACATTGCAACGATAGAAAAGGAGGTGTGCAGCCATGGAAATTAATCTGAATGCATTCAGCCAACAGACATTGAAGCTTTTCCAGTCTGCACTGAAATTTGTGACACATATGAAACATGGGTTTATCGGGAGCGAGCATCTCCTGTGGGCCCTTACCCAGGATCAGGGAGCAGCGGGGCGTGCCCTGAGGAAGAACGGTCTGGACAAAAACCTGGTGGAAGAATATCTCCACCAGTATGACCTGGATGCCAAAGCCGATGGAAATTACCGCGCTGTACAGATCTCCGAGGAGGCAGAGCAGGTGCTTCGTTTTGCAGAGAAGAGGGCACAGCGGTGCGGCCGGGAGAAAACCATGCCGGAGGACGTGCTTGGCGCGATCCTTGATATGGGTGACTGCGCAGCCGCACAGATGATGACATCTCTTGAAATGAATCCGGAAGAGATCCGCAGCGATATGGGAGACCGCACGGTTCCCGCGGCTCTGACCCCGGCAGGAAGCGATAAAAGCCTGAAAAGTGGAGGCAATACGGAAAGCAGATCCGAAAATGCCGGACACAGCAGCCGGGGCGTGTATGCCGGACAGAACAGCCAGAATGCAGGCACGGCGCCGGATGATACAGAGGAGTCTGGAACAGACGGCCAGGAGGAAGAGATGACTGCTCTGGAGAAGTTCGGGACCGATGTGACGGAGAAGGCGGAAGAAGGGGCGTATGACCCGATGATCGGCAGGGAGGATGTAATCGAGCGCCTTGTGCAGATCCTTTCGAGACGGACGAAGAACAATCCGGTGCTTACCGGGGAACCGGGCGTCGGAAAGACCGCCGTGGTGGAAGGTCTGGCGCAGAGGATCGCCGAGGGCAGGATCCCTGCGAATCTGCGGGATAAGAGAATCGTTTCCATGGATCTGGTGGGGATGCTCTCCGGAGCCAGGTTCCGGGGCGATTTTGAAGAGCGGATGAAGGATTTTATCGAGGAGGCGGAAGCGGAAGGCGACGTGATCCTCTTTATTGATGAGTTACATATGATCATGGGAGCCGGAGCGGGATCCAGTGAAACCATGGATGCGGCGAATATCTTAAAGCCGGTCCTGGCCCGGGGCGGCCTGCAGGTGATCGGCGCCACGACCCGGAAGGAGTACCGCAGATATATTGAGAAGGACGCGGCGTTCGAGCGCCGGTTCCAGCCGGTGGAGGTCACAGAGCCGGACAAAGAGGATGCGGTGAAGATCCTTCTGGGACTGCGGGGAAAATATGAAGAATTCCACGGGCTTAAGATCACGGATGCGGCGATCACAGCTGCGGTAGAGCTCTCATCACGGTACATTCAGGATCGTTTTCTGCCGGATAAGGCTGTGGACCTGATGGATGAGGCAGCCTCCCGGATCAAGACCCGGGGAATGGCGACGCCTCCTTATCTGCTGGAACTGGATGAGGAGATCAAGCGGATCCGCAAAGATAAGAAGAAAGCTGCCGACGCCCAGGAATATGAACGGGCAGCCGTGCTCCGTGACCGTCAGATCGAACTGGAAAAAGCACTGGATCAGAAGCAGTCGGCATGGCAGAAGGAACAGTGCAGTGTTGTCGATGCGGAGGACATCGCCGAGGTGGTGTCGGCCTGGACAAAGATCCCGGTGACCATGCTCACAGTGGATGAGGCGGAGAACCTGCGCACTCTGGAAGAGACCCTGCATCAGCGGGTGATCGGCCAGGATGAGGCTGTCACGGCGGTGGCGAAGGCGATCCGCAGGGGACGCACGGGAGTTGCAGATCCGGACCGCCCGGTAGGCTCGTTCCTCTTCCTGGGACCGACAGGCGTAGGGAAAACGGAACTTTGCAGGGCACTGGCGGAAGTCATGTTCCATGACGAAAACGCCATGATCCGTCTTGACATGTCCGAGTACATGGAGCAGTATACGGTTTCCAAACTGATCGGATCACCGCCGGGATATGTGGGATACGATGAGGGCGGACAGCTCACGGAACTTGTGAGAAAGAAACCGTACAGCATCATCCTTTTCGATGAGATTGAGAAAGCCCATCCGGATGTGTGGAATGCACTTCTGCAGATCCTCGATGACGGGCGGCTCACCGATGCCCAGGGAAGGACGGTCAGCTTCAAAAATACAGTCATTGTCATGACGTCCAATATCGGCGCGCGTGAGATTACCGGGAAGAGTTCGCTCGGATTCGCCAGAAATGACGAGAGTGAGGAGAAACGCCGGGATGAGAATATCCGCAGCCGGGTGATGGAGGCTGTGAGACAGACCTTCCGTCCGGAATTTTTAAACCGTCTGGATGAGATTCTTGTGTTCCATCCGCTGAAGATGGAGGATGTGCGCAGGATCGCAGATATTCAGGTGGAGAAACTGGTCGGCAGGATGGAAAAACAGGGGATCCGTCTCGATGTGGAGGAGAGCGCTCTGGATGTGCTCGCCGAGAAAGGCTACGATCCGGCGTACGGCGCAAGACCGCTGAAGAGAACGATCCAGTCCATGCTGCAGAATGCAGTGGCAGACCGGATTCTGGAAGAAAATCCGGGAGAGAAAGAGCGGCTTGTCGTTACCGGACATGACGGAAAGATTGAAGTGAAGGCTGTGAAGCAGGAGGAAAATGCTGCAGAAGAATATGCGCTGTGACGGAAGTCTGGCGGCAGAGAAATAAACGGGTGACCGTACTGTGCAGAGGCATGGTACGGTCACTTTTCAGTAGTTATAAAAGATTGTTGTAATATGGACTTAGTATGTTATACTGTGTGATACAGAGGGAGTTCTCGAGAAAATCGTAACGGTCAGTCCGTACACTTTTCTAAAAAAATGAGCATGTAAATTAGGGAGAATCTGTATATATGTTAATAACAGAATTATTAGGAGAGGCAACAGAATATGATAAAAAGCAAGCAGTTGAAACAAAGAAGCCTAAAAGTTGGTTGAAGTCTGTCAGCGCATTTGCAAATGGATCGGGAGGCATGTTGGTTTTCGGTGTGGCAGATAATGATGATATTATTGGTCTTGCAGATATAAAGAGTGCCTCAGAGTTTGTCAGCCAGAAAATAAAAGAGAGAATAGATCCCCTGCCGGAAATTTTTATGGAATTACACAAGGTGGAAGGAGATAAGGATATATTAACGGTTAAGGTTATGGAAGGAGAAGAGACGCCTTATTATTATAAGGGAGACGGATCTATGGAGGCTTTTATCCGTATAGGGAATGAAACTGTTACTGCCAGTGCAGCTGAATTAAAAAGGCTTGTACTCAGAGGTAGAAATTCATCTTACGATTCGCTTACTTCAACATATAATTTTAAGGACTATTCATTTTCTAAATTGCGGGAGCGTTTTTACGAGTGGAATAGCCGTAGTATGGAAGAGAAAAATTTTGAATCGTTTGGTATCGTTGATGGGAATGGCAAATTGACAAATGCTGGAGCGCTTCTGGCAGATAATTGTCCAATTCGTCATTCAAGATTATTTTGCACCAGATGGAATGGTCTGGATAAAAGCGGAGGGCGGATTGACGCATTAGACAGTGCTGAGTTCACTGGGAGTTTGATTATACTTTTAAATGAAGGATTTAGCTTCGTAAAAAGGAATATGAAGACAGCGTGGAAAAAAACAGCTAATTCAAGGATTGAACTGCCGGATTATTGCGAGAGAAGTATTTTTGAAAGTATTGTCAATGCCCTTATTCATCGGGATTATCTGATCAATGGAAGCGAAGTTCATATAGATATATTTGATGATCGACTTGTAGTATATTCTCCGGGCGGAATGCCGGATGGCACTAAAATCCAAGAGAGAAATATTGACTCTGTGCCATCTACAAGGCGTAATCCGGTATTGGCAGATATATTTAGCCGACTGGGATATATGGAAAGACAAGGCAGTGGACTGAATAAAATAAGGAATGCTTATCGGAATGCAGAAAATTACACACCAGATAAGGAACCTGTTTTTTATTCTGATCGAGTAGAATTTGCTGTTACTTTAAAAAATCTTAATTTTTTAGCATCAGAAAGTGAGGCTAAAAATGAAGCTAAAAGTGAGGCTAAAAATGAAGCTGAAAACTATAGGCTTACAGAATTAGAAGAAAAGCTGTGTGAGTTGCTGTTAGCATATCCTGAACTGACTCAACCAGAGATTAGAGAGAGGCTGAATTTATCAAGAAGCAAAGTACAAAGAATGATGAAGAAACTGGCAGAAGCTGGTATAGTCATACGTAAGGGATCAAAGCGAAAAGGATATTGGGAGATTCGTCTTGATGGCGGAGTAAAATAATTTTTGTTGTTCATGAAAATGCTTTTCTGTATTATTGCAGTTCCGGTATATCTGGCGGCATTTCAGCCGGGCGTTTACTCGGAAAAACCGGAGGACAGGCTGTCCAGCTCATTGATCAGGCGGATGAGCTGGCGCATGTTCTCCTCGCCAAAACGGTCGAGAAGTTCCGACCACATTTCATCATATTTCTTTTTTGACTCTTCCGCCGCAGCCTTCCCCTCCGGGGTGGCGCTGATGGAGACTTTGCGGCGGTCCTTCGGGTCGATCTCCCGGGTAATGTATTTTTTCTTCTCCAGGGTATTCAGTATGTAGGAGATGGCAGGTTTGGAGATGCGGAGCTTTTTCTGCATCTGCGGCACGTCCAGGTTCATGCAGGGACACTCCCGGCAGCATGTTCCTGCGATGCTCTGCAGGATCACCATCTCATTCATCTGCATTTCACATTCG
This sequence comes from Lachnoclostridium sp. An169, assembly GCF_002160525.1. Lineage (GTDB taxonomy): Bacteria > Bacillota > Clostridia > Lachnospirales > Lachnospiraceae > Mediterraneibacter > Mediterraneibacter cottocaccae. The sequence continues at coordinate 5,424 of NZ_NFKT01000029.1, forward strand.
GTACAGAGCGCAGATTCCAGTCTGCGGAAATGAATAATGGACGTAAAAAACTCTTCTCTCAGTTCGCTGCTCATATCGTTAACTCCTTAAATAATAAGTGTTTAATAGAAGTATACATCAGAGGAAAGGGAAATTCAAGAGTCTGATTTATTGACATATGTTCAAAAGAGAGTATACTTAAATCACAGCTTCGTTTGTTCTGTTATAAATTAAAAGGAAGGAGAGATATCATGCCAAGACCGCAGAAACTACGATGCATCTGTTCCCTGCCGAAAGTGACGGAGATCGCACCTCAGGGATGCGTGGAGAAAGAACCGGTAAATCTTACATACGATGAATATGAAGTGATCCGTCTTCTGGATCACATGCATATGACGCAGGAACAGTGCGCGGCGCGCATGAAGATCTCCCGGCCCACCGTGACACGGATCTACGACGAGGCGCGCTCTAAGATGGCGGATATGCTGGTAAACGGAAAGAAAATGACCATCGGCGGCGGAGATGTGACTGTCTGCACACAGATGAGACCGGAATGTGCGGACGAGATATATTGCTGTCACAAGAATAAAGATCTGGTGCGCGGACAGAGAAGCAGGAAAACAGGAACTATGGAAACAGAAAGAGAGGCTTAAAAGATGAAGGTACTGATTATCGGGGGAGTTGCCGCCGGAACGAAAACTGCGGCAAAGCTCAAAAGAGAGGACAGAAGCGCGGAAGTAACGGTGATCACAAGAGATCAGGACATTTCCTATGCAGGGTGCGGGCTCCCCTATTATGTGGGCGGCCTGATCGGGAGCAGGGATGAGCTGATCGTGAATACACCTCAGAAATACGCGAACCTCACCGGCGTGGAAGTGCGGACCGGGAAGGAAGCAGTGGCGCTCAACGCAGCGGAGAAGACGGTGACAGTCCGGGACGTGGCCACGGGAAATGAGGAAGCCTGTCCCTATGACAAGCTGGTGATCGCGGTCGGAGCTTCCGCAGCGGAGCTTCCTATCCCGGGAAAGGACCTGCCGGGTGTGTTTAAGATGAGAACGCCGGACGACGCTGAGGGCATCCGTAATTACATTACAGAAAACAATGTAAAGAGAGCAGTTGTGATCGGCGCAGGATTTATCGGTCTGGAGGCGGCGGAAAACCTGCAGGCAAAAGGCGTCAGCGTAACAGTGATTGATTTCGCCTCCCAGGTGCTCCCAAACATTCTGGATCCGGAGATGGCAGCTTATGTTAAGAAACATCTGCTCTCAAAAGGAATCCGTGTGATTACAGGCACAAGTGCCGAGGCGGTTCTGGGAACAGAGAAAGTGACAGGATTAAAGACTTCTGCGGGAACGCTCGCCTGCGAGATGCTGATTATGGCAGCAGGAATCCGTCCCAACACGGCATTCCTTGAGAATACGGGAATCGAGATGTTTAAGGGGACGATCCTTGTGGACAACACCATGAAGACGAGCCTGGACGATGTTTATGCTGCGGGCGACTGCGTGATGGTGACAAACTGCATCACGGGAAAACGCCAGTGGTCACCGATGGGATCTTCTGCAAATATGGAAGGCCGCACTCTGGCACAGGTGCTTACCGGCACGAAGAAGACCTACCCGGGCGTTCTGGGAACAGGCGTTGTGAAGCTCCCGGGACTCAATATCGGACGCACCGGACTCACGGAAGAGCAGGCGAAAGAGGCAGGATACGACGTAATCACCACAACGGTTCCCACCGATGACAAGGCGCATTACTATCCGGATGCTTCTTTCTTCATCACAAAGCTGATTGCGGACCGCACCACCCGGAAACTTCTGGGCGTTCAGGTGTTCGGACCCGGCGAAGTGGACAAGATGGTGGATATCGCAGTGATGGGCATCAATATGGGTGCCGTCCTGGAAGATTTTGAAAATGCGGATTTTGCCTATGCACCGCCGTTTTCCACAGCCATTCATCCTTTCGTGCAGGCTGTCTATGTGCTGATGAACAAGATCGACGGAAGCTTTGTCAGCATGACTCCGGCAGAGTATGCAGCAGGAAAGGCGGAGGGGTACAAGGTTGTCGACGTGGCACCGGAGCCGCAGATCCGCGGCGCTTTCTTCGTGAATCTGGCATCTGTCAAGGGCGAGATCGAGGGCCTTGGAAAAGACGAAAAACTCCTTCTCGTATGTGCGAGAGGAAAGAGAGCATATTTCCTGCAGAACCGCATGCGCTACTATGGCTATACCAATACGGTTGTCCTGGAAGGCGCTACTTTCCTCAATGACGTGAAGGTGAAGAATACGGATGCTGCGGTTTCAAAAGAAGAGGAGACAAGGGTAAAAGCTCTGGGATTTCTGAAAGATAAGCGGACACCGGACAGATTCAACGGACGTGTTATTACGAGAAACGGAAAGATCACAGCCGAAGAGGCGCGGGTGATTGCCGAGGCGGCAGAGAAGTTCGGCAGCGGAGAAGTGACGATGACTTCCCGTCTGACTATGGAGATCCAGGGAGTGCCGTTTGACAACATCGAGCCGCTGCGTGAATACCTGATGCAGGCAGGGCTGGAGACCGGCGGAACCGGATCTAAGGTACGTCCGGTTGTCTCATGTAAGGGAACAACCTGCCAGTACGGCCTGATTGATACATTTGCCCTGTCCGAGGAAATCCACGAGAGATTCTACCACGGATACCGCGAGGTCAAACTGCCGCACAAGTTCAAGATCGCAGTGGGCGGATGCCCGAACAACTGTGTGAAGCCGGATCTGAACGATCTGGGAATCATCGGCCAGAGGGTTCCCCAGGTGGATCTGGAGAAATGCCGCGGCTGCAAGGTGTGCCAGATCGAGAACACCTGTCCGATCAAAGTGGCGAAGCTTGCAGACGGCAAGGTAACCATCGACGAGACCGCCTGCAACCACTGCGGACGCTGCGTAGGAAAATGTCCGTTCGGCGTAATCGAGAACTACACCAACGGCTACCGTATCTATATCGGCGGACGCTGGGGCAAGAAAGTAGCGCAGGGAAGATATCTGGATAAAGTGTTTACGGATAAGGAAGAAGTTCTCTCGATTGTAGAGAAAGCGATTCTTCTGTTCCGCGAGCAGGGAATTACCGGCGAGCGCTTTGCCGATACTGTGGCGAGACTGGGATTCGAGAATGTCCAGGAACAGCTCCTCTCGGACGATCTTCTGGCGAGAAAAGAGGAGAACATCAAGGCGCAGAAGCATCTGAAAGGCGGGGCGACCTGCTAGTATATGGCATGAAATAAAAGAAAACGGCGGCACGGAGTAGATCTGTGCCGCCGTTTTCCGGTAAAAATCAACAGTGGAATAAAACGAAAAAAGATGCTATAATAAGACATTGTAATATAGCAGAGCGGCGTGTATGCCGGAGGATGCAGTCGGCTGTGTCCGGCGTGCCCGCCCCGCGGGAGAGAAAAGTTTTCCCGGACACACTGGATGTGCCCGCATTTCGGGCATGAAGCGAGGTAAGTGTATGAAGAAGAACAACAAGATGCGCCTGAAAGGTCAGCTCAGGATGTATATGCACTGGCCCCTTATCATGACGGTTCTGCTGGTTGCCATGAATATCTGGATGTATATGATAAGCAAAAAGGCAGGACTGATGATGTCGCTCTTCATCCTGATCTATTTAGCCATTGCAGGAAGCCTGTATTTCTACAACCGCTCCCTGATCCTGGCAGACCTGATCCAGTTTTCGGCGCAGTACAAAGGGATTGAGAATACCCTTCTCAAAGAGCTGGCAGTGCCCTATGCGATTGCCCTTGAGGACGGCAGGATCCTCTGGGCGAACGACTGTTTTATGGCGCTGATGGATGGTCAGAAAAGAGAAAAATATCTGAATAAGATGATTCCGGAGATTCATCCGGGGGTGTTTCCCAAGGATGATATGGAACATGTGGATATGGAAGTGACATACCGCGACAGGGATTATCAGGTGGAGCTGCACCGGGTCTCACTGGAGGGATTCAGCCAGAAGGAGGAGCTTCTGCAGATCCCGGAGGAGCAGGAATATTTCGTCACGGTCTACATGCAGGATGTGACGGAACTCAACGCCTATATCCGTGAGAATGAAGACCAGCGGATGATCGCCGGACTCATCTACATTGACAACTACGATGAGGTCATGGAAAGTGTGGAGGAAGTCCGCCAGTCTCTTCTTGTAGCCCTGATTGACCGGAAGATCAACAAGTATATCGGCGATGTGGATGGTATCGTGAAAAAGATGGAGAAAGACAAGTATTTTGTCGTGATCAAGAAGGAAAGCTACAAGAAGATCAAGGAGGACAGATTCTCCCTTCTCGAAGAAGTAAAACAGGTCAATATCGGCAATGCAAGATCGGCAACTCTGAGCATCGGCCTGGGACTGAATACCGCGACCTATGCCCTGAGTTACCAGTATGCGCGAGTCGCCATCGACCTTGCCCTTGCCCGGGGCGGTGACCAGGCAGTTATCAAGGACTGCAACGGCATCACCTATTTTGGCGGCAAGAAGGAGCAGACCGCCAAGAATACCCGTGTCAAAGCCCGCGTCAAGGCGGAAGCCCTGCGGGAGTTTATCGTCACAAAAGACCAGGTTATCGTCATGGGACACAAGATTGCGGATCCCGACTCTTTCGGTGCGTGTATGGGAATCTACCGCGCGGTTGTGAGTCTGGAGAAGAAGGCGCATATTGTGATTAACGAGGTGCCGGGATCGGTACGGCCGCTGTATGATGAGATCGCAGAAAGCCCGGCCTATGAGGATGATATTTTCCTTACGTCGGAGCAGGCTCTGGATTATGTCAATGACAATACCATGGTGATTGTGGTGGATACCAACAAGCCGCAGATGACCGAGTGCCCGGAACTGCTGAAGCGTTCCAGGATGATCGCTGTGCTTGACCATCACAGGCAGAGCAGCAACGTGATCGAGAATGCAGTGCTCTCCTACGTGGAGCCCTACTCCTCATCGACCTGTGAGATGGTTGCCGAGGTACTGCAGTACATCGTGGACGATGTAAAGTTTCCGTCGGTGGAGGCGGACTGCCTGTATGCGGGAATTATGATTGATACGAGAAACTTTATGAACCGCACCGGCGTGCGGACATTCGAGGCCGCTGCATTCCTGAGGAGATGCGGCGCGGATATTACCCGTGTGAGAAAGATGTTCCGCGACGACATGGCGTCCTACCGTGCGAAAGCGGAAGCTGTGCGCAATGCAGAGGTTTACAGAAAACAGTTTGCCATAGCGGAGTGTCCCCATGATATTGACAGCCCCACCGTGCTTGCGGCGCAGGCGGCTAATGAGCTGCTTGATATCAGCGGTATCAAGGCTTCTTTCGTTCTCACAGTCTATGAGGAAAAGATCTATATGAGCGCACGTTCCATCGACGAGGTAAATGTGCAGATTATAGCGGAGAAGCTTGGAGGAGGCGGACATATCAATTCCGCCGGCGCCCAGTTTGACCATACCAATGTGGAAGAGGCGATCAGCGCCCTGAAAGAGACCATTGACCAGATGATTGAGGAAGGAGATATATAAGATGAAAGTAATATTACTGCAGGATGTAAAATCTCTCGGGAAAAAAGGAGAGATCGTAAATGTAAACGACGGATACGCGAGAAACTTTATTCTCCCGAAGAAAATGGGAGTTGAGGCAACCGGTAAGAATCTGAACGACCTCAAGCTCCAGAAAAATAACGAGAAGAAAGTGGCGCAGGAGCATCTTGAGGCTGCCCGGGAGCTTGGCGCAAAGCTCGGAGAAGGCAAAGTCGAACTTTCCATCAAGGTGGGAGAAGGAGGAAGAGCATTCGGCTCTGTATCCAGCAAGGAGATTGCTGCAGCGGTGAAGGATCAGATGGGGCTTGATATTGACAAGAAGAAGATCCAGCTTAAAGAGGCAATCAAGTCTCTTGGAACCCATCTGGTACCCGTGAAGCTCCACCCGGAAGTTACTGCGGAACTGAAGGTTGTTGTTAAGGAAGAAGCATAAGGAGACGATTCTCTATGGATATGGAAGCAGCAGTGAAAAGAATACCGCCCCACAGCATTGAGGCGGAACAGGCGGTATTGGGAGCTATGCTGATGAATAAGGAGGCCGTGTCAGTGGCCTCCGAAATGCTTTCCGGGGATGATTTCTACCAGACGGCGTATGGAATCCTGTTCGATGCAGTGGTGGAGATGTTCCATGAAGGAAAGCCGGTAGATCTGATCACGCTTCAGGAATACCTGAAAGAAAAGAATGTCCCTCCGGAGATCAGCAGTATGGAGATCGTCAGGGAGCTTCTCGTGGGGACCCAGACCTCGGCGAATATCAAGTATTATGCGGAGATTGTGAAGGACAAATCGACTCTGCGAAGCCTGATCCGCATCAATGAAGAGATTGCAAACGAGTGCTATCTGGAAAGCCAACCTCTGGAAGATATACTCAACGACACGGAGAAACGGGTCTTTGAGCTTGTGGAGCACGGAAACACCCAGGAGTACACTCCTATCCGTCAGGTCGTTCTGAATGCTCTGGACGTGATTGAGAAAGCCTCAAAGACAAAGGGAACCGTGACAGGTATCCCCACGGGATTTATCGATCTGGATTATAAACTTTCCGGACTCCAGCGTTCGGACCTGGTTCTGATTGCCGCCCGTCCTTCCATGGGAAAGACGGCGTTCGTGCTGAATATTGCACAGCATGTTGCATTCCGGCAGAATCTCGCGGTGGCAATTTTCAGTCTTGAGATGTCCAAGGAGCAGCTTGTAAACCGTCTGTTCTCCCTGGAGTCCCATGTGGATGCCCAGGTTCTTAGGACAGGAACTCTGACGGACACAGACTGGGAAAAGCTGATCGAAGGTGCAGGGACGATTGGAAATTCCAGGATGATTATCGACGACACATCAGGTATCTCCATTGCGGAGATGCGCTCCAAATGCCGGAAATACAAGCTGGAACAGGGGCTTGACCTGATTATTATCGACTACCTGCAGCTGATGAGCGGAAGCGGCAGCCGCAAGAATGAGAGCCGCCAGCAGGAGATCTCGGATATCTCCCGTTCTCTGAAAGGACTGGCGCGTGAGCTGAATGTGCCGGTGATTGCGCTCTCCCAGCTCAGCCGTGCGGTGGAGCAGAGAACAGACAAGCGCCCCATGCTCTCCGACCTCCGTGAATCCGGGGCCATCGAGCAGGACGCCGACGTATGTATGTTTATTTACAGGGATGATTATTATAACCCTGACACAGAAGACAAAAATATTGCGGAGATTATTATAGCAAAACAGAGAAACGGCCCTATCGGAACCGTGAGGCTCGCCTGGATGCCGCAGTATACCCGGTTCGGAAACGAACTGCGGCAGCAGGATTCCTAAGAAAAGATCTTCCGCAGCTTCATAATGGGACTGCCCTTTACTGTCTCCCGGCGGCTTGCCTGCTGCTGGCGGATCAGGCAGTCCAGCTTGCGGAAGTGTTCTTCCTGTTGGCGTTCCTTCGCCTGCAGGAGAAAGTCCATCTCTTTCATGACATCAGCAGTGACAGCACTGCTGATGTCTTTTTTCAGCACTTCATTATTCCCGGTCACGACCTCCGAGACAACTTCCCCGATGATCGCTTTCACCTGGTCAAGCTGCCGAAGAGGAATGACTACCTCGGAGGAAGCGGCAGGTTCCGGCACGGCAGCGGTTCCTGATACTGTGGCGTTTTCCTGCGCGGCGGTTTGCGGTACGGCAGCGGCTCCCGGCACGGTATTGGACTTCGGGACCGATTGTTCCGGAGCGCTTTTTGCATCTTTGGCGGATTCCTTCAGCTTCAGCCTGGTCTCTTTCAGCTCAGGTATAAGAGGTTTTAAGTCTTTCAGAAGCATTCCCTCATCTTTAAGTTTTTTAATACAGCGGAAAAGCTGGATGTCGTCTTCTGTATAATATCGATGTCCCATTTCCGTGCGCCCGATTGTAAGCCCAAGCTCTTCCTCCCAGTACCTTAAGACATGGGATTCCACGTGGACCTGTTTGGCGGCCTCGGAAATCATGAATCTGACCTCACCCATTAATATTTATACCTCCTTGAATGTGAATGCCTGCGGCTTCTGGGGATATTATAGCACAGGGAATACGGGGAGAAGCCGGAAATCGTTCGTCAAATTGCGGCATGCGGGGACAAAATCCCCCCGGCTTTGACGGATAATAAAAAAATACCGTCCGACAGCCGGTGCTGTCAGACGGTATCTCTGCTTGTGATCACTTTGCGTTATTCTATTATTACTCTGCTGAAATAGCACCTGTCGGGCAGGCAGCTTCGCATGCTCCGCAGTCTACGCAAGCATCAGCATCGATCTCATATTTGCCATCGCCTTCGGAGATAGCGCCTACTGGACATTCGCCTTCGCAAGAACCACAGCTTACACATTCATCACTAATTACGTGTGCCATAGTATGTATCCTCCTTTTCTGGATTCGGAAAACGGCTCGTCCCGTTTTTCGTTACCCCTATTTTAATACAATGAGAGGAAATATACAAGGGATTTTCATGTTCTAAGTCAAGTACATAATTAAATAAAACACAAAATTTTAAGAAAAAACTACTTTATTTTTCAGAAGTTTGTTGTATCATTAAAAGATGTGAAGAACTGAAAATGGAGGAGTATTATGAGAAAGAGATTTTTACCGGCAGTATCTCTGGCAGTCTGCGTGACCATGGGAATATGTGCCTGCAGTTCTGACAATGATGAAGACGTGTTTACAGGGGATACTCCGGAGGAACCGGAATACCAGGCGAATCTGGATGCGGTTACGCCTGCGGCATACAGCACGGTGGACGGGCTGGACCTGGAGCCTGGGACTTATATCTCCGTGATCGGGAAACAGGAGGATTCTTCCTACTGGCAGCAGATCAGAGCAGGAGTACAGCAGGCGGCTGCAGATCTTAACGAGAAACTGGGATACAGTGGAAACGATCAGATCCGCGTGCTGTTCAACGCGCCGTCAGACGGGGAGGATATTGACGAGCAGGTGAACATACTTGATGAGGAACTTGCCAGATATCCGGATGTGATCGCCATTGCAAGTATCGATGCAGATGCATCGGAGGTACAGTTCGACCTTGCCATAGGAAACGGCATCCCGATTGTTGCGTTTGACTCCGGCAACAGCTATCAGGGAATTCAGTGTACCTGTGTGACGGATAACCGTACAGCGGCGGCGGAAGGAGCGTCGAGGCTCTGCGGGGCGGTGGAAGAGTCCGGGGAGGTCCTCCTGCTGGTTCATGATTCCGTCTCCGGGAATGCGGCTGAGAGGATGGAAGGATTTACCGGTGAGATCACCGGAAATCATCCCGGAGTGACACTGGCGGGGCCGCTGTATCTGGATCAGCTCAATGAGATCAAGCGTCAGGCGGCCGCAGAGCAGCTTAATGTCTCTCTGGAAGAGCTGCAGGCAGCGGAGTCAGCAGAGTCAGGAGACACGGCGGAAGGCCAGACGGAGGACGGGACAGTGCCGGAGGAAGGAGAAAATCCGGAAAGTACGGATTCCGCCAGCCTGGAAGAGGTGATCTCCGTTGCCGACGGGATGAGCGATGAGGATGCTGTTGCCTGGTATATGGAGAAACACCCGGACCTGAAAGGTGTTTTCGGGACGAATGATGCGGCGACACAGATTGCCGTGGAGGCACTTTCGCGGACAGAATTTTCCGATGATGTCCGGGTGATGGGATTTGACGCCGGATCGTCGCAGATTTCAGCTCTTGAGTCAGGAGATATTGACGGACTGATTGCCCAGAATCCTTTCGGTATGGGATATGCGGCTGTTGTGGCAGCCTCCAGAACGGTTCTTGAGATCGGCAATGAGGCTGTAGTGAACACCGGATATGTCTGGGTGGACAGTGAAAATATGGAAGACGAAGCGGTACAGCCGTTTCTGTACGACTGACCGCTTCGCAGTTATTCTTTGTCAGTTTTTTCGGCACGGCTCAGGGAAAAGATAAATTCTGTCCCCACGCCTTCTGTGCTGATCACATTAATATGTTCGTCATGGGCCTGGATGACTTCCTTTACAATGGAAAGTCCCAGGCCTGTTCCTTTTTTGTCCTTGCCCCGGGAGAGATCGGATTTGTAGAAACGCTCCCAGATCTTGTTCAGCTCCTTGCGGGGAATCCCGATTCCATGATCCTTTACGGATACAAATACCTTCTCGTTCTTTACGGTGACTTCAACCGTAATGGTGGATTCGTTGTCGCTGAATTTGATGGCGTTGTCCAGCAGGTTGTAGAGCACCTGCTGAATCTTCCCGCGGTCAGCGTAGACAGCGACTGTATCCGGCAGCAGCAGAAGCTGGATGGAGATGTGTTTTGGCGTGCAGACGCCCTCGAAAGACGCTGCAGTGCTCTTGATCGTCTCCTGGATATCAAAAGATGTCTTGTTGAGGAGCAGCTCTTTGGTGTCGAATTCATTGAGGGTGAGCAGATCCCGGGTCAGATCGGTCAGCCTTTCCGTCTCAAACAGAATGATATGCAGATATTTTTCGTGCAGTTCAGGCGGAATCGTGCCGTCGGTCATGGCCTCAACATAGCCCTTGATGGAAGTGAGCGGGGAGCGGAAGTCGTGGGAGACGTTCGCCACGATTTTTTTCTGGTAGTCATCCATATCTTTGAGCTGTACAGCCATGTAGTTTAAAGAGGCTGAGAGGTAGCCCATCTCGTCGTGTGTGTGGACGGGGATCTCGTATTCCAGATTCCCGGTCGCATACTGCCTTGCCGCTGCGGATATCTGCCTGAGGGGGCGGTACACAAAAAAGTGAAAGCCCAGCAGAAAGATAAAGGAGAGCAGGTAGATCACGCCCAGTGAAATATAGACCGGAACCATGATCTCACTGCATTTGGAGTCAATACCCGACAGCGGACTGTGGATCAGCAGATAGCCTTTTGTCTGAAAGCCCTGGGTTACAGGCGCCATGACCGTGATCACATCTTCATTAAAATATCCGTGGTATGTACCGGTAATATACTGGTTCCCCCCGATTTCGGCAGGGTTGAAATCCTCGATTGCCTCCGGGGAGGAGGTGCCCTCCAGGTTGGAAGCAGTGATCAGGGAACCGTCCCGGTTCACAAACCAGAGGGATGAGTCCAGATAAAGCCGCATGGCTGCAAGCTGTGACTGGACAGCCTGGAGTGATGAATCATCTGAAAAATAGGAAGGAAGATAATCGCTGGCGATCATGGACGCCTCCCGGTAAAGCGTGCGGGAGGTGTCCTCTTCCAGACGGTTGGTGACAAGCTGTGTGGTCAGCGTCGCTGTGGCAAAGATGCACAGGAAGCCGAAAATAACATACAGCGCGATAAACTTCAGGTGAAGAATACTTTTCATAAATCAAGAACCCCGATCCATTAAACTAAAATCTACTTTAAACGAAACGCTACTTTGTCTCAAACTTGTAGCCGATTCCCCAGACGGTGCTCAGACTCCAGTGCGGGTGATCCTTGATCTTCTCGCGGAGCCTTTTGATGTGGACATCCACCGTCCGGGTATCGCCGATGTACTCATAACCCCAGATCCGGTCGAGCAGCTGCTCCCGGGTGAACACCTGGTTCGGGGAGGATGCCAGACAGTAGAGGAGCTCCAGTTCCTTGGGCGGCATTTCCACATGGCGGCCGTCACAGTAGACGGAATAATTAGTCAGATTGATGACCAGATCCTCGAATTCGGCACATTTCGCTTTCTCCGCCGCAGGTTCCTCGGCCTTTACCGGCTGATAGCGGCGCAGGACTGCGCGTACCCGTGCCACCATCTCCTTGGAATCAAAGGGCTTCATGATATAGTCATCAGCGCCCAGTTCCAGACCGAGCACCTTGTCAAACACCTCGCCCTTGGCCGAGAGCATGATAATGGGCGTAGCGGATTTGGCGCGGATCTCCCGGCATACCTGATAGCCGTCGATGCCCGGAAGCATCAGATCAAGCAGGATAAGATTCGGCTGGTATGTCTCAAATGCGGACAGTGCGTCCTCTCCGTTGTAGACCATCTTGGTGTCGAAACATTCTTTTGTAAGATAGAGCGAAATCAGCTCCGCTATATTTTCATCGTCGTCTACGATCAGTATTTTCTGTTTTCCAATCATTGTGAGCCTCCTGAAATAATGTCAGTGAATCATTGTTATATAAGCAAATATTAATAAACCGATTGCCGGAACAGCTCGGAAAAAATGTTCCGGCAGGGAAAAATTCCGCCGGGTATCAGCCAAGTTCCACGATTGTGACCCCTGCGTCACCCTCGCCGAATTCTCCGAGACGGTAGGATTTCACATGTTTCTGGCGGCGCAGATATTCGTGGATCCCTTTCCGGAGCGCGCCGGTTCCTTTTCCGTGTACGATGCGCACGGTATTCAGGTGGGAGAGCAGGGCGTCGTCCAGGTATTTGTCCAGTTCGGATACCGCCTCGTCCACAGTCTTTCCGAGCAGATTGATCTCCGGACTGACGGAAAGTGATTTGCTCATGGCGATCTTTCCTTTTGAGGTCCGGTTCAGCTTCTTCGGCGTGTACGGGGAGGGCTCTTCGATAATCTCCAGATCGGAAATGTTGACCTGGGACCGGAGAATGCCCATCTGCACCGTCACATTGCCCCGGGAATCCGGTTTTGATACGATGGTGCCGGTCAGATTCATGCTCAGCACTTTTACTGTTTCGCCCAGTTTGAAGTCTGTGGGTTTGTAAGCTTTTTTCTGTTTCTTCACTTTGATGGAAGAAGCCTCAGAAGTCTCTTTGATCTTCTGGCGCAGGCGTTCCCGTTCCTTTTCCATCTCGGCTGCGGATATGTTCTCTTTTCCGAACTTCCGGAAATTCTTTATTGTCTCGTCTGCCACTTCCTTCGCCTCCCGCAGGATGGCGCCGGCTTTCTCGTTCGCCTCGCGGATGATGCGGTCGCGCTGTTCCTCCAGCTTCTCCTGGCGCTGCTTTGCCTGGGCCTTGAGGGCTTCCGTCTCCCGGCGGTATGTCTCGATCTGCACCCGCTCTTTTTCGATGGTTTTGCGGCTCTCCTCAAGATCGCTGAGAAGATCCTCGAAGGAGATATCCTGTTCGGTCAGACGCTTCTTCGCGTCCTCGATAATGTAATCCGGCAGCCCCAGTTTTCCGGAGATGGCGAAAGCATTGCTCTTCCCGGGAATACCGATGAGAAGCCGGTAGGTGGGGCGCAGGCTTTCCACGTCAAATTCGCAGCAGGCGTTCTCCACCCCTTCTGTGGTGAGGGCGTAGACTTTCAGCTCGCTGTAGTGAGTGGTCGCCATTGTCCGTATTCCCCGTTTGTGAAGATGGGAGAGAATGGCGATCGCCAGGGCCGCGCCTTCCGTCGGGTCGGTTCCCGCACCCAGTTCATCGAAGAGGACGAGGGATTTGGAATCGACCTTTTTCAGGAAGGAGACGATATTTGTCATATGGGATGAAAATGTACTTAAGCTCTGTTCGATGCTCTGCTCGTCTCCGATATCCGCAAAGACCTGATGGAAGACGCCGAGTTCCGAGCGGTCCCCTGCGGGAATGTGAAGTCCCGCCTGCCCCATCAGTGTGAAAAGTCCTACGGTCTTCAAGGATACGGTCTTGCCTCCGGTATTCGGTCCAGTGATGATCAGAAGGGTAAAATCTTCTCCCAGGGATACCGAGATGGGGACGACTTTCTTCGGATCGAGCAGCGGATGGCGGCCCTCGCGGATGCGGATCCTGCCCTCATCGTTCAGGAGAGGGCGGCTTGCCTGCATGGAGAGGGCAAGGGCACCCCGGGCAAAGATAAAGTCCAGATCCGTCATGGCGCGGTAATCGGCGCGGATCTCCTCCACAAAGGCGGAGGCTTCCGTACTCAGGTCGGCAAGGATGACCTGGATTTCCTCCTGTTCTTTCGCATAGAGCTCTTTCAGATCATTGTTCAGCCTTACTACAGCCATGGGCTCGATAAACAGTGTGGAACCGGTGGATGACTGGTCGTGGATCAGCCCCTGCACCTGAGCGCGGTACTCTGCCTTTACAGGGAGACAGTACCGGTCGCCGCGCATGGTGATAATCGGATCCTGGAGATAGTTTTTCAGCGAGCCGTTCACCAGACCTGTGAGTGTCGAGTGAACCCGGTCGTTTATGGCGTTGATGCTCCGGCGGATGTGACGGAGTGTGGTGCTTGCGTCGTCGCTGATCTCGTCCTCGGAAATGATGCACCGGTCGATTTCATTTGCCAGGGGAGTGAGAGGATCAAGGGCGTCAAAAAAGGAATCGAGACAGTCCGCAGCGTCCTCCTGGGTATCGTGCCGCCCGTAAGCCTTCACCCGGGAGGCATTGGCGAGAAGCCTGCTGATGCGCAGCAGCTCGGAGATGCTTAAGGCACCTCCGATCTCCAGACGCTTCATGGATTCCTCCACAGGGGCGGCGTCACCGAAGGAGATGCGGCCCTTTCTCACAATGCGCGTGAACGCCGCGGCGGTCTGCTCCTGGTAAGTATTGATTTTCGCCAGATCTGTCATGGGTTTCAGCTTCCGGCAGAGCTGCCTTCCCCGGAAAGAGGAAGCCTCTTCCTCGAGGAGCGCAATAATTTTATCATATTCTAATTTGGTTAATGTCTTCTGGTTCATATTAAACTGCCACCTATTGACTTATTTTTTCAGGTACGAATTTCATTTTACCCCATTCTTTCCATAAAGAAAAGGCTTTTTGCGGAATATAATAGGATTGAACTCTCGAAATGAATCGGTTATACTATTGGTTATAAGGAGATTTGAGCCTATGCCGAACGACAGAGAACAAAATCCGGGGCCTGAAAAAGAGCCGAAGTATTCTTTCCTGAAAGAGACGATAAAACCGAAGCCGATCAGCGGGGAAAAGCTCTTCAGACAGTTTGTCAGGATTGCCATATACGGCGTGATTCTGGGAGCTTTTGCCTGTGTTGGTTTTTTTGCGCTCAAACCATGGGCGCAGGAGTGGTTCCGCGGTACGCCAGACACAGTGAGCATTCCTGCGGATGAGGAGCCGGATACAGAGCCGGCGGAAAACGAGGATCCGGAACAGCAGACGGTTCCGGTTCTTGATGCGGCAAGCGGCAGCGAGATCATGGACAGTATGTATGAGCTGGCAGAGGAAGGGCAGAAAGGAATCGTGACCGTGAAAAAGGCAGCCACAGCGGAACAGTGGGGGGCGGACACGGATCAGAGTGCCCGGTCCGTAACCGGTGTGATTACGGCGGACAACGGACAGGAACTTCTGATTCTTGCGGATAATTCCATCTGCAGTGACGCCCAGTCCTGGACAGTGACATTTGCCGACGGCAGCAGCTACGCGGCTTCTTTGAAAAAGCAGGACAGAAATACCGGTCTGGCTGTTTTCAGTGTGCCTCACAGTGATATTTCCAGTGCTACGTGGAATGCGGTTAAAGTATCTGTCCTCGGAAATTCCAATCTGATGACACGGGGAGAGCAGGTGATCGCTCTTGGAAATATGTTCGGCTATGCGGACGGCGTCGGATATGGTGTGATCAGTTCCGGCACTTATAAGATGTCTCTTTATGACGGCGACTGCGATATTATAGCGACGGATATAGCTGCCGCGGATGGAGGCACCGGGGTGCTGCTGAATCTGAACGGCGAGGTGATCGGGCTGATTTCTCCGGATATATGGGCTGACAGAGGAATGAATACAGCCAATGCCTATGCGATTTCCGATATCAAAACAGTGATCGAGCTCCTTGCCAACGGGCAGAGCGTTCCCTATATCGGAATATCCGGCACGACTGTTACCGGTCAGATCCAGGAATCCCAGGGAATGCCGGAAGGCGTCTATGTGATCGAGGTCGATCCGGATTCTCCCGCCATGGCAGCAGGTATCCAGAGCGGGGATGTGATCTGTGAAGTCTCCGGGCAGACAGTGACGAATCTGGGAGCATACCAGAGAGCAGTTCTGGAAACCGAGACGGGAACCCAGATTACGATCCGGGGCATGCGTCAGGGCGCGGAAGGGTATGTAGAGGTAAAATTTACCGTGACCGTGGGAAGTAAAGAATAGATGCGGCAGTTTCGCGGCGTGCCGGAAGAAAAGAAAATATAAACAGAAAGAAAATAATAGAAAGAGGAAAATAAATGCGCTATATTAACGGACTTCATGAGGGAGAGACAATCAGAAATGTATATCTCTGTAAGGGAAAACGCTCGGCGGAGACGAGAAACGGAAAACCGTACGACAATCTCCTCCTGCAGGATAAGACGGGAACACTGGACGGAAAGGTCTGGGATCCGAATTCCCAGGGGATTGCGGATTATGACGAGAAAGATTTCATCGAGGTGTTCGGGGATGTGATCAGCTACAACGGCAACCTGCAGCTGAACATCCGCCAGATCAGAAAGGCACAGGAAGGCGAGTACAATCCCGCGGATTATATGCCGGTTACGGAGAAAAGCGTGGAGGGAATGTACCAGGAGCTGACAGCCTGCATCCTCCAGATCGGCAACCCGTATCTGAAGCAGGTGCTGGAGTTCTACTTTGTGAAAGATGAAGATTTTATAAAGAAATTTAAGGGACATTCGGCGGCAAAGACAGTCCATCACGGATTCTCGGGGGGACTTCTGGAACATACGCTGAGTGTCCTCCATCTGTGCGAATATTTCGCCGGGGCTTATCCCATCCTCAACCGGGATCTGCTCCTGACGGCAGCCATCTGCCACGATATCGGAAAGACGCGGGAACTTTCCGCATTTCCGGACAATGACTACACGGATGAGGGACAGCTGATCGGCCACATTGTGATCGGCGTGGAGATGATCGACGAGGCGATCCGCACAGTTCCGGATTTCCCGGGGCGTCTGGCAAATGAGCTGAAGCACTGCATCATCGCACATCACGGGGAACTGGAGTACGGCTCACCCAAGAAACCGGCGCTGGCGGAGGCTCTGGCGCTGAACCTGGCAGACAATGCAGACGCGAAAATGCAGACACTGACAGAGATTTTCAAAGGAAAGACAGGAACCGAGTGGCTGGGATACAACAGACTCTTTGAGTCCAATCTGCGCAGGACTTCGGGAGGAAATTAGGAAATGCAGAAGAATGATACGGCGCAGGTGGAGATTACGGATATCGGGGTAAACGGGGAAGGCATCGGTAAAGTTGACGGGTATACGCTGTTTATCAAGGATGCCGTGATCGGGGACCTGGTGGAAGCGAAAGTTATAAAGGCGAAGAAGAACTACGGATACGCCAGACTGATGAGGGTTATCCGCCCGTCGGAATACCGCGTCGAGCCGAAGTGTCCGTATGCGAGAAAGTGCGGAGGCTGTCAGATTCAGGAGATGTCCTACGAAAGACAGCTTCAGTTTAAAGAACAGAAAGTCCGGGGAAATCTGGAGCGGATCGGAGGATTTGCCCCGGATTTTCTTGACCGTGTGACAGAGCCCATTGTAGGATCAGAGCATCCCTTCGGCTACCGGAACAAGGCGCAGTTCCCCTTCGGAACCGACAAAGAGGGGAATCCCGTCACCGGGTTCTACGCGGGAAGGACCCATGACATCATTGTAAATACTGACTGCCCGCTTGGCGTCAGCGTAAACCGTGAGATCCTGGAGATTATTCTGGACTATATGCGGAAGTATCATGTCCCTGCCTATAACGAAAAAGAGGGAACCGGGCTGATCCGCCACGCCCTGCTCCGGTACGGTTTCCGCACCGGCGAGATTATGGTGTGTCTGGTGGTGAATGTTTCCAGTGAGAAGGCGATGCGGGATAATGCCTCCGGTATCATTCCCCATGCGGAGGAGCTGATCCGCAGGCTGACAGCCATCAAAGGGATGACAAGCATTACCGTAAGTCCGAACACAAGGCGGGATAACGTGATCATGGGAGATAGCTATGAAGTCCTGTGGGGGCAGGGATATATCACCGATTATATCGGAGAAGTCCGCTATCAGATCTCGCCCCTGTCGTTCTATCAGGTGAATCCGGAACAGACGGAGAAGCTCTACGGACTGGCTCTCGAGTACGCGGACCTCAAAGGCGGAGAGACGGTCTGGGATCTGTACTGCGGCATCGGGACGATCTCTCTGTTCCTGGCAAAGAAAGCGGGGAAGGTCTACGGTGTGGAGATCGTGCCCCAGGCTATCGGGGACGCCCGGAGAAATGCCGAGATCAACGGGATCACCAATGCGGAGTTCTTCGTGGGGAAAGCGGAGGAAGTGCTGCCGGAGTATTATGTGAAGAGCGGACAGGCGGATCGTGGAAAGGACGGGCGCGCAGCGGGCGGAATGGACGCGCACGCCGACAGTGGAACGAGCGGTCACGCCGATGTAATCGTTGTGGATCCTCCCCGGAAGGGATGCGATCAGGCATTGCTTGAGACGATTGTGAAGATGGCGCCTGAGAAAGTCGTGTATGTGAGCTGCGATTCTGCGACGCTGGCGAGGGACCTGAGGTTTCTGTGTGAGAACGGGTATGAGCTGAAGAGGGTGCGGGCGGTGGATCAGTTCGCGCAGGGCGTACATGTGGAGACGGTAGCATTGCTTTCCAAACTTAAAATAGATAAACATATTGAAGTGGAATTGGATATGGATGAACTTGGTTGTTGCGAAGGGTAAAGCAACTTATTAGGTAATGAGAGATTACGCACCAGAGCATTGTGGATTGAAAGTCAGTAATTTGTATATTACATAGGTAAAGGTGGTATTGAAAGTATAAAATATTTTAAGATGATTTATTGACTTGCTAAATAGGAGGTTAAGCATGGCAAAGGATTTAACAAATTCAAGACTAGACAGACAAAATATATTAAATAATGAAATTGCCATAGAAGAAATACAACAGAAGTCAGGAATAGACGGTGTTTTATGGAATGGCAAAGTATTTATGACTCGTGAAATGGTAGCTAATTTTTTTGAAGTTGATATAAGAACAATTAGCCGTTATTTGGAACAAAACGGAGAAGAACTTTGTGCAAATGGATATCAGGTGCTTCGAGGGAAAAATTTAAAAGCTTTTTTAGAATCTGCAAAAAATTCTGGTAAGGACATTTATGTCCCTACCAAAACAACAGTGCTTGGAGTGTTTGATTTTCGCGCATTTTTAAATATGGCTATGCTTTTATCTGAAAGTGATAAGGCTAGAGCGCTGCGACAGTTAATGTTGGATATAGTTATTGACCTTATTAACCGTAAAACCGGTGGTGGAACGAAATATATCAATCAGAGGGATAAAGACTTTGTTTACTCCTCTTTGCAAGAAGATAATTATCGCAGGCAATTTACTGATGCGTTAAAAAATTATGTGGAAGATAACCGATATAAATATGCCCATTTTACTGATATGATATATGTAAGCATATTTAAGGAAAAAGCAAAAGAATATAAGAAAATTTTGGACTTAAAAGCAAATGAGAAGGTTCGAGATACTTTTTATAGTGAAATATTGGATATTATAGCGGCTTATGAGAGCGGCCTTGCTGATGCTATAAAACGTGAATATGAACGAGTGGGCCACATTTTATCACAACAAGAAACAGAAGAAGTGTTTAGATGTTTTGAAAATATGGCACTGTGGAAGCCACTCATCCAACGCGGGCGGGTAAAAATGGCAAGTCGTGATATGGCACTAAGGGATGCGTTTCATTATCAATTATCAGAGTATATACAACCTCTTGATAAAGAAGAATATCAAAAATTTTTGGGTGCTGCCGGAGATGAATTGGACAAGCTGATGCAGGAAAATCAAGAGGTTTTACGCAGGTTGAAGGAGCGTGATTAAATGGATGGGATCATTTATTTAACGCTCGAACAAGCAAAGGTAATACATAAAAAGACGATTAAGTATAGTGGCGGGGGAACCTATGAATCCCTGGATATCGGAAAGCTTGCCAGTGTTTTGCAGCATATACAAAACGATGAATATTATCCGACATTTGTGGATAAGCTGACACATTTATTTTTTTGCACTTGCGAATTTCATTGTTTTGCTGACGGCAATAAAAGACTTGCCATTACACTATCGTTGCAATTTCTATTATTTAATGGGTACATGGGAATTGCAAAAAACTTTATGTCAATTACAGAAAATATCAGTTATCATGTTGCTGCCGGGAAAATAAGTAAAGAACTTCTTCACAAAATAATGACGGCTATTATGGACGGCACATATGAACAAAATGAAACGCTTAAAATTGAGATAATGAATGCAATTGCAGAGTAGTTTATTTAAGAGCATAATTATTACTATTGCAAGGGAGTGAAGGTTTGGACAATATTGAATATGTTGAGACGGTAGTTCTGATGTCTCGGGTGAAGGAGTAATCGACGGAAAATGCCATATTTCCTTTGTTTTTGGCAGTTCATTGGTGACAGCGTCAGGCCATAATAAAGGAAAAAACTGCATTGACAAAACATATCCAAGACACTCATCAGATAGTTGAGTCGCCAATTTGGATGTGAATAAGTTGAGTGGGCTGTTTGGATGTTTTTGGGATAGAGTTGATTTCGTGGTTTGGATAACATGGAGTTGTGGTTGTGATTTGAATGTTAAAAAAGACTCTTTGCTTTTTGAATAGGTAAGGAGTCTTTTTTTTGTCAAAAAAATAGAAATAGTAAAAATATTTGACAAGATAAAAATTTTATACTATCTTAGAAATGGGAGGTGAATCGATGAAAAACTATACGGAGCATGAAATTAGTAAGCTTCAAGATAATCTTTTATTAATTCGTAAGGCTGGGGGGTGGTCAGCTGACGAATTTGGCGAATTTATAGGTGTTACTAAACAGACAATTAGTAATCTTGAGAATAAAAAGACGGCATTGAGCAAGACACAATATATTGCAATTCGAGCTGTTCTAGATTATGAAATGGCAGAACGGCCAGACGATGAAGTGTTGATATCTACAGTTAACTTATGTTTGAATTCTGATGAACTTTCAGATGCGGATAAAAAAAAGGCGCAAGCGTTTATAGAAGGAGCAACAAAGGCCGGACTGGATAGTGCAGCAATTCGAGGTGGTCTTGTTGCATTAGTGGGGGCGGCAGCAGCAGAAGCTTTAGTAGTGCCAGTCATCGCTCCGGTTTTGCTTGGAGCAGCAGGTGCTTGGCTTGCAGCAATAATTAAAAAGAAAAAATAGAGAGGAGAGGGAAGATGAGTAATTTAGGATTGTATCAGGTAATGACGACTTGGTCGAAAAAGGTTGGTGGACCTCTTAACCTTGTAGGAATGATTTTTGGAGGAGGCGTTATATTTGGAGGAGGTGCTGTTGCAGGAGTGGTAATGATAAAAAATAAGGTTTCACAGAAGCTCGAGCAAAAGAAACTTGAGGAAAAAGCGTCCGCTATCTACACGGTAAATAGAGAAGGACAAAGCAATGAAGGGCTTCTTTTCAAAGAGAATGAGCAATTTAAGGTTTTAGAAGCGGATGGTGACGCAGCGCTGATTGAGAAACTGGGAGATAATAATAATCCATACTTTGTTTCGGTAAAATTTCTCAGTTCCATTTCAGATTATCGATAGGGGGTATCAATAGTGAGTAAATATCCTACATGTAAAACGTGTGGTGCTAAAATGACAAAATTTGATGGATGGGCTTGGTATACTTGTCCGGAATGTGGAGATAAGGTTAGAATTATCGATGGTAACGAGACTTGGTATGATGAAATTTTTCGCTCAGGAAAGAAGCAGCATGAATCTGATTTTGAATTGGCAGATTTTTGTCGTGGAGGAGACTTGACAGAGGATTGAGTAATAGGTTGGGGTAAAAAGGAATAGTAAATACATACAGGAGATGCCCCTCTCGGCTGTTATAGCGGAGTGGGGCTCTCGTTACTTTATAGGTATCATGCTCCAAGATCGATTATAATTCTGGACCGAAATTCCACGGTGAAATGACTTTCAAAACCACTAGTCTTTACATTAGACACATTGAAAATGCAGGAAACGATATAAAATTCGTATACGAATGTGGTCAATCCATTCAACGAAGCAACTGTCTGACCTGTTCTCCCAGTCCGGCAAACGTATCTTTCATCTGCTCCAGAATTTCCCGTGTTTCCCTGACTCTTGAGGAAAGTGCCTCGTTTGTGTGCTTGAGACTGTCATTTTCTTTTTTGACCGCAGTGTTTTCCTGTCTCACCTTGTCGTTTTCCTGTTGGAACGTATCCTTTTCCTGCCTCAGTTCATTATTTTCCTGCTTCAGACGGTCAATTTCTGCTTTGAGAGCAACAGTCTCTGTGCCTTCTGCTTTTCCCACACATTTTCCCGCGTCCTCGGCACGGATCCAACCGCCGGAATTCTGCTGTTTCTTGAGGCTGTGAAGACTGCTTAAGACAGCTGCCTTCAGCTCATTTTTATCAGTGTAGAACCGGATCATGCGGTTCTGTCGCGCTTTTTCGCGGAATTTTTCGAGGGCGTCTGCTTTCTGCGGATCGGTTTCCGTATTTTCTCTGGTGAGCTTGTTGATATTCTTGTGCTGAAAAACAAGGATCGGTTTGCCCTTCTGGGCTGCATAGTCAAATTCCATTTCGGTATAGCTTTTCCCCGTTGATTCCATGACAGAACCGTATTTCCCTGCGATCACTACAAGATAAAAATCGGCTTTGTCGATCACTTTCTGGATGAATTTCCA
This sequence comes from Lachnoclostridium sp. An169, assembly GCF_002160525.1. Taxonomy (GTDB): domain Bacteria; phylum Bacillota; class Clostridia; order Lachnospirales; family Lachnospiraceae; genus Mediterraneibacter; species Mediterraneibacter cottocaccae. The sequence goes on from NZ_NFKT01000029.1 coordinate 27,967, forward strand.
CTGCTCTGTATTGGAAGCGGGGAACATTTCCATTCCCACGGGTATGCAGTCGCATTCCAGGATTGCCTGGGTGATTTCTTTTCTTTCTTCTTTCAGGTCTTCGTAAGTCGAGCTTACAAAAACGTCGTATCTTCTTTCCAAGGTTTCCTCCGTTATATCTGTAATCTGTGTGCAATCTGCTGTTTCTGCAGCAGTATCTCTTGGCTTTGCGGGAGTGCTGCTCTTCGGCAAAGTCTCCGGTTCTTCCGTGAAATTTTCCGCACCGGAAAGCAGCAGTTTCTGTATGCTCCCTGCAATCATCCGGCAGATATGTACGTTAGCTGCCTGGCGCAGCGGCTGTTCCAGCTCGGAATTGCTGCTGTTTTCCGGGAAATAGTCATCCGGAAATCCTTTCAGTCTTGCAATCTCCCGGAGCGTCAGATATCTGGCGCCGTGCCCGTCGTTTACCACCGGGCGGTAGAAGCTGTTGTTTACGGTATCAGACAGTCGGAAAGTACCGTTTTCCCAGTTGTATATGCCCCTTTCTGTACAGGAATGCCTTACCCTTTCGGAATGGGTGTAGGATTTGCCGGGCTCTAAAAAATCAAACGGATCTCTTTTGATCCCGATTGGCGCCGGAAACGAGAACTCTTTTCCAAGGGCTTCGGAGAGCGCGATAATATACAGGCGTTTCTCTTTCAGCGGAATGCCGGCATATTCCCGGGGATTGAGAAGCCCCCAGAATACGCTGTATCTGTCTTCACAGAGCAGATCCAGTAAGTTTTCAAATGCCCGGGAGCTTTTAAATCTCATCCGTGTTTCAAATACCAGGCATGCCGGGCGGAATTTCTGTACAGCGGAAATAATCTCATCCAGGTTTGATTTTTCGGGATAAGGCTTTTCTGAGCCGGAAGATACTGTCCAGTAAATCTGTGAAGTGAGTATATCCGGTTTGCATCTGTTTGTTTCAATGAGATTTTCAATTTCCTCTCCGGGGCAGAGCTGTGCGGTATTATTCCGGGTGAGGATCGGAAGCTCTTTTTCGTTTACGGAATCCAGGCTTTTGATCACATGGAAACCGGAGTGATGAAATGCAAACGCCAGAGCGCCGAGAGGATCATAAAGATCAATTACATGACAGGTCTGTTCCATATTCATTCACCGTATTGCAAATATTTTTTCATGAGTGGTTTGCGTGTTTCGAAGAGAGGGCGCCGATCCGGTCCAGCAGAAGCTGTGTCTCTTTGACAATATCCCGAAGCGTCATGATTTCCCTGAGGTCATCTTCGGTACTGGAGATAATGTCGATTCCATTTACAATATCGGACGCCTCTTTCACTGCCCGGGAATAAACCTCAAAGAGCCTGTCAGTCGGGGAATAGGCAGGCTTTTCGGATGGGGCACCGCCGATATACTGGTAGCATCCCCGTTCCGGTGAAATGTACCCGGGCATGTCGAGTATCTGATGGAGAGATCCGGCCAGATGTCCCTGCCGGTAGTCTGTGATGCCGCGCGCCTGCAGTTTCTCCCTGATCGTGGGGATGGAGAGGGGCTGACCTTCCATCTTTAGAATATCGGCAATATTCTCTTTTAATAAACTTGTTGTCGATTGTGTTCCCATTCGTTCATCTCCTCTTTCTTATATAATATCATGAAGAGATAAAAAATCAAGACAAAATGATGAAAGAGAAAAAATAAATGAGATATGATGAATAATGAAAATAACAAATTAATTAGGAACTTATTTCTAAGGGGAAAACTTTAAAAACGGAGATGGGCGGCATTAAAAAGTGAAATGGATGCAGACGCGGGCAGTGAGAGGTACACTGCCCGCAGAGTATTGATGCCCTGGGATAATGGATGCCTTGGGATAATGGATGTCCCGGGATATATGGAGAAACGGAAGAACAGTATAATTTCCGAGACTGCATGTTTCAGATAAATGAGAACGCCAGATCGTAAGCGCTCCATATTACATTCTTCAGGTTCCCGACTTTTGCCGCGTCGCCGAGAATGTGGACATGTTCGGAGGATTCTTCTGCAAGGGGAGTCCCCGGAACATACCCAACGGACAGAACCGCGGAATCACAGGATAGTTCTTTTTCCCCATCCGGAGTCAGGATGGTTACGCTGCCTTTATTGATCTGCTGAAGTGTGCTTTCCAGATATACCGGAATTTTATAATAGCGGATCAGGTCTCTTAAGCACTCGGAGTTGGCGGCGCATATTCCGGTGGCATTTACCAGGCAGTCGGTCATCTCCACGATAAATGGTTTCTTCCCTTTTCTTGCCAGGTCATAGGCGATCTCACAGCCGGTCAGTCCGCCGCCGATGACAGCGACCGTCTCTCCCACGGATTTCTTTCCAAGCAGATAGTCAATGGCTTCAATTCCCCGCTTGAATCCGGGCAGGTTCAGCGTTCTCGGCTTTGCTCCGGTTGCGATGACGATCTCATCGGCACTTACGGCTTTGAGGTCACGGATCTCTGTACTCAGGTGTACGTTTACAGGAAGCTTGCCGATCTGCGTGCGGTACCATTCGATCAGTTCTTTGTCCTTTTCTTTGAAGTCCGGGGCTGCGGCTGCGATAAATACTCCGCCGAGCCGGTCTGTTTTTTCATACAGGTCAACAGTGTGTCCCATAAGGGCACAGAGCCTTGCCGTCTCCATTCCCCCGATACCGCCGCCGATGATGGCGATCCGTTTCTTTGTCCCGGCCTTTCGGATGGCGTATTTCTTTTCCTCAAAAGAAATCGGATTCAGTGCGCAGTGCCCCTGAGTTGCAGCGTCCGCCATATCCATGACGGCTCCGGAGTTCTTCGTATATCCGACCGGAAGGCAGGCGTTGTGGCAGGAAATACACGGGCGGATGTCTTCCTCCCGTCCCTCTTTGATTTTGGTCAGATACTCACCGTCGCAAATGAACTGCCTTCCGATGGCAACTGCATCCAGTTTTCCCTCGGCGATAGATCTGGCAGCAGTATCCGCCTGCATTCTTCCCGCGCAGATCACAGGGATATCCACGAACTTTTTGATATGCTCCGCTTCGGAGAGGTTGCAGTTTAACGGCATATATACCGGAGGATGCGCCCAGTACCAGGAATCATAGGTCCCGTTGTCCGCATCGAGCGCGTCATAGCCGGCATCCTGGAGATATTTTGCCGCTTTTTCACTCTCTGCCATGTCCCTGCCCTTTTCTGTAAATTCTTCTCCCGGAACAGCTCCGACTTTGAAATCGATCACTTTGCTCGTGACGGAATAGCGGAGCATCACCGGGTAATCTTCGCCGCATTCCTCCTTGATCGCCCGGACTACTTCCACAGGGAAACGGTAGCGGTTTTCAAAGGAACCGCCGTACTCGTCTGTCCGGTGATTGGTGTACTCTGTAGTGAACTGGTCCATCAGGTATCCCTCATGAACTGCATGCACCTCCACACCGTCCACACCGATCTCCTTGCAGAGCCGGGCGGATTTGGCGTAAGCTTCAATATACTGTCGGATTTCCTTTACCGTCAGCTGGCGGGATGTGTACTGGGGAGCCCATACCATGGGAAGCCCCTCGTCAGGGGCAACCATCATCTCGTTCAGATGAAGAAACGGATTGGTGAGTGTTTTCAGCGCTTTGTTTCCGGCAATTTTGAGCATCTGTGCGGGAAGCGTGTAGTTCCTTCCGGCAAATCCGGCGCCCAGCTGGAAAAAGATCTTTGCCCCGTTTTTGTGAATCTCATCGATGAGCGGCTTTGCCTGCTCGAAAACTTTGGGGCTTTTGTGCAGCCATTTTCCTATCATCATGGAATAGACGGGGATCATTCCCGGAATGAAAAGCCCTACCTCATTTTTTGATCTCTCCACATAGTAGTCATGACTCTTCTCGTTGAGCTTTGGACCCATCATGTTGTCCACGATGTTGGTCCCTTCCATGGCGGGGATGATTACCCGGTTCCGGATCTCACAATTCCCGATGTGGAAAGGTGTAAAAAGTGCTTCATATTTTTTGTCCATAGTAAACCTCCAATAAAGCGATCCATATATCGCTGAGAATAATTATATCATACCACATTCGGGGAAAAACGCGCGGAAATATTGGCGCATAAAGTTACGGATTCAAAGTTACAAATTTGAGACGCGCATTGTGCTTGCCGGGTAACTTTGCGCTGATAGAATACGGAATATCAGAAGGGATATAAAATATCGGAAAATACAGAATATCGAAAACAGTAAAAAGAAGGGGAAGAATGACTATGGGAAGAAATGTGCTTATTGTTGAATCAGATATGGATTTTGCCATAAAACTCGGCCTCTTTTTCGGAAGGAAATCATTCAGTCCGGTGTTTGCTTTTTCCATCCGCGAGGCAATGGCGGAACTGCGGGCGCAGACGCCGGTGCTGGTCTGTGTAAATCCTCTGCTCCGGGACGGCACGGGAGAGGATTTCCTGAAAAAAGCGCGGGCAGAAGGATTCGATATGCCGGTAGTGTCCATGGAAGGATGGCTGCCGGAGGAACTGCCCGAATATCTGCCGGAGAGGCTGCCGGAATACCTGCCCGGAAAGATGCAGGCGGGATGAAAATACAGGTAATCAAATGTTTGCAAATGCATAAAAATATAGTAAAATGATTTCAGAAAGATGATGTTATGTCCAGCACTTTAATTCAATTTCGGACAGATGACGATTCGAAGCTGAAGGAAACGAGCATTTGTGAACGTTTGGGGATTGATCTGCCAACATATATGCGAATGTGCATATCACGATTAATCAGAGAAAATGGGATACCATTCAGTATGAAGTTAGATGAAGAAAAGAAATGCGGGGAGGAAAACCATGGAGAATGCGATTGTGACATTGAAAAAAGGCGAGGGGCGCGCTCTGAAGCAGGGCGGCCCCTGGATTTATGATAATGAGGTGGCGAGCATCGTCGGAAATTTTGAGGACGGGGATATCGTGCTCGTCCATGATTTTGACGGATATCCGCTGGGACGGGGATTTATCAACCGGAATTCAAAGCTGATCGTGAGGATGATGACCCGGGATAAGGATACGCAGGTGGATGAAGCGTTTATCCGGATGCGGGTGAAGAATGCCTGGGAGTACCGGAAGAAAGTAGTGGCCACGTCGAGCTGCCGGGTGATCTTCGGAGAAGCGGATTTCCTGCCGGGAATTGTGGTGGACAAGTTTGCTGATGTGTTGGTGGTGGAATCCCTGGCACTTGGGATCGACCGCTTCAAGGTGATGATTGTGGATATTTTAAAGGAGCTGATGGAGGAGGACGGCATCCACATCCGGGGCGTCTATGAACGGAGTGACGCGAAAGTCCGGGAACAGGAGGGAATGGAACGGTACAAAGGTTTCATCGGAGAACCCTTTGATACAAAAGTAGAGATCGTGGAGAACGGCGTGCGCTATTATGTGGATGTAAAAGACGGGCAGAAGACCGGATTCTTCCTGGATCAGAAGTACAACCGCCAGGCTGTGGCAAAGCTCTGTAAGGGCGCGCGGGTGTTGGACTGCTTTACCCACACGGGGTCTTTCGCCCTCAATGCAGGCATGGCGGGGGCAGCGCATGTGACCGGTGTGGACGCATCCGAGCTGGGAGTCGCCCAGGCGAGGGAAAACGCGGCGCTCAACGGCCTGGAGGACCGGGTGGAATTCCTCTGCGCGGACGTCTTTGACCTGCTTCCGGAACTGGAGAAAAAGGGAGAGAAATATGATGTGGTGATCCTCGATCCCCCGGCGTTTACCAAGTCGAGAAGTTCCATTAAGAAAGCGGTCAGGGGATACCGCGAGATTAACCTGCGGGGGATGAAGCTGGTGAAGGACGGAGGATATCTGGCAACCTGCTCCTGCTCTCATTTCATGGATTACGAACTGTTTACACAGACCATCGGGCAGGCGGCGAGAAATGTACATAAGCGCCTGCGGCAGGTGGAGTTCCGCACCCAGGCGCCGGATCATCCGATTCTCTGGGGAGCGGGAGATTCGTATTATCTTAAGTTCTATATTTTCCAGGTCTGCGATGAGAAATAGAAGCTAAGCAGCTGGGAAAATTTTGGTTTATTTGCATCATATACGGAGAAAGCGTGCAGAAAAGCTGCTCTGTGTCTTTTCTGCACGCCTCTGAAAAGAAGCATTTTCATGAATGCTCCTGATTCCCCTCACCGATCAGTACCTTTTTCCCCTGAAAAGCAAACCCGTATTTTCTGATATTCTCTTCCGGGATTCCTGCTTCCAGCAGTTCAGTGGCATATCCTTTCTGCTCGATCTGCAGGAGAGCACGCTGTACGGTATCTTCCAGTGAATCCTCGTTTCTGGCATCAAATAGTTTGAATTCCAGGATTGCTGCATGGTCATTTGAATTTCTGGGTCTTAGAATAACGTCGTATCTTCCAAAACCGCTTTCTCTGTTAGATTTGATTTCATATCTGTCAATCAGTTCCACAATCAGCCCGAGCACAAAACCATGGTAAAAGCGTTCGGGTTCTTCGTGTCCTTCTGAACCGTTTCCTACATCAAAATAGCTGAATATCCTGCCGGCAACCCGGTTCATGTAGGTGTTCATAGTCTCTACATCTCCGGAAAGAAATGCTTTGATAAACAGATTGTAATCGCCGGCCGCGGGAGCAAACCAACTGCGCACCATGTTATGGAACATGATTTTAACCTCAAAATTGGTAAGCCTTAATTCATAGAGCTGCCTCCATGTCCCATATTCAGATACAGTGGTCCGGATACTGTTCACTGCGAGATAACCACTGGCAAGGAGGAGGCTCCAGATTGCGCTTTCATCATGATCCAGCTGGGCATATACGATCTGTTCATCCAGTTCCGCAGTGATTGTCTGTCCGTCTAACAGCTGCTCAAAGGATTCTTTTATCTGTATATTTCCTTCCTGAATCAGCTTCCCGATCAGGCTGTTGCTGCTCGTGTTTGCCCAGTAGGGGGCTGCTGTCTTTTTATCAAGGTAATTGATGATGGACCAGGGATTGTAGATATCTGTTATATCGCCGAAAGAAAAGCCGTCATACCATTTTTTGACTTCCTTTTCTCTGTCCGTCATGCCGTACTCTTTTAATGCCTGTAAAACTTCTTTTTCCGTAAACCCAAACTTGTCTGCATATTTTTTTGATGTCGTGGTTACAACTTCCAGATTGTTCAGGTCGGAAAAGATGGATTCCTTGCTGACTCTTGTGATACCGGTCATCACTGCGCGTTCAAGATAGGGATTGGTTTTAAAAGTGGAATTAAGCAGAGAACGCATAAATGACATCAGTTCCTGCCAGAAACCGTTGATATATGCTTCCTGCAGCGGGGTATCATATTCGTCAAGGAGAATAATTGTTTTTCGTCCATACCGGCGGCTCAGATAATCCGACATTTTCCGCAGCGCGACAGAGGCAGTGCTGTCATTCATAACCGGCGAGACTGCTCTGTATTCTGCTTTTTCATTTTCAGTAAGGAGATCGGTTCCCAGCAGATCAGCATGGCGGTCATAGACTTCCTGAATGATCCGGCAGATACTTTCTCTTGCCTGGGCAAATGTAGTTTCTTTTACATTGGCGAAGCTGATAAAAATAACAGGAAATTTTCCCTGGATATTCCGGAAATTTTCATATGACCAGATCGCCAGCCCTTCAAAGAGGTTCCCTTTTCCGGCATGTTCCGCCGAAAAAAATTTTTCCAGCATACTCATATTCAGTGTCTTGCCGAATCTTCTGGGACGTGCGATCAGTGTTACAGCATCATCGGAATCCCACCATTCACGGATGAATTCGGTTTTATCAATATAAAAGTTATTCTTTTTACGGACAGTTTCGAAATCCTGATGTCCGATTCCCACTGTTCTTGCCATATTTTACCCCCTGGTTCTATTATTCGGACGGTGAACATAGTGCTTAACCCTTATGGTCTAAGTATAAGTCAGAACCGGGGCGAATACAAGAAAAACAAAAGAAAGCCCCGCCTCCGGATATCTCTGATTCATCCGGAAACGGGACCTTCGATGCGCCTTTGCAGGCGCAGAATTTATAAAATTTATGATTCTGTATTATTTATATGATCCAACAGATGACCGAAAGCGGGGCATTACTCTGCAGCGGCTTCCTCGTCTGTCTCCTCACCTACGTCAGCAGCTGATGCATGAACCTCGGTAATTGTTACAACAGTTGCTTCCAGATCTGTGGACAGATCAACATCTTTATCTTTTGCAATGTCAAGATCTTTCACACGGATTGTATCTCCGACTTTCAGATCTCCCACATCCAGTTCGATTTTCTCTACCAGTGCGGACGGAAGTGCTTTGAATGCAACTTCATGCAGCATCTGCTGCGGCACTCCTGCAACAAGCTTGTCCAGATTTACCAGATGGATCTCTGCAACAGAATGTACTTTCTCACCGCTTACGAGAGCCTGGAAATCGATCTCATCGACCTGGCCTTTGAGCGGATTGTAATCTACTTCTTTAATCAGCGCGTCGTATGTCTGACCTTCTACTTCAAGCATCACCTGTCCGCCTTTGCCCTCTTCCTTGAGCAGACGTTCTACTGCGGATTTCTCCATCTTCAGGGGGATGCTTTCTTTCATTTCACGGCCAAATATACAGCCCGTAACAAATCCCTCACGTCTGAGTTTTTTTGCTTTGATTGACATGTCTCTTCTTTCAGCTTTTAAAGTATTCATTTATCTTTTCCTCCAATCACTGAACTACGTTTTTTCTTTGTTACACTTATAATATAGCACTACATGTCAAGAGGGACGAAATTAACATAATCGGGCAAAAAATTGATCTTTTTTATTCTCTGAACAGGAAAATACCGTTATGCAGCGGATTCGGTCCGCATGCCGGCACAGTTTTCCCTTCGGGAAGGTTTTCTTTGGAAAATGCGCCCGCTGTCTTTCGAAAAGGATACAGAAAAGATATAATGATCCTGTATCATAAAGACAGAAAAAGAAAACGGCTGAATGTGAGGGGACGGATATGAGGAACGAAACGGAAAACGGCGGAAAGCCTAAGCTGCTTGTTGTGGAGGACGACCTGCTTCTGGCGGAAGCGGTGAATGATTATTTTACGGGAAAGGGATGGCAGGTCAGGGAAGCCCATGACGGTGAGACGGCTCTTGAGATGGCAGAGCGGGATTCCTGGCAGATGGTTCTCCTGGATGTTATGCTCCCGGGAAAAGACGGGTTTGAAGTTTGCAGACAATTGAGGGAGTTAAGCGACGTGCCGGTATTCTTCATCACAGCGCGGGTGATGGAGGAGGATGAACTGCGCGGCTATGCTTCCGGGGCAGATGACTATGTAACGAAACCGTTTTCCCTGCCTGTGCTGTATGCGAAAGTCATGGCGATGATGGGGCGGATGCGGGGAGAACTTCCCATGGAGAGCATGGAGAGGCTGACGAGAGGCGGTGTGGAGATCAATTTCCGTACACGGGAAGTCCGGATCCGGGGGCATGTGGTACAGCTCCCGCCGAAAGAGTATGATCTTCTGCACTTTTTTCTGGAGAATCCGAACCGGGTATTCACCAGAGAGCAGCTTCTGATCCGTTTCTGGGGCTATGATTTCGAGGGGAATGAGCGGGTGGTGGACAATCATATCAAAAAGCTCAGGAAAGCCCTGGAAGGCAGCGGGTGCAGGATCCGGACCGAGCGGAAGGCCGGGTACAGACTGGAGGTGTCTTTATGAGGAAGAAGGATATAAACCGGAAAGAGAGGGAAACAGGCAGGAAAAAGAAGGTGACAAATAGAAAAATGCGGGGAACAGCGATACTGACTTTTGCTGCCCTGTATCTGCTGAGTATGGGGCTTATGACATGGCTTGTACAGGAGAGTTACGCTGCTGAGTTTCAAAGCGATGCTGCCGCGGTGGCAGAGCAGATTAAACAGAATGCGGAGAGCGGAATCATTTCCCTGCAGGAGATGGGGATGGCAGAAGATGAGGAACGTGTGACAGACAGCCTTTATGCTGCCATCGGGAGAGGACTTGCAGGCTGGAATTCCCGGTATCATCTGCTCTCTGCGGGGATATATGACAGTGAGGGGAGGCTTGCCGCCAAGTCATGCAGTCTGCTGGTGGCGGCAATTTACGGAGAGAACGGAAATGAATACGAGAGAACCTTTAATCTGGACGAATATATGGCGGAGGACGATCTGAATACACTGGCGGAATACTGGACAGCCCCGGATTCGGGAATCGGAATGAACTTTTATCTGACACGCAATGGCGAGGATCTTCGTCTTATCGCGGTGATGAAAAATTACGAAAGCCTGACAGAGCCGGGAGAATATGCGACAAAGACAGAGTGGTACTGGCAGAATCCAGATATTCAGACAGGGGACACATCTGACAGAATCGCAGTAAATCACTGGAGAACGGCGCTGTTTCTGCCGGGAGCCGCACAGAGGCAGGAGGATCCCGGCACAGATTTGTGGCGGCAGTGGAAGGAGAAACAGGAGAAAGATCCTTTCCCGGAGAAGATCCGCTCCGGATATCAGGAAAATGGAGATTTTGCAGTCTATGCGGAGGAGCAGAAGCTGGCTGAAACAGGTGCTCAGCGGATGATCTGGATCCCGCATCCGGAAAACGAATCGGGAAATGCTGTCGGGGACGGAGATCTTGCAGAAAAAGAACTGTCTGAGTTTGGAACGTACTACACGCTCTTCGTCCGTTCCAACGCTCATCCCTGGTTGGCAGCCATGGATTATCTGAAATATGTCTACCTGGGCAGTCTCCTCTTTGCGGCGGCCTGTGCGGTCATTCTGATTATTGCGATGGAGCGCACCTACCGCCAGAGAGCGCAGATGGAGGAGCGCCGCCGGGATTTTACCAACGCCATGGCACATGAGATGAAGACTCCTCTGAGTGTGATAAGGGGATTTGCGGAGAATCTTCTGGACAATCCCGACACGGAGAAACGGGATTATTATTTGCAGCAGATGATCAGCCAGACGGAGGAAATGGACGGTCTGGTGAAAGAGATGATCCGTATCTCCAGGCTGGATTCGGAAAAACTGGTGATAAAGAAAGAACAGGTGTCACTCAGGAAGATTCTGGAAGATGAGACTTCCGGGCTTGCGGAGCAGGCAGAACACATCAGAGTGTTATGCAGTTATGAAAGTGATATTTTCCTGGAAGGTGACCGGGAGCTTCTGACTCTGGCATTCCGGAATCTTCTGTCAAATGCAGCCGTCTATAACCGTCCGGATGGAGAGATCCGTATCTGTCTGACAGGGGAGAAATGTGTGATTGAGAACACGGGAGACAATATTTCCCCGGAGGATCTGCCCCATGTCTGCGAGATGTTCTACACCGGAAACAGGAGCCGCAGCAGGGAGAAATACAGCGAAGAGAAGAAAACTGCCGGGGAAAGGCATTTCGGCCTGGGGCTGTATCTGGCAGAAAGGATTCTGCAGCTCCACGGGATGAAGCTGCAGATTGAAAATATTGCCGACGGCGTGCGGGTGACGGTGAGGAGGGGATTATAACAGCACCTTCAGGTCATCCTCCACAGTCCCGATCCCCGCGATGCCGAATGTCTTTACGAGAATATCTGCCACGTTGGGCGAGAGAAAAGCGGGAAGCGTTGGCCCCAGATGAATGTTTTTGACACCCAGATACAGCAGAGCGAGGAGGACAATCACCGCTTTCTGTTCATACCAGGCGATATTGTAGGAGATGGGCAGCTCGTTGATGTCGTCAAGCCCGAACACTTCCTTCAATTTCAGGGCAATGACTGCCAGGGAGTAGGAGTCGTTGCACTGTCCGGCGTCCAGGACGCGGGGAATTCCGTTGATATCTCCGAGGTCAAGTTTGTTATATTTATATTTGGCGCATCCGGCGGTCAGGATTACAGTATCCTTCGGAAGTGCTTTCGCAAAATCGGTATAGTAGTTCCGTGACTTTGCCCGTCCGTCACAGCCTGCCATGACGATGAATCTGCGGATGGCGCCGGACTTTACCGCCTCAACGATCTGGTCTGCCAGGGCGAGAACCTGTGCATGGGCAAATCCTCCGGTGATCTCTCCCTGCTCCAGTTCAGTGGGCGGTGCACAGTGTTTTGCATGTTCAATAAGGACGGAGAAATCTTTCTTCTCTCCCGGGCCTCCCGGAATGTGGCGGCAGCCGGGATATCCTGCGGCTCCGGTGGTGTACAGTCTGTCTTTGTAGCTGTCCCTTGGCGGCACGATACAGTTGGTTGTCATGAGTACAGGACCGTTGAAGCTCTCGAACTCTTCTTTCTGTTTCCACCATGCATTTCCGTAATTCCCGATAAAATTCGTATATTTCTTAAATGCGGGATAGTAGTGGGCGGGCAGCATTTCCGAGTGGGTATATACGTCCACGCCGGTTCCCTGCGTCTGTTCGAGAAGCATTTCCAGATCCCGCAGATCGTGTCCGGACACCAGGATGCCGGGGCGGTTTCCCACGCCAAGCTTTACCCGGGTAATCTCCGGATTTCCGTAGGCGGAAGTATTGGCTCTGTCCAGAAGAGCCATGCCGTCCACTCCGTATTTTCCGGTTTCCATGGCAAGGGAAACCAGGTCGTCGGCAGAGAGGGAATCATCCAGAGTAGCAGCCAGGGCGTGCTGGATAAATGCGTCCGTTTCCGGGTTGTCTGCAAGCAGGGCGTTTGCGTGTTTCGTGTAGGCGGCGAGCCCTTTCAGCCCATAGGTGATCAGCTCCCGGAGACTGCGGATATCCTCGTCTTCTGTGGCAAGAACGCCAACAGTTTTTGCCTTTGTTTCAAACTGATCTTCACTGCCTTTCCACAGGGCAGCTTCCGGCAGAACGGCAGTATCGCTGACCTGCGAGAGAAGCGTTTCTTTTACTTCCAGCGTTTCCCGGATTTTTGCCGTGATGGCTTCTTTATCAAAATTTGCATTGGTAATGGTCATGAAAAGATTTGTTGTGATCAGATGATTTACCGCCGGGGAGATTTTTCCGGTGTCTCCGCCTTCTCCGCTGTTCTCCCGGCGGAGCTGCGAGGTCACTGCGGAGAGCCCCTTTGTCACATATACGAGCAGATCCTGCATGGCGGCGGCATCCGGTGTTTTCCCACAGACGCCGGACATGGTGCAGCCTTTGCATCCCGCGGTTTCCTGGCACTGATAACAGAACATTCTATTTTCCATACTGTATTGTCTCCTTTGAAAAAAATTTAAGCCTTGTGCGGCTCTGTGATGTGAGTATAATAAAAACATACGGAGAATTCTGTTGTTAAAACAACAAAAAAGGAGAAAAAATGAATTACCAGAAATTGTCGCAAACGGTTCTTTTTCAGGGAACAGATGCAGCGGAAACAGAGAGAATGCTGAAATGCCTCGGCGCGGAGGAAAGACATTTTGATAAAGAGGAGACGGTCCTTCATATGGGAGATACGGTCACGTCGCTGGGCGTTGTGATCTCCGGCAGCGTGATTATTGAAAATGACGATGTATGGGGTAACCGGACGATCCTGGACCATGTGGGGCAGGGAGGAATATTTGCAGAGACTTATGCATGTGTTCCGGGAGAGAAGCTGATGGTCAGTGTGGTAGCTGCGGAACAGACGGATATCCTGTTCCTGAACGTGGCGCGGATTCTCAGAACCTGTCCGGATTCCTGCGGCTCCCACAGCAGGCTGATCCGCAATCTGCTTGCCGTTTCCGCCAGGAAAAACCTGAATCTCTCCCGGAAAATCTTCCATACATCTTCCAAAACCATCCGGGGGCGCCTACTGTCCTACCTGTCCTGGCAGGCGTTGCAGTGCGGCGGGGCAGAGTTCGATATTCCCTATAACCGGCAGCAGCTTGCCGATTATCTGGGCGTGGACCGGTCGGCTCTCTCGAATGAGCTGGGACGGATGCAGAAAGACGGTCTGATCCGGGTAAAGAGAAATCATTTTGTCCTGTCGGACGGGATAGAATGACGGCAAATGCAGCGGAAAAGTGTGAAATATCTGTGCATTCAATGAAATGATTCTAAAATCCGTTGACTTCCGGCATCGGTGTGTTACTATTTTTTACAGATTGAAAGCGAGGTTATATCACAATGGGAAAAGTAATAGGAATCGACCTGGGGACGACAAACAGCTGTGTGTCCGTCGTGGAAAATGACAAGCCGGTTATCATACCGGCATCATCCGGCAGCATGACTACGCCAAGTATTGTTGCATTTACCAAAAAAGGAGAGCGCCTGGTGGGAGAGAGTGCAAGACGCCAGGCAGTGACCAATCCGGAGCGGACGATCAGCTCCATCAAGAGGCAGATGGGTACGGACTGGGTATGCCGGATTGACGGAAAAGACTACCGGCCCCAGACCATCAGCGCCATGATTCTGATGCAGCTTAAGAAAGATGCGGAAGAGTTTATCGGGGAGACAGTGAACGATGCGGTGATTACCGTGCCGGCTTATTTTAACGATGTGCAGAGACAGGCAACCAAGGACGCGGGCAGGATCGCGGGGCTGAATGTCCTGCGTATTATCAACGAGCCTACCAGCGCGGCGCTGGCATACGGGCTGAACCACGGGGAACCCCAGAAGGTTATGGTCTACGATCTGGGAGGAGGAACCTTTGATGTGTCTGTTATTGAGATCGGCGAGGGTGTTATCGAGGTTCTGGCAACGGCCGGGGATAACCATCTGGGCGGTGATGATTTTGACGCGAGGGTAACGGATTGGCTGGTGGATCAGATCCGGAATCAGTATCACTGCGATGTGCGGCGTGATTTTGCAGCCATGCAGAGGGTCAGGGATGCAGCCGAGCAGGCAAAGAAGGAGCTGTCGGCGTCCCAGAGTACGGAGATCGTTCTTCCCTATCTGACCATGGAGAAGGGGGAACCGGTCCACGTGGACCTTACGCTGACCCGGGCACAGTTTGAAAAAATGATAAACGATCTGATCGAGAGAACAGCGGATCCGGTGCGCAATGCTCTTAATGACGCCCATATCCAGCCGTCACAGCTGGGGCGTGTCCTTCTGGTAGGAGGTTCTACGAGAATTCCGGCGGTACAGGAAAAGGTAAGGCTTCTGACAGGAAAAGAGCCTTCGAAAAATATCAACCCGGATGAATGTGTTGCCCAGGGCGCGGCGATCATGGGAAGCACCCTCCAGGGCAAAGGCCTGATTGCGGCGGGGACCGGGCAGGAACTGCTCCTTCTCGATGTGACACCCTTAAGCCTTTCCATCGAAACGGTGGGAGGTGTTGCCACCAGGCTTGTGGGGAGAAATACGACCCTGCCCACCAGATATTCCCGGATCTTTTCTACTGCGGCGCCGTTTCAGAGAAATGTGGAGATCAACGTCCTTCAGGGAGAACGTCCCATGGCGAGAGACAACAAGTCGATCGGCAAGTTTAAGCTGAAAGGGATTAAGCCTGCGCCTGCGGGCGTGCCCCAGATCGAGGTTACATTTGATATCGATGCCAACGGTATCCTGAAAGTCTCTGCAAAGGATCTGGATATGGGAAAAGAACAGTCCATTACCATCACGGCAAACGACAGGATGTCCGAGGACGAGATCCAGCAGGCGATTCACGACGCTCAGAACTATGCGGCCCAGGATCAGGTGCGCCTGGATGCGGCCGAGCTTCTGAACGAATCCCAGAGGCTTCTTAACCAGACAGAGCAGACGGTGCGGAGCATGGGAAAACAGCTCGACAAACAGAGGAAGAAACAGATCAAGGCGGACAGCAGCACCCTGCAGAAAATGGTGTCGAAGTGCAGACTGGATAAGGTGACGGAGGCGGAAGTCGCGGAGATACGGGCGGCGAAGCAGAAACTGGAGGAGAGTACGGCGGGGATTGTATGAGTGAAAACCGGACAAAAATCGAAAAGTGTCAAAAAATGTAACAATTTGTTATAAACTGTCCGATTTTTTGACACCGGAAGATTTTTGCCCGGTGATTTTTTTGCCCGGAAGACCTAAAATATTTCTGAATTAAGAAAAACCATAAATAAACAGCACAATACGAAAGAGAGGTCTTTTTTAATGAACAGTCTTGTGGAAAAAGCAAAAAATGCAGCGATTGCTGCCTCACTGAACCAGGCGTGGAAGTATCTGGGGAAGGATCCGGAGACCAATATTCCGAAGCTCCTCGATATGGTAGACAAAGTGGCGCCTGAGGGATGGTATGAAGGTCAGAGGAAGGCATTTCACAGTGCCATTGACCAGAAAAATAACTGGTATGAGCTGATTATGAAGGTTTGGAATCTGGATGAGGGTGTGCGCGACACATTTTTCCAGAATTTTATCGTAAATGCAAGTCTTTCCGGAAGTGCTATCCAGGAGAGTACGAAAGAAAAAGAGGGATGCAACATTCCCTGGGCGATTCTGCTCGATCCCACCTCTGCCTGCAACCTTCACTGTACCGGGTGCTGGGCGGCAGAGTACGGCAACAAGCTGAATCTGACACTGGATGAACTGGATTCTATCGTTTCCCAGGGCAAGAAACTGGGTACATATATGTATATCTTCACAGGCGGAGAACCGCTGGTAAGGAAGAAAGATATCATCAGGCTGTGCGAGAAGCATTCAGACTGTGAGTTCTTAAGCTTTACAAACGGCACGCTGATCGATGAGGAGTTCTGTCAGGAGATGCTCCGTGTGAAGAATTTTGTCCCGGCGATCAGTCTGGAAGGATTTGAGATGGCAAATGACGGACGCCGCGGCCAGGGAGCATATGAAAAGGTAATGAAGGCAATGAAGCTGCTGAAAGAGCACAAGCTTCCGTTTGGAATTTCTGCTTGCTATACAAGCCAGAATTATAAAGATATCAGCAGCGAAGAATTTTTCGATATGATCATGGAGGCAGGCGCGCTCTTCATCTGGTTCTTCCATTATATGCCGGTAGGACAGGGCGCAGTGCCGGAGCTTCTTCCCACTCCGGAGCAGAGGACGGAAGTCTACCGCAGGATCCGGGAGTTCCGGAAGACGAAGGCGATCTTCTCCATGGATTTCCAGAACGATGCGGAGTATGTGGGCGGCTGTATCGCGGGAGGCAGAAGATACCTTCATATTACGGCAAACGGCGATGTGGAGCCATGCGTATTTATTCACTATTCCAATGCAAATATCAGGAACTGTACGCTGCTTGAAGCGCTCAAGAGCCCGATTTTTATGGCATACCATGACGGACAGCCGTTCAATGAAAATATGTTAAGACCTTGTCCGATGCTTGAAAATCCGGAAAAACTGCGGAAGATGGTAAAGGATACCGGTGCGAAATCTACGGATTACGAGGCGCCGGAACAGGTTGACACACTCTGCGACAGATGTACTCCATATGCGGAAAACTGGAAGCCGCAGGCGGATAAATTGTGGGAAAGAGATGCATAAATGTCAGATGATATTAACCGGATCCTGATTGGTTCGGTGGTAAGAAAAACGATTGCAGACGCACAGAATTCCCCCGGGCGTTCTGTGCGCAATCTGGTGGATGCAGGGGTGAATTTTGCAAAAGGAAGTTTCCAGAAACGTTTTCTGGGAGACGTCCAGACGATACTGCAGAATGAGGACAGCGCGTATTATGACCTGGCAAAAGATATCCTTTCAAATGTAGACAGACATATCCTCTTTACATTGGGAATGAACCTGGGATATAACGGGTGTACAAAAGGAGTCAAAACGATCCGGGAGACGGAAAAAAAGAAAGGCTTCCATGTTCCATGGGCTCTGGCGCTTCGGATAAATTCGGAAGAGCCGGGGATACGGACAGAAGATTATCTGCAGATTTTCCGGGAAGGAACCGCATTGGGCGTTTATAGCTATCTGGTATTCCTGAAAGGAAAAATGTCGGAAAATACAGAGAAAATGCTGTTGGAAGTTCTGCGGAAACAGGCAGAATGTGCATTTGTGCTTTACACGGACAGGGGAAGAATGTCTCCGGTATTCATCCGTGCAGCAGGCGGCTGCGGAAATGTAATGATTGCCGTTCCGGACGATGAATATATGGCGGAAAACTGCCGGAATCTCAGAAAGGCAAGAATGCTGTACGGAATCTATTCCCGTTATGGAGAGCAGGAACGGGAGAATATCCTGAATGGAATGTGGCTGTCGGGAATCAGGGCTCTGCAGCCGCAGTTCGCGTTTCTGGTCGGGAAAAACGAGATCCTGTCGCAGACGGCACAGGAAATCTATCAGTATGTCCGGAAAGTACGGCAGAATCAGCAGCATCCGCTGATCTGCATTGATGTCCGCCAGGATGCAAAGTTTATTGATCAGGTGATGTCCTGCGACGGAAATATTTTCAGAGAGCCGCTGGTTCTGGAACTGGCAGAAGACGGCGGTGAAGGAAAATATGTCAGAGAAAGTGACGGGCAGAAGCCGGATAACAGATATAACAGCCTGGAGGAAGTTTTTCGGATGACGGAGATGAAAAACTGAGACAGGCAGCGGGAAAAAGGAAGAATAGGAGGAAATCAGAGATGAAAGTATATGAAATCTGTTTCAGCCCTACTGGCGGAACAAAAAAAGCGGCAGATATGTTGGCAAATGAGATAGGAAAAGAAGTTCAGACGGTTGATCTTACTGACAGCAGAACGGATTTTTCTGAAGTTTCTTTGGAGGAAAATGATGTGGCGGTAATTGCTGTTCCCTCCTATGGAGGACGTGTGCCGGGGACGGCGGCAGAACGCCTTGCGGCTGTCCGGGGAAACGGGGCGAAGGCCGTTCTTGTCTGTGTTTACGGTAACCGTGCTTATGAAGACACGCTTGTTGAACTGCAGGACACTGCAAAACAGGCCGGATTCTCTGTTGTATCAGCAGTCGCTGCCATCGCGGAACATTCGATTGCACGGCAGTTTGCAGCAGGCCGGCCGGATGCAAAGGATGAGGCAGAACTTCATGATTTTGCCGATAAAATCAGGGCAAAGCTGGAAGCAGAGGATTTTTCGGAACCGGAGATCCCGGGCAATCGCCCGTACAAAAAGGGCGGCGGAGCCGGGATGGTGCCAAAGCCCACGAAGGAATGTGTAAAATGCGGGCTGTGCGCTGAAAAATGCCCGGTACAGGCAATCGATAAAGATGATCCGGGAAAGGTTGACAGCAAAGTCTGCATTTCCTGTATGCGTTGTATTTCTGTCTGCCCTCATTCTGCGCGGAAGGTTAACAGCGTAATGCTGGCTGCTGTGAATACCATGCTGAAAAAGGTATGTTCCGAGCGGAAAGAATGTGAACTGTATATTTGAAAGATATTCCGTATCCTTTTACGCAGTCATACCCCTTTGCCTGCAGTCCTTCGATGTATTTGTTCTCCCTGATCTGTGCGCAGGCTTTCCGGCTGTCTTCTTTCAGATTCTCTATGGAAAGAAAATAACTGAGCATGCTCATATTCAGCGTCTTTCCAAAGCGGCGTGGCCTTGTAAATAAAGAGACTTTATCTTTCAGTGCCGGTTGTGATCGGTTTTCACACCGGATCAGTTTTCACCGATCTTCTGCTCCCCGGTACTCCACACATGGTCATCTTTTGCGGACACCTGTGTATTCTGAGCCATCACACCAACCAGTCTGTGGGGAACGTAAGGCTCTTCCAGATAGGTGATCTCATCTTCGGTGAGTTCGAGATCCACTGCTTTTGCGGCGCCTTCGATATGGTGAAGTTTTGTAGCGCCGACAACCGGAGCAGTCACTTTGGTCAGGAGCCATGCCAGGGAAATCTCGGTCATGGATACGCCTTTTCTTTCTGCCAGTTCGGCAACGCGGTCGATGATGACCTGATCCTGTTCCTCCGTACTGTCATATTTCAGTTTGGCGTAACTGTCTTCTTCCAGGCGTTTGGATGTCTCTCCCCTGTGCTTTGACAGACGCCCCCCGGCAAGTGCGCTGTAGGGTGTGAGAGCGATATTCTCTTCCCGGCAGAACGGAACCATTTCCCGTTCTTCTTCCCGGAAGATCAGATTGTAATGCCCCTGAACGGATACGAATTTTGCAAATCCTTCCTTTTCTGCCAGTGCATTCGCTTTGGCAAGCTGCCATGCGAAGCAGTTGGAAATGCCGATATAGCGGGCTTTTCCTGCTTTTACCACATTGTTGAGCCCTTCCATAATATCATAGAGCGGGGTCTGATAATCCCACATGTGGTAAATATACAGATCTACATAATCCATCCCCAGATTCTTAAGGCTCTGGTTGATCATCTGCTCGATATGCTGCTGCCCGGTGATTCCCGCAGCAATCTCGTCCTCCGTCCGCGGCAGGAATTTTGTTGCCACAACTACGTCATCCCTCTTTGCAAAGTCCTTCAGGGCACGTCCGAGATACTGTTCGCTTGTGCCGCTCTGATATGCGATTGCGGTATCGAAGAAATTCACTCCAAGTTCGAGCCCGCGGCGGATGATTTCACGCGTGTGTTCCTCATCGATAGTCCAGGAATGCTGTCCGTGTGCTGCGTCACCGAATCCCATGCATCCCATGCAGATCCGCGAGACATTCAGATCCGAATTTCCCAATTTTGTGTATTTCATAATATATGGCCTCCTTGCTGAAACATGATAATTACATTGTAAAGCTTCTGTACGTAGTATGTCCAATGCCTGCGGTGAATCACATTTCATGCCTGGTTTGTATGTTTTCCTGCCCTGATTATACCGGGGAAGAGAGTACAGTGCAATGAGACGGTTTTGAAAATTTATTTTTTCTCCGGTACATTCAGATAATATTCCGCGGAAAACGGTTTCAGCCGGAAATGAAACCTGTTTTCATCCGGATCGGGAAGCAGTTCTTTCTGCAGCTTGGCTTCTCTTCCTCCGTAAGAGGCAAGCTCGCTTGTGAAGATCCGTTGCAGCCTTCCCGTATCCGGCAGTTCCAGTGAGAAATCTTCCAGTTCCCGGTCAGAGAAGTTAAAGACTGCCGTGACCGTCTCCTTTTTCCCGATGCGGGTGAAAGCGTAGGCACACAGATCTTCTGCGTTGCATTCCAGCCAGCGGAAACCGGAAAGGCTGTAATCCTGTTCGGAAAAAGCCAGATGTTCCAGATAAAAATGATTCAGGTCTGTCATGAATCTGTGAAAATTCTGATGGGCAGGATATTCAAGAAGATTCCAGTCCTGCTCGCGCTTTTCGTCCCACTCGCGGAAGTGTCCGATCTCATTCCCCATAAAATTCAGCTTCTTGCCCGGATGGGCGTACATATACATATAGAATGCCCGGGCCTGCGGAAATTTCATGTCATAGTCCCCGTACATTTTCTGGAGGATCGTCGCTTTCCCATAGACAACCTCGTCGTGGGAGAGCGGGAGCAGGTAGCGCTCATCATAGTAGTACGCCATGGAGAAAGTAAGCTTGTGGTAATTTTCACTCCGGTATTCCGGGGAAGTGCGGAAATAGTCCAGGGTATCGTTCATCCATCCCATGTCCCATTTGTAGTCAAAGCCCAGTCCTCCGTCGGCAATGTCTTTCGTCACGCCCGGAAAACAGGTGGAATCTTCGGCTGACAGGATAGCGGACGGGTGGAGCTTTTTCAGGCCGCCATTCATATATTTTACGAATTCCACGGCATTCTGATTTACTCCCCTTGCCGGATCGCCCTGCCAGTAGATGATCCGGCTGATGGCGTCCATGCGCAGTCCGTCGATATGGTATTCCGTGAGCCAGTAGTTGGCGGCGGACTGCAGGAAACTGCGCACCTCGCCCCGGGAGTGCATGAAATTGCAGCTCCCCCACTCGCTGTAACCCACGGCGGAGTGGGGATATTCATACAGTGCGGTGCCGTCATAGCGCGCCAGGGCATAGTCATCCACAGCAAAATGAACCGGTACGAAATCAAGGATGATGCCGATCCCGTTTCTGTGGCAGGCATTTACGAAAGCTTTTAACTGATCCGCGGTGCCGTACCGGGATGTGGGGCTGAAGAATCCGGTGCCCTGGTAGCCCCAGGATTCATCGCAGGGATATTCTCCCAGGGGCATGATTTCCACATAGTTATATCCATTCTCTTTCAGATACGGGATAAGAATATCCGCCATTTCCGCGTAACTGTACCAGGCGTCCGGTTCGTCGGAGGGCTTGCGGAAGGAACCGAAGTGCATCTCATAGATGTTCAGGGGCCTGTCGTAGCAGACGTTCCGCTTCTTCATCCAGACCGCGTCGTCAAATGTAAAATCGTTCATATCCCGGATGATGGATGCGGTATTCGGGCGCAGTTCCATGCCGTATCCATAGGGATCGCAGTGGTCGATCCACTGGCCGGACTGGTCGTAGATCCGGTATTTGTACATCATTCCGGGAGCGGCTTTGGGGGAGAAATATTCCCAGAAATTGCCGTCATGCACTTTCTCCATGGGCATTTCCTCCCACTCGCTGAATTCCCCGATTACCGATATTTTCGAGGCGGAGGGGGCAAATGTGCGGAATGTCACTCCTTTATCTGCCGCGTGTGCTCCGAGATAGCGGTATGCATCAAAAATCTTTCCGGTGTAAAATCCATAAAAATCCATAAGATACCTCCTGGCTGCATAATATAGTTAATCGACAGCAGTTGCTTTTTATCGTATAATCATCTTAACGAGTGCAGGTGAAAACGTCCACCGACAATTTCGGATATCAGTTGGAAAAACAACTTATGTCTGATAATTGTCGGGAAACGATAAAAACGAGGGAAATACGGGATATACAGTAAAAGTATCAGAAGGAGGCGGTCTTATTATGACAGAAAAGAATATATTGGAGAAAAAAACGGATCTGCGGATTGAAAAGACAGAAAAAGCCATCAAAAACGCGTTTATCGAACTGCGGTCAAAGAAGCCCCTGGAGAAAATTACGGTAAAGGAGCTGTGCGCTATTGCATGTATCAATAAATCAACATTTTATTCTCATTATACAGATATTTATGCGCTGTCAGAAGCGATGGAGCATGAGACCATTACGTCCATTATCCGCAGTGTCGAACATATTGAAGAGTATACATTTGAAGTTTCCGATGAATTTACGCGCAGGCTCTGCCTCGCCTTCATGTCCCAGATCTCGCTGATTAAGATCCTCTTTTCCGGAAAAGAGCAGAACCACTTCGGAAACCAGCTTGACCGGGAGCTGAAAAAGCTGATTTTCCGGAAATATCCGGATTATAACGATGTGGAGAAAAATATACTTCTTTCATACTGTATCCAGGGTACTTATCATGCATTTCTGGCGAATCCGTCGGCAGACACGGATACATTTGTGAGAACCATAGAGCAGATCGTGAGATGCCTGCAGCCCATGCTTACGTGAGATGCCTGCAGATTATCCCTTTGCGGGAAGAGGGGCGGACTGCTGTCTTCGCACAGCCGAGGGCGTACACCCGTAGATCTCTTTAAAAGTGCGGTTAAACAGCTTCTGGTTGTGGAAGCCGTTCTGTTCCGCCAGCTCGGCAACAGGCGCGTCGGTGCGGAGCAGATCCTGATAGATATGGGATACCCGGACTTCGTTGACATACCGGAGAAAGGACATGCCCATGTTTTTCTTAAAGAAGCGGCAGAAATATTCCCTGCCAAGTCCCAGGTGGTCCGAGATCTCCTGCAGAGAGATCTGCTCCTGAAAATGTTCTTCCACATAGGAAATCACGCTGCGGATACGATCCAGTGAAAGCCGGTCTACCGGAGATGCATTTGCAGCTTTTCTGACAGAAAAGTAGCGGAACAGATGGGCAAGCACCTGCATGATGATCCCCTCTGCTTCCATGAGAAATGCAGGCGCGTCTTCAATGTACAGACGGGTGAGATCTTCCATGCGCTGACAGACGGCCAGGTATTCCGGAAACTGTTCGTCGGTGATCTCATCGGGAATGCAGTGGATCTGGTAAAGCTCGATGTCCGGGAGATATTTCTCCATATATTTCCGGGAAATGTGGGCGCATATGAACATGGATGTATCGCTGTATGTATATGTGCTGTGTACCTCGCGGGACTCAAGGACTGTCAGATGTTTCTTCGGTATCTGGTATTTCTTCCCTTCGATCTGGATGGTGGCGTCTCCGTTGAGCTGATACAGAAGTTCGATTTCCTCGTGCCAGTGAAGCGGATGGTATCCGCCCGGTGTTGTGGAGTAAGCAAGCTGGATTCCCAGCTCATTGATTTCCTGAAATGTCTCGTAATATGGCTGTGCCATGTCAGTCGCTCCTTCCCTGTGAGAATGGTTTCTCTTTGTATTTCCCTCTTTTTACAATACAGAAAACAGAAGAATAAGTCAATATCGACTTAAAAGTAGTCAAAAAACAGACTGTTTTCCATGGATTTCCTGAGCTATTATAATAGGCGTAAACAGAAAACACCTAAACAAGAAAAGGAGAGATTGATATGAGTACAATCGCATTAAATAACAACGCATATGCAGGAGCAAGAAGGAATAAGACTTCCCTGAAAGAAAGACTGAGAAAATATCTGGAAGAGAATGCTGCAACAATCAGCGCCGGACTTATGATGATGAACGGCAATACAAGCGCATACGAAGTGTACCGTCTGCTTAAGAAATAATGGTAAGAGGTACACGGGAAGATGAGAGAACTGAATAACAGAAAGACAAAAAGAAACCGACAGGGTATTCACTGAAGAAAATACTCTGCCGGTTTTTTATATATATCCGGGCAGATGAAAAGAAGACGGAGAGGATTATGCTTCCGTGGGAATAAAGGAAAATGTGGTTACGTCGAACAGGCCCATGTCCGTCAGTTTCACTTCCGGAATTACGGCAAGGGACATGAAGCACAGTGTCATGACCGGTTCCACGCCGCTGATGCCCAGCTCGGTATATGCTTTCTCATGGATATCCGTAAGTTTGTGATCCACCCATTCGCCGCTCCGGTCGCTCATCAGTCCGGCGATTGGCATAGGCATGCTCTCGATTACCTTTCCGTCCTTTACAAGAACGATACCGCCTTCCTGCTCAATCAGGCTTCGGACAGCGAATTCCATCTCTTCGTCGCTGACGCCGACAACGATAATGTTGTGGGAATCATGGGCCACGGAGAGTGCTACGGCTCCTTTGCGGATCCCGTATCCTTTCAGAAATCCGCAGGCTACGTTTCCGGTTCCCTGGTGCCGCTCTACAACGGCAACCTTTACAAGATCCACTTCCGGATCACGGATGAATTCTCCGTTTTCATCCAGACGGATATCTGCAGTTTCCTTCTTTGTCACAACACCGCCGGGCATGATGCCGATGACGTTGACGTGACCGGATTTCAGATGCATTTTAAATTTCTCTTTTGAGAAGTCTTTTACAACAACGCTTCCTTTCACGGAAGAAATGTCGTGAACCTGGATCTCCGGGAGATATTTTCCTTCCTCCGCGGTCAGCTCTCCTGCGATCCAGACCCGGTTGACATGGAAGTGTTTCAGATCGTCAAGGAGAACGATGTCCGCCCGGTACCCCGGCGCGATTGCGCCCCTGTCATAGAGACGGAAACACTCTGCCGCGTTTAAGGTGGCCATGCGGATCGCCGTCACAGGATCCAGTCCTTCCTCTACGCAGATCTGCAGATGATTGTCCAGATGACCTTCATGGAGAATGGTCTTTGGCTGACGGTCATCGGAGCAGAGCAGGCATCTTCTGCTGTTTTCCGGCGTCACAGCTTTGAGGAGCGTTCTTAAATTGTGACATGCGGATCCCTGTCTTAAGAGAATATACATGCCCCGCTCAAGCCTGTCCTTCATCTCTTCCACAGTGGAACACTCGTGGTCCGCGAGGATTCCTGCGGCGGCATAGGCGTTCAGCTCTTTCCCGGTGATTCCGGGGCCGTGTCCGTCGATCAGCTTTCCCTCCTCTTTGGCAGTCATCAGCTTGTCGAGAACAGCGTCGTCCGCCTGAATGACACCAGGAAAATTCATGAATTCGCCGAGCCCGAGGATCCCTTCCCTTTTGATGGGCTCCTTCATCTCCGGCGCATTGATGACAGCGCCTGCGTGCTCAAAAGGCGTGGCGGGAACACAGGAGGGCAGCATATATTTGATATCCAGTTTCGTACCTTCTGCTGCATCCATCATATAGTCCAGACCGCGGATTCCGCAGACGTTGACGATCTCATGAGGGTCGGCGATGATCGTGGTGCCGCCGTGGGGAACAAGGAGGCGTCCGATCTCCTCCGGGCTTACGTAGAGGATTCGATGTGGATGTGGCTGTCGATAAAACCGGGAGATGCAAAACGCCCCTCTGCGTCAACCACTTCCTTCCCTTCATAGTCGCCGATGCCTGCGATCTGATTTCCGCAAATGGCGATGTCCCCCTCTGTGATTTCTCCGGAAAATACGTTGACAATGCGGCAGTTTTTGATTACAGTGTCAGCCGGAATCCGTCCGGCAGCGGTGTCGATCAGTTTTTTCAAATCTTCTTTTTTCATTATGATCTCTCCATTCTTCCGTAATCATAACACCGGCGGGAAAGGTTGGAAACATGTTGATATATTATAAATTTATATCAACAGTTATTAACGGTACTTATTAATAATGGAGGCTAAAACGGCGTGCTAGAAAGCAGTAAACGGGGTTGTGTTAATAAACCGGCTGATATTGTCGTTAAAGGGCTGAATCCGGTTGTATAAAAACCCGATCTCGCGCGGAGGAACCGGATCAGACAGCTCGATTTCCATGAGAGCGCCGGAGGCTAATTCTTCTGAGACAAACTGCCTGACGACACAGGATATACCGATTCCCATTTTGGCAAATTCGATCAGGAGATCCATTTCACTGGCTTCCAGAATATGAAGCGGCTCAATATTGTTCCGGCTGTAATAAGCATTGATGTGCTGCCGGGAAACATTGTCTCTGTTGAGAAGCATGATATTGCCGTATTGAAATATATCGTCATTTTTACAGTTTAATTTTTGAAAATATGAAGGAGCGCAGACAAAAATATACTCGATCCTGCCGAGCGAGTGATATTCTGCGCTCCCTGTATTTTCCGGCTTTGCCCCAAGAGCGAGATCGATGCTGCATTCTCTAAGCATGGCGCATGCCTGTGCCGAAGAGGTACAGGTGATGGACACATCCGTGTTCGGATATTTCCCGGTGAATACTTTCAGATAAGGAAGAAGGAAATGCTTGCATAGCACATTACTGGAGGCAATCCGCAGATATCCGGTTCGTTCCGGAAAACGGAGCGCATTTTCTGTGTCAGAGAGCATGTGAAAGGCTCTTTTTACACTGTCATACAGTACCCGTCCCTTTTCCGTCAGTTCCACGCCCTTGGGATTGCGGAGAAACAGTGTGGTGTTGAGGTTTTCTTCAAGCTTTTTAACAGCAATGCTGACCGCGGGCTGGGACAGATATAACTGCCCCGCGGTTTTCGAAATACTTTTGTTCTCGGCAACAGCAAGAAAGATCTTATACTTTGACAGATTCTCAAACGTATCCATGACTTCTCCTATAAATTCAATTTATATATTTTATAAAAATCATATATTTGAACTATATCATTGGCGATAGTATAATTCAAGAAAAGAACGAGAAAAAACGAAAATAAGGAGAAAAACGGATATGGGAACATTTGAGTTTGACGGGGAAAAGTATAAGAGGGCTTCCACTCACCAGAAAGAGTGGGGAAGGGAACTGATCACCCGGCTTGTGTTGAAGGGAAATGAAAGGATCCTGGATCTGGGATGTGGTGACGGCATCCTTACGGAACAACTGGCAGATCTGGTCCCGTCGGGAAGGACTGTGGGGATTGATGCGTCCGCGGGAATGATTGAGACGGCGGGGAAGATTGAAAAGGATAATCTGGAATTTCTGCATCTGGATATAAATAAGATGGATTTCAAGGAAGAATTTGATGTGATATTTTCCAATGCGGCCCTGCACTGGGTGAAAGACCACGAGAGACTGCTGCGGAGTTCTTATAAAGCGCTAAAGCCGGGCGGAGTTATCCTCTGGAGCTTTGCCGGAGAGGGAAACTGCCGGAACTTTTTTGAGGTAATTCAGAGGAAGATGGCGGAGAAAAAGTACGCGGAATATTTCCGTAATTTTGAATGGCCCTGGTTTATGCCCTCAGAGGCGCAGTATGAAAAGCTGATATCGGATAAAGGTTTTGATAAAATACAGGTCTCAATCGCAAACCGGGATAGATTCTTCCCTTCCGCTGAGGAAATGGCAAAATGGATAGAACAGCCGAGCATCGTGCCGTTTATCAAAAATATTCCGGAGAACATGAAGGAATCGTTTCTTCGGGAGGTAACGGAAGCGATGATAGAAAAGACGCGGCAGGAGGATGGGACCTGCTTTGAGTCGTTTCGTAGGATTGAGGTGTATGCGGTGAAGGGGGAGAAGCAGTATGACGAGGGAGAAAATTCTTGCCGGGCAGCTTTATGACTACGGTGGTGCAGAGCTCCTGCGGCAGTGGCATAGGGCAAAGGATCTGGTAAGAGACTATAACCGGGCGGATTCGGCTGATGTACGGGAAAAGGAGCGGATTTCAAATGAACTTCTGGGAGGAAGAGGAAAAAATCTCTGGATAACAGCACCGTTCTATGTTGATTACGGCAATAACATTTATTTCGGAAATAACTGTGAAGTGAATATGAACTTTACGTTTTTAGATGACAATGAGATAAGGATAGGTGATAATGCCCTGATCGCACCAAATGTTCAGATATATACGGCGTTTCATCCGATGAATGCAGCGGAGCGGTTCGGGGAGAAAAAAGAAGACGGTTCTTTTGCATTCTGCAAAACACGGACAGCCCCTGTAGTAACCAGACAATGTGATCGCTTACGGAAATCCCTGCAGAGTGGTAAGAGAAAACGTGACATCCTGAAAATTTAAAAAACTAGCACTCACCGCTTACCGTGTGGTGGGGGCTGTGGCATCAGAGCCCGTAAAGCTTTATTTTACGGACTTTCTTAGCATTTACAACTTTTTGATTTGCTTCAAAAATGACTCACTACACTAAATGTACGCCGTCGTTTTTTTCACAATATCTTGAATCCTGCCGCCAGATATGCTATATTGAAAATAGAAAAGGGGGGAACCATAGAAGCGACCTACCCTTGTACAATTTAATTAAGCTAAATGTTTTTCGACATTAGCCGTCAGCTATTCGCAGTAGTTGGCGGCTATTTTCTTTTATCCTTGAAAATCTCATAAATAAGACTAACAAGGGCAACAATGAATATTAAAAGCTGAATCAGATCAGCATATGTAACATACATTGGCATCGCCCTCCTTTCTTTCGTCCGGAGGGTTAGCCCCTCCGAAAATCAGAGGGTAAGCCGCCTGGCTCTATAGCTTCCCATGTTGCCATTCTAGCATGCCGCCGTTATTTCTTCAATCTCATTTCTACATCCTGATATAATTTTATTGAATCTCTCAATGCCACCGATACCTTCTTTCTATACCCTTGAAAATTTTTCCGATTCTCTATAATTTTTGTCCGTATTTAACGCTTTTTGCATTAATCACTCATAATATAATCCTAGATGTCCCCAGGGTTAACGTCTTCCCTCTTAACTATGCCATTTACTACGCCATTTCCGCAAAAAACCACACCATTTGACACTCCCAGACAAAAAGTCAGCGCCCGCAGAAACCTTGTAAAATCAAAATCTTAAAAAATGAACATTCACCTTTTGGCTCGTTTGGGGTGGTTTTGTCCTGTGGTGTAAGAGCCCATAAAGCCTTATTTTACAAGGGTTTTGCGGGCTCTTACTTTTTGTTTGGGAGTGTCAAAAATCGTTATTTTGAAAGAAAATGGTGTAGTAAAATGCAAGATAGATGGTTGTACTCCAAGTCTTTCTATGAGAAAATAAATTAAGTATATTCGATAATCAGGAGGACCGAAGTTAAAAATGAAAAAATATGTTCAGGAGGCAACAGATATAAATGTCTGGACATCTTTAAAAGAAGACACTTTTGATAGGGGTAAAGACATCCGGGAATTTATAGAAGGTTTGGAATTGATTGAAGGAAACGCTTTTATTAGTTTGGATGCAAAATGGGGAGATGGAAAAACTTTTTTTGTCAGACAGATAGAGGAAACATTAAAATATTTCCGGGCAAAGCAAATGGAAACGGAAGAAAAGCTATTAAAGGATTTAGAATCATATGAGTACTTAAAAGAAAGCGTAGCTGTAAAGGAGACTACAGTGGAGCATATTTATTTGCCGGTTTATTATAATGCGTGGATGTATGATGATCATAATGATCCCTTAATGTCGCTCTTACTCGTAATGACAAAACAGTGTGGCGGGGCGTACAATACGAAAATCAATACGAAATCCCTCGGTGAACGGTTGCTTGCAGTTGCTTCTTCCCTGCCGATTTCAATCAAAAAGATAAATCCGGCTACAATTATAAAAGATCTCCAAGAGGGAAAGATGGATATATTGAGTGCAGTCAAAACAGAAGAAGATATCAAAGAATGTGTTCGCGATGTCTTTAATGATATTATTGTGGAAGAAGCTGAAAAGCTTGTGGTTTTTATTGATGAATTGGATCGTTGCAAACCGTCTTTTGCAATTGAAATGTTGGAAAGAATCAAACATTATTTTGATGATGAAAGAATCATTTTTGTAGTATCATTGAACAAGGAACAATTGATACATACTATTTCAAATTATTATGGGAGCGAATTTGATGCAACCAGATATTTGAATCGTTTTTTTGATGTTTCAATCAATTTGCCTGAGATTAGCTGGTATCAGAAACAAAAAGTACAGTGTACCAATTCAGAGCGTTTTTGGATAACGCTAATTGCAGATGAACTTAGTGATTATTATGGATTTTCTCTTAGAGATAAACTTATTTATAAAAGCAGCATTGAGTCACTACCTCGAGATGTTGGAGATGCATTTAGTCAGGATAAGATGTATCTTAATATTTTCGAAGTAATCATTGTTCTTTTAGATATGGTCGATGCAAAAGAGAAAAAGGCTTTTTTGGAAGGAAAGAGTAATATTTTAATTGACTTAATGCCCAGAATAGAAATTTATAAAAAGTATATTCTCAGAAGCTTCGGGATTGACATAAGAGATGATTGTGAAGAAAAACTTACAGAAAAATATAAACTGGTTCAAGAGGTTTATGAGTATGTATTTGGAAGAGACACTGAGGAATATTTTAAGGAAGCAGATATCAGTAGGAATCTGAAAGAAATTTGTATAAAAGCCTGCAATGGACTAAAATCTTAGAATAGAAAAAAGTAGAGAGGTTACAAATATGATTAAAACAGTAGATCAAACCACCGTGGCTGAAATTTTTTCAATTAACAATGACAAAATTTATAGGATTCCTAA
Organism: Lachnoclostridium sp. An169; assembly: GCF_002160525.1. Classification (GTDB taxonomy): domain Bacteria; phylum Bacillota; class Clostridia; order Lachnospirales; family Lachnospiraceae; genus Mediterraneibacter; species Mediterraneibacter cottocaccae. The sequence goes on from NZ_NFKT01000029.1 coordinate 59,107, forward strand.
ATATCAGCGTGAATATACATGGGGAATCAATGATTGGGATGCGCTGTTCAACGATATTACAGATAATGATTATGGTTATTTCCTTGGGTCATATATCTGCGTAAACAACGGATCTTTAAATGGAACAATACTTGAGGTGATTGATGGACAGCAGCGTTTTTCTACGTTGATGTTACTTTTAACAGCACTATATGATAAACTGTCTGAGCATAAAGCAGAAATGGATGACGATGATCAAAATGATCTTGCCAATTTAAGATGTGAATTAGCGAACAAGAAACGACAAAATTTTATTGCTAATGGACAGAAGAAAACAGAATACAAACAACGTTTATTTCTTCAAAAACAAAATATGAATGACGAAGATTTTTCATATATTCTGTATGATAAGGGGATTATAACCGATCAAAAAGCTAAGCCGTTAAACTTTGGAAATCGACGTATCGCGAAAGCTTATAGACACTTCGGCAAATTGATTGAAGATGAAGTTGTAGAAATCAGGAATGAGAATCATAACATAACAGAAGTGGGAGCACTCTTTAGTATTGTTCGTAAATTTGAGACAGCCGTTCTCGTTGGAATTGAAGTTGATACAAATAAAGATGCGTATATGCTTTTTGAATCATTGAATCATAGAGGCGTTCCGTTGTCCGCATTGGATTTAATAAAAAATACTTTAATTGCACAGGCTGAAGATGCTTCTGATGCAGATAATAGTTATGAAAAATGGAAACATATTTTGAACTGTGTTGGACAAGATGATTATTCAGGTCAGGAACGTTTTTTCAGACAATATTACAATGCTTTTAGAGAAGAATTAAATGCTCCATATCCTAAAACCGATAAACGTTACTATCTGGGGTATCTTGCTACAAGAACAACACTTCTTGATATTTACGAAAAAATGATAAAGGATAATTATAAACGGCTCCTTGATGATTTGTCTGAAAAAGCAGAGCGTTATTCAGTTATCGTAAATAACAGTGATGAGGTCTATACATATACAGAAGCATTGCAGGACTTGGGCCGAATAGCTGGTGCACCTTCTTATATTTTGTTGTTGTACCTCATGTCAAATCAGACTAAACTTAATCTGGAAGATTCAGATCTGAATGCAATAATTAGAGCTTTGATTACGTTTTTCGTTCGCCGTAATGTAACTGATGTTCCTAATACAAGAAAACTTACACAGTTATTTATGGATATAATTGCAGAAGTGAAAATGTTGCAGGGAAATGATATTGTACAAGTGGTTCATGATAGATTGCAGATAATTTCAGCACCAGACAGTGTTTTTGAAGAAAAATTACGGGGGCCGGTTTATGATGAAAATCCTGAAGCTACAAGATTCATGTTGTGTAGCATAGAAGCTCAAAATCAAACAAAAGAAATTTATGCGGATCTTTGGGCGAGAGATAATAATAAAAAATATGTATGGACTATTGAACATATTTTCCCAGAAGGAGAGAATATACCAGCCTCATGGGTTCAGATGATTGCAGATGGAAATGCTGCTTTGGCAAAGCAATATCGCCTGGACTATGTACATACAATTGGTAACTTGACGATCACTGGATATAATCAGAATCTTTCTAATATGTCATTTGACCAGAAAAGAGATAGAAAATCTAAGGACAAAACAAAAGAGATTGGATATAAAAATGGTTTGTACCTGAATAAAGATGTTGTAAATCAAAGTAAATGGACGGTGGATAAAATCCGAAATAGAACGGATGTGCTTGTAAAGATTCTTATGGAAATGTATAAATGGTAAAAATGTAAGTAGGTAATCATCCGTATCTTGACAAAATATGAAAATCCCCCAGTATTTACCGGGGGAAAATTAGTCTCTCATTTTTCAGTTTGCTGCGGCAGTCAGCCGGCAGG
>NZ_NFKT01000003.1 GCF_002160525.1 Lachnoclostridium sp. An169
TTTTTGAGATTTTATTGCCATCCATCTCTATTGGTATCACCTCCATCATTTGAGAACATCTTATCAAATGCAGGAAGGGATTTGAAGATACGGATGATTACCTACTTACTTTAAAACTGCAGATAGAACCGCACTTTTATCTGAATTGTCTGAACTTTATTTATAATATGATCGATCTGAAACAATATTCCCAGGCTTCATTGATGGCTGCAATGACAGCGGGGTATATGAGATACTTATTTAATAATGAACGGAATTTAGTATATTTATGGGAGGAACTGGAACATATTGAACATTATCTGAAAATTCAGAAGCTTCGTTTCGGACAGGCTTTTGAATATTACCTTGAACAGGATGATGAGTCAAGAGAGGTGAAAATCCCGCCTCTGATTATTCAGACTTTTGTAGAAAATTCAGTGAAATATGCCATGAGTTTTGATGACAGACTTATGCTAACTGTAACCGTTTATTCGGAGAACATTAATAATCAGGATTATGCGAGTATCTGTATTATGGATAACGGCCCCGGCTTTTCAGCGGAACTTCTGAAGAAATTAGAAAATACAGATACATATGCAGAAAATGAAAATAATCACATTGGTATTTCAAATGCAATAAAGCGATTAAAATTTACATACAATAGCCTTGCAAAAATCCATTTTTATAACAGTCCGTTGAATGGAGCTGTGGTAGAAATCCATATTCCTTCGGATGGACATGCCCAGAGGAGAAATGTACATGAATATGCTGATAGTTGATGATGACTTTCACGTTATCCAGGGGATTCAACAGAATATCCATTGGGAATCTGTAGACATAGAGCACGTGTTTTATGCCCTGGGGGTAACAGCTGCGAAACAGATGTTTCTGAGACATGATATCGATATTGTTATCTGCGATATTGAGATGCCGCGTGAGACGGGGCTGGATTTTGTTGACTGGATGAGGGCAAGACATTTTAGAGTTCAGGTAATATTTCTGACAGGCTATGCCAAATTCGAGTATGCACATAAGGCAATTGAGCTGGGGAGTCTGGAATATATATTAAAACCGGTTGACTATAATTTGTTAGAGCGTGCCATTGGGAAGGCTTTGGAAAATGCAGTAAAGATGAAAGAAAATGAACGGATGCAGCAAACCAACCAGTACTGGGAACAGAATAAGCAGAAGGTGAAAGAACACTTCTGGAGCTGTGTTATAACGGGGAGCATTTTAAAAAACAGTATCTCGCTGGATTCATTTATTGATGAATGCGGTTTGACATATATCAGAGAAATGATATTTCTGCCTGTAATTGTCCAGGCGTATACTCCTGGGAGTATTACAGCCGCATGCATTGAAGCAAATATAATTGATATCTGCGGAGCATTAAAGCAGACGGATCAGGAGCAGCCATGCGTCTTTTTTGAAATCGGAAAGCGTATCTCGGAAAGCACAACAGTTTTTGTGTTAAAAGCCTACATGAATACGGAAAACAGTAAACTGGAATCAGCAGTGCAGTTTTTTACAGCTGAACTCGATAAATGTATGAAAGACAGGAAGGAAAAATTCTTTTTGGGCATAGGTATGTGGAGTGTTATTGATCTGGTATTTGACGATATTCAGAATATAAATGCAATGATGCTGGATGCTCCCAGAAATGATCAGAATATTGTGCTTTTAGCATCATATCAGCCGGTCAATATGCCCAGGATATATCCGGATACGAGTATTTGGACCGGATTTCTTCGGGAAGGAAAAACGGAAGAGTTGAAAAAAGCCGTCCGGTATTTTCTTAAAGAACTTGAAGAAAAAAATTATCTCAGTTCACGAAATCTGCAACAGTTTGGAATAGATATCACTCAGATGATTTATTCCTATCTGGATTCTGTTCATGTATATGCACATCTGCTGTTTGACAATGAAGAAAATATGATGTTCTACAGCAAAGCGGCCCTGTCTGTTCATAACATGCTTGAATATGTAGATTATCTGCTGATGAAAGCATCCGGTTATAATAATGAGAGCGGGAAGTCATCTGATTTTGCAGATAAGATAAAAGAGTATATAGACAATCATTTCCAAAGTAATCTGACCCGTGATGAACTGAGCCGTCTGGTTTTTCTGAATCCGGATTATTTATCCCGGATTTTTAAAAAGAAGACAGGAATGTCTATCAGCGGTTATATAATTTTTAAAAGGATAGATGAGGCTAAAAAGTTACTGACATCTACGAATATCCCGGTCAGTGTCGTTTCTGCCCGGGTGGGGTATGATAATTTTGCGTATTTTACAAAAATTTTTAAGGATAAAACGGGGATGACGCCAAATGAGTATAGAAAACTCTACAAAAAATAGCAGGCCTTTTGAATTTGCGGAAATATATTTTAATGCATATGAAACTTATTGCATGATTAAAATAGAAAGAGAGTGTGATGGAAAAGAAATACTGTCGGCTTGTCGGGAAATTGCTTTTCAGGTGCAGGACACACTGAATATTTATGATCCTAGATCGGAATTATCCCGATTATGTGCCTGTTACAGACCGTTGATTCCTTATCACGTCTCGAACATGCTATATGATTTTCTAAAAGTTAATAAAACGGCTTCAAAATACTGCTATGGTATTTTTGATCCAACCATTGGAAATGGCATCAGATATTGGGAGGAATGCCAAAAGCAGGAGAGCGTTCCGGAATCGGAAATCATGAAAAAGATCTTGTACAATTCGGGGATGGAACATATTCATCTGAATCCTGAAACAACGGAAGTTATGATCGACGTTCCGGGAATCACTATACATCCCGGTGCATCCGGGAAAGGTTTTGCACTGGACAGGGTTATACATTATTTAAGAAATAAACAGGTGCAAAATGCCTGCCTGAACTTTGGCGGAAACATTTATGTACTGGGCAGTCCTTCACCTGCGGCAGAAGGATGGAAAATAGGGATTCGAGATCCGGACGAATCTGATAAGATTGTAACAGAAGTAGTATTGAAAGATCAGGCAATTTCAACTTCTTCATGGTATGAACATTATTTTGAAAAAGACGGAATAATTTACAGTCATTTGATAAATCCTCAAAGCGGTATCTGCTCTGTTTCAGATTTTTCAAGTGTGTCAGTCATAACAGATATTGCGGTATATGGCGACATCCTTTCCACAGCTCTTTTTTTACTCGGACAGAAAAAGGGAATGGATGTTATTGAACAGCTGCGGCAAACCGGAATTTCCATATCCTGCGTAGGAGTCAGGTAAAAATATGAAAAAATTTTCACTGTTTCCCATCCAACCCATTCTCCGCATGATTTCCCCTCACCCCGCATAAACTTTCTTTAAAGGGGTACACTTTCAGCAGATACTGAAAATCCGTAGAAAGTGAGAACAAATTAAGGGGAGTTGATGGGAAATGGTACTGGCAGCATTCATAGGAGGGCTGTTTCTGGGGCTGATTCTCGGCGTGGTGACAATGTGTCTTCTGCAGGTAAACCGGGAACACAGATACCACACCGGGGATGAAATGAATATGAAAGAATAATGTCCGGGAAAAGAGAATGCCTAGCGGGAGCGGGCGAATCTGTCTTTCAGCCGGCGCCCTGCAGAGAAGAGAACGAAGCCCATCGCTGTCCCGAGGGTATTGGTCATAATGTCGTCGAGCTGGCAGAATCCCCGCTGGGTGATCAGCTGCATCAGTTCGAGGCATGTGCTGCAGAGCAGTCCGGAGAGAATACATACCGCAGGTTTTCGGAATCGCGCGGACGCCAGGGGCAGCAGGACGCCGAAGGGGATGAACATGAGGATGTTCTCGATAAAAAAGGCATGGGCGATCTCGGTCGTGCCCCATGTCTCAAAGGGGAGCAGACTGATTCCCGTCCTCGATCCCGGCTCGCGGGAAAAGAAAGCCAGTTTCAGGAGAACGCCGGCATATACGATGATGAGAAAATGAATGAGGTCCTTCTGCACGGCAGCGCGCGGGGAGACCTTTTTCATTTCCGGCAGATTATTTTTTCTCCGGAAACTCCTCCTGGCATGCAAAATGACCAGGTACAGGATGCCCGAAATCAGCCCGAAGGGAATATATCCGATCGGTTCCATCATGTCGTTCGCTATGCAGTTTATCAGTAACTTTATATTACCCCAATTGCCCAAAACAAAACTCCTGTTTGAAATCAATCCAAAAAATACTCAACCAATATAGCACAAAAGACCGTTATGGCTCAAGATAAAACAGGGATTCTTCTACTTTTTCTTGCCAGAAGACGGGAAAAGCGTCTATAATATAACAATAATTGGTACCGGGAAGAAAGGGGTTACAGTACAATGAAGAGTTTACTGATTTTGGGCGCAGGCGGCTTCGGCCATATGATCCAGGAGACGGCAGTCCTGCTCGGCTATGAGAAGGTGGTGTTCCTTGACGATGCAGTCCGCGACAGGGATGTGGTGGGAAAGTGCTGCGACTATGAGGATTTCCGCGAAGAATATGACACGGCGGTGGCAGCCCTGGGGGACAACAACATGCGGCTGTACTGGACGGAGAAGCTGATGGAGGCAGGGTATCATGTGCCGGCGATCATCCATCCGTCGGCAGTGGTCAGTCCCAGTGCGGTGATCGGGAGCGGAAGCTTTATCATGCAGCGGGCGGTGGTCAATACCCACACGGTCATCGAGCACGGCGTCCTTGTCAACAGCGGCGCGGTGGTGGATCACGATTCCTTTGTGGCCTGCGGCGCGCATATCGGCCTGGGAAGCGTGGTGAAGGCGAACTGCAGTATTGTCTCAAAGCAGAAGGTGGAGGCAGGAGAGGTCATTTTCTCCACCCGGAGAAAAATAGACGGGGTAAATGACCGGGATCTGGAGGATGCCATCTATGCCTTCGGCTTCGGCCCCAGGTGCAGCTATGTCAAGCCTTTCGGCGCGGGACACATCAACGAGACTTATGCGGTGTACATGCCCGGGGAGGACGGGGACGAGCTCTCCTATGTGCTGCAGCGGGTCAACAGCAACGTGTTCAAGGACCCGGCAGGGGTGATGGACAACATTTTCGGGGTGACGGAATATCTGAGAAATGTAATCCGCCGGGAGGGCGGTGATCCGGACAGGGAGACGCTTTCCTACATCAAGACGAAGAGCGGCTGCAACTATTTCGAGGACAGCGAAGGGGAGCCCTGGAGGTGTTATAACTACATCCCGGATTCGGTGTGTTACCAGCAGGTGGAGGAGCCGGAGCAGTTTTACCAGTCGGGCAGCAGCTTCGGACATTTCCTGAAGCAGCTCAGTGATTACCCGGCGGAGAAGCTGGTGGAGACGATCCCGGATTTCCACAATACGGTGAAACGCTTCGGCGCGTTCCAGGTTGCCTTAAAGAGGGATCTGAAGAACCGTGCGGCGTCCTGCCGGAGGGAGACGGAGTTTGTCCTGGCAAGGGAGGCGGACTGCGGCGTGCTTGTAAAATGGCAGGAGGAGGGACGGCTTCCCCTGCGCGTGACCCACAACGACACGAAGCTGAACAATATTTTATTTGACGGAAAGACGGGAAAAGGTCTGTGCATCATCGACCTGGATACCATCATGCCGGGGCTTGCTGCCAATGATTTCGGAGATTCGATCCGGTTCGGCGCTGCCACGGCGGCGGAGGACGAGCCGGATCTGGATCTCGTGCACTTTGACATCTCCCTCTATGAGCTCTATGTGAAAGGCTATCTGGAGGAGACGGGGGACGTGCTGACGGAACAGGAGATCGAGAGTCTGCCCTGGGGAGCGCGGCTGATGACGCTGGAGTGCGGCATCCGTTTCCTCACGGATTATCTTCAGGGAGATACTTATTTCAAGACCGAATATCCGGAACACAATCTGGTCCGTGCAAGGACCCAGTTCCGCCTTGTGGACGAGATGGAGCAGCAGTTTGACAAAATGCAGGAGATCGTCCGCCGGTATGCGGGAAGATAACCGGATAACCGGAAGTTGTCAGCAGGAGCCCCATAAGTTGCGCGAAGAGCAGTTTTTCTACTTTGCAGGTCTTGCCGGATTTTGCCGTATTTCAGAATAATATTGTAAAATCCGGGTCAGACTGCTATAATAGCTTCTGTGTATGTCTGTTTATGCCGGCATGCTCAGAAAATACCAAAAGAGGTTGATATACGATGGAAGGAAAAAAGCGAAGAGGTCTGCCGATCCGCAAGATGGTCGGTTACTCGTTTATCGCAGTGTACGCAGTGGCAGCGTTCGTCCTGATCATTTTCTGTATCGGGCTTGACATGCTGCCGGTGAAATATCTCCTGATCCTGGGAATCGTCCTGGCGATCCTGGCAGTGCTGTTTGCCATCATGCAGGAGAAGTTCGCCACGGGAATCATAGGAGACGTATTGTGCGTGTTACTGGCTGTTGCATGTATCGCGGGATGTTACTATGTGGACAAGATGGATACAACGATCCGGCAGGTTTCCACGACGGAGACGGAGACAGATGTAGTCAGTGTCTACGTCATGCAGGATGACCCGGCGCAGGTCCTGACGGATGTGGCCACATACCAGTTCGGTATTACAAGCAATATTGACAGGGAGAATACGGACAAGACGGTTGAGGAGCTTCAGGGAACCCTGGGGCGGCAGCTGAACATTACGGAATATGACAGCATGTTTACCATGTTGGATGAACTCAAAAGCGGAACCATAGGCGCGATTATCATGAACGGTGCCTATGTGGGAATCGCAGGCGATGTGGAAGGCTACGAATGGGTTTCCACGGATCTCAGGGAGATCACATCTGTTTCCCACAAGGTAGTGACGGAACAGCCGGAGGAGGAAGTCCCGCAGGATGTTCCGGAGTCCTTTATCATGTACCTGAGCGGAATTGACACCTACGGCGGCATATCTGCCCGTTCCAGAAGTGATGTGAATATTCTGGCGGTGGTGAACACGAAGACGAAGAACATCCTTCTTCTCTCCACACCCCGTGATTATTATGTGGACTTTTCCGTGACGGGGGGCGCAAAGGACAAGCTGACCCACGCCGGCATTTACGGCGTTGACGCTTCCATGGATGCGCTGGAGCGGCTGTATGGCATTGATATCAATTATTATCTGCGGGTGAATTTTACCGGATTTATCGAGATTATCGATGCGCTCGGCGGCATTGATGTTTATTCGGACTATGATTTCACGGTACAGAATATCAAAGAGTACCATCAGGGATACAACCAGCTCAACGGTCTGGAAGCGCTTGCATTTGCCCGTGAGAGGTACAGTTTCGCGGCGGGAGATTTCCAGAGGGCGAAGAACCAGATGGAAGTTATCCGTGCGGTGATCAACAAGGCGGCGTCATCCTCGCTCCTGACAAACTATAATTCGGTTATGAATGCGGTGGCGGGAAGTTTCGAGACGAACATGCCTCAGGAACAGATCGCGGCGCTGGTGAAGATGCAGCTGTCCGATATGGCAACCTGGAACATCACATCCTATACTTCTGACGGACAGAGCACATATGCGGAGACCTTCTCCATGCCGGGACAGCAGCTCTATGTGATTATTCCGGATGAGAACAGTGTCGCAGAGGCAAAAAGACTGATAAGCGAGGTGTATGGTACAGATGATCAATCCAATGTCAGTAATGAAAGTGGTCAATGAGCGCAGGGCATTCATTGACAATCACCCGGAATTCTTCCATTTCGTGCTGGAGCAGTTCGGCGGCGAGGGCATGCCGGAGGACACGGTGATCGAACTGAAGGTGACCAGACCGGGGCAGGAGACGGTGAGCTCCGAGGCCAGACTGGTGGATTCCGACATGAAACTGTTTTCCGGACTGAAAGATATGATCGGGTAAACGGATCAAAGATACAGGGCTTCCCCGACTTTGCAGCGCAGCAGAGCGGACGGAGCCCTTTTGTTTTCCGGTTTGGCGCCGACAGATTTTTTACAGAAACAGCGTTGTTTTTCCCTGCCCCGGTTGTTATAATGACTGGTGCAGACAGAAATCTTTTACCGGAAGAAAAGGAAGGCAAAGATTATGGCGATAGCACTATACATAAGAAAAGATTATTTCAGAGGCGTTACCCTTTCCGACAAAAGTGCCCATATTCTGGAGTTTCATTACCAGGGAGAAAATGTGGATGTGTTCGAGGACGGCGCGCCCGTGTTCCATCTCCAGTATTTCCTTGAGACGAAGTTCAAGGCGGAGATTATTGATTTCTATGTCACGGACATAAGGCTGAGGGGAAAAGGGTATGGCAGTGTATGCATGATCGAGATCCTGGACCAGCTCAGCAGGAAGGGCGTCACACTGATCCGCGCGCCTCTCGGCTACAAGCTTGCGCCCGTGGGATATGAAGGACCGGCGCAGTACGAGGTGCTGATGGCGGGATTTTACGAGAAGACAGGTTTTTCCATCACCGGAGACGAGGACGCGGCGATTCAGATTCTGGGCTGAAAAAGGAAGGTAGAAGGAATGTACAAGATTCTGATTGTTGAGGACGATCTGGCCATGGCACAGGCGATCCGCAAAGAGATGACCGCCTGGGGAAACGAGGCGGAGTATGTGGAAGATTTCAGGAACGTGCTCGCGGAGTTTACGGACTATGATCCGCATCTGGTTCTCATGGATATCACGCTTCCGTTTTTTAACGGATACCACTGGTGCAGTGAGATCCGCAGGATTTCCAATGTGCCGGTGATTTTTATCTCATCGGCGGCGGACAACATGAACATCATTATGGCCATGAATATGGGCGGCGATGACTTCATTGCCAAGCCGTTTGACCTGAGCGTGCTGACGGCGAAGGTGCAGGCGGTTCTGAGGCGGACCTACGACCTGTCCGGAAAGGTGCCGATTCTGGAACACAGAGGCGCGGTGCTGAACCTGTACGACACCACGCTGACCTACGAGGGAGAGAAGATCAGCCTGACGAAAAACGAGTTCCGCATCCTGCAGACTTTGATGGAGAACAAGGGGCGGCTTGTAAGCCGGGACACTCTCATGACCAAGCTGTGGGAGACGGACAACTATATTGAGGAGAACACGCTCACCGTCAATATTGCCCGTCTGCGGAAAAAGCTTGAAAATGCGGGACTTCACAATTTTATTACCACAAAGGTGGGCGGCGGATATATCCTGACGGCAGAGTGAGCGGAAGGAAGAGGTGGAACCGGTGAAGCTTTTGTTTCAGTATATCTGTAAAGTGAAGAAGGTGATCATCTGGGCAGTCCTGTGTTCCGTCTGCTTTGCGGTGATATTTGCCCTGTACGGGATCACCATGGCAGCAGTCTGGTATCCCCTTCTGCTGTGCGCGCTTGTCAGTGTCGGATTTTTCCTCTGGGGCTTCCTTGATTTCCGCAGAAAACACCGGATTCTGGAAAGCCTTAAGAAGGGGAAGGAAGGCGTGGGCGATGCGCTCCCTGCACCGGAGGGGGTCCTGGAGGAGGACTACCAGGATCTTGTGCGCAGGGAAGAGTCGTTGAGACGGCGGGAGAAGGAACACGGGGAGAACGCCCGGCAGGATATGGAAGACTATTACGCCACATGGGTTCACCAGATCAAGGCTCCCATTGCCGTGATGCGGGTACTCCTGCAGCAGGACGACACCCAGGAGAACCAGGAGCTGAAAGCCGAGCTGTTCCGCATCGAACAGTATGTGGAGATGGCGCTCTGCTATGTGCGGCTGGGAGCAGATGCATCGGATCTGGTGATCCAGGAGTACAGCCTGGACGATATCATCCGGAAAGCAGTGCGCAAGTTCGCGGGGCAGTTTATCCGCAGGAAGATCCGCCTTGTCTATGAGGGAACGGACGAGAAGGTGCTGACGGATGAGAAATGGCTGTCATTTATTCTGGAACAGCTGTTGTCCAATGCAGTCAAGTATACCGCTCCCGGCGGTTCCATCACGATCACAGTGGATGAGAAGAAGCGGATGAGCGTGTCGGATACGGGGATCGGCATTGCGCCGGAAGATCTGCCCCGTATCTTTGAGAAGGGATACACCGGGTACAACGGAAGGCTGGATAAGAAATCCACGGGAATCGGGCTCTATCTGTGCAGGACGGCGGCGGACCGGCTGGGACACAGGCTGTCAGCGGAGTCGGTTCTGGGAGAGGGCAGCAGGTTTACGGTGGAGCTTGACAGCTATCCGTTCCAGGCGGAGTGATCCGTTCCGGGCGGAGCGATCCATTCCAGGCGGAGCGATCTGCCGCAACATTACAAAAATGTCACACAGGACAGTCGGAATGTCACGGGATTCGATGTTGGCGTTCCGGCTGTTTTGTTATACTGATTTCAGAACTTGAGAAGGAGGTCATAAATCATGGCTGTTTTGGATGTGAAAAACATAAAGAAAATATACAGGCCCCGTTTCGGCGGAAATCAGGTGCAGGCCCTCTCGCGGGTGTCCTTTTCCGTGGAGGCGGGAGAATATGTGGCGATCATGGGGGAGAGCGGATCCGGTAAGACTACGCTGCTCAATATCCTGGCTGCCCTCGACAGACCCACAGAAGGGGAGGTATATCTGGAAGGGAAGCCTCTCAGCTCGGTGAAAGAAAAGGACATCGCCCGGTTCCGCCGGGACAATCTGGGGTTTGTGTTCCAGGAGTTCAACCTGCTCGACACCTTCAATCTGCGGGACAATATTCTTCTGCCGCTCGTCCTGCAGGGCATGCCTCACAGGGAGATGGCGAAGCGGATCACTCCGGTGGCAAAGGAACTGGGGATTGACATGCTGCTGGACAAATATCCTTATGAGGTGTCCGGAGGGCAGAAGCAGAGGGCGGCTGTGGCACGGGCTCTGATCACGGAGCCAAAGCTGATCCTGGCGGATGAGCCAACCGGCGCCCTGGATTCCAAGTCCACGGATGAACTTCTGGCGCTCTTTGCCAGAATCAACGAGATGGGGCAGACGATCCTCATGGTGACCCATTCCGTGAAGGCGGCAAGCCGGGCGGGGCGGGTGCTCTTTATCAAGGACGGGGAGGTCTTCCATCAGGTTTACCGGGGCGTGATGTCGGATGAACAGCTCTATCAGAAGATATCGGATACCCTGACCATGCTTGCGACAGGCGGTGAGAGAAAATGAGGGGCGGATTTTATATAAAGCTGGCAGGCACGGGGATCATGAAGAACCGGAAACTGTATTTTCCCTATATTCTTACCTGTGTCTGCATGATCATGATGTTCTATATCGTACTGTATCTCTCGGTCAGCGACGACTTTAAAAATGTGCCCGGCGGTGCAACCATGCAGGGATTTCTGGGACTTGGCGTGTTTGTGATCGCCATCTTCTCCCTGATCTTTCTGTATTATACGAATTCCTTCCTGATCCGCAGGAGGCAGAGGGAGTTCGGACTTTACAATATCCTTGGAATGGGAAAACGGAATCTTGTGAAGATCCTCTTCTGGGAGAATGTGCTGACAGCAGTTGTCTCTCTTGTGCTGGGGCTTGCCTGCGGAATCCTCTTCTCCAAACTGGGGGAGATGGTGGCGGCGAAGATCCTGGGCGGAAATGCGGGGTTCTCCATGACAGTGCGCCCGGACGTGGCGGTGACCACGGCAGTCCTGTTCGTGGGACTCTTCTTCCTGATCATGCTGCGGATGCTGTTCTACATCTTCCGTTCCCGCCCGGTGGAGATGCTGCGCAGCGAGAGCGTGGGAGAGAAGCCGCCGAAGGCGAACTGGATCCTAGCCCTGGCAGGAGTTATCCTGCTGGCGGGGGCATATTATCTGGCTGTAACCATCGACGACGTGATGACGGCGATGCTCCTGTTTTTTGTGGCGGTCGTGATGGTGATCATTGCCACCTATCTTCTGTTCATTGCAGGCAGTGTGGCTCTGTGCCGGCTGCTCCAGAAGAATAAGAGCTATTACTATAAAACGAAACATTTTGTATCACTGTCATCCCTGATCTACCGGATGAAGAGGAACGGAGCCGGACTTGCGTCCATCTGTATCCTTTCCACCATGGTGCTCGTCACCGTGTCATCCACGGTCTGCCTGTATGCGGGCTCCGAGACCAGTCTGGTGAAGCGGTATCCCCGGGATCTGACGCTGGAGATCTACTCCATGGACCGGGAAAAATACGTCACGCCTGTGTATGACGCCATTGACAGCGTTATGGAAAAGCACGGGCTGACAGAGGAAAATATCATCAACTACCGTTATCTGGGAACCTCCGGATACCAGAAGGAGGATATGATCTATTTTGATACCGATGTGGCATTTCAGGACGGCGTGAATCTCATGTCCGGAATCCGCAGCATCTATGTCCTTCCATTGGAGGACTACAATGCCGCTATGGGAGAGAACCTTACCCTTGCGGAAGATGAGGTGTATATATCCGGAGTGCGGGCGGACTATGATTACGATACCATCACCCTGGAAGAGTGCGGCACATGGAAGGTGAAAGGCATTCTGGACGACTTCATCCCCATGGGCGGGGATATGGCTGCGGTTACGAGCACGTACTATATCCTGGTGAAAGACCTGGGGGTTCTCGACAGGATCGAGGCGGGTCAGGGAGTAGTCTACGGGGAAAAACTGATGTCCCACAGCTGCGAATATTACGGATTTGACATGGACTGTCCCTCTGAGGAAAAAATCGAGGTGGGGAAGGAGATCGACGATGCCGTGAGCGAGCTCCGGGCTGCAGGGACAGCAGAGGGCGATGAGTGGCCCATTACCTATACGGAGTGCAGAGAAGCGGAGCGGTCAGGATACTATGGCCTGACCGGGGGACTGTTCTTCCTGGGCGTACTGCTGGGAGCGGTATTCCTCTTCGGAACAGTGCTGATCATGTACTATAAGCAGATCTCGGAGGGTTATGAGGATCAGGACCGGTTCGCCATCCTCATGAAAGTGGGAATGAGCCGGAAAGAGATCCGGCAGAGCATCAATTCCCAGGTGCTGACTGTGTTCTTCCTGCCCCTGATCGCGGCGGGAGTCCATCTGGTCTTTGCCTTCCCGCTGATCGCCAAGCTCCTGCTCCTGATGCTCTCTACAGACAGGATGCTGCTGATCCTGGTGACCGCTGCCACCTTTGCCGTATTCGCCCTGTTCTACGTGCTCGTCTATCTGGTGACGTCCAGGGAGTATTACAGGATTGTCAGCGGAGGAAACCGGACGTGAGGCTGAAAATGCAGAATTGTCTGTGCAAATTGCCCTGAAAATGTTATACTGTCAGTAAAGAGGCGGACCGGGTCCGCCGCACAATAATCCGCGGGGAGGAGTGACAGATATGATGCAGCACACAATTATTACAATCGGCAGACAGTTCGGAAGCGGAGGGCATGAGGTGGGCAACCGCCTGGCAGAGAGGCTTGACATTCCCCTTTACGACCACAACCTGATCCGCATGGCTGCCCAGGAGCTGCGCATCAGCAACGAGGATGCGACGAAGGTGGATGAGACGGTTCTGGGAAGGTTCCTGTCCGCCTATGCGGCAAACAGCCTGGAGTACCGGGCATTTATCACAAGCGATGCATCCGGGATGCCGCTGACGGACCGGGTGTTTGAGCGGCAGTCGGCGATCATCCGCAAACTGGCGGAAAAAGGTCCGGGCATCTTTGTGGGGCGCTGCGCGGACTACATTCTGGGGGATTACTCCAACTGTATCAATGCATTTATCTACGCATACAAGGAGGACCGGCTCAACCGGATCATGAAGCTGTACAACCTGGATGAGCGGCGGGCAAAAGAGAAGATCCGCAAAACCGACCGGGACAGAAAGCTCTATTACGAGTCGAGAACCGGACGGGAGTGGGGGAGCATTGAAGGAAACAGCATGATGTTCAATGTGAGCCTGCTCGGAATCGACGGCGCGGTGGATGCCCTGGAGGCGATTTACCGGAAATGGGAGTCGAGAGACAGGGAAAAATCGCGTCAGCCTCAGTAGAGCAGCTGCTCGGCCACCAGGACGACCGCCGGTATGGAAAGAACCGACAGAACAGTGGACATGGCGAAGATCTCAGATGAATAGGCGTAGTTCTGTCTGTAGCGGATCGCCATCATTGTTCCGGTTGTGGCAGCCGGGCAGGCTGTGGCGATGAGGATGGTGATGGTCACTTCCGATGAGACCGGCATGAGCAGAAGAATCAGCACCATGGCAGCCGGGATGAGGAACAGTTTGATCAGACAGATGTAATACATCCGCACATTCCGGAACATCCTGGTCAGGTCAGCCTGTGCCACGGAAAAGCCTGCCACCATCATGGCAAGGGGCGTGTTCATGTCCGCCACATACTGCATGGAGTCGAGCAGGACGGAGGGCAGGCGGACCTGCAGGAAAAAGAGGATTACCGCTGCAAGTGCCGCAAGAAAAGAGGGGGAGAGTACTCCCTCTTTTAAGTTCTCCAGGGAAAACTTCTTCTCCATCAGCATTACCCCGTGGGTCCAGGTAAAGATGTTGAAAGTGACCATGTAGGCGGTCAGATAGAATACTCCGGTGTCCCCCAGTACGCTTCCGATCAGCGGGATTCCGATAAAGCCGCAGTTGGAATAAATGGCGTTGAAGCGCTCGATGCAGTAATCCGCCCCGCTTTTGCTGCGGACGAGGACGGAGCCGATGATAATTGCGGCAATGTGGGATATGACGGCAGCCGCAAATGCCCACATCAGTCCCTGCACCAGATGCGGATCATAGTCGGTCTGGTACACGGTCAGGATCAGAAGGGGATTGACCACCATGAGAAGAAGATTGGATACGGTGCGGTTCCCGTTCTGGTCAACCAGTTTGATTTTATAGCAGAAAAATGCGAGCAGCATGATGAAGAACATCTTCACCTGCTGCTCGAAGATCAGAATAAACATAGTCCGGAAGCTCCTCCTACTGCATCAGGGAGGCAACGATGGCGTTCACTGCCTTTCCGTCTGCCTTTCCCTTGACTCTCGGCATAAGTTCTTTCATGATCTTTCCCTTGTCCTTTGCAGTCGGAGCATCGATTCCCAGCTCGGAGAGGACCTCGTTTACAACCGCGCGGATCTCGTCGTCGCTCATCATTTTCGGAGCGTATTCCTCGATGACGGAAAGCCGTTTCTGACACTCTTCGATGAGATCCGTCCGGTCTGCGGGCGTTGTCTCCAGGGTCTCTTTGAGCTGTTTGATCTCTTTGAGGATTACCTGGCTTTCTTCCTCCTCGGTCAGATCGGCACGTTTGTCGATAGCCTTGTTTTTCAGGGATGAGAGAAGGTAGGACAGTGCAGCCTTTCTCTCCTTGTCGCCGGCCTTCATGGCCGCAACCATAGCGCTTCTTACTTCATCAATTTTACTCATAGTTTCATTTCCTCCTCAGAATTTTGTTTTATCTGTGTATTCCCGCCTGAAGCTCATCTGCCCAGGTCTGAAGACTGTAGGTGTGTCCGTTGAACAGCTTGAGGATAACTCCGGTGGGATTGTCCTCGTTGGCAAATGCATTCGCCTCATCAGTATCCACGTGCATGGCAAGCCGGTAGGAAGGGCTTACGCGAACCACCACATCGGAAAAAATGAGCGAGCGCTCATAACTGGTGGTGATGACAAAGACGATGTCATTATCCTTTACGTGTGCCCGGATCGCATCCACGGGCGTCATATGGATATGCCGTTTTGCCACGATAACGCCTTTTTCCAGTTCAACCTTTCCTTTCGGACCGATCAGTGTACACCCCGGCGTGCCCTCCAGATCGCCGGACTGACGTATGACGCTTCTGATCCCCAGCCTTCGGGCATCCGTCACAGAGATCTCAACCTGGGTCTCGCTCCGGCAGGGACCGAGGATGACGACCTTTTCAAATCGGCCTTTGGGACCGACGACAGCCAGACGTTCCTTACAGGCGTACTGGCCGGGCTGGCTCAATTCTTTTGAAAACGTGGGGCGCGCCCCGGGCCCGAACAGTGTCTCAAAATCCTCCGCGGTAATATGGATATGCCGTGCAGAAGTCTCGATCGGTATCTTTAAACTCATGGTTATTCCCACTCCTTGTCAGTTGGTATAAGGATCACAGAAATCTTTGAAAAAGGCGTTTGCCCTGTCTACGATTTTAGCAGAATAAAGTGCAGTTTTCAAGGGACAGTGATACAGGTTAATATTGTGTTATGAATGTGTTAGAAATATGTTAGGAAAGTGTTATGAAATGTAAAATATGCATTGACATGCCGGAGCACGGCATGTTATTTTGATAATAGTGCGTAAAAATGAATATAAGTTAACAGTGTTTACACAAAGGAGAAGGAGTAATGGGCATTACAGATGTACTTTCACTGCTGGGCGGACTGGCGCTCTTCCTGTATGGAATGCAGATGATGAGCAATGGGCTTGAGGCCGCAGCCGGCAACAAAATGAAGTCGATCCTTGAGAAACTGACGTCAAACCGTATCAAAGGCGTGCTTGTGGGCGCGGCGATTACCGCGGTCATCCAGTCGTCATCCGCGACCACCGTTATGGTTGTGGGCTTTGTAAATTCCGGCCTTATGACGCTTTATCAGGCGGTCTGGATCATCATGGGAGCCAATATCGGTACGACCATCACCGGACAGCTGATCGCTCTGGATATCGGAGCCATTGCACCGCTGATCGCTATCATCAGTGTGGCTGTCATGATGTTTGTGAAAAATGAGAAAGCTCACCATATCAGCAGTATTTTTGCAGGTCTCGGTATCCTCTTTATGGGAATGAACATGATGGGAACCGCCATGGAACCGCTGCAGGATTCAGAGGCGTTCATCAACCTTATGACCAAGTTCAGCAATCCGCTGATCGGCATTCTTGTGGGTGCAGTGTTCACCGCGATCATTCAGTCCTCTTCCGCGTCAGTGGGTATTCTCCAGGCGCTGGCGGCAACAGGAATGATCCCCCTTTCAAGTGCGGTGTACGTGCTCTTCGGACAGAATATCGGAACCTGTATCACGGCAGTTCTGGCCTCCATCGGCATGAAGGTCAATGCAAAGAGAACCACCATCATTCACCTGATGTTTAATATTATCGGTACCATCATCTTTACCGTGATCTGTATGACGACGCCGTATGTCAGTCTGGTTGAGGCGATTTCCCCGGGAGATCCGGTCAGACAGATTGCCAATGCTCACACGATTTTCAATATTGTGACCACGCTGATTCTGCTGCCGTTCGGCACCCAGATGGCCGACCTGGCGGTGAAGATCCTTCCGGACAGCAAGAAGGAGGACGACGAGGACCTGCGTCTGAAATATATCCGTCCCTTTGAGTCATCCTATGCGATCGGACACAGCGCTGTCGCGGTTTCCCAGGTGCGGGATGAGGTCGGACGTATGCGGGATATGGTCTGTAAAAATATTTCAGATGCATTTGACACTCTGATTAAATATGATGAGAAGTCCAGACGGAAAGTCGCGGAGCGGGAAGAGTACATCGATTTCCTCAACAAGGGAATTTCCGAGTATGTGGTCTCCCTCATGGCGAGCGAGATGTCCACGGACGACTCCCGGAAGATCAACGGATACTATGCCATCATCAGCAACCTTGAGCGGATCGGCGACCATGCGGTCAATATCGCGGAGTATGCCGATGATATGAAAAAGTGGGATCTGCAGTTTTCGGACAATGTGCTGGAAGAGCTGGAGGAGATGAAAAAGCAGTGCGTCCAGTCTCTGGATAATGTGAAGGAAGTCACTTCGGACAATGCCGACCGGGTACTCAGCCAGGCGGTACTCCTTGAGCAGAAGACGGACGATCTGCGCGACAAATATTTCAAGAAGCAGATGCAGCGCCTGAAAAAAGGAAAATGCAAGCCTCAGAGCGGAATCGTGTTCTCGGAGATCCTTACAGATTTTGAGAGAATGGGCGATCATGCCCTGAATATTGCCCAGGAGTATCAGGGGATGAAATAACGCGGGGCGTATCTATATGCCCCGGCTATTGTAAAATAGCATGAAAATGATCAGAGAAAAGTGAAAAATCAAGAAGAAATCACAAAAATTAGCGAAATCTTAACATGCTTCTTGACAACTGCATTTTCAAGGAGTAAAGTATAACCCATAAAAGCAAGGGCGTTTTTGGAAGAGATTCCGAAGCGCCTTTACTTTTACCATAAAAATACCTGAACCGGTACAAAGATGTGCATCCGGAGGAGAAATTTCCTCCGAGGTGCATTATTTACAGTGCAGCGATCAGCCTGATCGTCTATCCGATCTCCGGACACTGGATCTGGGGCGGCGGATGGCTTTCAAGTCTGAACTTCCATGATTTCGCGGGATCCACCTGCGTACATATGGTCGGCGGCCTGATCGCATGCCTGGGCGCTGCCATGCTTGGACCACGTATCGGAAAATATGATAAGAACGGAAAGGCAAGAGCGATTCCGGGACATAATATTACAGCCATGGCACTGGGCGTGTTCATTCTCTGGTTCTGCTGGTTTGGATTCAACGGCGGTTCCACGGTTGCAATGACAACAGATGCAGATATGGAACTGGCGTCCCTCGTTATGTTCAATACAAACCTTGCAGCGGCAGTTTCCACAGTTGTGGCAATGATCTTTACCTGGCTGCGCTACGGCAAACCGGATGTGTCCATGACGTTTAACGCGGCTCTGGCAGGACTTGTGGCGATCACTGCACCCTGTGACTGCGTGACACCGGTAGGAGCATTCTTCATCGGACTTGTGGCAGGTTTCCTGGTTGTGCTTTCTGTTGAATTTTTCGATAATGTTGCAAAAATCGATGATCCGGTGGGCGCTGTATCCGTGCATATGGTAAACGGTATCTGGGGAACACTTGCTGTGGGACTTTTCAGCAACGGCGGTGACGGCGTGGCAAAAGGTCTTTTCTACGGCGGCGGTGTTGCACAGCTGGGCATTCAGGCACTCGGTGTTGTCTCGGTTGCAGCATATGTGCTTGTCGTCATGTTTATCGTGTTCAAGATCATTGACAAGACGGTCGGACTCCGTGTCCCGGCACAGGTCGAGATCGACGGACTGGATATTCACGAGCACGGCCTTGCATCTGCATACTCCGGATTTGCCATCAACGATATGACCGGAATGGATATGGATGTGAATGAAAATACAGATCTTGGAGAAGACGACTACGCAAAAGCTTCCAAGGCTCAGGTTGATGCGGCGGTGAAAGTAGTGAATCAGAAAACTGTCGTGGACGGTGTGTACGACACCGGCATGCATAAGGTCAGCATTATCTGCAGGCTGTCCAAGTTCGATGCTCTGAAGACGGCACTCAATGATCTGGGCGTAACCGGCATCACCATGACCCAGGTTATGGGCTGCGGAATCCAGAAAGGAGCAGGCGAGAAATACCGTGGTGTCGAGATGGATGCGAATCTGCTTCCAAAGGTGAAAGTGGAAGTCGTGGTCAGCAAGATTCCGGTGGATGCCGTGATTGAGGCGTCAAAGAAAGCACTCTATACAGGGCATATCGGAGACGGCAAGATCTTCGTCTATAACGTGACGAGAGTGGTGAAGGTGAGAACCGGCGAAGAAGATCTTGCAGCGCTTCAGGATGTGGAATAGATGTGAGATAATGTGATATAAGTAGAATGCATATTTTCCTCTGTTTTACAGATACTACATTTACTGACAGAAAGAAGTAAGAATGTAGAAATTTGTAAAACGGAGGATTTTTTATATGAAGGCGACAGGGATAGTAAGGCGGATCGACGATCTTGGGCGCGTCGTCATCCCGAAGGAAATAAGAAGGACGCTCAGGATACGCGAAGGTGATCCGCTTGAGATATTTACGGACCGCGAGGGGGAGATTATTCTGAAAAAATATTCCCCTATTGGTGAGCTGGGAACACTGGCGAAGCTCTACGCGGAGAGTCTTTCGCAGACGCTCGGCTGTACGGTATGCATCACGGATATGGATCAGGTGGTTGCCGCGTCCGGGGCAGGAAAGAAGGAACTGCAGGATCAGTTTATCAGTAAGGAACTGGAAAAAGTGCTGCAGGAGCGGAAGATGCTGCTGGAAAAGGCGGGGCAGACGGGATTTATAAAAGTCATTCCGGATATGACAGATTTTATGGATGAGGCTGTCTGCCCGATTATCAGCGAGGGAGATGTGATCGGCGGCGTGACGATATTGAATAAAGACGATAAGAAAAAGTTCGGGGAACTGGAACAGAAGGTGGCGGCAAGCGCGGCAGATTTCCTCGGACGGCAGATGGGATCGTAGGTCGCATTTCCTGTCATAAACATCCCGGATCAGTCATAAACTTTATTATCAAAGTTCCGGGCGGGACATACTGATGCGGCGAGCGTCGCCCGGGTAACTGCCCTGCCGGACTTTGCGTCAGAGAATCGTGAAAGAATTGACTGAAATCCGGGAGGGACATGAGGATGGAGAAAAAAGCAGGCGGAATCAAAAGCAGGATGCGGAGCACAAGTGCAGGCAGGGTGCGCAGGGAAAGCACGGCTGCCGGCACGGGAGCGGGCAGAAGCGGGGAAGGTATCGCAGGAAAAGCGGTCTGGATGATCAAATCTCTGCTCTGCGCATATGTGGTGACGGGAATTTTTCTGCTGATTCTGACACTTCTTCTATATAAAATGGGACTCAGCGAAGAAAACGTCAATGCGGGAATCACGCTGATCTATGTGATCTCGACGTTTGCAGGCGGGTTTGTGATGGGAAAACTGACCGGGAGCAGGAAGTTTCTCTGGGGGCTTCTGGCGGGGATTCTCTATTTTTTGCTTCTTGTGCTGATCTCACTGGGGCTGTACCATTCCCTTCAGTCGGAGATCAGCGGTCTGATCACCACATTTCTGCTCTGCGCAGGCGGCGGAATGCTGGGAGGAATGATTGCGTAAAAAAACTCTTTAAAAACCTGATGTCATGTGATATAATGTTACGAGCAGAAAATGAGAAAGAACAGGAGGTTGTGACATGAAACACATCAAGACATTGAATACACAGACATTAAACAACACAGTAAAGAAAGGCGGATGCGGCGAGTGCCAGACATCATGTCAGTCTGCCTGCAAGACATCCTGCACAGTCGGAAATCAGACATGTGAGAACAGGAAATAGTCTGTTTTTGTAACGTGTAAAAAGAATCAGGGGGAAGGCAGCGGCTTATGTCCGCTGCCTTACGCGTGTCCCTGCAAATTTGCTGATCGGATAAAGAGGATCGGATAAATTTGATAATCTAATGATGAAAGAGAGGTATCGTTGTGATACACCAGTATCAGAACAATGGATATAATATCGTCCTCGATGTAAACAGCGGTGCTGTCCATGTGGTGGACCAGGAGGCTTACGATGTGATTGCCGCCCTGAATGAACAGAATGAGAACCATACTGTCGAGACACTTAAGGATCCCCGGACTGCTGCTTATCTGGCTGAAAAGCGGGGAGGTACATACCCGCAGGAAGACCTGCAGGATATTCTGGAGGCTGTTACGGAGCTGACAGAGCAGGGCAGACTGTTTACGAAAGATATCTACGAGGACTATGTGGATGTTGTGAAGAAGAGAAAGACAGTTGTAAAGGCGCTCTGTCTTCACATTGCCCATGACTGTAATCTTGCCTGTAAGTACTGCTTTGCAGAGGAGGGCGAGTATCACGGCAGAAGGGCGCTGATGTCCTTCGAGGTGGGAAAGAAGGCGTTGGATTTCCTGATCGCGAATTCCGGCAGCAGGCATAACCTGGAAGTGGATTTCTTTGGCGGCGAACCGCTGATGAACTGGCAGGTTGTCAAGGACCTGGTGGCTTACGGGCGCGAGCAGGAAAAGATCTATGACAAACATTTCCGATTTACGCTGACGACGAACGGCGTTCTTCTCAATGACGAGATCCAGGACTTCCTGAACAGGGAGATGGACAACGTGGTCCTGAGCCTGGACGGAAGGAAAGAGGTCAATGACCGGATGCGTCCGTTCCGGAACGGAAAAGGCAGCTACGACCTGATCGTTCCCAAGTTCCAGAAACTGGCGGAGAGCAGAAAGCAGCAGAAATATTACATCCGCGGGACATTTACCAGAGACAACCTGGACTTTTCCAATGATGTGCTGCATTTCGCAGATCTGGGATTCGAGCAGATGTCCATCGAGCCGGTGGTGGGAGATGACACAGATCCCTATGCCATCCGGAAAGAGGATCTGCCGCAGATTTTCGCGGAGTATGACAAGCTCGCGAAGATTATGGTGGACCGCGAGCGGGAGGGAAGAGGATTTACTTTCTTCCACTTTATGATTGATCTGGAGGGCGGTCCCTGTGTGTCCAAACGGCTTTCCGGATGCGGTTCGGGAACCGAGTACCTGGCGGTGACGCCATGGGGAGACCTCTATCCCTGCCATCAGTTTGTGGGACAGGAAGAGTTCCTTATGGGAAATGTGGACGAGGGCATCACGAAGCCGGAGATCGCGGAAGAGTTCCGGGGATGCAGCGTCTATTCCAAAGAGAGCTGCAGGACATGTTTTGCCAGATTTTACTGCAGCGGAGGCTGTATGGCAAATTCATATAAATTCCATCACAACATCAATGACACCTATGAGGTGAGCTGCGAGATGGAGCGCAAGCGAGTGGAATGCGCGATTATGATAAAAGCTGCTTTGGCAGACGAGTAAGAAAGGGATGCAGATCATGAACAGAAGCAAAGGAATTTTGAGCCTGATCCTTGTTGTTGCCGTGATGATCCTTCTCGGGGTCACAACCGTGCTCGGCATCGATCTGAACGGTATGGGGGCGGCAAAGAACATCAATCTCGGTCTGGACCTGGAGGGAGGCGTGAGCATCACGTACCAGGTAAAGGGCGACACGCCGTCTCAGGAGGATATGGACGATACGGTTTACAAGCTCCAGAGACGTGTGGAGGAGTACAGCACAGAGGCACAGGCATATCAGGAAGGCGACAACCGGATCAGCATTGAGATCCCGGGTGTCCAGGACGCAAACGAGATTCTGACAGAGCTGGGACAGCCGGGAAACCTGTATTTCATCCGGCAGAATGACAGCGAGGGGAATCCGAACTATCAGGTGAATGCGGACGGTACAGCTTATGAGCTGAACAAGTCCATTGATGAGCTGGAAGCGGATGGAAGTATTGTTCTTACCGGAACGGATGTGGAGAGTGCATCGGCGGCTGCCGGACAGGACCAGAAGACCGGCGCAACCAAGTATGTTGTTCAGCTTACCATGACAGAGGAAGGTACGACAAAATTTGCCGATGCCACAACAGAAGCGGCAGCAAAAGGCGAGACGATCGCCATTTACTACGACGGACAGCTTGTAAGCGTGCCAAGAGTAAACACTGCCATTGAGAACGGCCAGGCAGAGATCGAAGGAATGGCTTCTTACGAGGAGGCGGAGAACCTTGCCTCCACCATCCGTATCGGAGGCCTGAACGTGGAACTGGAAGAAATGACCTCCCAGGTGGTGGGCGCACAGCTCGGTGAAGAAGCGGTTACAACCAGCCTTCTCGCAGGAGCTATCGGACTGGCGATCGTATGCATCTTTATGATCTGCGTTTATTATCTGCCGGGACTGGCATCCAGTCTTGCCCTTCTGATCTATACGGGGTTGGTTCTCGTCCTGCTGAATGCATTTGACATTACACTGACGATCTCCGGTATTGCCGGTATTATCCTGAGTATCGGTATGGCGGTGGATGCGAACGTCATCATATTCGCCCGTGTAAAGGAGGAACTGACAGAGGGAAAATCCGTGCGCAGCGCGCTGCATGCCGGGTTCCACAAGGCCATGTCCGCGATTATCGACGGAAACGTGACCACACTGATCGCTGCGGCTGTTCTCTGGCTGCGGGGCAGCGGTTCCATCCGCGGTTTTGCGCAGACACTGGCGCTTGGTATCGTGGTTTCCATGTTTACCGCACTTCTTGTTACCAGACTGATCATTTACTCCTTCTATGCGGTGGGACTCCGCAATAAGAAGCTGTACGGACGTCTGCTCAAGAAGCGGAAAGCCATCGACTTCGTAGGGAAGAGACATGTGTTCTTTGTTATTTCCATCATCATGTGCCTGAGCGGATTTGTGTTTATGGGAATCAACCATGCACGGGGCATCGGGGCCATGAATTACGGTCTTGACTTTGCAGGCGGAAGTTCCACAACGGTTACTTTCGATCAGCCGTACACCCTGGAGGAAGTGGACAGCCAGATGATTCCGGATCTGGAGGAGATCACCGGAGATGTGAACATCCAGGTACAGACCGTCCGCGACAGCAACCAGGTAATCTTCAAGACTCAGACACTCGGTCTTGAGGAGCGTGAGGCGTTCGCACAGTATATGGAAGACAATTACGGCGTGAATCCGGAGAAGGATATTGAGACCAACAACATCAGCTCCACGGTCAGCGGGGAGATGAGAATGGATGCGGTGATCGCGGTTGTTATTGCGACGATCTGTATGCTGCTCTATATCTGGTTCCGTTTCAAGGATATCCGTTTTGCGACCAGTGCGGTTGTGGCTCTGGTGCATGACGTGCTCGTTGTACTGGCGTTCTATGTGATCGCCCGGGTTTCCGTGGGAAGCACGTTTATCGCATGTATGCTGACCATCGTCGGATACTCGATCAATGCAACCATCGTTATCTTCGACCGTATCCGCGAGGAGCTGAAGACGAAGCCGAAGAACATGAGCCTGAAAGATCTTGTCAACGACTGTATCATGCGGACGCTGACGAGAAGTATCTATACAAACCTGACTACATTTATCATGGTTGTCGTCCTCTTTATCCTGGGCGTAAGCTCCATTAAAGAGTTCGCGGCGCCGCTGATGGTAGGTATCGCCTGCGGTACTTATACATCCATCTGCATTACCGGAGCACTCTGGTATGTGATGAAGACGAAAGTCGGCGCAGGGGCGAAAGAGCTGGCTGCTGCAGAGCAGGCGGTGATCACCATGAACACTGAGGGCGTTGAGGATAAGGCGGCTGCATCAAGTGCGGTACAGAGCGCAAACAGTGCGGCGAAGCCGAAGAAAAAGAAGAAAAAGAGAAGACAGTAATAAAAAGCGGGGAAGCCTGCCGGGCGGAGGAGCACAGACGATGTGCGGATGCCGCCGGGCAGGCTTCTCTGTAAAAAGCAGCAGGCATGCGCAGACAAAAGAGGCGGCGCTGACCGCCCCGGGAGGCACTTGTTATGGAAAAATGGTTTATTACCATGAAGAAAGCAGATTTTAATAAAATTGCGGAGAAGTACCATATTTCTCCCATTATTGCCCGCCTGATCCGAAACCGGGATGTGATCGGGGACCAGGAGGTTGACTTCTATCTGAACGGAACGATCGCCGATCTCTACGACGGGATGCTGATGAAGGATATGGACCGGGCAGTGGAGATTCTGGCGGAGAAGATCCGGGAAGAGCGGCCCATACGGATCATCGGGGATTATGATATTGACGGGGTGAATGCCACCTACATCCTGCAGGAGGGACTTTCCGGGCTGGGCGCGGAGGTGGATACGGACATTCCGGACCGGATCAAAGACGGCTACGGGCTGAACCGGATGCTCATCGACCGGGCGCTGGACGACGGTATTGATACGATTATTACCTGTGACAACGGGATTGCGGCGGCAGCTGAGATCGCCTATGGAAAAGAACACGGGCTGACAGTGATTGTGACGGATCACCATGAAGTTCCCTATCTGGAAGAAAACGGGGAGAAACGCTACATCCTGCCCCGGGCGGACGCAGTTGTGGATCCCCACCGGGCGGACTGCGAATATCCCTTTAAGGGGCTCTGCGGCGCAGGGGTGGCATACAAGCTGGTGGAGGCCCTCTACAACGTGATGCAGCGGGATCCGGAGGACGTGGATTATCTTATGGAAAATGTTGCCATCGCCACCGTGGGGGATGTAATGGATCTGATCGGGGAGAACCGGATCTTTGTCAAACAGGGGCTGGAGATGCTCAAACGCACGAAGAATCCGGGACTGAAAGCTCTGATCGAGTGTACCGGAATTGACGTGGAACGGCTTTCTGCCTATCACATCGGTTTTGTCCTGGGACCCTGCATCAACGCCAGCGGCAGGCTGGATACGGCGAAACGGGCCCTGGAGCTTCTGAATGCGAAGAACAGACGGGAGGCGGTTATGCTGGCAGAGGATTTGAAAGCCCTCAATGACAGCCGCAAAGAGATGACGGAGAAAGGCGTGGAAGAGGCGGTGCGGATGATCGAGAGCACGGATCTGAAAGATGACAAGGTGCTGGTTGTCTATCTTCCGGACTGTCATGAGAGTATCGCCGGGATTATCGCCGGACGTATCCGGGAGCGCTATTACCGTCCTGTATTCGTCCTTACAAAGGCGGAAGAGGGCGTAAAGGGATCCGGGCGGTCCATTGAGACATACGACATGTTTGCCGAGATGAGCCGCTGCCGGGAACTGTTTACCAAGTTCGGAGGCCACAAGCTGGCGGCGGGGCTTTCTCTGGAGGAGAAAAATGTAGATCTCTTCCGCCGCACCATCAATGATCTGGCGGAGCTGACGGAAGACGACCTGCAGATGAAGGTCTCCATTGACATGCAGCTCCCCTTCCCCTACATAACTGAAGAACTGATCGGAGAGCTGGAGCTGCTGGAACCTTTTGGAAAAGGAAACGCAAAGCCTCTCTTTGCGGAGCGGAACCTGCGGGTAATCAGCCCGAGGATTTTCGGAAGAAACCGCAACGTGCTCAAGTGCCGGCTGGAAGACGCGAAAGGGAACCAGATGGAAGCCGTCTATTTCGGCGATGTGGAGGAGTGTCTGAAAGCGATGGAGCGAAAACCGGTCATGTCTTTTACCTACTATCCGTCAGTGAATGAGTACATGGGAAGGCGGACCCTGCAGCTGACGATTATGAATTATCAGTAATCCGGAGCGCTCCGGAGCAGAAAAAGGTTTGAAAATGCGTAAAATGGTGATATACTAAGTAATATTAATGTCTGACATATGAAAGAATGACGGATACACAGGAGAAACAGGGAAGGGGGATTCGATATGGCAGGTACTCTGGAATATGAACAGCTGAATAAAAATCTCGAAATCGTAGACGGCCATGCCGTAAAAGCGCCGGAAGATTATCAGGACCCTGAAGAATTATATCAGGCGCTGGTCGCAAGGGTGAGAAAGTATCATCCTTCTGCGGATATTTCCATGATCGAAAAGGCTTACAGAATCGGGAAGGAAGCCCACAAAGATCAGGTGAGAAAATCAGGGGAGCCGTATATCATTCACCCGCTCTGGGTAGGAATCATACTTGCGGATCTGGAGATGGACAAGGAGACTATTGTCGCCGGCATGCTCCACGACGCGGTGGAAGATACGGAGATGACGCTGGACGATATCACAAGAGAGTTCGGCGAGGAGGTTGCCCTTCTCGTGGACGGCGTCACGAAACTGGGACAGCTCAATTACGCCCAGGATAAACTGGAGGTCCAGGCGGAGAATTTAAGAAAGATGTTCCTCGCCATGGCCAAGGATATCCGGGTGATTATCATAAAGCTGGCGGACCGGCTGCACAACATGCGGACGCTGGAGTTTATGACACCGGAGAAACAGAAGGAAAAAGCCCGTGAGACGATGGACATCTATGCCCCCATCGCCCAGCGGCTCGGTATATCGAAGATCAAGACGGAACTGGACGACCTGTCGCTGAAATACTATCAGCCGGAAGTGTACTATCAGCTTGTGAAGGATCTGAACGCCCGGAAGACGGAGCGGGAGGAGTTTGTACAGCAGATCGTCGCGGAAGTTTCCAAACATATGAAGAATGCACATATCAACGCCAAGGTGTACGGACGCGTCAAGCATTTCTTCAGCATTTACAAGAAGATGGTGAACCAGAACAAGACGCTGGATCAGGTGTATGATCTGTTCGCGGTCCGCATTATTGTGGACACGGTGAAGGACTGCTATGCCGCCCTGGGCGTGATCCATGAGATGTACACCCCGATTCCGGGAAGGTTCAAGGACTACATTGCCATGCCCAAGCCGAATATGTACCAGTCTCTCCACACTACGCTGATGGGACCGTCGGGACAGCCTTTCGAGATCCAGATCCGCACGGAGGAGATGCACAAGACGGCTGAGTACGGTATCGCTGCCCACTGGAAATACAAGGAGGGCGGAGACGCCACGAAGAACGTGAAGGCACGGGAAGAGGAGAAGCTCAACTGGCTCAGGCAGATCCTGGAGTGGCAGAGGGACATGTCCGACAACCGGGAGTTCCTGAGCCTGCTCAAAGGCGACCTGGACCTGTTCCAGGAGGACGTCTACTGCTTTACGCCCAACGGAGATGTGAAGAACCTGCCGAACGGCTCCACGCCGGTGGATTTCGCCTATGCCATCCACAGCGCGGTGGGCAACAAGATGGTGGGGGCGAGGGTGAACGGCAAGCTCGTCAACATTGACTACAAGATTCAGAACGGGGATCGAATTGAGATCCTGACTTCCCAGAATTCCAAGGGACCCAGCCGCGACTGGCTGAACATCGTCAAGAGCACACAGGCGAAGAACAAGATCAACCAGTGGTTTAAGAGGGAATTCAAGGAGGAGAATATTGTCCGCGGGAAGGAACTCATTTCCGCATACTGTAAGAGTAAGAGCATTGCGCTGAACGATATTCTGAAGCCCAAATATCAGCAGGTGGTTCAGAAGAAGTACGGCTTCCGCGACTGGGATGCTGTCCTGGCTGCCATCGGACACGGCGGACTCAAGGAAGGCCAGGTAGTGAACCGGCTTCTGGAAGAATATGAGAAAGAACACAAAAAGGAGATCACGGACGAGACGATCCTGGAGAAGATCGCCGAGGCGAACAGCCAGAAGGTGCACATCGCCAAGTCCAAGAGCGGCATCGTGGTCAAGGGGATCGACGATATGGCAGTCCGGTTCTCCAAGTGCTGTAATCCGGTGCCGGGAGATGAGATCGTGGGATTCGTCACCCGGGGACGGGGGATGTCCATCCACCGCACGGACTGTGTGAATATGCTCCATCTCTCCGCTGCCGAGCGGGAGAGGCTGATTGACGCGGAGTGGGAGGATACGGCGGACAGCGATGAGGGCGGCCAGTATCTGGCGGAACTTAAGATGTACGCCCACGACAGGCAGGGGCTTCTGATGGATATTTCCAAGGTGTTTACCGAGGCGAAGATCGATGTGAAGAACATGAATATCCGCACCAGCAAGAAGGGAACCGCCACACTGGACATGGGATTTATCGTCCATGGCAGGGAAGAGCTGAACACTGTGATCGAGAAGCTCAGACAGATTGAAAGCGTGATTGACATAGAGAGGACGACCGGATGATTAAAATAGAGAAATTTGTGATCGGTCCCATCGGGACAAACTGTTATATTGTGAGAAATGAAGAGACGAAAGAGTGTTTCGTGACAGACCCGGCGGCATGTCCGCCGGAGCTGACCGGACATATACGCCGGGAAGGGCTTCGGGTGCGGGCGGTGCTGCTCACCCACGGACATTTTGACCATATCATGGGACTGGATGATTTCCTGAAAGAATTTCCGGTGCCGGTGTACGCGTACCAGGAGGAGAAAAAGGTCCTGGAGGACGCGAACCTGAATTCCTCCCTGGGGATGTTCGGCAGGCCGTATACATTCTCCGGGGCAGAGTATCTCACCGACGGGCAGGTTCTTGAAGTGGCGGGGATCGAAGTGCATGTAATCTACACGCCGGGACACACCATCGGCGGATGCTGCTATTATATTCCGGCGGAGAACGTGCTGATCAGCGGAGACACCCTGTTCCACGGCTCCATCGGAAGGACGGATCTTCCCACTGGAAGCAGCAGCCAGCTGGTCCGCTCGGTGCGGGAGAAACTGATGGCCCTGCCGGAGGAGACGAAGGTGTATCCGGGACATATGGAAGAGACGACCATCGGGTATGAGAAGAGGTATAATCCGTTTATATAGGATGTTTATATAGGACATGAAGGCGGGCTGTCCCCGGGGCAGCCCGTTTTTTCAGTCTGGAAATGTATGCCTGGAAGGAATATGAGTGCAATGATTGAAATAGCAAGTAAGAAAAACAAATTTACCTACAATGTCTACCATATCGTGAAAGCATTTTTCCCGGAGGAGGAGATCACACAGAAGGTGGATGAAG
The DNA here is from genome assembly GCF_002160525.1 of Lachnoclostridium sp. An169. Taxonomy (GTDB): domain Bacteria; phylum Bacillota; class Clostridia; order Lachnospirales; family Lachnospiraceae; genus Mediterraneibacter; species Mediterraneibacter cottocaccae. Next base: position 29,972 of record NZ_NFKT01000003.1, read on the forward strand.
GGCAGGAGACTCTGGTGACTCTGAAACTGGCGGACGGTACTGTTTTCTCTGTGACTCCGGGGGAGGTCTGGGGACCCGGCTCTGAACAGGCGGATCACGATCCCCTCCAGGTGGAAAAATGGGAAGTAACCCGCCGGGTGTACCGGCATCTTTCCGAACAGACCGGTCGGAAACTTGCCTGGGGCATGCTCACCGGCGTGCGCCCTACCAAGATGGCGATGCAGAAGATCGAGGAAGGGCAGTACAGAGAGGAGATCGTCCGTTCCTTTATGGAGGACGATTTCGTGAGCCGGGAGAAAGCGGAGCTCGCCTACGAGGTGGCGTGCCGGGAGAAGCACCAGCTTGATCTTCTGAACTGCCGGGATGGTTTCAGCCTGTATGCGGGAATCCCATTCTGTCCCAGTGTATGCTCCTACTGTTCCTTCAGTTCTTCCCCCATTGCAGAGTGGAAGGATCGGGTGGAAGACTATCTGAACGCTCTGGAAAAAGAGATCCGCGCACTGGGAAAGATGGCGAAAAATCGCGTGGCGCGCACGGGTGCGGGGATAGAAGCACCGGAGGGAAAGCCGGCGCCGGATACGGTTTACATCGGCGGGGGCACGCCCACCACGCTGACTGCCGGACAGCTTGACCGGCTGCTCGGCACTATCGCGGAGTGTTTCGATGTGGAGCACGCCCTGGAGTTCACCGTGGAGGCGGGAAGACCGGACAGCATCACGGAAGAAAAGCTTGCCGTGATCCGTAAATATCCGGTGACGCGTATTTCCATCAATCCCCAGACCATGCAGCAGAAGACTCTTGATCTGGTTGGAAGAAAACATACGGTGGCGCAGGTGGAAGAAGCTTTCCGCATGGCCCGCAGTCTGGGCTTTGACAATATCAACATGGATCTGATCGCCGGGCTTCCGGGGGAGACGGCGGAGGACATGGAGGATACCCTGCGCAGAGTGGAGGCGCTTGCGCCGGACAGCCTGACCGTCCACGCGCTTGCCATCAAGCGGGCGGCGAGGTTCGGGCAGGAGGGAAGGGCGGCAGATATGCATACGGAGATCGACCGGATGATCGAAGAGGCTGCCGGGAGCGCTGCCAGAATGGGACTTGTGCCCTATTATCTCTACCGGCAGAAAAATATTGCGGGAAATTTTGAAAATGTTGGCTATGCAAAGGTTGACAAAGCCGGAATATACAATATACTTATTATGGAAGAAAAGCAGACGATCCTTGCCGCCGGGGCCGGCGCCTCGACGAAGTTCGTGCTGCCGGAGAAGATCCGGATGAAGAACGGGAAGGAGACGAACCTGATCCGGATCGAGAATGTTAAGAACATTACGGAGTATATCAGCCGTATTGACGAAATGATAGAACGAAAAGGAGAATTGCTATGGCGCTGAAAAAGAAACCGGTTACCGGGATGAAAGACATTATGCCCTCTGAGATGGAGATCCGCGATTATGTGATCAGTCTGATCAAGGAGACTTATAAGACATATGGATTTTCTTCCATGGAGACACCCTGTGTGGAGCATATTGAAAATCTGTGCAGCAAACAGGGCGGTGACAACGAGAAGCTGATCTTCAAGATCCTGAAGAGAGGAGAGAAATTAAAACTGGATGAGGCGAAGGAGGAGGCGGACCTTGTGGACAGCGGTCTGCGCTATGATCTGACGGTTCCCCTGTCCAGATACTATGCGAACCACGCAAATGAACTTCCGTCGCCTTTTAAGGCCCTGCAGATGGGAAATGTATGGCGGGCAGACCGTCCCCAGAGAGGCCGTTTCCGCCAGTTCATGCAGTGTGATATCGATATTCTGGGAGAGCCTTCCAACCTGGCGGAGATCGAGCTGATCCTTGCCACTACGGCGCTTCTGGGAAAACTGGATTTCCACAACTTTACCATCCGCATCAATGACCGCCGCTTCTTAAAGGCAATGGCAGCGTACAGCGGATTTGCGGAAGAGGATTATGACAGCGTGTTTATCACTCTGGACAAGATGGACAAGATCGGACTCGACGGCGTGGCGGCGGAGCTGAAGGAAAACGGTTATCCGGAAGAGTCCGTAGATAAATATCTGGCGCTGTTTCAGGAGATTACGGATGATGTGGAAGGTGTGCGCATGTGCAAGGAAAAACTTTCCGGATTCCTTGCTCCGGAGGCGGCGGATTCCCTGGAAATGATCATCACAAGCGTGGAGAGCGCAAAAGAAGCGGATTTCCGCATGAAATTCGACCCCACTCTGGTGCGCGGTATGTCCTACTATACAGGGACGATCTTTGAGATCTCCATGGACGAGTTCGGCGGCAGCGTGGGAGGCGGCGGACGCTATGACAAGATGATCGGAAAGTTTACCGGACAGGATACTCCTGCAGTCGGATTTTCCATCGGCTTTGAGCGGATCGTCATGCTCCTTCTCGAGCGCGGCTATAAAGTGCCTACGAGCAAGCCGAAGAAAGCGTTCCTGATCGAGAAGAATATGCCACAGGAAGGCATGCTCAAGATCCTCTCTCTGGCGAAGGCAGAGCGTGAGGCCGGAAAACAGGTGATGATCGCCAATATGAAGAAGAACAAGAAGTTCCAGAAAGAACAGCTTGAGGCGGAAGGATATTCCGATATTACAGAGTGCTACCGCGATTCTGTGGATCAATTATAGAAAGGAAGGTATGAGACAGTTATGGCTGAATCAATGCAGGGATTGAAAAGAACCCACCGGTGCGGTGAACTGACTGCGGCGGAAGTCGGCGAAACAGTGACCATCATGGGATGGGTGCAGAAGAACAGAAATAAAGGAGGACTTGTGTTTGTGGACGTGCGCGACCGCTCGGGAATCATCCAGGTGGTATGCGAGGAAGGCAAAACGGATCCGGCTCTTCTTGAGAAGGCAGCAGGACTCCGCTCCGAATATGTGGTCGCATTTGTGGGAAAAGTGGCAAGACGCTCCGGCGCGGTCAACGACAAGATCGCCACAGGTGAGATTGAGATTCTCCCCACAGAGCTTCGGATTCTCTCCGAGTCTCTGACTCCGCCGTTCCCGGTGGAAGAGGACTCCAAGACAAGGGAGGAGGTCCGTCTGAAATACCGTTATCTGGATTTGAGAAGACCGGATCTGCAGAGAAATCTTCTGATGAAGAGCCGTGTGATGACACTGACGCGCCAGTTCTTTGCAAATGAAGGATTTCTGGAGATCGAGACTCCGATGCTGGGAAAAAGCACGCCGGAGGGGGCGAGAGACTATCTTGTGCCCAGCCGTATCCATCCGGGCAGCTTCTATGGCCTGCCCCAGTCTCCGCAGCTCTACAAGCAGCTCCTGATGTGCTCCGGATTCGACCGCTATATCCAGATCGCCAGATGTTTCCGCGATGAAGACCTGCGCGCGGACCGGCAGCCGGAGTTTACCCAGATCGACATGGAGCTTTCCTTCGTGGATGTGGATGACGTGATTGCGGTAAATGAAAAATATCTGGCAAAATTATTCAAGGAAGTTCTTGATGTAGACGTGCAGCTTCCGATTCAGAGAATGACATGGCAGGAGGCGATGGACCGCTTCGGCTCCGACAAACCGGATCTTCGTTTCGGCATGGAGCTTGTTGACGTTACGGATGTGGTGAAAGGCTGCGGATTCGGAGTATTTACAGGTGCCATCGAAAACGGCGGCAGCGTCCGGGGCATCAACGCCAAGGGACAGGGCGCAATGCCGAGAAAGAAGATCGACAAGCTGACGGCATTTGTAAAAGATTACGGCGCAAAGGGTCTGGCTTATGTTGCCATCCAGGAGGACGGCACGGTGAAGTCTTCTTTCGCGAAATTCATGAGCGACGGGGAGATGCAGAACCTGATCAGTGCAATGGGCGGCGAGCCGGGGGATCTGCTTCTGTTCGCAGCGGATAAGAATAAAGTGGTATGGGATTCCCTGGGAGCGCTCCGTGTGGAACTGGCGAAGCAGCTTGAACTCCTCGATAAGAACGAGTACCGTTTTGTATGGATCACCGAATTCCCGCTTCTCGAGTGGAGCGATGAGCAGAACCGTTATGTGGCGATGCATCATCCGTTTACCATGCCCATGGAGGAGGACCTTCCTCTCATCGATTCAGAGCCCGGGAAAGTGCGCGCCAAAGCTTACGATATCGTGCTTAACGGAAATGAGATCGGTGGCGGAAGTGTCAGAATCCATCAGGATGATATCCAGGAAAAGATGTTCGAGGTGCTCGGATTTACAAAAGAGCAGGCGTACAGCCAGTTCGGATTCCTTCTGGATGCTTTCAAATACGGAGTTCCGCCTCACGCAGGACTGGCATACGGTCTGGACCGTCTTGTCATGCTCATGGCAAAACAGGACAGCATCCGCGATGTGATCGCCTTCCCGAAGGTGAAAGACGCATCCTGCCTGATGACAGAGGCTCCCAGCGTTGTCGATGAGAAACAGCTCAAAGAACTTGGGCTTGAGACATTGACGGAAGAGTAGTATATTCGCGGAGAAACAAATTCCCCGCAGCGAAGACAAGAGAAGACCAGAGCGGACAGAGCAAATTCTGCTGTTCTGGTCTTTTTTTGCTTTACTTTGTAGGAAATCCCTGCGATATGTCGGTCGGCATATATCTCAGCTGAAACAGAGAAGAAAAAAGAAAAGATTTATTATGAAACATATAACGCATAAAAAGAAATAAAAAAGCTTCTTTTTATAGAAAAAGATGCCGAAAGGCACGAGAAGACCGACTACGGGAATCAGACAGGAGACAAGAGAAAACAATGTCAGAATAAGAAACAGCTCGGTTTCTGTTATCCAGGTCTGTGATCCGTCCTTATTCACAGTCTCCTCCGGAGCCGTCTCCGATATGCTTTCCGGCTGCCTGGTTCTTTCATCCGTGCCATCTCCGATCAGGTTATCGATGGAAATACCGTAGAGCCTGCAAAGCTTTCTTATCATATCGATGTCCGGGATAGCACGCCCGTTTTCCCACTTTGATACAGCCTGCCGTGTGACGTGAATATGACTGGCGAGTGAAGCCTGGGTATAATGGTGAGCGATGCGCTCTTCTCTTAAACGTTCTTTCAGTTCTTTCATGTGAAGCCTCCACAGAATGCGTTTTTTACATTTGGCAACCAATGGTTGCGTCTGATAATGTAAAAAGCGTTGATTTTCTTTCTGGATAATGTAAAATAAAAATACAGATAGTCTTCGCATATTTTAAAAAGGAATTATAAAGGAGGGGAAAGCATGGATATACTGGGAATTCTGTTGCTGCTGTTTCAATATCTGGGCAGCCTGCTCAGACTGATTATGATGGTTTTGGTGATTATAGCATGCATTAAATATATACGGAAGAAATAGCTGAAACAGCCGGATAAGATTATCCGGCTGATCTTAAATTTGGATATTATCGTATAAGGTTTTTATAGACTCCATGACTTTATCCCACGTATAATCCCTTGCGTAGTCATATTTTTTCTGGTAATTTATCCACAACTTTTTCATATCTGTGTCGTTGTAAATCTGCTCTAATATAGAGGCTCCCTGTAGCATAATTTCATATGATGCCCTCTTTCTACTTGTTGCCTCCAATGCCATTTTCAGTTTTAATTCATCAACAGATATATTCCTTACCTGCTGTAAGATATACAAGTCATAAAAATCTCGTAGTCTTGTATTTGCCGTCCCTCTTGAAATGACTGTTTCAAGTTTTTCTGCCAATACTGTTTCAATATTATAGGTATAGATAGAAATCGTCCGCTCTTCAAACATCAGCTTGTATTCAAACTGTATTTCTCCTGGTGTTATTACATCCCCGGTAGAAATATCTATTTTTAAAGGTGTCCGCATTGTATCCAACTGTGCTTCCAACATTGCCCGGACACCCGGATATTCAGCCTCATCCATAATTTCTGACACCTTTTTTAGCGTAAAGATAATACCATCGTCTATTTCAATCTTCATAATTTCTGTCAAGATATCTGCTAACTCATCCGCTGACAGTGGAAGATTTTCATAGTCGTATCTATATCCATTGTTGACCTGTTTTCCAAACCAACCAGAGCAGAAACCAACATTCCGCCTTTTAAGATGAGCCTATCCCGGTATTTGGACAAAGAAATACGTTCAAGCAATCTTTCCATAATATAATTTCTTATAATTGTCTGCGCTTTTGCACTGTCCCCGCCAGAACGATTCCGTACCAATGCTTTTAGCTGTCTTGATGTATGGATCATTATAATAGCACCTCCAGATATTGCTTTATAATTTTCTCAACTTTAAAAATTTTTGCATATTCCATTAGCCGTGGAATATTCTTTTTTTCCCTTGCAGCATACTCTCTTATAGCGGTTTGTCTGTCCTGAATTTCAACCCGGCTGTTCCCCCGGAATATATCGCATATTGTCCTTTCCGCATTGTAGATGTACACCATATGTCCCATTGGAGTATGTGCCTGTGTTATTCCTAAAGGATACCATTCTTTCTTTACTGTATAAACTTTTACCCCTTGCTTTGTAAGGTTGGTGGGATTATACCCCCATTTCGTCGTAACCGTATATTGGAGTGGTTCCCGATCTGCCATTTCCAAAAGATATAGCGCTGTTTCATAGGAAAAAACTACTCCTTTGTATCGTTTCTGAAGGATATACATACCGTCTTCCCATGCATCAGGAGACAAATAAATTCCCCTTGCCACCTGTTCATAATTATTTTTTTTAATAAAATCAAGAGTATATGTTTTGGAAATTCCTGCGAGCAGGGCATCCTCTAAACGTAAAATTCCATTATTTTCTTCTAAAATTTTTTCTATCAGTTCTGATTTTTGCATTTCATCACCTTACTTTTATGCTACATATTATATTAAAATGTAGTATGAAAGTAAAGTAGAAAATAATGTCTAAGCAAATTTGAATATCCGGGTATAAAACAGCCGACTGATTTTTGTTTTGAATCAATCGGCTATATAAGATCCTGTTTTCTACCCTTCCACATATTTCAGATAAGGCGTGAAGTTTCCTCTTTCTTCCACGAGCAGGAGATCGGTCCGCTCCGTTCCGTCTTTGTCCTGACAGCTGTAGACGGCAGTGCCTGCTTTGAGCACGGTGGCATCCCAGTCCCTGAAGTCTTTGGTCACACCGCTTTTTTTCACTTCTCCGATCTGGCTAACCGCTTCCGGCTGAAGCTCAGTGCCCCAGTCCACATTCGAGGCGTTGACCCAGGCGGTATCCTTATATACAAACATATCGATATCTTGATTGTCTGCGTAGAGTGTTTCCGGGGTGACTTCTGTTGATGCCGAGAAAGAACTGCACCCTGTAAGAAAAAGAGAGAGCAGGTAGAACGAACAGAGTGCAGAAATGATTCTGGTTCTGACTGTACCTGTCATTCGATCACCTCCTCTCTGAAGCAAAGCTTTTTATTCATCCCATCCTTGCAGGTCTTTCTCTGGAATTTTGGAATTGTTATTGCACAGCAGAGCTTTGCCAGTACTGGTTATCTAGATTTTGGTGGTATTTGCAGAAGCTCGTCCTTCTGCGATATGCACATGTACCGGCTCGAGGGGGTCATTTTCATTTGACCAGAAATATACGATATAAGAGCCGATTCTAAAGATTTGCGGCATCAGAGAATCCTCCTTCCTGCGAAAATTCCATGATCAGGTGTGCATTATCGCGGATCAGTTTCTTGAAATAGTTCATCTCATTTTCAGAATAGCCATTAATATCAGACCACTCGTATCCGGGAAGAAAGCAGGTTGCATTGTGAAATCCGTCTTTCTCGTCCGGAGTTTCAATATACACTTTGATACGTCCATCAGGGAGCATTTCCGAGTGGGTAATCTCCGTGTCATCATTAAGAGTAAGATAAGGATACATCATAAATAAACACCATCCTTTCAAGCAAAGCTTTTTATTCATCCCATCCTTCATAGAAACGGATGTTCACGGAGATATTTCTCACAATATCTCCTTCTTCGGTCTCAATATCTTCGATATCGGACACATAGGGCAGGAAAGGATCCTCCTCCTCAAGTTCCACGGAGATCCAGTTTCTTGCCGCCTCATTGGCGTTTTCGATGGCGTCCTCCAGTGTCTCGCCGATGGCTTCGCACTGCTCCAGATCCGGAAAAAAAGCACGGTAGCCTCCCTCTTCCTGTTTCCTGAAAACTGCGGGATATATAAATTTCATAGTAGTGATTCTCCTTCTGTATTTTGTATGCTTTCAGTATAGTATAAATCCCCGTCTCTGACAACGGGGATTTTATCAGGCGCTTTTCATCCTTTTATCAAGAGTTTTTCATCTTGCGGATCAGCACGACTCCCGCCATTAAAAGCAGCGGGAAGACAAGGGCGCAGAGAATACCGGTTTTCAGGCCGCCGGATACGCTGTCCGCGATCAGCCCGACAAAGGTGGGACCGCCGGAACAGCCCAGGTCGCCTGCCAGGGCGAGGAATGCGAAGAGGGCAGTGCCTCCTCCTTTCAGAAGGGCGGCGGCGATACTGAAAGCTCCGGGCCACATGATCCCCACGGAAAAACCGCAGATGCCGCAGCCCAGGAGGCTTAAGGCAGGAAGCGGGGAAAGGGAGATCAGGCAGTAGGAGATGATACAGAGCAGTCCGCTTCCGATCATGGCGCGGCGCAGGTCAAGCATTTCTCCATACAGACCGTAGAGCAGCCGGGAAGTCCCCATACATATGGCAAAAAACATCGGTCCGGCGAGATCGCCGATGGATTTCGTTACGCCAAGTCCCTGTTCGGCAAAGGTGGACGCCCACTGGCTCACCGCCTGTTCGCTGGCGCCCGCACACATCATGATCACCATGAGAATCCAGAATGCCGGTATTTTTACCAGTCCGGTAAGGGAGATACCTTCCTCCTCGGCTTCGACCAGAGAACAGAGGGGCACACGGATAAATGCCACCAGATTGAAGGCGGGGACAAGAGCCCACAGAAGCGCCATGACTTTCCAGTTTTCTATGCCGAAAATTGCAAAGAATATAGTGGAGATCAGAACCACGGCAACATGGCCCCAGCAGTAGAAAGAGTGCAGCAGGCTCATGGTTTTCTCCTTGTTTTTTGTGGGAAGGGCTTCCACAATGGGGCTTAACAGCACTTCCAGAAGTCCTCCGCCTACCGCGTAGAGTGTGACCGCCAGAAGCAGGCCGAAGTATGGATCGGGCATGAGGTCCGGAAGAACGGTCAGGCTGGCGAGTCCCGCCGCGGCAAGTGCGTGGGCGATGATTACGGATGCCCGGTAGCCGATTCTGTCGATAAATCCTGCGGATAGGAAATCGATGGCGAGCTGAATCATAAAGTTCACGGTGATGAGCAGGGTAATTCTGCCCATGGAAATGCCGTATGTACTCTGAAACGTCAGAAACAGAAGCGGCACAAAATTGTTTACGATTGCCTGCACCACATATCCCGTGTAGCAGGCGGCTACGGTCTTTGTATAAGATTCTTTTTTGGGTAGGGATCTGTTCCCTGAACAGGATTCGTTCATAATATATTCTGCCTCCGTGATAAAGTGAAAAATAACAACTGAAACACATAATATAAAATTTTCTTTCATATTACTTGTACAATATCACTGAAAACTGGTAATATATCACTCGGGGAGGTGTGGAAGAATGCAGCTTACGGATGTAGTCACAGATGATGCGATGATGGAGAGAAACCGTCCGGGCGCGGGGAACAGCAGAATTGATTATTATTATGAAGATATCTACAAATACCGGGATCACGAAATCGGTTGGCACTGGCACCGGGAATTTGAATTTATGCTGATCGAGCGCGGAAAGGCGCAGATCCGTATCGGCGAGGAAGAATACATACTGCAGGAGGGAGAGGCTGTGTTTATCAATTCAGGCGTGATGCACAGTTTTCGGGCCTGTGCTTCCTGTATTGCACCGAATATTGTGTTTCCGGCAGAATTTATCGCTCAGGAGTCGGGCGTTGTGTATCAGAAATATGTCCTGCCGTTTCTGGAAAATCCGTACTCCTGCATGCTGATCCGCGGGGAACGGGAGTATGAGAGAGAGCTGAGTGGGCAGCTCAGGGAGATTTTCCGGATCTGCCGCGACCGGGCGGATGCCTGGGAGATTCTGGTGCAGTCCGGATTGTGCCGGCTGTGGGGCATCCTTTTCCTCAACCGGGGAGATATGGTCTGTACAGCACGGGGGACAGCGAATATGCTCACAGAGACAAGGCTGAAGAAAATGACGGTATTCATCCGGGAACATTTTATGGACCGGATCAGTCTGGGGGATATTGCGGAAGCGGGAAATATCGGGAAGAACGAGGCGATCCGCTGCTTCCGGGCAGGCAGGGGGATGACGCCCATAGAATATCTGAGAAAATACCGGCTGTCGCAGGCGGAGAAGCTTCTCCTTGAGACAGACAGTTCATTTACCGAGATAGCCTCTCTGACGGGATTTGACGATCCGGGATATTTCAGCAGACTGTTTAAAAAGGAGTTCGGAGAGTCCCCGCGGGCCATGAAAAAACGGGTGAAAAATTTTAAATAAAAAAATTTGAAAAAAGTGTTGACATTTATTTGATGGTATAGTATAGTATCTATTGTTCCGGTCAGCGGAACACAGAAAAATGCGACAGTGGCTCAGCTGGTAGAGTACGACCTTGCCAAGGTCGGGGTCGCGGGTTCGAACCCCGTCTGTCGCTTTTTTTATTGCAGCGGAGTAGCTGTTGGGATAGTTGCCTGATAGGTATGGGAATTATCTCAACGGCTATTTTTTTTCGACAGGTATTTTTCCCGGCAGGTCTTTCGCCGGTCTGGAAATCATGGTATACTCTAATGTAATGCAAAGAGGGGGATAAAAAAGATATCTGTATGGTGTCAAGGTACGTAGAAGGAGGAAATACATGAAGACGGTAAAAGTTGGTCTCTTAGGTCTTGGAACAGTGGGAACGGGAGTATGGAAGCTCCTGAAAATGCGCGCGGATGTGATGGAACAGACGGCAGGGGCGCAGATTGAGGTCAGCAGAATCCTTGTTCACAATATGGCAAAGAAACGGGAGGGGATTGATCCTGCCCTTCTGACAGATGACTGGCATGAGATCGTTGACGACGATGAGATTCAGATTGTTATAGAGGTGATGGGCGGCATCGAGCCTGCGCGCACGATTATCCGGGAGGCTCTCAAAGCGGGGAAGAATGTAGTCTCTGCAAATAAGGATCTGATTGCAGAAGATGGCGGCATTCTTCTGGACGATGCCCGGAAGTACGGCAGAGATTTCCTTTTCGAGGCTGCAGTGGCAGGCGGCATACCGATCATACGTCCCCTGAAGCAGTGCCTTGCGGCAAATGACATCACAGCGGTTCTGGGAATTGTGAACGGGACGACCAACTATATTCTGACAAAGATGACAGAGGACGGTATGGAGTTTAAGGACGCCCTGAAAAAGGCTCAGGAACTGGGATATGCGGAGGCTGATCCCACGGCGGACATCGAAGGGCTGGATGCAGGGCGCAAGGTGGCGATCATGGCTTCTCTGGCATTTCACTCGAGAGTGGTGTTTTCCGATGTGCATATCGAGGGGATTACGCAGATTACGTCCCGGGACATCGCCTATGCGGAGGAGTTTGACAGTGTAATCAAGCTGCTCGGCGTGGCAAGGCATACGAAGGAGGGCATTATGGCGGGAGTCTATCCGATGATGATCGCGAAGGATCATCCCCTTGCGCCGGTGCGGGATTCATTCAACGCGGTGTTCCTTCACGGAGACGCGGTAGACGATGCCATGTTCTACGGAAGAGGCGCCGGAGAGATGCCCACAGCCAGCGCGGTGGTCGGCGATGTGATCGATGTGGTGAGAAATCTGCAGTACGGCTGTACGGGAAGAATCAGCTGTACCTGCTACAAAGAGATCCCGATTCGGAATTTCGGGGATGTGCGCAACAAGTTTTTCATCCGCATGCAGGTGGCGAACCAGTCCGGCGTCCTGGCGGCGATCGCCCGGGTGTTCGGAGAGCACAAGGTGAGCATCGAGCGGGTTGTGCAGCAGCACGCTGTACCGGAGCGCGCGGAACTTGTCATAGTGACGGAGAAAGTGAAAGAGTACCATATGCAGGATGCCCTGGACGAGCTGCGGGCGATGGAATGTGTCCATGAGATCAGCAGCGTGATCCGGGTATATATGAAAGACTGATGAAGAAGACAGCAGGAGGAACAGGAGGAAACGGATGGAGAGAAGGAGCCGCCCGCTTGGGTTTCTGATCAAACAGATCAACAATGTATACGAGAAAGATTTGAATGAGAAGCTGAAAAGAATCGGGATTACTTCATCCCAGTGTGCGGTGCTGGACTATCTTTTCCACACAAGCAAGGAAGAGGTGAGCCAGAGAGATGTGGAGCGCCATCTGAATCTGAAGAATCCGACTGTCACCGGGATACTCAAACGGCTGGATGAGAAGGGCTATGTGCTGTGCGTCCCGAACGCGGAGGACCGGAGAAAGAAAAATATTTACCTCACGGAAAAAGCATACGATATCCAGAAACGCATGGAGACGGACCGCAGAAAGATGGACCGGGAGCTGACCCGGGGCATGACGAAGCGGGAGACGGAGGCGCTGCGGAAGAATCTGGAGAAACTGCTCTACAATATTGCAGATCCGTGACTGTGATCCGGTGATGGTGAAAATATGTGAAACAGGAAGTATGAGACAGGAAGGAAGAGAAAAATGAGTTACGCTGACAGAGTGTTTATCGATATGTGCCGGGATATTCTTGACAACGGCACCAGTACAGAGGGAGAGAAGGTCCGTCCGGTGTGGGAGGACGGCACTTCTGCCTACACGATTAAGAAATTCGGGGTTGTGAACCGGTATGACCTTTCAAAAGAGTTCCCTGCCCTGACACTGCGCAGGACGGCGATCAAGAGCTGTGTGGACGAGATGCTGTGGATCTGGCAGAAGAAGTCCAACAACGTCCATGAGCTTAAAAGCCATATCTGGGACAGTTGGGCGGATGAGAACGGCTCCATCGGCAAGGCATACGGCTATCAGATGGGAGTGAAGCATCAGTATAAAGAGGGCATGATGGATCAGGTGGACCGGGTGATCTATGACCTGAAGAATAATCCGTACAGCCGGCGGATTCTGACGAACATCTATGTGCATCAGGATCTCCATGAGATGAATCTCTATCCCTGCGCCTACAGTATGACATTTAATGTGACCAAAGAAAAAGACAGCGACGTCCTGACGCTTAACGGGATCCTGAACCAGCGTTCCCAGGACGTGCTCACGGCGAACAACTGGAATGTGTGCCAGTATGCGGTGCTGATTCATATGCTGGCACAGGTGTGCGGCATGAAGGCGGGAGAGTTTGTGCATGTGATTGCGGACGCCCATATTTACGACCGCCATGTGCCGATGGTGGAGGAACTGATTTCCCGCGAGCCGCTTCCGGCGCCGGTATTTCACCTGAATCCGGATGTGAAGGATTTCTACGACTTCACACCGGACGATGTGACACTGGAAAATTATGAGACACATCCGCAGATTAAAAATATTCCTGTGGCTGTATAAAAACTGGGAGGAGAAACATTATGAAGGCAATACTGTCCGCAGACAGAAACTGGGGTATCGGATTAAACAACAGGCTGCTTGTGAGCATCCCGTCTGACATGAAGTTTTTCAGACAGACAACTACCGGAAAAGTTGTAGTTATGGGACGAAAGACACTGGAAAGTTTCCCGAATGGGCTTCCTCTTAAAAACCGCACGAATATTGTGCTCACCGGGAACCCAAACTACAGTGTGAAGGACGCTGTGATTGTCCACACGGAGGATGAACTGCTCAGGGAACTGGAGAAATATAATTCCGACGATATTTACGTTATCGGAGGAGAAAGTGTATACCGCATGATGCTTCCGTACTGTGACACGGTTCTGGTGACAAAGATCGACCGGGCTTTTCAGGCGGATACCTTCTTCCCGAATCTCGATGAGATGGATGAGTGGGAGATGACAGAGGAAAGCGAGGAGCAGACCTGTTTTGATTTGGAATTTACTTTTACGAAATATGAGAGAAGAAAGGCGTAAGAGGCGTAACGGCTGCCGGGAGGCTTCTGCAGGCGCGAAGATCCTGGTTATGGCGCTTCTGGCGGCTGTTGTGACAGCGGGCTGTCAGCCGGCAGCAGACAGCGGGAAGGATACAGCCTCTTCCGGAGACGGCGCGGAGGACGGGAAGATCCGTGTGGTGACGACAATTTTCCCCCAGTATGATTTTGTGCGGGAGATTGCCGGGGATGAGGTGGATCTTCAGATGCTTCTCAAACCCGGTGAGGAATCCCATTCCTACGAACCCACTCCCCGGGATATCATCGCCATACAGAACTGTGATATCTTTATCTATGTAGGCGGAGAAAATGACGTCTGGGTGGAAGATATCCTGGAGTCCATGCCCGCAAGCGATATGCGCACGCTCCGCCTTATTGACTGTGTGGACACGGTGGAGGAGGAGCATGTGGAGGGCATGAAAGAGTCTGTGGGCGGGCACTCCCATGACGGGGAAGAAGAGGACGGGGAAGAAGAGGAAGATGTCCACTCGGTCCATGAGATCGACGAACATGTCTGGACATCTCCGGTCAATGCCGCGGCGATTGTGGATGAGATTGCGGGGCTTCTCGAAGAAGCTGATCCCAGACACTCAGACATTTATGAAGAGAACGCGGCGGAATATACGGAGAAGCTGATGGATCTGGACGGGGAGTTCCGGGACGTGGTGGAACATGCAGAGCGCAGTCTCCTGATTTTCGGGGATCGTTTCCCGTTCCGGTATTTTGCGGATGAGTACGGACTGGACTACTATGCGGCATTCCCGGGGTGCGCCTCCGACACGGAGCCCAGCGCCGCGACCATGGTGTTTCTCATTGACAAAGTAAAAGAGGAGAACGTCCCTGCCGTGCTGAAGATGGAGCTGAGCAATGCGGATATAGCCAACGCGGTTGCAGAGACGACAGGAACGGAAGTCAGAGTATTTTACAGCTGTCACAATCTCTCGGCAGAGCAGTTTGAGAACGGTGAGAGCTACCTGACGATGATGGAACAGAATGTAGAGACGCTGAAGGAGGTTCTGAACTGATGGCTCTGATCAAATGTGAAAATGTATCCATCGGGTATGAAGGCCAGACTGTGGTCAGAAACCTGAATTTTGAGATACATTCGGGGGATTATCTGTGTATTGTGGGGGAAAATGGCTCTGGAAAGAGCACTCTTGTGAAAAGTCTCCTTGGACTGAAATCTGTGGAGAAGGGCAGAATCCTCTACGGGGACGGTCTGCGGCAGAACGAGATCGGCTACCTTCCCCAGCAGACGGATTCCCAGAAGGATTTTCCTGCCAGCGTGTATGAGGTGGTGCTCTCCGGTCGTCTGAACAGCCGGGGAATCCGCCCGTTCTATACCCAGGCAGACAAAAAGCAGGCGTGGGAGAAGATGGATATGCTTGGTATCCGGGATCTGGCGCGCCAGTGTTTCCGGGATCTCTCGGGCGGTCAGAAGCAGAGAGTCCTGCTGGCGCGGGCACTGTGCGCTACGAAGACACTGCTTCTGCTGGATGAGCCGGTGACCGGACTGGATCCCATTGTCACGGCGGAGTTCTACCAGCTGATCCGGAAGATCAACCGGGAATCCGGTATCGCAGTGGTGATGGTTTCCCACGATATTGAGAGCGCGGTTCAGTATGCCAGCCACATCCTGCATCTGCAGGAGACGGCGCTGTTCTTCGGGACGGCAAAGGAGTATGAGCACAGCCGCGTGGGACGGACGTTTCTGGGAGGTGAGCAGCATGTTTGAGTCGGTGATTGAGATGTTTTCCTATCCCTTTATGGTGCGGGCATTCATTGTCGGGGCGCTTGTGGCGCTGTGTTCGGCGCTTCTGGGGGTCAGCCTTGTGCTGAAGCGGTACTCCATGATCGGGGACGGCCTCTCCCATGTGGGATTCGGCGCGCTGGCGGTGGCGGCGGCGCTCAATGCGGCACCCCTGACGGTTGCCATTCCGGTGGTGATTGTGGCTGCCATCCTTCTTCTGCGTATCCGGGGAAACAGCAGGATCAAGGGGGATGCGGCCATCGCCCTGATCTCCACGTCCTCTCTTGCCGTGGGCGTGATGGTGATCTCGCTCACCACAGGGATGAACACGGATGTGTACAATTACATGTTCGGCAGTATCCTGGCGATGAGCGCGGAGGATGTCCGCCTGAGCGTTGCTCTGGCGGCGGTTGTCCTGATCCTTTATATTTTCTTTTACAACAAAATATTTGCCATTACCTTTGACGAGACCTTTGCTCAGGCCACAGGGGTGAAGGCGGATCTGTACAACACACTGATTGCCGTGCTGACGGCGGTGACGATTGTTCTGGGAATGCGGATGATGGGGACGCTGCTGATCTCCAGCCTGATTATCTTCCCGGCGCTTACATCCATGCGTGTGTGTACCACCTTCCGCAGTGTGGTGATCCATTCGGCGGTGATCTCGGTGGTGTGTCTGGCGGCGGGGATTGCCCTGTCGTATTACTGCGCGACTCCGGCGGGGGCCAGCGTGGTGATGGCGAATATTGCAGCATTGATTCTCTATTCTCTGGCAGGTGTGATCAGGAGGAAAACATGGCGGTAGAAGTCGGGAGGAGATTATGGCGATAGCGGTCATTCCGTTCATGGCAGTATTTGGAACATTTTATTTTCTGAGAAAGAAAAAGAACAGGAGAGCGGCGCTGTTCTGCAAGGCAGCAGCCACGTTTATGCCCGTGCTTCTGCTTGTCTGCAGCTTTTCTAAGCTGTTCCCGGGAACGGGAATCGTCGTCGGAAACATGGGAACAGCTGCAGCTGACGGAAATACCGGAGAAATGCTGTATGCTTATATCTGTACCCTTGCCGCTCTGGTCTTTTACATGGCGGCGGATGTGCTCCTGGAATGTAAGTTTGTCTGGGGCGCGGTCTGCTTCAGCGCCGGACATATCTGTATGACCGCGGGATTTGTTCTGGGCGGAGAGGTTTCTGCTGCGGGAAAATATGCGGAAAAATATGCAGAGGAATATGCAGGGAAAACTGCGGGCATATATTCCTACGGGGCAGAAATTCCCACGCAGACGGAGATTTCCCTGCTTCTGGGGGTATGCTTTCTACTGTCCGTTTTCCTTGCAGCTTTCTTCCTGCGTAAATACATTCCCCATCTGAAGAAGCTGCTTGTGCCTGCGGTCCTGTATATCCTTATCCTCAGCGTCATGTGTTCCGCTGCCGTCGTTTCCGGCACCGTGCGCATCCTGGAGACAGGAAATGCAGCAGGACTGATCCCGATAGCAGGAGGCGTGTTCTTCCTCGTCTCAGACATTCTCCTCGGAATCAACCGCCTCGGAAGAAAGAGAAGTAAAGTGCGGGGAGCCGCCGTGCTGATTCTCTATTATCTCTCTGTCTACCTGCTGGCTCTGCGTCTTGCTTAAAAAAGATCAAGAAAACAGGATTGACAAAGATAAAAATACACACTATAATGAATTTAAATTTTTTACCCATAATATTTACAGGATATCAGAAATGCAGTGACAGGGAGGAGTACATGGCCTGCCAAAGCCCAGAGAGAAGATGGATGGTGGAAATCTTCGTGAGGGGGTCATGGAAGTAGCCTTCGAGCAGTGGACCCAAACGGCGCCGCCGGCGCATTAGTAGGGCTCAACGTTTTTCCCGCGTTACAGGGAAGCGGTATCGGACAGCAGACCAGAGTCCCGTACCGGCAGAGCGCAGAGAGGATTTCTCTGAATTTAGGTGGTAACACGGATGACAGATTCGCCCTAAGCATTTGCAGAAGATGCTTGGGGCTTTTCTTTTCTAAAAAAGGAGGTAGCAAAGTGAGACAGATTACAGGAAACAAATTGCTGGTAAGAGCATTGAAAGAGGAAGGAGTGGATACTATTTTCGGATATCCGGGAGCCTGTACCATTGATATCAGCGACGAGCTGTACAAACAGAACGATATCCGGGTCATTCTTCCCAGACATGAGCAGGCGCTTGTCCATGAGGCGGACGCCTATGCACGGACAACGGGAAAGGTGGGCGTCTGCCTGGTGACAAGCGGTCCGGGAGCGACGAACCTTGTCACCGGACTGGCGACGGCGAACTATGACAGTGTTCCCCTTGTCTGCTTTACCGGGCAGGTGGCAAGGCACCTGATCGGAAACGATGCCTTCCAGGAAGTCGATATCGTGGGCATCACAAGGAGCATCACAAAATACGGAGTGACGGTACGCGACCGCAAGGATCTGGGAAGGATCATCAAGGAAGCCTTCTACATCGCCAGAACCGGCAGACCGGGACCGGTGCTTATCGATCTTCCAAAAGACGTGATGGGAGAGCTGGGAAGCGCAGAATATCCGGATTCGGTAAATATCCGCGGTTACAAGCCCAATACCAGCGTACATATGGGACAGTTGAAGCGTGCCCTGAAAATGCTGAAAAAGGCGAAAAGACCGCTGTTCCTTGCAGGTGGAGGCGTGAATATCGCCCGGGCGAACGCCGTGTTTACGGAAGTGGTGGAAAAGACGAACGTGCCGGTTGTCACCACGATCATGGGACGCGGGGCGGTGCCGACGAACCATCCGCTGTTTATAGGAAATCTCGGAATGCACGGCCAGTACGCGGCTAACATGGCGGTGAGCGAGTGCGATCTGCTCTTCTCCATCGGAACGAGATTCAATGACCGGATCACCGGAAAGCTCCATGCATTTGCCCCGAAGGCGGAGATCGTTCACATCGATATCGATACCGCTTCCATTTCCAGAAATATCCATGTGGATGTGCCGATTGTGGCGGATGCCCTTGAGGCGGTGACGAAGATGAACGAGTATGTGGAGCCCTGTGAGACGGAGGAATGGCTTGCGCAGATCCGGGCGTGGAAGGAAGAACATCCGCTTACCATGCGCAGCCGGGGAAATATGAGCCCCATGGACATTATCGAGGAGATGAACCGCCAGTTCGACGACGCGATTATCACTACGGACGTGGGACAGCACCAGATGTTTGTCACCCAGTATGCGGAGATCACCCCGAAGAAGCAGCTGGTGACCTCCGGCGGCCTTGGAACCATGGGATACGGGTTCCCGGCAGCGATCGGCGCGAAACTCGGGAATCCGGATAAAACCGTGATCGCCATCTCAGGAGACGGCGGCATGCAGATGAATATTCAGGAATTTGCCACTGCTGTGCTGGAGGAGCTGCCTCTGATCCTCTGCGTGTTCAACAATGAGTATCTTGGAATGGTGCGCCAGTGGCAGAAGCTCTTCTACGGAAAACGCTACGGCATGACGAATATGCGCGCAGGAGCGCTTTACCGCAGGACCAATGGGGAGGAGATGCCTGAGTATACACCGGATTTTGTAAAACTGGCGGAGAGTTACGGGGCAAAGGGAATCCGCGTGACGAAGAAGGAAGAGATCGCAGCTGCATTTGAAGAGGCGAAGAAAAATACAAAGGTGCCGACGCTGATCGAGTTCATCATCGATCCGGAAGAGATGGTCTACCCGATGATCAAGCCCGGCGGAACTCTGGAAGAGATGATTATGGACTGCTAGTCCGGGACAACGTGATTGGAGGTAACAGAGAATATGGATAATAATATGAAAAAAAGATGGATCTCACTGTATGTTGAAAATCAGGTTGGTGTTCTCTCCAAGATTTCCGGCCTCTTTTCCGCAAAATCTTATAATCTGGACAGCCTGACGGTGGGGACAACCGAGGATCCCACCGTCTCCAGGATGACGATTGCCACAGTCAGCGATGACGAGACCTTTGAGCAGATCAAGAAACAGCTCAACCGCATGATCGAGGTCATCAAGGTCATCGACTTCACCGATATTTTTGTGAGGATGAAGGAAATTCTCTACATCAAGGTGTTCAACTGCAGCGCTGCAGACAAGGTGGAAGTGTTCCAGATCGCCGAGACTTTCAAGGCAAAGGTGATCGACTACGGCAGGGACAGCGTCCTGGTGGAGTTCGTGCAGACGGCCACGAAGAATGACGCGGTGGTGAAACTGATGAAAGAAGAGTTCAGGACCATAGAGGTGGTCCGGGGCGGAAGCGTGGGAATCGAGTCCATAAGTATGATGGAGAGATAGCCCGGCGCCTTACTTTTCACACATCTGCCAACCGTCCGTCTGTACTGTTCCATATTGTCCCGGCGGCCACGCTTTCGCTCGGGAGTGGAACGCAGCGGCACTAAGGCTGCAAAAGACGCAGCCCAAGGGCCGGCGTTCCACTACGGGCCTTCGTGACAACATGAAACAGTACAGCCTGAAATCAGGTATGGGGAAAAATAAGCACCCGGGATATCATCCCCCGTAAAAAACCGAGCGCACTCTTGATTTTTCTTAATGATCGTATTATAATGTCTCCGTAATGATTTTGACGAACTGTGTGAAGCAGCGGGGAATGGAGGAATTTACAATGGAGAAGAAGAACATTGACTGGGCGAACCTGGGGTTTGGCTATGTGCAGACCGATAAAAGGTACGTCTCTAATTACAAGGACGGGAAATGGGATGACGGCGCGCTGATCGATGACCCGAATATCGTGATGAACGAGTGCGCGGGAGTTCTTCAGTATGCCCAGACTGTATTTGAGGGCATGAAGGCATATACGACGGAAGACGGACACATTGTAACTTTCCGTCCGGACCTGAATGCAGCCCGTATGGTAGATTCGGCGAAACGCCTGGAGATGCCGGTATTTCCGGAGGACCGCTTTGTAGATGCGGTTGTCCAGACCGTAAAGGCAAACGCGGCTTACGTACCGCCGTACGGCTCAGGAGCGACACTTTATATCAGACCGTACATGTTCGGCATCAACCCGGTAATCGGTGTGAAGCCGGCTGACGAGTATCAGTTCCGTGTATTTACCACACCGGTGGGACCGTACTTCAAGGGCGGCGTAAAGCCGATTACAATCTGTGTTTCGGACTTTGACCGTGCGGCGCCGCACGGAACAGGACACATCAAGGCTGGTTTGAACTATGCCATGAGCCTGCATGCAATTGTGACAGCACATAAGAACGGATTCGATGAGAATATGTATCTTGATTCTGCGACCAGAACCAAGGTTGAGGAGACAGGCGGAGCCAACTTCCTCTTTGTGACAAAGGACAACAAGATCGTCACACCAAAATCAAAGACGATCCTTCCGTCTATCACAAGAAGATCTCTGATGTATGTGGCGGAGCATTATCTCGGACTCGAGGTTGAGGAGAGAGAAGTATACTTCGATGAAGTGAAAGACTTCGCAGAGTGCGGACTGTGCGGAACAGCGGCAGTGATCTCTCCGGTTGGAAAAGTCGTAAACCACGGCGAGGAGATCTGCTTCCCGAGCGGAATGGAGAAGATGGGACCGACGATCCAGAAGCTGTACGATACTCTGACCGGTATCCAGATGGGACACATCGAGGCGCCGGAAGGCTGGATCAAGGTAATCGAATAAGAAATAGAATGTATCAAAAAAGAACCAGCCTGGGCGGGTTCTTTTTTGTTATCCGGCCGCACGGAGCTGTCCGTATATCGGAAGCCGGGACAGCACATACGGCCGGTGTATTTCAAAGATGGAACAGCACGGTCGCCACGTTGAAATAGATCAGGATCGAGCAGATATCGACCAGCGTTGTGATCAGGGGCGAAGCCATGATAGCCGGGTCCAGTCCCGCGCGTTTTGCGAGCAGGGGCAGGATACAGCCGATCATCTTTGAGATGATGACAGTAAAGATCAGGGAGAGCATGATGACCAGTGCCAGTTCGGCATTCCGGTACTGGATCAGGATGCGGACCCCGTTGGCAGCCGAGAGGACCAGTCCGACGATCAGGGAAATGCGGAATTCCTTGAAAATAACGCGGAAAATATCCCGGAACCGGATCTCGCCCAGTGCGATCCCCCGGATGATCAGCGTGGAACTCTGGGAGCCGCAGTTTCCTCCGGTGTCCATCAGCATGGGGATGAACGCCACAAGAAGGGGAATGGCTGCAAATGCATTCTCATATTTGGTTATAATATTTCCGGTAATGATGGATGTAAACATCAGGATCAGAAGCCAGGGAATCCGGTTTTTCGCGTGAGCGAACACGGAGGTGGCAAAATAGGGCTTCTCGCTGGGGTTGATGGCAGCCATCTTTGTGATGTCCTCCGTCGCCTCCTCGACCATGACATCCATGGCGTCGTCGAAGGTGACGATTCCCACCAGCAGATCGTCCTCGTCGAGAACCGGGATGGCGATCAGGTCATATTTGCGGAAGAGCTGTGCCACGTCTTCCTTATCCGTGTGGGTGCGCACGGAGATGATCTTCGTCTCCATGAGATCCCGGATCAGCATATCATCGTCCTCGGTCATCAGTTCCTTGGCGGAGACGGTTCCGATCAGTTTCCTGCGCTCTGTGACATAGCAGGTGTAGATGGTCTCCTTATGGATGCCGGTTTTCTTAATGTGCGCCATGGACTGGGCAACTGTCATAGTCTGGCGCAGATCCACATACTCCGTGGTCATGATGCTTCCGGCGCTGTCGTCCGGATAGTTGAGAAGCTCGTTGATCTTGACTCTCGCATCCGGGGATACGGCGTCCAGGATACGGCTGACCAGATTGGCAGGCAGTTCCTCGAGGATATCCACGGTGTCATCCATGTACAGGTCATCGAGCAGCTCTTTCAGCTCTTTTTCCGTGAAGATCTCCACCAGACTGCTCTGCATGGAAGAATCCATATTGGCGAACACTTCTGCAGCCTTGTCCTTGGGGATCAGACGGAAGGCAAGGGCAAGCTCCTTGTCTTCAAGTTCCGAGAGAAGTGAGGCTATGTCCACTTCGTTCATTACATCCAGAATGCTCCTGACAGCTTTGAACTGACGCTGCTGCAGGAGTTTTACAAAAATATCTCTGTTCATGATAAATACCTCTCTTTATGCAATTTTCTTTCTTTAAGCCGCACAAGTGACAACTGGCGCCAGAGTCCATAACCTCACCTCCTTTTTTATAAACAAAAACTCCGTCAATGCCTGAACAATGACGGAGCCGCACTCTGTTTCATAATATTTCCCGAAAACGGTTCTGTACAAATCGTCCAAGCTTTAGCATCACAGGGCATATCAATTGCATTAGGTTGCGCCTTCTCGACGCAGCCTGCTGACCAGCTCTTTGTGTCTCCACAATCTCGCGGCAGCAATCTTCGGGATAAACCCAATCCCTGTGGTAACCTCACCTACCGAAATGACGGATATTCAATTCTTCTGCACCGAATATTCTAGTCTATATGGGAGGATGTGTCAAGAAAAACATGGAGTTTTTTTCGGGAAAAGAAGAAAGATTAGCCGGAACAGGTGTCAGAAGGACGGAAATCTGCTATAATCATTTAAGGATCGTTTCCGGCGCAGCCGTGCCGGAAAAATAAGATTACAGAAAGTAGGATGACTATGGATTACAGAATTACCGGTTATAAGCCGGAAAAATTATTTCACTTTTTTGAGGAGATCAGCGCAGTGCCTCGGGGATCGGCGAATGAGAAAGGGATCAGTGATTACCTGGTGAAATTCGCGGAGGAGAGAGGTCTTTGGCACTACCGGGATGATATGTACAATGTGATCATCAAGAAAGCCGGAAGCAAAGGCGCGGAGGACAAGCCGGCGGTAATGCTCCAGGGGCATACAGATATGGTGTGCGAGAAACGTGCAGGCGTGGAGCACGACTTTGAGAAAGACGGTCTGGACCTGGTTGTGAAGGACGGCAACCTTACGGCAAACGGCACTACTCTTGGCGCGGACAATGGAATTGCCGTGGCTCTGATGCTGACGGTTCTGGATGATGATACGCTGGCCCATCCGCCTGTGGAGTGCGTGTTTACCACCCAGGAGGAGATCGGGCTCAATGGCGCGGCTGCCCTGGACAAATCCCAGATCAGCGCCCGGATTATGGTAAATATGGATTCCGAGACGGAAGGAGTTGCCACAGTAAGCTGCGCAGGCGGGATGCATGTGGAGCTGACAAAGAAAGTGCAGCGTGAGACGGTATCCGGAACCATGCTGCAGATTACAGTGGAAGGACTGCAGGGAGGTCACTCCGGGACAGATATCTCCAAAGAGCGCCAGAACGGCAATATCCTGATGGCGCGGATGCTGAACCGGCTTCTCACGGAGACAGATGGAAGACTGGTCACATTTGCGGGCGGAAATAAGGACAACGCGATTCCGAGAGAGTGTGAGGCGTCCCTGATCTATACGGATGCGGAAGAGGCGAAGAAGGCAGAGGCGCTTGCCTGCAGTCTGGCGGAGACATTTGCAGATGAGATTACGCCCTATGAGCCGGATTTCTCCTGTGAGATCGCAGTGGAAGAGAACCGGGAGGCAGCGGCGCTCTCAGAGGAGGACGCGCGCAACCTTGTGACAGCAGTGTACCTTGCGCCCAACGGGGTTCAGAGAAGAAACATGAAGATGGAAGGATTCGTTGTGACTTCCTCGAATCTGGGTATCGTAAAGGCAGAGGAGGACCGCCTCCTGATCGTATTCTCCCCGCGTTCCTCCGTGGCTTCCCTCCAGGAGGAGATGCGGACGAGGCTCAGGACTCTGGCGGATACCTTCGGATTTGCCATGGAGTGCAGCGGGGAATACCCGGGATGGAGCTACAAAGAGGAATCCCGGATCCGTGAGATCTGTCAGGAAAGCTACCGGGAGCTCTTCGGTGAGGAGCTGAAGATCGAGGCGATCCATGCGGGACTGGAGTGCGGACTCTTCTCCGACGCGATCCCAGGGCTTGACGCCATCGCGGTGGGACCGACGATCCTGGAGTGCCATACTCCGGATGAGTACCTGCCTCTGGACTCCTCAGAGCGGTTCTATGAATTCCTGAAAGATATCCTTGCCCGCCTGGCGGAGTAAGGACCCGGCATGCCAGGTGAACCAATAACCTGGCATGCCGGAGATCGGTGAGATGTTGAGAAACAGCGGATGAAAGGAGGATATGCGGAAATGTCAAAGAATATCAGGGTGAAACCGGGGAAAACCCAGTCCAAGGCAGGGATGGCGGCAGGAGTACTTTTCTGCCTGATCGGTGTGTTTGTGGTAATTCCGACATTCGGAATGTTTGGAATTATATGGACAGTCTTTGCGCTGATTATCACGATCATCAACGGAATCAACGCATTTTCGGACCGGGGAGTACCTTCCCATGAGATCGTCATAGAGGATGGGGAAGATCCGGGAATCAGTGAAGAAAAAACAGAAAGCCTGAAAACAGAGATAGAAGAACGGCTGAATGCGGCAAAGTCCCTCTATGAGTCCGGCAGGATCACGGAAGAGGAGTACGAGCAGAAGCGAAAGGAGATCCTTGGAAGACTGTGATAATGACAGACCCGCAGATCTCTGAAAATACAGATCGAAAATACAGATCCATAAAAAGAAAAAGAACCGGAAACCTCAGACCGTGTTGCACGGAGGGGTTCCGGTTCTTTTTCTGTGGCGTGTCTGCCGGAGCGCTTTTCCCTAGCGTCTCAGGCGATATACCGTCCGTCCCTTTTCCGTCTCCTCTGTGATCATTTTCTGCCGTTTCATATAGGGGAGAAGAGAGCGGAGAAATTTCTCCGGGTCGGTCACGCCGATGGTCTCTTTGCTGAAAGGCTGTTTTGCCGTCAGACCTGCGACCACGCTTTTCAGCTCTTCTTCTGTCATGGCTCCGTTTTTGCGGAGCGCTTTCCGGATCCGGGCGATTCCTTTTGAACTTAAGAGATTCGCCAGATCCTGCTTCTGCCTCGCCGTGCGCCAGAGCCCCCATCCGTAGATGAACGCCACCGCCACGGCGAAGAGAAGTACGTAAGGAATATAGTGGAGAATGGTCTGCAGCATTATTTCTGTTTCTCCCCCTTCCAGAAGATCAGGTGATTGTCATGCATGATCTCCAGAAATTTGATCAGGCGGGAGAGGGATTTCTCCATGCCGGGAAAACGGCTGTCCAGCTCCTGCGAGAGGGCGTGTACATCCTTTTTCCCGTCAATGCCCCCCCAGACGAAGCTTCCGTATGCATCCATGGTGATGTCGCTCACCCTGGGTCTGTGGAAGAATCGCTGCGCGATCCGGTGGTAGAATCCTTTCCACTCCACATACAGGATGACGATGCCGTCGTCCCCTGTCTCATATTCAATTTCCGGGTTCCTTACCGGCACATAGTCAAGATAGTTCCGGCTTTCTTTCTTTTTCATCGGCATTGTCACTCCTGTTTTCCTTTCTTTAATCTTTATGCTATTTGTTCTTCTCTTTCTTCATGCACACTTTATAGATACCGAAGAGCAGGATCAGGAAGATGATCAGGCTTCCGATCTGCGGAAGTTTGAAGGGCAGGAAGGAACCGACTGCATCGTCCACTCCGGCTACCGCAAGGATTGCCAGGATGATGCCCACGATACCCTCTCCGGCGATAAGACCGGAAGTAAAGAGTGTACCGCGGTCTGCGCGTGCCTTCTTCTCCTCATCGCTTCCCTTGATGCGGTCCACGATGAAGCGGATGATACCGCCTGCCATGATACCTGCGCTTAAGCTGAACGGAAGGTAAAGACCTACTGCAAACGGCATAACCGGAATCTTCAGGATCTCAACTGCGATGGCGATAAAGACGCCGATCAGGATCATAGCCCAGGGAAGTTCCGCGTTCATGATACCTTCAACAAGCATTTTCATCATGGTTGCCTGTGCTGCCGGAAGCTTGTCTGAACCGTACTCCCAGGCTGCGTTAAGCAGGTAGAGAACGAATCCGATGGCAATGGAGGAAGCGACCACTCCGATCATCTCTCCGAGCTGCTGTTTCTTCGGTGTTGCGCCTACGATAAATCCGGTCTTTAAGTCCTGTGAAGTATCTCCGGCGATGGCTGCGATGATGCAGATGATACCGCCGATGGCGATGGCGCCTACCATTCCGGTTGTTCCGGTTGTCCCGGTTGCCTTCAGAAGAAGTGTGGCGATAATCAGTGTTGCGATTGCCATACCGGATACCGGGTTATTGGAGGATCCGATCAGTCCGACCATACGGGAGGACACGGTGGCAAAGAAGAAACCGAACACTACCACGATCAGTGCGCCAAGCGGGTTCACCGGGAATACCGGGAGAAGCCAGATCGCAACTGCGATTACAAGCGCGATGACGAGCAGAATCGGCATGGGAAGATCCTGTTCTGTACGCAGGACTTTCTTCTGCGCATGGTTTCTGGACATGCTCGCCATTGCCTGTTTGAAGGTGCGTACGATCAGCGGGAAGCTCTTGATCAGGCTGATGATACCGCCTGCAGCCACAGCTCCTGCGCCGATGTATTTGATATAGTTGGTCCAGAGCAGATCCGGTGTAAGTTCGCTGATCGGCTTGCTGGCAGGGAATAAAATCTGATCCCCGCCGAAGAGCGCGATCATCGGCATGAGCACGAACCAGCTTAAAGTACCGCCGGCAAGCATGTAGCTTGCGATCTTCGGACCGCAGATAAAGCCCACGCCTGCAAGAGACGGGAGTACCTGGATCCCGATCTGGGAGCCGGCGAAGCCTTTGAATGCATATCCGATCTCGCTGGGGAAGAACTTCAGTCCGTCTGCGATGAACTTATACGCTGCGGAGATTCCAAGGCCGGCGAATACGGATCCGGCTTTGCTTCCGCCCTGCTCGCCTGCGAGAAGGACTTCCGCACATGCAGTTCCCTCCGGGAACGGCAGCGTTCCGTGTTCTTCCACGATCAGTGCCTGACGGAGAGGAACCATGAAGCATACGCCCAGGATACCTCCGAAGAGAGCTACAAGGAAGATTGTCATGATACTCGGGAAATCAATCTTTCCCTCTTCTGCCCAGATAAACAGGGCCGGGAGCGTGAAGATCGCTCCTGCGGCAACAGATTCACCGGCGGAACCGATGGTCTGCACCATGTTGTTTTCCAGAATGGAATCTCTGCGGAGCAGGACACGGATGATGCCCATGGAGATAACGGCAGCCGGGATGGATGCCGAGATCGTCATACCGACGATCAGTCCGATGTAGGCGTTGGCTGCACCGAATACGACCGCGAGAATGATTCCGATCAGGATGGATGTGACTGTAAATTCCGGGACGATTCTGTCCGCCGGAATATA
Organism: Lachnoclostridium sp. An169; assembly: GCF_002160525.1. Lineage (GTDB taxonomy): Bacteria > Bacillota > Clostridia > Lachnospirales > Lachnospiraceae > Mediterraneibacter > Mediterraneibacter cottocaccae. Next base: position 58,060 of record NZ_NFKT01000003.1, read on the forward strand.
CGGCTTGAATTCGTTTTTGTTGTTGTTCATTTTCCTTTTCATTCCTTTCAATCATATTTTTTTAACAACTTTTTAACACAAGCTTTGCTATTATACCACGCTGTCATGCTAAAGGGAAGAATAATTTGCAATAAAGTGGCGGGTCAGGTATAATCGTTTATAAATAGTGAAAAATCAGAGAAAAATACAGGAAATTCAGAGAAAATATTTTCCAGGACAGGGAGAAAAAGATGCGGGTTGCAGTGATCGATGACGAGAGGGAGGAGCGGGCTGGACACTGCCAGGGAGATCCGGAAAAAGGATGAGAATGTGGTGATTCTGTTCGTGACCAATATGGCGCAGTATGCCATCAACGGCTACGAGGTGGAGGCGGTGGACTATATCATCAAGCCTGTGGGCTACTATGATTTTTCCATGAAGTTCCAGAAGGCGGTCAGCAAGGCGGCCCAGCGAAGAGACCGGACATTTGCCCTTGAGACGGTGGATGGGACGAGGAAGGTCAGGGTCTCGGATATCTGGTACGTGGAAGTGCTCTCTCATTATCTGATGTACCACACAAAGGAAGGCTGCTTTAAAGTGAGGGGGAGCATGAAGGTTCACGAGGCGGAGCTTGCCCCCTATGATTTCTGCCGGATTCACAAGTCCTATCTGGTGAATATGGCATATGTGGAGGAGATCCGTACCGGGGAGGCGGAAGTCGGCGGGGACGTGCTTCCTGTCGGCAGGAGCTATAAAGAGAAATTTATGCAGGAATATCTGAGATACATCAGAGGATAGAGTCAGGAGTGAGGGAATCATGGATTTTTTGTCAGTACTCGACCAGTTCCGCTACATTACGGGAGCTCTGGTCAGTGTGTTTTTGTTCGGCATCCACGCGGCGCCGAAGCGGAGTCACTTTGCGCTCCGTGTGGCGGGAAGCTATGTGGTCTGCCTTGGAGCGGCGCTTCTGTTTCTGCCGATCCAGACTTATCTGGCCGAACACGGGATGACCTGGTACACGACAGCCCCTTACTGGGGGATTATGAGCTTCGTGCCGGCGCTGGTACTCATGTTCTGCTTTGAAATGAATCTGTGCAGCGCCCTGTTCCACGGACTGCTCGGGGCCGCTCTGGAGTCGGTTGTGACGACGATTCTCCGCTATCATGTAGTCATGAACCTGTATCCGGATCTGCCGGAGCGTCACACGGCGCTCTATATTCTGATTGCGCTGGCGATATACGTTCCGCTCTATTTTATCGGGTACCGGCTGGCTGCTGTCAGGATGCAGAGGGATGACAGCGGACTTTATCAGAAAAAAGGACGGACAACGCTGATCTTTTTCCTGATCTATCTTTTTCATACGGTGATTACTTCCGCTGCCAAGGTGGTCTGTGAGTTTATCGTCCTCCCTCTGCAGACGGAGGATATTTACGCGAACATCTTTTTTATCGTCCGCCATTTCTGTGTGCTTGTCATGCTGCTGATCAGCCTGAGCATGATGATTATTCTGTACTATGTCTATGAGGCGGTTGTGCTCCAGAACGAGAGGAAGATGTTCAACCAGCTTCTCCAGGAGAAGGAAGCGCAGTACGAGTTCTCCAGGGAAAATATTGAGATGATCAACCGGAAATGCCACGATCTGAAGCATCAGCTCCGGGCTCTGGAATTCGCCGGAGAGGATGAGCGCAGCCAGATGCTCAAAGAGACAAAGAAGGCAGTGGATTTCTACGATGCGGTGGTGAAGACCGGAAATGAAGCCCTGGACACGCTTCTCACCGAGAAGAGCGTCTACTGCGTGAACCGGAATATCCGTCTCTCCTGCATGGTCAATACGAATCAGCTGGATTCCTTCCGCGTGGTGGATCTGTACACCATGCTCGGCAATGCCATCGACAACGCCATCGAGAGTGTTGACCGGATCAGCGATGCGGAGAAAAAGACCATCAGCCTCTCCATCAAGGATCAGGGCAAGATGCTCTATGTTTCTGTAGAAAACTATTATGAGGGCGAGATTGTGATCCGGGGCGGTTATCCGGTTACTCATAAAAAGGATAAGGAAAACCATGGATTCGGCGTAAAGAGTATTCAGCTCATCGCCAGGAGGTACGGCGGTGATATCCGTGTGAGTACGGCCCACCACATTTTCCTCCTGCAGATTATCCTTCCGACGGCTTCCGGAAATCAAGCCAGCCGGATTCGACGCATTTCCTGAAATCCCACGCCTCCATGTTTTTCCCTGTCTGCCCGTCCCCGAGCCGGTAATTCCAGTAGATGGAACCGGCTCCTTTCTTTTCCCATGTCTCAAGCTGGTACTGAGCGATGTCTGAATAGTAATCCGACAGCTCCCCGGAATCATCCACTTCATAGGAATAGTTGTTGAACAGGCTCCACTCCCCGCAGATCACCGGGAAGCGTGTCTGCAGCGCCTCCATGAGAAGACCGTTGCCCCAGACGAAAGCCCGGTGCCAGAAAGGACTTTTGAGCCCCACGGACTCCACGTTAAAGAGATAGACGTGGGTGTCGAAGGCAACGCCCTGATATTCCCCGTCATTCATAAAGGTAAGCCAGCTCCACATCTGAAAGGCATCGTGGTAGACGATCCATTTGTCATCCGGAAGAAGCGGGCGGAGACGATCGTAAGCCTTCAGATAATAGCTTTTCAGGAAATCCATGGAAAGGGGAGCGGACTGTTCTGCCAGTTCTTTATCCACCGGAGGATAGCGCTCCATCACATCCATATCCTCCCATTCCTGGCTGCTGACCAGGGGCTCGTTGAGAGGCTGGATGCCGAACAGCCCGGGGCGTTCTCCGTAGCGAACGGCAAGACGTTCCAGTACATCCAGCACATAGTCCACTTCTTCCGGGTGCTGCGCCCAGACGCAGACGCCGCTTATGCCCCCGTTGTCAAAGCCGTTCTGGCTTCCCGGCACCATGTGCATGTCGATGAGGATCTGCATCCCGTATTTTTCCGCCCAGTCAAAGGCCCGGTCCAGTTCATCGATGCAGGCGATGTAGGGCTCATCTGTCCGGTCGCCGAATATGTAGTAGGGAATGGGAATCCGCACCAGATTCACGTCCTGATCAGCCAGAAAGGCAAAATCCTCTTCCGTTATAAAAGTACTCCGGTGTTTTTCAATCCGCGCTGCATAGTCTTCTGCCGGGATGGCGCGGGCGAGTGTGTACTCATCTGCCGCGTCTGTCCCTTCGAATACTTCCGGCGTCATCCACCGCTCCAGGACAAGCCAGCTCCCCAGGTTCACCCCTCGGATATCCGACAGGCTGTCGTCCCGCATGATGCGGGTAAAGACTGTAAATCCCAGGGCGAGGAGGGCAATCAGCAGCAGAAGGGCGCCTGCCGCGGTCAGAAACCATCTGAGGGGGGAATGTCTTTTCTTCTTTACCGTATTCTTTTCCATATACACTGCTCCATTCTGTTTATTATCCGGAAACCGGATACTGACAGTCCTGCTTTTTTGCAGTCTGAAATTCTCTCTATTATAAATAGAAGAGATCTCTCCGGACAAGAGCTCTGGCACGAACAGCACAGGTGCGTCCCAAACACCATGTAAACCCTCTGTAAAGGACGTGTAAAGCACGGCGAAAAGTCGTTTGTGCCAGAAATCCTTCATTCGTGCCACGCATATTGTATGGAAAACGGACGGGATATATACTAAATGCGACAAAAAGATACGCGATAAGCGAAGGAGGAAGATTACTATGAAAAATGCAAAGAAACTTTTGGCAGTTGGACTTACCGTTTGTACAGCAGCGGCTATGACAGCCTGCGGTGGCGGGGCAAAGGATGAGACTTACACCGTTACTTACGACAACAGCCTGGGATCGGATGTGTTGGACGCCATCCCGGATTACCAGTTCCTGCCGTCCGACCTGAGCTGGATGATTCCCAACGGACTGAATCTTGACGTGACGCTGGATGTGACAGCAGACGGAAACTACACACTGACATCCAGGTATTACACACAGAATGAACCGGAAGAGGGAGATCCGACTTACTGCAATATCCAGATGGAGGCAACCGGTACATACACACAGGAGGATGACATGATTACAATCTCTGTTCCGGATTCTGCCACAGCCACATACGGCGGCGGCGCTTACATCACTGAGCAGGGAATGTTCCTTCCGTTCAGCTATGCGGAGGACGGATCCACTGGTGAGTGGACCAGCGATGAAGTGCCGGAGATTCTGGACTGCGTGCCGGAGACGGTGTTCACTGTGACCGATGACGGCGCCATCTCCACATGGGAGGCAGCAGGCGACGCGACAGGAAACCCGAAAGATAATGCGGATGCAGACGCTGCAGCAGAAGACAGCACAGAAGGAACAGACGCGGCAGGCACCGATGCTGCAGCAGGGACAGATGCGGCAGGACAGACAGCAGAGGCTGCGTTTACCATGACTTCTCCCGAGTGGGATGCCGTGACCATGACATTTAATACAGACGGAACATGCGCATTTAACATGGCAGAGTACGGCATCACAGAGGAGTGTACATGGACATTCGCAGACGGAGTCCTGACAGTGACGAAATCCGACGGAACGACAGCAGTTTCCGAGATGGACGGGGACACCATGAAGCTTTCCTACGATTCTGTGACAGCTCCGGGACAGATGATCGGCAACTTTGAGAGCACAGACTGGGCTGACTTCTTTCAATAAAATGTGAGGTAACGGGAACATGAAAGAAAAACGTGGATCGAATCTTTACGCAGGTCTTATGAATATTTTTGCGGTGATCCTCGTGGCGGCCATCATGGCATACGGCATTGCGGATTCCTACCGCATCACGCTGGACGGATATCTGGGAACCCAAAGCAGCGTGACGATCAACGACGGGGACGAGACAGACCTGTACGACTATCTGTCAGATTATGAGACAGCAGAAGAACTTGTTGCGGCCCATATGGACCTGAACGAGCGCCTGGAGGAAGAGGGAGCGGTGCTCCTGAAAAACGAGAACAATGCCCTTCCGCTTTCCTCTGACGGAAATATTAAAGTAACACTTTTCGGCATGCATTCCGACCTGACCCAGTTCTCCGGAAGTATCGGAGCGACCACGGCGACGGCGCAGAACGTGAAGATGGCAGACGCCTTCAACGCGAGAGGGTTTGAAGTGAATCCGGACATGGTGGCGTTCTACCAGGGACTGGAAGATACCTACACACCCGGGCGGGCAAGCTCCTCCGCGGTCTCCACGGAGGCAGTGGGAGCAACGGTAAATGAAGTGCCCCAGTCCGAGTACGCGGCGGCTCCGGCAGATACATACGCCTCCTATGCGGATGCGGCGATCATCGTTCTGGGAAGAGACAGCGGCGAGAGTTGTGATTACTTCCCGGGTGAAACCGGAATCGCCAATCCCGATGAGTTTGATGAAGGTTCCAATATCCTGGGACTTTCCCGGGACGAGAAAGCACTGGTGCAGTATGTAAAGGACCAGGGATGTTTTGAGAAGATCATCGTTCTGCTGAATACCACGTCAACCATGGAGATCGAGAGCCTGAAAGATGATCCGGAGATTGATTCCATCATGTGGATCGGCAATCCGGGATGCTACGGCTTCTATGGAATCGCGGATCTGATGAACGCAGCCAGCGGCGTATCCCCGTCAGGATCCCTTGTGGATACCTACGCGGTGAACACGGCCAACTCTCCGGCAGCGCAGAATTTCGGCGTGTATATGTGGAACAATGCGGCGGACATCGATTCCAGTTCCTCCTATGCCCTGCGTGCAGCATGGTACCTGGTGGAGAACGAGGGGATCTATGACGGCTATAAATATTATGAGACACGTTACTATGACAGCATTGTAAATCCGGCGTCCGGGGCGACCTCTTCCGTGGGATCCAGCATCTCCGGCGGATGGGATTACGAGAATGAAGTCTCCTATCCCTTTGGTTACGGGTTGAGCTATACGACCTTCTCGGAGGAGATCGTACCGGAGAAGTCCGAGATCCAGATCGACGGCACTTCCACCATCACCGTGAGAGTGACAAATACCGGCGATGTGGCAGGAAAGGACAATGTACAGCTCTACCTTGCACTGCCCTATGCGGACGGACAGGTGGAGAAATCCGCCATCCAGCTGGTAGGATATGCCAAGACCGGCGAGGCGGCGGAAGGCGAAGGCTATGAAAATGTAGTGTATCTGCAGCCGGGTGAGTCGGAAGAAGTGACCATCACGGTGGAGCGCGACTACTATGCAAGCTACGACGAGGCAGAAGGGGACGGCGCATATGTCCTGGATGCGGGAACCTATTATTTCGCAGTGGGTGACGGCGCGCATGATGCTCTTCAGAATGTGATGACAGCGCAGGGATATCTCTCCGAAGGAAATACTGCCGCAGTAGTTTCCGCAGACCTTGCGGAAAAACAGATCATCGACGAGACAAAAGAGGGCGCGGCGATCTCCAATCAGTTTACGGACAGCGACATCAACAGCCTGATTCCGGATACTACAACCTATCTGTCCAGAAGCGACTGGGCGGGGACGTTCCCGGAGACTGTGGAATCCCTGACAGCAACAGAAGAGATGATCACACAGCTCCGCAACGATACTTATACTATGGCGGAGGGCGAGGATACCTCGGAGTTTGCATTCGGAACCCTGGGACACAGCGACGGCACAAGGGCATGCGAACTGAAGGGAATCACCGACTACGATGACCCCACATTTGCAAAAGTGATCGCAAATATGCCCCTTGAGACCATTGCAACGCAGATTGCCATGGAGTATTCCGAGATGAGCAGCTTTACAGAGATGGCAGCGGGAAATGCAGCCTGCATGGACGGTCCGGTGGGACTTCTGCTGACCCTCGGAACGAGTGCAAAGGGAATCTACGCCATGGATGAGTCGGATCCGAACTATAACTTCAGCCTGAACACCTTTGTGAGCGAGCCCGTGGTGGCGTCCACATTCAGCCACAAGCTGGCGGAAGAGGAAGGAAAGCTGATCGGAAATGATTCCATCTGGACTCAGACGTCCTGGTGGTTCGCACCGGCCATGAACCTGCACAGACTTCCCTACAACGGAAGAAACAACGAGTATTATTCCGAGGATCCTGTCCTCACCGGATATATGGCAAGCGATACGATCATCGGCGCCCAGAGCAGAGGCGTTGTGACGACGATAAAACACTTTGCTTTCAACAACATGGAGACCAACCGGGAAGGCGTCGCAACCTTCTTTGACGAGCAGGGCGCCCGTGAAAACGAGCTGCGGGGCTTCCAGATGGCATTCGAGGCAGGCGGCTCCAAGGAAGTCATGACCTCCTTCAACCGTGTGGGATGCACCTTCTCCAGCGCAGACGAGGGCCTGATCACCGGGCTGCTCCGCGGCGAGTGGGATTTCAAGGGAATCGTCACCACAGATATGGTTAAGGCGCCGGAGTATGAGACATGGGAAGAGTCCATCCTTGCAGGAACAGATATCATGCTCAACACATCCCCGGTCAACGAGGACGGAAAGGCATGGGAGACCTGCCAGGCAAAATACATCAGCGGCGATGCCCGGATGACGGAAACCGTATATGAGAGCGTACACCATGTGCTCTATGCATTTGCGGATTCCGTATGGCTCAACGGCATGAGCGAGGATACCCGGGTTGAGCGGCTCTATCCGTACTGGGAGCTTATCATTATCAGCCTGATCGCAGTGGGAGCGGCAGGAACCGCGGTAAGCGGCGGCCTGTGGATCTTCCGGTCAGTGAAAAACAAAAACGGCAAGAAAGGAGCTTAAAGGGCGATGAGTAAGAACAAAGCAGAGAAGAAACACGGTTTCCGTTTCCTTTCAAGTATTGTAACCTGTGTGTTTGCCGTACTGGCAGTGATCGCCTATATCGTCGGCACTTCCTATTTCGGATATTATGACGATCTGAATCTGGGAATTGTCCTTCTGATCGCGGCAGGGGCTGTCCTTTGCATGGCGTCCGCCGTGCTGATCGACCGGACCGGGAAAAATACGGTGCCCTCCCTTCTGACGATCGCGGCGTCGGTCCTCCTGACGGTCAGCCTGATGATGATCTTAAGCGCCAGGGTCTATTCCTTTGCTGTGCTGATCCTCTCCGACCTTGAGAGAGACAATCTGGAAGGATACTATGCGCTGTACACATCCATCGGGGCGGCAGGACTTCTGACCATGGGAATCATCAGCAATATGGTGACGGCATTCGTCCGGGGCTTCGTGAAAAAGGACAAAGTGCAGGCATAACGGCTTATCATATGAGGGCTTATAATACGAGGAGTTAAGACATGGAAAAAATCATAGGAACCAACCTGGGAAACTGGCTGGTGCTTGAGAAATGGATGGAGCCGGAGATGTTCTCCGGAACCAATACGGAGGATGAGACCTGGCTGAGCAGAACGCTCGGCCAGGAGAAACTCCAGGAGCGGATGAAGACGCACCGGGATACCTATGTGACGGAGGAAGATTTTAAAATCATAAAGAGCCACGGCATGAACACCGTGCGCATCCCGGTTCCCTACTTCATCTTCGGCGACCGTCCGCCCTTTATCGGCTGCATCGAGTATCTCGATAAAGCCTTCGACTGGGCGGAAAAGTACGGTCTGAAAATTCTGATCGACATGCACACCACGCCGGGAAGCCAGAACGGATACGACAACGGAGGGATCTGCGGCGTATGCAACTGGCGGAAGAAACCGGAAGAAGTGGAGTTTGTCACCCGGGTTCTGGAAAAACTGGCGGAGCGCTACGCTCACCGGAAAGGGCTCTTCGGGATCGAAGTGGTCAACGAGCCCATCAGTTTCAGCGTGTATATGACGTCGCCCACGCATAACAAATACGTGGATAAAAAAGAAGCGGAAGGCTCTTCCTTTGTCCCCATGAGTTTCCTGAAGAAATTTTATACCGACGCATACCGGCGGCTGCGGAAGATTCTCCCGGAAGACAAGGTCATTGTCTTTCACGACGGTTTCCGGCTCATGAGATGGGGAGATTTCTTTGAGAAGAGCGGCATGAAGAATGTCATGCTGGACACCCACATTTACATTTTTGCCATGGAGAATTTCGTCCCCGTGCATAAAGAGTGGGTCTATAAAATGTACATCGGCTTCAACCGGTGGATGCTGAAAAAAGTGGAGAAGCATATCCCCGTGATCGTCGGGGAGTGGTGTATCTGCAACAAAGAGGCGGAGCATCTGAAAAAGAAGGGGGCGCCTGACTCGGAAGTAGTCCGCGCCTACCGCAGAGTCGCAGAATTACAGCTGGATGTCTGGGAAGAGGGAGCCGGATATTTCTACTGGAATTACCAGCTCTCAAGAGACAAAGACAAGCCTCTGGACGAGGAGTGGAAAAATGCCTGGGACTTAAGCCGGTGTTGGAAAAACGGATGGATGCCGGAGCGTCTTGACAGAAGAAGCGGAAGGAAGTGATATTTTGAACAGCAGAGAAAACAGTAAAGCAAAGAGCATATGGGATCTTCCTCTCTTGTCAACCCGTATCCGTTCTGCAAACGTAAAATTCACAGAGATGCTGTTCGGCTATTTCGTCGGTCCCCTGGGCGTGCTGATCATGACTACTGTGGTGAGCACCTATTATCTGACCTTTTACAGGACTTACGACGATATTGTGAATCAGGGCAGCTTCCTGACGCTTCTTCCCCTGATCTCAGTGATTCCGATGGTGCTCTCCAACATCATCATCGGAATCCTGATCGGAAGGACGAAGACCTCACAGGGAAAGGCAAGGCCTTACCTGATTACGGCGGCTCCGCTTCTTCTGGTCTCCGGCATCCTGGTGTTTTTCATACCGGATCTGCCCCTGGGACCGCGGATGGTGTGGATGGCAGTCACCTACAACCTGTTCGCCGCCATCGCAAGCCCCATGTACTCGTCGCCCCACTACCTGATGGTGTCGCTGTCCACACGGAACCTGAAGCAGAGAGGAACTCTTTCCGTGGTGTCAAACATTCCGGCTGTGGCGGCAAACGGATTTATCAGCAGTATTGTCATGCCCCTGATTTTAAGCTGGATCAAGGCGGCGGGAAGCGCGGCAGGGCAGCAGGGCAGATGGCAGACGGTCATGGCAGGATTTTCCGTCATTGCATTCTTTGCCTGCCTTCTGGAATACTTCTTTACAAGAGAACGTATCACAGAAGAGAGCACGAAGCTTGACATCAAAGAGGAGACCATCCCCGCGGCAAAACAGCTGAAAGCTGCGATGAAGGATAAGTACTGGTGGATCATCATGATCTTCTACGCCCTCTATCAGTCGGGCGTCATGTTCAAGGGCGGGTTTATCTTCAATATATACTGCAATGAGTTCTTCTCCCGGGTCAATGTGCTGGGCATGGAGATGAACGGCGAGATGGTGCAGTCTGTACTGGCTCTGATCAGCGGGATTCCCCTTGCGGCGGGGATGCTCTTTATCTGGCCCCTTGCCAACCGGTTCGGGAAGAGGAATATGGTCATCGCCGGTCTGGTATCCTCCATTATCGGAAGCATCATCTGTGTGAGCAGTCCCGCATCCTTCTGGGTGGTGCTCGTGGGACAGACCTTCAAGGGGATCGGAAGCATCCCGGGAGCCTACATCATGATGGCTCTCTTTGCCGATGTGCTGGATCATCTGGAAGCCCGCTTCGGTTTCCGCTGCGACGGAGTGTCCATGTCGGTGTACACCGCGGTGCTCACCGTGGTCAACGGACTGGCAGTGGCGTTCTTCCTGTTCTTCTATGACAACAGCGGAATGAACCCGGCAGGCGTGGCGGAATTCTTCTTTGTGGGATTTGAGATCTTCGCCCACGCGGCGCTGATCATCCTTCTGCTCTTCCTCAATGTGGAGAAGAATATCGGCGAGGAGCAGAAACAGATCCTGGAGCGGCAGAAAGCGGCGGTCATTGCTTCCGGCGGCGTGTGGATCGAGCCGGAGGAGAGGGAACGTCTGGAACAGGAGAAAGCCGACCGGGAGGCTGAGGAAGCCCGGAAGAGAGAACTGCAGGAATACTGCAGAAAGAAAGGACTTTCCTTTGAGGAAGAGGAGAGAAAATATCAGGAGAAAAAAGTAAGGAAAAAAGGAAAGAAATGAAAGAAATAAAGCTGAAACTATATACTACATACGGGGAAGGCGGCGCAGAAAGGCAGGAACAGAAGGTTCTTGCCTTCTGTGCTGATAAGGAAGGCGTGGAAAAAGAGGTGATCAACCTCTATCCGGACGCCGCGTTCCAGACCATCGAGGGATTTGGCGGCGCCATAACGGACGCGGCGGGATATGTATACTCCCTGATGGGACCGGAGGAGAAAAAGAAACTGATGGAAACCTATTTTTCTCCGGAAGAGATGAAGTACCGTCTTGTGCGCATCCACATGGACAGCTGTGATTTTTCCACAGAGATGTACGAGGCCATGTCGGATGAGACGGACCGGGAGATGAAGAGCTTCTCCTTTGCGCGCACGGAAAAGTATATTATCCCCATGTTGGAGGACGCCCAGCGGGCGGCGGGAAGACCGCTCGAACTTATGCTCTCCCCATGGTCCCCGCCGGCGTTTATGAAGACAAACGGCGAGAGGAAGAACGGCGGCAGCTTAAAGGAGGAGTACCGGGGATTCTGGGCGGATTATATCTGCCGCTATATCGAAGAATTCAGGAAGAGAGGGTATCTTGTCCGGCGGATCTCCCTGCAGAATGAGGCAAAGGCAGTGCAGACCTGGGATTCCTGTGTCTACACGCCGGCCCAGGAAAAAGAATTCCTCCGGGACTATATGGCACCCGCCCTGAAAAAGCACGGGCTGGACGATGTGGAGGTCTTTATCTGGGACCACAACAAGGAGCGGGTCTACGACCGGGCATGCCGGATCATTGACAGCACCACGAAAGGTATGGCGGCAGGCATTGCCTTCCACTGGTACAGCGGGGACCACTTTGAGGCACTGGATCTGGTGCGCAGAAAGTTCCCGGACTTAAAGCTGATCGTGTCGGAAAGCTGTATCGAGTATACCAAATACGGCGCCGAAGACCACTGGAAGAACGCTTCCAGGCTCTCCCACGAGATCATCGGGGATATCAACGGCGGCATGTGTGCTTTCTACGACTGGAATATCCTTCTGGACGAGACGGGCGGGCCTAACCATGTGGGAAACCTCTGCCATGCGCCGTTTCTCTACGACACGAAGAAGCGCAGGCTGATGCCCCAGCTGATCGGCGAACATTTCCGGCATTTCACACATTTTATTGACCGGGGAGCCGTGCGGATCGGGTTCAGCAGATACACGGACCGGCTGGATGTGACAGCCCTGAAAAATCCGGACGGAAAGATCGTCTTTGTCATTCTGAACCGGACAGAAGAGGAGATCCCGGCAGTGATCCGCCTGGAGGATGAGATCGCGGAGATCCGGATCAGAGGAGAGTCCATTGTGACCGGAGTGGTGAAAGAAAAGCAGAAAAACGGATAAGCGCGGAGTGTACTCTGATAATTATTTAACAGAGTGCACTCTGTTTTTGCGCAGAGTTTACAGAAGGTATGCGTTATGAAAATATTTATTCTGGAATAAAGAGAGAGACTTTACGGAATGATTTCCTACAGTCTTGACGTACAGAAAGAACAGGTGCACACATTCCACACACTGGATGAGATGGCGCAGGCTGCGTCGAGGACAGTTCCCGCGCGGCGGCTGCCATCCGTGCGGCCGCCTTCCCTGCAGTCTGGTTTTCAGTCGTCTTCCTCGAGCAGCGGCAGAATCGTCCGCATGGATTCTTCAAACTCCTCATCAGAAGAATTGTGGAAGAGAATCAGGTCATGTCCTGCATCCAGACGCTCCAGGGGCTCCGGAATGGAGAAATCCACGGTGCAGATATACTCATCCCAGTGCTTCAGCTTCCAGGTGTCCCTGTCGGAATTCCGCTCGATCATCCGCTGATGGCAGATCTCCGGGGCAGTAAACACCCATAGGATGACCAGTTTCGCTCCTTTGGTGCGCAGTTTTGTGCGGAACCGCTCAAGAGTCTCTTCATTGTGTACCTCTTTGGTGAAAGGCGCGTTGATCAGAACAATATCATCGTACTCGAGAGCTTCCACGCCGATATCTACAATTGTTTCATATTCATAATCCCGGATATTTTTCTCAAAAAAGTCAGAACTCCGGTTGATCTCCTCGCCGGCAGCCAGAAACACCCGGTTGGAAAGGGGGATCAGTGTATCTTTGTCCAGATAGACTACATGCTTCAGATTCCGCGCAAGCTGTTTGGATATGTAAGTCTTCCCGCAGGCCGGGGGAGAGGTAACCAGTATCATTTTTTTCATTGTGTACAGACGCCTCCTTTGTTCCTTTTTTGCTAAGTATAGTTCCGGAAAATAAGATTGTCAAGCGGAGTTATTGACAACTAACGGAAGTAAGATTATATTAGCGGTAAGGTAAAACGGAAAAAAGTTGAACAATTCTGAAAAGAAATAAGATATAGTAGATCTATATGTTTTCTGGGAGGGAGAGTAGTGAAAAAAAAGCAAAGAAAAGAGCAGAAAAAACGGCAGGAGACGGCTGCAGTGGAGGATCTTCTGACAGGGAAGGCCCTGCTTGCAAGTTTTTCCTGTCTGCTCCGTGAGGTCTGGCAGGGAGAAGAGCCCCTGGCGGCGCGTCTAACAGAACGTCTTACGGAATATGAAGGCGGAAAAGACCGGGAGAAGACGGCGAGGAAGGTGCGCAACTGGATGCACGACCGCAATCTTCCGAAAAACAGGGAGGAGGTCTTCCGGATCTGTTTTGCCCTGGAACTGGATGAAGAGCGGGCGGAGCAGGTCCTCGGCATGACTGAGGAGAGCGGGATCCATTACCGCGACCCGGGCGAACTCATCTATGCATTCTGCCTGCGTAAAAGAGTCGGTTACGTTCAGGCAGTCAGGATGAAGGAACAGCTTTGCGGAGAGATTTTCCCCGGGGGCATTCCCTGTGAAGAGATTTCCGGACCGGACGCCCGGTCTTTTCAGTTTTTGAATCTTACCGGATATGTAAGACAGAGGTTTCAGCGGGTTACGACGGAAGAGGAGCTGAGGCGGTTTCTGGAGTCGTCCCGGGAACGGTTCGGCCGTTATCACAATACGGCTTACCGGAAATTCCGCCGGATGCTGGACTGCCTGATCCGTCCGGAAAGCTCCGAGGGCGGTCTGCCGGAAGACCAGAGTTACAGCATACGTAAAGCGGTAGAAGAGTATCTCCGCATGGGAATCCCCTACGAGAGACGTCTTGGCGGTTATACGCGGGTTCAGCGGGAGATCAAGCAGCACTGGCCGTCGGCAAAATCGATCTATGAGATGTGCGCCCGGAAGACAGACGTGGACAGAAAGACTCTCCTCCTCTTATATCTTGCCACAGAGGGAGAAAATGAGCTGCAGACGGAAGAGACCAGACCGGTGGAGGAGCATCACCGGAGAATGGATATGATGCTTTCCGAATGCGGGATGCCCCTGCTCAATGCACACTGTCCTTTTGATTATCTTGTGCTTCAGGCGGTCAGCGGGGAGGATGAGGACGACTTTATCGGTCTTAAGATGGAACGGATGATCCGGAAAATATTTGCCGGCAGAGAAGCAGAAATATGTCCGGCTACGGAAGAATGAGAGAAGCGCGGAAAACACCGGGAAAAATGCGGACGGAAAAGCGCGGATGTAAAAGTGTGGACGGAAAGACGCGGACAGAAAAGTGCGGACAGAAAAGTGCAGACAGAAAAGCGCGGACAGAGGAGAACGAGCGGAGGATGAGAAGGAATGAAAAGGGATGACATGGATAACAGGACCGGACTTCCGGAAGGGTATCGGATCTCCCACGGAGGAAGAAATTATACCATCAGAAGATATGTGAGCGCAGGCGGCAATTCCATTGTGTATCAGGCGTGGTACCAGGACAGTCTGATGCCCGAGAAGACCCATCAGGTTCTGGTCAAAGAGCTTTATCCCTATGACCCCATGGGCCGGATCACGCGGCGGGAGGATATGTGTCTGGAGATCAGGAATGGCGCGGAAAAACTTTACAGCGACCACAAGAAGAGTTATCTTCTGGGAAACCGGGTACATCTTACGCTTGCCCAGGAGGGGCGGGGAGGAATCGCGGAGAATCTGGATTCTTTTGAGGAGAACGGGACAGTCTATACGGTTCTGACCGCCAGAAAAGGAAAGGTGCTTGCGGAAATGCTGGAGGAGAAGCAGTATTTCCCAACATTGGAGGATACGGTGGCCTGTATCCGCGGTCTTCTGAATATCCTGGAACTCTTTCACGAACACCGGCTGCTCCATCTGGATGTGAGCCCGGATAATATTTTTATGCTGGAGCCCCGGGAGAAGGGCGCTTTTCCCACGGAACTGCTGCTGCTTGACTTCAACAGCGTCTATTCCATGGATGACCGGACCACGTATCTTGGTGATTACTATCCGGGCAAGCCGGGATATATGGCCCCGGAGGCTGTTCTGTCCAGAACGGAGGAACTTGGAGCCTGGACAGATCTTTATTCTGCGGCAGCGGTCTGGTATACCCTGCTCTGTGACGGGATGGTTCCGGAGGATATGGAGATTACCGGCGAAGAGGAACTGGTTTCCCCTTATTCCCGTCTCCTGCTCCATGAAAAAGAAGTGGCGGCGGAACAGGTAAACCGGATCCTGCGCCGGGGACTGCGGACGATGCCCACAGACAGATATTCTTCTACTGCAGAGATGCTGGAGGATATTCAGGAGCTGAGCGATATCCTGACCGGGGCAGTGAGAATCCCTGTTTCCCGGATTGCAGTTCCGGGAGCAGAAAACGGAATCGGCGAAGGTTCGGGGAATGGTGGAAGCGCCGGAACGAGAAAAGACGGAATGAAAAACGCCGGAATGAAAAAAGCGGGAAGGCTCTGGTGTGCACGTCCTCTGCGGGCAGGAGCGTGGACGGCGGGGGTGCTCCTCCTTGTAAGCGCCGCTTTCCTGGGCGGGAGGATGAGTCTTACGGCAGACAATACCGGCGGAGAAAACACCGGGGCAGAAAGCATCGAGCCGGTGACAACAGAGAATACAGTGCTCGATCTCTATCAGTTTCCCCTTGAAACGGATGATTCGGTGGTCCTCACCCAACAGGATGTCCGATATCCTCTGGTGGACAACCGCATGGATGTGCAGGTGCAGACGTCCACGGCGGTCCGCATTATGCTGAAAGATTACAGCCACATCCGGGATACCACGGAAGTGATCGATACGTATTCCCTGTTTACCTTTTACACAGGAGAAGGGGACAAACGGGGATGGCAGAACGCGGATCTGACTTATGACTTTTTCTATACGGAGGACAACACGCTCCACATGGAGCTTCCCTTTCAGGATCCGAACCATTTCAATCTGGACTATGTAGGGGTGATCTTCCAGAACTTCAATTATGACGAAAGTGAACTGATCCTGGATATTACCCGATGTACGCTCATCGACGGAGAGGGAAATGAATATGAGATGACAGAGCTTCTGGGAAGCCATCTGCTCTTTTTCGACGAGGAGCGCTGGCAGCAGAATATGATCACCACAGAGAACCGGGAGTATGTGGAAACCTTTGACGACATCCGGGGCGGCAGACTGATCGTGGACGCCCAGGTGTGTTATCTGGAGCCGGTCCTGGAAGTGGCCTGGACCAGTGACAAGCCGGAGATCGCCACGGTGGACGAGCGGGGAAGAGTGAAGGGGCTGAGCCAGGGGACTGCGACGCTGACAGCCACCGTGCGGGATAAGAATACCGGAGAGGAGCGGAGCACCCAGATGATCGTAAATGTGATCTCCAAGCTATAAACAGGATGCGGTGTCCCGTGTATGCAGTGTTCCATGTATGCGATGCTCCAGGTATACGATGCTTCAGGTATGTGATGTTGTTCCCTGAGGCGGCCCCGGAACGGGCGTCTGTGCACGGGGGCGGAAAAAAGTTGCAAATTTGAAAAAATGAATATGTTATCCTTGCCGTATAACCTGCGGCAGGAAAATTCTGCGCTGCCGCGGAAAGGAAAGGTGGAAAGTAAAAAAGAATGAGAAACAGAAAAATGAAAACCGCGGCACTTATTCTTGCGTCAGCCCTGGCGGTAGTTCCGTGTTTTGGCGCAATGGCTGCAGAAACTGATGAAAATACGGTGACAGATTCTGCGATTGTGCAGGCTGACACAGCAGCACAGGCGGAGCCGGCAACAGTGCAGGCTGACACAGCAGCACAGGCGGAGCCGGCAACAGTTCAGGCTGACACAGCAGCACAGGCGGAGCCGGCAACAGTTCAGGCTGACACAGCTGCGGCACAGTCAGAAGTTACAGGGGCGCTTGTCGGACTCCGTTATGACGGCGGGCAGCTTTATGAAAATGAGCTGATCGATATGATCAGAAACGCGGACGGTGATGTGAAGATTCAGATGATGCAGTCCGGGCTCAGCATTCCGGCGAGTGCGCTGAATCAGGCGAGGGAGCAGGAAAAAAAGCTGATCATCGAGATCTTTCAGCCGGGAAACGACGCTGCCATGTTTAACAGCAGATGGGTCTATGATCCGTCAACCGTATACTGGACTCCGGATCTGGAGTCATATCCCCTCGGCGTTGCGGTAGATCCGGATGCGCCGTACCATTCCTCTCATCCGGATGCGGCTTCAAATCCCATCAGCGATGTGATAAGAGGAGTGTCGGGAGAAGCAGTGGAATGGTCGGTTTACAGTGTCCCCACCGCAGAGGGCGAGGACGGCCAGGCAGGCTATACGATCCCCGGCTTTTACGTAGAGATCGCGCACTGGGGTGAATTTGACGGGATGGAGGAGATGCCGCTTTATACGTATGACGAAGAGAACGGCAGCCTGTTTAGAAGCAGTAGATATGCTGTCCGCGGCGACAACGCGGTGGTATCGGACTCCATTGTCTGGCACACAGTCCGGATCAATAATCCGGCATGGGGCACGAATTATGCAGTGTTAAGCGATGAACACAATTTCCTCCCGGTCGAGGAGATCGAAGCACAGATTGCAGACGACAGCGTCCCTGCTGTGGATGTCCAGATGGGGGCATGCTATCTTGACAACCAGTATGTAGCTCCCGCCGGGATGCTGGACAAGCTTAAGGACAGCGGAAAGACACTTTCCCTGACCTCCCCGGGCGTAGAATCGCAGCCTACATATTCCTGGCACTTTGACGGATCACAGATCACCGATACTGCGGACGTTGATCTGCATATACAGTTCTATTATTCTCCCGGGGAAGAGGCGATTGAAGGGGTCACGATGCCCCAGGGATTCCGCACGATACTGCTTGATTTCGCCCACAGCGGACTGGTGCCTGCGGGAACGTCTGTCAGTCTGACCACATCAGAAGATATGCAGAGCGGCTGGCTCTATTATGTAAATCAGGAGAACGGAACGTTCGAGTATGTCGGCAGAACTTCATGGGAAAGAGAAAATGAATCTTTCGGGACGCTTACCATATCCGGCATGACGCACTGTTCCTATTATCTTGTGACAGCCCAGGAGCTGACCGGGGATAATGTTGTCATACCGGAAGACCCGACTGATCCGGAAGAACCAACCGATCCGTCAGACCCGACCACACCAACCGATCCGGTGGATCCGTCAAATCCGTCAGATCCATCCGAACCGGAGAATCCGACCGATCCGGTAAAACCGTCAGAACCAACCGATCCGGCAGACCCGACAGACCCGTCAGATTCCGATAATCCGGCAGATCCGGAGAACCCGGACAGCACGGAAAATAAGGATGATACGAAGAATCCGGATGATACGAAGAATCCGGATGATACGAAAAAGCCGGCTGATGAAAAACCGCAGACCGGTGGGGCTGTGAAGACAGGGGATTCCGCCCCGCTGTTTCCGGCGGCAGCAGCCGCAGCAGTTTCCATGGCGGCAGTGCTCGTGGTGCTGAAAAAGAAGGTGGCACGATAAGAAAGCCGGGGAAATGGCAGAATTTTGAAAATATATTGCAAAGCTTTTGCGCGGAGCGCACTCTGAGAAATATCAGGCGGAGTGTGCTCCGCTTTTGATGCGTATGGCGGTGCACGTAAAGTCAGCAGGAATATCTGGCTATGTTATTGACATCTAACAAAAGTAAGTCTATATTAACAGTAGGGAAATAAAAGTGCAGACAGCACTGTCTGATAAGAGAAGGACGGAGGGATTTTATGGCTGACGGGATCATTGTTCTGGTCATAGTAGTGATACTTATTTTCGCACTGAAAGGCTCGATCAAGCATTTTAAGGGGGAGGGCGCCTGCTGCGGAGGCGGCTCCGGCACGGTGAAGAAAAAAAGAAAGAAACTGAGCGGTCCGGCTGTGGAAAAACACATCATAGAAATATCCGGGATGCACTGCCAGAACTGCGCGAACAGTGTGGCAAACGCCCTGAATGAGATCGACGGAGCTGCTGCGAAGGTGGATTTGAAAGCCGGTACAGCCGTGGTGTCCTGCGACCGCCCGGTGGACGACGCTGATCTGAAATATGCGGTAGAGCATGCCGGTTATCATGTGGTCGGTATCCGGTAATAAGCGGGGAAGTTCAGAATCAAAGAAACAATTAGAGTGCGCTCAGCCGGGAAAACGGCTGAGCGCTTTTGTGCGGATTTATTTCGGCGGATGGCGAGGTGCACAGGCGGAACTATTGCAAAAATATGGGAATGTGCTAAAATTGCTATGGACTTTATCAGCGGCTGCGACAGAGTATGAGAAGGTGCACAGGGATGCAGCCTCTGACATACATACAGATGGAGGGGAATACAATTGAAAAGAAATAAATACGAAATCGATATGTGCAATGGCTCGATCATGGACAAACTGATCTCGTTCTCGCTTCCGCTGATGCTCTCAAGTATCCTGCAGCTGATGTTCAACGCGGTGGATATCATTGTAATCGGGCGGTTTTCCACTAGCCAGGCGCTTGCGGCAGTGGGCTCCACTACTGCGCTGATCAGCATATTCACCAATCTGTTCATCGGGATTTCCATGGGAGCAAACGTGCTGGCGGCGAGATATTATGCTGCGGGCCAGGAAAAGGAGATGTCCGAATCGGTACATACCGCCATTACTCTGGCGCTGATCAGCGGCGTGGTTATGGTATTTGTGGGAGCGGGAGCATCCAGATTTGCACTGGAACTGATGGCTACTCCTGATGATGTGATCGATCTTTCCGTGCTTTACATGAGGATTTATTTCTGCGGAATGCCGTTTTTCATGCTGTACAACTATGGCGCCGCTGTTTTAAGGGCAGTAGGCGACACGAAGAGACCTCTGGTGTTCCTTATTGTGGCAGGACTTGCCAATGTGGTGCTGGATTTGCTTTTTGTGGTTGTCATTCCCTGGGGCGTGGCAGGCGTTGCCATCGGTACGGTGGCGTCCCAGTGCGTTTCCGGTATTCTGGTGATCCGCTGCCTCTGGAAGACAGAGAGCAGCTATCAGCTCCGCTTTTCAAAGCTGAAGATCCAGTGGATTTATCTGAAACGGATTTTCCAGGTGGGAATACCGGCGGGCATCCAGAGTACGGTGATCAACTTCTCCAACGCGCTTCTGCAGTCCTCGGTCAATTCCTTCGGATACACCGCCATGGCGGGCTACACAGCGGCAAATAATATTCTCGGGTTCCTTTATGTCTCAGTCAATGCCGTGACCCAGGCGTGCATGAGCTTTACCAGCCAGAATTACAGTGTGGGCAAACAGAAGAGAATGGACCGTGTGTTTCTGGACTGCCTGATCCTCTCGGCGGGAGCTGCGGCTGTGCTGGGCGTGGGAGCCTATATATTCGGCGACCGGATCCTGCAGATCTATACGTCGGATGCAGACGTGATCCAGTGCGGGCTGGAGATCCTTTCGATCACGACGGTTCCCTATTTCCTCTGCGGCATCATGGATCTGATCCCGGGCGCCCTGCGGGGAATGGGTCACTCGGCGGTGCCGATGGTGCTCTCTGTAATCGGAACCGTGGGAACGCGAATCCTCTGGATCTACGTGTTCTTCCCGCAGCACAGATCCCTGCATTTCCTCTTTATATCCTATCCGGGGTCATGGATCGCTACGATCCTTATGCAGGCGGTATGCTTCTGGTTTGTGCGCAGACAGTGTATCCGGAACCTGAAAGCAAAGGCAGCGTGAAACGATGCAGAATATGATACTTGATTTTTCCCATATTTATCCCGAAGATGTTGAAAAGCAGGCTCCGGGGCTGAAAAGGATTGACTTAAGTGATATCCCCGGTACGGATATGTACTGTACAAGGGAGGCAGAGGAAGAGATCCGCCGGCGGCTGTCCCCTTACGGCCCCAGGGGGATTCACTTCCTGGACAACGGCAATTACCACTATGTCACAAAATTCTTTGCCGGGAAGATCCGGGAGCCTTTTTCCCTTGTGCTTTACGACCATCACAGCGACATGCAGAAGCCCCTCTTTCCCGGGATGACAAGCTGCGGAAGCTGGGCGGGAGAACTGCTGCTCCATCACCCGTACCTCAGGCAGATGATCCTCGCCGGACCGGAGCGGAAGAGCATGGAGGAACTGCCGGAAGAATTGGAAGAACTGCTGACGGAACCGGGGGAACAGCCGGGAGAACCGGGAAAACAGGCACGAGAAAAGTTGGTATATATCAGCCGGGAAGAGATCAAGAATAAGGCGATGGACGGGAAGATTTCCCGGATCGATATGACAGTCCCCGTCTATATCTCCATTGACAAGGACGTCCTCGACCGCAGCGGGGCAAGAACCAACTGGGATCAGGGGGAGATGCCCCTGGCAGTGATGGAAAAACTTCTCCTTGAGGTGTTTGTTCACCAGCAGGTGATCGGTGTGGATATCTGCGGGGAGTGCAGTCTCCTGGAGCCCCTGCAGGAGCTGATGGAAGATGAGAGGATCAACCGGCTGACAAATGAGCGGCTCCATCATTTTCTGACGCGGCTTTTCCGGGAGTTTGCGGACTGAAATTTCCGAAAACCGGAAAACATTTTTTAAATTCGTTAAAAAACCGGAACAAACATTTCTTAAATTCGTTAAAAACCGGGGAAAATATTTCTCAAATTCGTTAAAATATCGGGTATACTTTTTGCAAATTCGTGATAAAATGGTTTTATAAAGAACGGATCGGAGGAAACAGCATGATTTTCAGAAGGAAAGTGTATGACAAACTTTTAAAATGGAAAGAACTCTCGGCCGGCTCCTCGGCAGTGCTGTTGGAAGGTGCGAGACGTATCGGAAAAACAACCATTGTCGAAGAATTTGCAAAAAATGAATATGATGATTACATGATACTTGATTTTGCAAGAGAAAATGAGGACGTCCGCAATAATTTCATTGAGAATATGAATGATCTGGATACATTTTTCCGAAATCTGTTTCTGCTGAAGGGAAAAGCGCTTCAGGGGAGGAACTGTGTCCTGATTTTCGATGAAATCCAGATGTTCCCAAAGGCGAGACAGGCAATAAAATATCTGGTTGCAGACGGCAGATATGATTATATTGAGACAGGCTCGCTGATTTCCATCCGGAAAAATATAAAAGATATTCTGATCCCGTCAGAGGAATACCGGATTAAAATGTATCCCATGGATTTTGAAGAATATCTCTGGGCGCTTGGTGATACGGTTACGGTTCCTGTCATCAGAGAAGCCTTTGAGAAAAGAAATCCTCTGGGAGATGCCCTGCACAGAAAGATAATGAAAAATTTCCGCACTTACATGGCAGTAGGCGGCATGCCGCAGGCGGTAGAGGCGTTTGTGGATGGAAAAACTTTTGCGCAGATTGATTTTGTGAAGCGGAACATTCTGAACCTTTACGAGGAAGATCTGGCAAAATACGATGAGGATAATAAAGAGAAGGCTTCCATCATATACCGGACGATTCCGGAGCAGCTGGAAAATAAAAATTCCCATTTCAGGTTTTCTCTTGTAAACAAAGCGGCAAGGTATCAGAACTATATAGATGCAGTCAGTTTTATTGCAGAGTCTATGATTGGCAATGAGTGTATTAATGTGACAAAGCCGGAAGTGGCGTTGGAACTTTTTGCAGACCGGAGCAATTTCAAACTGTATATGGGGGACACCGGGCTTCTGGTATCCCGGATCATGCAGAACAGCGATGAGACAGATGAAGATCTGTATAAGGCGCTGATTATTGACCGGCTGGGAATCAATCAGGGGATGATATTGGAAAACATGGTAGCCCAGATGCTGAAAGCAGCCGGGCATGATCTTTATTTCCATGAATACCTGTTTCGGGCAGGAGACTCTGTGGCAGAAAAGAAGTACGAGATTGATTTTCTTCTTGTCAGAAAGAAGAAAATATGTCCTATAGAAGTAAAATCATCGAATTATATGTCGCACAAATCCTTTGATTATCTGATTGAAAAATATCAGATGAAAATGGAAGAGCGGTATATCATCTATACGAAAGACCTGAAATATCAGGACGGCATCCTGTATATTCCCGCCTATATGACCATGATGGTCTGAGAAGATATCCGGCTGTCAGGCTCCAAAAAACGGGGCTGCGCTGTCTGCGGAAAATCAGCACAACGACAGCCAGGATGCTCCAGACATACAGAGAGTTGATCCACCACAGCCTGAACCCGTAGAAAATCCCCTCCAGCAGCACAAAGGAATAGATTATGAAAAAAACCTTTCTTCCGAATATCAGCGTATACAGCAGGATCAGCAGGGTCACGATTTCAACATTCGGAAGAAAGGCAAGCAGCACCTGTCCCATGAACAGGACTGCCGTAAGTATCCCCATGATAACAAGCTCCTGTGTTTTTATTCCCATCTTCGCTTTTGGCATCAATATCCTTCTTTCAGTGTCAGTTCAAATGCATCGTTATCTTCAATCGGCGTCTGGTCCGCAGAGGTATTTACCATGCCGCCGCCCCTGGTAATACACCACCACTGCTGGCTTGCGTCATCCGCAGCTTCTCCGTCCACTTCTGTGATTTTCACCTTCCACGGGTCTGGGACCGAACTGCCGGTAGAGCAGCAGAGCCGCAGCACAGATCACCACCAGCACGACGGCAACCTGAGTTTTGTCAATAAAATCGCCCATATCTGCGGAAAGTCGCGTAATATTTACAGAAAACCTGAAAAAATTCCAAATTCAAGGCTTGTGTTGCTTCTCTTTTTCAAATGTTGTAAAATGAAACTGCGTTTGAGGAGGAAAAGAAGCAATGGAGGCATATACGAGTTTCGCGCTTGTTTACGATACGTTTATGGACAATGTCCCTTATGAGGAATGGGGAGTCTATCTTCATGAGCTGCTGAGGGAGAACGGCGTCGAAGAAGGCCTTGTCCTGGATCTGGGCTGCGGCACGGGAAGCATGACAGAGATTCTTGCCGGATACGGCTATGATATGATCGGTGTGGACAACTCTGCGGATATGCTGGAACTGGCGGCGGAGAAAAAAGAAAAGTCCGGACATGACATTCTCTATCTGATGCAGGATATGAGGGAGTTCGAGCTGTACGGAACTGTGCGCGCGGCAGTCAGTGTCTGCGATTCCGTGAACTATATCACGGATCCGGAAGAACTGGCGGAGGTGTTCCGGCTTGTCAATAACTATCTTGATCCGGGAGGCGTATTTATCTTTGATTTCAATACAGAGTATAAATACCGGGAGATCCTGGGGGAGACGACGATCGCGGAAGAACGCGGCGAGTGCAGTTTTATCTGGGACAACTATTATTATGAGGAAGAGAAGATCAATGAGTACGACCTGACGCTCTTTATCCGGGATGCAGAGCATTCGGGGGAGCACGGCGCTCTCTACCGGAAGTTTCAGGAGACCCACTATCAGAGAGGGTATACCCTGGAGGAGATGAGAGAGCTGCTTGACAGAAGCGGGCTGGAATTTCTGGCGGCCTACGATGCATTCACGAAGGACAGCCCTGCGGAAGAAAGCGAAAGAATCTATATTGTCGCAAGAGAGTGCGGAAAGAAAAATCAGCTGTAAAATACAGCGAAAAATATATTGCATACTATTTAAAATGAAGGAGACAGAACGATGAAAGACTATATTGTAAGGGCAGCGGCGGCGAACACACAGATCCGCGCGTTTGCCGCGGTGACGACAGAACTTGTGGAGGAGGCGAGGCAGAGGCACGGGACAAGCCCGGTTGCCACAGCCGCACTCGGAAGGCTGCTCACGGGAGGCGTGATGATGGGGAGCATGATGAAGAATCCGGAGGATGTCCTGACTCTTCAGATTCAGTGCTCCGGTCCTATCGGCGGTCTGACGGTTACTGCAGACAGTCAGGGAAGAGTGAAGGGATATGTACACAATCCGGATGTGATGCTGCCCCCGAAAAACGGAAAGCTGGATGTGGGCGGGGCGCTCGGACAGGGCGTGCTCACGGTGATCAAAGATATGGGACTCAAAGAGCCTTATTCCGGGCAGACGATTCTTCAGACCGGGGAGATCGCGGAAGATCTGACCTATTATTTCGCCACATCGGAGCAGGTGCCGTCCTCCGTGGGACTGGGAGTTCTCATGGAGAAGGACAATACGGTGCGCTGCGCGGGCGGATTTATCGTGCAGGTGATGCCGTTTATCGAGGACAGCGTCCTGAATAAGCTGGAGGAGAATATACAGAAGATCCAGTCTGTGACCTCCATGCTGGACAACGGACATACGCCGGAGGAGATGCTCGGACATGTTCTGGAAGGGCTTGATCTGGAAATCACGGATACCCTTCCGGCAGAGTTTTACTGCAACTGCTCCAAAGAACGGATCGAGAAGGCCATCATCAGCATCGGGAAAAAGGAGATCCAGTCCATGATTGATGACGGGGAGGATATTGAGGTGAAATGTCATTTCTGCAATACGGCGTACAAATATTCGGTGGATGAACTGAAGGAGCTGCTGAAGAAGAGCAGATAAGAGAAAGGCGGATGAAGAGATGAAGCATGGATTTGTGAAAGTTGCGGCTGCGACTCCGGATATCCGGGTGGCGGATGTGGAATATAATACCGGGAAAATATGCGAGGCGATCGAGGAGGCGGACGACAACCGTGCGAAGATCCTCGTATTTCCCGAACTTTGTGTAACCGGATATACCTGCGGAGACCTGTTTACCCAGGACGTTCTGCTAAAACAGGCTTCCCGGGCCCTGGAAAAGATCGCTGCATTTACTGCCGGAAAGAATCTTCTGGCTTTCGTCGGCGTGCCGCTGTGCATTGACGGAAAACTCTATAATGTTGCGGCTGCCCTCAATGCAGGAAAGGTGATCGGCCTTGTGACAAAGACATTTCTTCCGAATTACGGGGAATTCTATGAGATGCGGCAGTTTACGCCGGGACCGTCCGAGACGAGAATGATCTGTTTCGGCGGGGAGCAGGTGCCTTTTGGACCTCAGATTCTCTTCCAGGCGTCTGCCATGGAGGAACTGATCGTATCCGCGGAGATCTGCGAGGATGTCTGGTCGCCTATTCCGCCCAGCATCGAAGCGGCGCTGGAAGGGGCTACGGTGATTGCCAACTGTTCGGCGAGCAATGAGACCATCGGCAAGGACAGCTACCGCAGGGAACTGATTTCCGGACAGTCGGCGCGATTGATCTGCGGCTATATCTATGCCAACGCCGGAGAGGGAGAGTCCACGACCGATATGGTGTTCGGCGGGCACAATATCATTGCCGAGAACGGGACGATCCTGCAGGAGTCCTGCCGTTACCGCAATGAGATCATTTACTCGGAGATCGATGTGTTCCGCATCGTGAGCGAGCGAAGGAAGAATACCACATTTCAGACGGAGGAGCTTCGCACCCTTGTGAAAGTTCCGTTTTATATTGAGGAAGAAAAGACACAGCTCACCAGGACGTTCCCGAAGCGCCCCTTTGTCCCGGATGATGAGAATACCCGTGCGCGCCGCTGCGAGGAGATCCTGACAATTCAGGCCATGGGGCTGAAAAAGCGCCTTGCCCATACCAATGCGAAAACGGCGGTGGTGGGGATTTCCGGCGGACTGGATTCCACCCTTGCCCTGCTGGTGACCGCCCGTGCTTTCGACATGCTTGGCAAGGATAAAAAGGACATCATTGCAGTGACCATGCCATGCTTTGGAACTACGGACCGGACTTACCAGAATGCCTGCGAGATGTCAAGAAAAGTGGGGGCGACTCTCATGGAGGTGCCCATTGCGGAAGCGGTGAACATTCATTTCCGGGATATCGGACAGGATCCGGAGAAACACGATGTGACCTATGAAAATTCCCAGGCAAGGGAGCGCACACAGGTGCTGATGGATATCGCCAACCGGACCTGGGGAATGGTGATCGGAACCGGGGACATGTCCGAACTGGCTCTCGGATGGGCGACATACAACGGCGACCATATGTCCATGTACGGGGTCAATGCGTCCGTGCCGAAGACTCTGGTGAGGCATCTGGTGAAATACGCGGCGGATGAGACGGCGGATGAAGAACTGAAAAGTGTGCTTTACGACGTGCTGGATACCCCGGTAAGCCCGGAGCTTCTTCCGCCAAAGGACGGAGATATCGCACAGCGCACGGAGGATCTGGTAGGACCTTACGAGCTTCATGACTTTTTCCTCTACTATATGCTCCGGTTCGGATATGAGCCGAGCAAGATCTTCCGGATCGCCGAGGAAGCTTTCCGGGATGACTATGAAAATGTAACGATTCTGAAATGGCTTGAAACATTCTGCCGCAGATTTTTCTCCCAGCAGTTCAAGCGTTCCTGCCTGCCGGACGGCCCGAAAGTCGGTACGGTGGCGCTTTCTCCGCGCGGAGACTGGAGGATGCCGAGCGACGCCTGCGTGGCAGTGTGGCTCAAAGACCTGGGAAATATATCTCTCATGGACGAATGAAAAGGAGTTGGATGCAGCAATGAAACTGATCAGAACAGAAGATGCGGTCGGCAGCGTGCTCTGCCATGACATCACACAAATTATTCCGGGAGTGACAAAGGATGCGGTGTTCCGGAAAGGCCATGTTGTGACGGAAGAAGATATCCCGGTCCTTCTCTCGGTTGGAAAGGAACATCTCTACGTCTGGGAGAAACAGGAGGGGATGCTCCACGAGAACGATGCGGCGGAAGTGCTGCGGCAGGTCTGCCAGGGAGAGTATATGAAGGCTTCCGAAGCAAAAGAAGGTAAGATCGAACTGTCCGCAGAGCGGGACGGGCTTCTGAAGATCGACCGGGAAAAACTGAACGCCGTCAATGCAATGGGTCAGATTATCCTGGCTTCAAGGCACGGGGACTTTCCGGTGAAAAAGGGGGACAAAATCGTGGGTATGCGAGTCGTTCCCCTGGTGATCGAAGAGGAGAAGATGAACCGGGTAAAGGAGATCTGCGGGGATGAGCCGATCTTCCGTCTGCTCCCGTTTGGCCCCATGAAAGCGGGAATTGTGACTACGGGAAGCGAGGTCTATTACGGCAGGATAAAAGATCAGTTTACTCCGGTAGTACAGGGGAAACTTGAGGAAGCCGGTATGGAAGTGCTTGGAAATACTCTGTGCAATGATGATGCAGACATGGTGACAGATGCGGTGAAAGAGTGGCTGGCAAAAGGTGCTGATGTGGTCGTGTGTACAGGCGGGATGAGCGTGGACCCGGATGACCGGACGCCGCTTGCTATCCGCAACGCTACAGATACGGTAGTCACATACGGCGCCCCTGTACTTCCCGGAGCCATGTTCATGCTCGCATATGCGGAAAACGTCCCGGTGATGGGACTCCCGGGATGTGTGATGTACTCGAAGCGCACGATCTTCGACCTGGTACTCCCCAGAATTGCAGCGGGAGAGCGGCTGTGCGCAGAGGATTTCACAAAGCTGGGCGAGGGCGGACTGTGCCTGAACTGCGCGCAGTGTACGTTCCCGAACTGCGGGTTCGGAAAGTAGAAAGCTTCGCATTTACGTTTCCGTGAATGTTTTAATGAGGTCAACCACTTTGGCGGTTGTTCGAAATCTAAACTGGCGGTTCAGATATCGATTGAACGGAAATCAATCTCAAGATCATCACAGATTCCGGCTCTGACCGATCCAGTATTCGCGGACCCCTGCAGTGCGGTATTTGAACAGCTTCGTGTAGTAGTCCATCCGCCTGCTCCCCGGGGAGACGATCTCGATGATCCAGTCCGGCGCGCCGTTACAGCCTTTATTTGTTTAAATGAACATTGCGTATAATGCAGAATTATGATAATATAGAGAAAGGAACAACCGTGTTACAGGGTGGATGACCTCTATTCTACATAGAATGGGGGTGATGCTAATGAACAAGAAACCATTTGATTTTAAAGATCTGATGACCTTTGGAATGTTCATTCTGGCATTGCTTACATTTGTATTTTCATTTTGTGATTAGCCAGACATAGCAAAACCACCCTGATACTTTGAGCGGTTACGGGTGGCAATGCTATTACTAACTATAACTGGTCAACCCCCTTGTGGGCGGTTGTTCTTTTTTCATTTATACTATAGCATACTGAACACTTGTATTTCAAGGGAAAAGATAATGAGAAAATTGACAGGTCTGAAAGGAAAAGAATATTATATCCGTTTGGAGGAACTTCTTCGGAAACCGGACGGGGACATCTGGTCGGAAACGGTTCTGACGGGCGAGGATGCGGGGATGAAATATCTGATCTCGTCAGAAAATACAGAGAAAGCGTTGGAAGAAAATGCAGAAAAAACCCCGGAGCAGGAAACGGCTGAACAGAAAATGGCGCCGGGCGGGGAAGACGGCGGGATTTTCCGGGAGCGAATCGGGCGCACTCCGAAGCTTGTCATCTGCGGCGGCGGGCATGTCTCCATTCCCATCATCCACATGGGGAAAATGCTCGGATTTTCCGTGACGGTACTGGAGGATCGCCCGAAATTTGCGGATCACGCCAGAGCGGCGGGGGCGGATCGGGTGATCTGCCTGCCCTTTGAGGAATCCCTTGCCGGGATTCCGGGGGACTCGGACTCCTGGTTTGTGATTGTCACAAGGGGACACCGGTACGATACCATATGCCTGGAGAACATTCTGGCGAAGAAATATGCCTATGTGGGGATGATGGGGAGCAGACGGCGGACTGCCATTGTGAAGGACCAGCTTGCACAGAAGGGCATCAGCCGGGAAGTGCTTGAAGGCGTTCACACGCCCATCGGTCTGAAGATCGGGGCACAGACGCCGGAGGAGATCGCAGTGTCCGTGATGGCGGAGATCATCCAGGTGAAGAACAGCCATCAGAAGTCGGGAGGATATTCGGAAGAACTGCTCCGGGCTGTCCTAGAAGAAACGGAGCGGAAGATGGTGATGGCAACGATTATCTCCAGAAAAGGTTCTGCGCCCAGAGATGTGGGAACAAAGATGCTCATCCTCGAAGACGGGAGCACGGCGGACACCATCGGCGGAGGCTGTGTGGAAAGTGAGATCATTCAGAAAGCTCTCCTGATGATGCGGGAGGACCGGCCGGATTTTGCCGTATGCCGGGTGGATATGACGATGGATGCGGCGGAGGATGAGGGCATGGTATGCGGCGGAACGGTGGAAGTGATGCTGGAGCGGGTGCAGTGATGTTTTTTTCTTTACCGCAGCCGCTTTTTGTGGTAAACTGATTTTATAAAAATGAATACAGAATACTTATATAGGTTCATAATCGGTTGAACGTCTCTACCAGCCGCCGGAACGGCTGACTATAAGTATCGCGGCGGACGGTAGGTTCCGCCGTTGTATTTATGGAAAAAGAGAGGAGCATGGCGATGAGTGAATCTGTTTTTATTTTAAAGGGGAATATTATTTACACGAAGCAGCCGGATGCGTTTGAAATATGCGAGCGCGGATATCTGGTCTGTGAGGACGGAAAAGTGCAGGGAGTGTACCAGACGCTGCCGTTCAAATACGGCGGATATCCGGTTACGGATTACGGGGACTGCCTGATTATCCCGGGGCTTGTGGATCTGCACATCCATGCGCCCCAGTATTCCTACCGGGGACTGGGGATGGACCTGGAGCTTCTGGAGTGGCTTGAGGTCAATACCTTCCCGGAGGAGGCAAAGTTTGAATATCTGGATTACGCGGAGAAGTCGTATCAGATTTTTGCGGACAATATGCGCCGCAGCGCCACAACGAGAGCCTGCATTTTCGCTACCGTACACAGGGAGGCGACACTGCTTCTCATGGATATGATGGAGAAGAGCGGGCTGTGTACCTTTGTGGGAAAAGTGAACATGGACCGGAATGCGCCGGATTTTCTGTGCGAGGAAACGCAGGAGTCCGCAGACGAGACGGTGGAGTGGATCAAGGATGTGCTCCATAAGAAATACCGGAATACCCTTCCGATTCTGACGCCCCGCTTTGTGCCGAGCTGCACGGACGCCCTGATGGAGGATCTGAAGAAGATCCAGCTCCGCTACTCCCTGCCTCTTCAGTCCCATCTCTCGGAGAATTTGAGTGAGATTGACTGGGTGAAGGAGCTTTGCCCGTGGTCGGAGTTCTACGGTGATGTCTATGATCATTTCGGCCTGTTCGGCGCGGACTGCCCGACGGTTATGGCGCACTGTGTTTACAGCGGGGAGAAGGAGATCGAACGGATGAAGGAGAACGGTGTGTTCATCGCCCACTGTCCGGAGTCCAATATGAACGTGTCCTCCGGCATTGCGCCGGTGAGACGGTTCCTGGAAGAAGGGCTGCATGTGGGTCTGGGAAGCGATGTGGCGGGAGGTTCCACGGAAAATCTGTTCGCAGCCATGGCTCATGCGGTGCAGTCTTCCAAGCTCCGGTGGCGCCTTGAGGACCAGTCTCTGGATCCGCTTTCTGTGGAAGAGGTGTTCTACATGGGAACCAAAGGAGGCGGCGCGTTCTTCGGAAAAGTGGGAAGTTTCGAGCCGGGCTATGAGTTTGATGCGGTTGTCCTGGATGACAGCAGGCTGAAACATCCCCAGCCGCTGGATGTGAAGAGCCGGCTGGAGCGGATGGTCTATTTCTCGGATGACCGGGAGATCCGGGCGAAATACGTCCGGGGACGCCAGATCGATACTGACTGACAGATTCAAGCTGGAGGTGATTGCATTGATGGAAAAGGAACATGCAGTAGGGAAAAGCGTAAAGCGGGTCGATGCCTTCGAGAAGGTGACAGGCAGGGCGAAGTACACCGATGACCTCTGTGACAGAAACGCTTATGTGGCGAAGGTGCTGCACTCTACGGTGGCCCACGGATATGTGCGGAAGGTGGATACATCGGAAGCAGAGAAGATCCCGGGCGTGGTGAAGATTGTGACATGTTTTGATGTGCCGAAGAATTATTTTCCCACCGCAGGGCATCCCTGGTCTACGGAAGCTGCGCATCAGGATGTGGCGGACCGGCTGCTGCTCACAGACCATGTCCGTTTCTACGGGGACGATGTGGCGGCTGTAGTGGCGGAAAACGAGGTGGCTGCAGCCCGGGCTGTACGCGCCATCCGGGTGGAGTACGAGGAACTGCCTTTTGTCCTGGATGTACAGAAAGCCATGGAAGAGGGCGCTCCGCAGATCCATGAGAAATATCCGGGAAATGTTCTGGCGCATACATCCATCCGCAACGGAGACTACGAGAATGCCCGGAAGGAGCCGGGGCTTACAAAGGTGGAAGGATGGTATGAGACGCCCACGGTACAGCACTGCCACATTGAGAACTTCATCTGCTATGCCTATATGGAGCAGGGGCGCATCGTGGTGGTCACCTCCACCCAGATTCCCCATATCTGCCGCCGCGTGGTCGGTCAGGCACTGGGAATTCCGTGGGGAAAAGTCCGGGTGATCAAGCCTTATATCGGCGGAGGATTCGGGAACAAGCAGGATATCCTCTATGAGCCCCTCTGCGCATACCTGAGCACAGTGGTGGGAGGCAGGACGGTGAAGCTGGATGTGTCGAGGGAAGAGACCTTCGTCTCCAACCGGGTCCGCCATGCGATCCGCTTTCACATCATCTCCTATGTCAGACCTGACGGCACCTATGCGGCGCGGAAATTCGAGAGTTTTTCCGATCAGGGAGCTTACGCCTCCCACGGGCACAGCATCGCGGCAAAAGGGATGGGATGTTTTCCGCAGCTCTATCCCTGCCCCAATATCGAGGCGGATACATATACGGTGTTTACCAACAAGTCTGTGTCAGGCGCCATGCGGGGCTACGGCATCCCTCAGGCCATGTTCGCCATGGAGAGCCACACGGAGGACGTGGCGCGCGCCATGGGAATCCCGCCCTATGAATTCCGCATGAAGAATGTGATGCCGAAGGGATTTACCGACGGATTTTCCAAAAATGTAAACTACTATGATACTTTCCGGGAATGTATGGAGAAGGGAAGAAAGGAATTCGACTACGACAGGAAGCTGGAAAAATACGCCCACCAGACCGGCGAGATCCGGCGGGGCGTGGGGATGGCCGTGTTCTGGTACAATACAGGCGTATGGCCCATCTCTCTTGAGACTTCGGCATGCCGGATGGTGCTCAACCAGGACGGCAGCATCCAGCTCCAGGTGGGGGAGACGGAGATCGGACAGGGGGCGGATACTGCCTTTGCACAGATGGCGGCAGAGACCTTAAGCATTCCGGTGGAAGATGTCCATGTCATGACGGTGCAGGATACGGATATCACTCCTTTCGGAACCGGTGCATATGCCTCCAGACAGACCTACATGGCCGGGTTTTCCATCCGTCAGACAGCGGAGCTCCTGAAGGAAAAGATCATCGAGACCGCGCATGATTTAACCAGACAAATGAAAGAAAATCTGGATATTGTAAACGGATATATTGTCAGGACAACGAATGGAGAAATCCTTATGAGCCTGGGAGAACTGGCCACGGAAAAGCTTTACAGCCTGACAGACAACGGGCATCTGACGGCGGAGAGCAGTTACCAGATCAAGAATAATGCCTATTCCTTCGGGTGTACTTTCGCGGAGGTGGAAGTGGATATCCCGGCCTGCAAAGCCCGTGTGGTGGATATTCTGAACGTCCATGACTGCGGCAGGCTGATCAACCCGGAACTGGCGCGCGCCCAGGTACATGGGGGCATGAGCATGGGAATCGGATATGCGCTTTCTGAAAAGCTTCTCTATGATGAGAAGACCGGCCGGCCTCTGAACAACAACCTGCTGGATTACAAGCTGTCAACGTTCATGGACCATCCGGATCTGCGTGTGTCATTTATCGAGAACTACGAGCCCACCAGCGCCTACGGCACAAAAGCCCTGGGAGAACCGCCCACATGCTCCCCGGCGCCGGCGATCCGCAACGCAGTGCTTGCAGCTACAGGCGTGGCGGTGAACGAGATTCCGCTGAGACCGCATGTCCTGTTTGAAGAGTTCCGGAAAGCAGGGCTGATTCCGGGAGAGGAGGGAAAGCACAATGTATGATATGAACGGACTGTATGAGGCACAGAGCGTGCCCCATGCCATTGAACTTCTGAAAGAACATCCGGAGGCGCAGATCATTGCCGGCGGAAGCGATGTCCTTGTCCAGATGCGTGAGGGAAAGAGAGCCGGGGCGGTCCTGGTGAGCATCTACGGACTGGATGAACTCCGCGGAGTCTCCATGGAAGAGGACGGGACGCTGCGCATCGGTTCCCTCACCAGCTTCTCCCACATTACGAAGGATCCGCTGATCCGGAAGTATATCGGCGTCCTCGGGGAGGCTGTGGATATGGTAGGCGGCCCCCAGATCCGCAATATCGGCACTATTGGCGGCAATACATGCAACGGGGTGACCTCTGCGGATTCCGCCTCCACTCTTTTTGCCTGGGATGCGGTGATCGAGCTGACCGGGCCGGAGGGCGTGCGCCGGATCCCCATCAGGGATTTCTATATCAGTGCAGGCAGGGTAGATCTGCATCCGGGGGAGATCCAGACCGCTATTCTGATCCCGAAAGCCTCTTACGAAGGATATAAGGGATATTATATTAAGTATGCCATGCGCAACGCCATGGATATCGCCACTCTGGGGTGCTCTGTCAGTGTGAAGCTTTCTGATGACCGGAAAACCATCGAAGATGTGCGGATCGCCTACGGCGTGGCAGGACCGGTTCCCATGCGGGCGGTACACGCGGAGGAGCTTGGACGGGGACTTCCGGCCAGCGGGGAGAGCGTTGAAGAGATCGGAGACGCTGTGCTGCAGGACGTGACGCCGAGGGACAGCTGGAGAGCCAGCAAAGCCTTCCGGGAGCATATCTCGACTGTTCTGTGCAAACGCGCCCTGGAGGAGGCAATCCGGCGCGCGGAAGAAGAGGACGGCAAACCGGACGAACGTGAAAAAGGAAACGCAAACAGGGAACCGGATGGCGCGGCACAGAATCCGGCAGAACCGGCCTTCCCGACAGGACAGCACCCGCTTATCGAGGGCGCAGACGGCAGGCAGTACAAGCTTGTGCGCTGCCGGATCAACGGCGAGATGCGGGAGACCATGGTGGATGTGAGGGCATCCCTTACGGATATGCTGCGGGGCAACTATTCCCTGACCAGTGTGAAGAAAGGCTGTGAAGTCGGAGAGTGCGGCGCCTGCAATGTGATGATTGACGGAGAGTGCTATAACTCCTGTATCTATCTGGCTGTGTGGGCGGACGGAAAGGAGATCCGTACCCTGGAGGGCCTGATGGGACCGGACGGGGAGCTGTCGGATATCCAGCAGGCGTTCACCGTTGAGGCGGCGGTCCAGTGCGGATTCTGCACGCCGGGAGTGATCATGAGCGCTGTGGAGATCCTGGAGAGCGGGAAGGAATATACCCGTGATGAGCTGCGTAAGCTCCTCTCCGGACATTTGTGCAGATGCACCGGATATGAAAATATTTTAAATGCCGTGGAAAAGACTATGAGGAAGCGTCTGGGAAAGTCCTGAAAAACGGTGGAATAGAGAGAAGAAGGAGAGAGTTGCGACAGAAGAACTCCCTCCTTCTTTCTGTTAAAACTGAGTTTTTGCAAATAGTTTGCACAAATGTGCAGAATTTTGGAAATTATTGAAAATGCAATGTTGCTGTGCTAGTCTTAACTCAAGCAAACAAGTCATGTTTCACAAAATGGGAACAGAAAGGGGAGGAAAGATGTATAGTATCCACAAAAATCCGATCGGGATTTACGAGAAAGCTTTACCAAATGCATTTACCTGGGAAGAGAAATTCACGGCGGCAAAGAAGGCCGGGTTCGACTATATGGAGATATCCGTTGATGAGTCGGACGAGAGGCTGGCAAGACTGGACTGGACCGACGATGAGATTGAGGAACTCCGCGCCGTTATGCGCCGCACGGGAATGAATCTCCAGACCATGTGTTTGAGCGGCCACCGCAGATATCCTTTCGGAAGCAAGGACCCGCAGATCAGAGCGCGCGCCATGGAGATCATGGAAAAAGCGATCAATCTGGCCGTCAAACTGGGAGTGCGCTGCATTCAGCTCGCAACTTACGACGTCTATTACGAACCTTCGGACGATGAGACGAAGCGTCTGTTCCTGGAAGGCATGAAGGAAGCGGTCGCCATGGCGTCAAGAGCGGGAGTTATCCTGGCGATGGAGATCATGGATACGCAGTTTGTCGGAACCATCGTGAGAGCTTATCACTATCTCAAAGAGATTCCGTCTCCGTATTTCAAGATCTATCCGGACATGGGCAACTTGAGCAACTTCAGCAAAGATCCGGCGGAGGAACTGGAACTGGGACTTTCCCAGACCGTTGCCATCCATGTAAAGGAGACAAAGCCGGGCGTCTTCAAAGAAGTTCCGTTCGGAGAAGGCCAGGTCGATTTCGAGGGAATCTTCAGAAAGCTCAATGAGCTCAACTATCACGGAATGTTCCTGATCGAGATGTGGGCGGACAACAGCGCTGACCAGACTGTGGAACAGGCAACGGAGAAGATCGCGGACGCGTACCGGTTTGTGACAGAAAAGATGAAACTCGCAGGCATGGATTTGTAGGGAGGTCGGTATGGAAAAGAAAGTAATGGCCAGACTGGAGAAATGTTACTCGATTGCCCCGCTTGAGTACCAGGGAAAAAGACATATCCTGGTGGCCGCGGAAAAGACGGACAGATGTATCCTCTTTGACGAAAAAGGAAATGAGGAGACTACTGTCTGGGAGGGGCCCGGAGGAGTCATGACGATGGTTCAGGTCCCGGGAACAGACGGACAGTTTCTGGCAACACACAAGTTTTATTCACCGAATGATTCGAAGGAAGCGAAGATTATCATCGCAACGCCTGACGGGAAAGGAAAGTGGGATATCAGAACCCTGGTGGAACTTCCGTTCGTTCACCGGTTTGATATTCTGAGGAGCGGGGAGACATATTACCTGATTGCCTGCACGCTCAAGTCAGGACATGAGTTCAAGGATGACTGGTCCAATCCCGGCAAGATTTATGTTGCAGAGCTGCCGGAGGATCTCTCGGGATTCGATGAGGATCACCAGTTGAAACTGGATGTCCTCAAGGACGGAATGCTTAAGAACCACGGATACTGCAAGATCCACGCGGACGGAGCGGAAGCTTCTCTCGTGTGCAGTGCAGACGGCGTGTTCCGCTGCTGTCCGCCGAAGGAAAGAGGCGGCGAGTGGACCGTGGAGCAGCTTCTGGATACACCGGCAAGCGATGCGACGATGATCGATCTGGATGGGGACGGAAAAGATGAGATGACTGTGATCTCTCCGTTCCACGGCGATGATATCACCATTTACAGACTCGGCGAGAACGGATATGAGCCGGCTTATCACTATCCGGAGAAGGCAGAGTTCCTTCATGCAATCTGGAGCTGTACAATCAACGGAAAGCCGACGACGATTCTTGGACACCGGAAAGGCGCAAGGCGTCTGATGGCGTTCACCTGGGATGAGGAGAAAGGCGATTTTGCCTTCCATACTCTGGATGACGACTGCGGACCGGCGAATGTGTTCGGGTACCATGCAGATGGAAAGGACATTCTGATCGCGACAAACCGTGAGATCAACGAGATCGCGATGTACACTTTTTAAAGGAGACCAATTATGCTTGAAGAATTAAAACAGCGTGTCTATGAGGCAAATATGCAGCTTCCCAAACACGGGCTGGTGACGTTCACCTGGGGCAATGTCAGTGAGATCGACAGAGAATCCGGGATCTTCGCCATCAAGCCGAGCGGTGTGGACTACGAGAAGCTGACTCCGGAAGACATGGTTCTGATGGATCTGGACGGAAACAAGGTAGAGGGAAAGTATAACCCGTCTTCTGATACGCCGACACATCTGGAGCTGTACAAGGCATTTCCGAAGATCGGCGGCATCGTACATACCCATTCGCCCTGGGCGACGAGCTGGGCACAGGCGGGAAGAGGAATTCCCTGCTACGGCACCACCCATGCGGATTATATGTACGGGGAGATCCCCTGTGTCAGAAACCTGACGAAAGAGGAGATCGATGAGGCATATGAGAAGAATACGGGTGTGCTGATTGTCGAGTATTTCCGGGATAAGGATTATGTGGGAATGCCGGCAGTGCTCTGCAAGAACCACGGACCTTTTACGTGGGGCAAAGACGGAGCAGAGGCGGTGCACAATGCGGTTGTGCTTGAGGAGGTTGCAAAGATGGCGGCCCGCACCGAGATGATCAATCCCCGTGTGAAGACGGCGCCTCAGGAACTGATGGACAAGCATTATTACCGGAAGCACGGTGCGAATGCGTACTACGGACAGAAAGAATAAAGGAGAATAGTTGAATGAGTAAAATTGAAGATATCACCAGAGAAAGCTGGATCATGAGTACATTTCCGGAGTGGGGCACATGGCTCAACGAGGAGATTGAAGCTGAGGAAGTGAAACCTGGAACCGTTGCCATGTGGTGGCTCGGATGTACGGGAATCTGGTTCAAGACGCCGGGCGGCTGCAATATCACCATTGACCTGTGGTGCGGCAACGGAAAGAGAACCCATGGAAACGGCAAGATGGCTCCGGGACACCAGATGGCGAATATGGCCGGTGTCAGGGCGATGCAGCCGAACTTAAGAGCAGTTCCGTTTGTGATTGATCCGTTTGCCATCAAGCAGGTGGACGCGGTTCTTGCAACTCATTATCATCAGGATCATATGAGTGCGGAGTATGCATCTCATGTAATCAAGAGCGGCATGACAACCGTGGATGAGAACGGCAAAGAGATTCCGGTTCCGTTCATCGGACCGAAGAAATCTGTGGAGCTCTGGCAGAAATGGGGAGTTCCGGCAGACAGATGCATTACCGTGAAACCGGGCGATACAATCAAGATCAAAGACATCGAGATCGTTGCCCTGGATTCCTTTGACAGAACCTGTCTGGTTACGACTGATGACACATCAGAAAACAGAGAAGAGCTGACAGGCATCTGCCCGACCGATATGGATGATAAGGCAGTCAACTACCTGATCAAGACTCCGGGCGGAAATATTTACCACAGCGGTGACTCCCATTATTCCATCTACTTTGCAAAACACGGCAAAGACTATGATGTGGATGTGGCGTTCGGCTCCTATGGCGAGAACCCGGTGGGAATTGCGGACAAGATGACTTCCTGCGATATCCTGCGTATGGCAGAGGCATTAAAGTGTAAAGTTGTCATCCCGATCCACTACGATGTATGGACAAACTTCATGGCGGATGTCAACGAGATCAGAGTGCTCTACGATATGAAGAAGGACCGTCTGGATTACAAATTCCATCCGTTCTTCTGGGAAGTTGGCGGCAAGTATGTATATCCGACAGACAAGGATAAGAAGGCATACCACCACAGACGCGGTTTTGAGGACTGCTTCGAGGCGCCGCAGAACATTCCGTTCCGTTCCTGCCTGTAAACTGTGAATAACACCATGGGAGATGAACACGGCCATGAATGAGATGAAGAATTATGAGTCAATGACCGTGCAGGAACAGTGGACAATCCTGGCGACAGTTGCTAATTTGTACTACAATTCGGAACTGACCCAGAGCCAGATCGCCGACAGGATGTATACGTCAAGATCGAAGGTGTCCAGGATGCTGAAAAAGGCAAGAGAGCTGGGAATCGTGGAAATCTACATCCGGGAGCCCAGGGAGAGGAACCTTGATTTTGAGCAAAGGCTGAAAAAAGAGTTTTCACTGACGAACATCCGTGTGATAGCTACCAGAAACAGCAGTGAAGACGGCGGTTTTCAGAAGATCGCCGAGGCAGCCTCGTACTACTTTGATTCCATTGTAAAGCCGGACATGGTGGTGGGAATCTCCTGGGGGAATACACTGCACAGAATCATCAAGAACATTGACACAAATAACAGAAAGAACATACCTATTACCGTTGTCCCCATCATGGGGGCAGCGAACATAAAAAGTCCTGAAAAGGACGCCATGGAACTGGCGAAAAACCTGGCCTCCGCATACGGCGGGAAGTATCATTACATCTACGCCCCGCTGTTTGTGCGGGACCGGAGCCTGAAGGAAAGCCTGATTCAGGAACAGAACATCAGGAAAGTGCTGGATCTGTCGGAACATTCCGATGTGATTCTCACAAGCGTGGGTTCCATTGTATACAAGTCCTGGAGCGACTATTTAAGCGCCAAGACGCTCGAGGCTCTGACCGAACAGGGGGCTGTCGGACATATCGGCGGACACTTCTACGATATCCGCGGAAATGAACTGGAGACGGCACTGGTGGAAAGGATGATAGGGATTACCCTGGACGACATCAGAAAATGTCCGGAAGTAATCTGTGTCGCATACGGCGAAAGCAAGGCGGATGCGATTCTTGGTGCTCTCAGGGGCGGCTTTTTGAATACGCTGATCACGGATGAGAACTGCGCCTCGAAGATTCTCGGACTGTCTCAAAAGATGTCCTGATAAATCTTTTTAAAATCTGATAAAAAAGCGCTTTTATAAAAATGCTAATTAGCAACATACAACTGAATAACAAGAAAAACAGAAAAG
Organism: Lachnoclostridium sp. An169; assembly: GCF_002160525.1. Classification (GTDB taxonomy): domain Bacteria; phylum Bacillota; class Clostridia; order Lachnospirales; family Lachnospiraceae; genus Mediterraneibacter; species Mediterraneibacter cottocaccae. Next base: position 98,865 of record NZ_NFKT01000003.1, read on the forward strand.
GAGACTATTATGAAAAAGAAAGTTTTAAGTATGCTTATGGTAGCGGCAATGGTCTTTGGTCTTACTGCCTGTGGTAACGGCGGCGACTCCAAGGATGACGGCGGAGCTTCCGACGACGGTTCTGTAACTCTGCGTCTTGCTCTCTGGGACTACGACGTAGACGGACCGACAACATACGATCCGATGATCGAGGCTTTCGAGAAGGCAAATCCGGATATCAAGATCGAAGTTGTCAACGCTCCGAGTGCTGACTATGAGACAAAACTTACCACAATGCTTGCAGGCGGCGATGATGTGGATCTGTTCTTCGCAAAATCCAATACATCTCTTCCGGGACTGTATTCCAAGGGATACTGCATGAATCTGTCCGAGCTGTTTGACTCCGACGGATACGACCTGACAAATTACGGAACAGTACTTGAGCAGCAGATGACATTTGACGGGAATGTATATGCACTTCCGTTCAGAACAAACGACTGGCTGCTGTTCTACAATAAGGACCTGTTTGACGCGGCAGGGGTTGCCTACCCGACAAACGATATGACATGGCAGCAGGTTGCTGACACAGCAAAACAGATTGTTGCAAACTCTGATGACGGAATCTACGGTTTCGAGTTCCAGCCGAAGATGGGCTTCATCTTCCCGTTCCTGACCAACTGTTCCGACGGATTTGATATTACAACATCTGATCTTTCCGTAACAGTTCCGGCAGTTGACTGGATCATGGATATGATGGACAGCGGAGCAATGGAAGAGTATTCCGATTCCAAATCTCTGAACAAAGACCAGACCTATTTCTTCAACGGCGAGTGGGCTATGATGTGGAACGGTTCCTGGTTCGTACAGAACTTAAACAGCCAGGACAACCTCGGATTCGAGTGGGGCGTTGCAAAGAGCCCGTACTGGGAAGGCTGTGAGAAATCTAACTTCGTTACATCCACACCGCTGTGTATCAGCGCTGCAACAGAGCATAAAGACGAAGCTTACACATTCCTGAAATTCATGTGCGGCGAGGAAGGAGCTTCCATCCTTGCAACAACAAATCTGATTCCGGGATATATGAACGATACAGTTCTTCAGTCCTACCTTGAGCATGTAGAACTTGATGACTCTTCTGTAGAGGCTCTGACAGACAATGTAACACATGACTTCGGCGAGCCGAATACGATTTTCAGCCAGATCATCTCAGCAGGACAGCAGGAGCTTGAGCTTGTGCTTACCGACAATGAGACGGCAGATGATTTCGTGAAGAATCTGACCGACCAGAGAGAAGAACTGATCTCAAGTGCCCAGTAGGCATTGGAAAAGAGCCTGCCCGGGAGGCAGGAGCATTCCGCAGATGATGAACAGACATAAAACAGAATAATAACAGCGGTAAATGTTCTAAGTGTTTGCGGACATTTAGAACATTTACTGTATATAGCGGAATGTATAAGAGACATAGTAACGGTGGTTTCAGATATCTGCCGGAAGGCGGATATCGGCTATGGAGAATATGAGTATGAAGGAAAAGAGTTACAAACATAAAACAAGTGCGGCGATCGTCAGAAGAAACCGAAGGCATGCATATCTTTTCATGGCACCTAACTTTATCGGATTTTTCGTGTTTACGCTGATACCTGTAATTATGGCGATCGTTTACAGCTTTACCAACTATGACGGCAATAACACAATGGATTTTGTAGGACTGAAAAACTACATTAATCTTTTCCATGATTCCGACTTTACGATTGCCCTGACAAATACAATTATCTATACAATCGGTACGGTGCCGTTTGTCATTATACTTTCACTGCTTGTATCCGTTCTGATGAACAACGGTGTGAAGGGGGCGCCTGTCTACCGGGCAATCATGCTGTTCCCCCACATTGCATCTATCATCGCCGTAACGGTCGTATGGCAGTTCATGTATGCGAAAGAAGGACCGATCAACGCCATGCTCCACGCAATCGGCGTGGAAAATCCGCCGGTATGGCTATCCAATCAGAAGACAGCGCTTCTGGCGGTAATGATCATGATTATCTGGAAAGGAATCGGATATTACATGATCGTATATCTGGCAGGTCTGAAGGGAATTCCGACCGACCAGTACGAGGCGGCAGAGCTGGACGGCGCAAATGCATGGAACAAGCTGATCCACGTCACGATTCCGAATCTGCGCCCGGTTACATTCTATGCAACCGTTATGTGTATCATCAATTCATTCCAGGTCTTCACTCCGATCTATGTTATGACAGGCGGAGGTCCGGGACGTGCAACAAGCGTTCTGGTAATGCAGATTTATCAGGATTCATTCGTTAACTATCAGTTCGGTTACGCTTCAGCCGAGGCAATGATCCTGTTCCTGATGATCCTGATTGTTACTCTGATTCAGTTCTATCACAATAAGAGAGTAGCGGCATAGGACAGAGCGGTAGCGAGTGGAGGCGCTGAAATATATGAATAAGAAAAAAATAACGAGCGGTAAAGTGGTATACACGATATTAAAGTATGCAGTAGTATTGCTGCTGACGATTTCCATGCTGGTTCCGTTCATCTGGATGGTTTCCGCATCCTTTAAGACAAACCTGGAGATCTTTACCTTCCCGATCAAGTGGATCCCGGAAGTGTTCCATTTTGAAAACTACACAAATGTCTGGGAGAGATCAAACTACCCGGTACTGTTCTTCAACACGGTGAAGCTGACTGTGATTATTACAGTCCTGCAGCTTGTCACAAGTACCATGGCGGCTTATGCGTTCAGTAAGATCAAATTCCCGGAGAGAGACAAGCTGTTCCTGCTCTACCTGGCAACCCTGATGGTTCCTTACCAGGTAGTCATGATCCCGCAGTTCTCCATCATCAGGGAGATGGGACTTGTAAACAGCCACTGGTCACTGATCCTGATTCAGGCATTCAGCCCCATGGGTGTGTTCCTGATCAAACAGTTCTTTGACGGAATACCGGATGAACTGATCGAAGCTGCGAGAATCGACGGTCTGGGAGACTGGGGAATCTATTCCAAGATCATGCTCCCGCTGTCCAAATCAGCGATGATTACATCCGCGATCCTGACAATTACATCCACATGGAACGATTTCCTTGCACCGCTTATTTACTTAAGCGATCCGGATCTCTATACGATCCAGCTCGGACTCAGAAACCTGACGTCCCAGTATACGACAGAGTACGGACAGATCATGGCGGCATCCGTTATCTCGGTTATCCCGATCCTTGTGATCTACTGTATCTTCCAGAACTTCTTCCAGGAAGGTCTTGTATCCGGAGCTGTCAAAGGTTAGAAAGGAAAGAACAATGGGAGTTAAACTTGCACGCGACACGGTGGAACAGGTAATCAGGGAGATGACAGTGGAAGAAAAGGCCGAGCTGATTACCGGCGGACTCCCCTATGGGACAAAGGCCATCGAGAGACTGGGAATCCCCGCAGCACTACTGGGGGATTCCATGGCGGGCATGAATTTCCGCCAGCTTTTTGCAAACTACTGTTCCATGGAAACGGGTGAGGATATCCTTTTCAGTCTCCGCCGCGGGGAAAAGATTCTTGATCAGCTGCGGCGGGACCACTGCATTCATCCGGAAGAGTTAAATGAGGATGAAATGGTCTGTTACCGGGCGATCCAGAAACATATGGGGGACCCGGACCGGATTCTGGAAGTGACCAGTTTCCCTGCGGGGATACTGATGGGAGCAGCCTGGAATCCGGAATTGACAGAAAAATGTGCGGAGGCACTGGCAAGAGAATTTGACACATTTGGAGTGGACGTGCTTCTCACTCCGAATGTGAACATTCAGAGAGATCCTCTGGGAGGAAGGCTTTTCGAGAGCTTTTCAGAGGATCCTTTCCTGACCGGTATGACAGGAAGCGCGTTTGTCGCCGGGATTCAGGAGACCGGCCTTCTGGCTGATCCGAAACACTTCTCGGCGAATAACCACGAGAAGGAACGGAAAGGCATCAATGTCCATGTATCCCAGCGGGCGCTCCGGGAGATCTATTTCCCGGGCTTTGAGGCCTGTGTGAAACGTGGAAAGGCAAAGACGGTCATGAGCGCTTACAATAAGCTGAACGGTACGGCGTGTTCGGCAAATGGCTGGCTCCTCACGGATCTGCTCCGCGGGGAGTGGGGCTTCGACGGTCTTGTTATCAGCGACTGGGGCGGAGTCTACGATTCCAGGTCTGCCCTGGAGGCGGGCAATGATCTGGAGATGCCGAAGAATCCGGATATTCCCGGGATCATCCGGGAGGTCGAGAGCGGAGCAATCCCGATGGAGATCCTGGACCGGTCGGTCCGGAGAATCCTGAATGCCCTGCTTAAGATGCCCTGCATGAAAGGACGCAGGTATCAGACAATCGACCGGGAATATTCGGAAAAGATGGCTTATGAAGCAGTGTGCGAGGGCACGGTTCTGCTGAAGAACAACGGTGTCCTGCCTCTTCCGGAAGATGCTCAGGTGTATCTCGCCGGGGAAGGTGTGCATCATCTGCTGGAGTTCGGCAGCGGCAGCGCGGAAGTGCTGCGCAGGAAATCCCCGGATCTCTGCGAATGCATGATGAAGACCGGGGGAGCGGAGCATGTGGGATTCTGCATGCCCGGTGAGGATAATTCCGATATGTCCGGCTGTGAAAAGGCGGATTATGTGATCGCTGTCGGAAGATCAAAAGGACAGGAGGGCGTGGACCGGGAGGCCATGCTTCTGGATCCCGTGGACCAGCGGGAAGTGACGCGGATTCTGCGGGAAGCCAAAGCTGCGGGGAAGAAGACCGTGCTGGTGCTCAATGTGGCCGGTCCGGTTGATGTCAGAGAGTACGAGGAGGATGCGGACGCCATTCTCTGCGTCTTTATCCCCGGATGCCAGGGAAGCCGCGCGCTTGCGGATATTATCTACGGCAGGGTGAATCCGTCGGGAAAACTGGCCCTTACATTCCCGGAAAAATATGAGGATACGCCGACCTGGCTGAATTTCCCCGGATATAACGGGGAAGTCTGGTACGGCGAGGGAATATTCGTGGGATACCGCTACTATGACACGAAAGGAATCGCTCCGAAGTATCCGTTCGGATACGGACTTTCCTACACGGAATTTGAGATTACCGGTCTGAAACCGGAAAAGATGATTTTTGAAAATGAACCTGTCCGGTTTACGGCGGAAGTGAAAAATACAGGAACCATGGCGGGGAAAGAGGTCGTACAGATCTACGTTCACCATGAGAATCCGACGCTGCAGAAACCGTACAAGGAGCTGAAGGCATTCCGGAAAGTAAGCCTCGAGCCGGGCGAATCGGCGGAGATTTCTTTTGAACTTGAGACAGGTGCGTTTGCATCCTACGATGAGAAACTGAAACGGTTTGCAGTGGAGCCGGGAGTCTATAAGATCATGGCGGGGAATTCCAGCCGGAATATTATGGCGGAGGCACGCATCGGAATCAGATGCCCGGATCCTTACGGCTACAATGAATCAACCCGCATCGCCACGGTCTGGAAAGATGAAAGATGCCTGGAGATTTACAACCGGTATTTTGAGGAAAAATGTCCGGTGCGCATGTACAGCGATCTTCTGGGCTACACGCCGGACTATCCGGTGGGAAAAGCCATCCGGGAGCGGGTGCCTGAAAATATGTATGCAGAACCTCAGGAAAAGGAAAAGGCGATTCTGTCATTCTTCGGGGAGCTTGCCTGCCTGGATCTGGGAAAACTGGATCTGACGGGGGAATGACAGGGAAAGAAAGAGGAACGAATACAGTATGGTAAATTTAAGAGAAAAACCATTTTATTTAAGTGATGATGATATCAGATGGGTGGAGGAGACAAGAGACTCCATGACACTGGAAGAAAAGATCGGACAGCTCTTCATCATGCTGGACCGGAAGAAAGACCGGGAGGATGAGAGACATCTGCTTCAGGATTACCATCTGGGCGGATGCCGTTATGAGAACGAGAGCGCAGAGAAGATCTACGAGCAGAACAAGTTCTATCAGGAGTGCGCGAAGATCCCGGTGCTGATCGCCTGCAACTGCGAGAGCGGCGGAAACGGCGCCTGCGGAGACGGAACCTACATTGCCAGTGCGGCTGCCTGCGGGGCAACCTCGGATACACAGACCGCGGAGAACGTGGGATATGTCAGCGGCGTGGAGGCTGCTGCAGTGGGCGTAAACTGGAACTTTGCGCCGATCTGCGATATCAAATTCAACTGGCGCAACACGGTGGTCAACACAAGGGCGTACAGCTCGGATGTGGACAAGGTGATTGAGAATTCCAAGGCTTACATCCGCGGCATGAGGAGATCCGGCCTGGCGGTCAGCGCCAAGCATTTCCCGGGCGACGGCGTGGAGGAACTGGATCAGCATCTTGTGATGGGAACCAACAATTTAAGCTGCGAGGAATGGGACGCCACATTCGGCAGAGTCTACAAAGCTCTGATCGACGAGGCTGAGATCGAGGCGGTCATGGTGGGACACATCGCGATGCCTGCCTATGAGAGAAAGTTCAACCCGGGAATCAAGGACAGCGAGATCCTTCCGGCGACTCTCTCCCCGACTCTGATCAAGAACCTGCTTCGCGGAAAACTCGGATTTAACGGCCTGATCGTGACCGACGCATCCCACATGGGAGGCATGACCGGCGCTATGCCGAGATACCGCCAGGTGCCGGAGGCGATTGCGGCAGGATGCGATATGTTCCTGTTCTTCAATGATATCGAGGAAGACTTCGGATACATGATGAACGGATATAAGAACGGCGTGATCACAGATGAGAGGCTCAACGATGCGGTGACACGTATCCTCGGCCTGAAGGCGAGACTCAAACTTCATGAGAAGAAAGCCAACGGAACACTGATTCCGCCGAAGGAAGGGCTGAAAGTCGTACACTGCGCCGAGCATAAAGCCATGGCTGACGAGGCGGCGAGAAAGAGCATCACCCTGGTGAAGAATACCGGAAACGAGCTCCCGATCTCTCCGAAGACGCACAAAAGAGCCTATGCCATTGTGGTCAGCAATCCGCCCATCTTCCGGGGCAATAAAGAGGACCCGGCAAAGGAACTGGTGAGGAGAAAGCTTACCGAGTTCGGTTATGACGTGACCATGCACGACAGCTACTATGACCTGGCTCTGAAACAGGGACTTGGAAAAGAAACACTGCTTCAGTCCGTCCTGATCGGCAGCGTGGAAGAGTTCAAGAGCAAGTATGACGTGGTATTTACATTTATCAATGTCAGCGGCTATGCACAGATGAACAATGTCCGCCTGGAGTGGTCCGTAAAACATTCTACGGAAATCCCCTGGTATGTCCAGGAAGTGCCGACTGTTTTTGTGGGACTCAACTACACGAACCATCTGATCGACATTCCCATGGCAAAGACATTTATCAACGCTTACGCGCCGACAGAGGAAGTCCTGGAGCACCTGCTTAAGAAAGTGGCGGGCGAGGAGCCTTTCGAAGGACATTATGAAGACCAGGTATTCTGCGACAGGTGGGATACAAGGGTCTAGTAAGGACGGTGTTATATGAATATTCTTATACTGGATGTGGGGACATCCAGTATGCGGGGCATCCTCTTTTCGGAGGAAGGAAGAATCCTGCATACGGTACAGAAAAAATATAATATCCTGTCTGTAGGAGAGGGGCGGATCGAACAGGATCCGCTCATCTTTCTAAATGACATGACTTTGATATCAGCAGAAACGGCGTCTTACGCGGAAGAAAACGGCATATCCGTCGATGCGGTGGCCCTGACGGCACAGCGGTCTTCGGTGATTCCGGTGGACCGTGAGGGAAATGCCCTTGCAAATGCCCAGATGTGGCAGGACAAGAGAACCGTGCCGATCTGTGAGGAGATGTCCGTTTACAATGAGGAAGTCTTCTCAAAAAGCGGCTCCCGCTTAAATCCGGTATTCTCCGGGACGAAGATGCGCTGGCTGAAAGAAAATGAGCCGGATCTCTACGGGAAAGCCTGGAAGCTGATTGTGATCCCGGATTATATGGTTTACCATATGACCGGAAATTTTTTCACCGATTATACATACGGAAGCCGTTCCCTTCTCATGGACCTGAAAAGCTGTACGTGGGATGAGCGGCTCCTGGGACTTTTCGGAGTAGACCGGGAAAAGCTCTGTGATCTGAAAGCGCCCGGCAGCATTATGGGAGGAATCACAGAGGAATTTGCCGCGAAGACCGGCCTGAGGGCGGGGATTCCCGTGATTTCCTGCGGAGGAGACCAGCAGTGCGGCATGCTCGGACAGGGCGTGACCGGGGAGGGAAAAGTCTCCCTCACCCTGGGAACAGGAGGATTCCTTCTGACTACGTGCAATAAAGTGCCGGAGAATCTGTCCTGGGATGTGATCTGCAATGCTTCTTCCGATGCGGGTGTATATATCCTGGAGGCAAATATGCTGACATGCACCTCTGCCATGGAATGGTTCCGGAATAATTTTTACCGGGAGGATGCGGACTTCTACAACACCATGAACCGCACACTTCAGGAGCTTCCGCCGGGAGCAAACGGCTGTATGGCGCTGCCGTACTTCCAGGGAAGATCCACGCCGGACTGGAACAGCCTGGCAACGGCTGCTTTTGTCAACCTGACGCTGAACACCACCCGGGAAGATATGCTCAAAGCACTTCTGGAGAGCATCTGCATGGAGATCCGGAACAACATCACGAATTTCGAAAAATATGTTCCGGTCAGCGAGATCCTCATCAGCGGCGGGCTTTCAAAGAGCAGGGCCTTCAACCAGATGCAGGCGGACGTCTACGGAAAGACGGTACGGCGTTCGGAGAACGCAGAGGGAACCGCACTGGGAGCCTGGATGGTGGCGGCGCGGACGATGGGCTGCTATTGTACTCTGGACGAAGCTTACCGGGCGGCATGTTCCGGTACGGATGAGGAGCGCTATACATTCCGTCCGGAAATCAGTGAATTCTACCGGGGACTGCAGGGAGAGATGAATCAGCTCTACCGGGAAATGTGGAAATCATGAAAAAATAAAATCGAATAGAGAACTGCAAAGGCGGCGTTTTCTGATTCCTGTTCGGAAAAAGGAAACGCCGCCTTTGCGGTTCCTGCAGGGAACATAAAGATTCCGGACCGTTTTTTATGCTATCCTGGTAACTTTGTAATCCTGATCCTCTACAGCTTTTTTGAGTGCGTCGTCGCTGACGTCAGCATCCAGAGTTACCACTGCAGTTCCTGCTGTGTGGCTGACTTCCGCATTCTCCACACCATTGAGAGCTTCAAGAGCTTTCTTTACAGTAGCCTCGCAGTGTCCGCACATCATACCTTCAATACTTATTGTTTTTGTCATGGTTTTGTCCTCCTTGTTGTTTTTCTTTGTTTTGATTTTTCTATCTTTACTGGTGTCATACATTTTGAACCAGTTAAGACGCAATGCATTACTTACCACGCAGAAGCTGGAAAGGCTCATGGCCGCAGCTCCGAACATGGGATTTAACAGCCAGCCGAAGATCGGGTACCATACGCCGGCAGCCAGCGGGATGCCGATCACGTTATAGAAGAATGCCCAGAACAGGTTCTCGTGGATATTGCGCAGAGTCTGACGGCTCAGACGGATCGCTGCCGCCACATCGGTCAGTCTGCTCTTCATGAGCACCACGTCCGCGGCGTCGATGGCAATGTCTGTTCCTGCGCCGATGGCAATTCCTATGTCGGCTCTTGTAAGAGCCGGAGCGTCATTGATACCATCGCCCACCATGGCGACTTTGCCCTTCTTCTTCAGAGAACGGATCACGCTCTCTTTTCCGTCAGGCAGAACACCTGCGATCACTTCATCCACACCGGCCTGGGCGCCGATTGCTTTCGCGGTGCGCTCGTTGTCGCCGGTCAGCATGACAACATGGATCCCCATGTTCCGAAGCTGTCTGATAGCTTCCGGACTGTCTTCTTTGACAACGTCCGCCACAGCGATGATACCGATCAGCTTCCCGTCTCTGCTGAAGAACAGAGGCGTCTTTCCTTCTTCCGCGAGACGGTCCGCAGTTTTCTGTGTCTCTTCTGAGATCTCAGCGTTCCCGCTGATGAATTTCAGGTTCCCTCCGCAGATCATGGATCCGTTTACCTTACCGGACAGTCCGTTGCCCGGGACAGCCTGGAATCCATCTGCGTTATATTTTGTCAGGGAAACGTTTCCCTGAGCTTTTACGACGATAGCACGGGCGAGGGGATGCTCGCTTTTCTGCTCCAGCGCGTAAGCATAGCTTAAGAGTTCCTGCTCGGAAACGCCGTTTGCGGGAATCATATCCGTTACTTTTGGCTCGCCGCTTGTGATAGTTCCGGTCTTATCCAGCGCAACGATCTGTGTCCTTCCCGTTTCCTCCAGAGAGACAGAGGTCTTGAAAAGGATTCCGTTTTTCGCGCCCATACCGTTGCCGACCATGATAGCTACCGGTGTGGCAAGTCCCAGAGCGCAGGGGCAGCTGATCACCAGTACGGAGATCGCCCTTGACAGAGAGAATCCGATGGTCTGGCCGGTCAGCAGCCATACGATCAGGGTTACGATGGCGATCCCGATTACTGCCGGTACGAAGATACCGGAGACCTTGTCTGCGATCTTGGCGATGGGGGCTTTTGTGGCCGCCGCGTCGCTGACCATCTGGATGATCTGGGACAGCGTCGTATCTTCGCCTACACGGGAAGCCTGGCAACGCAGATAACCGGACTGGTTCAGGGTCGCGGCTGATACGGCATCGCCCGCGTTTTTATCTACCGGGATGCTCTCGCCGGTCAGGGCGGATTCGTTGACCGCGCTGGTCCCTTCCACAACAATTCCGTCTACCGGGATGTTTTCACCCGGTTTTACAACAAAGATATCACCTTTGCGTACCTGATCTACAGATATGACTTCTTCCTTTCCGTCCCGGACAACGGTCGCCGTCTTCGGGGCAAGCTTCATCAGACCTTTCAGGGCGTCTGTGGTGCGGCCCTTGGAGACCGCCTCCAGAAGTTTTCCGATTGTGATCAGCGTCAGGATCGTACCTGCCGATTCAAAATAGAACTCATGCATATAGGGCATGGCTCCCGCCATATCGCCCCGGGTCAGGGCAGCGGACATGGCGAACAGGGCGTAAAGACTGTATACGTAGGAAGCTCCTGCTCCCAGGGCTACCAGAGTATCCATGTTCGGTCCGCCGTGTATCAGGCTGGTAAATCCGCTGACAAAGAATTTCTGGTTGATCACCATAATGGCCGTTGTCAGCAGAAGCTCCACCAGTCCGATGGCCATGTGGTTCTCAGCCAGGACTGACGGCAGAGGCCAGTTCCACATCATGTGTCCCATGGAAATATACATCAGCGGGATCCAGAAACACAGGGAGGCGATCAGCCTCCGCTTCATCTTCGGGGTCTCTTTGTCTTTCAGGGATTCCTCCTCGGCAGCTATCGAGACGCCTTTTCCATGTGCCTGATCCGTATGAGCTCCTTTTTCCGAAGCTCCGTACCCGGCTTTTTCAACAGCGGCGATCACATCCTCCGGAGAGGCGGTGCCTTCCACTCCCATAGAATTCGTCAGCAGGCTGACGGAGCAGGAAGTGACTCCCGGCACTTTGGAGACGGCTTTTTCAATCCGGTTGCTGCATGCCGCGCAGCTCATGCCTGTTACATCATATTGTTTCATGATCATTCCTCCTGGTAAATAAATTTCAGCCAATTATTTCATCAGTTTCTGGAGGACTCTGACAAGCTCATCAATCGCTTCATCTTCTTTGCCCTCCTTGATGTCATCTACCACACAGGATCGGAGATGTTCTGCCAGCAGTACTTTATTGAAACTGTTGAGAGCGGCAGATACGGCGGAGACCTGGATCAGGATATCCGGACAGTACACATCATTCTCCACCATCTTGCGGATCCCTCTGACCTGGCCTTCGATCCGGCTTAACCGGTTCAGCATATCCCTCCGTTCCTTTTCGGAACATTCCTTTGTCCTGTGTTTACAACCTGTACATTCTTTTTTCTCTTCCAAATCTGGTCTCCTTTCATAACATTCTTAAACCCCGTGGGGGTATTATTTCCGACGCCTATAATATATACCCTATGGAGGTATTTTGCAACCCCTTTGAAGAAATTTTTTTAAAAATACGGATGATAGAGAAGAAGTGTTCACTTTTTAATAGAGAAAAACCTCCTGTACCGGCGCGAGAATGGAATCGTAGTCCAGACTCGATAATCGGCACAGAAGGTTTTCTATGAAAATAATTTTATTTACAAAGAATGATTACAGATGAATCCTTGTTCCGGTCTTTCCGAGAATGCCGTCTCTGGCTTTCTCCAGCAGTGTGATCAGCGCCTGCCTGCCGGGTTTGGATTCTGCAAATTCCACGGCAGCCTGTACTTTCGGCAGCATGGAACCGGGAGCAAAGTGCCCCTCTTTTATATACTGTTTCGCCTCTTCAACGGTAATGTCATCCAGCCACTTCTGGTCGGGCTTTCCGTAATTGATCGCCGCTTTCTCCACAGCGGTCAGGATAATGAGAACATCCGCATCCAGTTCTTTCGCCAGAAGACAGCTTGCGAAATCTTTGTCGATCACTGCACTGGCGCCTTTTAAGTGGTTACCCTGGCGGGTGACGGGAATGCCGCCGCCTCCGCAGGCAATGACAAGATCGCCGGAGTCCACCATAGTCCGGATCGTACCGATCTCGATGATCTCCCGGGGCTTCGGGGACGCCACCACACGCCGGTAGCCGCGGCCTGCGTCCTCTTTCATAATATAATCATATTTTTCCGCCATGATGTCAGCCTGCTCCTTTGTCATAAAACGTCCGATCGGTTTGGACGGACATTCAAAGGCGGGATCGTCCGCATCCACGCGCACCTGGGTGATCATGGTTGCCACCGGGATATCCGTGATCTCCCGGTTCAGCAGTTCTTCCCGCAGGGCGTTCTGCAGATCGTATCCGATGTACGCCTGGCTCATGGCGACACAGACAGACAGCGGAGTGTTCGGCTGCTGGGGATCTTCGTGGGTGAGTGCGATCATGGCGTTATTCACCATTCCCACCTGGGGGCCGTTGCCGTGGGCAACGACAACCTCACACCCTTCCTGAATCAGATCCACGATAGCACGGGAGGTAATTTTAACCGCTTTCATCTGTTCCGGCAGGGTATTGCCGAGGGCGTTCCCACCCAGGGCAATAACGATACGTTTTTTCTTCTCCATATGGTGAGCCTCCTGCTTACGCCTCGCTTACGGCAGCGATGGCCTCAACCTCGCAGAGCACTCCCTTCGGAAGAGCTTTTACAGCCACGCAGGAGCGTGCCGGTTTCCCTGTGAAATATTTTGCATATACTTCGTTGAATGCGGCAAAATCAGCCATGTCTGCAAGGAAGCATGTGGTCTTTACGACATCTGTAAATGATGCGCCCTGGCTCTCAAGAAGAGCCTGTACATTCTTCATTACCTGTTCTGCCTGCTCCTCAATCGTTGTACCGACTACTTCGCCGGTCTCCGGGGAAAGCGGAATCTGTCCGGAAAAGAAAGCGATTCCGTTTAATACGATTCCCTGGGAATACGGTCCGATTGCTGCAGGTGCGTTCTTTGTATCTACATATTTAAGCATATTATCTACCTCCTGATGATAAAATGTGAAAACATATCCCCGGGACGCAGGCTAGGAAATCATGCTGCGCCCCGGTCCTGCCAGATTTTATTTTATTATAAATCCGGCAGAATGAAAATCCTTATCTGAAAAATTCAAAGTACATTTTTCCGTACATTTTCAAGTGCCGTCTGCGGACAGATCTTATTTGAAGATCCTCGGAGTGCCTTTCTCCTCAAGTTTTCTGAGAATATCAGCCGGATCTGCGAATTTAGCCAGGAAGATCATGGCTGCAATGATGTACGGCTTGTAGCTCGCCTCCTTGTACAGCGGATCTCTGTAGCGGTCGAATACGCTTGCGTCAACCTCGCCTTCCTCGCAGCTTACTCCGGAGATATCAGCCGGCAGGCAGTGCATGTAGAGCGCTTTGCCGTTCTTTGTGGTAGCCATCAGTTCCTCGGTGCAAGCCCAGTCTTTGTGCTGTGCGTTCTGTGCCAGAAGTTCTTTCTCCAGTTCTTTGATCCCCTCAAAGTCGCCGTTTCCATACAGCTCGGTACGTTTTTCCATGGCTGCGAACGGAGCCCAGCTCTTCGGATATACGATGTCGGCATCCTTGAATGCTTCCGCCATGCTGTTTGTCTTTGTGAAGGAACCGCCGGATTTCTTTGCGTTCTCTTCTGCAACGGCCTCAACCTCCGGGAACACCTCGTATCCTTCCGGATGTGCAAGAACCACGTCCATTCCGAAACGGGTCATCAGTCCGATGATTCCCTGGGGAACGGAGAGCGGTTTTCCGTAGGACGGAGAGTAAGCCCAGGACATGGCGATCTTCTTGCCTTTCAGGTTCTCAACTCCGCCGAACTCGTGGATGATGTGGAGCATGTCCGCCATCGCCTGGGTCGGATGGTCAATGTCGCACTGAAGGTTCACAAGAGTCGGTTTCTGCTCCAGGATGCCGTCTTTCTTTCCCTGGGTCACTGCATCCACAACTTCATGCATGTAGGCGTTTCCCTTGCCGATGTACATATCGTCGCGGATTCCGATGACGTCCGCCATAAAGGAGATCATGTTGGCTGTCTCGCGGACCGTCTCGCCGTGAGCAACCTGGGATTTGCCCTCGTCCAGATCCTGCACTTCCAGACCCAAAAGGTTGCACGCAGAGGCGAAAGAGAAGCGGGTGCGGGTGGAGTTGTCGCGGAAAAGGGAGATGCCCAGGCCGCTCTCAAACACCTTCGTGGAGATGTTGTTCTCACGCATGTAGCGGAGCGCGTCCGCAACCGTAAAGACCGCCTCAAGCTCGTCGTCCGTCTTCTCCCATGTCAGGAAAAAGTCACCGTTGTACATGTCCTTGAAGTTCAGGGAATTCAGCTTGTCGATATAATCCTGTAAAGTTTTCATGATTGTTTATCCTCCTTGGATTTGTGATATTAAATTTTTCGAGTTGTCAGAAGCAGACGTAAATTGGTTTCTGTGTCATTCATTCCGAGGCTCCGCTCTACCTCAGCTAATGCACTTATCTCTAAGTCCGCGGACCCGAGCGGCGAGAGCGCCTCCGCTCGGCCTATCTATCCCCAGTAACATTCGGGGAGCGCCGCATAGACTGCCGCACAGGTCACGAGATCCTGCTTCCAGGTCTTCTCATTCGGTGCATGTGCCTGCGCCTCTGCGCCCGGCCCGAAGCCGATGCAGGGGATGCCGTTTCTTCCCATGATGGATACGCCGTTGGTGGAGAAGGTCCACTTGTCTGTCAGCGGGCGGCTCTGGCGCATCTCAAGCGTCTCCGCAGCGCCGATCCGTTTGTCTCCGTAGAGAGAGGTGTAGGCTTTCTCCAGAGCCTTTGTAACTTTGTGGTCTTTCGGGATCGCCCAGGTCGGGAAGTAGCACTCGATCTCGTAGACGCATCCTGTGTAGGAGGGACGGTCGTAGTTGTACATGGAGACAACCACATCGTCGCCGTATTTCTTTACGCTCGGAAGGGCGCGGATCTCGTCCAGGCAGCTCTCCCATGTCTCGCCGAAGGTCATGCGGCGGTCAAGGGAAACCGCGCAGGAGTCCGCTACCGCACAGCGGCTCGGGGAGGTGTAGAAGATCTGGGATACGGTTACGGTGCCGCGTCCGAGGAAACGTGCCTCCTCCCAGTCCGGGTTGTATTTCGGGTTGAGCATTTTTACAAGACCTTTGATCTCGGTCCCGTCTGCGTCGTCGTTTTCATTGAGGGCGCGGACGTCCTGAAGAATATCCGCCATCTTGTAGATCGCGTTGTCGCCGCGCTCCGGTGCGGAGCCGTGGCAGGAGACGCCCTTTACGTCGATGCGGATCTCCATACGTCCCCTCTGGCCGCGGTAGATGCCGCCGTCTGTGGGCTCTGTGGATACGACGAATTCCGGGCGGATCTTGTCCTCGTTGATAATGTACTGCCAGCACAGGCCGTCGCAGTCTTCCTCCTGAACTGTTCCGACCACCATGATTTTGCATCCTTCCGGGATCAGGTCCAGATCTTTCATGATCCTTGCGCCGTATACAGCGGAAACCAGACCGCCGCACTGGTCGGACACGCCGCGCCCGCCGATCTCGGTGTCGTTTTCATAACCTTCATAGGGATCGAAGGTCCAGTTGTCGATGTTTCCGATTCCCACGGTATCGATATGCGCGTCGTAGGCGATGATCCGGTCCCCGGTTCCCATGTAGCCGATGACATTTCCCTGGGGATCGATAACGACCTCGTCGAAGTCGAGCTTTTTCATCTCTGCTGCAATGGTGTCGATGTGAGCTTTCTCGTCGCAGCTTTCACCGGGATTCTTTACGATAGCGCGAAGAAATGCGGTCATGTCTTTTTCGTAGCCCTGAGCGGCCTCTTTGATTTTGTTCAAGTCCATAGTTTTTCTCTCTCCTTTTATGTATTCTGTACGTGAAAAGTTCCCGCACACGGGCGCCGGACCGACGGAGGGGATGTGTGTCTGTCCGGTGCCGCCTGTGCTCAAACGTTATACAGCTGCCCCCGCTTCCGGGGATGCAGAGAATAACCTACCTGTCATTTCCGCCCCAGACGATGGATTCGTATCGCTCCGGATCGGTGTCGCCCTCGGTGGAGAAGAGCAGGACTTTTGAGTTCTCATCCAGTCCCAGATGCTCTCTCAGCGGCGCATATTCCTCCATGGTCATGATGCAGGCGAGGGTGCCGAAAGGTGCTGCACCGGATTCTCCCGAGGTGACGGGCTGATCGCCTTTGACGGGAGCGGCGAGCATCCGCATGCCTCTTGCGGCAGCCCAGTCGGGGGTGGAGATAAATGTATCCACATGATTTTTCAGAATATCCCAGGAAATGGTGTTGGGCTCCCCGCAGGCAAGTCCCGCCATGATTGTCACCATGTCCCCGTCCACGATGCGGATCTCTCCGTCTCCGGCGCAGGCGCCTTTGTAGAGGCAGGCTGCAGCGGAAGCCTCGACGACAGCGACAACCGGAGGATTGTCCGGGTAGCGGTTTGCAAAATATCCCTGGACAGCCCCTGCAAGAGATCCCACGCCCGCCTGGATGAATACATGGGTCGGGCGCTCGCATCCGTATTCGTGGAGCTGTTCATCCGCCTCCATCGCCATGGTTCCGTATCCCTGCATGATCCAGGAGGGGATCTTCTCATACCCGTCCCATGCGGTGTCCTGCACCATGACGCCGTGCTCGGTTTTCTCCGCCATGGCGTTTGCCATGCGGACACATTCGTCATAGTTGTATTCCTCGATTGTGGCCTGGGCCCCTTCCGCCAGGATGTTGTTCAGTCTTGTCTGCGTACTTCCCTTGGGCATGAGGACGACGGCTTTCTGTCCCAGCCTGTTTGCTGCCCATGCCACGCCGCGTCCGTGGTTGCCGTCGGTGGCGGTAAAGAAGGTGGCCTGACCGAATTCCTTCCTTAATTCCTCTGAGGTCAGTACATTATAAGGAAGCTCGGAGACATCCCTGCCGGTCTGCTCGGCGATGTAGCGCGCCATGGCAAAGGAGCCGCCGAGAACCTTGAAGGCGTTCAGCCCGAAGCGGTAGGATTCGTCTTTGACGTAGACCGATCCGAGTCCGAGCCGCGCTGCCATGCGGTCAAGCTTTGCCAGAGGCGTGACGGAATACTGTGGAAAACTTTCATGGAAAGTCCGGGCTTTCCGGACTTCATCGAGTCCCATGATCTTCAGGTTCCGGTCATCCGTCTTTGGCATGTTGTTTACTGCCCATTTGATCGTTTCCATTGTGTGAAACCTCCTTAGAATATTAGAATATGTTATCTCTTATCCACAGAATATTGGAATGTGTTATCCCTTATCCATGTAGCTGTACAGTGTAAATTTCGATATGCCCAGCAGTGAGGATATCTTGTCGCCGGATTTTGTGATCAGGAATGCCCCGGCATTGTTCAGATACTGCACAACAGCCACCTTGTCATCCTTGTTCATGAGCGCTACCGGTTTTCCCACCCTGGCGATGGCCTGTTCGATCAGCTGGTCGAGCAGTTCCGTGACGTTGTGGGTGATCGTCCTGGGAGCGTCCGTCTCCCGCTCCGACGGGTCAGCCGGCTCGGTATGGGTGAGATCGCGGAGGGCTGACTCCACGGTGAGAAGCGCTGTAATGTCATAATTCAGGGAAAAGATATAGGCGATATTTCCGAGTTCGTCCCGGATGTACATGGTGCTGGATTTGAGAATACGCCCGTCCGCCGTCTTCGTGAGATAGGCAAGCCGGTCTCTGACTTTTGCGGGATCCGAGCGCAGCGTCTCCAGAACAATCCCGGAAGGGCCGTCCCCTGTATGGCGGTTGGACACTTCTCCGTTTTCAATGTAGACGATTGATTTGTCCAGATCCTTTCCGGAGAGGTCATGGATGACGACCTCGCAGGAAGGGCCGAACTGAACGGCCAGTCCGTGGGCAAGCTGTTTCAGAAAATCAAGTTGCTGGTTCATTTTTTCACCGTCCTTCTGGTGCCTTCTGTGCGTTTCTGAACCCATCATAGCAATAAAGGAATAGAGAGTCAATAGTTTTTCTAAAAATTTTTTAGGCGATCTAAAAATAATTTAGAATCTTGTTGCATTTATATATATTTAATGGTATTCTATAGGAAATAAACAGTGCAGATGTGCGAAATGCACAGAGTAAAACCGCGGCGTGTGGAAAAAATATCTAAAAAAGGAGAAATGACCATGTTGATTTTGGGTAACGGAAGAGTGATAACAAGAGACCCGGCGAATTCTTATCTGGAGAACGGGGCAGTTGCCATTGCAGGTGAGAAGATCTGCCGGGTGGGCGGGGATGAAGAGCTTCGCCGGGAGTACCCGCAGGCAGAGTACATCGACGCGGAAGGCGGACTGATTATGCCGGCGTTTATTAATGTCCATGAACATATTTACAGCGCTTTTGCCCGCGGCCTGTCCGTGAAAGGCTACAATCCGAAAGGGTTCCTTGATATCCTGGACGGAATGTGGTGGACCATCGACCGGAACCTGACCCTTCACGATACATATTTAAGCGCCATGGCGACTTACATCGACAGTATTAAGAACGGCGTCACTACCGTGTTCGACCACCACGCAAGCTTCGGGTCCATCCGGGGCTCGCTGTTCGAGATCGAGAAAGCGGCGAAGAAGACGGGAGTGAGATCCTGCCTCTGCTATGAGATCTCCGACCGGGACGGCATGGACAAGGCAAGGGAGTCTGTGATGGAGAATGCGGAGTTCATCCGCCATGCACAGAAAGATGACACCGGGATGATCGCGGGCATGATGGGAATGCACGCCCAGTTCACGATCTCGGATGAGACCATGGAACTGGCGGCAGCGAACAAGCCGGAGGGCGTAGGCTACCACATCCACGTGGCGGAGGGGATCGAGGACCTGCACCACTGTCTGAAGCACTACGGCAAACGGATCGTGGACCGGCTCATGGATCACGGCATCCTGGGGGAGAAGACCCTGCTCGGACACTGCATCTACATCAATCCCCACGAGATGGACCTGATCAAAGAGACGGATACCATGGTGGTGCACAATCCGGAGTCCAATATGGGAAATGCATGCGGATGTCCGCCGACGATGGAACTGGTCCACCGGGGCATCCTGACCGGCCTGGGGACAGACGGATACACCCATGATATGATGGAATCCTTCAAAGTCGCCAATGTGCTGCACAAACATCATCTCTGCGATCCCAATGCAGCATGGTCCGAGGTGCCGAAGATGCTCTTTGAGAACAATGCAAAGATTGCCGGACGGTATTTTGACCGGGAGCTGGGGGTACTTAAGGAAGGCGCGTCAGGGGATGTGATTATTGTAGATTATGATCCGCTTACCCCCATGAACGCGGGCAATATAAACGGACACCTGGTGTTCGGAGTGACCGGCCATGATGTGGTGACTACGGTGGCGGCAGGAAAGGTCCTTATGAAGAACCGGAGGCTGACAGAGATCGATGAGGAAAAGGTAATGGCGGACTGCAGGCAGGCAGCGGCGGAGCTGGCGGAACGGATCAACAGCCGGTAGGAGAGAGCAGGAAGAGAACCGGCGGCAGGCGGTTCCTAAAATAAGAAAGGATATACAGAAAAATGAGCGACAAGAAGGCGGTAAAAAGTAATTCAGAGTTATTTAAATGGGATGGGAATCCATCTGTGGGGCAGATCCTCCCCCTGGCGGCGCAGCATGTGCTTGCAGCCGTTGTAGGATGTGTAACTCCGGCAATCCTGGTGGCGAACGCGGCGAACAATGCCGGCGGTAATGTAAATATGGGACTGCTCATCCAGGTGTCCCTGGTATTTGCGGCTCTCTCCACGCTCCTGCAGCTCTACGCACAGAAGATCCGGTTGGGATCCGGGCTGCCGGTTATCATCGGAGTCAGCTTCGCCTATGTGCCTACGATGACGGCGATTGCCGCACAGGCAAAGAATGTGGATACGATCTTCGGAGCCATGATCATCGGCGGCGTTGTGGCGATCCTGGTGGGGCTCTTTATCCGCCAGATCAGGAGAGTGTTCCCGCCCCTTGTAATCGGGACGGTGATTCTGGCGATCGGACTTTCCCTCTACAGCACGGCGGTCAACTACATGGCGGGAAATTCTTCCAATACCTACGAGCTGATCGTAGAGCAGCAGGGAAAAACGGAAGCGCTTGTATACGGATCCTGGCAGAACTGGTTCGTGGCATTTGTCACGCTGATGATTGTAGTGCTGCTCAATCACTATGGAAAGGGGCTGTTCAAGCTTGCCTCCATCCTGATCGGGCTGATCTGCGGCTATGTGGTGGCGCTGCTGTTCGGCATGGTGGATTTCTCCGCGCTTTCCAGTTCGGGATGGTTCCAGGTTCCCATGCCCCTGGCGTTCGGCATCCGTTTTGATATCTCGGCGATCCTGCCTCTGGCGATTCTGTTTCTGGTCAACTCGATCCAGGCGATGGGAGATTTCTCCGCGACGACCAGCGGAGGCATGGACCGGCTGCCCACGGACGATGAGCTCAACGGAGGAATCATCGGCTATGGAGTCAGCAATATCATCGGCGCATTTTTCGGATGTCCTCCTACGGCCACATACAGCCAGAACGTGGGTATCGTGGGCTCCACAAAAGTGATTGCCAGAAAAGTGTTTACCGTGGCGGCGGCAATTCTGCTGATCGCGGGCCTGATCCCGAAGTTCTCCGCACTGCTGCGGACGATTCCCCAGTGCGTGCTGGGAGGAGCGGTGGCGTCGGTGTTCGCATCCATCGCAATGACCGGCATCAAGCTTCTTGTGACGGAGAAACTGACTTACCGCAATACGACCGTGGCAGGACTTGCAATCGCCATCGGTATGGGCGTCTCCCTGAATGACGGCTGCCTGAACCAGATGTCGGAGAGCATCCACGGAGCGCTGAATCTGAGCATGAGCCTGGAAAGCTTCCAGTCCATCATCAACAATACATTTGCCTCTTCTCCGGTTGTACTGGCTACCATCTTCGCGGTGTTCCTGAATCTGATCCTGCCCAAAGACAGGCCGGGAGCCGAGTAAGAGAGAAAAGTAAGAGAGAAAAGTACGGGGGAGCCGGCAGTTTCCGGAACAGTCCGGGATCGGCGGCATGGCAGGAAAATGAGGAGGATACAGACATGAGTGATATTATGAGGCCAATGGCGTTTGAACAGCTCCTGAACTGGATGCTGACAGAGAAGAGGGAGAGCGGAACCGTGTTCGGCGAGCACCATCCCTACCGTGCAGATGAAAAATACAGCAGGACAATTTTCGGGCGTCCTCTGGAGACTCCGGCAGGTCCGGCGGCGGGTCCGCACACCCAGCTCGCCCAGAATATTGTGGCGGCATATTATACGGGGAGCCGGTTCTTCGAGCTGAAGACCGTTCAGATCATGGACGGGGCGGAGCTCTCAGCCTGTGTGAACAAGCCGTGTATCAAGGCGGACGATGAGTGTTATAACTGCGAGTGGTCCACGGAGCTCTATGTTCCCCAGGCTATGGAGGAGTACATCAAGGCGTGGTTCCTGTGCAAGGTGGCGGCAAAGGAGTTCGGGCTGGGGAGCATGGACGGTTTCCAGTTCAACATCAGCGTGGGATACGACCTGGCGGGGATTCAGTCGGAGAAGATCGATACATTCCTCAATACCATGAAACACGCGCAGGATTCGGAGATATTCCGGTTCTGCAGGACATACCTTCTGGAACACACAGATCTCTTTGCACATGTGACGAAGGAAGATATCGAGAGTATTTCCGGCGATATCTGCAACTCGGTAACCATCTCCACCCTGCACGGATGTCCGCCGCAGGAGATCGAGCGCATCGCCATGTATCTGATCACGGAGAAAGGATTCCACACGTTTATCAAGTGCAATCCGACCCTGCTCGGATATGAGTACGCGAGAAAGACAATGGATGACATGGGGTATGACTATGTGGCGTTCGGAGATTTTCATTTCCGGGACGACCTGCAGTACGAGGACGCCGTGCCTATGCTGAGGAGGCTGATGAAGGTCTGTGAGGAGAGAAATCTGGAGTTCGGCGTAAAGATTACGAATACCTTCCCCGTGGATGTAAAGCAGAATGAACTTCCCAGCGAGGAGATGTACATGTCGGGCAAATCCCTGTATCCCCTCTCTATCTCCGTGGCTGCAAAACTGGCGGAAGACTTTGACGGGAAACTGCGGATCTCCTACTCGGGCGGCGCTGACTTCTACAATATTAAGAAGATCGTGGATGCGGGAATCTGGCCGGTAACGGTGGCGACGACTCTCCTGAAGCCGGGCGGATATGACAGAATGAATCAGATGGCAGTGCTCCTGGAACAGGAGAACGCGGTGTTTGAGGGAGTGGATGCCCCGGCGGTCCGGGCGCTGGCGGAGGAGGCGAAGAAAGATCCGCACCACGTAAAGGCGGTGAAGCCGCTTCCCTCGAGGAAGATGAAAAAGCAGGTTCCCCTTCTGGACTGCTTCGTGGCGCCCTGTAAGGAAGGGTGTCCCATCCATCAGGACATCACAGCCTACCTGCAGCTTGTGAACGCGGGGAAATACGAGGAAGCCCTTGAGGTTATCACAGAGAAGAATCCGCTTCCCTTTATCACCGGGACGATCTGCTCCCACGCATGTATGGGAAAATGTACCAGGAATTTCTATGAGGATCCGGTCCACATCCGCGGCATGAAGCTGATCGCTGCGGAGAACGGTTACGATGCGCTTATGGAGAAGATCACGGCCCCGGCAGTGACCCGCAGAGGGAAGGCGGCAGTGGTCGGCGGCGGTCCGGCGGGAATGGCGGCAGCCTTTTTCCTGAGAAGGGCGGGCATGGAGGTGACGCTCTTTGAGAAGACAGACGCCCTGGGAGGCGTGGTGCGCCACGTGATCCCCGGTTTCCGTATCCCGGACAGCGCCATTGAGAAAGACGCGGCTCTTCTGGAGAAGATGGGTGTGAATATCTGCCTGAACACAGAGATCACAGATCTCGCCATGCTCCGCAACGCGGATTACACGGCGGTGATCGTGGCGGCAGGAGCGTCGGAACCGGGCGTACTTAAACTGGAGAAAGGCGAGCCGGTCAACGCCCTGAAGTTCCTGGCAGATTTCAAGGCGCATGACGGCAATCTTGATATCGGGAAAAATGTGGTCGTCATCGGCGGAGGAAATACCGCCATGGATACCGCAAGGGCGGCGAAGCGCACAAAGGGCGTGGAGCATGCGTATCTTGTATACAGACGGACAAAGAGGTATATGCCGGCGGATGAGGAAGAACTGGTTATGGCCGTGGAGGACGGCGTGGAATTCATGGAACTGCTCTCCCCGGTGAAGCTGGAGGACGGCGGGCTGCTCTGCGACGTGATGAAACTGGGCGATATTGACGCCTCCGGAAGGAGAGGCGTGGTTCCCACCGGCGAGACAAGGAAGGTTCCCGCGGATACAGTCATCGCGGCAGTTGGCGAGCGGGTTCCCACCGCATTCTATGAGGCGAACGGGATCGCAGTCAGCGACCGGGGAAGAGCGATCGTAAACGGGGAAACCTGCGAGAGCAGTATCCCGGGCGTCTACGTGATCGGAGACGGCCTTGGCGGACCGGCCACTGTGGTGGAGGGAATCCGGGACGGCCTGAAAGCTGCGGAAGCAGTGGCAGGAGAAAAGCTGGTCAGAGAGATTGCTTCACATACCGATGAAAAAGCGGTGTATAATAAGAGAGGCATACTTTCCGATGCGGCAGAAGACGCGCAGGAGAGCAGCCGGTGCCTGGGATGTTCGGGCATCTGTGAGAACTGCGTGGAGGTCTGCCCGAACCGGGCGAACATTTCCATCCGGGTTCCGGGCATGGAGAAGCACCAGATCATCCATGTGGACTACATGTGCAACGAGTGCGGCAACTGCCGGAGCTTCTGTCCCTATGACAGCGCTCCGTATCTGGATAAATTCACCCTCTTTGCAGATGAGAAAGACATGGATGACAGCAGAAATCAGGGATTCGCGGTACTGGACGCAGAACAGGTGAAATGCAGGGTGCGCTTCTTCGGAGAGACGACCGTGTGGACAAAAGGTGAGGAGACCGGGATTCCGGAGGGACTTCAGAGACTCATGGAGACAGTGTGCAGAGATTATCCGTATCTGCTGAGATGATTCCGGCAGATACAGAAAGAAGGGAACAGCGATGAAACGGTTATTCAAAGGCGGAACAGTAGTAAGCGGCGACGGGATGAGAAAACTGGATCTTCTGGTAAAAGGGGAAAAGATTCTGGCATCCGGAGAGGATCTGTCCTTTCAGGACGCGGAGATTGTGGATGTGACGGGGAAACTTCTGTTTCCGGGATTTATCGACGCCCATACCCATATGGCTCTCGAGGTGAGCGGCACGGTTACGGCGGATGGATTCGATACGGGGACAAAGGCGGAACTGGCAGGAGGTACTACCTGCATCATCGATTTCGCCACTCAGTATAAGGGAGAGACACTGGCGCAGGCACTGGAGAACTGGCACAGGAAGGCAGACGGCGAGTCGTCCTGCGATTATGCTTTTCACCTGGCGCTGTCGGAGTGGAACGATGAGATCAGCCGGGAGCTGGAGCGGGTGGTACGAGAAGAGATCTCTTCTTTCAAACTGTATATGACATATGACAACCGGGTGGACGACGAGACCATGTACGAAGTGCTTTCCAGATTAAAGGAGCTGGGAGCCATCGCCGGAGTCCACTGTGAGAACCACGGGATTATCAGCGCCAGGCTCAAAGAGGTGCTAAAAAACAAAGGGGACAGAAAAGATGTGTCCGACTATCCGTGGACCCGCCCGAAGGAGGCGGAAGCCGAGGCGGTCGGCAGGCTTCTGAAGATCGCCAGATGCGTGGATACCCCGGTGATCGTCGTACACCTGAGCACGGCGGCGGGATACCGGGAGATCCTGCGGGCAAGAGAGGCGGGACAGACCGTCTACGTGGAGACCTGCCCCCAGTATCTTCTCATGGATGAGAGCAGGTATTCCCTTCCGGCAGAGGAGGCAAGGCTCTATATGATCGCCCCGCCCCTGCGGAAGAAAAAGAACCAGGAAATCCTCTGGCAGGCACTCAGAGAAGGAAGGATCCAGACCATCAGCACGGATCACTGCAGCTTTACAAAGGAGCAGAAGGACGCAGGCGCGCAGGACTTTTCCAGGACGCCGTGCGGCATGCCGGGAGCCCAGGAGAGACCGGCTCTGATCTGGCACTTCGGCGTAGGGGAAGGACGGATCACACCGGAACAGATGTGCATATATCTGTCGGAAAATCCCGCCAAGCTCTACAGGCTCTACCCCTGGAAAGGAGCCCTGATCCCCGGAAGCGACGCGGACATCGTCGTGTGGGATCCCGAAGCCGAGTGGACCATGACAGCGGACTCCATGCAGTCTGCGGCAGGGTACTGCCCCATGGAGGGCACGCAGATCCGCGGGAGGGCGGAGCAGGTCTACCTGAGAGGAGAGCTTGTGGCAGAGAACGGAAAGGTTCTGGTGGAAAAGACAGGACGCTATGTCAGACATGGCGCCGGCGAGTAGAGGGCGGCGGCCATGAAGCATGATACCGTGGAGCGTGACATCACAGATGTTCTGGGGCTGCCCGGGAAGGGCAGAACCGTGGTCAGCGCAGTCGGGGCGGGCGGAAAGACAAGCCTGCTCCGGCGGCTGGCAGAGGGATATGTCAGAAGG
Organism: Lachnoclostridium sp. An169; assembly: GCF_002160525.1. Taxonomy (GTDB): domain Bacteria; phylum Bacillota; class Clostridia; order Lachnospirales; family Lachnospiraceae; genus Mediterraneibacter; species Mediterraneibacter cottocaccae. The sequence continues at coordinate 125,056 of NZ_NFKT01000003.1, forward strand.
GGACAGCAGGTGATCGTGACAACCACGACCCATATGATGGCGGAGCCTTGTCCCTGGTTCCTTCTGGAACCGTCGGAGGAGAAGCTGCACCGGATTCTGACGGAATACGGTCAGGCATGGGTGGGAACACCTGCTTCACAGGGGAAGATGCAGGGCGTTTCCCCGGAGTTTATGGAGAAAATATGGAATACGCACCTTCCGGTCCTCATCGAGGCGGACGGTGCAAGAAGACTGCCGCTGAAGGTTCCGGGAGAGCGGGAGCCGGTGATCCTTCCGGAGACCACGCATGTTATGTCTGTATATGGCATGGATGCAGTGGGGCGTCCGCTGGAGGAGATCTGTTTCCGTCCGGAGAGGGCGGCATTTCTGTTAAATAAAAAGACAACGGATCCGGTAACCGAGGAAGATATCGCATTTCTCGCAGCATCGGAGGAGGCCGGGAGAAAAGGGTGCCCCGGGAACGCCGTGTATACGGTAGTCCTCAACAAAGCTGACGATGACAGGCGCAGGTCCTGTGCCTCCCTCATACGGAGGAGACTGATGGACATGGGCGTTGAAAATGTTGTGATATCCTGCCTGGGCGGGCCGGAAGCCGGAGACCGGGAGGCAGACGGAATATGAAGATACTGATACGAGGAGCCGGGGATCTGGCGACAGGGATCGCTTCGAGACTTTACGGAGCAGGCCATACCATTCTTATGACGGAGATCGGAGAACCCCTGACGGTGCGCAGGACTGTGGCGCTTTCCAGGGCAGTCTATGAGGGCAGGGCGCGGATCGAGGAGATGGAAGGATTCCTTGCAGGAGATGAAGCAGAGGCGTGGAAGATCATGGAGCGGGGGGACGTTGCGGTGATGGTGGATCCCGGGATGAACTGCCGCGGGTGGTTCCGTCCGGACGTGATCGTGGACGCTATTCTGGCGAAGCGGAACCTTGGCACCCGGATTGATGACGCGCCTTTTGTAGTTGGCGTGGGACCGGGCTTTGCCGCAGGGGAGGACTGCAACTGCGTGGTGGAGACAAAGCGGGGGCATACCCTGGGAAATATTATCTGGAGGGGAAGCGCCATCCCGAATACGGGCGTGCCGGGAAATGTAGGGGGATACACCATCGAGCGCCTGATCCGCGCGGCGGCGGACGGGAAGATAGAACCCTGCGTGCAGATCGGAGACTATGTGGAGAAAGGGCAGACTGTGGCGTTTACCGGCGGAGTCCCGGTGTACGCACAGATGTCCGGCATTGTCCGGGGCATGCTGCAGGAAGGGGCTCAGGTACAGAAGAATCTGAAGATCGGAGATATTGATGCGAGAACAGAGGTATCCCACTGCCATACCATCTCGGACAAGGCGCGGGCCATCGGCGGCGGCGTCCTCGAGGCGGTAACCGGATTTGAACGGATGAAGGGGAGATTCGCCATCGTGATTCTTGCCGCGGGGGCGGGCTCCCGTTTCGGAGGAGACAAACTGGGAGCCCTGGTGAAGAACAAACCGCTGTATATGCACACTCTGGAGAGGATGAAAGGATTCGGTTCCTTCCCTGCATATGTTGTGACGGGCTCCGGAGAGATCGCGGAGCAGGCGGAAAAACTGGGGATTGTCCCGGTGTGGAACCGGGAACCGGAGCTTGGAATCTCGCGTTCCCTGAATCTGGGGCTTGCCCGCGCGCTGGGAGATGCTCCGGATCTGGAGGGAGTCCTGTTTTCCGTGTGTGACCAGCCGGGCATGTCCGCGTCCACGATTCAGCAGATTTTCAATACAGGGGCACGCCATCCGGGGGCTGTGGTCTGTGCGGGGAACGGCAGCCGCTGCGGCAATCCCGTTCTCTGGGACAGGAAGTATTTCCCGGAACTTATGGAACTTTCGGGAGACCGGGGAGGACGGCAGGTGATGAAGCGCCATGCCGGCAGCCTTAAGATCGTGCAGGCTGACCCGGAGGAACTCAAAGACATCGACCGAAGGGAAGATCTGTCGTGAACAGCCTGTGCGGAAAGGAGTAAGTTATGAAAGCAGAGTATTCTTTTACGGTAAACGGAGTGTTGCGCAGCACGGATGTGGATAAGCCGCTCCTGCGCTATCTGCGGGATGATCTGCATCTGCATTCGGTCAAGGACGGGTGCAGCGAGGGAGCCTGCGGCACCTGTACGATCATTGTGGACGGAAAAGCGGTCAAGTCCTGTGTGCTCACGACGAAACGCGCGGCAGGGAAAAACATCATTACCACAGAGGGATTGAGCGAGCGGGAGAAGGAGACATTTGTCTATGCTTTCGGCTCAAAAGGAGCGGTACAGTGCGGCTTCTGCATCCCGGGCATGGTGATGGCGGGAAAGGCGCTGATTGACAGAAATCCCGACCCCACCGAGGAGGAGATCAAGGCAGCCCTGAAGGGGAATATCTGCCGGTGTACCGGATATAAGAAGATCATAGAGGGGATCCGGCTGGCGGCAGCGATCCTCCGGGGGGATGCGAAGATCGAGGAAAGTCTGGAAAAAGGAGAAACATACGGAGTCGGGGAAAAGGCATTCCGTCTGGACGTGCGCGAGAAGGTGCTGGGATACGGGGAATACCCGGACGATGTGGAGATGGAGGGAATGGTCTATGCCTCTGCGGTGCGCTCCAGGTATGCCCGGGCGAAAGTCCTGGATATCCGCGCGGAGAAGGCTCTGGCGCTGCCCGGCGTCCTCGCTGTCCTGACAGCGGACGATGTGCCCAACAACAAGGTGGGACATCTGCAGCAGGACTGGGATGTGATGATCGCAAAGGGGAATATCACCCGCTGCGTGGGAGACGCCATCTGCCTGGTTGTGGCGGAGAGCCGGGAGATACTGGAGGAGGCAAAGAAACTGGTATCGATCGATTACGAGGAGCTCACTCCCGTCACTTCGATCCGCCAGGCGATGGCGGCGGATGCGCCGAAGGTCCACTCCGGGGGGAATCTCTGCCAGAGCCGTCATGTGACCCGAGGGGATGCGAAGAAAGCCCTGGAGAATTCCAGATACGTGGTGACGAAGACATACCGGACGCCCTTTACGGAACATGCGTTTCTTGAGCCGGAGTGCGCGGTGGCTTTCCCCTATAAGGGCGGGGTAAAAGTCCTGTCCTCGGATCAGGGAGTCTATGATACCCGCAAGGAGATCTCCATTATGTTCGGGTGGGAACCGGAGCGGATTGTTGTGGAAAACAAGCTGGTCGGCGGCGGGTTCGGTGGAAAAGAGGACGTGTCGGCCCAGCATATCGCAGCCCTGGCGGCGGTGAAGGTGAACCGTCCCGTGAAGGTGGTGTTCTCCCGTCAGGAGTCCATCAATTTCCATCCCAAGCGCCATGCCATGGAGGGAACGTTCACCCTGGGGTGCGATGAGAACGGGATCTTTACCGGACTGGACTGCGAGATCTATTTTGACACCGGGGCATATGCGTCCCTGTGCGGACCGGTTCTGGAGCGCGCCTGCACCCATTCCGTAGGGCCTTACTGCTACCAGAACACCGATATCAGAGGGTACGGATATTATACGAACAATCCACCGGCGGGAGCGTTCCGGGGCTTTGGCGTCTGCCAGAGCGAGTTCGCGCTGGAGTCCAACATCAATCTGCTGGCGGAGATGGTCGGCATCTCGCCCTGGGAGATCCGCTACCGCAACGCCATCGAGCCGGGGAAGGTTCTTCCCAACGGACAGATCGCGGACTGCTCCACCGCACTCAAGGAGACGCTGCTTGCGGTGAAGGATGTCTATGAGGCGAATCCGGGCAGGGCGGGCATCGCCTGCGCCATGAAAAACGCCGGGGTAGGTGTGGGGCTGCCGGACAAAGGAAGAGCAAAGCTTGTCGTCCATGACGGGAAAGTGGAGCTCTACAGTGCGGCCTCGGATATCGGACAGGGATGCGCCACCGTACTGGTTCAGATGGTCTCCGAGACGACCGGGCTTGGCAGGGAGATGATCCGGAACATGGGAGCCAACTCGGAGGTGGCTCCGGACTCCGGTACGACTTCCGGATCCCGGCAGACGCTGATTACCGGGGAGGCTGTGCGGATGGCGGCGGCACAGCTGGACGAAGAGCTGAAAAAAGCAGGGGGCGACCTCTCGAAACTGGAGGGAAGGGAGTTCTTTGCAGAGTTCTTTGATCCCACAGACAAACTGGGGGCGGATGTGCCCAATCCCAAGAGCCATGTGGCGTACGGTTTTGCCACCCATGTGGTGATCCTGGACGATGATGGCAGGGTGAAGGAAGTCTATGCGGCCCATGACTCCGGGAAAGTCGTCAATCCCATCTCCATTCAGGGGCAGATCGAGGGCGGCGTGCTCATGGGACTGGGGTATGCGCTGACGGAAGATTTTCCGCTGAAGGACGGTGTGCCCCAGGCACGGTACGGCACACTCGGGCTGATGCGCGCCACCCAGATCCCGGATATCCATGCCATCTATGTGGAGAAGGAAGAGCTTCTTCCCTTTGCGTACGGCGCCAAGGGAATCGGTGAGATCGCCACAATTCCCACAGCGCCGGCAGTCCAGGGAGCATACTACGCGATGGATCACGTGCTGCGGACGAAGCTGCCCATGGAGAACACGTATTATTCGAAGAAAAAGAAGGCAGTAAAGTGAGGACAATGACAGAGAAGCAGAAAACAGACGAAAGCCGGAAGGCGAGGCTGGGAGCGGTGATCGCCGCGGCAGGCGCGCCCGGAGGATTCCGGGCGTATGACAGACTGGCCCATACAGAAGGAACCGACATGGTGCGGCGGATGATCGGAACTTTCCGCCGCGCCGGCGTGGAGGAGATTGCAGTCATCACCGGATACCGGGCGGAGGAGACGGAGAAAAGCCTGGCAAAGCAGGGAGTTGTCTTCCTGCGCTGTGAGAACTATGAGACGGCACAGATGCTGGACTTTGCCGTGATGGGGATCCGTTATCTGGCAAAGACGTGCGGCAGGTTCTATTTCTGTCCGTCGGACGTTCCCCTCTTTGAGGAGCATACCCTCCGCATGATGGCGGGGGAGGACGCCCCGGTTGTCATTCCCGTATACCGGGGCAGAAAAGGGCATCCGGTGCTGATCAACGCCTCGCTTGCCGGACAGATTGCCTCCTACCGGGGCGACAGAGGGCTGAAAGGAGCCATCGACGCCGCGGGGGTGCCGGTATCCTTTGTGGCGGTGGAGGATGGCGGAGTGCTCCTGCGGGCCCGGGAGGAGGACCGGTTTGAGGAAGTGGCGGGCAGAGAAAAGCCGGTTCCGGTTCACCCCAGGGTGAAAGTGCAGCTTGTGCGGAATGTGCCTTTTTTCGGTCCGGGGCTTATGAATCTGCTGCGCCAGATCGAAGTTCTGGGAAATGTGCGGGAGGCATGTGAGAAAACCGGCATGTCATACAGCAAGGGATGGACACTGATCCGCACGGCGGAGAAGGAACTGGGGTATGTGATCGTGGAGCGGAGCCCCGGCGGAAAGCATGGCGGAAGCGCCAGAGTAAGTTCCCGGGGGCGCGCGCTGATGGAACAGTATGAGACCATGGGGCGCAGGATCGCTTCCTTTGCGGAAGAAGAGTACCGGAAGATTTTTGAAGGAGAATAAGGCCGGAGAATTTCGGCCGTTTCTTTTCCTGACCGATTGTTTTTTAAAAAGTAATCGGGTATAATATGAGAAAGCAGCCACGGGGGATGAAGAAGTTTATAGCATCAGGAGGAGAGATTATGAAGAAAAAAGTTCTTGCGGCAGTGCTTGCCGCAGCAATGGTACTGGGAACAGCGGGATGCTCCGGCGGAAATGGCGGACAGGTTTCGGATGACAGCCGGAATTCGGATGACAGCCGGACGGAGGACAACAGCGGGGATGACGGGGCAGATGCAGAGGAGACCGAGATCCAGCTATTCATTGCCGCCAGCCTGAATACGGTGATGACCGAGCTCGCTGAAACGTACAATGAGGATCATCCGGAAGTGAAGATTACATACAATGCAGACAGTTCCGGTACTCTGCTCACCCAGATCGAAGAGGGGTATGAGTGCGATATCTTCTTCTCCGCAGCACAGACCCAGATGGACACTCTGGAAGAGGACGGGCTGATGGTGGAGGGAACCCGGGCGAATGTGGTCAACAACCAGGTGGTCGTCGTCACCCTTAAGGACAGTGGCACGGCAGTGACCGGACTGGAGAATCTGCAGGATGCGGAGAGCATCGCCCTGGCAGGCGGCAGTGTGCCGGTGGGGCGCTACACGAGAGTGGCGCTGGTCAATCTTGGCATCCTGCCTGAGACAGACGACCCCGCGTCCATCACGACCTCTGAGATCTCCGAGGCGCTGGGCGGCGTGGAGATCAGCGAGCAGGACAATGTGAGCAAGGTGCTGACCGCTGTTGTGGAAGGATCATGCGAGGTGGGGACCACCTACTATTCCGATACGTACGGATACGAGGATGATCTTGACATTCTCCAGACCGTCAGCTATGATCTCACGGGAAATGTCATTTACCCCATCGCCCGTGTCGTCAACGAGGAAGCAGATGATGCACAGAATGCGGCTGCGGATGATTTTCTTGCGTTTGTGCTGTCCGACGAGGCGAAAGCGGTGTTTGACTCCTATTATTTTGATACAAACGTAGAGTAAAAGAGTGGAGCGGATGATATGGATGAGATCATGCAGATTATAGAAGAACTGGACTGGAGCCCCCTGTTTATTTCCCTGAAAACGGGGGTGGTGGCGACAGTGATTTCCTTTTTCCTCGGGATTTTTGCGGCGCGGAAAGTGGTGAAGGCGTCGCCGGGAAAGAAGGCTGTCATCGATGGCATCCTGACGCTTCCCATGGTGCTTCCGCCCACGGTGGCAGGCTTTTTCCTCCTTCTGCTTTTCAGCAGGAGGAGACCCCTGGGGGAGTTCCTGTTTGACGAGTTCGGATTTAAGGTGGTCCAGACCTGGCTTGGATGTGTGATCGCTGCCACAGTGATCGCCTTTCCGCTTATGTACCGGAACGCGCGGGCAGCCATGGAGCAGATCGACGAGAATCTTGTCTATGCGGGACGGACCCTGGGAATGTCGGATATGGCGATATTCTGGAAAGTGGTCGTGCCTACGGCCGGCCCCGGGATTGCCTCCGGCACGATCCTGACATTTGCCCGGGCGCTCGGGGAATACGGGGCCACATCCATGCTGGCGGGCAACATCCCCGGAAAGACCGGGACAATCTCCCAGAAGATCGCCATGGTGATTCAGGACGGCGATTACCTGACGGCGGGAATCTGGGTGGCGGTTGTCATGGTGATCGCATTTGTGGTCATCTTTCTTATGAATCTCATCTCGGGGAAGAAGATGAAGAACGTGGGGAGGTGGTAGGCGATGGCTGTTTCGGCAGATATCTGCAAAGAACTGGACAGTTTCCGCCTGGACATCCACTTTCGGAGCAGCGCCCGCAGAATCGGGATCCTGGGGGCTTCCGGGTGCGGGAAGAGCATGACCCTCAAGAGTATCGCGGGAATTGTAACTCCGGATGAAGGACATATAGAGATCGGGGGAAGAGTCCTGTTCGACACGGGAAAGCCGGGGAAAAAGGCGGCAAAACGGGTGAATCTGAAACCCCGGATGAGAAACGTAGGTTATCTGTTCCAGAATTACGCCCTGTTTCCCACCATGACTGTGGAGCAGAATATTGCGGCGGGGCTTAAGGGCAGCAGGAGGGAGAAGGAGAAGCGGGTCCGGCAGATGGTGGAGAAGTTCCGCCTGGAAGGACTGGAAAAACGGCTTCCCGGACGGCTCTCCGGCGGGCAGCAGCAGAGAGTTGCCCTGGCGAGAATCATGGCATATGAGCCTGAGGTGATCCTGCTTGACGAGCCCTTTTCCGCCCTGGACATGTTTCTGAAAGACCAGCTTCAGCGGGAGCTGATGGAGATGCTGGAAGATTACCGGGGAACCGTGATCATGGTTTCCCACAACCGGGATGAGATCTACCGCTTCAGCGAAGAAGTGATTGTCATTGACAGCGGAAAGATCGTCGCCGCCGGCCCTACGGAGGAACTGTTCAAGAATCCCGTGAGCCGGGAGGCGGCGCGTCTGACCGGATGCAAGAACTTCTCGCGGATCGTAAGGGTGGACGCCCATACGGTGCAGGCTTCTGACTGGGGCGTGACACTGGAGCTGGACCGGGAGGTGCCGGAGGACGCATCCTGGATCGGCTACCGGGCCCATGATTTTATCCCCGTCTGGGGAGAACGGGAAAAAAACATGATCCCGTTCGACCTTGCGGACAGTGCGGCGCTCCCTTTTGAGCGGAACTATTACATCCGACCGGAGAGCGCCCGGGACGATGCGATCCGCACGGGTGTTCCCCGCGGCGATGCGATCCCCGCGGGTGCTCCACGCGGCGATGCGGTCCGTGCCAACGGTCTCCGCTCTGATGTGATCTGCTGGTTTGTGCAGAGAGAGGAGCTGCAGGTCCTGGAAGAGCGGGGCATGCCGGATTATCTCGCCTTTGACGAGGATGCGGTTCTCTTCCTGCAGTGAAACTTCCTCCGGTAAAAACGGGAAGCAGAAAAAGACGGGAAAAGGGTATTTACAGTGGGAAAAAACTGGTATATAATATGCACTCGAATGTGTTGGTAAGAAGGAGGCTTATGCTATGAAATCGGCACAGAGAGACATGACTTCAGGAAGTCCCATGAAGATTATCCTGGGGTTCACCCTTCCTATTTTTATCGGAAATGTTTTTCAGCAGTTTTACAACATGGCGGATGCGGTGATCGTGGGAAAATTCGTGGGGACGAATGCCCTTGCCGCTGTGGGGAGCACAGGCACGATCATGTTCCTGATCTACGGATTCGTAGTGGGAATGACGGCAGGATTTACGGTGCTGACGGCACAGAAATTCGGCGCGGGAGATATGAAGGCAATGCGCAGGACTGTGGCGGGGGCAGCCATTCTTTCCCTGACTGTGGGCGTGGTGCTGACCGTTCTTTTCATGGCGTTTATGAAACCACTGCTGGTGCTTATGAATACACCGGCAGATATTTTTGATGAGGCTTATGCGTATATCATGATTATCAGCGGCGGAATTCTCGCCCAGATGCTCTACAATCTTCTGGCGAGTATTCTGCGGGCTCTCGGAGACAGCAGGGTGCCGCTCTATTTCCTGATCCTGTCTGCGGTGCTCAACATCGTGCTGGACCTGGTGTTCGTCATTGCGTTTCATATGGGAGCGGCGGGAGCGGCTGTTGCCACGGTGATTTCACAGGGCGTTTCCGGGCTGCTCTGTCTGGTGTATATCGGGGCGAAAGTGCCGGTGCTGCACATGACCCGGGAGGACTGGCATCCGAAGGGGGCGCTGCTGCGGACCCAGCTTCAGATCGGGATTCCCATGGCGCTTCAGTATTCCATCACAGCCATCGGCACGATGATGGTACAGTCCTCGCTGAACATCCTGGGCTCCACACTTGTGGCGGCTTACACGGCAGCGGGAAAGATCGAGCAGGTTGTGACTCAGGCATATACCGCCATGGGAACGACGATGGCTACATACGGCGCGCAGAATATCGGAGCCGGAGACGTGCCGAGGATCCGTCAGGGATTCAAGGCGTGTACCATTCTCGGCGTGATCTATTCGGTGATCGCCGCGGCTCTTGTCATGACGGTGGGAAAATATATGACGTACCTCTTTGTCTCGGATGACGTGCAGTCGATCATGGGTTCTGTGGATATCTACCTGAAATGTGTGGGAATGTTCTTTATTCCTCTGGCGGTTGTGAATATCTACCGGAACGGAATCCAGGGACTGGGTTATGGAATCCTCCCCATGATGGCGGGAGTGGCGGAACTTGTCGGGAGAGGCGTCGTGGCGCTGATCGCGGCGGGACAGAGAAGCTATCTGGGCGTATGCATGGCAAGCCCGGCTGCCTGGGTGCTGGCAGGAGGCCTGCTGATCGTCATGTACTATTACATTATGAACCGGAGCATCAAAAAAATATTCCGGGATAAATCTCCGGAATAAACAGCAGGCGGTAAAGCCTGAATATGTAATCTTTCTTTAGGCGAAGTCCAATGACCGCACGTGCCAGCTGCCCATGCAGCCATTGTCTTCTGTTTGTATGGTTAAAGTATAGCAGTCATTTGTGAATCGCATGTGACGAGATTTGGAAGAAATTTTAAAGATTATAAAAAGACAATAAACTCCTCTGCAGACGCGGTATTTTTTCCATTGCGTCTGCGGGGGAGTTTACATATGTGACCGGAAGCTTTTTATTTCTCCGGTGTGGAGTTCCGGGGCTACAGGGTAGCGGATGTATCCGAGGCGGGGGAACTGACTCTGACCGGTGATTTCGCTGAGTATCCGCTCTCTCTGGAAGGGCTTGATAGTTCCGGATGGAGAGCACTGGCGCAGACGGCAGACGCTTATATTGCCCGCGACGGGCTGCTGCCGTTTAGTGAAGCCGGGACAGGAGAGAGCGGCGGGGCGGTGTTCGAAGGTCTGCCCGTGGGGCTTTATCTGGTTACCGGCGACAGTTATGAGAGTGAAGGGTATACGTACACTCCGGAGCCGTTTTTCATCTGCCTTCTTGACTGGGATGAGGAAGACGGACAGTGGAATTATGACATGTCTGTCTCCTGCAAATTCGACAGCAGACAGGTGCCGCCCACTGAGAATACAGTGCGCCGCAAGGTGATGAAGATCTGGAAGGACGACGGGAATGAGCAAAAACGTCCGGAAGAGATTACAGTTCAGTTGTTAAGGGATGGAACTGTGTACGATACGGTAACTCTGGATGAGAGCAACAACTGGCGTTATGAATGGACGGATCTGGATGAGGATTCCAGATGGCAGGTGGCTGAGTATGAGACGCCGGAGGATTATACGGTGTCGGTAAGCCGGGAAGGCATCACTTTTGTAATGACAAACACATATCAGCCGGATACACCGGATACACCGGATACCCCCGGGACGCCGGACACTCCGGATACTCCTGATACGCCATCGTCTCCCCGGCTTCCTCAGACCGGGATGCTCTGGTGGCCGGTTCCGCTGCTTGCCTTTGGCGGCATCCTGCTTTTCCTGATCGGATGGGGGAAACGGAGAAATGAAGATAACCGGCAGGAAGACTGAAAAGCGACCTGAAAAGAGACGTGGGAAGAGCCCCGGGATCTGGTTCATGCGGGGCGGAGTGCTGATGATCGCAGCGGCTCTTCTGCTGACCCTGTTTAATCTCTGGGATGAGTATCGCGCGGACAGGGCGGCAGAGCAGGTGCTCGAGCAGATGACGGTACTGCCGGAAAATGCGGATACGTCTGAAGAACAGGAGATTCCGGATTATCTTCTGAATCCGGATATGGAGATGCCGGCTCTGGAGATTGATGATCACGATTATATCGGCATCCTGGATATTCCTGTTCTGGAACTTACGCTTCCCGTCATGAGCGAGTGGAGTTATCCGAACCTGAAAATTGCTCCCTGCCGGTACGCCGGAACTGCATATAAGAACAATCTGGTTATTGCAGCGCACAACTACAGCACCCATTTCGGGCAAATCCGGGATCTGGCTGCGGGGGACAGGGTGACATTTACCGATGCAGACGGTAATGTATTTTCTTATACTGTGGCTGAGGTTCAGACGCTGGAACCCACGGCTGTGGAGGAGATGACAGACGGCGGCTGGGCGCTGACGCTGTTTACCTGTACATTTGGCGGGAGGAGCCGTGTGACGGTTCGGTGCGACCTGGATGAGAATGCTATCCGCAGCTATTGAAATATGGAGAAATAAAAAGACTGACAGACCGGGGATCCTGAGATTCATCCCTTCTCTGTCAGTCTTTGTTTTACCGGCTGCCCGAGCTGCCGCGCGCTGAGTAGTCCGTGCGGTTGACCGTGTGCATCATATCCTTGGATGAATTGACCCAGCGGGATTTTTCCGCCTCATAGCGCTCGAACAGCCATGCAACGGCCTGATCCATGCCCTCATCCGAGAGGGGAAATGTGGCGCTTTCTTTCTCCTCGTCCGGAGTATCTTCAAAACACCATGGTTCCGGATAGATATATACGGTAAAGGTAGTGCTGCTCTTGCCGTCGTCGCCGCGGAAATAGTAGCGCATTCCGTTGTGGCTCCCGGAAAAGGGTTCCTTTTTCAGCCCTCCGACGGGAACAAGTCTTTTGTCGATCATATGTGGTTCCTCCCTGAGATGTTCTGTATCCTATTATAGAACGGATGCGGGCAGGATACCAGAGTTTTTTGCCGGATCTGCCGTGCGGCTGACCAGAGGTTCTTTATTTTGCGGCCGCCTCGGCAAATTCTGTGGTCACAAGATCCTCGTAGGGAACCCGCTCCTCGAGCTCTCCGGCGCTTTCCAGAATATCCTGGAGCAGGTCGAAACTGCTCTCCTCAAAGATGAGGTCGCTCTTCCACGTATCCTGATTGTAGTAGCGGGTAACGATGGTGGTAATTGTCGCCAGATCGGTTTCCGGGAACTGCGGCTCGATGATCTCCGCGATTTCCTCCGGTGTGTGCGCCTGCACGTAATCCATGCCTTTCTGCAGGGCGTTGGTAAATCCCTGGATCACATCGGGATTCTCTTCGATATAGCTCTGCTTTGCGCTGAACGCCGTGTAGGGGACATAGCCGCTGTCCTCGCCCAGGGACGCCACTACATAGCCTTTGCCCTCGGATTCCAGGGATGTGGCCCCAGGCTCGAACTCTACAGTGAAGTCGCCCTGATTTTCAGCAAATGCGGCTGCCGTGGAGCCGAAATCGATGTTCTGGTTGATCTCCAGATCGGTTCCCGGGTCGATGCCGTTCTGCTTCAGAATATACTCGAATACCATTTCCGGCATGCCGCCTTTTCGTCCCCCAAGCACAAGATGGCCTTTTAAGTCTTCCCATTTGAAATCCGGCATCTCCTCACGGGCTACGAGGAAGTTACCGGCACGCTGGGTGAGCTGTGCAAAATTCACCACATAGTCGGTGGCTCCTTCCGCATAGGTGTAGATGGACGCCTCGGAGCCCATGAAGCCGATCTCAGCTTCGCCGGAGATTACGGCGGTCATGGTCTTGTCGGCCCCGAATCCGCACACGAGATCAAGTGCAATTCCCTCATCCTCAAAATATCCTTCCTCGATTGCCACATACATGGGTGCATAAAAGATGGAGTGAGCCACCTCGTTTAAAGTTACCTCGGTAAGTTCTTTTTCTGTTTTGTCAGCCTCTTCCCGGTTTTCATCTGCAGTCTGCTCTGTCTGTGCGAGGTCAGTATTTTCACTGTCCTTTCCGTCGCTGCCCGCAGAACAGCCGGTAAAGAGAGAAAAGGAGAGTGCAGCGGCAAGCAGAATACCTGTGATACGCTTTTTCATAGAATCCTCCAGTCTGTTTTCAAGATTACGTAGTATTATATGAGAAGAGAGAACAGATGGTTCACGAAAAAAGGAACGGCGCAGGAGATATGCACCGTTCCATAAAGTATTCTGATTCAGTTACCTCTGCGGAGGATCAGTCCGTCAGATTATTCGTCAGCGTAATCATCCTCAAAAGGATCTTCGTAATCCTCGTCATCGTCATACTCATCGTATCCGCCCCTTGAAGTAATCGCAAGGATCAGCGAGATCAGTGCGAGAACTGCGGATGCAATAGCGCTGATGAGAAGCTGGATATCGGAGCCTCTCATGAGGAAAGCATATGCCGCGCTTCCCAGATATACGATCATGGGAAGAAGGAAAGCAAAGATGGTATTCTTCTTCTGAAGAATGAGGTACAGCAGTGCAGATACCAGCATGCACACGGCAAGAATGATGTAGACCATTCCGGCGTTGGAGTCATCGCCTGCGGAGACGCTGCTGAGCCCTGTCGTAAAGCCTCTGTATGCAAAGAACGCGAAGCCTGCCAGCGAAATGACTGCAAGGATGATGCGTGCTGCCCGGAATCTTGGCACATCATCATAGTAGTCCTCCTCGTATTCGTCAGTCTCCTCCACGGGCGGTTCCGGCACTTTGCGGGAAGTCCTGGCGTCTGTCTCTGCCTTTTTCTTTTTCGAAGACTTGTGATCCGGATCTGTGGATAACATCTCTTCATATCCCTTACGCACAGCTTTTTCACTCTTTGTGCGCTGCTTCTGGGAAGGAATATTTCCGTAGCGCTTCTCGTCTTCCGAAGCCTCATGCTGTTCCGAAGCAGGTTTCTTTTTAGTGGTCTTCTTATGAGCAGGAGTATCTGTGTCTGCAGGTGCCGCCTTTTTTGCAGCGGTTTTTGCTGCAGGCTTTGCAGCGGTTTTTGCCGCCGGTTTCTCAGCTGGCTTTGCAGCGGGTTTCGCCGCTGGCTTTGCTGCGGGTTTTTCAGCGGGTTTCGCCGCCTGCTTTTCAGCTGGCTTTGCCGTTGGTTTTGCCGCCGGTTTCTCAGCGGGTTTCGCTGCCGGTTTTGCAGCAGATGCGGCTGCCGGCTTCTCCCCCTGCTTTGCAGCAGCCTTTTTGGCAGCCATTTTTTTCGCACGCTGTTTATCCAGATTCCACTGTTTTTTACAGTCACGGCAGATTGCATATTCATTAAAGATTGGATCACCGTTTTCATTGGTGCCAATCTGTTTCTTGCGCAGTTCAAGGTCTTTTCCACATATTGGACACTTCATAATATCTGTACTCCTCTCTCGTATAAGGCCAAAATTTACAACATACCTATTATAGCATTTTGAAGTGTCGAGAACAATGGAAAATTGCAACATTTCGTCGTTTTAAGAGAGGTTTTCCCTGTTGATTTTCGACAGTGCGGGGCGCTTACTTTTCCTTTTCCGGCGTTTCCGAGGAAGGCGGACGGAAGGTGTAGAGGTCTTTGTATGATTCCAGTTCCGCTTCAGTCTCGGGGAGGGAGGGGATCAGCCCGGTAAAATCAGTTGCAGAAGCTGCATTGGAGAGATAATCGCAGCTGTCGATCAGTTCCTGGTTTGTCTTCTTTTTCTTCATGTTCTTCATGTTTGTCACCTCGGTTATGGATTTGTTCTGAGAACAGTATGTCCGTTCCGGGATGTTTTATGAACAGATGCCGGACTTTCCCGAAAAGAAAAATCGTGCTATAATAAGCCGGCAGTGATGATATGCTGAGTAATTGAGGAGGAAACAGAGATATGATATTTAAAGTAGATACACATTCCCATACACTGGCCAGCGGCCATGCATACAATACCATGCGGGAGATGGCGGAGGCTGCGGCTGCGAAGGGACTTCAGGCGCTTGCGATCACGGAGCACGCGCCCGAGATGCCGGGAACCTGCGGGCTGTTTTATTTTCAGAATCTGGATGTAGTACCAAGAGAGATGTGCGGAATCCGGCTTCTGCTCGGGGCGGAAGTCAATATCATGGATCCTGACGGGAACATCGATCTGCCGGAAAAGACATGCCGTGATCTGGATATTGTGGTCGCGAGCATCCATCCGCCGTGCTATGGGCTGGGGCATACGGCTGAGGAGAATACAAGGGCATATGTGGAGACGATGAAGAAGCCCTATGTCAATATTATCGGACATCCGGATGACGGAAGATTCCCTTTTGACTATGAGGTGCTTGTGAAGACGGCGAAAGAGACGCACACGCTTCTGGAGCTCAATAACTCGTCGCTTCGTCCCCAGAGCAGCAGGAAAGGGACGCGGGAGAACATGCTGACCATGCTGGATCTTTGCAGACAGTATGAGGTCCCTGTGACGACGGGAAGCGATGCCCACGTTTATGCGGATGCGGGAAATTTCTCCCGGGTGGAGGAAGTGCTGAAATACTGCGCTTTTCCCGAAGAACTGGTTGTGACGACGGATCCGGAGAAACTTCTTCCTTTTCTAAATCTCTATAAATCGTTATAAAATGATAGACTTTACAAATTTAGTGTGCTAAAATGTAACGGTAGCCTGGCAGGAAAAATGTGCCGGCTGCCGTTTTTATTATTTAAGAGAGCAGCTTGACTGAAAAGGAGTTTGATAGATTATGAGTAAAAAAATCAGAACAGAGGCAGTAGATTATCTTTTTAGCGCGATTCTCAGCCTGAAAAATAAAGAGGAGTGCTATATATTTTTTGAAGATATCTGCACGATCAATGAACTTCTCTCATTGTCGCAGAGATTTGAGGTGGCAAGGATGCTCCGGGAACAGAAGACATATCTGGAAATTGCGGAGAAGACCGGCGCTTCGACGGCGACGATCAGCAGGGTAAACCGCTCTCTGAATTATGGGAATGACGGGTATGACATGGTCTTTGAACGGCTCGACCATAAGGAGGAACAGGAATAGAGATCAGAAAAATCAGGCGCGGCTCTGTATACTGAGCCGCGCCTGTTTCATGAAAATATGCTGTCATGAAAATATGATGTCAGTCTTTCGGTTTCCTGTTTGATCCCTTCGCTTTTTCCTGCGCTGTAAATTCATCGATCATTTTTTCGATAATCGCTTTTTTCAGATACACGTCAAAGCTGAGGCTGCAGATAAAAGCGAACATCTTCAGCTCTTCGCGGTCCTCTCCGTCGGGAACGTTTTCAAAGGAAGAAACAGCAGATTCATACGTTGACCGGATCTCTTCCTTGAGCGGTTCGACCCGGGCTTTTTCCATACGGCAGATTTCCTCATAGATTTCCGCCAGTTCAATGCTTCCTTCCCCGGAAAAGTATTTGTCCCTGAGGGGCTTTAGCACGGTCTCGATATCTTTGATGGAAAGAATATTTTTAAAGTAGTAGATAAAGATAAGAAACAGTACATGTTCCCGGGAGTATTTTTTCTTCACCGGAGGGGGAAGAAGATTGTTCTTTGCATAATTGTTGATCATGGTTTTGGTCAGTATCTTGTCGTCCGCATATCTTCTGGTGGAGGAGAGCTCTTTATCCATAAATGTAGTGACCTGATCCATATACAGATCGATGTTCGGGATCTCCCCCGGGCGGATATAATCAACGCGTGAAAGGCTTCCAAGAATACTGTTCAGAATATCATTTGTATCAATTGTCATATTATCACCCCGATGTATTTATTATATAGTAATAAAAACCAGATGGCAAGCCGAAAATAAGGTTGACAATCGGGAATGTGTGTTCGATAATGATAGTTACAGTTTGCGCAAAAATGACAGAACAGGAGAGAGTTATGAGTATTTATGATAAACTGAATGAACCTCAGAGAGAAGCGGTATTTCACACGGACGGCCCCCTTCTGATCCTGGCGGGGGCCGGCTCGGGAAAGACCAGGGTGCTGACTCACCGGATCGCTTATCTGATTGAGGAGCGGGGCGTGAATCCCTGGAATATCCTTGCCATCACTTTTACAAATAAGGCGGCAGGGGAGATGCGCCAGAGGGTGGACAGCCTGGTGGGATTCGGCTCCGAGAGTATCTGGGTGAGCACGTTCCACTCTATGTGCGTCAGGATCCTGCGCCGGTTTATCGACAGACTGGGATATGACAACCGTTTTACCATCTATGATACGGACGATCAGAAAACGCTGATGCGCGAGGTCTGCCGCAAGGTCGATATCGATACGAAACGGATCCGGGAGCGGGCCATTCTTGCCGAGATCTCTTCGGCAAAAAACGAACTGGTTACGCCGGAGGAGTATGAACTGAATGCAGGGGGCGATTTATCAAAGCAGAAGCTGGCGAAGGCCTACCGTGAGTACGAGGCACAGCTGAAGTCCAACAATGCCCTGGATTTTGACGATCTCCTTGTAAAGACCGTGCAGCTCTTCCAGACCCAGCCGGATGTGCTGGAGAATTACCAGGAGCGGTTCCGGTATATTATGGTAGATGAGTATCAGGATACGAACACGGTGCAGTTCCAGCTTGTGAGGCTTCTGGCGGGAAAATACAGAAACCTCTGCGTGGTGGGCGATGACGACCAGTCCATTTACAAATTCCGGGGAGCGAATATCAGGAACATCCTTGATTTTGAGAAGGAGTTCCCGGATGCGTATGTGGTCAAACTGGAGCAGAACTACCGTTCCACGGGAAATATTCTTGAGGCGGCGAACAGCGTGATCCGAAACAATACCGGGCGGAAGGACAAGACGCTGTGGACGGCGAACGGGGAGGGCGACAAGATCCATCTCCGTCAGTTCGACACGGCTTACGATGAGGCGGATTTTATCGCGGAAGATATACAGAGACAGGTACGGGATGGCGCGTCTTATAACGACAACGCGGTGCTCTACCGGACCAATGCCCAGTCCCGTCTCTTTGAGGAGAAATTTGTCGCCATGAATATTCCCTACAAGATCGTGGGCGGCATCAATTTCTATGCGCGCAGGGAGATCAAGGATCTTCTGGCATACCTGAAAACCATAGACAACGGGCGGGATGATCTGGCGGTGCGCAGGATCATCAATGTTCCCAAGCGGGGAATCGGGCTGACTACGGTGAACCGGATCCAGGAGTCTGCGGATGAGAGGGGCATCAGCTTTTACGAGGCGCTGATGGCGCCGGACTTGATCCCGGGAATCGGGCGCAGCGCGTCCAAATTGGACTCCTTTGCCGCGCTGATCGAATATTTTAAGGGACAGGCAGCAGGGGAGAGCATTACCGATCTTCTGAAGGAAGTGATCGAAAAGACCGGTTATGTGCAGGAGCTGGAAGCAGATGACAAGGAGGATGCGGAGGCGAGAATCCAGAATATCGATGAGCTCCTGAACAAGGCTGCGGCTTATGAGGAATCCTGTGCGGACCGGAACGAGGAGGCGTCTCTTGCCGGATTCCTGGAGGAGGTTGCCCTGGTGGCAGATATCGACAGCCTTGACGAAAGCCAGGATTATGTGGTGCTTATGACTCTGCACAGTGCGAAGGGACTGGAGTTCCCCCATGTCTATCTGGCAGGTATGGAGGATGGACTGTTCCCGAGCTATATGACGATTATGGCGGATGACGGCGAAGAACTGGAGGAAGAGCGGAGGCTCTGCTATGTGGGAATCACCCGGGCGGAACAGGAACTTACCCTCAGCTGTGCGAGAAAGCGCATGGTGCGGGGCGAGACCCAGTACAATAAAATGTCCCGCTTTATCAAGGAAATCCCCATGGAACTGATCGAGACCGGACATCGGAAGATCGAAAAGGATACGGAGATCCCCGTGCAGAATACATACGCCCAGGCGAAACAGGCATTCCGCGCAGTGCCTTTTTCCGCTCTGCAGAAAGGCAGCCAGCTCCGGGCGGAAAAGGGAGGTTCTCTCCCGTATCAGGTGGGCGACCGGGTTCGCCATGTGAAATTCGGGGAAGGCACCGTTCAGGATATCCGCGAGGGCGGCAGGGATTACGAAGTAACGGTTGATTTTGACAACGCCGGAGTGCGGAAGATGTTTGCCGCGTTTGCAAGACTGGTTAAGGTGGAACCTTAAGAAATGCACATCTTAAGATTGTTCTTAAGATTTTCAATAGAAATTAGTAGTAATCTGAAAATGATAGTGGTATAATAACAGAAAGCAAACGCCGTTTTGGGACGGGGAAAGGACGTGTAGACATGAACAAAAAAATAGAAGACATGATTGCTGAATCAAAACTCAAAGAGATACTGCACAGAAATGAAGAAGAGAAGCAGAAAAACATGATTATCTGGATCCTTGCCATCATCGGTGCCGTGGCAGCAGTTGCAGCCATCGCTTATGCGGTATACCGCTTCTTTACACCGGATTATCTGGAAGATTTTGAAGACGATTTCGATGATGATTTTGACGATTATTTCAGCGAGGACGACCAGGTATAAGAGTTCCGGCGTGCATTAGAGTTTCGGCATGCGGGCAGGATATCCGGCAGGCTGAGATGGATGTCCGGGAAAAATGTGTATGGATATGTGAACAGGATTCAGGCAGGATGTGGTTGATGACACTGCATCCTGCCTGTTTTGTCCGGTATTTTAATCCGGTAATTAAATTCGGTATTTAAAGAGGAAACGATTGTCCGGACAGAAAGTCCGAAGGACCGTGCAGAAGGTCCGAAGGTCGGGGCAGGTGCGGACAATAATGAGAAATTAAAGAATGTGGAGGCGAAGATGAAAAAGGGACAGATTTTTGATGAGGTGATCGAGCGTGTCGATTTCCCGAACAAGGGGATCGTGTATGTGGCAGAAGAGGACAGATATGTGACTGTCAAGAATGGGATCCCCGGCCAGAGAGTGAGATTTGCGGTGAATAAGTTCAAACACGGAAATGCAGAAGGAAGGCTTCTGGAAGTCCTGGAGAAATCCCCTCTTGAGACCCGGAAGCCTCTCTGCAGTATTTTCCCTGCCTGCGGGGGCTGTATGTACCAGACCATGGCTTATGAGGCTCAGGTTCAGATGAAGGAAGAACAGATCCGCAGGATCATGGACCGGGCGGTGCAGGGAGAGTACCGTTTTGAAGGGGTAAAGCCTGCGCCGGAGGAGTTCGGATACCGCAATAAGATGGAATTCTCCTTTGGCGATGAATATAAGGACGGTCCCCTTTCCCTGGGACTGCACAAGAAAGGAAGCACTTACGACGTGCTGACCGCCGGGGACTGCTGCCTGGTTCACCGGGATATGAACCGTATCCTGCTCTGTGTGCTGGAATATTTCCGGGAGAGGAAAGCAGGCTATTACCGGAAAATGCAGCACACGGGATATCTGCGCCACCTTCTTTTAAGACGGGGAAAGGCCACCGGGGAGATCCTGGTAAATCTTGTGACCACAAGCCAGGAGGAACATGACCTGACAGAGTTGGTAGAACAGCTCCTCGCTCTGCCGCTGGAAGGCAGAATCGTGGGGATTCTGCACATTATCAACGATTCCCTGTCTGATGTGGTGAAGAGCGATGAGACGAGGATTCTCTACGGCCAGGATTACTTCTATGATAAGCTGCTCGGTCTGGAGTTCAAGATCACGCCTTTCTCATTCTTTCAGCCGAACACCCAGGGAGCGGAGGTGCTCTACAAGACCGTGCGGGAGTACATCGGAGATATCCACGATATGACGGTCTTCGACCTGTTCAGCGGAACCGGAACCATCAGCCAGGTGCTTGCTCCTGTGGCGAAGCAGGTGGTGGGTGTGGAGATTGTCGAGGAAGCGGTGGAAGCTGCAAAAGAAAATGCCGCAAGAAATGGAATTTCCAACTGTAAATTCATAGCAGGCGATGTATTTCAGGTGCTCGATGAGATCCGGGAGAAGCCCGATGTAATCGTCCTTGACCCGCCCCGGGACGGAATCCATCCGAAGGCGCTTCCGAAGATCCTGGATTACGGCGTGGAGCGGATCGTGTATATCTCGTGTAAGATGACAAGCCTGGCAAGGGATCTGGAGATGATCCAGGCGAGAGGGTACCGGGTGGAACGGATGACGGCGGTGGATCAGTTCTGTCAGACGGTGCATACAGAGACTGTGTGCCTCTTGAGCAACCGAAAACCAAAGCCTGACACTCATGTGGATCTGACCCTGGATATGGAAGACTATTACAGGATCAAGGATCAGGAGAAACAGTCAAATAGATAATACACAGAACTTAAATCGGCAGCTGCTGATGCGTGAATGCATTGGCAGCTGCTTTTTGCTGTGAACACTTAGCGAAGCGAAGCCGAGGTTAGTTGAGCGATGTTTCCGGCAGAAGGATTTAAGGGAGGTGGTGCCGTTGGACTAACGGCCGACAACTGGAAGACAAAGGCATTTCTAAAGTAAATATTCATTTACGGTTTAAGGAGGCACATCTATGGCTATGAAAAAATTCAGAAATATGAAAGTCTATGAGCAGAGCGGATATCAGTATAAATCCACACCGGCCATCATGCTGAAAGGGCAGTGGCTCCGTGAAGCTGGATTTGACTGCGGGACATCCATTACTGTTACTTGTGAGGAGGGGCGTCTGGTGATCGTTCCTAGAGAAGAAGCAAGCTATGTGGATGCTTTTGAGGAAAGCGGCAGGGAAACGGCGGATAAGGTCGCGGAAAAGAAAGGACGGTATTGATGATGGGAAAGATTTACGTTATCGGATCACAGAAAGGCGGGGTGGGGAAAACCACCTCCACCCTGAACCTTGCATACGCGCTGCGGAAACAGGGAAAGAAAGTGCTGGCTGTAGATTTTGACAGCCAGGCGAATCTGACGGCCTGTTATGGGATTGAAAATACAGGGGAACTGGAAAATACCATCGGTCATCTGATGATGGCAGCGATAGAGGATGAAAAACTTCCGGCCATGAAGAAGTGCATCCGGACAGAGGACGGCGTAGATTTTATTCCTTCTTCTATTTATCTGTCTGTGGCGGACGCAAAGCTGCGGCTGGAAATGGGAGCGGAAAAGATCCTGTCGGAGATCCTGGATCCACTCAGGGAGAAATATGATTATATTCTGATTGATACCTGCCCTTCGCTGGGAATGCTGACCATCAATGCGCTTGCGGCGGCTGATGAGGTCATTATCGCGGTGAATCCGCAGCTTTTGGCGATGATGGGACTGCAGGACTATCTGCGGACGGTGACGAAGATCCGGCGCCGGATCAATCCCAAACTCAAGATCGCGGGTATCCTGATGACCATGTGCGAGGCGAGGACGAACCTGTGCAGGACATTGACGGAGCAGGTGACAGAGAGTTTCCAGGGGCAGATCCGGATATTTGATACGAGGATCCCCCATACCGTGAAGGTGGGGGAAAGCATTTATTACAGCATGCCAGTGGAACGGTACAGCCCGAAGGCAAGCGCAGGCATTGCTTACAGAAAATTTGCGGAGGAGTTGATTTCTATTGAAAGCTAATGGGGCAAAGAGAAAAATTTTTAATGACGCGATCGATTTGCTGGATCGGATGGAAGAAGCCGCGGCGGTTCCGGAGAATGCGGTCCGGATGCTGCCGGCAGAGAGTATCCGCCCGTTTCGCGGCCATCCCTTTCGGATGTATGAAGGGGAGCGGCTGGAAGACATGATCCAAAGCATCCGGGAACATGGAGTTTTAAATCCGGTGATCGTCCGGAAACAGGAAGACGGGTATGAGATGCTCTCCGGCCATAACCGGCAGAGGGCGGCGATGCTGGCGGGGCTTGACAAAATTCCTGCCATTGTAAAAGAAAACCTTTCAGATGAAGACGCGATTGTCTATGTGATTGAAACAAATATGATTCAGCGGTCTTTTTCGGAACTGCTTCCGTCAGAAAAAGCGGCTGTTCTGACGGTGAGGTATGAAAAAATCAGCAGTCAAGGCAAGCGCAATGATATCCTTCAGGAGATTGCGGCTCTGAATGGACAGGAAGGAACTTGTGGACATGATGTCCACAAGTTCAGGAGCCGGGATGAACTGGGAAACGAGTACGGCATGACGGGAAGGAATATCGCAAGATATATGAGGGTGGATAAGCTGATCCCTGAATTTAAAGAGGAACTGGATAATGGCGCATTGTCCCTGGTGGCAGCTGTGGATCTGTCTTATTTATCGGAGAAAGAGCAGAAGGCTGTGGCGGCCGCGGCGTCAGAGGATAAGGTGAAGCTGAATCCGAAAAATGCGGCGGCGATCAGGGCGGAGTCTGGAAATATTACGCAGAAGAGTATCCGGGAAATAGCGGCGGCCAGACACAAGAAAAAGGAGACGGTTAATATTAAGCTGCCGACAGCAGTGTACCAAAAGTATTTTGCAGACCGGGAGACAGCAGAGGCGGCAGATATTGTGGAAAGGGCTCTGGAAGCGTGGTTCCGAAGGGAGGCGCCGGATATTGTTCAGTAAAGAAGAATTGAAAAGCCTGGATAGGAAATATTTTGCTGTCATTGCGGCGGATGAATATGATGTAACGGTAATGTCCCGGAATACGGGGCATTACTGGTACATCCACAACCCGGAGTATCCGGGGAAAGGCAGCTGTATTATCTTTCATAAGCATAAGGCATCACATCCGTATCACCAGCATGGTAGGGCTGGTACACTGCGACAGGCGGTGCAGAGGATTAAGGGACATGATAAGTGGCAGATGAATGGAAGAATCTGATTGCTGCGAAAACGCAGCGAAAAATAAAAATATACTTGACATTTCGCAGCGGAAAATTTATAATAATTTAGAGGTGGTACTATGCAGAATTTGGGAGAGCATTTGAAACGGCTTCGCAATGATATGGGGCTGAGCTTGTATAAGGTTTATCAGCAGACAGGGATAACGGACTCAAGATTATCTAAGGCAGAAAATGGAGCTTGGAGCAATTTGAAGCTATCTGAGCTGAAAAAGCTTGCAGTTCTTTATGAAGCACCCATAATCCCTATGTGCCTTATGGCTGGAATGTTCGATGTGTCTGATATTGAAGAGTATCACTCAGGGTTTAAAAATGTTGCTTTGCTGGATGATGAAGATAAACAGCATATTCAGTCAGAGATCGACTACATCTTAAAAAAGAAAGGATGATAGATATGATTTTTCATCTTGGAGAATTGTTCTGCGGTCCTGGCGGAATTGGCTGGGGAGCCACACACGCAGACATAAATGACCCGGAATATGGAATTGTACATGAGTGGGCTAATGATTATGATGAAGACACTTGTGAGACCTACCGCCATAATATATGTCCTGATGATCCGGATTCTGTTTATCACGGAGACATCAGAACCTTTGATATGGATCAGCTTGATCCGATCGATGCACTTGCCTTTGGGTTCCCGTGCAACGATTACAGTGTAGTGGGCGAGCAGAAGGGCATGGATGGAACTTTTGGACCTCTGTACACATATGGAGTAAAAGCACTGAAAAAGTTTAGACCGCAGTGGTTTTTGGCTGAAAATGTTGGCGGGCTTAGAAGTGCTAATGAGGGAAAGGCACTTAAGAAGATCCTATCAGAACTGGAAGGTGCAGGATATAAGATAACGCCTCATTTGTATAAGTTTGAAGAATATGGCATACCGCAGGCGAGACATCGTTTGATTATTATTGGGATAAGAAACGATATTGACATTGAATTTAAAGTTCCGTCTCCTGCACCTTATGCTGGAATAGATAATACATGCAGAAATGCAATAGAGAATCCGCCTATTCCTGCCGATGCATTTAATAATGAGCCGACAAGACAGTCAAAGCAGGTTGTTGAAAGGCTTAAGCATATACTTCCCGGGCAGAATGCTTTTACGGCTGATTTGCCGGATGAGTTGAAACTTAATATCAAAGGCGCAAAAATAAGTCAAATATATAAAAGACTTGATCCGGATAAGCCGTCATATACAGTGACTGGAAGCGGCGGCGGAGGAACGCATATTTATCATTGGGAAGAACCCAGGGCTTTAACGAATAGAGAGCGTGCAAGGCTTCAGACATTCCCGGATGACTTTGAGTTTTTGGGAAGTAAGGAAAGTGTACGCAAGCAGATTGGAATGGCTGTTCCCTGCCGAGGAGCAAAGATAATATTTGAAGCTTTGCTCAAATGTTTTGCAGGCATTGAATATGAGTCAGTAGAAGCAAGTATCAATGAATAATGTAGCGACCAGCTGAAGATGGTTCAGCTGGTCGTTTCCTTGTGGGACGAACTCTTGTCTCTTTCATTATATTTTGGGGGTAGGTTGCCCAGGATTTCCTTTTCAACACGTTCCATAGTGTCTTTAAGAACTTTTTTCTTTAATTCACATTCCCATACAACGATGACATTCCAGCCCATGGCTGAAAGCGCAGCTTGATTGGCTTTATCTCGTTCGACATTTCTTTGAATCTTTGGAATCCAATAACCGGTATTAGAGGATGGCCATACGAAACGAGGGCAATCGTGCTTATGCCAGAAACATCCGTTTACAAAGATTACGGTCTTATATTTCGGAAGGACAATGTCGGGTTTCCCGGGTAATGTCTTCACATTTTTTCTATAGCGGAAGCCATGAGAAAACAGAATTTTTCTTACTGTTTCCTCTGGCTTTGAGTTCGTGCTTCGAATGTGAGACATGTTGCGGCTTCTTGCTTCTTTTGTATGATTATCAGCCATATCAGTCCTCTACAACATCATAATAAACAGCACCCTGCGGAAGCTTGATATTGGGAACCCATAACTGTCTGCCGCCCCATCCTTTTGTACCAGTAACTTGATACATGGTTAAAACTACTTTACGGGGGAAGGAGCCTCCCAGCTGCCAATCATTGGGGGACAGCAATGCACCGGTGCCTTGGGCTATATCTCTGTTTCTGCGCACAATAAGAATTCCCTGTGCAGTCGGAGCTTCAGCGAGCATTGTATCGAGAATTGCCTGGAATGAGGAAAGTTTAAAATCTGTATCAGTGATAACGTGAGACAGTATTTCCTTCATAAGCCGCAGACTGACCTGATAATATGGTTCATTTTCCGAAAAAGGTGACAGCAGATCAGAAATCTGATCTATGGTGTCATTGTCTGGGTGGAACGGATAATAGTTTGTTCCGCCCGATATAGCAGTCACATGATCAGTGTCGAGGACATTTTTCCGGGTCGGGTTTAATCCGTCTGGATAGTATACTTTGACATCATCCAAACCTTGTTCGACCTGTGAAATAATGGAATTGTTGGTGGCATTAATATCGGCAAAAAGTTTATATAAGCGCTCGTCAATATAAATCATCATCATTCCGGGATCACGATCGTACCCAAACATTCGGCTGTGCTGCCACATAGTATCAGCCTGCGGTTTTTTGCTGGTACGGGTATAGTAAATGGTCTGCAGGCTTGGGAAGGTAACGCCTCTTCCAAGCGTGTTTCCTCCTATGACAAAATTGCATCCGAAAGAATATTCATCACTGTCAACATCTGATTTTCCATTCATCACGATTACTTTTGATTCGTCATTAAGAAGATGATTTGCTATATATTCAAATAACTGCTTGAATGGAAGCTTTTCTGTTTTTGACGGAGAAAGCAGGGCATACTGTTTCTTGAGTTTATCTGAAAATTCACCGTTGAGGTTATCTTTGCACCAGTTAAGTTCAGAAATGATGCTGTCCGCAAATCTTTGATGTGCAGCCTGCCGAACACTGGGATGTATCAGGCAATTAGAAACAGGGCCGCCGGACGCTAAAATCTGCGCTGAAACAAGAAGATGGCGTATAACTACATTGCGCTCGGCGTGATCCAGTGTGTCCAAGTATGTTACGCATTCAGCTTTTCGGCTTTTAGGAAAGAAAAAGTCCCCGCCGAGATATCCCTTGCCTGGTTTGAAATAATGCGTAAAAAGAGGATGCCATCCGGATCCTACCGTTTGAAGAAGTATAGCTTGGGGCGTTCCGGTTACCTGAAGATATAAACTGCTTGAGGCGCCGTCTCGTATAGATCCAAGATATTTGTTGATTGAGGATTGTCTGTTTTTATTGACAAGTGTATTAAGAGAAGCCGCATCAGCCTCATCATCAACGATAAAAAGCGGATTGCCGCGCATGAATCCAGTGGAATTGAATATATTGGCCCATAGTTTCAGAATTCTTGCGTTCTTTTTTAAGACAACAATCGTCGGGAGCATCAAATTATTCTCAGCAAAAAGTCTGGCATCGTTTTCGCCGCAGATACAGTACCCGTCCAGATCCGATTTAACACGGTCCAAGGTCTGCTGCTGGAGGACGACGTTATCGGTGGTCAGCAGGACAAAGACAGGAAAACCAAGGTCAGTTGCTTTGCACATTATTCCGAACATCTGACCAGTCTTGCCTGACTGTACGTTGCCGAACAGCAGTCCTATTTCATGGCTCATAAATGAGAATTTTTTAAGATAGTTATTCCCGACATCTTCTGCAGTTGCCGAAATCGATTCAGCAAGCCCGGTATTTCCGCGTTCTACAATTTTATTCAGATAATTTTTGAGATACGACATTATTCTTCGTCTCCTTCCTTATTTTCAGGCCTGAAAGAGAGCATCCATACATCTAAAGCTGTTCCGTCTTCATCAAGGGCTGTTTGCCCGGTTTTCTTGAGGTATAGATTTTCACAGCCATATTCCTGAAGGATTTCTTTGGTGATCATTCCTGTTCGGTCCGTATCCAGCTGGGTATCATTTACTGGAACAACAAGACCTGCAGCGGCAAGGCGGCCTTTAAGCCAACGTCCCATGATCAGCTCATCGCCCACAGCACTGAATTGTTTGTTGCCGTCGCTTGTGGTGTGAGCCTTAAACCAATATCCGTCATCTGTGATGATGAAAAATGGTTTATTCTTTTCTGGATAGCCATCAATTTTGGTAATTTCTTTTGCAACAGTCAGCTGTGTTTCATACCAATCACGGGATTTTCGTTTGTTTCTTGGAGCGGCATAGCATACATTTACATTTGATTTGGTAAAATGTTTGCCGTCATCCATGTGTCTCTCAGCATAAGCAGGTACTTTAAGCGGAAGAAGAAAAGATGCGTATGCTGAACATCTTTTATAAAATTCAACATTTGAAGGAGGTACTTCTGCAACGAGCTCGATGCCTGAGAGAGCAGTGTTCTTTTCAAATATCAGCGGCATATCGGATATATCTTCAATATTGGCTGAACATGCCGGAGCTTTCAGTTTCTGTATAAAATCCGATATCTCTTTGCATTCCGATGGATCAATTGTAAGAGAAGAGATTTCATACTGTCTTCTGTTTGAGGCTTCCAGTTTTATAACTCCGAGGTTTGCGGATCCTATGATTGCAGAAAAAGGGACTCCATCCTTATAAAAACAATAGAGCTTTCCGTGATACTTGAAAGAACGGACAATTCTTATTTCACCCGTTCTGGACGCGCGCCATTTTTTGTTGATTTTTACAGCAGTGTGATAGGAACTTTCGGGCATGCCTTCGATATAGTACATTCCGATATTCAGGCATATCTGTTTTATGCTGTAATCAGAAATTAAATTATCCAACTCTTCCAGAGAAGCACGGGAAACATAGCCGACAGCTATTTCCACATAATCTGCCTTGGCCAGCTGTTCCTGAAAGCAGTCTATAATTGTCTGCTGATCATCCGCTGTTCCCAAAGGAAGTATATTTGAATAAAGCAGCTTCATTATTTTTCCTCCTCGTCAATGGTTTCCAGGATATCTTCAAGATGAACGTTCAGCGATTCACATATTTTCAGCAGTACATCGGTAGTAATGTTTTCGCATTTGCCCAACTTGGCAATGGACGCTGAGCTTACGCCGGATGCAACTTTAAGATCGTGTTTGTTCATTCCTTTATCGATTAGCAGTTTCCAGAGTTTATTATAGCTGATTTTCATAGATTTTGTCCTTTCTAATCATCGAATAAATCGTCAGATTCGTCTTCTTTTTGAATTGAAGCACGCAGTTCATCATAGTATCTTTTGATGTTCTGATATTCTTCTGCTAATGGGAAACCCGAATCTTCCATAAAGTCACGAAGAATTTTATATTTACCAGGATTATGCGTCAGCTGGTATATTTCTATTTCGATAGTAATGCCGGTTTGCTCCGGCTTGCCGAAGAGGTAATTATATTGATAAGGAACATCCTCTTCAAAAGCAACTGTTGTATCATCCATCAGACTTTCTGCGATTTCTTCTTGATTTTGAAATCTTTCATAAACATCTTCATCCAAAAAATATTCATAAACTCGTACGGATTCTTTTGTCGGAAGATCATAAATCAGTGAAGGCCAGTCGAGAAAATCCAAATCAACAAGTCCTCCAAGATGCTTAAATTCTAATATTTTCCTGTAAATAAAAGACTGCGCTTCATTGAAATAGGTGTCACCGGTTTCTCCTTCCTGATAATATAGAACAGGATACTGATCTTCAAGAAAAGTCCAATATTCTTCGTCTGTGCCTGATGCTGAACATTTTTCTAATAAAGCACGTAAATGAGGAAGAAAAATGTATCTTTCTACTTTTTCCGGTATCATGTCGCAGAGCATATCAAAGGTTCTGTCAGTATAGGAACGATCCTGCATTTTTTCAAAGAAGTTGCCTACCCGGATAAGCTTTGAATCGTATCCCGAGGCAAAATGAACTGCGGCAAAATATTCTTGGAAGGAACGGTGTATAAAATAATATTTTTCTCCTTCCCGGTACATGATGCACAGGTTGTCAGTAAGATCGCGAAGAAAGTCATAAGGTGCTGCACCGCATTTTTCTGCGTATGTATCTTTGAGTACCTTCTGCATATAAGAATTAAAGCTGATATCAGTAAATTCCAATTCTTCATCTTTATAGGTTCTGGCACAAAATTCTGCAAAATACTTAGAAAATTCCTCCGGGGTAAGCTTTGTGTGAAGGGGACGTTTGAATGATCCTTTTGTAGCATCATGCAGTCTTGCCATTGTCTCATATGCTTTGGAGTAAAACACGTGCATTTTGGCAGGAACCTCTCCGAATGAAGAATAGGTCATCAGCATGATTGTGAGCAGTAGCGGGTTGCTGGCAAACTGATAATGAGAGTTATATAATTTCTGATCCAAAGCCTCCATGAAACTATTTTTAGCCGCGGTATCCCAGAACTCCAGTTTTTCAATAAGTGCTAAGGATTGAGGTTTTGTCAAAGGTTCGATATTAAATATTGAAAACTTAGAATACGCTATGAAATTATAAACTGGCCTGGATGTAATCACAATCATGTTGCCCGGATATGATTTTATAAAGGCTTCCAAGTCCGTATCAAAAGATTCTCTGACTAATGACTGAATCTCATCAAGTCCGTCCATCAAAAGAACAAGTTCTTTATTCAGCAGGCTGTTTATAACATCTGCTTGAGAGATGTTCGAATCAAAATCCTTGGCTGATTTCCAGATAAAGTCCACGATTCCATTTGTGTCATCTTTGTAGTTTTTGAGAGAAAGAAGCAGGGGAACATGGCCCTTCGCATCTATCGACTGAGACGATGAGAGGAAAAGATGGGTAAGCATCATGGATTTTCCGATGCCGCCGGTTCCTTCAATAATAATATAATTTGACTCTTTTTCCAGTTTTTCTATAGTAGCATTCTCAATAATCTTTTCGGACTTGAAATCTCTAAGCCCTGACGCCTTGAATTTCTTATACTTGATGTTGCTGCAGATAAAGAGATCATAAAATGGGTGGGGCTTCTCAGCGTAAAGCAAAGTTTTCTTTGTTGAATAATAGGTGGACGCAGTATTGAGATAAGTTTGAAAAGGATGAGGTACATCGCCGGTTTCCTGGGGCAAGCCGCCAAAATACAATACTCCGTCTTTAACAGCAGCAAGATCAGGAGCAATGCCTTTAGGTTCAATAATAATGGGCGGAATAGTTCCTTTTTTAGAAGCACCCGCCGCTTCAATAATGATTGAATTAAATAAGTCGGCGAGCATATCACCTGCATTATGCAGACTTATATGCGGAAGAACATCAGAAAACTGCCGGCAAAGGTTTTCAACAGCGCCGTCTGGAAATTGATGAATATATTCTGAAAAAGCCATAGGCTCAATGTATGTATTTATTTTCTTGGCAAGCCGCGATATCTTTGCCTGACCATTATAAAAAGATTTATAGGTGCTGGGCTGATACTCATCTAAAATAACTTGCCCGTCATCGGAAAGGATTGCTTCAAATATTGAGCGTGTAAATTCTGCTGTGTTTCCGCCGGCGCTGATGACAGAGGCCAATCTATGAATAAACTCTTTGAAATCCATTGCTTTATCCCTCTTTGCCAAACTTTGTCCTGGGTTGTTTAAGTGTATCCGTGCATAACCGCATTTGTCCGTCCTTTTTAGTAAGATGTAATTGTCAAAAGGTTGGAACCTGTATTTTAGGACCTGTTCAGTGGTGCGGCTATACATATTCATTCTAACATAGGCTTAGAGATTTGACTACTGTAAATACACTATTGAAATCTGTGATTATAAATTTAGATTTAAGAATTACAGAATAAAAATTTATAATACTGCAGTTCAGTGTATTTTGGTGAATACTCTGTGCTGAATAATTGTATTTCACTGTCTTAGATCCGCTGATTTGGAGATAAAGGTTCTGACGTAAATTCAACCGAATAAAACTTCGCCAGGATTTTCTTGGGAGCGCGAAAATTATTGACAACAGAACACACGTTCGATATACTATATTTATCGCTGCCATAGGATTTAAGTCACGGCAAACAGTGCAGAGGAAAATAAAACAATCACCAACGGTCAGTTTGACATTCCCTTTTGGCTGGCCTCTTGCGGGAGGCGAAAAGATATGCAGGAAGTGCATGTGGCTTGTCCATGTTGTAAAAATAAAAGGTTGTTTGACGCGGATCCGGAGACAGTAGAGGGCATCATCAAAATTAAATGTCCCATCTGCAAATCGGTCATTGCGGTCAGCTTCCACAAGAAAAAGGTTCGTACTGAGCGAATCGGCGTATGAGAGATCATAACGACCAGGGCCTGACGAAGTATAGATGTGAAAATCATCTGTATTTTGTCAGGCTCTTTTTTTGTGCGGTTTACAAAAAACGGGACAATTTCATCTTTAAAAAGAGAATAAGTAAATAGACGGGCCGGAAAAGGCTTCACCGAAGGCGTTTGGGAAAGGAGAGGATAAAAGATCCGGCTAAAAGGAGAAAGACACTTTGGGTATTGACCAGAACCTGCATCTTTGGATGCCGGTCCTGATGAGTATCCCAAAGATGCTCAGATAAAAATTCATATCGGCCGCATGTGCGCAGTGAGGCAGGATACGACATACCGTGGAAATCAGCTTTGAGAAAGACAGCTGATGGAACACGGGTGTAAGTACCCTTGTTTTCCTGCGCATTTTGTTGGCTTTGGGTACTTTGGTCAGAAGTCCGTACCGGGTACCCTGCTCTCACTGCCTCCCGGCCAGCTAAGGAGGCAATCATGAGAGTAAGAAAGACGAGACAGAACCAGAGAAATGTGTACCGTTATCCAGTGAGTGTTGAGGACGGGCGCGGCGGTTACCGGACGGTTTATACGACAGTCCGGCCGGGCGAGATGGGCGTGACCGAGGTGTGGATCCAGGATCTGCACCGGATGGATGATAATGAAGTCACCAACAACATCAAGAACGGGCATCCGAAATTGACGGCGGAACAGAAAACTGCGAAAAAAGAATGGGAAGAAGCGCATCCGGGAGAGAAGTTTGATATGAACTGGAATCTTTCCCTGGATTACATAGCCGGAGACACGGATGACGGGGAGCTGGACAAGAGCAGCGTGCTTGCCGGGGTCAGTTATGACCCCTTTGATGAGGATGTGCCGGATGAGGTGCTGAAGCTTCGCGAGATCGCCGCTGAAAAGATGACGGACCGGCAGAGACAGGCTTACCGGCTGATCGGCCTGGAAGGATACTCCAGGACAGAGGCGGCGAAGATCATGGGAGTAAGCGTCAAGGTGGCAAAGGTCCATTATGATAAGGCGATCGAATGCATTAAGAAATATTTTTAAAGGTTTTTTCGGGAGAGGGTAAAATCTCTCCCCTTTTTCTTGCCTGTGACATGTAAGGAAGACAGCTTCCTGCAGAAAGAGAGGTGAAGAAAAAATGGCGGTCAAACATAAGATTGTCATTAACGTCTCGGATTCCAGCGGGCGTAAGGAGAACGTGCTGAAGGGCGCGGATGTGAAACTCCCGGCAAGACTGCTTAAGTTCCTGTTTGGGGAGTTTACGCAGGTGTATCTCTTGTCACCGGGGCAGACGGTGGAATCCGTAGACATCCGTGAAGTTGAGGAAGGAGGTGCAAAAACATGTCAAAGATGGGTGAACTGAACCTGCTGCTTCAGGAATTGAAGAAGTGCGGGGAGAGCCTGGTGAACATTGCCGATGAACTGACAGGGATTTTTTCTGAGACAGGGGAAAAGAAGACAGAAGCTCCGGCAGATCCGGCAAAGGAATATACCTTTACTGAGGTAAGGGCATTCCTGGCGGAGAAGTCCAGGGCCGGGCATACCGCGGAGATCAGGAAGATCCTTGAAGCGCACGGGGCGGACAAGCTGTCGGCGCTGGATAAAGAGGAATACGCGGCGGTAATGGCGGAAGCGGAGGTGCTGGGATAATGGGAAAGCATGCGTTTTTATCGGCGTCATCCAGCCACAGATGGCTGGAATGCCCGCCTTCGGCAAAACTGTGCGCGGAGCAGGAAGACAGATCCAGCCCTTACGCGCAGCAGGGTACCGACTGCCATGAACTCTGCGCTTATCTGGTGGAAAAGTCACTGGGGAAGGATGTGACGGATCCGACCGAAAACCTTACTTATTACGACCAGGAGATGCGGGACTGCGCGGAAAGCTATTGTTCTTATGTCAACGAACAGATCGAGGCGGCAAAGAAGCGCTGCCCGGATCCGCAGGTGCTGATCGAGCAGAGGCTGGATTTTTCCCGATGGGTGGAGAACGGTTTCGGTACCGGCGACTGCGTGATCGTGGCGGATGAGATGCTGCAGGTCATCGACTATAAACATGGGGTGGGCGTACTCGTATCTGCGGAGAAGAACCCGCAGATGATGTGCTATGCGCTGGGCGCCCTGGAATTGTTTGACGGCCTGTATGACATCCAAGAGGTCCGTATGACCATCTTCCAGCCCCGGCGTGAGAATGTCAGTACCTGCGCTATGACAAAAGAAGAACTGCTCGCCTGGGCGGAGGAAGTCTTAAAGCCAACGGCGGCCCTGGCCTATGAGGGCAAAGGAGAGTTCAAGGCAGGGGAACACTGCCGGTTCTGCAAAGTGAAAGCAACGTGCCGCAAGAGAGCGGAATATAACCTGGAACTTGCACGGTATGACTTTGAGATGCCTGCCGTTTTGGAAGAGACTGAGATCGCAGCGATCCTTCCGAAGATTGATGAACTGGTATCCTGGGCGGCAGATATCAAGGAATACGCCCTGCAGCAGGCCCTGTCCGGAACGCATTATGAAGGCTTCAAAGTCGTGGAAGGCAGGTCGAACCGGAAATACAGTGATGAGGCCGCGGTTATTTCAGCGGCGGAATCCGCGGGATATGATCCCTATGAGAAGAAGCTTCTCGGCATTACCGCCATGACTGCCCTTATGGGGAAAAAGAAGTTCGAGGAAGTGCTTGGCCCGTTTATCGTAAAGCCGCAAGGCAAGCCGGCGCTGGTGCCGGATTCCGATAAGAGACCGGCGCTTAATACAGCATATGAAGATTTTAGTGAAAATGAAGGAGGAAAAGAAGTATGACTAAGTTTAACAACCCGACAAAAGTAATTACCGGAGTCAACACCAGATGGAGCTATGTCAACGCATGGGAGCCGAAGTCCATCAATGGAGGTGCGCCGAAATATTCCGTGTCCCTGATCATCCCGAAGTCTGACACGAAGACGTTGGAAAAAATCCGGGCGGCAATCCAGGCGGCCTACGAGGAAGGGCAGAGCAAGCTGAAAGGCAATGGCAGATCTGTACCGGCGCTTTCTGCGCTGAAGACGCCGCTGCGTGACGGCGACGCGGAAAGGCCGGATGACGAGGCCTATGCCAATTCTTATTTCGTGAACGCAAACAGCGGCACGGCGCCGGGGATCGTGGACGCGGACAGGAACCCGATCCTGGAGCGTTCCGAGGTGTATTCCGGGGTGTACGGCAGGGCGAGCATCAATTTCTACGCTTTCAACAGCAACGGGAACAAGGGGATTGCCTGCGGATTGAACAACCTGCAGAAGATCCGGGACGGCGAGCCCCTTGGCGGCAAGAGCAGGGCGGAAGATGATTTCGCGGAAGCGGATGAGGAAGATTTCCTTTCCTAAGAACAGGATGATCATATTTGGGAAGACGGGTGCCGGTCAGAAATGGCCGGCGCCTGCTTTCAGATTGGAGGAAAGATGGAGACGATCAGTATTGATATTGAAACATATTCTGAGAATGACCTGGGTAAATGCGGCGTGTACAAGTATGTGCAGCATCCGGATTTTGACATCCTGCTTTTTGGCTATGCGGTGGACGGCGGTGACGTCCGGGTGGTTGACCTGGCGTCCGGGAAGACGATGCCGGAGGAAGTTCTGGCCGCCCTGTCCGATGAAACCGTGACGAAATGGGCGTTCAACAGCAATTTTGAACGTGTCTGCCTGTCGGAATGGCTGAGAAGGAACCATCCGGAATTCTTTTCCTCTTACAGTGTGCCGGGAGATACGGTTGGCGATTATCTGGATCCGCGGGGATGGAAATGTTCCATGGTCTGGTCCGCCTATATGGGGCTGCCCCTATCCCTTGCCGGCGCCGGAGCGGTGCTGGGGCTGGAAGAGCAGAAGCTGAAAGAAGGGAAAGAACTGATCCGGTATTTCTGCGTGCCGTGCAAAGCAACGAAGGCTAATGGAGGAAGAACCAGGAACCTCCCGGAACATGACAGGGAGAAATGGGAGCGTTTCAGGTCCTATAACCAGAGGGATGTGGAAGTGGAAAGATCCATCCAGGAGAGACTGCGGAATTTCCCGGTGCCGGATTTTGTCTGGGAAGAGTTCTGGCTTGACCAGGAGATCAATGACCGGGGGATCCTGTTGGATATAGATATGGTGGAGAACGCAATCCGGTTGGATGGCATCTCAAAAGATCAGCTGTTGGATGCCATGAAGAAGATTACCGGGCTGGAAAATCCCAACAGTGTGGCGCAGATGAAGCAGTGGCTGTCCAGCCGGGGCATAGAGACGGAATCGCTGGGAAAGAAGGACGCGGCAAAGATGATTGCGGATAGAGATATGGATGAAGAAGTCGTAAAAGCATTGAAGCTCCGTCTGCAGCTGGCAAAGTCTTCCGTAAAGAAGTATCAGGCCATGCGGAACGCTGTCTGCAGGGACGGCAGGGCGAGGGGCATGTTTCAGTTCCTCGGGGCTAATCGGAGCGGCAGGTGGGCCGGGCGGATCATCCAGCTGCAGAACCTTCCGCAGAACCATATGGAGGATTTGGAACAGGCGAGAGGACTTGTCAAAAATGGGGATTATGAAGCCCTGGCCATACTGTATGATTCCGTGCCGAATGTATTGTCGGAATTGATCCGGACTGCTTTTGTCGCTGCGGGAGGAAACAAGTTCTGCGTGGCGGACTTTTCATCCATCGAGGCGAGGGTTTTGTCCTGGCTTGCCGGGGAGCGGTGGAGGATGGACGTATTTGTGAAGAACGGCGATATTTACTGCGCGTCGGCATCGGCGATGTTTGGGGTGCCTGTGGAAAAGCATGGACGGAACGCGGAACTGCGGCAGAAGGGGAAGATCGCGGAACTTGCTTTGGGATACGGCGGGTCTGTCGGCGCACTGAAATCCATGGGAGCCATTGAGATGGGACTGACAGAAGAAGAACTTCAGCCGCTGGTGGATTCCTGGCGAACCGCAAATCCCAATATCGTTCGGTTCTGGTGGGACGTGGACCGGGCGGTAAAGAAAGCGGTGAAGCAGCGGAAAC
This sequence comes from Lachnoclostridium sp. An169, assembly GCF_002160525.1. Lineage (GTDB taxonomy): Bacteria > Bacillota > Clostridia > Lachnospirales > Lachnospiraceae > Mediterraneibacter > Mediterraneibacter cottocaccae. Next base: position 162,183 of record NZ_NFKT01000003.1, read on the forward strand.
CGTCTGTCCTTCGGGGGATCCGTTTTGAGTGCCGCAACGGGATGCTGTTCATTACCCTGCCTTCCGGGAGAAGGCTTTCCTACGTGAAGCCGAGGATTGGTGAGAACCGCTTCGGCGGGGAATCCGTGACCTATGAAGGCGTGGGCGGGACGAAGAAGTGGGAGCGGATCGAGAGTTACGGCCCGAAGTTTGTGGAGAACATTGTGCAGGCCATATCCAGGGATATCCTCTGCTATGCCATACGGACTCTGTCACACTGTCGGATCTGCGCCCATGTGCATGATGAGCTGATCATCGAGTGCCAGAAGGACGCTTCCCTGGAAGCGATCTGTGAGCAGATGGGACGGACGCCGCTCTGGGCGGAGGGGCTGGTTTTAAGAGCCGATGGCTACGAAACACAGTTTTATAAAAAGGATTAAGACTGTACATATAATAAAATTTATATGAATATCCATCATAAAAAATTCACAATTTGCAGACTGGTCACAATCTCTAATTGGTGTTATATTATAGATGGAGAAAGGAGGATGAAAAAATGGCAAATGTTTTTGATACAGCAAAATATATTTTGGAACAATCTGGATCTATGTCAACTATGAAACTTCAAAAGTTATGCTATTATTCTCAGGCATGGTCTCTTGTTTGGGATGATTCTCCTTTATTTGAAGAAGACTTTCAGGCTTGGGCTAATGGGCCGGTATGTCCTGATTTGTTTTTCAAAACCCAGGGTAAGTATTCAGTAAGTGCGAGCGATGAAACTGGTGGGGATGGAGATTTATCTGCAGATCAAAAAGATACTATCGATAAAGTATTAGAGCACTATGGCAGCCACGATGCCCAGTGGCTCAGTCAGCTGACACACATGGAAGATCCTTGGATTAAAGCGAGAAAAGGAGTTCCGTTAGGTGCCGGATGCAGTAATGTGATTACGAAAGAAAGTATGGCGTTGTATTATGGCGGGCTCTAAACGAAAAAAAGAGATAAAGCAAAAAGAAACTCCGAAAGGGAAGTTTATCGCTCAGGGTGGAAATCCTGAGCGATACTATTCAGAAAATCCTGCATGGTCTTTTGCAAATTCTGATCAGGAGATGTGGGCATTCTCAGAGGATCATATGGGAAGTTTATTTTGGACAGAGATTCTTCCAAGATTAAAATCATTAGAGAGTCAAACATGGAGCGAAATATTGGTTCGAGATAAAAAGCAAAATCACTCCTTGGATTTGAGCGAATTGAATAAGGTTGCACAAGACAGGTTAGCTTCAAAATATATAGAAGCAGAATCATTAATATCATTGCGCGTAACGGGCAGCCATAGATTATATGGGTATATGACAGGCAGAGTCTTTAATGTGCTTTGGTATGACGATGATCATGGGGATAATAGTACATGCGTATGTAGATCCCGCTTAAAACATACATAATTAGATCGATTAAAAAGTATAAAGTCCGTTTGGCAGATAGCTAAACGGATTCTTTTTTTTTGAGAGAGGGTAAAAATCCTCTCTTTTTTATTGCCTGTGACTTGAGAAAACAAACTCAATAATTCTTACTAAGGAGGGTAATTCATGAGTGAGTTACAGGTATTCAGCAACGCGGAGTTCGGCTCGGTCCGCAGTATCACAGTCAATGGCGAGCCGTTTTTTGTCGGGAAGGATGTGGCGGAGATCCTTGGTTACGCCAATACCAGGGACGCTCTGGCGAAGCATGTGGATGAAGAGGACAGAATGGATGGGGTAGCGATCCGCGACTCCATCGGAAGGGAGCAGACGCCGGTGTTTATCAACGAATCCGGCCTTTACAGCCTGATCCTGTCCAGTAAGCTTCCTTCAGCGAAACGCTTCAAGAGGTGGGTGACATCGAAAGTCCTTCCGGCGATCCGAAAGCACGGAGTATTTGCGATGGATGACATTGTGAACAACACGGATGCCCTGATCGAAGCGCTGCAGGCGTTTAAGGCCGAGCGGCTTAAGAGGATGGCGCTGGAACAGGAGGCCGCCGTGCAGAAGCAGCAGCTTGCGGAGATGAGGCCGAAGGCAAGCTATTATGATGTGGTCCTGAACAGCCCCAGCCTGATGGCGGTATCGGAATTCGCGAAAGATTATGGATGGAGCGCGAAGCGGATGAACCAGTACCTGCATGAGAAAGGCGTGCAGTATAAGCAGGGCGGAAAGATCTGGCTTTTGTACCAGAAATATGCCGGGTGCGGCTACACCAGCACGAAGACACACGCTTATCCGGCGCATGACGGGACAACGCATACGAAGGTGCATACGTACTGGACGCAGAAAGGAAGGCTTTTCATCTATGACCTGCTGAAAGCGGACGGAATCCTTCCGCTGATTGAAAGGGGGAACTGAGCATGGGAGTCAGCAAGTATAACAGCGAGGGATATTATGATCCCGTGGTATATGAGGCGCTGACCAGGATCGAGGCGGAAGAGCGCGCGGCCAGGGCGGCAGCCGCGTACCGCCCTTTGGTCTATATCTGTTCTCCTTACGCGGGAGATGTGGAGAAGAATACGTTCCGGGCAAGGGCATTTTCCAGGTTCGCAGTGGAGAGACACTGCATCCCGATTGCCCCGCACCTTCTCTGCCCGCAGTACCTGGATGAGGAAACAGAACGGTGGCTGGGGCTTAAGATGGGCATTGTCTTTATGGGAAAATGCGAAGAGGTCTGGGTGTTCGGGGATACAGTCTCCGAAGGCATGGCCGCTGAGATTGAAAAGGCCAGGAAACTGCGCAAGAAGATCCGGTATTTTACCGATGACCTGCGGGAGAAGGAGGGGATGGCAGGATGAAGATCGCGTATGGAAATTCCCGTATGGAGAAGAGATGGAAGAATAATGAGATCTCCTGGGATGACTTCTGCAAAAGGGTCAGCACCACGCAGACCACCACGGAAACAGTGGAGGAATACAGGAAGATGACAAAGCCGCAGCAGGACGCTGTCAAGGATGTGGGCGGCTTTGTGGGCGGGCATCTGCGGGGCGGCAGGAGAAAGACTGGGACGGTTCTGTGCCGGTCTATGCTGACGCTGGATATGGACCATGGCACGCCGGATATCCTGGATGAGCTTTCCCTGTTCAATTCCCATGAGATGTGTGTCTACTCTACGCACAAGCATACGCCGGAGGCGCCGCGGCTGCGGCTGATCTTCCCGCTGAAACGGGATGTGTCCGAGGAGGAATATCCGGCCCTTGCCCGCAAGGTGGCGCAGGAGATCGGAATGAATCTGTTTGATGATACCACATACCAGCCGCACCGGCTTATGTACTGGCCGTCTACTTCCTCAAACGGGGAGTATGTGTTCCGGGTCATGGACGGCGATCTCCTGGATCCGGATGCTTACCTGGGGCTTTATGATGACTGGCGGGACGTTTCCACCTGGCCGGTATCGTCCAGGGAATCGGAAGCGGTGGAGAAGTCTGCGAAACAGCAGGCGGACCCGCTGGCAAAGACCGGCGTGGTGGGGGCTTTCTGCCGTGCTTATCCGATCCGGGAAGCGATTGAAAAGTTCCTGCCGGATGTTTACGCGCCGTCGGCAATGGAAGGGAGATATGACTATATCCCCGCAGACAGTTCCGCCGGCGTCATCATCATTGATGAGAAGTTTGCCTACAGCTTCCACGCGACGGATCCGGCCTGCGGGCAGCTGCTGAACGCTTTTGACGCGGTGAGGGTGCATAAGTTCCCGGATGATGACCCGAAAAAGTCCTATAATGCAATGGCCGAATTCGCCGTGGCGGATGAGCGGGTGAAACTCCGTATCTTTGAGGAAAAGCGGCAGGCGGCAGCGGAGGATTTTGATGAAGCGGATCCGGACGCGTGGAAGAAGCAGCTTCAGTATGAAAAGAAGAGTATGGAACTTAAGAATAACCTGCATAACCTTATGCTGATCCTGGAGAATGATGAGAACCTGAAGGGGATTGTGTTCAACCAGCTGGCGGACGGTATGGAGATCCGGGGAAACGTTCCCTGGCCGCATCCGGCCAAGTTCTGGCGTGACGCGGATGACGCCCAGCTGATCTGCTATGTGGACGCGGCATACGGGACATTTTCTGCCAGGAATTATGATATCGCCGTTACGAAGGCTGTGGATGACCGGTCCTACCATCCGATCCGGGAGTTCTTTGAGACGCTTCCTGCTTGGGACGGGGTAGAGCGGGCGGATACGCTGCTGATCGATTATCTTGGGGCGGAGGACACTCCATATGTTCGGGCAGTTACAAGGAAGGAGCTGTGCGGCTTACTGCCGGGTGTACCATCCGGGAATCAAGTTTGACAGCATGATTGTTCTGAACGGGGATCAGGGGATCGGGAAGAGTACGCTGATCGCGAAGCTGGGCGGCGAATGGTACTCGGACAGCCTGAACCTGTCGGATATGAATGACAAGACGGCGGCGGAGAAGCTGCAGGGGTACTGGATCATGGAGATCGGGGAGCTTGCCGGGATGCGGAAAGCGGACCTGGATAAGGTGAAAGCCTTTATTTCCAGGCAGGATGACAAGTACCGGGCAAGCTTCGGAAGAAGGGTAACGCCCCATCCGAGACAGTGCGTATTTTTTGGCACCACCAACAGCCAGAGCGGGTATCTCAGGGACATTACCGGGAACAGAAGGTACTGGAATGTGAAGGTGCCGGGAAACGGGAAGTACAAGCCCTGGGATATGGATGAGGATACGGTGAAGCAGATTTGGGCGGAGGTCATGGTATATGCCAAAGCCGGGGAGAAGCTGTATCTTTCACCGGAACTGGAAGACTATGCCAAAGAAGAGCAGCGGGCGGCGATGGAACGGGATGACCGGGAAGGGCTGGTGCAGGAATACCTGGATATGCTCCTGCCCGATAACTGGGATTCGATGGATGTCTATAAGCGGCGTGATTATGTCCGGGACGCGGATGACCCGATGCGGCTGGACGGCAGCGTCCGCCGGATGGAGGTTTCCAACATGGAAATCTGGTGCGAATGCTTCGGAAAGCCGAAAGAGGATATGAAGCCATCGGACAGCTATTCCATTGCGGCCATCATGGAGAGAATGGACGGGTGGAGCAGGACCGGGAAGGCAAGAGTCCTGCCAATCTACGGCAAGCAGAGGATATACAGACGGAACGGGTAAGACAATGGAACAGCGGATGGGAACGGAACCGATGCTTGTTCTGTTCCTAACGGCTGTTCCTGGAAAAAGCCTGATTTTACGGGCGGTTTTGAGGTGAAAAAGAACGGGAGAACATCTATTTCTTTATAGCACAAATAAATGGTGTTTTTTATAGAAATAAGGTGCGTACAGCGCGTATATATACGCGCGTAAGGGATTTTGGGTTCTGCTGTTCTGGAAATAGGAGGCTGTATGAGAGAGAAAACAGTGGAGCAGAAACTGGTAAAAGCGGTGAAGGCGGCAGGCGGGATCTGTCCCAAGTGGACAGCGCCTGGATTTGATGGCCTGCCGGATCGGATCGTTCTTTTACCGGGCGGGAGGATGGGCTTTGTGGAAGTAAAGGCTCCGGGGAAGAAAGCAAGGCTATTGCAGGAGTCAAGACATGAGCTGCTGCGGTCTTTGGGGTACCGGGTGTATGTGCTGGATGACCCGGGGCAGATTGGAGGGATCATTGATGAAATACGAACCGCATGATTACCAGGTTTACGCATCGGAATATATCAAAGAGCATGACGCGGCGGCGGTATTTTTGGAATGCGGGCTTGGAAAGACTTCCATTACGCTGACAGCGATCTGTGATCTGATGTTTGACAGCTTTGAGATCCATAAAGTGCTTATTATCGGCCCGATCAGAGTCGTAACCATGAGCTGGCCGGATGAGATTAAAAAGTGGGACCATACATCGGATTTTCGATACAGCGTGGCGGTGGGAACAGAGACTGAGCGGATGACGGCATTGGAAGCAAAGGCGGATATTTACCTGATCAACCGTGAGAACGTCCAGTGGCTGGTGGAAAAGAGCGGCCTGCCGTTTGATTATGACATGGTAGTTGTGGATGAATTGTCATCTTTTAAGAACTGGCAGGCAAAACGCTTTAAGGCATTGATGAAGGTGCGGCCGAAAGTGAAACGGATCGTGGGCTTGACCGGAACGCCTTCTTCCAACGGCCTGATGGACCTGTTTGCGGAATATAAGCTTTTGGATATGGGGCAGAGACTGGGAAGGTTTATCGGACAGTACCGGAACCGGTATTTCGTGCCGGATAAGACGAATGGGCATGTCGTATACAGCTATAAACTCCTTCCGGGAGCGGAAGAAGCGATCTATGACAGGATTTCTGATATCACGATCTCCATGAAATCAGCTGACCACCTGAAGATGCCGGAACTGGTGAATTCCAGATATATGGTACGTCTGGATGAACCGGAACTTGTAAAATATGAGCGGATGAAGCGGGATCTTCTTTTAAAGCTGCCGGACGGGGAAGTGACAGCCGCGAACGCAGCAGCGCTGTCCGGGAAGCTGTCCCAGATGGCAAACGGAGCGGTATATTCTGATGATGGCACTTATGAAACGATCCATGACCGAAAGCTGGATGCCCTGGAGGATATCATTGAGGCGGCGAACGGAAAGCCGGTCCTTGCGGCCTATTGGTACCAGCATGACCTGGAACGGATACAGGAAAGGCTTTCCGGACTTAAGATCGGCTGCGCCAGACTGGATAAAGAGCGGAATATCCGGCAGTGGAATGAGGGGGAAGTCCCTGTGGGGCTGATCCATCCGGCATCCGCCGGACACGGCCTGAACCTTCAGAGCGGCGGGAATATCCTGGTGTGGTTCGGGCTTACATGGAGCCTGGAACTGTACCAGCAGACGGTGGCGAGGCTTTGGCGGCAGGGACAGAAGGAGACGGTGTCCGTGATCCACATCCTTGCGGCGAAGACGATTGATGAGCAGATCATGCATGCGCTGGAAACAAAAGACCATACACAGAGTGCATTGATCGATGCTGTGAGAGCGGAGGTGATGGCAGGTGGCAGCAGTCAATAAGCAGACAGGGAATGCTTATGAGAATCTTGCGAACGCGATCATTGTGCAGGCGGCAGAGGATTACAGAGCAGCGCTGAAGAAAATAAAAGCGCACCCTAAAAACAAGGATGTCATAAATGAAGCTTTGCGGATTGAGCGCTTTTTCCGTTCCGGCTGGTATCAGTCACTGACTTCCGTGGATGGAGAATGTTTGATCCGCAGACTTCAGGCGGAGATAAGATCATCATAGTCAATCAAGGGAGGCAATCCGAGGGGAACTATTTACAGATTTCAATCGGAGGTGGCTTATGAACAGAAAGCAGCAGGAAGCAAAGAAGTATTTATCCCAGGCATTCGGGCTGAACCAGCGGATCGAAAGCAAGCTGAATCAGATTGAGGAACTTCATAATCTGGCGGCCAAGGTTACAGCGGCTTATTCAGATATGCCGAAGAGTCCGAACAGGGATGGTTCCAGAATGGAAGATACCGTCTGCAGGATCATAGACCTGGAATCAGAAATCAACCAGGATATGCTTCGGCTTGTGGAATTGAAGAAGGGAATTGTCCGCAGAATAAAAGCTGTGGACAATTCGGAACTACAGGTGGTATTGGAACTGCGGTATCTGTCCTATATGAGATGGGAAGAAATCGCGATTGAGCTTGGCTATGGCATTGATAATGTATTCCGGCTTCACAGGAAAGCCCTTGCGGAAATCAAAATTCCTGAAACAATACAGTAAAATCAAGTACATTACAGTATGCCTTTGTGATATTGTTAAGATGCGGAAAATAAAATGAGAGAGCCTTGAGGAAGCGATTCCCCAGGGCTTTCTTTATGCCCGAAGGAGGTGGGAGTATTGCCGAGAAAACCGAAACGGCCATGTTCCTGGCCGGGATGCCCGAACCTGACGGAGGGAAGGTTTTGTGAGGAACACCAGAAAGAAGAGAACCGCTGCTACGAGAAGTACGGCAGGGATCCTGCTGTACGCCGCAGATATGGACGGGCATGGAAACGGATCCGCGATAAGTACGCGTCGGAGCATCCGCTGTGTGAGCAGTGCCTGAAGGAAGGGCGGTATGTGAAGACCGAGGAGATCCACCATAAGCTGCCGCTGTCTCAGGGCGGCACCCATGAGCGGAGCAACCTGATCGCCCTGTGCCGGTCCTGCCATGCGAAGATCCATGCGGAGAACGGAGACCGCTGGCATAACCGGTGAAATTTCAGCCGAGGAGGGGCGGTCAAAATCTCTGTACCCTTTCTTCCGGGGAACGGTGCGGGGGTGTCGCGTACAAAAAATGGAAATCAAAGGGGGTATTGCCCCCGGAAAGGAAAGAGGTGAAGGTCATGGCCAGGGATGGTACCGGCCGGGGCGGCGCAAGAGTCGGCGCCGGAAGGAAAAAGAAAGCGCTGACCGACCGGATCAGCGACGGCGGCACGGCAATGGTCCTGGATCTGCCGGAGCCTTCGGAGATGTCTGGGGAAGAAATGCCGCCGGTGAAGGATTACCTGAAAGCGAAACAGAAAAGCGGAAAAAGTTTCTGCGCAGCAGAGGTGTATGAAGAGACTTGGAAATGGCTGAGGGAGCGGGGATGTGACCGGCTGGTCAATATCCAGCTGGTGGAGCAGTATGCGGTGTCCGTATCCCGGTGGATCCAGTGCGAGGAATGTATTTCGGAGTATGGCTTCCTTGCCAAACATCCCACCACAGGGAACGCCATCGCTTCCCCGTATGTTTCCATGTCCCAGCAGTATATGAAACAGGTCAACCAGATCTGGTATCAGATCTACCAGGTGGTGAAGGAAAACTGTTCGGTGGAGTGGCAGGGGTCTACGCCCCAGGATGATGTGATGGAGCGGCTGCTCCGGGCAAGAAATGGAGGAATGTGAGATGGAACATAAAATGCGGATGGTAGAGACCGCGAAGCTGGTGCCGTATATCAACAACGCAAGGACCCATTCCCCGGCGCAGATCGCGAAGCTGCGGGCATCGATCCGGGAATTCGGGTTCCTTAATCCGGTAATCATTGATGGGGACTGCGGAATTATCGCAGGGCATGGGCGTGTGCTGGCCGCACAGGAGGAAGGGATGGAAAAAGTTCCCTGTGTGCTGGCAGACCATCTGAGCGAAGCCCAGAAGAAAGCGTATATCCTGGCGGACAACCGTATGGCTATGGATGCCGGATGGGACGAGGAACTTCTGAGGATCGAGATTGAAAGCCTGCAGGGAGAGGACTTTGACGTATCCCTGACCGGCTTCCGCGAGGATGAGGTGACAGACCTGTTCGCAGTTCGGGAGGATCCGGACGATACGGGAAGCAATAAGGAGTATGACGAGGGGGAGTTTGGAGATGAGGAATTCGCACACGAATGTCCGAGATGCGGCTTTAAATTCAACTGACCACAGGTTCCCATGGAAATGGCGGCTGGATGACCTGAAGGACGTTCCAAAGAACGGAAGGACGGTATTCAGCTGTTTTTCCTGCGGCGGAGGCTCTTCCATGGGATATAAGCTTGCCGGGTATACGGTGCTGGGGAACTGCGAGATTGACCCGGAGATGATGAAGCTGTACAGACGGAACCATCATCCGAAATATCCGTATCTGATGGATATCCGGGAATTCAATCAGCTGCAGGTCTACCCGGAGGAATTAAGACATCTGGATATCCTGGACGGGTCGCCGCCCTGTTCCGTATTTTCCACTGCCGGGGACAGGGAGAAGGCATGGGGAAAGGAAAAGGCATTCCGGGAAGGGCAGAAGAAACAGCGGCTGGATGATCTGTTCCTGCATTTCATCCGGACAGCGGAGATTTTAAAGCCTAAGGCAGTGATCGCGGAAAATGTTTCCGGCCTGCTGAAAGGCAACGCCAGGGGCTATGTGAATGAACTGCTGAAAGCCTTTAAAGCGGCGGGCTATGTGACACAGATCTTCCTGCTGGACGCCCATACCATGGGGGTTCCGCAGAGGAGGAGACGTGTCTTTTTTATTGCCCATCGCAATGACCTGGACCTGCCGAAGCTGAAGCTGGATTTCCATGAGAAGCCGATCCGCTTCGGAGAAGTGCGGAGCGAACATGGGATTCCCTACCAGAAAGCGCTAATGACGGAGCTGGTGGCGAAAAGGAAGAAAGGGGATACCTGTTTCGCAGATATTTCCCTTAGGGAACGCGGAAAACTGTCCATGTTCAACAATGCTATTGTGGAAGACAGCCGGGTAGCGCCGACCAATACCGCCTGCGCGATTGTAACCAGGTTCTGTGACGGGGAAAAGTATTCCGTCCATGATTATGTGGCAACTCAGACGTTTCCGGAAGACTATGATTTCATGGATCAGGAAGTCAATTATGTCTGCGGGATGAGTGTGCCGCCGGTAATGATGGCGAACATTGCCAGTGAGGTGTACAGGCAGTGGCTGAAATACGTGTAAGGAGTTGGTTTATATGGGAATGCGGAAACTGAAAAAATATAAGCCGACGGAATTTAAGGCGAAGGACAGCCAATACTGCAAAGAAGCAGCAGACTTCGCGGTGGCTTTCATTGAGAGTCTGTGCCATACCAAGGGGACTTGGGCGGGAAAGCCATTTGAGCTGATTGACTGGCAGGAGCAGATCATCCGGGACCTGTTCGGGATCCTGAAGCCAAATGGATATCGGCAGTTTAATACCGCATACATTGAGATCCCCAAGAAACAGGGCAAATCTGAACTGGCTGCGGCGGTAGCCCTTCTGCTCTGCTGCGGCGATGGGGAGGAACGCGCGGAAGTGTATGGCTGTGCCGCTGACAGACAGCAGGCCTCCATTGTTTTTGAGGTGGCGGCGGATATGGTGCGGATGTGCCCGGCGCTGAACCGGCGGGTAAAGATCCTGGCTTCCCAGAAACGGATTATCTATCAGCCGACCAACAGTTTTTATCAGGTGCTGTCTGCGGAGGCCTACAGCAAGCATGGGTTTAATATTCATGGAGTTGTCTTTGATGAGCTGCATACCCAGACGAACCGGAAGCTGTTCGATGTTATGACAAAGGGTTCCGGCGATGCCAGGATGCAGCCTCTGTATTTCCTGATCACTACAGCAGGGACGGATACCAACTCTATCTGTTATGAGACGCATCAGAAGGCGAAGGACATTCTGGAAGGCCGGAAGATCGACCCGACCTTTTATCCGGTGATCTATGGGGCGGATGAGGGTGACGACTGGACTGACCCGAAGGTCTGGAAGAAGGCGAATCCGTCTCTGGACATCACGGTGGGGATGGACAAGGTGAAAGCGGCCTGCGAGTCGGCGAAGCAGAATCCGGGGGAAGAGAATTCCTTCCGGCAGCTGAGGCTGAACCAGTGGGTGAAGCAGGCGGTGCGCTGGATGCCGATGGAGAAATGGGATCAATGCGCTTTTGCTGTGAACGAAGAGGAACTGGAAGGGCGCGTCTGCTACGGCGGCCTGGATCTTTCCTCCACCACGGACATCACGGCATTTGTCCTGGTATTCCCGCCCCTGGATGAGGAAGATAAGTTCCAGCTGCTCCCGTATTTCTGGATTCCGGAAGAGACGCTGGACTTGCGGGTGCGCAGGGACCATGTTCCGTATGATGTGTGGGAACGGCAGGGCTTCCTGCAGACCACGGAGGGGAATGTGGTGCATTACGGATATATTGAGAAATTCATTGAGCGTCTGGGGGAACGGTTCAACATCCGGGAGATTGCTTTTGACCGGTGGGGCGCCGTGCAGATGGTCCAGAACCTGGAAGGCATGGGATTCACGGTGGTTCCCTTCGGTCAGGGATTTAAGGACATGTCGCCGCCTACCAAGGAGCTGATGAAGCTGACATTGGAGCAGAGAATCGCCCACGGCGGGCATCCGGTGCTGCGGTGGATGATGGACAACATCTTCATCCGTACCGATCCGGCGGGGAATATCAAGGCGGATAAGGAGAAGTCCACGGAGAAGATCGATGGAGCGATTGCGGCGATCATGGGGCTGGACCGGGCAATCCGGTGCGGGAATGATACCAGGGCATCGGTTTATGACAGCCGGGGAATTTTGTTCATATAGTTTATGAAAAAGGTATTGACCCTGACGTTATGTAATAGTTTATGCTATGATTACCACAGGAGAAAGAGGTGATCAGGATGATGACAGTACATGAGGTCAGCCAGATATCCGGAGTAAGTATCCGCGCTCTTCATCATTATGATAAGATTGGACTTCTGCCGGCCACAGAGGTTACGGACGCGGGATACCGCATGTATGACGATACAGCACTGGAAAGGCTGCAGCAGATACTCTTATTCAAAGAACTGCAGTTTACACTGAAAGAAATCAAGGCTATTCTGGACAGCCCCGATTTTGACCGGGGCAGGGTTTTGGAACAGCAGATTCAGTTGTTGGAACTCCGAAAAGAACACTTGCAGAATCTGATTGATCTTGCCCGTGGAATCAAAATGATTGGAGTGAAGCATATGAGCTTTGAGGCGTTTGATACAAGAAAGTTTGATGAATACGTCAGGCAGGCAAAGGCATCTTGGGGACAGACCGATGCCTATAAAGAGTATGAAAAGAAGTCCGTAGGACGGAGCAAGGAGGAACAGCATGTGCTTAATGTTCAGATGATGGAGATCTTTTCTGAGTTTGGAAAGATAAAAGAGCAGGATCCGGAGGGTGAGGCCGCAGTTGGTCTGGCAAAGAGACTGCAGGAATTTATTACAGAGCATTTTTATACCTGTACGGATAAGATATTGCTGGGTCTTGGAGCAATGTATGCGGGCGGCGGTGATTTGACAGTCAACATTGATAAAATTGGCGGAACCGGAACAGCAGAGTTTGCTGATAAGGCAATTCAGGCTTATTGTAAAAAATAGCAGCAGTGTATGAACAGCAGAGAACAGCATCTGTCGAAAAGGCAGGTGCTTTTCTTTTGTCATTTTTCAGAAAGGATGATGACGGTTATGGGATTTTTCAGCAGTTTATTCCGTTCTCGTGACAAGCCGTCTGACCGGACATCCGGCAGCGGCTATGCCTTCTTTATGGGAGGGAGCACATCCGGGAAGCGGGTGAATGAACGGACGGCCATGCAGATGACGGCGGTGTACTCCTGCGTGAGGATCCTGTCGGAGGCGGTGGCCAGCCTGCCATTACAATTCTATAGATATACCGATGATGGCGGGAAAGAGAAAGCGGTGGAACATCCGCTTTATTTTTTGCTCCATGACGAGCCGAACCCGGAGATGACATCCTTCGTGTTCCGGGAGACGCTGATGACGCACCTGCTTCTGTGGGGCAATGCCTACGCCCAGATCATCCGGAACGGAAGGGGCGAGGTGGTGGCCTTATATCCCCTGATGGCGGACCGGATGTATGTGGATCGGGATGACAAGGGGCAGCTGTACTACGAGTACACCCTGTATTCCGATGACGCGCCTACCATGAAGGGATCCATTGTCCGGCTGTCCCCTTATGAAGTGCTGCATATCCCTGGTCTGGGATTTGACGGGCTGGTGGGTTATTCGCCCATTGCTATGGCGAAGAACGCCATCGGCATGGCCATGGCCTGCGAGGAATACGGGGCGAAGTTTTTCGCCAACGGCGCGGCGCCCTCCGGGGTGCTGGAGCATCCGGGGACGATTAAAGATCCCAGCCGGGTGAGAGAAAGCTGGCAAAGGACCTTCGGAGGAAGCGGGAACGCCAACAAGGTGGCAGTGCTGGAGGAAGGGATGAAGTACACGCCCATTTCCATCTCGCCGGAGCAGGCGCAGTTTCTGGAAACCAGGAAGTTCCAGCTGGATGAGATCGCCCGGATTTTCCGGGTGCCGCCCCATATGATCGGGGATCTGGAAAAGTCGTCTTTCAACAACATCGAGCAGCAGTCCCTGGAATTTGTGAAATATACCCTGGATCCCTGGGTGTCCCGGTGGGAGCAGTCCATGGTGCGCTCGCTGCTGTCCAGGGAAGAGAAATCAAAGTATTTCATCAAGTTCAATGTGGACGGACTGCTCAGAGGGGACTACCAGAGCCGGATGAACGGATATGCCACGGCAAGGCAGAACGGCTGGATGAGCGCCAACGATATCCGGGAACTGGAAAACCTGGACCGGATCCCGGCGGAGCAGGGCGGGGATCTGTACCTGATCAACGGGAACATGACGAAGCTTGCGGATGCCGGGCTGTTTGGAACAGGCCAGCAGGGGATGCCTGCAGGGGCAGATGATTTTGCGGGGAAAGGAGTAGAGATCTGATGAAGAAGTTTTGGAACTGGAAAAGCAGGAAGATCCGGGATCAGGATTCCGGTGAGGAGAGGATTGAGAGGGTGCTGTTCCTGAATGGAACGATCGCGGAAGAGAGCTGGTATGACGATGAAGTCACGCCGGCTCATTTTAAGGAGGAGCTGATGGCGGGGAGCGGCGATATTACGGTATGGATCAACAGCCCCGGAGGGGACTGCGTGGCCGCGGCGCAGATTTACAACATGCTGATGGATTATAAGGGAAATGTCACGGTAAAGATCGATGGGATCGCGGCATCTGCCGCAAGCGTGATCGCCATGGCGGGCACAAAGGTATTGATTTCGCCGGTGGGGATGCTGATGATCCATAACCCGGCGACCATCGCCTGGGGGGATTCCGGGGAGATGCGGAAGGCCATTGAGATGCTGGAAAGCGTGAAGGATTCCATTATCAACGCTTATGAGATCAAGACCGGCCTGTCCCGGGCGAAGCTGTCCCACATGATGGACGCGGAGACCTGGATGGATGCCGGGAAAGCGGTGGAACTTGGCTTTGCTGATGAGATTCTGGGAAGGTCAGAACTGCCGGAGGACATGGAGCCGCCCGCGGTATCCATGCTTTATTCCGAAGCCGCCGCAGTCAATTCCTTAATGGATAAGATCACGGCAAAGTGCAGGACAAAACCGAAAACTGAACCGATGGGCCGCAGCGTAGACAGTCTCTACGAGCGGCTGAATTTATTGAAGAATTAGAAGGAGGACATGACCATGACGATTTTAGAGCTGAGAGAAAAGAGGGCGAAGGCGTGGGAGGCGGCGAAGGCGTTTCTGGATTCCCACAGGAATGAAAAAGGTGTGCTGTCTGCGGAGGATGACGCCGCCTATACCCGGATGGAGCAGGAGATCACGGACCTGGGGAAAGAGATCGCCCGGATGGAGCGGCAGGAAGCCTTTGAGAGGGAACTGTCCCAGCCGGTGAATACGCCCCTGACCGGACGTCCGGCATCCGGCGGCGCGGGAAAGGAAAAGACCGGGCGCGCTTCGGAGGAATACAGGACAAACTTCTGGAACGCTATGCGCTCCAAGGTGGCGCTTCCTGGCGTGGTCAACGCTTTGGAGGAAGGGACGGATTCCGAGGGCGGGTACCTGGTGCCGGATGAGTATGAGCGTACCCTGGTGGAAGCCCTGGAAGAGGAAAACGTGTTCCGCCAGCTGGCAAACGTGATCCGTACTTCCAGCGGCGACCGGAAGATCCCGGTGGTGGCAACCAAAGGGACGGCGTCCTGGATCGATGAGGAAGGGGCGTACACAGAGAGCGATGATTCCTTCGGGCAGGTATCCATCGGGGCTTATAAGGTGGGTACCATGATCAAGGTATCAGAGGAACTTCTCAATGACAGCGTCTTTGACCTGGAATCCTATATCGCGAAGGAGTTTGCAAGAAGGATCGGGGCGAAGGAGGAAGAGGCCTTCTTTACCGGGGACGGCTCCGGGAAGCCTCTGGGCGTTCTTGCTGCCACAGGCGGAGCGGAGACCGGGGTGACGGCGGCTTCCTCTACAGCCATTACGGCGGATGAGCTGATGGACCTGTTTTATTCCCTGAAATCCCCTTACCGGAAGAAGGCGGTATGGGTGCTGAATGACTCCACCATCAAGGCGGTGCGCAAGCTGAAGGATTCCACGGGGCAGTACCTTTGGCAGCCGTCCCTTATGGCCGGTATGCCGGACACTCTGCTTGGCAGGCCGGTGAAGACCTCCGCCTATATGCCGGTGATCGCGGCGGGGGCGAAGACCATTGCCTTCGGCGATTTCAGCTATTACTGGATCGCGGACCGGCAGGGACGTTCCTTCAAGCGGCTGAACGAACTGTACGCCGCCAACGGCCAGGTGGGCTTCCTTGGCTCCCAGAGAGTGGATGGAAAGCTGGTGCTGTCCGAGGCGGTGAAGGTGCTGGCGCAGAAATCAGGATCTTCCAGCTGATGGCCTGCGGACAGCTTCAGAGGGGTGTGACGGATTCACACCCCTCTGCCTGACGGGAGGTGAAGGCTATGGTGACGCTGCAGGAAATGAAAAACTATCTCCGGGTGGATGATGATGACGATGATGCTTTAATTGAAACTATCATAGCTTCGGCAGAACGGCAGTGCATGGATATCCTGCGTACGGACAGTGAGGAAGAACTGGCATCGGTTCAGAATGGGAAGACAGCCGTGATGTTCACCGCGGCATATTTGTATGAACACCGGGAGGAAGCCGACCACCATGCCCTGAACCTGACGCTTCGTGCCCTGCTCTTCGGCAGCCGGAAGGAGGCGTTCTGATGGAGATTGCTCTTCTGAATGTAAAAGTGACCTTCCAGAAGAATTCTGTGGTGTCGGATTCTATTGGGAACCGGAAGAATGTCTGGGAGGATTATTATACCTGCCATGCCACGGTCAGCGGAGAGAGCGGGCAGGAAAGGGTAGCCGCCGGATTGACGGTGGCGGAAGCCGACATTGCTTTTACCGTCCGTTTCTGCAAACGGGCGGCGGAGGTGACGGCGGACGGTTTCCGTATCCTGTTTCAAGGGGAGGTTTACAACATCGTAGCTGTGGACCACATGAACTATAAGAAGAAAGCGCTGAAGTTCCGGTGCGAGAAAGCGAGGCGGTGACCATGGGACAGACCGTGCAGATCGGGGAACTGGCGGACGCTGTTATGGAGACTTTGGAGGAATACGCGGATCTGGCTGCTGAGGATGTGAAACAGGCGGTCAGGGATGCCGGGGAGACGGTAAAAAAGGAGATCCGTGCCAACGCCCCAAAGGATACCGGGGACTACGCTAAAAGCTGGGCGGTGAAGAAAACGAAAGAAACTTCCGCCAGCCTGACATTGACCGTCCATTCCAAAAACCGCTACCAGCTGGCCCATCTGCTGGAGTATGGCCATGCAAAGCGGGGCGGCGGACGGGTGGAGGGCAAAGCCCATATCGCCCCGGCGGAGGAGAAGGGGATCCGGCAGCTGGAAGAAGAGATCGAAAGGAGCCTGAGGGATGGATAAACTTCTGGAAATTTTAAAAAGCGCCGGCTTTCCCTATGCCTATGACCATTTTGCGGAAGGGGAAGCGCCGGATCCGCCGTTTCTTTGTTACTTGCTGCCGGGGAGCGATAACTTTTCCGCGGATGGGAAAGTCTATTACCGGATCAGTGAGGTGCGGGTGGAATTATATACGGACCAGAAGGATTTAGCTGCGGAGAGAAAGCTGGAAGATGCTTTGGATGCCTGCGGTATTTTTTATGAGAAATCGGAGACCTGGATTGACAGCGAAAAGCTGTATGAAGTCCTGTATGTGTTTGAGATGCCGTCAGGGGAGGAAAGCGCAGGGCAGGACGGATAAAGAAATGGAGGGAGCAGGATATGTCTGCGAAGAAGAATAAGGTAAAATTTAATATCTGCAACGTGCATTACGCGCTGATTACAGTGGATGAGGACGGGGAGGTGACCTTTGGGACGCCGGTGGCTATGCCGGGAGCGGTATCCTTGTCTTTGGAGCCGAACGGCGAGCCGTCCAACTTTTATGCGGATGGATACGCCTACTATACAATCTCTAACAATATGGGCTATGAGGGGGATCTGGAACTGGCCATGGTGCCGGAGAGTTTCCGGACGGATGTGCTGAAGGAGTCTTTGGACGACAACAGCGTGCTGGTGGAGAGCGCCAACGTGGAGACGGCGAACTTTGCCCTGCTCTTTGAGTTTGACGGGGATGTAAAGAAGATCCGCCATGTGCTGTACAACTGCTCGGCGGCAAGGCCTAACATCGAGTCTACAACCAATGAGGAAGAGATTGAGGTACAGACGGAAACGCTGGCCATTACGGCGGCGCCCCTGGCTAATGGGTATGTGAAGGCCCGAACCGGGGACAGCACCACGGATACGGTCTATACGGGATGGTATACAGCAGTGTATCTGCCGGAGGTGACGCCGGATACCTCCGAGACACAGCAGTCCGGCCAGCAGGGGACAGATGATGAGACAGGAGGGGAGACCTTATGAGCATGAAACGGAATATCATGATTGACGGGCAGGAGGTCGCTTTTAAGGCCTCCGCCGCTATCCCCCGGATCTACCGGATGCGGTTCCACCGGGATATTTATAAGGATCTGCGGGATCTGGAAAAGGGGATTGACAAGAATGACCCGGAGAATTCCAACCTGGACCTGTTTTCCCTGGAAATGTTTGAGAACATCGCCTATGTGATGGCGAAGCACGCTGACCCGTCCATCCCGGATACGCCGGAGGAATGGCTGGATGGGTTCAACACCTTTTCCATCTATCAGGTGCTGCCCCAGATCATTGAACTGTGGGGGCTGAACACCCAGACGGATGTGCAGGCTAAAAAAAACTTCGCCCGACTGACCGGGAAATGACAACACCTCTGTTCCTCCTGCGGTGCGTGCAGCTGGGGCTGTCCATCCGGGACCTGGATCTGCTGACCATCGGGATGGTGAATGATATGTATGTGGAGAGCCGGAACGATGAGCATAAGTATGCGGTGGTGGCAACGCAGGAGGACTTCGATAGGTTCTGAATATTCATTGATGCGGCCTCTCTTTTTTGCTATACTCAGAGAGTAAAAAGAGAGGCCGTTTAGCAAAAAGCGTCGCCAAACAGGGAGATCAGATGGAAAATCATTCACGAAGTAAAAATTATTATGAATATTTGGCAAAGTATATTTTAGAAGAATTTTTGCCGCAGGATTTTTGCAATTTAACTATTTCGGATCGTCCTGATATAAAACAGTCAGATAAGACCGGGATAGAAGTTACAAGGACATTTATTGCGAATCAGGCCTATGCAGAAGGAATTTTTGAACAGATAAAAAATAAACAGCTGGGTGAGATTTCTCCCGTAAAAATATCCAAATTAGGTCGGTTAGGGTATAGGGTATTAGAGAATAAAGGAGTTGTTGCAGGAATCTGCCCGAGGGAAGCTTTTTGGGTAAACATTGAGCCGCTTAAAAAAGCGTTTTCTGAAAAGCTTAGAAAATTAAGGGATTACCAAACGGACAAAACCTATTTGTTTATTCACGCGCCGATGTTTGATTTATATGACGATGCGGATATCAGGGATTTTGCCGCATGGGCTGCTGAATTACAAAAAGATTATTCATATCAATATAGCAAGGTGTTTGTTTATCAAGTTACTCATTTGTCAATCTGCAGTTTGCAAGAAAAGCAAGTCACGACAATGAAACTGGACCAAAGTAAAGTACATTGGTGCTGCGAGCAAGCCGAAGCAAAGGCATAAAAATTTATATAGTAAAAAGGGGATAATTATATGCTTATGCGAATTATAGATGAAATGAAGAGGTCAATAGATAATGAATGCTTTATTGCGGCGCTGATGCTTGCGTTGTCAATACCTGATATCTGCGGTAAAGCGGAATATCCGGATACAGAAAAAATTGCTGTACGGTATATTAAATGGTATGATACCTATGTAGGAAAGTATGAAAAGCCATTGGATCCTTATGGCAGCGACATGCCTTATTCCAGCGGTGAACTAATATATAATTTAAGAAACTCAATGTTTCATCAAGGAACACCAAACATTGATGCGGGAAAAGTAAAAGAAGAGCGATGCAAGGTAGATGAATTCCGGCTCACCATCAGCGATGTTGCAGACGGAGGAACAAGCTGTGTTTCTTATGGACAAGGACTTAAGGTGCAGAAACGCGTTCTGGAGGTCAATATTGTAAATCTATGCAGTAAATTAAGTGCAGCTGCAAAAACTTACTACTCCACGAATAGGCATAAATTTGATTTCTTTAATTATGAGCTGCGAGATATAAGGTTTTCTTACAGCAGTTTATTTGAATACAAGAGTGAATAGTATTATTACTTTAATTTCAAAGCATCGGTTAGAAATAATCGGTGCTGTTTTTATGCTCGGAACTTATCCGGGCTTTTTTATGTTTATTTTCAGGAGGTGGTGACACATGGCGGGTCGGATCAAGGGTATTACGGTAGAGATCGGCGGCGATACCAGCGGTCTGGAAAAGTCGCTGAGCGCGGTGAACAATTCCATAAAGAAGACCCAGAGCCAGCTTCGGGATGTGAATAACCTTTTGAAACTGGATCCATCGAATACCATTCTTCTGGCGCAGAAGCAGGAGCTTCTGCAGTCGGCCATCGGGGATACGGAAAAGAAGCTGGAAGCCCTGGAGCAGGCCCAGGAAGATGTGGCGAAAGCCTTTGAGAGGGGGGATCTTGGAAAAGATCAGTACATGGCATTCCAGCGGGAGGTGGAGGAGACCAGAGGTGCGCTGAATCGGTATAAGGCGGATCTGTCTGGTCTGCAGTCAGAGCAGGAACGGCTTTCTGCCAATACGGAGCGTCTGAATAAGCTGTTTGCGGTTACGGGATCCAGTGTGGATGATTATGCCTATGTGCTGGGGAGCCGTTTGGTGACGGCCATCCGGAACGGGACGGCTTCTTCTGACCAGCTGAAAACCGCTGTGGAGAAGATCGGGAAGGCGGTCACCGGCGGGAAGGCGGATATCAAACAGCTGACCGCCGCCCTGGATACGGTGGATGACGGGCAGGCTGTCCGAAACCTGATCAACGATCTGAATGATGTGGGTGACGCAGCCCAGGACGCTGCGGATGACATCGGGGAGATTGCCCAGGCCACCAAAGGCGCAGCCCTGATGGAAGCCGCCGACCAGTTGTCTGTGGTTGGGGATAAGATCCAGGATGTGGGTGATAAAGCGGTGAATGCCTACGCAGAGACAGAGACGGCGGTTTCCAAGGTGAACGCCTACTTCGGGGAGACAGGAGCAGCAGCCGAAGCCAGCGCGGAGATTGTGAAGAATGTGTATGGATCCGGTGTGGGCCAGAGCATGGACGCAGTGGCGGAAGCGGTCATCATGGTCAAGAAGAACCTGGGAGATCTGGGAGATACTGACCTGACCAACCTGACGAAGCAGGCGCTGACTCTGGAAGAACTGTATGGGATTGATATGAATGAAACCCTCCGGGGTGTCAACTCTCTGATGAAGCAGTACGGCATGACCGCCCAGGAAGCTATGGATTATATCGTCCGGGGTACCCAGAACGGTCTGGACAAGACCAATGAGTTAGGAGACAATCTGTCCGAGTACGCTGGAAAATTTGAGCAGGCGGGGTATTCTGCTTCCGAGTATTTCCAGCTTCTGCAGAACGGCCTGCAGGGCGGGGCATACAATCTGGACAAGGTCAATGACGCCATCAACGAGGTGACTACCCGTCTGGCGGACGGGACCATCGGGGATTCCATAGACCTGTATTCCCAGAAGACCAAGTCCCTGTTCCTGGCATGGCAGAACGGGGAGGCTACCCAGAAGCAGGTGATCGATTCCATTGTGGCGGATATCGGCAGCTGCACCAACCAGCAGGAAGCTCTGAACATGGCGGCGCAGGCCTTCGGTACCATGGCTGAGGATGGGAACCTGAAGTTTATTACTTCCCTGACTTCCGTAGGAGAGACATATGACAGCGTAGCCGGATCTGCGGAAAATCTGTTCAGCCAGACACAGACACCCATGCAGGAGATGGAGGCCAATACAAGGAAGCTGCAGCAGGCGCTGGTTCCCCTTGGGGAAAAGATCGTGGAGTTGGCCAATGTGGTTCTGCCGCCTCTGGTGGCCATTATTACGGCAGTGAGCGAGGTATTCGGGATGCTGCCGGAGCCGGTGCAGAACTTTGTCATCATCCTGGGCGCATTGCTTGTGGCATTTACTGCATTGACGCCGGTGATCGCGGCCCTGGCGGTGTCCTTTGGGGCGCTGAACATTTCCCTGCTCCCGGTGATCGGGATCATCGCTGGGGTGGCGGCGGCCATTGCCGGAATCATCGCCATTGTGAAAAACTGGGGAGCGATCACGGAGTGGTTCGGGAATCTGTGGCAGGCGGTATCCCAGAAGCTGATGGAGTTATGGAACGGGGTGGTGGTTTTCTTTACGGAGACTATCCCGGCGGCGTTCCAGATTTTCATCGGCTTTTTTTCTGCGATCCCGGACTGGTGGAGCGGCCTGTGGTCGCAGGTATCCGCATTTTTCACGGAT
The DNA here is from genome assembly GCF_002160525.1 of Lachnoclostridium sp. An169. GTDB lineage: Bacteria > Bacillota > Clostridia > Lachnospirales > Lachnospiraceae > Mediterraneibacter > Mediterraneibacter cottocaccae. The sequence continues at coordinate 184,448 of NZ_NFKT01000003.1, forward strand.
ACCTGGAACGCGATCCTGCAGAATCCTATTGTCCAGCTGGTGGTTACAACGATTACTTCTCTGTGGGAGAACGCGAAAAATACCCTGCAGGGGATCTGGTCGGGGATTTGTCAGATTGCCTCCGGTGCCTTTGAACTGCTGAAAAATGTGATTCTGGCTCCGGTGCTTCTGCTGATCGACCTGGTGACGGGAAATTTCTCCCAGCTTGCATCCGATGCGGCCAATATCTGGAACAATATCAAGAATGCCGCCGCCCAGATCTGGTCGGGAATCCGTCAGGTGGTGACTTCCGCGGCTTCGGGGCTGAAGCAGGGCGTGGAAACTGTACTTTCGGCTTTGTCCCAGTTTGCATCTCAGATTTGGTCCGCCATGAAGCAGACGGCGTCTTCTGTCTGGAACGGAATCAAAACCACGGTGGTAAATATCGCCTCTGCGCTGCGTGAAGCGGCGGTTTCCGCCTTCCAGCGGATGGTCTCCGGGATCGGCTCTGCCCTTTCCGGTCTGTATTCCGTGGTTTCCAATGGATTTTCTTCCGCCATCCGGTTTATCACCGGGCTGCCGGGGCAGGCGTTCCAGTGGGGGAAAGATTTCATCCAGGGGCTGATCAACGGGATTTCCAGCATGATCCAGAGTGTGATCAACACCGTTTCCGGTCTGGCTGACCGGATCCGTTCTTTCCTGCATTTCTCGGCTCCGGATGAGGGGCCGCTGGCAGATTATGAGACCTGGATGCCAGACTTTATGAAGGGACTGGCGAGTGGGATTGAGAAGAACCGGAACCTGGTGGAGAAAGCTGTCCGGGATGTGGCTTCGGACATGGTGATTTCTCCGAAAGTGAACGGGTCAGAGTATGGCTATGCCGAGGGCGCTTTATCCGGCGGGAACATGTCCGACCTGATCTCCGGGATTTCTTCCGCGGTATCGGAAGCCCTGGCGGGATTTTCCGGTCCGCAGGGGAACATCGTGATCCCGGTATATGTGGGCGGTACGCTTTTGGATGAACTGGTAGTTACAGCGCAGGCAAGACAGAACCTGCGGTCAGGAGGGAGATAAGCGATGGCATTTATACAGTATCTGACTTTTGACGGCACAGCCCTCCCCCTGCCGGATTCCTATGAGGTTCAGATGGATGACGTGGAAGCGGATTCCGGCGGGGAGACGGAGGCTGGGACGGTGCAGCGGGATGTGGTGCGCGCAGGCGTGGTGAGCATCCCCGTGACGTTTTCCGTGTCGGCAAAATGGCTGAAGATTTTGACGGAGTTTAAGCAGCAGGAAAAAATCACGGTGGGATATTTTGATACGGAGACGCTGGCGGTGAAGACGGCGGAAATGTATATCGAAGGTTACAAGGCGTCTCTGGTGAAGGATACTTCCCGGAAAGGGCTATGGACGGTGTCATTTACGCTGAAGGAGTTCTGAATGTGTATTCTTTTTTGGGAGGAATTGTGGTATATTTGAGAAAAAGATGGAGGTTACAGAGGTGAGGTTATGAAAATCGCAAAAATTCTGTTATCTATAATAACAATACTTTTTGCTGTATTAGGATTAATAAAAGTTCTTCCATTTGATATAGCAAATCCTATTATGCTTACATCACTTGCTACTCTTTTGTTGTTAAGAAGTGTAGAATATAAAAATAGCAGAGAGAAAAGTGGTTTTGTTCTTACCTGTTTAACCGCAGTTTTTGTCTATGTTGTTGTGATTTATAATGTTTTTATAGGATAAGCAGCTCCCCATTTATCGGGAAATTGAACAAAATGACAAATCCTATTTTTTATTACCAACCAATAATAACCCATGATCCTGATGAATTGGGAAGTGAAGTATGAAGATCGAGATTAGAAAGGATTTTCCGCAGCATTTTAAACCGGCATATCCGGAGGAGTTTGATTTGTTTTCTCATTTTGAGGTAACGGCAGGAATACCGAACGTTCTGTTTGCTGTCACGACTTGGAAAGAGAACGGGAAACCGAATGTTTGCTTTCATTCGTGGAGCTGCTTCCACGGAGATAAGACTGCTTTTTTCGCTGTGATGGGAAACTTATATCAGCATACCCACACCTATGCCAATATCCAAAGGGAAAAATGTTTTTGCATCAATTTCCTTCCGATAAATTGCTACGATAAGCTGGTAAAAACTATTCACCAAAATGGAATGAATGACGATGAATTTGCGGCAGGCGGCTTTATGGTTGCAAATGCAAAAACTATTCACGCACCTGCGATTAACGAAGCGTTTCTCACTATGGAATGTACTTTGAAAGAAATGCAGGATTTAAGCGGTGCGGGTATTACGGCTATGGTAATCGGGCAGGTACAGCATATATCTGTAGAAGAATCCTATGCACAAGGATATGAACAGAGATATGGTAAAGATGGATTTATGCTGCTTGTGCCTGCACCGCAGGATCTTATCACCGGGGAGCCGAATCAGTCGGCGATTGCCACCGTGCATATTGAGAAATATGACTGATTTGAGGAGGGTGCGAAAATGGCAACTTCAAATATAAAAGCGCTGATTTCTGGAGAGCTTCGTAAAGTGTGGGAGCTGGTTTTGAATGTTGAAAATTATGGAGCTTGGAGAAGCGACCTGAGTAAGACAGAAGTTATCAGCGACAAGCAATTCATCGAATATACCAAAGATGGCTACCCTACGACATTCACCGTGACGCTTGTTGAGCCATACAGACGCTGGGAATTTGATATGGAAAACAGCAATATGACAGGTCATTGGATCGGTATTTTTACAGACAAAGGAAATGAAACAGAGATAGATTTTATGGAGTGTGTGGAAGCAAAAAAATGGCCGATGAAACCTTTTGTGAAGTCATATCTGAAAAAGCAGCAGGCACAGTTTGTTGCAGACATAAGAAAAGCATTGGAGGGAAATAATCTATGAAAGATATGATTGGATACTGCGGATTGGACTGCGAAAAATGCGATGCATACATGGCCACCGTCAATGATGATCAGGCTTTGCGGGAGAAAACAGCGAAGCAGTGGGCAGAGTTAAATAATGCTCCAATTTTGCCGGAACATATTAATTGTGAGGGATGTCGTGTGGACGGAGTAAAAACAGTATTTTGTGAACATATGTGTGAAATCCGTAAATGCGCTTTAAGAAAAGGAGTTTCTACTTGCGGAAACTGTTCTGAGTTGGAAACTTGTCAGACTGTCGGGGCTATTATTTCAAATAATTCTGCTGTTTTGAAGAATTTGAAAGGATAAATATATGAATAAACAAATTAAAAGATGAGGAGGTTTTATGAAACGGAAATTAGGAATTGCCAGATGTGGTCTTGCGTGCTGTTTATGTACAGAAAATGTCGATTGCAATGGGTGCGGTTCAAATGGGTGTCCAGATAATGATTCTTGTGAGAATAAAAAATGTTCGATTGCAAAAGAACTGACACATTGTTATGAGTGTGAAGAAAATTGCAGGAAAGGATTATTGAGTAAAATTAAACCATACACATTTACATTATTTGCTAAAAAATATGGAGAAGAAAAGCTCCTGGATTGTTTAGAGAGAAATGAGAAAAATGGAATTGTGTATCATCGAGAGGGCATACACGGGGATTATGATGATTTTGATGATGTAGAGCGGTTAATGAATTTTATTTTAACAGGAGTACGATAGATTAAAAGTTGTTGAGTTATATAATTCTGATATTTTATATTGCCAAGAGCATCAGTCAGAAATGATTGGTGCTTTTTTGATGCCTGGAAACGGAAGGAGGGGTGTCCGATGTACCCGGTGAGCGAGGCGTTCCTGCAGGCGGTGCAGGGGAACACCCGGAAGTATTACTGGACGGGGAAGATAACAACTGCGGCCGGAGCAGAGTATCCTTTTGATCAGGAGGATATCGTGAAAGGCAGCGGCTATATCACAGCCCAGTGCTGCGGCAATTCGGAGATTGAACTGGGAGCCGTGTACGCGGCGGAGATGGGGATCAGCCTGTTCCTGGATATTGACCGGTACACTTTGGAGGACGCGGAAATGGAACTGTCCTATCACCTGCGGCTGGCGGACGGGACTTACGAAGCTGTCCCCATGGGGATCTTTGAAGTGAGCGAGGCAAACCGGACGGTGCATGTGCTGGAACTGAAGGCTTATGACCGGATGCTCCGCTTTGACCGGGCTTTTAATGGTTTTGAGACCATCGGAACGGCTTACGGGATGATGGCGCTGTGCAGTACCGCCTGCGGGGTGGAGTTGGCGCAGAGCCAGGCGGAGATTGAGGCGCTTCCCAACGGATCGGAACTGCTTTCCATTTACCCGGAGAATGACATTGAGACCTACCGGGACGTGCTGTATTTTACAGCGCAGGTGCTGGGCGGATTCTTCTGCGTCAACCGGGAAGGGAAGCTGGAGTTTCGGCAGTACGGGGAAACTCCGGTGATGGAGATCTTGCAGAAGCACCGGTTTTCCAGCAGTTTCTCTGATTTTGTGACCCGGTACACAGCGGTCAGCTCCACCAACCTGCGGACGCAGACTTCCGAGTATTACGCTTTGGAAGAAGATGACGGACTGACTATGAACCTGGGAGTCAATCCCCTCCTGCAGTTCGGACTGGAAGAAACCAGGGCGGAGCTGTGCGGGAACATCCTGACCGCCCTGTCCGCGGTCAATTACGTGCCCTTTGATTCGGATACCATCGGGAACCCGGCGCTGGACCTGGGGGATGTACTGATCTTCTCCGGCGGGCAGGCGGACGCCCGGCAGATCACCTGTGTGACATCTTTTACGGTCAAGATTGGCGGCAGGCAGAGCCTGAAATGTGTGGGGAAGAATCCCAGGCTTTCCCAAGCAAAGTCTAAGAATGATAAGAACATCTCTGGACTCTTAAACCAGATCGAAGCGGGAAAGATCGGCATCCATACCTTTACCAATGTTTCTGAGTATTCCATCGGAGAGACGGATGTCCGGATCATCAGCATTGAGTTCGCTTCCAAAGAGGAAAACCACGCCCAGTTCTTCGGGCAGGTAGTGGTGGATGTGGCGGCTGATTCGGTTGCAAGGTCGGTCAATGCCAGCGGCACGATTGTGATCCCGTTTCCTTCGGCCGGGAGCGGGGCGGCGGAAGGAAATGATGGAACGGGAGACGGTCCGTCCGGGACGGAACCGGAAGCTGGGGATACTGAGGATGGCGCTGCCGGGGAAGAGACCACGGATATTTCTGTGGATGTAAGTCTGCCGGTGAACTGGACAGAGGACGGGAAGGCGGTCTGCTATGTGACCTTTGAATTGAACAACGCGGAGATCCTGCTCCATTATCCGGTGGAGACTTGGCACAGCGGGAAGCACATTCTGTCTTTGTATTATCCGATTGAAAATATCGTGCCGAATATTACAAATACCTTCAACGTGTACCTGCGGATGGAGGGCGGTTCCGGCAGTGTGGGGATCGGGGACTGCATCGCTTCCATCAGCGGCCAGGCCATGGCTGCCGCGGCGGCCTGGGACGGCAGGATCGACATTGAGGAATCGACTGCTTTGTTCGGGATCCGCGGCGGGCTGAAAGCGAAAGGGATTTCGGATACTATTGCTACGGAAACTATGGAACTGGTGCAGAGGAGCTATACAGATACCCTGGCGGCAAAGCCGGGGATTGGGGCGTTCTGCCGGCCGGTAACGCTGCCGGGATCCGGCGGCACAGAATAAGAATACGGGAGGAGAACGGATATGGTTTTAAAAGGCGTTATGACGATCGAACTGACAGATGAAAATACCGGGGCGGTGGAGACCGTCACGGAAGAGAATATGATCACCGAGGCGGTGAACAACATCCTGGGTTTAAATCCCATGGGGATCTTTTACGCCGCCACCGGGGAGTATGACGATGCCCTGCTCTGGAACGGGAACCTGCTCCCTATCTGCCCCAACATGATCGGGGGCATCCTGCTTTTTTCCGAAGCGCTGGCGGAGGATGAGGAACTGCTGTACGAGAGCTCGGACAACCTGCCGGTGGCCTATGCTTCCAATGACGTGAATTCCACGGCCAACCTGGCCAGGGGGAGCCTGAACCTGACGGAGAGCATGGCCATCTCCAATGGATATAAGTTTGTCTGGGAGTTTACGCCCAATCAGGGGAACGGCACCATCGCGGCGGTGGCATTGACCAGTTCCTTCGGCGGGGAGAACGGCTTCGGCAGCCTGACCGGGGACGCCAGCGCCTTCCTGCAGCTGAAGGCGGCGGATATCGGGGCAATCCCGGACGCCAACAAGATGGTGCTGTTTGAGGCGGTGGAGCTGGATTTTGAGGACAGCCTTTTGTATTCCATCACTTATGAGAACGCGGGTGTCCGGATCCGGAAGCTTCGGATCCCGGTGTTTTCCATCGGCTTAAATGAGAAACTGGATGATTCCACCTATACGGTGTTGGAGGATGAAGTGCTGACGCCGGAGACTTTTGAGTTCCTGGGAAGCTATACGAAGTACGGGGAGTTTCTGGACGGGCAGGACGGGTACTGGTACGGGTTCTCCAATGAGGGAAATTCCTCTGGGGACGCCCTGATGCTCTGGATCAAAATCTCCAAGACAGACTATTCCTTTACGGAAGGGCAGTGGACGCTGTCCAACGCAAAACTGATGGATGTGGGTACCAGGGCGTTGGATTCCTTCCCGGAGCGGAGCGTGAAATGCTGTATCCGGGGCGGGTATCTGTATGTGCCTGCCTATGACAAGAAGGGGATCTATAAGATCAGCCTTTCCAACTCCACGGATGTGACGCTGATCGAGTTCGGTTTTACGTCCAAGTGGAAGCCCTTGTGCGAGACCGGATCCTGCGAGCTGTACCTGACGCTCATCGGGGATCTGATCATCGGTGGGGATTTCCAGATCACGGCGGAGGACACAGTGATCCAGACTCAGGGAAACGTAAGGCTCAACAATGCCGCAACGCCCTTGTTCCAGTACAAGAATTTCCTGATCGGCTGGGGCGGCAGCTATGGGAATGAGTACCGGACGGCTTATCTCCTGACGCCGTACCTGGCGTCCATCAACAACCTTTCCTCAGCGGTGGTGAAGACCGTGGATAAAACCATGAAGATCACCTACACGCTGACGGAACAACCCGATCCCGTGCCGTAAGGGAAAAAACTGTCCTGAAAAGGGCAGGCGGCACTTTATATAGAGAAACTGACTGGCAGGCGCTCTTTTGGGGCGTCTTTTCTTATGGGAAAGAGAGGAACAAAAGCAATGAAAGAATTTTGGAACATGATCCAGATGGTATTTGCCGCGGTGGGCGGCTGGCTGGGGTATTACCTGGGCGGATGTGACGGCCTGCTGCTGGCTTTGGTAGCTTTCTCGGCGGCGGATTACCTGACCGGCGTGATGTGCGCGGTCAGCGACCGGAAGCTGTCCAGCAATGTGGGTTTTAAGGGCATCTGCAGGAAGGTGCTGATCTTCCTTCTGGTGGGGATCGCCAATATCCTGGATGTCCATGTCATCGGCACCGGGTCGGTGCTTCGGACGGCGGTGATCTTTTTCTATATCTCCAATGAGGGCGTAAGCCTTCTGGAGAACGCGGCGCACCTGGGGCTTCCGGTGCCGGAGAAGATCAAGACGGTGCTGGAGCAGCTCCATGACCGGGCGGAAAAAACAGAAACGGAGGAGAAATGAGATGAAGTTAGTACAGAGTATTTTAACGAAAAATCCCTGCTATACGGCAGGGAGGAAGATCGCGGTGAAGGGGCTGATGCTCCATTCGGTGGGCTGTCCCCAGCCCAAGGCGTCTGTGTTTATCAATTCCTGGAACAGCCCGTCCTATGATAATGCCTGTGTGCATGGGTTCATTGACGGGAATGACGGGACGGTGTACCAGACCCTGCCCTGGAACCACCGGGGTTGGCACTGCGGCTCCGGCAGCAAAGGGAGCGGGAACAATACCCACATCGGGGTGGAGATGTGCGAGCCTGCCTGCATCCGGTATACGTCCGGGTCAAACTTTACCTGTTCTGATCTGGCGGCGGCAAGGGCAGTGGCGAAGCGTACTTACGAGGCGGCAGTGGAATTGTTTGCTTACCTGTGCAAACAATACAATCTGAACCCAGCCGCGGACGGCGTAATCATCAGCCATAGGGAAGGACACAGCCGGGGGATCGCTTCCAACCATGGGGATCCGGAGCATCTGTGGAAGGGGCTTGGCCTGGGCTATACCATGGACAGGTTCCGGAAGGATGTGAAGGCGGCTATGGGAGGGGCCGGGACAACGGAGCCGGAGAACGGCGGATGGTACCGGGTCAGGAAGTCCTGGACAGATGCGAAGTCCCAGAAAGGGGCGTTCAAAGTGCTTGCCAATGCTAAGAAGTGTGCGGATGAGAATCCTGGGTATACGGTATACGATGAATCCGGGAAGGCTGTCTATGGAGGATCGGGATCCGGAAGCGGATTTTCTCCGTATCTGGTACAGGTATCCATTACGGATCTGAATATCCGGAAAGGGTCGGGGACGGATTACGGGAAGACCGGGAAATATACCGGGAAAGGTGTCTTTACCATTGTGGAGGAGGCAAACGGACAGGGAGCCTCCCGCTGGGGGAAACTGAAATCCGGCGCCGGATGGATCTCCCTGGATTACGCCCGAAGGATTTAAAAATAATGGCTGGTGGAGAACTTGATATAGTTCTTTACCGGCCATTATTTTTTTTGCTCAAAATCGGAATATACAAGAAACTTATACTTAGACCTTCAGAAAAGAAGAATTGGAGGTTAGTCAGGTGATTGTTTTAAAATATAAGGATGGGGAGAAGCCAGAAAAATTGGCTCCAAAGGCAAAAGCCAATATGGAGCACTGTGCAAATTTCCTTGTGAGTATGGTTGAAAAGTATGGGAAAGCTGTTTTGGAGGAGATAGAGACAGAGGAGCAGGTTATAAAAGAGTAGCAGGAGCCGCCAGTCATAGAATTGTGATCCGACGGCTTTTGAGCAAAAAACGAAAAAGGGTGCTGGCAGACGGAGCAAAGCACGACATAATGAAGTTCCAAGGGATACGGTGAAAAGGGGAAAATGCTATATTAACACACGTGTTTCTAATGTTGCTCAGACGGAGGGCTGGTGGATTTGAAATAGGAGATCGTAAACGTGATCAAGCGGGTCAGCAACCCGGAATATCAGACGATTTTGGAGATGTGATACTTATGCTTTTATTCCTGGGAGAAGATTGCCGTGGAAATGGATTACGATCTGTGGTATATGCACAAGTTGCATAAGAAGACGTTGGATCAATGCTTCGCTTTTGTACCGGCGGGAAAGGAATAAGAAAGAGGGCGCATTTCCGGGGATGGAGAATGCGCCTTTTAAGCAATTCTAAGTATTTCTTTTTTTCTTCAGCAAAGAGATGGAACCGAATACTATAGATACCAAACTTAAAGGAGCTAAGTAAATATTATCTTTATACCATCCTGAAAAAGTTGGAAATAAGGTCATATTGGATATATAGGCGTCATCTACTTTTCCGTTCATGGTTAGCACAATATTGTCTTCCAAGGAATCTTCCGTTATCATTATCGAGGCGTCTAATTGAGTTGCTACTCCATGAAAATCAACGGTTTGTTCATAAATACTGTAAGTTTCAGGGGAAACAGATGGAGAAAACAAGAGGTCTCCATTTCCCACATATGTTGCATTATTTACCCCTTTAAAGTCTGCAGAGCAATAATTAACATCTGGGAGTTCGTTGTATTTTCTTAAGATATTCGGCGTTTTTATGGTCGTTTTTACATCTGTTGTCAAATATGCTGTTCCATTCATATCCTCATTTATTTCAAAGCAAAAGTCAGTGGCTTCGAATATTTCTGTGTTGTTTGAATCCAATGCCGTGACATCAGCTCCTGTTATCCAGACTTTATATTCAGCATTTTCCAATCCGCCTAAAAGTATCCCATTGTTAAAAATTATGTCTTTGTTAAAACATCTTACAGAATCTTCTATTCCTATCAAACTTTGATCTGTAAAAAAAGCCGATGTAATAATACCGTCATTTCGTTGGATACCAATTAGACTAAACGGTGCGTCTTTTTTGAGGGATAGAAGTAAGTACTGAATATTATCATACCTTTCATTTTCATAGTTTATGCAAAAATTATCTAATCTTATTTTACAATCTGTTTCTATTTGTAAAGTGATATGATCAGTTTCAAGAGTGCCGCTTACTGACTGTGCGGAAAATTCTAATTCACTTACTTTGTCTGAAAAATATACATTCGCTTCTGACGGAGAAAAAAGGAATAAAACATATACTATACCCAATACAAGAATAGTCATTATCACAATATTAAAAAGTAAGGTGTTTCTAAGCCAACATAGAAATCGACTATGATAGATATTCTTAACAATCCTTGAAATTCTCTTATATATAATCCATAATCTAAACTTCAATATTCTCACCCCTCGCTTAAATTATACTGATTGGTGAAAAAGAGTTCAAGATAATGTTTTGAAAGTAGGACACTAAAAGACACTATGGAAATCTGGTAGTATTACAATAGCAACAAAGAAAAAATACAGTAGCCTTCGCAGGAAACGACTGTCTTAAGGATTGACATGCGCGCAGGTCTTTTTTTATTTTTGAACGAATGTTAAAATGTACATGACATACAGTTGTCGTGTTTGGATTGTTATGATATAGGCAGGTGGAGCAAATGAAGACAGACAGGCTGATCGGTATTTTATCCATTCTTTTGCAGAAGGAAAAGTGTACAGCGCCGGAACTGGCGGAGAAGTTTGAGGTTTCCAGAAGAACGATAAACCGGGATATCGATACATTGTGCAAAGCTGGGATTCCTGTCAGCACGCTGCAGGGGGCTGGGGGAGGCATCCGCATCATGGAAGGATATCGGATGGACAGAACCCTTTTGACTTCCAGGGATATGCAGATGATTCTGGCGGGGCTGCGGAGCCTGGACAGTGTCAGCGGGAGCAGCTATTACGCGCAGCTGATGGAAAAACTGCAGGCCGGAGCGTCGGATTTTGTCAGCGGCAGGGATTCTGTGCTGATTGATCTATCATCCTGGTATAAAGAATCTCTGGCACCAAAAATTTCTTTGATCCAGGACGCCATCGAAGAACGCAGACAGATTGCATTTCACTATTTTGCTCCCGGCGGTGAAAGTGTCCGAATGGCAGAACCTTATTATCTAATCTTTAAATGGTCCAGCTGGTATGTCTGGGGATGGTGCCGGAAAAGAAAGGATTTCCGTATGTTCAAACTGAACCGGATGGAGGAGCTGAAAAAGACAGAAGAAAAATTTGCCCCAAGACAGGTACCCATGCCGGATCTTTCCAATGAAAGGATTTTTCCGGCGAATATCCGGGTAAAGGTCCTCTTTGAACCGGATGTAAAATGGCGGCTGGTGGAAGAGTTTGGCCCTCATTGTTTCAAAGAACAGAAAGACGGACGGCTGCTGTTTGAGATGGATTATACCGATGAAAGTTCCCTGGTGGGATGGCTGCTGACTTTCGGGGAAAAGGCCAGGGTGCTGGAGCCGGCTGAAGTAAGGGGAAAACTTCTGAAAACGGCGGAAAGCATTGCAGCCATTTACCGAAGAGAGGACAGAGGCTAAACAGGCAAAAGGAGGGAGATTTATGGCGCAAAAGGAACTGGCGCTTTATGTGGCAGAACAACTGGCTCCGCTGGGAGAGATCCGATACATTCCCATGATGGGCGGCTGGCTGTTTTATTATCGTGAAAAGCTGATCGGCGGTATATATGGTGATGGATTTGCTGTAAAAGATACGGCTGCGACCAGACGGTTTATGCCGGACTGCCGGGAGGAGGTATGGGCGGATACTCCGCCGGCGCTGCTGCCCTGTACGATTCTGGAAGACAGCGGGAAACTGTGTGAGATGGTCAGAGAAATGTATCCAGAACTTCCGGAACCAAAGGCAAAGAAACCCAGAAAAAGAAGGAGAACGACAGATGGCATTTGATTATAAAAAAGAATACAAGGAATTTTATCTTCCAGGTAAAAAGCCGCAGCTTGTGGAGGTCTCAAAGATGAATTATATTGCGGTTCGGGGGAAAGGAAATCCCAATGAAGACGGCGGGGCCTATAAGGAATCGATCGGGCTTTTGTATGGAATTGCGTTTACCATTAAGATGAGTAAGAAAGGCAGTCATGAAATCCGGGGATATTTTGACTATGTGGTGCCTCCACTGGAAGGCTTCTGGCGGCAGGAGGGCATAGAGGGGATCGACTATGAAAGAAAGGAAGAATTCCAGTGGATTTCCGTGATCCGTCTTCCGGATTTTGTGAAGAAGGCAGATTTTGACTGGGCGGTCCGGGAAGCTGAGTCAAAAAAGAAACAGGATTTTTCAAAAGTGGAGTTCCTGACCATCGAAGAAGGTCTGTGCGTCCAGTGTATGCATATGGGTGCTTTTGACGAGGAACCCCGGACCATTGCTCTGATGGATGCTTTTCTCAGAGAAAATAGATATGCAAATGATTTTTCCAGCGGCCGGATGCATCATGAAATCTATCTTTCAGATGCCAGACGTGTCCCGCAGGAAAAGTGGAGGACAGTGATCCGCCATCCGATAAAAAAATTAATTAGGGGACGCATTCGGTTGATATCTTGAATTGCAGCAACAGCAGGTTGCTGGCATCTTTTGCTGTTTAAGAGCATAATAAGACTGTCAATTATTTTGAATGGAGGAATTTAGTTTGGAAATATGGAAAATACTTAAAACCCTGCGGGAAAAACATAATCTTACGCAGGATCAGCTGGCGGAACGGGTCATGGTTACAAGGCAGGCGGTAAGCCGGTGGGAAAACGGAGAAACACAGCCGAATACTGACACATTAAAGCTGCTGTCAAAAGAATTTGGTATATCAATTAATACACTCCTTGGTTCCCCGAGACAGCTGATTTGTCAATGTTGCGGAATGCCTTTAAACGAGGATGATTGCATCAGCAGAGAGACGGATGGAACTTTTAATGAAGACTATTGTAAGTGGTGTTATATAAATGGGAAATTTGTATATCCGTCAAAAGACGAATTGCTGAACTATCTTGTGGAACATATGCCGAATCCTAATAATTTGCCAGATAAGGAAAGATATTTGCAATTTGACACGTTCCTTTCCAAACTGAAGCATTGGAAATAATTTACTGAATTTTCTGGATGCAATATAGATTAAAGAAAACAGGAGAGATGAAAAATGCATTTTGTTGATGCTAAGGGAATTCTATCCGCAGACAATGGGATGAATATTTACAGGGGCTGTACCCATGGATGCATTTATTGTGACAGCCGAAGCAGATGTTATGGCTTTACCCACCCCTTTGAGGATATCGAAGTAAAACGGAATGCCCCGGCTCTTTTGGAACAGAAACTCCGGTCAAAGAGAAGAAAATGCATGATCGGAACAGGTGCTATGTGTGATCCATATCTGCCCTGTGAAGAACAGCTGAGACTGACCAGAAAATGTCTGGAACTGATCCGGCAGTATGGGTACGGAGCCGCTGTATTGACAAAGTCGGATCGGATTTTGCGGGATTTGGATCTCCTGTGCCAGATCAACGAAAGGACGAAAGCGGTAGTGCAGATGACTCTGACAACTTACGATGATAAATTGTGCAGGATTTTGGAACCGAATGTCTGCACAACAAGCAGAAGAATACAGGTCTTACAAAAAATGCAGGAAGAAAGGATCCCGACTATCGTATGGCTGACTCCGATTCTCCCTTTTATTAATGATACAGAGGAAAATTTAAAAGGAATTCTGGAATATTGCGTGATTGCGGGTGTGAAAGGTATTGTAAATTTTGGAATGGGTGTTACTCTGCGGGAGGGAAACCGGGAATATTTCTATCATGCCCTGGATCAAGTATTTCCAGGATTGTCAGAAAAATATTGGAATAAATATGGATATGACTATGTAATAAACAGCCCGAATAGCAAACACCTTCTGCATATCTTCAGAGAAACCTGCCGTAAGGCAGGAATCATGTATCAGACAGATCAAATTTTTGATTATCTGAAAGAATTTCCGGAAAAAAGTGAATATTGGCAGATCAGTCTGTTCGATAATAAATAAAATCTTTAGAACCCGTTGGAAAAATGTGCCGACGGGTTTCTTTTTGTGATTTTTGGCGGGAGGGTAAATATAACTGTTTTTTCTTTGCCTGTGACATGAGAAAACAAAGCAGGGCTTATCCCTGCGGCAGGAGAGGCGGGAAACTCATGGAAAGAAGGGAACTGGTCAACACAGGCATGTACACAGAAAAACAGGCTGCCCTGAACATGGAGTGCTGTGCTGAGTTTATGGCGCGGATGATCCAGAAGTACGGCGCTGAAATACTGAAGGAACTGGACGAAGAAAAGACGCAGGGATCTGCCGAACAAACATCCTGAAATCATGTCCTTACCGGCAGTCATTTGGGCTGTCGGCTTTTTCTGTGCGTTCTGCATAGTTTTCAGGGAGAAACCTTGTGCGTCCTGCGAGTTGGCGGGGATGCCGGACTCCGATATATTAATCATGCACGGCGAACCGTGTGACAGTGAGCAACCGAAAGAGGTGAGGACGTGAAAAAGAAATGCTACATTTACACCCGTGTTTCCACGGCCGCCCAGACGGAAGGATACAGCCTGGAGGCTCAGCAGGAACGCCTGCGCCAGTATGCGGAATATAAGAACCTTGAAATCGCGGGCGAATACTGTGACGCCGGAAGGTCCGGGAAGAGCATTGCCGGAAGGCCTGCCTTTATGGAGATGATGGAGGACATTGCCAGTGAAAAGGATCAGATCTCTTATGTGCTGGTATTTAAGCTGTCCCGGTTCGGGCGAAACGCTGCGGATGTTCTGAAGTCCATCCAGACGCTTCTGGATTACGGCGTGGATCTGGTATGTGTGGAAGACAGCATTGACAGTTCCACCCAGGGCGGGCGGCTGACCCTTGCCATCCTGTCCGCTGTGGCGGAGATTGAGCGGGAGAACATCCGGGTGCAGTTTATGGCAGGGCGGATGCAGAAGGTGATGGAGGGAGGCTGGGCGGGCGGCCCCGCGCCTTTCGGATACCGGAATGAGGGCGGCAGCCTGGTAGTGGAGCCGGGGGAAGCGGAGATTGTCCGGCTGATCTACGCCAAGTATCTGGAACCGGAAATGCAGCTGGCCACAGTGGTGCGGTGGCTGAATGACCATGGGTACCGGCGGATTTCCAAAGGAAGCTCCTGTTCCTTTAACCGGGATTTTGCGGCCGGTGTGTTGGACAATCCTTTTTACTGCGGGAAGATCGTATATTTCCGCAGGATGAACAGGGGGAGAGCAGAAAAGGACCAAAGGGAAGAAATCACAGTCCGGGGAAAGCAGGAAGCGATCATCCCGGAAGAAATGTGGGAAAGGGTACAGACTAAGAGGAAGCAGGGTGCCGTCCGTTATGAAAAGGATGAACCGGAACGGATCAGCATGCTGTCCGGCCTGGTGAAATGCCCTGTGTGCGGGGCAGGGCTGGTAGTGAAAAAAAGCAAAACTATCAACCGGAACAGAGGCGGGCATTACAAGCCGATCCACTATTACGCCTGCCGGTATTATCGGAAATCCGAGGGGCGGCGATGCGGTTTCCATCACACCTATAATCAGAAGAAGCTGGATGGCGCCGTGATGGAGATCCTTGTACAGCTGACACGGACGGAAGAATTCCAGAAGGCGTTTGCGGGAGCTGTGGGAGATTCCACATCGGAAGCGGCTTTAGAGGGGAAGCTGAAAGACCTGCGCAGGAAGCTGCATGGACAGGAACACTTGAAATACAAACTGGGCGGGGAACTTGACCATCTGGATGCCCTGTTGGATGGATATGACAAGGCTTATGATGCTATCCAGGAGAAGATTGACGCCGCCTATGACCGGATCGAGCAGCTGGAGACAGAAATCGGGAAGGTGAGGAAAAAGCTGGCCGCAGTCCGGGAAGGGATCCATTCTTCCGGACAGATCAGCCGCATCCTGGACCATTTTGACCGGCTTTACAGGAAAATGACCTGCGCGGAGCGGCGGGAACTGTGCCGGCAGTTCATTGAGAGGATCGAGGTGTTCCCGGAAGAGCAGGATGATGGAAGGATCCTGAAATCCATCGCCTTCCGGTTCCCGGTTTTCTATGACGGGGAAGCGGCATCCGGGGATCCGGAGCTCCCGGATGAAATGGTGTCTTTTGAACTGGACTGCCGGAAACTGCCGGTGACCGTGCCGGAAGCGAAAGCGACTTATGCGGAGATCAAGGCGTATGTCCTGGAAACGGCCGGGCTGAAAGTATCCTCCCTGTATATCGCCCAGATCAAGCGGAAATACGGCATAGAGATGGGGGAGAACTATAATAAGCCGGAGGATCCGAAGGCGCGCGTCCCGAAATGCCCGAAGGAAAAGGAATTTGCGATCCTGGACGCCCTGAAGCATTTCCGGATGGTGCCGGAGACGGCAGAATATGAGGAGGCGGAAGCGTGAAGAACAAAGAAAAATGCTATCTTTATATCAGGGTCTCTACTGCCATGCAGGTGGACGGCTACAGCCTGGATGCCCAGAAGGACCGGTTGGTGAAATTCGCGGAGTTTCAGGGCATGGAGATTGTCAGGGAATACTGTGACGCAGGTAAGTCCGGCAAGAGCATTACCGGAAGGCCGGAATTCCAACGGATGCTCCAGGATGTGGCGGATGACCGGGACGGGGTGAGTTATATCCTGGTGTTCAAGCTGTCCAGGTTTGGCAGGAACGCGGCGGATGTGCTGAATTCCCTGCAGTATATCCAAGATTACGGCGTGAACCTGATCTGTGTGGAAGACGGGATTGATTCTTCCAAAGATTCCGGGAAACTGACCATCACCGTGCTGTCTGCCGTGGCTGAGATCGAGCGGGAAAATATCCTGGTCCAGACGATGGAAGGGCGCAGGCAGAAAGCCAGGGAAGGGAAATGGAACGGCGGGCAGGCGCCTTTCGGGTATCTCCTGGATTCCAAAAACAGCACGCTGATTGTGAACCCGGAAGAAGCGGAGATTGTCCGGCTGATTTTTGAAAAATTTGTCCATACGGACATGGGGGCGGATTCCATCAGCAAGTATCTGAATCAGCACGGGTATTCCAAAAAGAAGCTGCGGGAGCAGGAGGTGGGCCATTTTACCAGGAGCACGGTCCTGAAAATCCTGGATAATCCGGTCTACGCAGGCAAGATCGCGTACGGGAAGAACGCAACGGAAAAGGTGAAAGGGACAAGGGACCAGTACCGGCGGGTAAAGAAGGAGGAGTATCTTCTGGCAGAAGGGCTCCATGAGGCGGTCATTGACCAGGAGACCTGGGAGGCGGCCAGGGCCAAGCGTAAGGTCACGGGCGTGAAATGGGATAAAACCCACAGCCTGGACCATGAGCATATTTTATCCGGAATCCTGAAATGTCCGGTCTGCGGTTCCGGGATGGCCGGGACGGTGAGACGGAGGAAAAATAAAAAGACCGGTGAGTACAAGGACGATTTCTATTACAGGTGCCAGCACAGGAAGAAGATTGACGAAGAACATTTCTGCGACTTTAAACCTTCCCTGAATCAGGACGAACTGAATGTGGAAGTGGTTCAGATCATCCGTGATATGGTGGCGATGGAAAAGTTCCGGGATTTTATCCAGGACAAGCTGCATGAGAAAGTGGATGTCTCCGCCCTGGAAGAGGAACGGGAGCAGATGAAGGGAAGGCTCCTGCAGGTGACGGGCGCCAAAAAGAAGCTGGTGCTTATGCTGGATAAGCTGGACGTGAACGACCGGCATTACGAGCGGAAGTATCAGGATATGCAGGAACGCCTGGATAACCTGTATGACCGGATTTCGGAACTGGAGGAGATGCTTTCGGATGTGGAGACGAAGATTTCCGCTTCCTGCGGGGAGCAGATCACCGGAAAACAGGTCTATCAATTCCTCTTGGAATTTGATAAGATATATGGAAAGATGACGGATCTTGAAAAGAAGGAATTCATGAGAACGTTCATCAAGACAATCGAATTGTATCCCGAAAGGGACGGCAGCGGGCGCATCATAAAGCAGATCGGCTTTAAGTTCCCGGTGTATTATAACGGCTGTGAAGGCGATACAATTCGGTTGCTCAACGAAAATACAGTCGAGGTGATTGCCCTGATGACGAGAAAAGCTCAGTAAATCAAAGGTTTCTGCCGATTTAGGGCGAAAATGGATGTGTGTTTCTGCTTCCACAGAAAGGGTATGAGGAAATTTGTAGAAGAAAGCCCCCGGCTCTCGTCGGAGGCTGATAAACAATGTTTCTTTGCCGTACATTGCGAAACGTGTTTGCATAAACAGTGTTTTTATGCCGTACACTGTAAAACGTTTTTACGCTTATATTATATGTATCAATAGAGAAAAAATCAATGAAAAATTTTGTGAAAATTGAGACGGGGAGAAGCTGAAAGGTGTATTGTGCGAAGGGACAGAGTCCGGCGCATGGTACACCTTTTCGTTTTTCGGGAATTAAGGCAAAAAGAGCGTAATACTGTGTATGGAAAAAACGTGTTCAGACCGGTAGGATGAAAGAAAAAAGGCGGTCTGAAAAATGTATAAAAACGCAGAGAAAGAAAACAGGAAAAGTTCTGTAGATAACAGCCACAGGATCTTCTGTCTGGGAAACGGGAAGTTGTGTGTCTATATGGATGGGATCAATATCCATCAGATATTCGGCCCGCTGCTGAGCACTCCATCTTACATGCATACAGAGTGGGAGGGACCGGAAGAAATCCGTATCGTGACAAAACGGAAAGCGGAGACCGGAATATGGATGCACGGCCTGACAGACTGGACAGACAAGATGCTGGGGATCATTTATGATTTTGTGACAGAAGATATGCCATGTTTTATCCGGATCTGTGAATTGAAATGTGAGATCCGGTTTCGGATCACAGTGGAACCGGGGTGGAAAACTGTGATGAACAGTGAACGATTTGACAGAGCAGATATCGGATTGGGTTTTTTGGCGTATGCAGATGCAGGAATATCGGTTTATGACCAGGCACATTATCCGTGTATCCATGACCTTGCTCATCAGTTCCTGGTCTGTGGTCCCGCTCATCTGAAAGAAGAGGGCCTGCTCGTCCTCAGCCCCGGAAAGACAGTCTGGTATTCCGTCGGAGGAAGTGATTATCCGGAATGTATCGTGAACACGGAGAAGATCCTGAGGGAAAGACCGGAAAAACTGCTGGAAAATGTGGAAAAGTCCTGGAGGATCCGGCTGAATGAGGATATCAGAGAAAAAATACTTTCCAGTTCCCTTCCTTCCGGAAAGCGCCTGGTACAGGCTGTAGAGAATACGGCAGTTCTGATCCTGTCACAACAGTCGGAGGAGGGGGCAGTGATCGCCGGACATAATTTCCATATGGCCTATGTGCGTGATCAGCTCGGCGTGGCCAGAGGTCTTCTGAAAATGGGATACATCCGTGAGGTCAGAGCAATTCTCAATTTCTATCAGCAGATTTTCAGCAGGTACGGCTGTATTCATAATGCACAGACGATCGGTACCAGCCATTATTTCCATGTCCATGAAAATGATAATGTAGAGATCACAGGGTATCTGATCATTCAGGCATTTGATTATTATAAAGCCAGTCATGATATGGAATTCATGAGAGGGCTGATCCCCATGCTCGAGTGGGCGTGGAATGCCCAGGTAAGCCAGATTCATGAGAAGATGCTTCCTTTTAATGGGGATGAAACGTATATTGCAGGACATATCCTGTCAAGGGATGCCTTGTGGGACGGATCGGCAGAGGCAACTCTTCTTTTCATTGCTTCCGGAGAACGGCTGCTTCCTTTCATGCTGCAGCACGGATACTGGAATTCTGAAAAATATGAAAAGAACAGGGCTGTTTTTCTGGAGGTCAGGCATTTCTATAAGAAAAATTTTGTAGTGGACGGTCGGCTGATGGCCAACAGGATATTTCAGGAGCCATATCCGAAGAAACGGTTTGGCAAAGGGGTATGCAGCAGATGTCTGACTTACGGATGGATAGAGCAGGAGCCGGACGGCCAGTATGTCTGCTGTGAATGTTACGGAAAAGGAGCCGGGATCCGGAAAAAGCGGAGAGCAGTAGAAGTCCAGTCCGTTCAACTGATGCCGCTGTTCATAGGAACAGATCTGTTTTCGGTATCTGAGCTGGAAGAAATGATACTACTGTCAGCAGAATCCCCTGCACAGAAAAAGTTTACCGGATATGATCTTGGGTTATTACTCGTAAATATCCTGGAAACAGCGCCGTCACTGGCGGAAACGATCTATGATAAACTGCTGGATTCTGAAGACGAGATGGGAGGATGGTCAGAATTTTATGTAAACGGTGTTCCGGGCGGAACATACTGCCGGCCGTGGGAGAGTGGAATCAACGTCTATGCCATGATAAAATATGCACAGAGATTTTGGAAATAAAAACGGAATATTGTGCAAAGTGTCAGGAATACAGTGTTAATAGAATAAGACGACAGCATATTATAATAAACATAACAAATCGACAAAGCAAAGGAGGAAGAAGAGATGAAAAGAAAGATGAGTATTTTGTTATGTGCGGCGCTGAGTTTATCTTTGCTGGCGGGCTGTGGCACGGAAGATGCCGGAAGTGAAGGTTCTGGCAGTGAAGGATCCGGGGAAGGCAGCGGAGCATCCGGAGAAGAGATCACATTATCGATCGGCGGATGGGGATACAATGATTATTTTGTACCTGTTCTTCAAAGGGAATTTAACAAAAAGTATCCGGGAATCACACTCGAGTATGAACGTATGGAACAGGCCGATTATCTGAACAAGCTTAAAGTCAACCTGAGCGCCGGGACTTCCTGGGACATTATGATGCTGGAAGCGGGATCGATGCTCAATGCTGTGGAGTCGTACTGCGAGCCTCTGGATGAATATGCAAAGGCTGAGTGGGGCGACAACTGGAAGGAAAAATTTGAAGAAGCGGCCATAAGTACAGTAGAGAGTGAAGACGGACATGTATATGGGCTTCCGGATTCCATGGGACAGGCCGGACTGCTCATGTACAACAAAACGAAACTTGAGAAGTACGGGATCGAGGTGCCTCAGACATATGAGGAACTGAAAGATTACTGTGACAAACTCCGTGCGGACGGGGATCTGCCGTTGGTGATCGGCGGGAAAGACGACTGGATCCTGACGGATATGTTCCTTGTGATAGCCAATGATATCGCACCTGGCAAGATTGTACAGGCAGATGCAGGAGAGATTGAGTGGACGGATCCGGACATTGTAAAAGCATTTGAGATGTGGCAGCAGATGTTCGAGGACGGTATCTTCCAGGATGGCTGTCTTGGTGTTCCCCAGTATCCGGGAGCTTCTGAGTTATTCTGGCTGAATGGAAAAGGCGGAATGCTGGCAGAGGGCGACTGGACGATCGCGACATTTACGAATGAAGATATGGCAGAAGCTGCAAATAAGGACGAGTACGTCATGGCACCAATGCCCGATATGGACGGTGATGGCGAAGTGGCGGGGCCGGTCTACACGACAGGCGTGTTATATGCCATAAATAAAGATCTTCCGGATGAGAAGAAGGAGGCTGCGTGGAATTACATCAAGTGGTTTATCGGAGAAGAGGGACAGCAGGTCATGAACGGGCCTGAGATCGGTTATGCTTCTACTCCGGCGTTTAAAGATATTACGATCGAACGTACATCAGACTATCCGAATTATATCAACTGTATGAAGGATGTAGAGGAGACGCTTCCTCTGGTAAGCGGACCGAGAAATCTGAATAATGTAGATGCAAAGGCGGCTTTGGGAGAAGTTCTTCAGGAACTGGGAACAGGTATGTCACCGGAAGACGCTGCTGCAAAAGTACAGGCGGCTATGGAATAGCAGATGGACCATGTCATGGCGCATACTCTCATTGCAGGTATGCGCTATGAGATTTTAGGGATGTCTTTTTCAGATGAAACAGCAGGCAGACTGCCTGCAGGGTGATAAGAAAAGAGGAAAGTGGGGAAAAGAGATGAAAAAAACAGGCAGAAGAAAAAAATATCAGTTAGAAGGCTATCTGTATCTGCTCCCGGCTTTTATTGTATTTGCAGTTTTTATAGCATATCCGATCTTTTTTACTTTTCGGACCAGTTTTTTTGAATGGGACGGGTTTTCACCGGATATGAAATTTGTCGGATGGGAGAATTACAGATCAATCATTGAAAGCGGGAAACTGCCTATCGCATTGAGAAATTTTGTGCTGTTTTTTGTGTTTAGTGTTTCCATGCAGATGCTGATCGGGATGATCCTGGCAGTTTCGTTGAAAGTACAGACGGTATTTCGTACGATCGTCAAATCGATTGTTTTCATCCCTGTTGTCTTGACGCCGGTAGTGATCGGCTATGTATTTCTGAATATGCTGGAACCTAATATGGGGTTTGTTAATACGCTGCTCCGCAGCCTTCATCTGGATTTCCTGGCTAAGAGCTGGCTTGGGGATCCGAATCTGGCTCTCGGGAGCATCATTGTGATCAGTATCTGGCAGTCTACCGGATTCAGTCTGATCATGTACATTGCAGGGATTGTTTCTATCCCGTCAGAAGTGCTCGAAGCGGCAAAGATCGACGGGGCGGGAGCAGTCAGAAGTTTTATTTATGTGACATTTCCACTGCTGAAAAGTACACATGCCACTATGTTGATACTGAGCGCGATAGGCGCACTGAAAACATTTGATATTACCTGGGTGCTGACTGGCGGAGGACCCGGCAATGCAACGGCTACCTTTTCAACACTGATCATGAAAGAGTCATTCGACTCCTATCAGCAGGGTACATCGAGCGCATTGTCTGTGGTACTGATACTATTAGCACTGGTGATAACAGCATTTCAGTTAAAACTATATAACGGAAAGGCGGGGGATGTTGAATGATCGATGGAAAAAAAGCACGAAAGATGTGGAAGAGGGGACTCCAGAATGCGGTGCTTCTGGTGATCGCGTTTATCTATATCATACCGGTCGTATTTATGGTCCGGAAATCGCTGGAGAAAAACGGTCTGCAGAATTATGTTGAGGTTTTTAAAGAAACGGACATGACCAGAAACTTTCTGAACAGTCTTATTGTAACATCGGTTTCAGTCATCCTGGTCGTACTGTTTGTATCGCTGGCGGCATACTCGTTCTCAAAATTAAACTATCCTTTTAAGAACGGGATTTATCTGATGTTTCTGACCGCGTTGATGATACCGGCGGCATCGATGATGTTTCCGACTTTTCTGGTAGTCAATAAAATGGGGCTGATCGATAATTTCATGTCGCTGGTCGGTCCATATGTGGCGATTCAGCTCCCATTTAATCTTGTTATCATGCGGAATTATTATGACAGTATACCGAACAGTATCATCGAAGCGGCAAAGATCGATGGATGCAGTACGTTTCAGACACTGCGGTATATCATGTTCCCGATGTCTGTTCCGGCACTGGCTGTTGTGATCACCTGGACTTTCATCGGCTGCTGGAACGAATATATGTATGCATTTATCTTTATTAATGAACCTTCCATGCGTACCTTGACCATGCTTCCCACGAAATTCGCCGGATTGTTCAGTACCCGGTATGAACTGATGTTTGCTACTCTGGTTCTGATCGAGATCCCGATCATCCTTCTTTATCTCCTGACACAGAAGCGTCTGCAGGAGGGGCTTGCATCAGGAGCTGTAAAAGGCTAAACTGAGCATAATGGGGTGATCAGTGATGAAAAATATACGGATAAAATTTCCAAAGTTCCGGTTGAAAACATATATTTTTGTGGTGTTTCTTTTTGTATCCATTGTTCCGCTTTTGATCTCAAATATCATAAATTACAACCGAAACCGGACTGAGGCCAGGGACGCTGCTTTTATGGCAAGAGATCAGTTTATGAGCCTGGCGTCTCTGGAATTCAACGATATTGTAGAACAGGTGGAGAAGATCTATCTGCGTCTGGCTGTTGACAATGAGCTGGCGCAGAAGCTGGAGCACTGGCCGGACGATCAGCTTGGCGTATTCCAGAATATGAGAGAGATCGAAAATAATATTCTGGGGCCTTATCTGGCGCTGTATCCGTATATTGACAATCTGATCATATATCCGGGAAATACACAGTATGCAGTGGCCGCAGGAAGTGCCGGATATGCGGTGACAGAGGATTATGAGAAGTTTTCTTTTTACAGAGAAGCGGTGGAAAATCCTCAGAGATCATTCTGGGAAGGACCCCATGAGTATGAAGGAAATTACTATGGCTACTCGATGCACGATGCGGTCAGTTTTCTGCAGGCGGTAAAATCCGGGAATAATACTTTTGTGATAGAGATCCAGATTGATAATGCAGCACTTGACGAAAAAATAGCTGCGAGTCAGGACGGGTATCATTCAAGAATCGCCTTACTGGATACAAATGATGAAATCGTATCAGTAAATCAGAAAGACGAATTCCGCGAGGAGGATTATATAAACAAAACTGTTATCCTGGACAATAACTGGAAATTATTATATTCCATCCCGAAGGACGAGCTGAGGGAAACTGCCCGGATACAGATGCAGACGATGGTGGGAATTACTGCCGTTTACATCATCCTGGCGGCGGCCCTGTCGGTACTTACTTCAGTACTGGTATCCAGGCCGATCCGGAAAGTGATCTCCAGGATGAAAGTCCCGATCGATGAGAACAGCGGGGAAGTGAAGACATTCAGTTATATCAAAGAGATCGCTTATCTGGCGGAGTCTTATGAAAATATGCGTATCAGGACGAGAAATCTGATCGATGATCTGATAGAGGAACAGCGGAAAAAGCAGGCTGCAGAGATGCGTGTGCTCCAGTCTCAGATCAATCCGCATTTTCTGTATAACTCACTCAATCTGATCCGCTGTACTGCCGCCCTTAACGGCCAGAAGGATATAGAGAAAATGTCCCAGGCGATCGTTCAGCTTCTGGAGTTCAGCATCAACAGTCAGGAATGTGTGAAAATATCCGAGGAGATCGAGATAACAAGGCAGTATATCAATCTGCAGGAGTGCAGGCATAATAAGAAAATGAACATCAACATACAGGTGCAGGAGGGGATTGGAAGAAATCTTATGCTGAAGATGACGATCATCCCTCTGGTAGAAAATGCGATCATCCATGCCTATAACGGAGGAGAAGCGGATGTGCACATAGATGTCTCTCTTTCCTGCATAGAGAAAAAACTTATCATAGAAGTTCAGGATTACGGGAGCGGGATGACGGAAAAGAGGATAAATGAGATTTTTGAAAAGACAGAAGGAAAGTTTAACCGGATCGGAGTAAAGAATATCATTGAGAGAGTTCAGCTATATTTTGGCGAAGAGTATCATTTATCAATTTACAGTAAAGAAGGAGAAGGAACTCTGGTCAGAGTTGAACATCCTGTTTTGAGTGAAAAAGACTGGGAGGGAATTCGATCAAAAAGCCATGAGAAGAATAGTGATAGCTGATGACGATGTGATCGTTCGTCGTTATTTGGAACAGATCATCCGGAATGAATTGCCGGAATTTGAGCTGTGTGGTATCGCGAAAAACGGATGTGAGGCGATCTCACTGATAGCGGAGAAACAGCCGGATCTTGCGATCATTGACATCGATATGCCTGAGAAAGACGGCGTGGAGGTACTTTATCAGCTGAGAAAAGAAAAAATTTCTCCGGAAACAAAAGTGATTGTTTTGAGCTGTTACAATGATTTTGATTATGTGAAAAATGCGATGAAATATGGAGCGGTCGATTATATTTTGAAATATAAAGTCGATACGGAAACACTGGCAAAAATGTTGGAATCGGTTTTTTAGAACGATCCGTCTGTAAAGGTTCTGGAGTATAAGAAAAATCATTTCCGGCCATCAGAGCGGCAGGACAAGCTGTTGAAGAAGATCCTCTTTGCCCATGATGAATCTGTGGACGATAAAGCGGACTCTGCAGAATGGGCGGAAGCTCTTAATATTAAGACTGATAATCTGCTTGCTGCTGTTGGTGTGATCGATTATCATGATAAATTTCTTCTGCATAATACAGAAGAGGATATTTTACAGCTCAACGAAGAGATCATGAGCATTATCAGTGAGAATACAGGAGACCGGACAAACACGCTTGCAGCATGCATCGATGAAGATAAATATGTTCTGATATTCAGTGATGTGTCCAGAGAAGAAAATTCAGCGGCAAAACGGAAGATTGAAAAGATTCTGTCGTCCATTAAAAAAGAGATTGAAGAAAAACTGCAGATGACAGTTACTTTCGGATTAAGCGGCGGGGGCGGAAACATAACCAATGTAGCGGCCTATTATGAAAATGCGCTGTCTGCTCTCAGATATAAGCTTTATATGGGAACAAACAGTCTGATCTGGTATGAACAGTGTACATTTTCGGAAGAGATCCCCTCAGAACTGAAAGACGCGATCAACGAATGGTCACGAAAACCGATTCGCTCAGAAGAAGCTATGAGACAGCTCGAAGATATCTTTCAAATGCTGGGAACTCTGAGATTGAGGTATTCCCAGTATAATCTGCTTTTACTGAGACTGGTGGGAAATGTGATCCGGGATGCGGAGGATTCTGCCATGATGAGCAAGGTGTTCGGAGATATTGACACTTCTACAGTTTTCTGTGGCTGCGAGACATGGAGAGATCATTTCCAATGGATGCAGAAACATATAAGCAGACTGAAGGAAGGGGGAAGGGAAGAAAAACACAGAAGCGAGATCGAAGCGGCTCTCCGGTATATTGAGGACAATTTGGGGGAACCGCTGACTCTCTCGCGGATCGCGGATCATGTGAATTTCAGCAAAAATTATTTCAGCCAGCTATTCAAACAGAGTATGGGAGAAAATCTGGTTGATTATATTGCACGGATCCGGATCAACCGGGCAAAGGAGCTGCTGCTCAGTTCAGACTATAAAGTGTATGAGATCGCGGCAGAAGTCGGGTTTGAGAGCCAGCATTATTTTAACAGACTTTTTAAAACGCTTGTAGGAGTAACTCCTACGGAATACAGAAATATAAAATGTTTCAGCTGACGATAGATCGGAGCTGTTTGCAGGTTGCCATATCAAATTATATCAGGAGGAAGTTAGAGTATGTTTGATTATCGTATAGGTATGATAGGAACACCGGCTGTACCGGATGTAAAGTGGAGCGACAGTAAACTTGAAGAACTGAAGCAGTATGGTTTTAATATGATGCAGTTGAACATAGCCTGGGGATGCCGGCCAAATGATGAGCCGTTAAACCTTCAGGATGTTCTGGTCCTGCCGGAGCAGGATAGCGGGGAGCGTCGAAAAGCAGAGGAAAGGCGCGGACGGATCAGGATGAGGCTGGAGCTTTGTAAAAAACAGGGGATGCGGTCCCTGTTCCATTTTGGAGCGCCGTATAACGGGCTGGAACCCTATCAGGGAGTCCCGCCGAAAGTTTGCTTTCATACAGAGGATACTGTCAAATATTACTGTGGACTGTTGGAAGAACTGGAAAGACAGATCCCGGGAATTGATGATATCCTCGTGTATACATATGATCAGGATGCCTGGCTCTGCAGTGAGTTTTCCCATTGCGAAAACTGCCGGGGAATCCCGCTTCACAAGAGACTGCCGGGATTTTTGTCCGCACTGAGCCAAAAGTGGAATGAAGTGAGCGGCGGAGGCCGGATGTGGTGGGAGTCCTGGGAACTGTCGGCCGGCCAGACATTAAAGACGATAGAACAGCTTCCGGAAAAGGGATTCGGCCTGATGATCCATTCCAACATTGGAGAAGTTCAGAAAACAAGAACGGTTGACACGTGGTTTCAAAATGTATGTATGCTTGCAGAGAAGAAGCATATCCCTGTCATAGCAGAGCTGTTCCTGGGCGAGTCAAGTGAGGAGACAGAACCTCTGAAACGGATCCCATGTCCATCGCTAACTTATATGCAGATCAAAAAAGTCATTTGCCAGACCGGTGTGGCAGGCATCAAGGAATATTATGGTCTGCTGCCCCAGACAGGCGATCCATGTCTGGAGATAGCAGGGCAGGTGATCTGTCATCCGGAAAAAAGTCTGGAGGAGTGTCTGGATGCGATTGCAGGAAAATATGAGCGGTATAAAAATGAAGTGATACAGTTCTGGCAGCAGGTGTCAGAGGCATATATGCTTTATCCATGGGATGTGAGCTGGTATGCCAGAGAATGCGGCCGTTCCACGACAGACCATGGCTGGAATGCTGCATTTTTAAGAGGCCAGCAGTGCTCCACGCCGAGCTGGGAATCTACAAGGCACGCTGTTTTTATGAAAACAGATGATCATCAGCCTCATCCGTGGATGCTGGAGGATGTGGGGCTTCGTTTTGAGATGGCGGGAGAACGGATGCAGAAAGCCTATGAACTTGGGGCCGGACTGCTAGAAATGATACCGGAGAAAATGAGGGATCAGATAGAGGAATCGCTGGAAAGTATCGAGACATTCAGGAGGATCTGTACAGCATATTATCTCCATATCAGGGAGACGAATGTCGCAATGATGCTCCGGGAGGAAGCAGAGAGGCCGACAAAGGCGGCAGCGGAGTTAAAAAAGGAAATGATGGAACTGCTTTGCGCTGATGAGAAAAATCAGGAAGGACGGGGACGAGTAGTGAAGATCCGCCGGGAATTTGAAGAAAATCCGGAACAGTGGCTGGCAATGTATCTTTTGCCTGTGGAAGAAGATCTCAGAGAGAAAGGATATTATGCTCTGACAACCAGATAATTGATAAAACAATTAAAAAGTGTCTAAAAGAATTAAGAACGGAAAGGGGACGGGGAACATATGACAAACAGAGAACGAGAACTTGCAACGCTTAATTTTCAGAAACCGGAAGGAAGAGGTTCGGTGGAAGAGACATTTTACCCATGGACCCTGACAGCTGAGCGGTTTAAGAAAGAAGGGATGCCGGACAGAATCGCGGACGGAGCGGGCGACATAACCAATGATCTGGCAGGAAATGAAGAGAATCAGAAAGAAATGTATTTTCCGGTCAGCTGGGGGAAGGGGGTTATGGATTATGAACAGTATTTCGGATTTGATCCGGTCAGAAGGATCCATTTTGTCCTCCCTTTCCGCCGTTTTGAAGAGAAGATCGTGGAAAAAACAGAGCGTTATACGATCAGACAGGATATTTACGGACGCCAGGTCATTCAGTATGCCGGTTCAGATCTGGAACTGGAGCACAAGCCGGTCATAGTGACCAGAGAAGATTGGGAACGGTTAAAACTGCATGCGGATAAGCAGCTGGAAATGTATTTTTCGGATGAACAGATACGAAAAGCATATGCTCCTTTGAAAAACGGCCACGACAGAGGCGATTATTCAATACGGCTGAATATAGAAGGATTTTTCTGGGTCCCGCGGGAACTGCTCGGGATCGAACCGCATATGTATGCGTTCTATGATGAACCGGAACTGCTCCATGATATTGAGGAGTATATTTTTAAGGTGTACAGTACAAAACTGATGAGAGTCATAGAAATGTTACAGCCGGATGTGGTCTATTTTATGGAAGATCTGAGCGGTAAAAACGGTCCGATGATATCTGCAGAGTGTTTTGAGGAATTTGTAGGCAGTTATTACCGCAGGTTAATTCCTCTGCTGAAAAGCGGTGGTGTTCAAAATGTATTTGTGGATACGGATGGTGATTTTGACAGCCTGATCCCCAATTTTATGGCATCAGGTGTGGACGGCTTCCTTCCCATGGACGTAAACGCAGGAATGGACATCGTAAAAGTCAGGGAAAAGTACCCGACACTGAAATTTATCGGGAGCTTTAATAAACTGGAGATCGCAAAAGGAAAAGATGCCATCGACCGGGAATTTGCCCGGCTTTTGCCGGTGATCCGCAGCGGCGGATATATCCCGGGAGCAGATCATCAGGTCGCACCTTCAACATCTCTTGAGAATTACAGATACTATATAGAGCGGTTAAAAGAAGTTATGACACAGTGCGGAGCGGATTTGCACTGAGCATATCTGTATCATGATGCAGCCGTCGACAGGGCGGCAGGATGGGGAGAAACTTTCGGGGGACTCCCTGTTTTTTATTGATGTGTTTTAGCTTCAGATTCAAATAATTGCAGGAAGAAGATGGTTGTGTCTGGAGATTCATACTGGAAAAACGGATAAAAGCAGGTGATTGATGAGGGAAAAGGTTGTGTGAAGAAGCGGGATTGGGTATAATTTACTTGGAATTGATGATGAAACCTGCAGAGCGTCCCGGATATTACTTTTCAGACATTAGAAGGGAAAACGGTTGTCGTTGCGACGGTTGCTCCGGGAGTAAACCGGCCGTATTTTTTGAAGTCCAAAGGAAAAGAAAAAGGGACTTATGTTCGTGTTGGAGGTACGTCAAGACTGGCGGATCCAGAAAAAATCAGAGAGTTGGAGTATGAGGGGGAACGTGTTTCCTGGGACGAACAGATATGCATTAACTATCCGGTTACAGAAGCTGCAGTTAAAAAATTGTGCCGGGACATCAACCGCTACCGGAAAGAAATGCAGGAGATCCGGGAAAATGCAGGAACGAGACCAAGAGTAACACGGACTCAGCTCATCAACTGGAATGTGTTAAAGAAAAGAGAGAACGGCTATTTGGCATCGAATGCGTTCGCGTTGCTGACAGGGAAATATTTTCATTATTCAAAGACTCAGTGTGCCGTCTTTGCAGGGACAGAGCGCGGCGAGTTTATCGATAAGCAGGAATACGACGGACCATTGTATGAGCAGATTGAAAATGCTTATTCGTTTGTGTTACGGAATATCCGTCGAAGCGCGAGGGTTGAAGGACTGGTGCGGAAAGAAAAATATGAACTTCCGCCTGCTGCGATTCGTGAAATGATCATAAACGCCCAATGCCACCGTAATTTTCTTGATTCATCCTGCGTGCAGGTAGCCTTGTACGATGACCGTCTGGAGGTTACGTCGCCAGGAGGATTATGTTTCGGACTGACTCTTGAGGAAGCGATGAGCGGACGCTCCAAACAGAGGAACCGGGTTATAGCCGAGGTGTTTAACCAGATTGGGCTGATCGAAGCATGGGGAACAGGATTGAGAAATATTCGCAGAGCGGCAGCGGCTTATCATTTGCCGGAACCGGAATTTATTGAGATGCCTGAGACATTTCGCGTGAATCTATTCCGAAAAGGGATAGCTGAAAAAGTTGACTATAGTGCAGGGATAATCGCAGAAGATTCAGAAGAGATTCGGAGGAGCTTCGGAGAAAATTCAGAGGAATTTCGGGGAAATTTCGGAGGAACTTCGGAGGAACTTCGGAGGAACTTCGGAGAAGCTTCGGAAGAATTTCGAGAAAATTTCAGAGAAAAGCAGGAAGAATTGAACGACACACAGAAGAAAATCATCCAGCTTTTATCCACAGACGGAAGCCGGACTGCGGCAGAACTTTCAGAAAAGATCGGTATAACGCGCAGAAGTATTGAGATGAATATCCGAAATCTGAAAGATCGTGGAATATTGGTCAGACATGGTCCTGCAAAAGGCGGATACTGGGAGGTGAAAAAGCAAAAATAAAATTTGTCATTCCCTGCTGCGTGGCTAATACTATATCGGAGGAGATTATGAATCAGGAATTTTATGGAGAAATCAAAAAGATTTTGATAAATTCAAGAAATAAGGTTTATCAAACTGCTAATTTTGCAATGGTCGAGGCATACTGGAACATAGGAAAAGCAATTATAGAAGAGCAGGGAGGCAAGGAAAAGGCGGAATATGGAACGGGATTGTTACAGGAATTGTCAAAACAGATGACAAAAGATTTTGGTAGAGGATTTACAGTTGCAAATCTGAAAAATATGCGGCAGTTCTATCTGAAGTTTCCAAATGGCTACACACTGCGTAGCGAATTGAGCTGGTCGCATTACCGTCTATTAATGCGAGTCGAGGACAAAACTGCCAGAGAATTCTATATGCAGGAAGCAGTGAAATCACAGTGGAGTACAAGGCAGCTTGAGAGGCAGATTAATTCATTTTTTTATGAACGGTTATTGTCGAGCAAAAATAAGGATAAAGTAAGACAAGAGATTCAACACTTGGAACCGGCTAAAAAGCCGGAAGATATTATTCGCGATCCATATGTTTTGGAATTTCTCGGATTAAGCCCCAATGAAGATTTTTACGAGAGTGATCTGGAGCAGGCATTGATTACACATTTGCAAAAATTCCTTCTGGAGCTAGGCAGAGGTTTTTCGTTTGTCGCCAGACAGAAAAGAATTACTTTTGATGGAAGACATTTTAGGATTGATCTCGTTTTTTACAACTATATTTTGAAATGCTTTGTTCTGATTGATTTGAAAGTTGGCGACTTGACTCATCAGGATCTTGGACAAATGCAGATGTACGTGCACTATTATGAGCGGGAACTTATGAATGAAGGGGATAATCCGCCAATTGGTATCGTGCTATGTGCAGATAAAAGTGATTCTGTTGTTAAGTATACTCTCCCGGAAAATGAAACGCAGATATTTGCTTCAAAGTACAAATTATATTTACCAAGCGAAGAGGAATTGGTGAAAGAATTAAATCAGGAATATCAGGTATTGGAGTCAGAAATGAAAAGTGAAACTCTGTAATATTAATGGGGCAGAGGCACACAGAAATGTTTATTGGACATGTGATGAAAAATAATATTGGCAGAATAAGTGCGAATGTGAAGCGAACAGAAAATTCCCGGAGGATTCGCACCAGTAAAAGTGTACAAAAGAAGCTAAACAGTGCTGTATAAAGTGCGGATGAATAGTCATATGTAAATAAAATGAGAAAGGGTTTGGTGATTTTGTCTGAAAAACAGGGTGCTGTTTTGGATAAAATTGCAGTCACTCTCCGCATGGAGAGTGTGGATTAAAAGACCAGATAACTAACACAGCCAAGTTCCCAATTCTCCGCAAAAGAAACACAAATCAAACCCTACAAGAGGTAAAAAAGAATGAATTCTAAACTCTACAAATTTAATGCCATCATTGAACCTGTTCCGGACAAAGGCGGTGCATATATTCGCTTCCCCTACGATATCCGGAAAGAGTTCGGCAGAGGACGGGTGAAAGTCCATGCCACCTTTGACGGCGTACCCTATGATGGAAGTATCGTGAATATGGGTGTGAAAAATGAGGACGGCTCAGTCTGTTATATCATCGGAATTCGTAAAGATATTCGTGAAAAGATCGGGAAACAGCCGGGAGATACTGTTTTTGTCACAATAAAAGAAGTGTGATATGACAGAAAAAATCAATAATGAATGAACATTATTCATTGACTTCTAATTTATCCGGTGGTATACTCTCAGGTATCAGATGGAAAATCACTGAAAACCCTACACATACATATTAGGAGGAGGAAAACGGATGCGTATTTCAAAGGAGCCGGCTGAGAGAAAACAGGAAATTATTGACACAGCGATGCGCCTGTTTTATGAAAAGGGATATGAGAAGACATCAATCTCTGATATCGCGAAAGAAATGAACGTGGCGCAGGGGCTGTTTTACCGGTATTTTCCGTCCAAGGAGGTGCTGTTTGACACGGCAGTTGAGCAGTATGCCCAACTGCAGGCTGATCAGATGACGGCCTTTCTGAAAACATCTCACCAGAAGAAAGCAGCAAATGTGGATGAGACTGTATCTGCGGATGAGACGATGCCTGTGGGTGAGGCGATGCCTGTGGATGAGGCGATGTCTGCGGGCGGTATGACGCTGATTGATATCGTGGAGCAGATGCCGACTTTTATCGAAGCGGAGCAGGAAAACAGCTATATGAAAAAAGTGTTCCACGGACCGGGCTCGAAAGAGATTCACATGAGACTGTCTCTAAGTATCTGCTCCAAAATGAAGCCGGTAGTCCAAAGGCTTCTCGATGAATCGAATCAACGGGGAGAAACACACATTCAGGATACAGAGGCAGCCGCTTCATTCTGTGTATATGGACAGTTGGGGCTTCTGATGGATCAGGCGATTCCGAGAGAGGAGCGTGTTGAGCGGGTCAAGACTTTCCTGATTGAAGTATTAAAAAATCTGTAGCGGATGATTTGCAAAGAAAGGGAAAATAGAGAGAAAGACAACCCTGCTTTTGAGCAGGGCTTCTTTAAAAAGATAGAATGAATAATATTCATTCATTAAGGCATCCCTTCCAATCGAAATGCTCCTACAAACAAAGCTTCCGTTCAAAGCTAAAGTGGATATTTCATCTGAAATTATTTTAAAGGAGAAATTAAAAGTGAAGAATGAAATTGATTTTATTTCTGACGACACAAAAAAATGTCTGCTAATGGTGGCGCTTCCCATGATGGCAGCCATGTTTCTCAATATGGCATACAACCTTGTGGACAGTCTTTGGATCGGCAACCTGATGGGAGAGACTGCCTATGCGGCGCTGACAAGTTCCACGCCGATTATTCTGATCCTGAATTCAATCGCGATGGGAGCGACAAATGGAGTGTCGATTCTGCTGTCCCGGGCTGTCGGTGCGGGAGACCGGGAAAATACAGAGAGCTTAGTGGCAACATCTCTGGTTGTGTCGGCTGTATTTTCTGTGGGAATCACGGTTCTTCTGGAACTGTTTTTAAGACCGCTTCTCATACTTCTGCAGACACCAGGGGAGACGTTCCAGATGGCCTGTGAGTATCTGGAGATCTATCTTCTAGGGTATCTGGCTGTGTATCTTTATTGTTATTTTACGGCAGTTCTCCGAAGCTTTGGAAACACGGTTTTCCAGGTGGTCGCAATGCTGGTCTGCACGATACTGAACGCTGTGCTTGATCCGCTGTTTATCCATTGGATGGGCTTTCGGGGAGCCGCGGCGGCGACACTGCTTTCCCAGATGCTCTGTCTGATATTCATGTTGGGATATTTATGGAAAAAGAGACTTTTTGAATTTCATATCACGGCATTTCGTATCAGATGGATCGGCCTGTTGTTCGCCAAAGGGATTCCGGCAGCATTTCAGCAGAGCATACCGGCTGTGAGCACCAGTTTTCTTACATCCCTTGTGAGCGGGTATGGCGTCAGTGCAATCGCCGCATATGGAATCACCGGGAAAATGGAGACGGTTCTCGTGATTTTTGCCCGGCAGATTTCCGGGCTGTTTGTAGACAGCAGGGCTGCTGCGGAGATTGTCAGAATGTATTTTCTGATTGTTGGCGCCGGGTATATTCTGAACACCGTGACAAACTGTTTTCTGGGGGCTGTAAATGGAATGGGAAAGCCGGCAAAAAGTCTGCTGTGCATGGTTCTTTACTATCTGCTGATCCGGATGCCTCTGGCGGCAATGTTTTCCGCTCTGGGTCTGGGACTGAACGGAATCTGGACAGCGGTTCTGATCAGCCATATTGTCGCCGCCGTCGCAGCAGCCCTTGCCGGAAATCACGAGCTGGGAAGATCTGACTGCATGCCCTGATTTGAAAAGATCTGACCGCATGCCGTGATTCGGAAAGATACGACTGCATATCATACATCTGAAAAGATTTAATTGCATTTCAAAATAAAATGTGACATACTGCTGTCGTAAAGATTGATGCATCTACGTGAGCTGTGGAACAGGAGGGCGGATATATGCATTTCACAAAAGCAAAGGGAATTCTTTCGGCAAACAACGGAATGAACATTTACCGGGGATGCACGCACGGCTGTATCTACTGTGACAGTCGCAGCAGATGTTACGGTTTTACCCATCCGTTTGAGGATGTGGAGGTGAAGGAAAATGCGGCGGAGCTGCTGGAGCAGAAGCTCCGGTCAAAGAGAAAGAAATGCATGATCGGGACGGGAGCCATGTGCGATCCCTATATGCACTGCGAGGAGCAGCTTGGCCTTACAGGAAGATGTCTGGAGGTTATTGACCGTTATGAGTTTGGGGTGGCAATTCAGACAAAATCTGACCGGATCCTGCGCGATATGGATCTTCTGCGAAGTATCAATGAGAAGGCAAAGACAGTTGTGCAGATAACGCTGACGACTTACGATGAAGAGCTGTGCAGGATTATCGAACCCCATGTCTGTACCACCGCCAGGAGAGTGGAAGTTCTTGAGCAGATGAGAGAAGCAGGGATTCCCACGGTTGTCTGGCTGACGCCTGTGCTGCCTTTTATCAACGACACAGAGGATAATATCCGGGGAATTTTAAAGTGCTGTGTGGATACCGGTGTGAAAGGAATCATGAATTTCGGCATGGGTGTTACCCTGCGCGAAGGGGACAGGGAGTATTTTTATGAAGCTCTTGATAAACATTTCCCTGGCTTAAGAAATAAATATCAATACATGTATGGAAATTCATACGAGGTATCAAGTCCGAATCACGGCAGGCTCTTCAGAATTTTTGAAGACACCTGCCGTGAAAATGGAATCTTGTATAAACCGGACGAGAGCTTTGCCTATCTCAGGGAGTTCCCAGAAGATAAGGGATACAGCCAGCTCAGCCTGTTTTGAAATGTGCGGTGAATCTCATCAATCAGCAGATTCATAGATAGGCAGACTCATAAATCAGCAGACTGCTGCAGCACGGAACATGACTTCCGACAGGTGTTGCAGCAGTTTTTTTTGCATGGTTTATCAGATTCATCGGGTCACAGATATCTCCCGGTACAGCTTGCAGAGTTCTTTCGGAGCTCATCCGGTGTCCCGGCTGCCACGATCCTGCCGCCCTCTGCACCGCCGCCGGGCCCCATATCGATGATGTAGTCGGCGTTTCGGATCACATCCAGGTCGTGTTCGATGACAATGACAGTGGCGCCGTTTTCGATCAGTGTCTGGAACACGCCGATGAGAGTCTGGACATCGAGGGGATGCAGACCGATGGTGGGCTCATCAAAGATAAAGATGGAGTCGGCCTGCGTCTTACCCATCTCGCTGGCAAGTTTCAGACGCTGTGCTTCGCCGCCGGAGAGGCTGGGAGTCTCTTCGCCGAGGGTGAGATAGCCGAGTCCCAGATCTTTGAGCACCTGAAGTCTCTGGCGGACGAGTTTTAAGTTCTCGCAGGCTTTCAGGGCGGTGTTGATATCCATTGCCATCAGCTCCGGCAGGGAGTAACCTGCAGCGGGGACGGCATCACGGGCTATATTCCCCGCCTTCTTCTTTTTATCCACATACCGGATCCGGTCCGCTGCCTTGTCATACCGGGAGCCCCGGCACTGGGGACAGGTGATCTTTACATCCGGGAGAAACTGTACGTCCAGGCTGATAATGCCGGTTCCGTCGCAGACCGGACAGCGCAGTTTGCCCGTGTTGTAGGAGAAGTCCCCGGCTTTGTATCCAAGCTCTTTTGCATCTGCGGTCCGGGCGAAGATCTTCCGCAGTTCATCGTGTACATTGGCATATGTGGCCACCGTGGAGCGGACGTTGATACCGATGGGAGAAGCGTCGATCAGCTTGACCTGTCCGATTCCGCATGGGTCAGCCTCATGGACATGTTCCGGTAGTTTCGTCCCGTGAATGGCGGCTTCCAGTCCGGGAATCAGGCTTTCCAGGATGAGTGTGGTCTTGCCGGAACCGGATACGCCGGTCACAGCGGTGAGCCGGCCCTTTGGAATATCGGCTTTCAGAGGCTGCACGGTGTGGATGGCTCCGGTGGCGAGATGAATTCTCCCCAGGGAGAACATCTCTCCCGCATCTGCCCGGGGACGCATGAGAGTATGCTGCTGTCCGGAGAGGAAAGGCCCGATTTTCGACACAGGATTTCCGGCGATGTCAGCGGTTGTCCCCTCTGCGATCACATAACCTCCGTCGGAACCCGCATCCGGTCCCATCTCGATGATCCAGTCGGATTCCGAGAGAATCTGGGTATCGTGGTCCACCAGAATTACGGAGTTCCCGTCAGCGATCAGGTCGTGCATCACTCCGGTCAGCCCCACGATGTTGGAAGGGTGAAGTCCGATGGAGGGCTCGTCCAGCACGTAGAGCACACCGGTAGTGCGGTTGCGGACTGCCCGGGCGAGCTGCATCCTCTGGCGTTCCCCGGTGGAGAGGGTAGAGGAGGCCCGGTCCAGTGTCAGATACCCGAGCCCCAGATCCATCAGGCGTTTTGCTACAGTCTGGAAGGAATCGCAGATGCTCTTCGCCATGGGGCGCATCTCTTCCGGGAGAGATGCCGGGATACCGGATACCCACCGGATGAGGTCAGAGAGTGTCATCTGGCAGGCCTGTGCCAGGGATATGCCGCGAAGCTTTGGAGCGCGGGCAGCTTCTGACAGCCGGGAACCGCCGCAGTCCGGGCAGGCCTCCTGCTTCAGAAATTTCTCCACACGTTTCATGCCCTTTTCATCTTTGACTTTTGATAGTGCGTTTTCGACTGTGTACACAGCATTAAAGTAGGTAAAATCAAGTTCACCTGCCTGGTTGGTTTTTGTGGATTTGTAGAAAATGTGCTTTTTTTCGGCCGGACCGTTATAGACGATATCTTTTTCTTTATCAGTCAGTTCACGGAAGGGCACGTCTGTGCGTACGCCCATGGCACGGCACACGTCCGTCATCAGAGACCACATCAGAGAATTCCAGGGAGCGACGGCGCCCTCGTCGATGGTCAGGGAATCGTCCGGTACGAGAGTGGAGCGGTCTACCGTGCGCACCGTTCCTGTGCCGTCGCAGGTGCGGCAGGCACCCTGGCTGTTAAAGGCAAGTTCCTCGGCGGAAGGCGCGTAAAAGTGAGTTCCGCATACGGGGCAGACCAGTTCCCCGCCGGCTGCAACCAGGAGAGTGGGCTCCAGATAATGGCCGTTGGGACACCGGTGGCTGGCGAGCCGGGAGAACATCAGACGCAGGCTGTTCAGCAGTTCGGTTCCGGTGCCGAAGGTGCTGCGGATTCCCGGGATACCCGGACGCTGATGGAGCGCAAGGGCGGCAGGAACATAGAGCACTTCATCTACATCGGCCCTGGCGGCCTGGGTCATCCTGCGCCGGGTGTAGGTGGACAGGGCATCCAGATAGCGGCGGGAGCCCTCTGCATAGAGGACGCCCAGAGCCAGGGAGGATTTTCCTGAACCGGAAACCCCGGCGATGCCGACGATTTCTCCAAGGGGAATATCAACATTGATGTTTTTCAGATTGTGTACCCGCGCACCGCGGATCAATATTTTATCTGCCATAAAAATCTCCTTTCTCTTGATGATAAGATTTTATTGAAGAAAATATTATGTTTCTTTGGTCACGATAATAATTCTATAAAAATATCCTGTGAACAGTTGAAGACAATTCGATTATATCACTGCTCCGACGTGTTTGAAAGAGGCGAAAAAATAACTGCCCGGATAGATATTTCTATGATATTATGTAGATACGTCTGGCGGACAGAATAGCACAGTCCGTCCTGCAGATAAGGAGGAAGTACAGAATGGATGCAGAAAAAAGAGTCAGGGGGAGCAAGGCTGCAGCGGAAGAGGCGGCCGGACGGGATCCCTTCGAGACGCTGGGATCGAAGAAGATACACGCAGGCCGTTTTACTGTTGTTCAGGATCAGGTACGTGTAAACGGCTGCGAACAGCCTTATGATTATCTGGAGATCCGGGAAGGAGTGAGCGTGCTCCCGTTCCGGGAAGGCAGTGTCCTTCTCCAGAGGCAGTACCGTTATCCTGTCCGGTCCTGGCAGTGGGAACTGCCGGGGGATTTGTCGACCCGGGCGAGACACCGGAGGAAGCTGCGGTGAGAGAACTTGCGGAAGAGACCGGATATCAGGTGAAAAAGCTGCATCCGCTCGGTCCGTTTTATCCGTCTTTCGGTTCAACAAATGAAAAAATCTGGCTTTTTGCCGCGGAATGCGGTGAAGCGTCAGGCACGGACAGAGAAGCCGGGGAAGTGATCGTACTGGACGAGATGAGTCTGGAAGATTTCCGAAAACTGGTAGCAGACGGGAAGTTCATGCACGGGGCCGGCCTTGCAGCATGGGCGCGGTATATGAGCCGTTTATAGAAATGCAGAAGGATACCGGAAAGGATGGAAGAGATGATCAGGCAGAATTTACACACCCACAGTATCTACTGTGACGGAAAGGACACCATTGACGAGATGGTGAGGGAAGCAATAGGAAAAGGCTTTACGGTTCTCGGATTCTCGGGTCACGGGCCATGTGCAGTGGACGAGTGCGCCATGAGTGAAGAAGGGCTGGCATCCTATATCCGTGATGTCAGGGAAGCCCGGGAAAAATACCGTGGGCAGATAAGGATCTTTCTGGGGATCGAGGAAGATATGATGCAGAGGGTCCCGTCGAGAGCCCCCTATGATTTCGTGATCGGGAGCAAACATTTTATCACTGTGGGCGGACAGGTGAAGAGTATTGATTATTCCGCAGATGAGAGCAGGAAGATCGTGGAACTCTACGGAGGGGATTTCCTGGCTTTTGCCCGGGATTACTACGAGGATGTGGCAAAGATGGCAGACTTTCCGGAAGTCGATATCATCGGACATCTGGATCTTCTGATGAAATTCAATGAGGACGGGAGCTTTGGCTCTTTTACGAACCCGGACTACATCTCCTGTGCGGAAAAATGCATCGATGCGCTTGTGGGAGCGGGGAAGATCCTGGAAGTCAATACAGGTGCTGTAGCGCGGGGATACCGGAAAGATCCGTATCCGGAGCGCCATCTGCTCTCTTATATCAGGAAAAAAGGAGGAAAGATCCTCCTGAACAGTGACTGCCATGACAGGAAGATGCTTGACTGCTGTTACCGGGAGTCGCTGGAGATGATCAGGAAAAGCGGGTTTGACAGCATGATGGTGCTGACGAAAGACGGGTTCCGCGAAGCGCCGCTGGATGAATTTGCGGGGAAAGCCCTTGTACCCTGATCCCGTTGATAGTAGAATGAAACTATGTATGGAAATAAGCTGATAACAGAGAAAGAAGGAATATGAAATGACAGTAGAAGAATGGCTCGGGGAAGACAATCAACTGGGAACCGACATCTGGACAAAGAAATACTGCTGTGACGGGGAGTCCTTTGACGAGTGGCTCAGCCGGATCAGCGGCGGGAACCGGGAGATCGGAGAGTATATCAGACAGAAAAAATTTCTCTTCGGAGGCCGGATCCTCTCCAACCGGGGGCTGGACCAGAAGGGACGCAAGGTCACGTACTCGAACTGCTATGT
The DNA here is from genome assembly GCF_002160525.1 of Lachnoclostridium sp. An169. GTDB lineage: Bacteria > Bacillota > Clostridia > Lachnospirales > Lachnospiraceae > Mediterraneibacter > Mediterraneibacter cottocaccae. The sequence continues at coordinate 225,499 of NZ_NFKT01000003.1, forward strand.
GGTAGAACCGCCCGAGGACAATATAGAGAGTATTTTCGACTGTGCCAAAAAGCTGGCCCGCACTTACAGCTACGGCGGCGGATGCGGAGTAGATATTTCGGGATTAAGCCCCCGGGGGGCGAGGATCAACAATGCGGCCAGGGAGACGAGCGGTTCTGTCTCATTTATGGAACTTTATTCTCTGGTGACGGCGCTGATCGGCCAGAACGGGCGGAGGGGAGCGCTGATGATATCGATCGACTGTTCCCATCCGGATGTAGAAGAGTTCATCGATCTCAAGACAGATCTGGAGAAAGTGACGAAGGCCAATATCTCTGTGAGGATCCATGAGGATTTTATGGAGGCAGTGAAAAAGAATGGGGAGTATACCCTGCACTATAAGCGGGAGGCCACCGGAGAGGTGATCGAACGTACCGTGAACGCACGGGAGCTGTTCCGCCGGATCGCAGAGACGAACTGGGACTATGCAGAGCCGGGCGCACTGTTCTGGGACAGGATCGAAAGCTGGAACCTTCTGAGCAATACAAAGGAGTTTTCCTATGCAGGAGTGAATCCGTGTGCGGAAGAACCGCTGCCCGCAGGGGGGAGCTGCCTTCTCGGAAGCATCAACCTGGCGGAGTTTGTACAGGATCCTTTCACCGATCACGCGCAATTCGACTTTGAGGGACTGAAAAAGTGTGTGGAAGTCTCTGTGGGGGCTCTCAATGAGGTGCTGGAAGAAGGACTTCCCCTTCATCCCCTGGAGGAACAGCGGGAAAGCGTGGCACAGTGGCGTCAGATCGGACTGGGGATCATGGGTCTGGCAGACTGCCTGATCAAACTGGGACTGACTTATGGAGAAGAGGATGCTGTGCGGATGTGTGACAATATCGGATTTGCCATGGCAGATTCTGCGATCGCCGCCTCTGCCCTTCTGGCCAGGGATAAGGGCGCATTCCCGGCCTGTCATACGGAGGAGATCATGTCCACCCCCTATTTCCTGGCGAATACGACGGAGAAGACGAGGGAACTTGTGCGAAAATACGGCCTGAGGAATTCACAGCTCCTGACGATCGCGCCTACGGGAACACTTTCCACGATGCTTGGCATCTCCGGCGGAATCGAGCCGGTCTACGCCAACTACTATGAAAGGAAAACGGAGTCCCTCCACGGGACAGACGTGTACTATAAAGTATATACCAGGATCGTCGAAAGCTATATGAAACAGCATGGGCTCAAAAGCGATACGGATCTCCCGGACTGTTTTGTGACAGCCATGACGCTGGGATACCGTCAGAGGATCAATATGCAGGCAGTATGGCAGACTCATATCGACGCATCCATCAGCTCGACGGTGAATGTGCCAAACCGTTTTACTGTGGAGGAGACGGAAAAGCTGTATCTGTATGCTTTTGAAAAAGGGCTCAAAGGCATCACGATCTTCCGTGACGGGTGTAAGAGGATCGGGATACTCAATACAAGTGAAAAGAAAGAGACGAAAAAAGTCGTGGCTGGAGAAGGGCTTAAGCGGGGCGACATCCTGCTGGTCACAGATGACGTGGTCGGGAAGAAGCGCAAGCTGACAACGGGATGCGGCAGTCTTCACTGTATCGCATTGTTTGATCCTCATACCGGGGCGCTGCTGGAGACATATCTCAGCAAAGGTTCCACGGGGGGATGCAATAATTTCATGGTGGGGCTTTCCAGGATGATATCGATCAGCGCGAGGGGCGGGATCGATATTGAGACGATCGTGGATCAGCTCAATTCCAGCGGATCCTGTCCGTCTTATACAGCCCGCCGGGTGACGCGGAAGGATACGAGCAAAGGGGCCTGCTGTCCGATGGCTGTAGGGAATGCTCTTATGGATATGTATAATGAGATGCAGGAGGAACTTGCGGAAAAAAGCGGGGAAAAGGCAGAGAAAGCCGGAAGAAAGGCAGAGAAAGCTCCGGAGCCCAAGGCTGTGAGTACGGAAGAGGAGACGGACCGGATGTTCTGCCCGGAGTGCGGGGAACCTCTCGTGTTTGAGGAAGGATGCAATATCTGCAAAAGCTGCGGATGGAGTAAGTGCCACTGATCCGGTAAATTATGATCCTTCCGCAGGAAAGAAGGCCGATGCCGGCACACCATTTTCGGTGCCGGCATCGGCCTTTCCTGACGGATCCTGTTATCCGTTTTCTGTCCTGTCCGCTGCAGTCTGATACTGCTCCAGCAGCGTGTTCCAGTCACTGTATTTCTTTTCCCCGCGATGGTCGGGAAGAGAGTAATTTTCCATGAGATAGGAACCGAGGACAGCAGTGACTTTTCTGGCTCCGCTCAGATTCAGATGATCACCCTTATCCATAGTATCCTTTTCCCAGTCGATCCCGGCCCGGTCATCAAGATTCAGATCAAAATAGGGAATGTTGTACCGTCTTGCATAGGCCTCGAGAGCATTGTGCTTCGGATAGCTGTAGTTGACCGGAGAAGTGGTGCTCACAAGCAGGAGAGAGGCGTTGTTTTTCGCGCACAGTTTCCGGATCATGTCCATATACAGATATGTGTGCGCGGGCATTTTTTTTACGCTGTCCGTGGGCTGCATATATTTTTTTGCCCCGGTATAGGGTTCGATGTCACTGTGGACAGGGAATCCTTTAAAGCTGTCGGCGTCCGTTTTCGGGCCGTCAAACACACTTTTCCAGATATTGTGGTAACGAAGGGCCGGGAAGTAAAAACGGAGCGGTTCACCTACAGTGAGAAGGACGTTTTCCGCCAGGCCCGGATCCCGGAACATGAGGTTGGTCTCAAGGATCACCAGCTTCGGAGACTGCGTCTGCAGTGCTGTTTTCAGCATGTAGTAAGTTTCCTGGATCCGCTGGGAGCTCTGACCGCAGTTGTAAGATGCGATTCCATGCTGCGCCCAGAGATCCATGGGAGAAAATGAAGTATAGCTTTCACTGTCCCCGAGAAAGATCACATCCAGAGAGTCCTTTTTCTCTGCGCTGATCCCTGCGAAGACCCTGCTTCTTCCGCGTACGCATCCCCTGCATCCGGCTGTGATCCGGCTGGCGGCAGCAGAGCAGAGTCCGAGCAGAAAGAAGAAAGTCAGAAAGAATAAAATCCCTTTTTTCAGTCGTTTCATTGTGTTCACCTCAAAATCCTGCATAGATTAGGTCGATCGCCTGGTATCCGTCTCCATATGCTGCGAAGAGCAGGAGAGCAAAGAGAAGCGCATAGCATACACCCCATCGCAGAGGAAGGCTGCTTCCGGCGATCCGAGTCGAGATACTGCCGCTGTGTTCCCTGATATGTCCGACTGCTGCGACTATGATGCATCCGGCGATGACGGCGGCAAAATCGGCCGGGCTCATCCCAAGGTTGAGAAGGGTGCCGTCCCAGAGATTTCCGATATCAAAATCACGGAAGATACTGCGGAACATGTGGATCCCGGCTTTCAGGCCGTCAGCACGGAAGAAGAGTTCTCCGGTGAAGATGATGAGCCATGTTTTCAGGATCCGGAAAGACCTCAGCCATATGCTGTCAGCAGAGATGTGACAGGCGGAGAGAACGCGGTCGCGGACCGGCTCGATGGCAGTTCCCAGGATGATCAGGGTAAAATAATACATTCCGTAAAAGATATAACTCCACCGGTCTCCGTGCCAGAGTCCGTTGCACAGCCAGACCGGAAAGAGGGCCAGGGCTGAGGTGACCAGGCGGGTAAGATATTTCCCCGCATGTTTCCTGCCGTACTGGTTCCAGCGCTTGACCGTGCCGGAGACAGATACGGGGTAAAAAATGTAGGACTTAAACCATACGCCGAGGGTGATATGCCATCTCCGCCAGAACTCTGCCGCACTCTGGGAGCAGAAGGGCTGCCGGAAATTTTCGGGCAGGCGGATGCCGAAGAGACGTCCGCTTCCGATAACGATATCGATAAATCCGGAAAATTCCATGTAGAGCTGTATCGTGTAGGCCACCGCGGAGACGGCAACGACAACTCCGGAGTAATCCCGGTAATCATCAAAGACCTGGGATACGAGGAGTGCCAGACGGTCGGCGATGACCAGCTTTTTGAACAGTCCCCAGAAAATGCGTATATATCCGGCAGTGAAATCCGTCCGTTCCGGTGTTTTCCCTGCATAAAGCATCTCCGCCGTATCGGAGTGACGGCAGATAGGTCCTTCGATGATCTGGGGGAAAAACATAAGGAACAGGGCAGTCTTTGCCAGAGAAGGTTCCGCCTTGATCCTGCCCCAGTAAACGTCAGCCATATATCCGATGGCCTGCAGGGTATAAAACGAGATGCCCAGAGGAAGGAGTATGCGGATTTCGGAAAGAGAGGAAGAAAGCCCCGCTCCGTTCAGGATCTCCGAGAGCGTACGGATAAGGAAATTGTAATATTTCAGCCCTGCAAGGATGGAGAGGAGCAGCAGGACACCGAAGGCCAGAACACCTCTGGCCCGCGTACGGTATCTGCTGCGGATCTCTTTTTCCCGAGACTTCCCGGCGCTGTCTGCGGATTCCCGTATCTCGCGCTGTTCTTCGGACTGCAGCCAGGCAAGCCAGATCCCGATATAGTGCGTTATGAGGACAGCACCGGCCAGATACAGGATCAGGCTCAGTTCCCGGCAGAGCATCAGATAGAAAATGATACTGAAGCCGAGAAGCGCTTTCCAGCGGTGCTTCTGCGGAGTCAGCCGGTAGAACAAAAGGCACAGAGGAAGAAATATAAGGATATAAAGTATCAGCTGAAACGTTGTCATAGATCAGTTCTCCTGCTGAAGGCGGGTGACCATCTTCCACATGGCAGCGGCGGAGTTGAAGTTCTCCGGCACCATCTCGGAGGCTTCGATCGTGATATCAAACGCCTCTTCCAGTTCTGCGACCAGTGTGATCACCCCGAAGGAATCGAGAAGCTGGTCGTCGATCAGTCTTTCCTCAGATGCGAAGTCAATGCTGTCATCTATCTCATTTAAAATATTCATCAGTTTTTCCATTTTTATCTTCTCCTTTTCTGCACATGTTAAATTGATAAGTGTCGATCCTTTCTCTGACCTGGCGCCATCCGCGGACCGAGTCATAGGTGACGGCGAGGGGGAGTGCGTGGCTCAGGAACAGAGACATTCCTTCCATACAGGAATAAGCGCCGGTCCTCTCAAATGCGAGGACGCGTCCGGTCTTTACTCCCTGAAGGGAGATGTCATGACAGAGAACATCGTTTACCGTACAGAGAGCACCGCAGACAGTCCATTTTTTTTCAGGACCGGGGATCCCTTCCGGCAGCAGGCGCACACACGGCTCATACATCCCGCGTATCTGCCCGTCATAGTTCATCTGATGGTTCCCGCCGTCGACGATACAGTAGTTTGTACTGCCGTTTTGCTTTACATCTGCGATCTCTGTGAGGTAGAATCCGCAGGAGGCGGCCAGAGCACGCCCGAGTTCAATGGTCACATGTCCTTTCCAGCGCATGTTCTCTATTGCTCCCGCAAGACGTTCAAGCCCTTCATCGGTGTAGGCGGGTGCCTCCTTTCCGCGAAAGTACGGTACGGCGGTTCCGGGACCGTACTCGAGATGTTCTGCATGGAACTGGTAGTCTTTTTCCAGGCGGAGCAGAAACCCGTCCAGGTAGTTCAGTTCTCTTTCAAACTGCTCCGGATTTTTTTTCTGGGTGCCGGAAAAATAATGGATCCCCTCGATCTTCAGGTATGGGCTCATATTTCCCACCCGGATCATGTTTTCGAGGGCATTCTCGCTCACGCCAAACTGGTTTCCGCTTGTGAGTCGGGGATATAGCCTGAGAGAAACGGAATGGGCATCGCTCCATTCGGCAAAATAGTGGAATTGTTTGGCTGATTCCACGGTATAGGCACTTTTATCCCGGCAGTAATCCAGAATTTCGGGAATATCGGACTTCTTTTTCAGTACGCCCGAGATAAAGAGCTTCTCCGGAGGGATCCCAAGCTCCCGGCAGATCCTGAATTCCCCCATGGAGCACACTTCGATCCTGTCGGTGAGACCGGCCATAGTTTCCGTCAGGAAGGGGTTTGCTTTCATGGCATAACAAAGGCCGGTGCCGGATGAGAGCCTTCCGCGGATCCGTTTTGTCTCTGCGGCAAGGATATCCAGATTGAAGATATAAAGCGGTGTACCATAGCGGGTATATGCGTATTCAAGTTGTTCCGATCTCATGTGTTATCATCTCCTTTCCGAGGGTATGGCATCAGAGGCATGCCTGACGCTGAAAATAGCTTCGGTCTGTCTTTCCGTTTTTATTGAGCGGCATTACTTCTGTGCGGATGATCCTGGAGGGGACCATATAGAGAGGAAGCTTTTCTTTCATACTTTTCCGCACATCCGCAGGTACCGCATCGCCCAGGTAAAATCCAACGATCCGTTTCCTGTCCGGGTCAAATACACAGCAGCTTTTTTCCACATGATCGATGCCGTTCAAGGCGCTTTCGATCTCTTCCAGTTCGATCCTGCGTCCCATGTGCTTGATCTGAAAATCTTTCCTTCCCGCAAAGACAAGTTCCCCGTTTTCGTTATAATATGCCAGATCACCCGTGCGGTAAAAAAGTTCTTCTTTTCCGGAACTGTCTGTCCTTCTGACAAAACTGCGCGCTGTGGCTTCCGGATTCCGGTAATAGCCGCAGGAGACAGACTCTCCTGCCACACAGATCTCGCCCCGCCGGGCAGGGGATACGATCTCCCGGCCATCCTCGTCAAGGAGAAAGACCTGGCGTCCGGGGAAAGGCCGTCCTGCCGGGATCTTTTCATTGTCGGAAAATTCCCGTCCTATGGGATAGTAAGTACAGTTGCACGTGATCTCTGTGGGACCGTAGAGATTTACAAAGGCGGCGTCAGGCAGAGCTTTCTGCCAGATACGGAGCTGTCCGGGCGGCATGGCCTCTCCGCTGAACAGGACCCTTTTCACACAGACGGGGATACGGTAGTCCAGGCCTTTCAGGGATGAGATCAGGGTAAGTGCGGAGACGGCCCACGTCAGTGTGGTCACCTGTTTCTCGCAGAGATAGTCGATAAGCACCGGCGGAGTGGTGAAGAGCTTCTTCGGGATCAGCACGAGCTGTGCGCCGGTCATGACTGCGGAACAGATGTCTTTTACGGATACGTCGAAATCAAAGGGAGCCTGATTCCCGAGGCGGTCATCCTCCGTGATGCCGAAGAGTTCCGTAAAATGTCCGATGAACCGAATGGCTGCTTCATGGTTTACAACGACCGCTTTCGGAGTCCCGGTAGAACCGGAGGTGAAGATCCCGTACAGGAGATCCTGCCCGCTCATACCGGTGCGGATGGAGTCAAGCCGCTCTGTGTCGGTTTCTTCCTGCATCAGCATCTCCGGAGTGAAGACTTTTGGGGAAATCCCGCCGGTTTCCGGACATGTGAAGTCCGAACTGCCGCTGTCCTCTGTTACGACGATGGGCGAATCCAGAGTATCAAGGATCTTGCGGATCCGTTCCGGAGGGTTGTCCGGACTGACCGGAACATAGAAACACCCAGCATAGACAGCTCCAAGCATGACTGCCAGAGTCCGTGCGCTCTTTTCCATAAGGACCGGAACGGGAGAACCGGGGCTGACATGGCGGCTTAAGGCGCTCCCGATCTGCCGTGACAGAGAGGCGAGCCCGTGCCAGGTAAGCCGGCAGGAGCCGTCGTCCACAGCAGTTTTATATCCGCAGCGCTTTTCCGTCCTTTCCAGATGGTCGAGAAGGTTCATTCCCGGGGCGCTGTTAAGAATCTTTTTCTGCATAATTCATCACCTCGTATTTCTTTTTTGGATGGACCTTATTATGCCGTATAGTTCTTAACAGGTCCTGAAAAGATTCTTAACACTTCTTTAAAATTGGGAAAATATGTCATGTTGCATCCGGGAGGCTTCAAAGATTATAATAAGAAAGGAAATTCCTTCAGCGGGAATTCCCGGAACACGGAGAAAGAAAAAACTGATCGATTCAGGGAAAGGACAGAAATATGAGAGAACAGAACATTAACTATACAGAAATCGAAAATATCATCCGCCGGGCGGGGATGCAGATCAAAGAGGCACATCTTACGGGAGATCTGGTGAGCCGCAAAGCAGGGGACGCCAATTTCGTAACCAGTTTTGACGTGGCGGTCCAGAAGTTCCTGATCAGGGAACTGCATAAGGTCCTGCCGGAAGCGTCGTTCTTCGGCGAGGAGGAGACGGAAGGAAATACCAGAGAAGAGAATCCCCGGGGGTACTGCTTCTTTATCGATCCTATCGACGGAACGACCAATTTCATGTTCCATTATAATTACAGCTGTGTCTCAGTCGGGCTTGCATATGGCGGAAAGATGAGAGCAGGATGGGTGTACAACCCTTATGTGGACGAGATGTTTACCGGGATACGGGGAGAGGGGGCATTTCTGAACGGGGAAAAGATACGGATGCAGGATCTGCCTCTGGAAGAGGGGATCGCTTCATTTGGATGCGCCCGCTACAATGAATCGGACACAGGAATGCTCTTTGATACGGTGGAGAAGATGTTTCATCGCTGTCTGGCTGTCCGGAGCGGAGGCTCTGCGGCTTTAGATCTGTGCCGTACAGCATCCGGTTCCAGTGTGGTGTACGTGGAGATGAAGCTTCAGCCCTATGATTACGCGGCGGCGTCTGTGATCATCGAGGAGGCGGGAGGAAAGATCGGCCAGATGGACGGAAGCGGGATCACGCTGGACGTACCCTGTTCCATCCTGGCAGGAACGGGACAGGCGGTGGAACAGGTACGCGATATACTTGCACAGTGTCAGCGGGAGAAAAATGCCGGGAATGGTGAAAACGACGGAAAAGCGTGAGGAAAAGGATCAGGTGGACAGATGGATATACGGGTCTTAAGATATTTTCTGGCGGTGGTCAGAGAGGAAAACATTTCGAGGGCGGCGGAGGTGCTCCATATCACTCAGCCTACCTTAAGCCGGCAGATCGCCCGGCTCGAGGAAGAACTGGGGACAAAACTTTTTGTGAGGGGAAAACGACTTTCCCTGACCGACGCGGGGCTGATGCTGCGAAGAAGGGCGGAGGAAGTGTCTGAACTGATGGATAAGATCGAGAGCGAATTTGCGGAACCGGATGAGATCAGCGGAAAGATCGTGATCGGTGAGGGAGCGCTGAAGTCTTCGGAGATCCTGGGACAGGCAATGATGCGGTTCCGCCGGAAATATCCGGGCGTCATGTATGAGATCTACTGCAATACCTCTGATTATATCCTGGAACAGTTAAACAAGGGGGTGTGTGATCTGGGACTGCTCATGGAACCTGTCGATATCGAAAAGTATGACTTTATCCGTATTCCTGTGCAGGAGCGGTGGGGGCTGTTTATGAGCGGGGAGAACCCTCTCGCGGAAAAGGAAAAGATCTGCAGGGAAGATCTCAAAGGAGTACCGCTGCTCACGCCGAGCCGCCTTTCCGTACAGAAGGAGATCGCTCACTGGCTGGGGAAAGAACTGGACAGTCTCGATGTGTTCGGTACATGCAATATCATCACCAATGCCCAGGTGAGCGCAGATCCGGGAAGGCTCTGTTTTCTGACAGTGGAGGGGGCCATGGATCATCTTCAGGAGGAAAAGCTTGTGTTCCGTCCTTTGTATCCGGAGCTGTCACTTTCATCTGTCCTTGTGTGGAAAAAATTTCAGCCTTATTCCAGGACTGTGGGAAAATTTCTGGAGGAACTCCGCAGGATCTGTGCGGAAATATGACGAAAATGAAAAATAATTTACATAAATCGACTTAACGTAAATTTTACTTACATTTTATTGCTCTGTGATATAAAAAGGGAAAACAGTGGATTATAATAATTTCAGTCGGAAACGACAGAGAAAATGTAAATGAGAGATTTATTTTATGGAGGAGATTATTATGAATCCGCAAAACAAGATCACACAGTCACAGAAACTGATGGTATTTGTATTATCCATGACACTTTACGGGCTTGCGACACTTTTCACGGAGCTGATCCCGTCATTTCAGGTGGGCATCGTGGAGTTTTCCGTGGAGTATTTTCTGTTCATACCGCTGACCCTGGCCATGCTTTTTGACCCGCTGTCCGCAGCGCTCGGAGCGGCAACCGGTGAACTGGTATTCAGCGAGATCATGCTGGGACAGTTTGGCGGCCTGGGAGAGCTGGAGAAGTTCATCACGGTTACGATCGGTGTGTTTATCGCGGGAAGGATCGTGAGAAACCCGCAGAAGAGAGGCATGGTGGCATTTGCATCCATCCTCGGCGTTACAGTGCAGCAGCTGATGGGATGCGCTGTTGACATTCTGAAAGTACAGTTTGCAGTGGAAGAGTTCGAGGCTGTTCCGGGACTTCCGGAGAGTGTGTTTTTCACAGAAGGATTCGCCTGTCTCAACGACATCCTTTTCTCCGGTATCCTCTTCTGTATGCTGCCGACCATGTTCCTGGTGCCGAAGCTGTACGGAAAGATCGAGCCTCTTCTTGGCATGAAACCAAGGGATGAGAAGACTTCACTTGCAGGCGGCGTGCTTCCGGCAAAGACGATCCTGATCTGTATAGCAGCCTTTGCGGCAGCGATCGCAGCGGAGCTTCTCGCCTCCGGAGGATATGAGCTGATCGACTGGGAGGCAGCATGGGCAGGAAGCACGGCAAATATCATCATTGCCATTATCATCGCGGCCGTGGTATCCCTGATCGTGATCGGCGTGATCCGCAGCAGGGCGGCACAGAGAAATGAAGCAGGGCAGAGGTAATGTGAAGTGAGCGCAGTAGAGATAAAGAACCTTACATTTACTTATCCGGGCGCAAAAGAACCGATTCTGAAAAATGTATCACTTGAGATCGAGGAGGGGGATTTCCTGGCAGTCGTCGGAAACAACGGCTGTGGGAAATCCACTTTGTGTAAGACCCTCAACGGTCTGATCCCCCACTTTATCCTGGGAGATATGGAGGGGGAAGTGAGGATCGAAGGAGTGAGTACGAAAGAGCAGGAGATCGGGACTCTGGCGAAAAAGGTCGGATATGTGTATCAGGATTTTGAAAATCAGATCGTCTGTCCTACGGTTCTGGAGGACGCTTCCTATGCCTGCCTGAACTATGCGATGGAGGATTATGAAGAAAAAGGGAGAGAGGCTCTGGAAATATGCGGACTCGCCTCAAAGGTGGGAGACTATGTGTGGCAGCTCTCCGGAGGCCAGAAGCATCTCCTGGCGCTGGCAGGAACCGCGGCTCTTAGTCCGGACATTCTGATCCTGGACGAGCCCATCGCACAGCTCGACCCCATGCATGCGGGCCGGATCTACGATATCTTAAAGGAGCTGAATGAGAAATATCACAAGACGGTCATCGTCATCGAGCATCACACCGGATATATTGCGAAATACTGCAAAAACGTCCTTCTTATGAAGGACGGGGGCGTGAAGTGGAAACTCTCGGCGAAGGAGGGGCTCCGTCGGGTGGATGAACTTCTGGAGAGCAATATCTTTCCGCCCCAGGTGACAAGGGCCGCCCTGCAGATGAAGCGGGCGGGGATTCTGCCGGAGTCTGTGGTGCTTCCGGTTGACATCGAAGACGGGAAAAAGGTGTTTGCCCCTTATCTGAAAGAGACCGGTCCCTTCAGAAGAGAGACGGCAGAAAGTCGGGCATCAGAGCGGAAACTGGAAAATGGCGGAAAACTGGTCTCCTTTGACAATGTGACCGTGACCTACCGGGCGGTAAAAGGCGAGCCGCCCAAGATCTTCGACAACTTCTCCCTGGAGATCCGCAAAGGGGAAAAGATCGCTCTGATCGGCTCCAACGGTGCGGGGAAATCCACCATGCTCAAACTGATGATGGGGCTGATCCGTCCCGGTGTCGGAAGGGTAACGATACGCGGGAAAGAGACCGGGAGCATTTCAAAAGAAGAACTGGGAAAGACCATCTCCATGGTATATCAGAACCCGGAGGAGATGTTTATCATGGATTCCATCCGCAGGGACGTGGAGTATGCCATGAAAGTGCGGAAGGTGGAAAACTACGAAAAGCGCACGGATGAACTTCTGGAAATGTTCCGCCTCACTGATCTGGCGGACCGGGACGGCCGTCTCCTCTCAGGAGGGCAGATGCGCCGGGCCTCCCTGGCCATCGGCATTGCCCTGAATCCGGAGATGCTTCTCCTGGACGAGCCCACGGCGAATCTGGATATCGCCACAAGACGGGAGATCATGAAGACCCTGCAGATGCTCAAGGGCATCACGGACACCGTGGTGATCGCGACCCATGACATGCAGCTCGTGTGCGACTGGGCGGAGCGCATCATCGTGCTCTCCTCCGGCTATGTGATCGCGGACGGGCCGAAGGAGCAGATCTTTGCGGATATGTACGTGCGCTCTCAGGTGGGGATCCGTCCCCCGGAGATCTACGACATGGGCCGGGAACTGGGAATATTAAAGCCCTGCTTTACGATCGATGAATTCATCGGATGTTTCGGAGGTGGTCAAAATGCATAAACTGACAGAAAATATTCTGGATAAGATCTCCATTGATTTCTTGAGAAACCAGGTTCTGAAAAATGCATACGGAAACGATGATACCGTGATCGCCGGACTGGATCCGAGGATCCTCCTGGTCTGGTATCTCTTCTTCGGACTGGTGCCCTGGTTCATGAACGACCTTGTTCTGCTCCTGTGCTTCTTCCTCTTTGTGGTGATGACAACGAGAGCAGCCAGGATCGCGCCCCTTGTCCTTGTCCTGTTCTGCGTGGGCGTGTTCACCCAGACCGGATACCTGTTTATCGCAGCGCTCTTCTTCGGAGGGAATACCGGGACCATCGTTCCCCTTCTTGTGATGACGCTGAAAGTCGCAGTGGTATCCCTGGCTTCCATCACGGTGTTCTCCGGACTGGATCCGGACCGTCTGGCCAGCGGGCTTTTGTGGTACGGCTGCCCGGGACAGCTTTCCTTTTCCATCTCTTTCGCCTACCGGATCCTCCCGGTCCTGATGGAAGAGTTCCAGAACATCCTTCTGTCCTACCGGATGAGGGGAAATCCGCCGGATAAGAGCACGTTTTTCGGGAAGATCCGCTATCTGGGATACCAGATCAAACTGATCATCCAGTCCTTCTACCCATTGATGCTCAACACGGCGAAGCGCTCCAGGACAACCGTGGAGGCCCTGGAACTCAGGGGATACCGCTATTCCCTGCAGAACCCTGCGGTGAAGCGGATGAAGCTTGCCATGCTGAAAGTCACGAGGAATGATGTGATTTTTGTCTGCGTTTCCGCGGTATGGGTGGCAGTCAGTTTTATTTTGTCCGCGGGACTGTCAAATGTAATATAGAGAGGATGGAAAACTGTTGAAGATCGATATTCACACACACGCAAAACTGGCAAAAAAACTGCCGTTTTCAAAAGAATATACGGACTGGCTGTTCCGGGAGGCGTCCCGGGCGGGGCTCGACGCCCTGTGTCTGACCGAGCATTTTAACACTCTGGGATTCGATGAGGTATACCGCTATATCGCCAGACGGAGCACAAGAGATGGAGACAGTCTTGTGACGGAGAACGGATTCAGGATCTTTCCGGGGATGGAAGTGGACATCGCCGAGGGCGGACATACCCTGGTGATCGGACCTCTGGAATGTATCCTGGAGATGAACCGCAGACTGGAACCACATAAGATACCGGGAAATTTCCTGCCTTTTGCCGAATGGTCGAAGATGGCGGGGGAATATCCGGTGCTCTTCGGGGCCGCACACCCCTACCGGGAGGGCGGACATATCCCGGAACTCCCGGAGGAGATGCTTGCGCGCTTTATGTTTCTGGATATCAACGGGAAGGACCTGGCGAAAGACAGAGCAGGTACCTGGGAGAAGATGAAAGCACTCTCGAAAAAACTGAACCTCCCCCTGGTGGCGGGGAGCGACACCCACCAGTCCTTCCAGTACGGATGTGTCTGCAACATATTTGAGCGTACGGTAAATAAGGTGGAAGATCTGTACGGCGAGGTCAGAAAAGGAGCATATCAGATCGCGGAATCAGACTATCTGAGTTTTCAGGTGGAGACTGCCGGGATCCTCAAACGATCCCTCAAAGAGATCCACGCCCTGGGAGGAGACTATGTGTCCGTCCTCCTCAGAGGCGCAGAGATATAGGCAGCTGTCTGCAAAAGTACCGGAGTGCCGATGCCTCCGGTACTTCTGAGCGCGGGACGCTATCTCGGGATATCTTCCCTGTAGTGCTCCTTGAGCTGATAGAGCCGGTCCAGATTCTCTCCGGAGTTTTCCAGTTTGGCGCCGATCATGACGACCAGGGCGTCGAGGAGGGCGGCCGGGGCAGCCATGGAGTGGTAGTCCGAGGGCTCTCCGCGGTAGACATACAGGGTGATGATGTCCGAGGCGCTGCTGAAGGAGTGGTAGAGCCTGCTTGTAAAGAAGATGCACGGAAAACCGGTTTCCGACTGGTATTTCAGGAGAACTTCCGCCTCACGGGGCGTTTTCTGGAAGCCGAAGAGGATGACCAGATCCCGTTTCGTAAAAAGATTCATATATTCAAAAAGTTCGGAACTGCCGGGCGGAAGGATCACTGTGCGTATCCCGAAGCGGCGGAGCCGGAAGTCGAGGAGCTGCGCCATGGAGAGCGCGGCTCCTTTTGCGTACAGATAGATGGTATCGGCATTGATGATAGCTGACACGGCCTGTTCCAGAACGGCAGGATTAAGAAAAGAAAGGGTCTTCTCAATGCAGAACTGCTGGTGGCGCAGGAAGTTTTCCGGTGTGCCCGGCGCGCCTTCCTCTGCGGCAGAGTTCAGCTTCCCGATGGTGGAGATCAGTTTGCCGGCGGGAGAGTGGTCGCCTTCTTCGCTGATATGCTCAAAGACAGAATTTTTCAGACCTTTGAAATCATCATATCCGCAGTGGCGGGCAAAACGTGAGATGGTGGGATCGGACGTGCCGATGTGCCGTGCGACTTCTCCGATGGTCATATGAATGAAGGATTCCGGATTTTCTATAATAAAATTGATGATCTTCTGTTCCGTCCGGGTAAAATCCCGGTCTTCACGGATAAAGTATACGCTGTTCATAATAGTCCCTCTTCTGGTTAATAGGCTGTAATCCATCGTACCATATTATGAATGAGAAAGAAATCCTTTCTTTATAAATTGTTTATAATTAAAAGGGTTGTGTACATAGAAAAAATCACCTATACTGTATCATGTCGAAAATATCACAGGAAAAGCAGCGGAAAGGAAGAGTAATATTTTATGCTTCAGATACAACATATCTGCAAGGAATACCGGACAGGAAAGCTTGTGCAGAAAGCACTTGACGATGTGAGTCTGAACTTAAGGGACAATGAATTTGTGGCGATCTTAGGCCCCAGCGGTTCCGGAAAGACGACCCTGCTCAACATCATCGGCGGACTGGACCGGTATGACAGCGGAGATCTGATCATCAACAGCATTTCAACAAAACAGTATAAAGACCGGGACTGGGATTCCTACCGGAACCATACCATCGGCTTTGTATTTCAGAGCTATAACCTGATCCCCCACCAGACGGTGCTGGCCAATGTGGAACTGGCGCTTACCATATCGGGGATCGGTAAAGCAGAGCGAAGAGAGCGGGCAAAGCGTGCTCTTGAGCAGGTGGGACTCGGGGAACAGCTCCATAAGAAGCCTAACCAGATGTCAGGAGGACAGATGCAGAGAGTGGCGATCGCGCGGGCGCTCGTAAATGACCCGGATATCCTTCTGGCCGATGAACCTACGGGTGCTCTTGACAGTGATACGAGCGTGCAGGTCATGGATCTGCTGCGGGAGGTGGCGAAGGACCGTCTCGTGGTGATGGTGACCCACAATCCCGAACTGGCTGAGCAGTATGCGACAAGGATCGTCCGCCTGCGGGATGGAAAGATCCGCTCGGACTCGGATCCGTATGTGGTGGATGAGGCGGCTCTGGCAGAGCCCGCCCATAAAAATATGGGGAAATCTTCCATGTCGTTTCTTACTGCACTGTCTTTAAGCTTTAATAACCTTCGGACAAAAAAAGCCAGGACACTGCTGACGGCATTTGCCGGTTCCATCGGAATCATCGGAATCGCCCTGATCCTTGCGCTCTCCACAGGAGTAAACGACTATATCGCGTCTGTGGAGGAGGAGACACTTTCCGAATATCCCCTGCAGATCCAGAGTACCGGAGTGGACCTTACCTCCATGCTGGGGGGAGGAGATGCCATAGTTGAGGATGAACCGGCGGAAGTGGATGTTATCGAGATGGTCTCGGATATGTTTTCCACGATGAACTCCAATGACCTGGAGTCGCTCAAGAGTTACCTGGACAGCGGGGAGAGCGGAATCGAGGAATATACGAACGCGGTCGAATACTCTTATAATGTTACGCCGCTGATCTATCGTCAGGACGATGACAGGATCCGGAAAGTGAACCCGGATGAGTCTTTTGATTCCCTTGGATTCGGATCGTCATCCGGGGGCAACAGTATGATGTCCTCCATGATGAGCACGGATGTGTTCTATGAAATGCCGGAAAATGAAGAGCTTTATGCAGATCAGTATGACGTGAAGGCGGGGCGGTGGCCGGAAAAATATAACGAGTGTGTGCTCGTACTTACATCCGGCGGCAACATCAGTGACTTTATGCTCTATACCCTGGGACTGAGAGACAGTACAGAACTGGATGAGATGATCCGGCAGTTTGCCAATGAGGAGACGATCGAGACGCCGGGAAATATGGGGTCCTATTCTTATGAAGATTTTATCGGTATCAGCTTTAAACTGGTGAACAGTGCGGACTGTTATGAATATGACAGTGAATACGGGGTCTGGACAGACCGTTCGGAAAATGAGGAATATATGGAAAATCTGGTGGCAGCGGGAGAAGATATAGAGATCGTGGGTGTTGTCCAGCCCTCGGAAGACGCCAATGGGGCTCTCCTTTCCACCGGCATCGGCTACCTGCCTTCCCTGACAGAGCATGTGGCCGGGGAGGCTGCGGATTCGGAGATCGTCAAGGCGCAGCTGGCAGATCCTGACGTTAATGTATTTACAGGCGAGGCCTTCGGGGCAGAGGACACTTCAGAAGGTTTTGATATGAATTCCCTGTTCACTATCGATGCGGAGGCTCTGCAGAATGCCTTCCGGTTCGACGAGAGCGTGCTGACAGAGGCCATGGCGGGGCTGAACTTCTCAGACTCCATGAGTCCGGATCCCGGGAGCCTGGATCTGTCCGGTATGATCGATCTGGAAGACATTCAGATCAGCATGCCGGATATGCCGCAGCTCAGTCTCAGCGACTTCCTGGACGGCCTGGAAGTCACCATCACGGCAGACCAGCTCAGCAGTCTGGCGTCGGGACTCCTTGAAGGTTACCAGGAGTACGCGAAGGAGAACCCGCAGGCAGATTATTCCGGACTGGGTGACGCGGTCATGAATTACCTCAGGACCGACGAGGCAAAAACGATCCTTACAGATAAC
This sequence comes from Lachnoclostridium sp. An169, assembly GCF_002160525.1. Lineage (GTDB taxonomy): Bacteria > Bacillota > Clostridia > Lachnospirales > Lachnospiraceae > Mediterraneibacter > Mediterraneibacter cottocaccae. Next base: position 242,922 of record NZ_NFKT01000003.1, read on the forward strand.
ATACGGGAGATCATAGAGGCCGGCGGAGGGATCGCCGTATCGGCAGATGAACTGGAGGAACTGGTTAAAAATGTGATGTCAGGTTATCAGCAGTTTGCCTCAGAGAACGGCTATACGGATCCGGACCGGTTCGACGAGTATCTTCTGGAGTATCTGCAGACCTCCCAGGCACAGCAGGTGCTGCAGCAGTGGGCGGACAGTATTTTCCGGGACAGTATCGAAAATGTGGCCGTGACGGCAGAACAGCTTGATAAACTGGCCAGAGAGCTGGCGGCGGGATATCAGAGCTATGCATCGGCCAACGGTCTGCCGGACCCGTCGAAGATGGGCGGGTATTTTATTGATTATCTGGGAACAGATGATGCACAGTCCCGGCTGACAGGGGCGCTTTCCGGCATGGTGAATATGGACTATATACAGGAGCAGATCTCCGGATCCCTGCAGAATTATATGCAGGATGTGCTTTCCTCTTACGGGCAGGCGGTTGGGACAGCTATCCAGACCCAGGTAACATCTGCCATGACCCAGGTGATGGGCCAGATCTCTTCCGGTATCGAGGCCGCGATGACGGATGCGGCGGGAGAGATCGGGGCAGGCATCCAGGATGCGCTCAGCATTGACCCGGATGCTTTTCTGGGGGCATTTACCATGAACATGACCGGGGATGAGTTTACCCAGCTTATGATGTCGCTCAGCGCGAGAGAAAATTCTACATATGACAGCAACCTTCAGTCACTGGGGTATGTAGATTTTGCAGTGCCGAGCGGGATCGATATCTACCCGAAGGATTTTGAGAGCAAGGAGTATGTGCTTGACATCCTGGATGATTATAATGCGCGCATGGAATCAGAAGGCAGAGAGGAGCAGGTGATCACCTACACGGATACTGTCGGGACTCTGATGTCCTCGGTGACGGATATTATCGATATCATAAGCTATGTGCTCATCGCTTTTGTGGCCATCTCGCTTGTGGTGTCATCGATCATGATCGGTGTCATCACTTATATCAGTGTTCTGGAGAGAAAGAAAGAGATCGGAATCCTTCGGGCTATAGGGGCGTCCAAAGGGAATATCTCAGAAGTGTTTAACGCGGAGACCTTTATCATCGGGCTGTGTGCCGGACTTCTGGGAATCGGGATCACACTGCTGCTACTGATCCCGGGAAATGCGCTGATCCATCATCTGGCGGACACAAACGACATTAATGCCGTCCTTCCGGTGCCGTATGCTGTGATCCTGATCCTGCTCAGTGTGATCCTGACTCTGGTCGGAGGTCTGCTCCCGTCCAGAAAGGCGGCTAAGAGCGATCCGGTGACGGCGCTGAGGACAGAGTGACGTTATAACCGGCGGGTTAATAGAGAAAAACCAAGTGGAAGTTCCCTTTTAGGGAACTTTCCTTTATAATAAAGATTAAAATGCAGAGGTTATCGGCGCGTTTTCTCTATGGAAAGGAGGCGGAACACATGGACAGGGAGAGTGAGGCGGCTTCGGCGGTCATGGAGCAGGTAAACAGGGTCATACTGGGAAAAGAAAACGAGATCCGTGAGATCATGACGGCGTTTCTGGCCGACGGGCACATTCTGCTGGAGGATATTCCCGGAGTGGGAAAAACGACCATGGCAGTGGCATTTTCAAAGACCATGGAACTGGAATATCGAAGGATCCAGTTTACGCCGGATGTTCTGCCTTCGGATCTGACGGGGTTTTCAATCTATCGGAGAGAAGAGGAGAAGTTTGTTTACCAGCAGGGCAGTGTTTTCTGCAATCTGCTCCTCGCAGATGAGATCAACCGTACATCTCCGAAAACACAGTCTGCACTTCTGGAAGTCATGGAGGAACGCAGGGTGACCGTGGACGGGGTGACGAGAGAAGTACCGGAGCCGTTTCTGGTGATCGCCACACAGAATCCGTCCGGAAGTACGGGGACGCAGTATCTGCCGGAAGCTCAGGTAGATCGTTTTATGATCAGTATGACGATAGGGTATCCTGATTTTGAGAGCGAACTTGAAATGGCAAAATCAGCAGGGGCAAGAGGCAGGGCTGAGCAGGTCAGCCGGGTCATGACCAGAGAAATGCTCTGCCGGATCCGGAGCAGAATCCATGAAGTATATATGAAAGAGGAACTGTACCGCTACCTGGTAGAACTTGTAACAGCTACCAGAACGCACCCCTATGTGGAACGCGGGGCAAGTCCGAGAGCTACGATCGCGCTGGTCAGGATGTCAAAGGCGGCTGCATGGCTTGCAGGCAGGGATTATGTGATGCCCGGTGATGTGAGCAGTCAGTTTCCATATGTGGTTTCCCACCGGATCATGCTGAATGCGGCTGCCGTTATGGAGAGGATCCCGAAGAGTCAGGTCCTTGATGAGATCGTTGACCGGATCGGAAAACCAATGATGGGGGAGGGACGCGTATGAGAAAGGCCGTGTTCCTCCTCCTTCTTGTCATATTACTGCCGTTGGAACAGACAGATCGATCTGGGGCCGGAATGGTATGGATTCGATTATTTTGAGAGAGCGGATATGGATGTGGACTGGGATACAGTGGCTGATACATTCGGAAGAGCCGCAGGCTGGTATCTGGCTATCCTGAGATCATATGAATCGGTGATACAGACCGCATATACCGGTGTGCCGGAGGACCTTCTTCCGAGACTGAGCAGACTGTGCAGGGAGAACCCTCTGGAGGGAACGGAGGAAGTCACTGCGTTTATCACCTCTGTCCTGGAAAATTCTGCGTCTTATACGCTTACTCCGGGAAATGCTCCTCTTAACGAGGATATCGTGGAATATTTCCTTTTTGAAAATCATGAGGGATACTGTGTCCATTATGCATCCGCGGCGACGCTGATCTACCGGCTCTATGGAATACCTGCCCGCTATGCGGCCGGCTATATGCTCCTGCCGGATGATTTCGAACAGCAGGAGGATGGAACATGGAGGGCAGTAGTGACAGATGAGTCTGCACATGCCTGGACGGAGATCTTTCTTGAAGATTACGGATGGACTCCTGTGGATGTGACTCCTGCGGAAGACGGAACGGTCCGTGCATTTTATCCGGGATTCGATTCCGATACTCTGAGCAGCGCGCTCGGCAGTCTCAGCCTGAATATGGACACCGGAAATGATGATCAGGAAGAGCAGAATGCAGAGATCCGGACAAGACAGCCGGTGCAGGGGCAAGGGAAGCAGTTCGGGACGGAAGATCTCCAGAACATGTTTCTGCTGCTGGGTGCTGCCGTGCTTGAGGGCCTGTGTCTGCTCCCGCTGATCCTATCCTGCCGCAGGATAAGAAGAGCCTGCAGAATGGAAAAGGCGGGATGCCGGCAGATCTTTGCACTGCTTCTGGAGATGATGCATTATGCGGGAACTCTGGATGGGTATACAGGCGGGGAGCCGGATTTTCCGGAGGCGTTAGCGGCAGCTGTGCCTGACATACGCAGACAGGAAGCGGAAATGCTGCAGGAGATCGTCAGCCGCGCGGCTTACAGTATGAATGAAACTACAGCCCATGAGACGGCTGTGGTGCGTGAGATCTGCATACGGGCAGAGAATGCATTTACGGAAGCCTCGGAAAATGGAAAAAGTTTCTGTTTAAATATGTCAGGGCTTATGTTTGAAACGGAAATATGATCCGGAGTGGACAAGGGGTATCTGTAAAAATTTATAATTTTTCAGAGTATTTTTATTGAAGCGCTGCTCTTTTCCCGGTAAAATAGCAGTAGTGAAATATTACAACAGGCAGCGGTAAAACTGCCGGGACGGAGAGAAACATGGAGAAGAAAAATATACTGTGGCCGGTGGAGAGCAAAGCGCAGGAGCTGATCATGGGGCAGGCTATGGAACTGCTCGATGACGTGCTTGACTACAAGGCTCTGATGATGAGCTATGCATGTGCCATCAAGGAGATCAATACAAAGTTTGAAGTATTGGATACGGAATTTGAAGTGCGGTATAGGAGGAATCCGATCAGTTCGATCCACACACGGCTGAAAAGCCAGACCAGTATTCTGGAGAAGATGGCGCGTCTGGGAGTCGCTCCTACAAGGGAAAATGTGGAGACTTACCTGAATGATATCGCGGGCATCCGTGTGATCTGTTCCTATATTGACGATATTTACCGCCTGGCCGACGCGCTGACCAGACAGGCGGATATCAAACTGATCGAGAAAAAAGATTATATCAGTAATCCCAAGCCGAACGGCTACCGGAGCCTTCATTTGATCGTCAGTGTGCCGATCTTTTTTGCCGAGTCGGTAAAGGAAGTAAAGGCGGAGGTTCAGATCCGCACGATTGCCATGGATTTCTGGGCGAGCCTGGAACATCAGATCAAGTATAAAAAGCATGTGGAACACGCTGAGGATGTGATCGCCAGGCTGAAAGAATGTGCGGATGAGATCGCTCATGTGGATGAGACGATGCAGCAGCTGCGCATTGAGATGGACAGCATCAAGGAAGAAACTACGGGAGCGGAAGCGCTGTATGAAAAACTGAAAAAGATCGATATCAGTCTTCGGTAAAAAGAAAATACGCAGTAGATCAAGCTGCCCTGCAGACCGCGGCCTGTTTTTTACAGACCGGGATCTGCAGGGCAGTTTTTTGCCGTTCAGGCAGATACGGCCGCAAACTAAGACGAAAACGGATACAGTATGACGAAAAATTAGTTGCGCGCGCTACTATTTTGTGCTATAGTATGAAATCAAGACAGAAGAATATGTCTGTAAGAGAGGATGATTTCCGGCATAAAGGGGGAGTTTGCATGGCCGAACAGCGTTTTCCGGACATAGGCCGGTGGGTATCGGTCTTTGACCGTCTCATGAAAATGTATTACGAAAGAGGACTGGCTGAATTTGAGATCGGCTGGGGACAGCAGTTTTATGTGGAATATCTTTTCAGCCATCCCGGGGCGACTCCCCAGGAGATGGCTGAGCGTTTCCGGGTTGACCGCGGGACGCTGACCAAGATCATAAAAAAGCTGACGGAGGTGGATTATATCCGGGTCAATGTGGATGAGAACGACCGGAGAGTCAGGCATCTGTATTTGACCGGGAAGGCGCTCCCGGCAGTGGAGCAGATCAGGAAAGTACACGAGGAGTTTTATCGGGATCTCGGCGAGGGCATCACCCCGGAAGAGATCACTGCAACGGAGAAGACGCTTCTTCATATGGCAGATAATATCAATAAAAAAGTTTGGCACAGAATGGAGACGAATCATGGAGAATCAGGAGAAAACAAAAAATGAGGTAACTGGAAGGCAGCGGACAATGATCTTTTTATGTCTGGTCGTATCGGGGATTGCCTCTTCAATCCTTTCGACGGCCATGACTACCGCACTGCCCAATGTGACGGCGTATTTCGGGATCAGCACTTCAGTGGGACAGTGGGTCACAAGCGGATATTCACTGGCTATGGGGATGATCATGCCGCTGACGGCATTTCTCATTACACGCTTTCCCACAAGGAAATTGTACCTTAGCGGCATCGGCATCTTTATCGCCGGCCTCCTGCTCAGCATCTTCTCTGCAAATTTCGGGATCATGATGGCGGGAAGAGTCATGCAGGCCTGCGGAAACGGGATCCTGATGACCGCAGCCCAGGTCATCATCCTGACAGTCTATCCGGTGGAGAAGAAAGGGACAATGATGGGGACCTATGGTCTTGCGACAACAGCGGCCCCGGTGATCGCGCCGACCATTGCGGGGCTGATGATCGACGCCTTCGGCTGGAAATCAATCTTCTATGTGGCGCTGGTCATCATGGCGGTTTCCTTTGCCATATCAGCACTTGTCTTCAAGGATGTACTGGAGCTTCAGGATAAAAGGTTTGATTTCATCTCTTTTGTTCAGAGCATTGCCGCTTTTGGCGGAATCACTCTGGGAATCGGCAATATCAGCAGTTTCGGACTGATCAGTGTAGAAGGGGGACTGCCGCTTCTGGTCGGCGCTGTTGTATGCGTGTTCTTTGTCATCCGGCAGTGCAGTCTGGAAAAACCGTTTCTGGATGTGAAAATACTGGGCAGCCGGAATTATTCGGTCAGTGTGATTGCCAGCATGGTGCTTTATCTGGTAATGATGGGATCATCAGTGATGATGCCTCTTTACGTGCAGAGTGTTATGGGATACTCGGCGGTGGTGTCCGGTCTTGTCACCCTGCCCGGCTCTCTGGCAACTGCTGTTGTCAGCCCGTTTGCGGGAAGGTTATATGATAAGATGGGGATCAAAAAGATCTTTGTCGCGGGAGCGGCGGCACTGGTCGTCAGCAATATCGGCATGTTTTTCTTCAGTATGAGCACTCCGCTGTGGGCGGCAGCAGGGCTGAACGTGATCCGCAATATTTCCATCGGAAGTCTGATGATGCCTCTCCTGACCTGGGGAACGGGAAATGTACATCCGGGCAAGGTGGCAGACGCTTCCTCCCTGCTCACCTCGTTCCGCACCATCGCCGGATCCATCGGATCAGCAGTATTTGTGGGGATCATGACTGTGGTGAGCGAGAATTCCGCGGACGTTTACGGGGAAGGCGCTATGATGCACGGGATGAACGTCTCGTTTCTCTGGATGGCTGTAGGGGCTTTTGTGCTGTTTCTGATCGCGGTGTTCGCGGTGAAAGAAAAAAGGTAAAAATATCCCCACCGGGGGCTTACGCCGGGATATCCGGTCTGGTATAATGCCTTCATATCAGGGAATCCGGCATTGAAATGCCGGGCGGGGGACAGAAGTCTCTTTCTATGGAAATAATAAGATTGCCGGTTGAGGCGTTAATAAAGGTAAAAAGTGAACATGCAGACAGAAGCCTGCTGTATATGCCAGAAGGAATATACAGCAGGTTTTTATGTGGGAAAAAGCCCGAATGTGTAAAAGGGCATGAGAACAGTAACCGGAACAGAAAGGATGACACAGGATGGACGGAGCATTACAGAGAAATCCAAAGGCAGTAAAGGCGAGGATAGAAAATTACTGGAATACCAGGGCGGAGAGTTTTCTGGTACAGAGGGAGGAAGAGCTTCACAGCCCTCAGCGCAGGATCTGGGAAGAAGAACTTCTGTCCCATCTGCAGGGGAGAAAAGGGCTTAAGATCCTGGATGTGGGCTGCGGCTGCGGCTTCTTTTCGCTGATTCTGGCGGAGAACGGGCATGATGTGACAGGGATCGACCTGACGGGAGGAATGATCGCCAAAGGAAGGAAACTGGCGGAAAAGTACGGCGTTTCCGTGGATCTTAAGCAGATGGACGGGGAGAATCCGGTCTTCCCGGACGGGACTTTTGACGTGGTCGTGAGCAGGAACCTTACCTGGACACTGCCCCATCCTGACAGGGCGTATGAACAGTGGATCCGTGTGTTAAAGCCGGGCGGGATCCTGCTGAATTACGATGCGGAACATGCAAAATACCACCTGAGTTCCGGTCTTGAGGGAGAGGAGGCGCATCAGATGCTCTCCCGCAGACAGATGGACGAGTGCCTGAATATCTACACGATGCTTCCGGTCAGCACATGGAGGCGTCCGGACTGGGATGTGTTCCGGCTGAAACAGCTGGGATGCAGGGGAGTGACGGCGGACAGACAGATCGGGAAAAGGCTCTTTCCCGATGACGGCCAGTTCTGCACGCCTTACCCGGTATTCCGTATCCGGGCGGTGAAGGTTTGAAACGGTATATCATACGACGTCTGCTGTCTCTGATCCCGGTACTGTTCGGGATCACGTTCCTCTCATTCGCCCTGATGCACGCGGCGGGGAGCGATGCCGTCCTGCAGAGCATGGATGCCTCAGGGATCACGCTTTCCCGGGAAGTGATCGATGCCAGGAGGGCAGAGCTGGGGCTGGACCGCCCGTTTCTGGTGCAGTATTTTTCCTGGCTGGGAGGAGTCCTCACCGGAGATATGGGAGTGAGCTATGTATCGGGGCGGGATGTATTTTCCACTTTTATCTCAAAGCTTCCGGCGACATTTCTGCTCGCCGGGGCGTCCATTCTCCTGACTGTCGTGATCTCCCTGCCCCTGGGGATCCTCTCAGCTGTCCGGCAGAACCGCTTCACGGACTGGCTGATCCGGGGGTGCAGTTTTGTGGGAAACAGCCTTCCGAATTTTTTTACGGCGCTTCTGCTCATTTATCTGCTGGCCATCTGCATTCCCGTATTTCCGGTGATCTCGGAGGGGATCGGAGTGAGAAGTGCATTTCTTCCGGCGCTCACGCTTGCAACCGCCATGTCCTCCCGCTATCTGATGCAGGTGAGGACAGCGGTCCTGGATGAGCTGGGGAAAGATTATGTGGCAGGTGAGCGGGCCAGAGGGATCCGCTTTTCTGCCACGCTGTGGAAAAGTGTCCTGCGTTCCTGCATGACTTCTCTCTTTACCCTGCTGGCGCTCTCCGTTGGAAGCCTCCTGGGAGGAACGGCAGTCGTGGAATCTGTGTTTCTGTGGGACGGCGTGGGAAAACTGGCGGTTGACGCTGTCAACATGCGGGACTATCCGGTAGTCCAGGCATACGTGGTCTGGACAGCGCTGGTCTATACAGCTGTGAACCTGATCACGGATATCTCCTATCATTTCCTTGATCCGCGGATCCGTCTGGAAGGTGGAAGACGATGAGGAGAGAGAAGGAAATGAGGAAACTGAGGAGAACGAGGAAACAGAGAAGAATGAGGATGCAGAGGCTTGCGGTATTTTCGGTTCTGGCCGGACTGCTTCTGCTGACAGCCCTCTTTGCAGAACAGCTCTGCCCGTACGATCCTTATATGCAGGATTACGGGAGCGTCCTGAGCGCTCCGAGTCCCGCCCATCCTTTCGGCACGGACCGGTTTGGGAGGGATATGCTCTCCCGGGTGATCGCGGGAGCGAGGACGAGTATTTTTTCCACACTGGTCCTTGTGGGTATCATCTCGGTGTCCGGGACGGCTGCGGGAGTTCTGTGCGCATATTTCGGAAAATGGACGGATGCGGTGGTCATGCGGATCGCGGACGTCTGTCTGGCATTTCCGGGACTGGTCTTTGCACTTGCAGTGTCTGCCGTGCTGGGCGGAGGGACGGGAACTGCCGTCATTGCCCTGGCGGCGGTCTCCTGGCCGAAATATGCAAGGCTTGCGCGGAGCCGGACTCTGGAGATCATGAGCTCGGACTACCTGGCGGCGGCGCGTCTGGCCGGAGATGCGCCGGGACAGATGATCGTGCGCCACATCCTGCCGAACATTGCCGGGCAGATCCTTGTCACGGCGGTGCTTGATATGGGGACGATGATGATGGAACTGTCGGCCCTCTCCTTCCTTGGCCTCGGCGCCCGGATCCCCACGGCGGAGTGGGGGAGCATGATGAGCGGAGGCAGGAGCATGCTGCAGACATATCCATGGGTGGTCCTTGCCCCGGGATCTGCCATCTTTGTCACTGTGGCGGTGTTCAATCTGTTCGGCGACGCGCTCCGGGACTGTCTGGAACCGTAAGCCCGTGGGGAAAATCAGGAGCCCGGGAGCAGTCAGGAGAGAAGGCCGGGGGTGTGGAGTCGGGCAGGAAACAAGGTAAGATGATGAAGAGATGATGAAGAAAGAAAAGAACACGGGAAGAAAGAAAAGGACGGCAGTCCTTCAGAGGCTGGTCCTTGGGATGACGGCCGGGCTGCTCGCAGGCATTTTCTCCGGCTGTACAGTCCGGGAAGGAGACAGCAGTACATATCAGACAGGGGAAGAGAGCAGTACGAAGACATTTGTCTTTGGTGACACTACTTTTAATGCGGAGAACGGCGAGGCGGACATCAATCCCCGCCATGACAACGGAGGATGGGCCTGTATCCGCTACGGTGTAGGGGAGACGCTGTTTCGGTTTACAGATCAGATGGAGATCGAACCGTGGCTTGCCCGGAGTTATGAAAATACAGACGAACTCACCTGGAAGATCACCCTGCGGGACGGAATCACATTTACAAGCGGGCGGAACATGGACGGCGAGGCGGTAAAAGAGTGTCTGGAGGCGCTGGTGTCCGAGCACGACCGGGCCGCGGGGGATCTGCATATCGCAGAGATCACCGCGGAAGGAATGACCCTGACGATCCGCACGGAGATACCGGTCCCCACGCTGATCAACGCTCTGGCGGATCCGTACGCGTGTATCTGCGACGTCCGGGCCGGGGTGACGGAAGACGGGATCGTGCAGGGGACAGGGCCTTACCGGGCAGTTTCCCTGACCCCGGACACAAGTCTGGAACTGGTGAAGAATGAAGACTACTGGAACGGGGAGCCGAAACTTGACGAGATCACAGTGCGGACGATCACGGACGGAGATACCCTGACCATGGCGCTCCAGTCCGGGGAGATCGATGCGGCCTATGGGATCCCTTATTTAAGTTATCCTCTGTTTGAAAATGACGGATATACATTTACCGGCTGTGCGACGAGCCGTGTCTTTTTCGGAGCGATGAACTTTGAAAGCGGGATCACAGGGGATCCTGCGGTGAGGAAAGCCATCGCCATGGGGATCGACAAAGAGGGATTTGTGGAGGGACTGCTGGATGGGAACGGATACGCGGCCACAGGCGTGTATCCGGACAGCTTTGCTTTCGGCGGAGACGCAGTTACCGCGGAAGGATATGATCCGGATGGAGCCGCGCAGGTGCTCGAGGATGCAGGATGGACGGATGAGGACGGGGACGGCCTCCGTGAGAAGGACGGAACGCCTCTGGTCCTGCGGTGGCTCACGTACCCGAGCCGGCAGGAACTGCCTCTTCTGGCGGAGGCGGCCCAGGCGATGCTGGGCGAGATCGGATTCCGGGTGGAGATCATCAATACTGCAGACCACAACCGCCTGCGGTCGGACAGCAGTGCCTGGGACATCTACGTCAGTGCCATGGTGACGGCCCCCACCGGGGATCCGGAATATTTCTTCACCTATCACTGTCTTGATTCATCAGACAGTAACGACGGTCATTACCACAGTGACCGTCTGGAGGAACTGGCAGAGGAGATGGCCAGGACGTTTGATGTGCAGAGGCGGGAGGAACTGGCGGTGGAGATGCAGCAGACGATCCTGGATGACAATGCCTATGTGTTCTGTTCCCATCTGCGGATGAGCATGATCGCAAAGGCGGGCGTCACCGGACTTACGGCTCATCCCTGTGACTATTATGAGATTACGGTGGATCTGGATTATGAATGAACTTCTGGTTTTTGATCAGGTTGAGATATGTTATCACGGGAAACCTGCGGTGCAGGATATCAGTTTTTCTGTAAATCCCGGCGAAGTCCTGGGGATCGCGGGGGAATCCGGGAGCGGGAAGAGCACGCTGATCCGGGCCGTCCTGGGGATACTGGGGCAGGGAGGGCAGATCACAAAGGGCAGGATCTGTTTTCAGGACAGAGACCTGCTCCGGCTTTCTGAACGGGATATGCGGAAGCTCCGGGGAGAGCAGATCGGAATGATCTTCCAGGATGCAGGCGCTTCCTTCTGTCCGGTCCGCACGATCGGCGATCAGATCTGCGGGAGCCTGTCAGCCCACAGAAAGATCCGGCGCCGGGAGTCGGATGCGATGGCACTGGAACTCTTTGAGAAACTCGGACTTACAGAGGGACGCAGGATCCTGGAGAGTTACCCTTTTGAACTCTCCGGAGGCATGAACCAGAGAGTGGGGATCGCTGCAGCGATGCTCTTAAACCCTGCCCTGCTTCTGGCGGATGAGCCGACCAGCGCGCTGGACGCGGTCTCCGGACGCCAGGTGATCGAAGAGATGCGGATCCTCAAAGAGCTGTACGGTACAGCGGTCATCCTTGTGACTCACAACATCGGTGTGGTCTCAGCCCTGGCTGACCGGGTGCTGGTCCTCCACAGAGGGAGGATTGCGGAATGCGGGGAAACCTCCCGGGTGCTCGAGGACCCTCAGGATGCGTACACGCGGGAACTGCTGGAGGCAGTGCCGAAATTGCGGAGATATAGGTCCGCATATCGGACGGAACCCAAAATGTGACGGAATGGAGCGCATGAGACAGATGAGATGGAACAGAGAGAGGAAACAGATGAAGAGGGTGAAACCGGTACTTGAAGTAAGAGATCTGACCGTGAGATTTACGCAGAGGGACACTGCTGTGGACGGGGTGAGTTTTCAGCTTTATCCGGGAGAGATCCTGGGGATTGCCGGGGAGTCCGGCTCGGGAAAGAGCACTGTCGCCAGAGCAGTCACCCGCCTGATCGATGCGGCTTCCGGGGAGATTTTCCTCAAGGGGGCGCCGATCACTCATGTCACAGGAAAAAGGCAGAGGGCTGTCTATCGGGACATTCAGATGGTCTTTCAGTCTCCGGCAGGTTCATTTGACCCGCGAAAGACTTTGGGGGACGGGATCGGAGAAAGTCTTGGAAATACCGGGATGAAACGGAGCGAAGTCCGGGAAAGGGTGGGAGAACTCTTAAGACAGTGCGGACTTGGAGAAGAATTTGCCGGGAAATATGCCCGTGAAGTCAGCGGAGGGCAGTGCCAGAGAGCGGCGATCGCGCGGGCCCTTGCCATCCGGCCGGATATTCTGGTCTGCGATGAAGCCGTGAATGCGCTGGATGTGACAGTGCAGAAGCAGATCATTGAAGTGCTGAAAGATCTGCAGCAGGAATACGGTATGTCATATCTGTTCATCTCCCACGATCTGGCTCTGATGCAGAGCTTCTGCGACCGGCTTCTCATCATGCAGAAGGGAAAGATCGTTGAAGAGGGGACAGCGGATGAAGTCATCCTGCATCCAAAGAAGGAATACACGAAACGTCTGATGGAGGCGGCCTTTCTGTTCGGCTGAACAGAGAGCTCTTCTGCCGGACGTTTTATTTATTTGATGAACTGATCGATCGCTTTCTTGAACTGTTCCAGGGCTTCCGGATCATTTTCACTGACCGCGTCAACGATGCAGTGGTCCAGATGGTCTTTCAGGATCAGTTTCCCGGTGTTCGTCAGAGCGGCGCGGACAGCGGCAAGCTGGATGAGGACTTCCGAACAGTCCTGACCGTTTTCTACCATCTTTTTTACTGTCTCCAGATGGCCGATCGCCCGGGAGAGCCGATTGACAACAGCCTTTGTCTGGGTATGGGTATGTTTGTGCTGATGTTCTGAATGATCAGAATTTTCATGGAAATGATGTGTTTCGTTCATAGAGCTACCTCCGGGGACTATTATGAAAGTGAAGAAAGAAGTTGTCAAGCTTTCTTTCTGTTTTGTGTTTAGTATAACGTAAACGGGATCGGCATGTCCAATTCGTTTTGTCTGTCATTTGGATAATCGCCGGCTTATAATTAGTTTTTCGCATAAGTTATACTTATGCGAACCATCGGAAATCGGAATTGTTTCTTTACAGAAAATCATTAAAATGAGAGTCAGAAAAATAAAGGAGGATTTCCGATGAGTAAAACACTGATCGTTTATTATTCAAGAAAAGGTGAAAACTACTGGAACGGAAGCATTAAAAATCTTGCAAAAGGAAATCTTACCTGAATTTAAAATTTCCCTAACAGTGATTCTATATTTTCGTGCTACAGTAGGCATATCAACAGCCGGAAGGACATCCGGGAAATACAGCCGAAAGTGTGGAATGGAATATGAGAAAAGAAAGAAGAAAGATCAAACATATCAAGATGGACCTTGCAAGGAGTTATTCCGGTATGGAATCGAAAGTGGATGCCAGGGCAAGGGAGGTTTTTAAAAGAAAACCTTATACGGCCGTGCACGCTTAGGCTGTACGGTGCCGGGAAAGAGCAGAACCGTCGGAGAGGACAGGATACCGGAAGATCAGTCCTCGCCGGCGGTTTCTTCTGCTGTTTGCAAAGCTTTCGGCAGGTATTCCGCCTCTGCCTCCAGGCAGGAGCAGTAGTACATTACGTTTGCCTCCTCATCCAGGATATGGATAAAGGCGCGGTCATAATCCCGGTGAAAGCGGCGGGACGAGACATTGGTAGTGAAGGAGGGAAGCGAACTGGAGGCGCTTAACTCCACGAACTGATCAAGATCGTCCTGCAGGATAAAATTCGGATTTACCATCTCCCGTCTGCACAGATCATACCAGAATCCGATCCGGGAGTGGAGGATGATGGTCAGGTTCTTCAGATCCCTCAGATAAAGTTCTTTGTGTCGGGCCAGAGGATGGTCTTTCGGCACTGCAAGATACAGAATTTCTTCAAAATAAGGAACACTTATGATGCCTTCCTTTTCCACCGGGCCCGTTGTGACGATCAGCCTGTGGATCCCTTCTTCCAGATTGCGGATCAGGAGTTCTTCTTCCGCATGGATCTCCGTGGAGATGGCCATGTCCGGATAACGGGAGGAATAGGCGGGGATCATCTCCCAGAGCGGCGCCGGGGCGCAGGAACCTATGGAGATCGTGTTACGGGTGCGGTTGTAAAGAGTGAGCTGGTCCTGCATCTCACGGGCACGTTTTAAAAGATCCCTGGCGTATGAGACGGCGAGAACCCCGGTGGGAGTCATGATCACCCGGTTCTTCCTGTGCTCAAAGAGCGGAAATCCCAGGTCTTTCTCCAGTTTCTGCATGGAACGGCTGAGTGCCGGCTGGGAAATATAGAGCTCCCGGGCCGCTTCTGACAATGTTCCACATTTCGCGATCGTGACAAGCTGTTCCAACTGATATAATTCAAACATTTTTTCTGTAAATCTCCTGAAATCTTTGTGAAGTATCACTATGCGTTTTGATTATACCACATTTCCCTTTTGGCATTGTACATTTTTTTGAATTATCTCTATAATTCAGATAAAGAAAAGAGAAAATTTACATAAGCTTTACACAGAATAAAGTACAAAACGGACAGCAGGGAGGAATTCTTCTGTGAAAGCAGTGTAAAGAAAAAGGAGGATGAAAGAGGATGTTGGATATTAACTGGAGCGATGTGATGAGCATCCTGGAGCTGATCCGCCCGTATCTGATCGCGATCGGCGTTGCGGTCGTGCTGGGGATCATTATCACGATCGCAGTCATGAAGGTGAAGGAGCCGAAGAAGTACCTGATCCTCTCTCAGGCGAGAGTTGCGGTGCTTCTGGCAGTCGTGATCACTGCGAACCTGATCTGTACGGGACCAATGTCAACCCTGCTCTCCCTGGTGAGCGGGTCGGGGTCGATCACAGAGGAGACGCAGGCCTCGGCGGAGGAACTCGGCATGGATATCGCGGATGAAGGAATCGTGCTGCTGAAAAATGAGGATAATCTTCTGCCGCTGACGGACAACAGGAATCTCAATGTATTCGGTTGGGCTTCCACCAACCCGGTCTATGGAGGAACCGGATCAGGGGCGCTCTCGGATTCTTATGAGATTGTGAACCTGACGACAGGACTTGAGAATGCAGGATTCAACCTGAACACGGAACTTTCGGATTTCTACACCGAGTACCGCGCAGACCGCCCGGAAGTGGGCATGTGGGCGCAGGACTGGACACTTCCGGAACCGCCGGTTGAAAATTATTCCGAAGACATGCTTGCAAACGCAAGAGAGTTTTCCGATACGGCCATGGTCGTATTCTCCCGTCCGGGCGGCGAGCATATTGATCTTCCGCAGAACATGACAGGTGTGAACTATACGAACAATTCGGAAGATTATGTGGATTTCCCGGAAGGAAGCCATTATCTGGAGATGAGCCAGAGTGAGCGCAATATGCTGGAGATGGTGTGCGAGAACTTTGAAAACGTCATCGTCGTCTACAACGGGGCAAATACAATGGAGCTTGGATTTGTCAACGAGTATCCCCAGATCAAGAGTGCCATCTGGTGTCCGGGTACAGGACAGAACGGATTCAATTCTCTGGGAAGCATCCTTGCAGGAGACGTGAACCCGTCCGGAAAGACAGCGGATACATTTGTGGCAGACCTGACGGCCTCCCCCACATTTAATAATTTCGGAGACTTTACATACGACAACATGGAAGAGTTCCAGATCTCAGAGGATGACCAGTTCGTACCGGGAGCGCTTCCACACTTCGTAAATTATGTGGAAGGCATCTATGTAGGGTACCGCTTCTATGAGACGGCGGCAGAGGAAGGACTGATCAACTACGATGAAGCGGTGGTATACCCCTTCGGTTACGGACTTTCCTACACTACATTTACTCAGGAGATGAGCGATCTGACAGTGACGGACGACTCCATTTCCGTGGATGTGACAGTGACGAATACCGGAGATACCGCAGGCAAAGACGTGGTGGAGATCTACTATACACCGCCGTATACGAATGGCGGGATTGAGAAAGCCAGTGTGAACCTGGCAGCATTCGACAAGACGGATCTGCTCGAACCGGGAGCTTCCCAGACACTGACTCTTACATTCAGTATCGAGGACATGGCTTCCTATGATTACGAAAATGCACAGGCATACGTTCTTGAGGCAGGAGACTATGTGATCAGTTTAAGAAGCGGTTCCCACAACGTGATCGATTCCAGGACATATAATATTCCGGAGACGGTTACATACTCGGGGGACAACAGCCGGTCTACTGACCTGACAACTGCGACAAACCAGTTTGATTTTGCAGAAGGTGAGATCGAGTATCTGTCCCGGGCAGACGGATTTGCAAATTATGAGACAGCCACGGCGGCTCCGACGAACTTCAGCATGCCGGAGGAGGATAAGGCACAGTTTACGAACAATTCCAACTGGGTGCCGGAGGAGGATCCGGATGCCCAGATGCCGACGACAGGCGCGGACAACGGTCTGGAGCTGGCTGACTTAAGAGGTCTGGAATATGATGATGAGCAGTGGGACCTGCTCCTGGATCAGATGACCGTGGACGAGATGAACGAGCTGATCGCCCTGGGAGGCTATCAGACCGCGCCGGCTGACAGTGTGGGCAAGGTCCAGACGACAGACTGCGACGGCCCGGCTTCCATCAACAACAACTTTACAGGTGTAGGTTCTATCGGATTCCCCTGCGGCGTTATGATCGCCAATACATTTAACGAAGATATCGCCCGCGCTTTCGGACAGAGCATCGGAGAGATGGCAGATGAGATGAATGTATCCGGATGGTATGCTCCGGCTATGAATATCCACAGAAGCGCATTTGCAGGACGTAACTTTGAGTATTATTCGGAAGACGGACTTCTCTCCGGCAAGATCGCATCCCAGGCAGTTCAGGGCGCTGCAGAGCACGGTGTGTACGCCTACATCAAGCATTTTGCACTGAACGATCAGGAGACGAACCGTTGGGAGATGCTTACCACATGGTCAAACGAACAGGCGATCCGTGAGATCTATCTGAAACCTTTTGAAATCTGTGTAAAAGAGGGAAACGCACAGGCTGTGATGTCCTCCTACAACTACATCGGATCCCAGTGGGCAGGGGCATGCGCGCCGCTCCTTGAGACCGTACTCCGTGACGAGTGGGGATTTGAAGGATTTGTCCTGACAGACTATTTTGCAAACTTCGGTTACATGGATGCGACGAGATCCATCTACAACGGAGGAAGCTCCTGTCTGGCAAGCTATGACACAGGTTCCAACTACGTGACAGGCACAGATTCTGCCGCGACAGTCCGGAACATGAGAGAAGCGGTCCACCGGATCTTCTACACGGTAGTGAACAGCCGTGCATATGAGCCGGAAAATATCGACACCGGCCTGCTCCTGTGGCAGATCGTGCTGATCATTGTGGACGTTGTGCTTGCAGTGCTGATCATTCTCTACGAGGCAGTGAGAGTCCGCAAAGTATACAAGAAGCGGAAAGCAGCAGTTCAAGTGAATCAGATACATCAGGCAGAAAAAACAGATCAGGAATCTGGAGCTGAATAATCAATACCAGTTTTACTTTGCGGGATACCAAAAATACCAGATTTTTGGTATCCCTGCATTTTTATGACAGGATGGCATCTGTAAGATCCCCGGGAAAAGAATGATTTCTGCGGCGAAAATGCCAGTTGTGCTCCAAAACAGGCAAGTTATGCAGAAATGGGAAAAAAACATAAAAAATGTGTTAAGTTATCTGACAGAGCAGACAGGCAGGCAAGAACCTGCGGAACGAAAAAGGAGGAGAGATTTTTGAAAAACAGTGAGATCATTCAGAAGATGACTTTGGAAGAAAAAGCTGCGCTTCTTAGTGGAAAGGGGGAGTGGCAGACCTGGAATTTTGACCGTCTGGGTATTCCGTCCATGTACTGTTCCGACGGCCCTCACGGCATCCGCAAGCAGGCCGGGGCAGGCGACCACTTAGGACTCAACCCGTCCCTTCCGGCGACCTGTTTCCCGACGGCTGCAACCATGGCGAACAGCTGGGATCCGTCCCTGGGCGAAGAGATCGGAAAAGCGCTCGGCGAGGAAGCTGCCGTACAGGGCGTCCATGTCGTGCTGGGACCGGGACTCAACATCAAGAGAAGTCCGTTATGCGGAAGAAACTTCGAGTATTTCTCCGAGGATCCCTATCTGGCAGGAAAGATGGCGGCAGGATACGTGCGGGGAATCCAGAGCCAGGGCGTATATGCGTGCCCGAAGCATTTTGCGGTAAACAGCCAGGAGCTGCGGAGAATGGCAATGAACGCAGTACTGGATGAGCGTACCTTGAGAGAGATTTACCTGACCGGATTTGAGATCGCCATCAAAGAGGGGGATGCACATGCCCTTATGACCAGCTACAATCAGGTGAACGGAACCTACTCGAATGAGAATATGCACCTGCTCAAGGATATTCTCCGCGATGAGTGGGGATATGACGGCATTGTGATCACGGACTGGGGCGGCTCCAACGACCACATCAAAGGTGTGGCGGCAGGGTCGGATCTGGAGATGCCTACACCGGGAATGGATTCCGCACGGCAGATCGTGAAGGCTGTGCAGGAAGGAAAGCTTTCCGAGGAGGCTGTGGACGCCTGCGTGGACCGGATGCTCACCGCGGTGATGACACTGACAAAAGAAAGGGAAAAACCGGCGGATTTTGATAAGGACGCGCATCACGCACTGGCGAAGAAGGCAGCTTCCCAGAGTGCAGTCCTCTTAAAGAACAGAGAAAATATCCTCCCCCTCAAACCGGGTACGCATGTGGCCCTGATCGGTGATTTTGCCTTTGAACCGAGATACCAGGGCGCCGGCTCCTCCATGGTAAATGTAACCGCCCTGGATAAGATGGCGGATCTGATCAAAGAATATGATCTTATCCTTGACGGAGCAGTGAAGGGATATGTCCGCACCGGAGAGGCAGACTCTGTGCTTGAGAAAGAAGCAGTGGATCTGGCCCGGTCGGTGGACGTGGTGATCTACTGCTTCGGCCTGGATGAGCTGAGCGAGTCCGAGGGGATCGACCGCACCCATATGAGGATACCTCAGAATCAGATCACCCTTCTTGAGTCCATCGCAAGGGTCAACGAGAATGTGGTCGGTATCTTAAGCGCCGGCGCAGCAGTGGAGATGCCCTGGATTGGCAGCCTGAAAGCGCTGCTTCACGGATATCTCTACGGGCAGGCGGGCGCAGGCGCCATGCTTGACATCGTGACCGGAAAGACCAATCCTTCCGGAAGACTGAACGAGACCTATCCGATTCGCTACGAGGATACTCCGGCGTTCCGGTACTTCCCGAGCGAACAGAAGAATTCCGAATACAGAGAGGCTCTGTATGTGGGGTACCGTTATTATGACACCGCAAAAGTGAGAGTCCAGTTCCCGTTCGGGTTCGGACTGTCTTACACAGAGTTCCGGTACAGCGATCTGACTGTCAGCCAGGATGGTGTGGAATTTACCCTTACCAATACCGGCAGGGTGGACGGCGCGGAAGTGGCGCAGCTCTATGTGGGCCTGAAAGATGCAAAAGTATTCCGTCCGGAGAAGGAACTCAAAGGCTTTCAGAAAGTGTTCTTAAAGACAGGAGAGAGCCGGAAGGTAACGATCCCCTTTGATGACAAGACTTTCCGCTACTGGAACGTGCGCACGAACAAATGGGAAGTAGAAGGCGGTACATACACGATCATGATCGGCGCAAGCTGCGCGGATATCCGGCTGACCGCGGAGGCTGACGTGGAGGGAACGACAGAGACCTATCCATACTATACGAACCGGATGCCGTCCTACTATTCCGGACTGATCAGCCAGGTGGAGGACAAGGAGTTCCAGGAACTCTTAGGCATGCCGATCCCCAGCGGAAAATGGAGCGGCGACCTGACCGTCAACGACGCGATCTGCCAGATGTACTATGCAAAGAGTCCGATCGCAAGGTTCGCATATAAGAAGCTGACCCAGATGAAGAAGAAGAGCGAGGATGCAGGCAAGCCGGATCTGAACATCCTCTTTATCTATAACATGCCTTTCCGCGCGATCGCCAAGATGACCGGCGGAATGGTGAGCATGGAGATGGTGGAAGGCATCGTGACCATGGTCAACGGGCATCTCTTCCGGGGACTGGGGCACACGATCGCAGGATTCTTCCGCAACCAGAGGCAGAACCAGAAGTATGTGAAGAAGATTTCCGGGAAATAGGAACCGGCGTTATATATATATCAGGAAACCAATTATCTCTCTCAAGAATGGAGGGAAAGTGATGAGTAACAGTAGTGCAGGAACAGGAATAAAAGACCGTTGGTTAAAGATCTGGGGGAATTTTGAAGAAAAGCATCCGAAGCTTGCAAAATGGGTGTATCAGATCTTCTACTTTTTCGTATTCAGCATGGGTGTGACGATCATTCAGTATCTCTTCTTCACCTTTATGCCGGGGATCCTCGGAAAAGAACTGGCAGGGACGGAGTTCATGTGGCCTCAGGTAGAAATGAATATTCTTGGCGTGCCTTTCACCTGGAGCCTTCTGGGATATAATGTGCTCTATGACGCAGCAGGCGAGGTGATGATCGGCGGCGGTCTCGGATACTTCATCAGCTATGAGGTGGGATCTTTCGTGGCGCAGTGCATCAACTTCCCGCTGCAGAGGAATATCACCTTCAAGAGCCATGGCAACCCGGTCTATCAGGCAATGTGGTACTTTATCGCATGGGTGCTGATCTCTCTGATCTGTAACGGCTTCAACAACCTGTGGATGCCGATCGCAGCAGCATATGTGGCGCCGGCGATCTACAACATCCTTGTAACATTTATCACAGGCGGTGTGTCCATGATCATCTTCTTCTTTGTATTTAAGATCATCTTCCCGGAGGGAGAGGCAAAGAAGGAAAAATAAATAAAAATTCGCTGCTTTTCACATGTCTGTCAGTCATCCGGCTGTACTGTTCTATATTGCCCCGGCGGCCACGCTTTCACTCGGGAGTGGAGCGCAGCGGTACAAGGCTGCAAAGAACGCAGCCCAAGGACCGGCGCTCCACTACGGGTCTTCGTGCCAACATGGGGCAGTACGGCCTGGAATCTGACAAACGTATGAAAAGCAGCAAAAATTCTATGTTATACTCATTCTTCAGCATATTGACCAGACTTTCATCTGAATAATATACAATTCTTACAACATCATCCAAACTACCGGTAATAAACTCGATCAAGATCCCCTCACCAAAATTAGTGATTTCATAAATAAAATACATGTGGTAATATTGTAACCAGAGAGGTGAGGAAAGGATGGCGGGAAAGAAACCGATTTCTCTGAGAAAACGTGTGACGGGAGCTGTGCTTATAGCATGCATCCCGGTTTTTGTGCTTCTGTTTGTGATTAATGCGTATTCGATTGAGCTGATACAGCAGAGAATATACGAGAATACATATGACGCCATGTCTTTGAATATGGCGCAGTTGGATAATGACCTGTCCCGTGCCTCAGAATACATTGTCTCAGAAGGACAGGAAGGAAGATATGCGGCAGATTTCTCTTCGGAGGACAGCCGGACTTCCTATCTGGGCGCAATTCATTATATGGAAGAAATCCGGGAGAGAGTTCTCCTGTATGATATGGTAGAAGGAATCCTGGTATATTCTCCGGTGAACGGGAGAAAAATCTATACATTTAACAGCCATAGTTCTGATTTTTCCGAGCGTGAACAGATGTTGGAGTATATTGTACGCAACAGAGAAGAATTGCTCTTAAAAAGCGGCATATGGAACGTATGCAGTCCGGGAGAAAAGAAATTCCTTGTGTGCGCCGCGGGGAATGACGAGATCATTATTGCGGCATGGACCAGTTTTGATACGCTTATGACTCCGGTACAGAACTGGAAGATGGCGGAAAACAGTACGCTCTGCTTTGTGTCCGAGGAGGGAGAGCGTTATACAGAAGTTGCGCCGGAACTGGAAAATCTGAATTATGCGGGGGACATATCTCAGTATTATTACGCGGGTGAGAATAATCAGTATCTGATGTTCGGCGTACACTCCGATGCGGGGAATTTCCGGCTCATCGACGTGGTGGAGCGGGAGGCGCTGCTGTCGGTATTCTATCAGATCCGGTGGCTCTGTATTCTGATTTTGCTTCTGTTCGCGGCAGTGCTCCTGCCCTGGATGCTTAAAAATCTGTCGGACGGAGTGTTTGTCCCTGTCCGGCGTCTGGAAGCAGGGATCGAGCAGGTGGAAAAAGGGAACCTTGACACTGTGATTGCAGGCGGTCACTCCAGCAGGGAGATGGAGCATCTGATCCGTTCTTTCAATAATATGACCGGTCAGATCCGGGAACTGAAAATCCAGGCATATGAGGATGAGATCCGGCGCCAGCAGATGCAGATGAATTTCATGCAGCTTCAGATCAAGCCTCATTTTTACCTGAACGCTCTGAACCTGATTAACGCCATGGCGCAGAATGACGACGTGCCGATGATAAAAAAGATGACGGAAAACATGTCCGCCTATCTCCGCTACCTGACGAATACAAAGGACGGTGTGACCACAGTCCGTGAGGAGGTCGAACATATCGGCAATTATCTTAAGATTATGGAAATGCGGTACGGGGATATGTTCCATTATGAGCAGTCCGTGGATGAAAGGGCAGAGGAGATACAGATTCCGCCGCTGATGATCCAGCTTCTTGTGGAGAATTCCATGAAGTATGCATTTAACTTCTATGAAGAAGTCCACCTGTCTGTCTGTGTATCTGTGGAAGAGGGAGAGATGATCTGCACTGTGACAGACAACGGGAAAGGATATCCGGAAGAGATTCTGCGGCATTTCAGAGAGGAGACGGCGGCGCCGGAAGGCCATATAGGGCTGTGGAACTGCAAGACCCGGCTTGCATATATGTATCCCGGGCGCAGCTCCTTTGAGCTGTCCAACCTGGAACCACACGGAGCAAAAACAGAGATCCGCATTACGATATCAACGGAAGAGAGGGAACAGAGTTGAATGTACTGATTGTTGATGACGAAGTATATGTTGTGCGCACAATAAAGAAGAGGCTCAACTGGGAAAAGATCGGTGTGGACGAAGTGTTTATTGCCTTCAATGCGCAGAAGGCAAAAGAGATACTGAAAGAGAACCCGGTGGATATCATTCTGACCGATGTGGAGATGCCGGGGGAATCCGGTCTGGAGCTGATGAAGTGGGTGCGGGAGCAGGGATTTGACTGCAAGAGTATCTGCCTGACGTGCCATATGGAGTTTGATTATGCCCGGGAAGCTGTCCGTCTGGGGTTTGTAGAGTATATTGTAAAGCCGGTTGATTTTGAAGCTCTGGAGCAGCTTCTTGAGCGGGTGGTGCTTGGTATCCGGGAGGAGAGGCACCAGAAAGAGGAAGCCTCCCTGGGGAAACTGTGGTTCCGGGACCGCGGGCTGATCGTCAGCGATTTCTGGAAGAGGCTTCTGGAAGATGAAAACCTGACGCAGATTGACGGAATCATGGAACTGGCGGAGCAGAAAAGAATCGCCTTTCCCATCGACCAGACCTACCGGCTGCTTGGAATTCCTGTCGGCAGGATCTCCCAGAAGGCGGAGAAGCAGATTGAGGACAGTACGCTCTTCCAATATATTCTCTGCAACATTGCGGGGGATATTTTCCTAAAAGAGGAAGACCAGAACCGTATTGTCAACTCACAGGAGTATCTCTGGATGATCGTTGCAGACGACGGGGAAGAACTGAGAGAACGTCTTTTTGAATATATCGATGTGCTGCGGAATGTGGCAGGCGTCCGCCTGGTAATCTATGCGGGCATGCCCTGCTACGGCGACGAGCTCTACGGGGCGAGAAAGCGCCTGCAGCAGCTGGACAGGGAAAATGTCTCTGTGACATGCGGGGTGATCTTTGAGGGAGAGCAGGAACCGTCCGCACAGGATGTGCGCCAGCTTTTTGAGAAGGCTGCCGGATGTCTTACAGAACAGAAAAAGACGGAACTGGATATGACGCTTCACACGGTAAAAAGCGTAAAACTGTCCAGACAGCAGCTCTTTTACGGAATTTCTCTGGTCAACAAGGCACTGTCCGCTTATCAGCAGAAGAAAAATTATTCAGACAGCGAAATCTGGACAGAAAAGTTACAGAACCAGCTTCTGGAAGCCTATACTTCTGTGGACGCCTTTGCGGATCTTCTGACAGGGCTTTATGAGCAGTTGGATCAGGTGCGCTCCGAAGACCAGGAAGAGAGTCCGATGATTACAGATATGAAGAGATTTGTGAGGGAACATATCGAAGAAAAGATCGGCAGGAATGAGATCGCGGAGGCGATGAATTTCTCCCCGGATTATGTGTCAAAGATATTTAAGAAAGAGACGGGCATTACTTTGACGGAATATATCAGCAGATGCAGGATCGAGAGGGCAAAGGAGCTGATTGATGAGGGCCGGGAAAGCATTGGCATGATCGCCGAAAGGCTCGGGTACAGCAGTTTTTCCTATTTCTCAGAGATGTTTAAGAGACAGACCGGATATCTGCCGAGCAGTTACCGCCACAGGACGGAATAGCGGTAAAATAACAGAAAAATGATATTTTCAGAGAAAAAATGGCTGCAGGTCAGCCATTTTTTTGTATAAGACAGAAAAAAACTGTCCGCCGGGGCGTTAATTCTGAACGGTACAGCGGGAGAAAAGACGCCGGAAATTCACTATAATAATACCAGTAAATGAATAAGGAGGAAATGAAACATGAAGAAGAGTAGAGTACTGGCGGCGCTTCTGACCGCATCAATGTCTGTAACCCTGTTGGCGGGCTGTGGAGGAAACAGCGGGGAGAGCGGAGAAAGTTCTGACGGAGTGGAATCCATTGTATTTGCCACACCACTTGTAAAGACGGTGGATATGGAACGGATCGAGAAGGCTCTCAACGAGATACTTGAGCCAAAGATTAATGTACATGTGGATATCGAAGGGATTTCCATGGCGAACTATAACAACCAGATCGGTCTGATGCAGTCGGGCGGGGAGCAGTTGGATGTAATGGGCTATATCGGTACATACAGTTCATGGCTGTCCAAAAACCAGATGCTGGCCATGAATGAATATCTTGATGAATACGGGGCAGATGCAAAAGAGGTGATCGGGGAAGAGTTTCTGAAATCGACGACAAAAGACGGCTCTGTCTATGCGCTTCCCTCTCTGAACGGAAAAGCGGCATCCATGACGATCGTCATCCGTCAGGATCTGATCGACGAGCTTTCCCTTCCGGTGGATCAGTTGAAACAGGCATCAAGTTTTGAAGAGTACTGTGAAAATCTTGATCTCATCACAGAAATGTATGCCCAGATTCATGAGGCGCATCCGGAGCTGGCATGTATCGTGCCTTACTCCAGCAATACGCTGATGTTTACAGATACCATGCCTTTTGCCGACAGAATGAATGACGACTATGGTGTGCTGATGCCGGATGATTACGAAACGGTCGCAAATGTCTATGAGACAGAAGAGTTCGAGACACTGGTCGGCTATGCCTATGACTGGAACCAGAACGGGTATGTTCTGGAAGATGCTACAACGACCCAGGAGACAGGAAATACATATCTGATGAACGGACGGGCGGCAAGTTTCTTCATCAAAGGAGAAGAAGGACAGGAGGAGCAGATCGAGACAGCTACCGGTGTGGACGTAAGTGCGATAAAAATCCTTGATCCGTTTATCACCACAACAGACGTAAACAGTATGGGATTTGCCATTTCCGCAACATCGGAGCACCCGGAGGCAGCCATGAAATTTTTAAATGAAATGTATACGAATCCGGATGTTGTCAATCTCCTTGACTGGGGAATCGAAGGAGAAGACTATCAGGTAATGGGGGACGGAACCGTTGATTTCCCGGAGGGGGTTGACGCGCAGACGACACAATACGGACTGAATATGGATTATTTCTTTGGGAATCAGTTCATTGCATATATCTGGGGCGAAGGCCGTGACACGACGCTGATGCAGAGACTGGAAGAGAACAATAAGACAGCGCAGTTCTCACCTGCCATGGGATTTTCGTATGACAACTCATCTGTCTCAAATGAGATCGCGGCTGTCAGCAATGTAGGTGCGGAGTATCTTCCGGGGCTGCGGTGCGGCACACTGAATCCGGACACAGAGATCGACAAATTCAACGAAGCGCTCTACAGCGCAGGTCTTCAGAACATTATAGACGAGAAACAGAGCCAGTACGACGAATGGCGTGCAGAGCAGTGACAGGGGAAAGGAAGTGTGGCATCCCATGAGTAAAGTGAAAACAGCGGCTCCCCGGAAAGCCGGCAAATTCAGAAGGCAGTGGCCCCTCTGGGTGATGATCATACCGGGAATGCTCTATCTGCTTATCAATAATTATGGTCCTATGATAGGTCTGTTCATCGCTTTTAAGAAAATTGACTACTCAAAGGGAATCTGGGGAAGCGACTGGGTAGGGCTTGACAATTTTGAATATCTGTTTAAGACAGACGCTGCCTTTACGATGACCAGAAACACGATTCTCTATAACCTGGTATTTATCGTACTCGGAACGATACTTGGCGTAGCTGTGGGAATCATGCTGAGCGAGCTGCGCAAGAAGATTGAAGTAAAGTTTTTCCAGACGGTTATTCTCCTGCCGTACCTGCTTTCCTGGGTAATCTGCGCATATATCGGATATGCATTTTTGAGCAAGGAGACAGGTCTGATCAACAATTTCCTGGAGATGCTTGGCATGAGCGCGGTAGACTGGTACAACGATCCGGGAAAATGGCCGTTTATCCTGACTTTCGTCCATCTGTGGAAAGGGATCGGTTATTCCTCGATCATCTACATGGCTTCGATTATCGGAATTGACACATCGTTATATGAATCCGCCATGGTTGACGGCGCCAGAAAGTGGCAGCAGATCCGTTATATTACCCTGCCGCTTCTGAAGCCTACGGTAATCATGCTGACGATTATGAGCATCGGCCGTATGTTCTACTCGGATTTCGGTCTGTTCTACCAGATGCCGATGAATTCCGGCGCGGTATTCTCTACAACGCAGACGATCGACACCTATGTATACCGGGCGCTGATGCAGCAGAGCGATATCGCGATGTCATCTGCAGCGGGCTTCTACCAGTCGATTGTCGGTTTCATTCTGGTGCTGACCGCAAATGCGGTTGTGCGTAAGCTCAGCCCGGAAAATGCAATGTTTTAGGAGGTGCCAAGATGTCAAATGTATTAGGACGGGGAGAAAAAATCTTTCAGGTTATTATCCATATTATTCTGCTCCTTCTCGCTGTATGTGCGATCGCGCCGATCTGGATTCTTGTGACCGGCTCGATCACGTCGGAGCAGGAACTGATTCTGGACGGGTACTCCTTCTTCCCGAAATCGTTAAGCCTGGATGCTTATATTTACCTGTTCCGGAAAGCTTCCGATATTCTGCGGGCGTATGGAATTACCCTGTTTATTACGATCGTCGGGACGGCAGGAAGCCTGATTATTACGCCGATGCTTGCGTACCCGCTTTCGAGGAAGGATTTTTCCGGAAAAACAGTGATTGCATTCCTTGTGTTCTTTACCATGCTTTTTAACGGCGGTATCGTACCATCCTATATCATGTGGACCCAGATCTTCCACTTGAAAAATACGATCTGGTCCCTGATCCTGCCGTCGCTGCTGATGAACGGATTCAACGTGATTCTGATGAAGAACTATTTTGCGCAGAATATTCCGGTGGAGATCATCGAGGCGTGCAAGATCGATGGAGCGGGAGAGTTCCGCATCTTCTTCAAGATGATCCTGCCCCTGTCCCTTCCGATTATGGCGACTGTCGGACTTTTTGTGGGAATCGCTTACTGGAACGACTGGACAAACGGTCTGTATTACGTGACAGATACGGAGCTGTTCAGCCTGCAGAACCTGCTGAACCGTATTCTCCAGGACGTACAGTTCCTGTCGTCAAGCTCGGAGATCTCGGCAGCAGGCGGAAGCATGGAGATGCCGTCGGTTGGTATCCGTATGGCGATTTCCGTAGTGGGTATCCTGCCGATCATGGTGCTGTACCCGTTCTTCCAGAAGTATTTTGTCAAAGGAATTGCCATCGGAGCCGTTAAGGGCTGATGCCCGCGGCTTCCGGCTTAAAAGTAACAGAAATGGGAATAAAAGGAGGATTCCGATTATGGGCGATATCATGGCTCTGATGTCAAAGGCATCAGGATGGATATGGACAGATGAATGTGATGCGTCAGACGCATCGGTTCCGCAACTGGTTCATTTCCGAAAAGTCATGGATCTCGACCCGCAGCCGGAGGTGCTGCGGGTCCGTGTATCTGCGGATACAAGATACAGGCTTTATGTAAACGGAAGTTTTGTGGAAGATGGTCCCCAGAAAGGGGATCACGAGAACTGGTATTACGATACGGTGGATCTTGCCCCCTGGCTGAAAAAAGGGAAAAATGTTCTGGCAGCCTGTGTGCTGCGCTACCCGAAGGAGCCGGAAAAGGGAAATTTCAGTATGTTCCGGACAAATATGCCCGGCTTTTATCTGGAGGAGGAGAACGGGCAGTTCTCGGCGGACGGAACCTGGAAGGTAAGGAAAAGGAAAAACTGTGAGATCACAGGGGAACATCCCTTCTTCGCCCCGCTCTGGATCTATGAGAGGGCACAGGGAGACGAGGAGAGCGACTACTGGAAGGAACCGGAGTTTGACGACAGCGGTTGGAAGAATGCCGTGCCTTACCCCTTCCTTGCCGTAAAGAGGGCAGTCAGCCCGGGCAACCTCTATGCCCGGACAATCCCGCCGATGAAGCGGGTGCCGGGAAGATTTTCCGGGGTCAGCGCCCTGCGCGAATCTGCCTGCACAAAAGAAGAATGGGAGAAGTTTCTGCAGGGGGAGAGCACGATCTGCCTGCCTGCAGGGGCGCATGAGATTGTTGAGATCACGTCCGGGGAAGAGATGACCGCATATCTTTCGCTTGCAGTTTCCGGGGGAAGAGGGAGCGTGTGCAGACTGCTCTATTCCGAGTGTTATTACTGCAGAGATGATGGAAAAGACAGAATGTTCCCGGGCGGGAAGAAAGGCGACCGGACAGACGCCGAAAACGGAGTCCTGATCGGTCAGGAGGACGTCTATACCGTCTCCGGGTACGGGAAAAGCGACAGGCCGGAACGCTATGAACCCTTCTGGTTTCGCACATTCCGTTTTATACGGCTGGACATTATCGTGGGGGAAGAACCGCTTGTCCTGGAAAAACTGGATTATCAGGAAACCGGATACCCACTGGAAGTAAAGACCCATGTGGAGACAAGCGATCCGTCTCTGGCTGCGGTCTGGGAGATCAGCGAGAGGACGCTGAAACGCTGTATGCATGAGACATATGAGGACTGCCCGTACTATGAGCAGCTTCAGTATGCCATGGATTCCAGAAGCCAGATCCTCTACACGTATCAGGTGGCTGCAGATGACCGGCTTGCCCGGAACTGCATGAATGATATGAAGAATTCCGTGCGGCATGACGGGATGATCAACTGCTGTTATCCGCAGACCGGTCCGAACGTTATTCCCGGATTTTCCATCTATTATATCGGAATGGTCTACGACCATATGATGTATTTTGATGATCCGGATCTGATCCGTGACCATCTTCCGGTGATCGACGGAATTCTGCGTTTCTTTGAACGCAATCTGGATGACAGGGGACTGGTAGGCCCCATCGGCGGGCTCAATGTGGTGGGAAAATACTGGTCCTTTATCGACTGGACGCCCCAGTGGGACGCGACCACAGGTGTGCCGGGAAAAGCGCATGAGGCGGGACCTCTTACCATGGAAAGCCTGCTCTATGTGCTGGGGCTCATGTATGCGGCTGAACTGTCTGATCATATCGGACGCTGCGGTATGGCAGAAGAGTACCGCAGAAGGGCGGCGTCCGTTAAAGCGGCCGTCAATACATACTGCCGGGGGAGAGACGGGCTGTATCAGGACGGTCCCGGCGTGGAAGCCTACAGCCAGCACTGTCAGGTGTTCGCTCTCCTGACAGAAACAGTAGACAGGGAAGAGGGAAGACGCCTGCTCGAGATCACCCTTGCAGACCGGGAAGAGTATGCCCCCTGTTCTGTCGCCATGGCGTTCTATCTGTTCCGGGCCATGGAGCTGGCAGGTATCTATGACAGGACAGAACGCCAGTGGGATGTATGGCGGGAAATGGTGAAAAACCACTGCAGCACCTGTGTGGAGGATGATGTGAAAGCCAGGAGCGACTGTCATGCCTGGGGAGCGCTTGCCCTGTATGAACTTCCGGCAGCGGTCCTCGGAGTAGGACCAAAAGCTCCCGGATACCGGGAGATCCAGGTGTCTCCTGTGCCCGGATATCTGACCTGGGCGAAAGGAAAAGTGATAACGCCCCGAGGGATGGTATCTGTGTCCTGGAAGAAAAAGGAGGACGGCAGCCTGGATCTGCAGTATACGTTGCCGATGGAACAGAAGGACGGAAGTGCCAGGACAGAAAGACAGAAATGACAAGAAAAAATAATCAGAAAAATCAAGAGTTTGGGAATTCATAAAGGAGAAAACAATGAGAAGAATTCAGACTGATCAGATACAGCCGTTTGAAAAGGAGCATGTGGAAAAGATGCGCCGTCTGGCTCCGGAGTGTATGGTGCTTCTGAAAAATGACGGGACTCTGCCGCTGGATACAAGCAGTAAAATCGCCCTCTTTGGCAGCGGCGCCAGACATACGGTCAAAGGCGGCACAGGCTCCGGCGATGTGAATGTGCGGCATTTTGTAACAGTAGAAGAAGGCATGAAAAATGCCGGAGTGGAAATCGTTACCGGAGGATGGCTGGACGCATATGATGAGATCCTGGCCAGGGAAAAGAAAGCATTCTACGGAGGACTTCGGAAAGCCGCAGATGAAGCCGGTGTGGAGCTGTTGTTCATGCTTATGGGAAAGGCATGCCCGGAACCGGAATATGAACTGTCCACTGACCCGGAAGAGGAGACGGATACGGCGGTATATGTTCTGGCGAGAGACTCCGGGGAAGGAGCGGACCGCAGAATCGAAAAGGGAGATATCCGGCTGACAGAGACTGAGATCCGGGACATCCTCGCCTGCAGCAGGAAGTACAGGAAATTTGTCCTTGTGCTCAACACAGGCGGAATGGTGGATCTTTCCCCGGTAAGTGAGGTGGGATGCATCCTTCTGATGGGACAGCTTGGCACATGCAGCGGGGACGCCCTTGCGGATGTGCTTTTCGGAAAGGCATATCCCTCCGGTAAACTGACAATGTCGTGGTGCCCCATCGAAAAATATCCGGGGACGGAAGGGTTCGGAGATCCCGACGATACGTTCTACAGAGAAGGGGTATATGTGGGATACCGGTATTTCAGCACAGCAGGAATACCGGCGGATTTCGGATTCGGATACGGGCTTGGCTATACGGATTTTTCCGTCAATGTACGGGACGTCTCGGCTGACAGCCGCAAGGTAACGGTAAAAGTATCTGTAAAAAATACCGGTGCATATAAGGGAAAAGAAGTTGTGCAGGTCTATTACTCGGCTCCCTGGGGAAAGCTGGACAAACCCGCTCAGGAACTGGCTGCATTTGGCAAGACAGGTGAACTTCTGCCCGGAGAGGAAGAGATTCTGGAACTGTGCTTTGACACGGCGGATATGGCTTCTTTCGATGAAGAAACAGAAGCGTGGATCCTGGAAGCGGGTGAGTATATGATCCGCGTGGGAACCAGTGCAGCGGAGACTTCTGTGGCGGCGGTCTTAAGTCTCGATGCGGATGCGGTGACAGAAAAGGTAAAACACATCTGCGGGAAAGCAGGTTTTGAGGACTGGAAACCGGATATCAGAAATAAGAATGCGGACTCTGCTGACAAGATTCCGGAAGGAATCCCTGTGATTCCGCTCAAAGGTGCCGATATCCCGGCAAAGACATATGTATACCGTCCGGAACCGGAAGAATCTGTCTCCTGTGGCAGGTTCCGTTATGAGGATGTGATCTCCGGAAAATGTACCCCGGAACAGTTCGCTGCCGGGCTGACAGACGAAGAGCTTGCATGGCTGTGCATCGGCAATTATAAAGAGGCGGATACCATGGTGGAGGTCATCGGAAATGCGGCGAGTCTGGTGGCGGGCGCTGCCGGCGAGACTACGGCATATCTTAAGGATCTTGGCGTGCCGCCTGTAGTTATGGCAGACGGGCCGGCAGGAATCCGGCTCAGCAGGCAATATACCTGGGATGGAGAGGCTGCAAAAGGAAAGACCTCCCTGGAGCAGAGCGATATTGTCTACGCGCTTACACCGGAAGAAATCGAAGCCATGTCCGCGGCGGCAGAAAGTGCCCCGGAAGATGAAACGATATATTACCAGTACTGTACGGCAATTCCGACCGGTACGGCACTGGCCCAGTCATGGAGCGAAGAAGTCATGGAAACCTGCGGGGATGTTGTCGGGGAGGAGATGGAGCTTTTCGGAATCCAGATCTGGCTGGCGCCGGCGCTTAATATTCAGCGATCTCCTCTGTGCGGAAGAAATTTTGAGTATTATTCGGAGGATCCGCTGGTTTCCGGAGTTGCTGCGGCTGCAGTTACAAGAGGCGTGCAGAAGCATCCGGGCTGTGTGACAACGATCAAGCATTTTGCGTGCAACAATCAGGAGACAAACCGCTACTTTTCCAACAGCCACGTCAGTGAGCGGGCGCTTCGGGAAATCTACCTGAAAGGTTTTGAAATCTGCGTGAAGAACGCCATGCCGGGATGCATCATGACATCCTATAATCTGATAAACGGAGAGCATGCATGCAATAGCCGGGATCTGCTGACCTGTGTGCTGCGTGACGAGTGGGGATATGAAGGCGTTGTGATGACTGACTGGCTTGTGACCGGTGGTATGGGCAAAAAGGGAAATGTCTATCCGTGCGCATCGGCGGCAGGAGATATAAAGGCGGGAAATGACCTTACCATGCCGGGCCTGCCCTCGGATAAGGAAGACATCCTGGATGCACTGAATAATAAGAACCACCCATACTGCCTGACAAGGGCGGATCTGCAGAACTGCGCCCTTCGGGTAATGAAGCTTTTCGGGCTTCTGGATGATGCTGCCGGAGTACAGGCCGGAGAATAGTCAGGCAACAGATTTTTACAGAGACCTGCCATAAGTTCCGCAATATTTGGCATGCCAGCCTCTTCTTCCTGTGTTATACTGGGAAGGAAGGGAGCAATGACGCATGAATACCAAGATACTGACCGAATTTCAGACCGTCTACGAGACGAGAAGCATACACCGGGCAGCAAAAAAGCTGTTCATCACGCCTCAGGGACTAGGGAAAAATATCCGTCAGCTGGAGGACGAACTGCAGACGGTGCTCTTCGAGAGGAGCAAACAGGGAATGGTTCCCACGGAGAGCGCCGTGCTGCTCTACCGGCGCTGCGGCGAGATTATCCGCCAGTTGAGCCTGATCGACAGTGAGATTCGCCAGCTTGAGAACCGGGGGAAGCGGCTGCGCATCGGATGCGCTTACGGGGTGTTTAATATGATGCCCATACAGGACATTTTTGATTTCATTGCCCGGTATCCGGAAATTGCGGTGGAGTATTATGAATATTCCAATGCCCAGATCAGGGAAAAGCTGCTTGCTGCGGAACTGGATTATGGCATTATCGTGGGGAAAGAAAACGCCGGCAGCGGAGCGGAAGCCTTTTCGCAGGAGCTGCTCGCCGTCTGCCCGGTAGCAGTGCTCGTCTATGAGGGGCATCCCTTCTATGAAAAAGAACAGATTTCGTTTGGAATGCTGAAAGATCAAAAACTGCTGTCCATGAACGAAGATTTCTGGATCTGTTCCGAGACGGTGCGCAGATGTCGGGAGGAGGGATTCGAGCCGGAGATTGTGGCAAAAAGCGTGGACGGCATCATGCTCCAGAAGCTCTGCTCCCAGAAAATCGGCATTGCCATTATTCCGGAGATTGTGACAGGGGAGATGAATATGTCGGGGCTGAGAGCCATTCCGCTTACAGGCGGTATGAACTGGGAAATATACGGGACGTGCCGGACCGGGACAGCGGATTATGAGGCGGTCCGGAAGATGCGGGAGTTTCTGGCTATGAGGCGGGGGATACGGATTCCTCCGGAGAAATAGAAAGTTTTCATCTGGAAAGAGTTTGTTTATACACGGCAGACTCTTTCTTTTTGTATAATAAATGTGAAAAAATTATCAATATACAAAGAAGGAGGCTGACCGATGAAGTACAAAAATCTTTTTACCCCGGTGAAAATCGGTTCCGTTGAGATCAAGAACCGTTTTGCCATGGCTCCTATGGGTCCTCTCGGGCTGGCAGACGCAGAGGGCGGGTTCAACCAGCGCGGAATCGATTATTATGTGGAGCGCGCGAAAGGAGGAACCGGTCTGATCATTACCGGCGTTACCTTCTCGGACTGCAAGGTTGAGACGCAGAGTATGCCGAACTGCCCCAACTCTACTTACAATCCGGTTCATTTCATCCGTACCAGCAGAGAGATGACGGAGAGAGTTCATGCATATGGAAGCAAAATCTTCCTTATGATGTCCGCAGGCTTCGGGAGGGTTACGATCCCTACCAATTTAGGAGAGTTTCCGCCGGTGGCACCGTCTGCGATCCCCCACAGATGGCTGGATAAGATCTGCCGTCCGCTGGAGATCGACGAGATCAAAAGTATTATCAAATCATTCGGCGATGGAGCGTACAATGCAAAGCGTGCCGGATTTGACGGCGTGGAGATCCATGCGGTACATGAAGGATACCTGATGGATCAGTTCGCTATCTCCATGTTCAACCAGAGAACAGATGAGTACGGCGGATCTCTGGAAAACCGTCTGCGTTTCGCAAAGGAAGTAGTTGAAGAGATCAAATCCCGCTGCGGCGATGATTTTCCGGTTGCCCTGCGCTTCAGTGTGAAGAGTATGATCAAGGACTGGAGAGAAGGCGCTCTTCCGGGAGAAGAGTTCGAGGAAAAAGGCCGTGATATCGAGGAAGGTCTTGAGGCGGCGAAACTACTTGTCTCCTATGGTTATGATGCACTGGACACCGATGTGGGAACCTATGATGCATGGTGGTGGAACCATCCCCCGATGTATCAGGAAAAGGGACTGTTCCGTCCGTACTGTAAGATGGTAAAAGAAGTGGTGGACGTGCCGGTTCTCTGTGCCGGACGTATGGACAACCCGGATATGGCGTCCAAATCTGTGGAAGACGGTGAGTGCGATATCGTAAGCCTCGGACGTCCACTTCTGGCTGACCCGGATTACGTGAATAAACTGCGCGGAAGCCGCGCCGATGAGATCCGCCCCTGTATCTCATGTCAGGAAGGATGTATGGGAAGGATCCAGGAGTATTCCATGATCAACTGTGCGGTAAATCCACAGGCGGCGAGAGAACGTGTGACGGCATACGAACCTGTCGTTAAGAGTAAAAAAGTTATGGTCATCGGCGGTGGTGTTGCGGGCTGCGAGGCGGCCAGGGTACTGGCGATCCGCGGACATAAGCCGGAAGTTTTTGAGAAAGGTGCTGTTCTGGGAGGAAATCTGATTCCGGGCGGCACACCGGATTTCAAGGAGGATGACCATGCTCTGGCAAAATGGTATGAAGTCCAGCTTGAAAAACTGGGTGTTCCTGTACATATGAACACGGAAGTAAAGAAAGAGGATGTCCTGGGAGCGGACTACGATGCAGTGATCGTGGCTACAGGATCCCGGCCGAAAGTATTTTCGCTTGGAGACGATGCGCACGTATATACGGCGGCGGATGTGCTCAATGGAGAGAAAGACTGCGGCAGCACAACAGTTGTTATCGGCGGCGGTCTGGTCGGATGCGAGACAGCACTCTGGCTGGCACAGCAGGGAAAGAATGTGACTATTGTGGAAGCTCTGGACAAACTGATGGCGGTCAACGGCCCGCTCTGTCACGCAAACAAGGATATGCTGGAGCGTCTGGTGCCGTATAATGGGATCAACGTATTGACCGGTGCAAAAGTGACCGGTTTCAGAGACGGACTTCTGGATGTGCAGACTGCAGACGGAGAGCAGAAACTGCTCACAGACAGTGTGATCCTTGCCGTAGGATACCGGGAGGAAAATACCCTGTATCATGAACTGGAGTTTGAAGTGCCGGAGATCTATCTGCTGGGAGACGCAAAGAAAGTGTCTAATATCATGTATGCGATCTGGGATGCCTTTGAGGTGGCAAACCATATTTGATGTCCGAAAAATACGGGCATAGTCTGCGGCTGGTAAATTTGCATACAGCGTGAGCTGATACAGCATTTCACGAATACAAAAAAAGGACGATGGAGTTCCTTGTGGATTCCCGTTCTTTTTTTGTGTTCCCGTGGGAAAGATATTTTGTCCTGATAACCGGCCGGACAGCAGCAGACTGTTCCGAATGGTACGAACTGAGAAGCTGTTGTACAGGAATAAGAGAAAAGAGCGGAGAGATGGGATACGGTTGAGAAAAAAGAATTCACAGCAGGAAAAAAGCGCGGTATAATAGCAGGACAGAAAAAGAAGGAGGAGCGGGAAAATGCTTGAATGTATCATCGTAGGGATCGGCGGATTCATCGGTTCGGTATGCCGGTATCTTATCGGACTGATCCCGGTGAAAGAGACCTGGGATTTCCCGATTAAAACATTTGCGATCAATCTGGCGGGATCCTTCATTATCGGATTGATCGCAGCTGCAGCAGCGAAAGATCAGACGCTGAATCCGAGAGTTATCCTGTTCCTGAAGGTCGGGCTTTGCGGAGGATTTACCACATTTTCCTCGTTTGCCCTGGAGACCGGTGACCTGATCAATTCCGGAAATGCTGGAATGGCAGTGCTGTATGCTGCCGCCAGTATGGCACTGGGCGTAGCGGCAGTTTTTGCCGGACAGGCTGTTATCGGATAGAAGAGCATAGAAAACAGACGTCCGGTCGATGTTGGATGATGTTTGTGGACGGAATAAAGAAAGCTGTTGCAGACGTTCGGATGTGATACGGCAGTATTGTCAGAATAATCGGAATTGCATGAATTGTCTGAAATAAATAAAAAATAGAAAAAACATTGACAATTCCTTCCAGCCATGATAAGATAGCACCTGTCGCTGAGGACAGCGCTTAAAACAGCAGAGATCCGGAACGGGGACGCGGAGGCGAATCGCCCGGCGGAAGGAGCTGAAAACAACAGGAAAAAAGTTGTTGACAAAGCGGAGCCGATGTGATAAAGTATAAAAGCTGTCGAAAAGAGCGGTCGAAAAGCCGGAGATGAGACAGAAAAGAAAAATAAAAAAGTTCTTGACAAGCGAAAAGGTCTGTGATAGAATAGCAAAGCTGTCGCTGAGAAAGAACGACAGGAACCTTGATAACTGAACAATAGACAACAACCCTTGAAAATTTCTTTGAAGAGAAAATTTCTAAGAACGTCATTGAACAAAGTGTTCAATGCCAACCAACAACAGTAAAGGGAAAAGGATTAGCTAGTAGTTGATCTGAACCCGGAACAAACATTTTTAACGAGAGTTTGATCCTGGCTCAGGATGAACGCTGGCGGCGTGCCTAACACATGCAAGTCGAGCGAAGCACTTTACTCAGATTTCTTCGGATTGAAGAGTGATTTGACTGAGCGGCGGACGGGTGAGTAACGCGTGGGTAACCTGCCTCACACAGGGGGATAACAGTTAGAAATGACTGCTAATACCGCATAAGGCCACAGCACCGC
>NZ_NFKT01000030.1 GCF_002160525.1 Lachnoclostridium sp. An169
CTGCGGGTATTCCTGAATCAGTTTCAGGATCATCTCCGGCTCGTCGCAGCTTAGGAAAGCCAGCCATGCCTCCAGTTTGTTTCTGATACCATTATTGTGCAGAATTTTCCGGAAGATGTCAAGCGGAACAAAACCTCCGCCTACCCGTGCCGCCTCTTATATGCCGCGCACGAGATTTTAAAACTCCCCAGCAGTATCCCAACCGCCAGAAGAATCCCCACAATATGCGGCATTGCCCCGCTGAAACGGATCAGGTCGTCAGTTCCGAACAGAAAGAACAGTATGATATAAAGCGCTGCCAGAACAAGGAGCGTACAGATATAGAGGACGGTTCCGCGTTTGTATCCCATAAGGAAGTATCCTGCATAGCCGACAGAGAGAAATACCAGTCCGATGATGGTCCCAAGCCACAGAACGGGCAGAGCTTCCGCCATGCTGATCAATTTGAATACATACACGTAGAGCAGGAGGAACAGCAGAGAGACGAAAGCACCCATCAGGGTCAGAAGGATTCCGGAAAAGTATTTGGCCAGGACAATCTCATGGACCGAAACCGGAAATGTGGTCTGTATCCGGTCAAAGCGGGCAATTTCGTCCTGCTCAGTTGAGTATTCCAGTGCGGCGACGCCGAGCGAGGGCAGGGTGAGCAGTGCATTCAGGATAAAAATATATCTGGAGCGGAAGATCAAAGCGGATGCCAGGATGAGCATGATGGAAAAAATCCAACTCGCCGGATGCATTTTGATGCGGAATGTCTCATAGAGATCCTTGTAGATAATGCCTTTCATTTGAATGTTTCCCCCTTTGTGTAAAATAGCATAATGTCCTCCACGGAAGCGTTCTCGATGGGAATGTCGTGGAAGATCCGGCGGATTTCCCGGCGGTTTTTGATAAGGACCCGGTAGCTGTATTCTTCCTTCCGGTATGCCGCGATATCGTCCCGGCTTAAGCTGTCGAAAAGCTCGCGGCCGCAGCTGATGATGCCGTAGTCGCTGCGGATCTCATCGCAGGTCATGACAAAGATCAGCTTCCCTTCATGAATGTAGGCGATGTAGTCGGCGATCTTATCCAGGTCGCTCGTGATATGGGAGGACATCAGTACAGCGTGATCCTCATCTTCGGTAAATTCGCGCAGGATATCGAGAATGTCATCCCGGAAAACCGGATCCAGTCCGTTTGTCGCTTCATCCAGAATGAGAAGTTTCGCGTTGTGGCTCAAAGCCGCGGCAAACTTGAGCTTTACCTGCATTCCGGTGGAGAATGTCTTTATTTTTTTCTTCGGCGGAAGCGAAAATTTTTCCAGGTAGGAGAGGTATTTATCCTGATTCCACGATGCATACACGCCGGAGAGGATTTTTCCCAGGACGAGAGGGGTCAGATGCTCGTCATATCCGGCATCGCTGAAAATTGCGGAGATCCGCTCTTTGATCTCTTTCGCCTGTGTTTTCAGGTCGTATCCGAGGATACGGACCTGCTCATAATCCGAATCCGTGACGCCCAGAATGGAGTTGATGAGCGTGCTTTTCCCGGCTCCGTTTTCTCCGATCACGCCGAGGATGGTCCCGGCGGGAATGGTGAGGGAGATATGGTCAAGAACGAAATCTTTATACCTTTTTGTGAGATTTTTTATTTCTACTGCATTTTCCATGCTGTCAGTCCTCCGAATATACAATTTCCAGTGTGTTTTTCAGATCTTCGAGGGAAAGACCGTTCTCTCTGCCGAGCGCCGCGGCGTCGGAGAGAAGGCTTTCGATCCTGCGGAGATTCTCCTCCCGGATAAAATCCTGGTTCTGGGTGGAGACAAATGTCCCTTTGGCAGGGATGGTGACGATAAATCCGTCCCGCTGCAGATCGTCGTATGCCCGCTGTGTCGTGATGACGCTGACATGCAGGCTTTTCGCCAGTTTCCGCATGGAGGGCATGGCTTCGCCGGGTTTTAACTCCCCCTTCATGATCAGTTCCTTGATCTGTGAGGTGATCTGTTCATAGATCGGACGGTCGCTTGCGTTGCTTAAGATTATTTCCATGCCATCACCCGGCTTTCCGACTCGAATCCGTTCCTGCGGTAAAGGAGCAGGAAAATGACGACGGAGACGAGAAACTCTGCTGCGAGGATCAGGACGCCTTTCATATCAATCACTGCTGTGCCGCTGCCGATGTTCGCAATGGCTTCGGAGACGATCCCGGTGAAGAAAAATCCGGATATCTTTTCCAGAGTCTCGTTCAGGTAAGAGAACATGGGAATCATCATGAAGATGAGCAGGGCGGGGGTGGTCATCGTGCCTGCGGACATCTGGTTTCTGGCAAAGATTCCGAAGATCATGCCGATCACCGCGCCGGTTGCCGAACTGACCAGAGTGATCAGCACATAGCTGACCCATCCGGCGGCGTTCATGGAAAATCCGCTCAGGAAAACGCAGAGCACATTGACGATCGTTGTCATGGCGATCACCGGAATCAGGCTGCCCAGGAAAAATTCCATTCCGCTGACCGAGGATGTCATCAGTGTGCGCAGCGTGTTTTTCTCTTTTTCTTCCGCCAGAGACGCCGCCACACAGTAGATCCCGGTCATGCAGATATTCATAAGTACGCCCAGGGACAGGGCATAGGCGCTCATGTCCACAGCTCCTTCTGAGATGGTGTCATAGATGACCTTCATCAGGTAAGTAAACCCAAGTGAAAAAACGGGCATGATGATGAAGTTCTTGCTGAACAGTGTTTTCCATTTCACTTCCATGATGGCGGTGAGTTTCCTTAAATGTACATTTTTAAAACTTTTGTTTCCCAACAGATTATTTGCAGCTGACTGGTTGTTTTTCATTGCAGTTCCCTCCCTGTGACTTCCAGAAATACAGTTTCCAGTGTGGGCTCGCAGGAGTGGATTGTCTCGATCTCGTTCTCCTCAAGCCAGTGTGAGATTTTCCCCGCATTTTCCGGGGAGTGCGTCAGTGTGTGGCGGACGCCGCCTTTCAGCTGCACCCGGTAACGCTTGACCTGATTGTATTTGAGGCAGATCTCTTCCGGCGTGCCGTACTCCACAATGACACCCTCATTTAACAGAGCCACATGGTCGCAGAGTTTTGTGGCTTCCTCCATATTGTGGGTGGTGAGGAAGATCGCCATACCCTCCTCTTTTAATTCCAGAAGGAGACGGTGTACTTCCAGGGCTGT
Organism: Lachnoclostridium sp. An169; assembly: GCF_002160525.1. GTDB lineage: Bacteria > Bacillota > Clostridia > Lachnospirales > Lachnospiraceae > Mediterraneibacter > Mediterraneibacter cottocaccae. Next base: position 3,172 of record NZ_NFKT01000030.1, read on the forward strand.
GGTCGGATCCAGCCCGCTGGTCGGTTCGTCGAGGAAGAGGATCTTCGGGCGGTGCAGGATAGCCCGGGCAAGGATGAGCCTCTGGGTCTGACCTTTGGAAAGCTTTCCGGCGGGCTGTTTCTTCTGCTCTTCCAGACCGATCCGCTTCAGCAGGGGATCGATGGAGGAGAGGGGCGCGCCAAGCAGACGGGCAAAATATTTCAGATTGTCATATACAGTCATCCGCTCATAGACGCCGCTGGTGTCCGTGACGATGCCGATCTGTTCATAGAGGGATTCGTCGATCCGGCTGCAGTCGGTTCCGAGGATCCGGACCGTGCCGGAGTCGGGTTTAAGCTGTCCGGTGAGGATCTTGATCGTGGTAGTCTTCCCGGCGCCGCTTGGCCCTAAGAACCCGAGGATCTCGCCCCTGTGTAGGATGGCGTTTACGTCTTTTAAGACTTCTTTCCGGGCAAATTTTTTTGATAAGTGCGAAACAGTGATATATTCCTGGTTCATGGTTCGTCTCCTTTCAAAAGGGATTCTGATATCAAAAGAGTTTCTGATATCAAAAGGGTTTTGATATGTGATTTGTAACTACTGTACTTATCTGACATGTACAGGTTATCATATATTGCATATACTGTCAATATCTAATATATACAGTTTTTGAAATTTTTCTGATTTTCTTGAAAAGCTTTTCCACCCGTGATACCATGAGAGAAAACAGGGCAGAAAGGCAGGTGAAAATATGGCGAGGACAGTGGGCATTGGTCTGCAGGATTTTGAAAAGATAAGAAAAGAAAACATATTTCTCGTTGACAAGACAGAATTTATAAGACAGTGGTGGGAGAAGAAGGATGATGTGACGCTGATCACACGTCCGAGACGTTTCGGGAAAACACTGACAATGAGTATGGTGGAGCAGTTTTTTTCTACGGAATATGCCGGAACGGATATTTTTGCAGGAATGAACATCTGGAATTATGAAGAGTACCGAAGTCTTCAGGGAACGTATCCGGTGATTGCACTTAGCTTTTCCAGTGTGAAAGAAAACTCTTATATTGAAGTAAAAAGGAAGATCTGCAGGCTGATTCAGCTTTTATACCGAAAGTACAGTTTTCTGCTTGAAAAGGATTTCCTCACACCGGGCGAAAGGGAGGATTTTCAGAGGGTCTCAGCCGATATGCAGGATTATGAGGCATCTCTGTCCCTTCTGCAGCTGTCGGGATATCTTTACCGCTATTATGGAAAAAGGGTTATCATTCTGCTGGATGAATATGATACCCCTCTTCAGGAAGCTTATGAGAACGGATACTGGGATGAGCTGACCGCGTTTGTGCGGAGCCTGTTTAATGCCACGTTTAAGGATAACCGGTATCTCGAGCGTGCAATTATGACCGGTATCACCAGAGTAAGTAAGGAGTCAATTTTTTCAGACCTTAATAATCTTGAGGTGGTGACAGCAACCTCAAGGAAATATGCGGATACGTTTGGATTTACAGAAAGAGAAGTGGACGCAGCTCTTGCGGAATATGGGCTCGAGGACCGGAAAGAGGAAGTAAAGCGGTGGTACGATGGCTTCCGTTTTGGCGACCTGGATGGAATATATAATCCCTGGTCTGTCATTAATTTTCTGGACAAAAAGACAGTCGGACCGTACTGGACCCATACGAGCAGCAATACTCTGATTGCCAGAGTAATTCAGAAAGGAACAAGGCAGGTAAAGGAGACATTTGAAAAATTACTTGCAGGCGGGACGATCACGACAGAAATTGACGAGCAGATTATCTATGATCAGCTGGATCTGGATGAAAATGCAGTGTGGAGCCTGATGCTTGCCTCGGGGTATCTGAAAGTGGACGCTGTGGAAGCCGAAGAGAAAGACTATGGAGACTGGAAACAGATATACAGACTGCGGGTTACAAATTTTGAAGTCAGAGTAATGCTGCGCGGCATGGTGAGGGAATGGTTCGCATCGGCTGCATCGAGCTACAATGGTTTCGTTCAGGCGCTGCTTGATGATGATATCGAGGCGATGAACGTATATATGAACCGTGTTGCTCTTGCAACATTCAGTTATTTTGACAGCGGAAGCAGTTCGGTGGAAGGAAATGAACCGGAACGCTTTTATCATGGTTTTGTGCTCGGTCTGATAGTGGATCTGGAAGACCGTTATATAATAATGTCAAACAGAGAAAGCGGGTTTGGCAGATATGACGTTATGATGGAGCCGAAAGATCCCGAAGATCCGGCAATCCTCATGGAATTCAAGGTCCAGGGCACAAAGGAAAAGGATCTTTGCGAGACAGTACAGGCAGCTCTCTGCCAGATCCGGGAGAAGGGGTATCGGGCAGGACTTCTGGCAAAAGGATTTTCTCCGGAGCAGATCCGCGAGTACGGATTCGCCTTCCAGGGGAAGAAGGTACTGATCGGTGAAAAGACAAATGAAAAGAGTTAAAGCAGGATAAAAAATAAAAGCGGTAAAAGAAGCGTATCACTGAAGGAAAACAGACCACCTGAACGGCGGCTTATTCCCTCTATGATACGCCTCTTTATTTTTACCATATGAAAACGGGCTGAATTATTACATGTATCAGTTTACTCCATGAACTTTTTCCCGCTGCTCCATGCCTGTCCGACTTTCTCGCCGATCTTGTAGTATCCGCTCTGGAACTGGTCGAACACAAAAGCATTCAGCTTTGTGGGATCTACATTCCCATTTTCATCCAGTACCTTCTCATCGGCAATCACATTTACGATCTCACCGAGAACACGGAAACCGCCTGCATCGTGCTGCAGCTCTGCAACTTTACACTCCAGTGTCAGCGGAAATTCCTCCACTACCGGAGCGTCCACGTTTTTGCTCTTTACAGCGTGGAGTCCGCTGCGCTCGAATTTGTCCTCCATCTTGTTCCCGCTTGCAATGCCGAAAAAGTCTGCCTCTGCCAGATGGTCCACGTCTGCGATGCTCAGGGTAAAGGCACCGCGCTCCTTGATATTCTTTGAGGTTTTGTGGGACTCTGTGATATTCAGGGCAACCATATTGTTTGCGCTGATTCCGCCCCATGCCATGTTCATTACGTCTACCGTATCATTCTCGCCGTATGTAGCGATCATCAGTACCGGCATCGGAAATACAAAAGGTTTTACTCCAAGGTCTTTTTTCATGACGATTCCTCCATTCGATCAAACATTTTCTGAAATATTTCCTGCAGAAAAAAACACATTTTCTGATAGCAATGCGTTCTGCATTAATAATAATATTCCCATACCGGTCAAATTACAAGTACGGACATTTTTGTAAGATACTTACCTTAAGGTAAGCTGCTCCCGATACTCCCTGGGGGTCATGCCCGTAAGTTTATGAAAGACAGCAGTGAAGCGGCTGGGTGTCGAGAAAGACAGAGACGCCGCAATATCTGATACCGGACGGCGGGTATCGGCAAGGAGCAGCTTTGCCCGTTCCACTTTCTGCTGCCGGATGTAATCTCCGATGCCGCTGCCTGTCTCTTTGCGGAACAGGGAGGAGATATAGTAACCGGAATAGCCTGATTTCTCTGCGAGTTCACGGATCGTCAGGGGACTCTCGACATTGCTTTCTATCAGATCCAGGCATGCCCGGACGGGAGCGGAGAATTCTTTTGTCTGTCGGTGTCTGTGGACACGGCGGATATAATCCTCCTGCATGGTCTGCATGATCAGGAAGGTCTCGGGGATGCTCTGGGCGGACTCCACGGACTGGATGTAATAATCGGAGATGGTAAGCGCCAGATCTCGGGAGAGACCGCCGCGGATGGCCGCCCTGGAGAAGAGGGTAACTGCGGTGATGACCTCGTTTTTGGACTGGCGCAGGGAGTTTCCGGACGCCATTTCCCCGACAATGCCGTGGGAAAAAGAGGCGGACTCAAGGATATTTTTATAATTCAGATTTCCCTCCTCGATCAGATTCAGGAGAAGAGCCTCGTATGCACCGCCGCCATGAGGGGACTCACCGGTGTCTGTTTCCACGGAAGAAATGCCGTTTTTCCGCGCACCCTTTTTGGAAACAGCGTCTTTCCTGAGCGCATTATAACCGGGATCAACAGGGACAACTGCAATATCGGATATGGATATCCGTCTGCCGGACAGGCAGCAGTGCAGCATTGTGCCAAACTGCAGGAAAGAGGTCTGGGTGATGACGGGCAGATCTCTCAGGCGGCTTACAAGTTCCCTGCGGAAACGGACGGGAATTTCCGCTTTCGTCACGGCCTGGCGGATAAGGCTCTCTGCCTGGACAGAGAAAAAGACCGGACCGAGGACATAAATGTCTGTGAGCGTGTCCTTTTCCGTCTCTCCACAGCAGTGCGGGGCAGCGATCCAGAGCAGATGGAGTTCGTTGCCGACCAGAACGGGAAACCGGCTGTCCCGGCAGTGTTCAAGAGCCTGCTTTCCGGCGTTCCCCTGAGAGAATACGGGCTCCCAGTATTCAGGATCCGGGCAGGATGTGCCGGCCGGCTTAAGATCCGGGCTGTAGTGCCACACAAAAAGATTCTTGATACAGGACATCATTTCCGTAAAGACAGAGACTTTTGACGTTTCGTCCCACATGGTATCACCTCCCTGACTGTATATAGTAGAGTATAATCCGGAAAGGGGAAAAAATCCAGAATGTTTTTACAAAAGCAGACAGTTTTCCTTAAAATGGGATAACGGGAAGATGCGGTTTCATGATATAACAGACATATAGGAAATCACTCATAAGAAAATGTGGAATCATTCGAGGAGGAAAGGACATGGATATCAAGAAAATTATTTCAGAAATGACACTGGAAGAGAAAGCATCCCTTTGTTCCGGAAGGGATTTCTGGCACACAAAGGCGGTGGAGCGCCTGGGCGTGCCGGACATGATGATGTGCGACGGACCTCACGGACTGCGCAAACAGGTGGGGGAAGGCGACCATCTGGGAATCAACGAGAGTATCGAGACGGTCTGCTATCCGACAGCGTCTGCCCTGGCGTCGTCTTTTGACCGGGAGGTGCTGACCGAACTCGGCGAGGCTCTCGGAGAGGAGTGCCAGGCGGAGGATGTGGGCATGCTTCTGGGGCCCGGCCTTAACATGAAGAGAAGCCCTCTGTGCGGACGGAACTTTGAATATTTTTCGGAAGATCCCTATCTGGCAGGAGAAGTAGGGGCAGCCTATGTGCAGGGACTTCAGAGCAAAGGCGTTGCCGCATGCGCGAAACATTTCGCGGCGAACAATCAGGAGACAAGAAGAATGTCCGGTACATCCAATATGGATGAGCGGACACTGCGCGAGATCTATCTTCCTGCTTTTGAGGCTGTGGTGAAGAAGGGAAAAACAAGAGGAATCATGTGCGCCTACAATGGCATCAACGGCGTATTCTGTGCAGAAAACAAGAAGCTTCTCACAGATATCCTCCGCGATGAGTGGGGGTACGACGGCATGGTGGTCACGGACTGGGGCGCGGTAAAGGACCGGGTCAAAGGAATTGAGGCAGGACTGGATCTGGAGATGCCGGGAGGCGCCGGAGTACAGGACCAGGCGATTGTGGATGCCGTGAAAAACGGAACTCTGGATGAGGCGAAACTGGATCAGGCGGTGGAGAATGTGCTCCGTCTTGTATCCGATTATATGGAGCAGAGAAAACCGGAGACGACAGCAGACCGGGAAAAATATGCGCAGATCAGCCGCAGGCTGGAAGAGCAGTGCGCGGTTCTTCTGAAAAATGACGGCATACTTCCGCTTGCAAAGGAGAAGAACGTATTGTTCATCGGTGAGTTTGCGGAGAAGCCGAGATATCAGGGCGGCGGATCAAGCCATATTAATGTTCCTCATGTGACAGGCGCATTTACCTGTGCAAAAGAGGCGGGCTGTCCGGTATCCTTTGAGATGGGATATCTTGTCCATGAGGATGAAAGCCGGGAAGAGCTTATGAAAAAAGCTGTGGAGCGCGCAAAAGAAGCAGATGCAGCTGTGATCTTTGCCGGGCTGCCGGACGCATATGAGTCCGAGGGCGGTGACAGGGAACATATGAATATTCCGGAAACCCAGAACGAGCTGATCCGGGCGGTTGCCGCGGTTCAGCCCAACACCATTGTGGTTCTTCACGGCGGATCTTCCATGGTTCTTCCCTGGTTTGACAAGGTGTCCGCTGTCCTCCATATGCATCTGGGCGGACAGGAGACCGGAGCTGCGGCGGTGAATCTTCTCTACGGAGATGTGAATCCTTCCGGAAAGCTTGCCGAGACATGGCCGCTGCGCCTGGAGGACAATCCGTCTTACCTGAATTTCCCGGGCGAGGACGGTGTTGTGGAATACCGGGAGGGAATTTACATCGGTTACCGTTATTATGACAAGAAAAAGATGGATGTGAGATTCCCCTTCGGATACGGACTTTCCTATACAACCTTTGAGTATTCCGATATAAAGGCGGACAAGGCAGCCATGCAGGATACCGATACTCTGACTGTAAGTATGCGTGTGAAAAATACGGGAAGCCGGAAAGGAAAAGAAGCGGTTCAGCTTTACGTCAGAGACGAGGAGAGCACGGTGGGAAGACCGGTGCGGGAGCTGAAAGGATTCTGCAAGGTGGAACTGGAGCCGGGCGAGGAGAAAGAAGTAACCTTTACCCTGGACAAACGTGCCTTTGCATACTATGAGCCGAAGATTCAGGACTGGTTTGTGGAGAGCGGAGTCTTCCATATCGAGATCGGTTCATCCAGCCGTGACATCCGGGCAGAGCTGCCGGTGGAGGTGACGGGCACAAAAGAAATCCCGATTACCTTTACCTATACTTCCACGGTGGGAGAACTGATGAAAACGGAAAAGGGAAGAGCGTTCATGCAGAAAATGATGGGAGCATCTGCTGACAGACAGGCCAAAGTGGAAGATGAAAACCTGAGGCATATGGGCGAGGGCAGTGAGAAGATAGCGCAGAGCATGATGGTGGAGATGCCTCTCCGGTCCATCGTATCCTTCGGAAGGATGACCTGGGAGCAGCTCGATGCCCTGATTGCGATGCTCAACAGCTGATATATGCTCAGCAGCTGATCCATGTTCAACATCTGATACTTTGACATACAGAGCACACTCTGCTAAAATACGTGGTGGACGAAAAAAGTTCTCCGTGTATCCGGCAGGATGTGCTCTTTTTTTTCGTTTTACCGGGAGAAGAGCATTACCGGCGGGATAAAGGGCGGAGGAACGTCCGAAAAGACTGACAGGAGGAGATTAACATGAAGAAGATTTTATCACTGATGATGGCGTTCGTGCTTTCTGCGGCACTGCTGGCGGGATGCGGAAACTCCGGGAAAGACAGCGGTACGGATGCACAGACGGAAGGACAGACGGAGGAGCAGGACAGCACAGAACAGGAAAACCAGGCTGCACCTGTGGATGTAAATGTCATGGCGCTTAAAGGCCCTACGGCAATGGGAATGGTGGAGCTGATGAACGAAGTGGATTCCGGAAATGTGGATACAGAGAACTACAGTTTTGAGATTGCAGCGTCTGCCGATGAGGTAACACCGAAACTGGTTCAGGGAGAAGCGGACATCGCGGCGGTTCCGGCAAATCTGGCATCTGTTCTCTACAACAGGACCGAGGGACAGATCCAGGTGCTTGCCATCAATACCCTGGGCGTCCTCTATATTGTGGAGAACGGGGATTCTGTTTCCTCAGTGGCTGACCTGGCCGGTAAGACCATCTATGCGAGCGGGAAAGGCTCCACACCGGAATATGCCCTGAATTTTATCCTTGAAAAGAACGGGCTTGATCCGGCAAAGGATGTGACCATTGAGTGGAAGAGCGAACACTCCGAGTGTGTGGCTGCTCTTGCCCAGGATCCGGAAGGTATCGCCATGCTGCCCCAGCCTTTTGTGACTACGGCACAGGCGAACAATCCGAACCTGAAAGTTGCCCTGGATCTCACAGAAGAGTGGGACAAGGTCATGGAGAACGAGGAAGAGCAGAGCCGCCTTCTGACCGGAGTCGTAGTTGTCCGCAGGGAATTTGCCGAGGAGAACCCGGAGGCAGTAGCGGATTTCATGGAACGGTACGCGGATTCTGTGAAGTATGTCAATGACAATGTGGAAGATGCTGCGAAGCTGGTAGGACAATATGATATCGTCACTGAGGAAGTTGCCGTAAAGGCGATTCCGGAGTGCAATATCGTGTGCATCAGCGGAGCTGATATGAAAGAGCAGCTCTCCGGATATCTGACCGTCTTATACGACCAGAATCCGGAATCTGTAGGAGGAGCACTGCCGGGAGATGATTTCTACTATATTCAGTAAACGATCAGAAAAACGTTCCGGAATAAAAGTATGGGCAGTCATTCTCTGGCTTGTCGTCTGGCAGGCGGCGAGCATGTGCATCGGACAGGAGATCCTTCTGGTATCTCCTGTCTCTGTCGTATTGCGGCTGGGGAAACTGATCTGCACAGTGGAATTCTGGCAGTCTCTTGCCGGATCCTTTTTCCGTATCCTTGGGGGCTTCCTTCTCGGAACAGTGCTGGGAACAGCCGCGGCCGGCGCGGCGTCGGCGTCAAGGCGCATTGACGAGTTTCTGGAGCCTTTTGTCCAGACGGTCAAGGCCATTCCGGTGGCGTCATTTATCATTCTTGTATTAATCTGGGTGTCGCCGGAGAACCTTTCGGTGATCATCTCATTCCTTATGGTATTTCCGGTGATTTATACAAATGTGAAGGACGGAATCCGGAGCATGGACCGGAAACTGACGGAGATGGCAGTGGTGTTTCGGATCCCCGCAGGACTTCGGGTTCGCTACATTTACGTTTCCCAGGTACTCCCGTTTTTCCGCGCCGGATGTTCTCTTGCCCTGGGGCTGTGCTGGAAATCGGGGATTGCCGCAGAGGTGATCGGACTGCCGGACCACACCATCGGTGAGAACCTGTACAATGCAAAGATCTATCTGAACACGCCGGATCTGTTTGCCTGGACGCTGGTGATCGTTGCGGTGAGCGTTCTGTTTGAACATGTTTTCCTGTGGCTGATTGACCGGCTGGTAAAACGGGTGGAACAGATGCAGGGCAGATGAAAGAGGAAGGATAAGAGCTATGGACATCAGAATCAGCCATCTCACAAAATCATATGGAGAGCATCCGGTGCTTGAGAATTTTGATGCTGTATTCCCGGAAGGAGAGACAACCTGCATTATGGGACCTTCCGGGTGCGGGAAGACCACGCTCCTTCGGATCCTTCTCGGCCTGGAAGAGGCGGACGGCGGAACCGTGGAGGGAGTGCCGCAGAGGAAGAGTGCCGTATTTCAGGAGGACCGTCTGTGCGGCGGTCTGACGGCATGGACGAATATCCGTCTGGTATGTCCGGAGAAGGATCCCGCGGAGATCGAAAAGTGGCTGTATTATCTCGGACTTGGGGAGAGTATGGATCAGCCCGTGCGGGAATACTCCGGCGGAATGCGCCAGAGAGTTTCTGTTCTGAGGGCGCTGTGGGCAGAGTATGATGTTCTGTTCCTGGATGAGCCTCTGAAAGGCCTGGATGAGGAGATGCGGCAGAAAACCGCGGAATTTCTCTGTGAGCATACAAGAGGGAAAACGGTGATCTGTGTCACCCACGACCAGGAGGATATCGGAATGCTCGGAGCGGTTCAGGTGATCAGACTGTCATAATGAGAATTAATCTCGATAGATTTCTTGCTATTTCCGAATGAATGGTGTATTATACTAACATAAGTTAGACAAAGCTAACTAACTTGCAAAAAGTATTTTACACATTGTTCACAGCAGGAGGTCATATATGAGTGTAGTTATTATCGGCGGTCATGACAGAATGGTATGTCAGTATAAGAAAGTCTGCAGACAGTTCAACTGCAAGGCAAAAGTATTCACCCAGATGTCGGCAAACTTAAGCAAACAGATCGGCACCCCGGATCTGATCGTCCTCTTTACAAACACCGTGTCCCATAAAATGGTGCGGTGTGCGGTGGAAGAGGCACAGCGGTGCAATGCAGATGTGATCCGCTGCCATACGAGCAGCAGGAATGCTCTGGAAGAAATTCTCGGAAGCGTATGCGCATGAAACGGCTGCATGATCGCAGGAAAAAAGCGTATCACACACGGGTTATTTAACCATCCTCTGTGTGATACGCTTTTTTCATGTGTGCCTGCCGGCACACGTTTTCTTTCTCTTTTATCTTTTGACCGGTTCCGCCGGGATTACAGCTTCAGATTCTTGAAGAGATCTCCCAGGCTTGTTCCGATGCTCTCGCTCTTCGGAATGACAACCTTTTCTTCCGGCTCTTCCTTCACTTCCTCAAGAGCTTTCATGCTCAGGCTTACTTTGCCGTCCTTGATGCCGATGACTTTGACTGTTACTTCGTCCCCTACATTGAGCACGTCAGAAGGAAGCTTTACGCGCTTCTGAGAGATCTGGGATACGTGAACAAGACCGGACAGGCCGTTTTCAAGTTTCACGAATGCTCCGTAGTTCTGCAGTGTCTCAACGGTTCCCTTGAGAACTGTGCCGACTTTCAGGTTCGCGATCTGCTCCTCGCGGGCTTTCTTCTCTTTTTCTTTGAGAATCTCGCGGGCGGAGAGGACGAGGCGGTTGTTCGCCTGATCCACGTCGATCACACGTACCTCGATGTCTTTTAACAGATAGGTCTCAAGATCCGGAACATAGCTGAGAGAAAGCTTGGAGGCAGGAACGAATCCTCTCAGTCCCTCTACCATAACGATTACACCGCCGTTGACAACACCCTCAACCTTTACAGGAAGAATCGTCTTGTTGTCCATATATTCCTGAACCCTGTTCCAGGGATTGGCGTCGTCAAAGTGTTCCTCGTAGTCAGCCATTGTCTCAGCCGCAGCTTCTTCAGCCTTCGGTTCCTCTGTTTTTGTTTCTTCTGTTGTTTCGGGAGTTACAGTTTCCTGTACCTCTTCTTTGATGATTTCTTCACTCATTGTGCAGCACCTCAACTTATTTCTTTTTGTTCAATATTCATAGTATACCATACATGAGGGCTAAAAAACAATAAGCCTGTTAAAATTGTTCTCTGTGAATTGATGAAATTTCTGTTGACGAATCTGCAAAAAAATGGCAATCTACTAATGGAAGATTCCATAATATGAAGGAAGTGATCAGCAATGAGCAAAGAAAAAAGAAAAGTATATGTTGTAGGACACAAGAATCCGGATACGGACTCCATCTGTTCGGCCATCGCCTACGCTTCCCTGAAGACGAAGGTGACGGGGCGGATCCATGAGCCGCGCAGGGCCGGACAGCTCAATGAGGAGACGCAGTATGTCCTGGAGCATTTTCACGTGAAGGTTCCGTCGCTTCTGTCGGACCTGCGCGAACAGATAAAAGATGTGGAGCTCAAAGAAGTAGAGGGGCTTAAGGGAAGCGTCTCCATCCGCACGGCATGGGAGAAGATGAAAGAGTCCAACATTCATACCATGCCGGTGATCCGGGACGGAAAGCTGGAGGGCGTCATCACCATCGGTGATATCGCCAAGACGTATATGGATGTCTATGACAGCATGATTCTTTCCAAGGCGAGAACCCAGTACCGCAATATTGCCCGGGCTGTGGAGGGAGAGGTGCTCACCGGAAATGAACACAGCTATCTCCTTGACGGAAAAGTTGTGATCGCGGCGTCCAGCCGGATCCTGATGTCCGATTCCATCAGCAGAAACGACCTTGTGATCATGGGGGACCGCAAAGACGCGCAGCAGTGCGCAGTGGACATGAATGCAAGCTGCATGGTGGTCTGCCAGAACGCTCCGGTTTCCGAGGAGATCATCCGGCAGGCGGAAGAAAAGCAGATTGTCGTGATCCGCACACACCACGATACATTTACAGCGGCGCAGCATATCAACCAGAGCATTCCGGTGCGGTACTTTATGACCAGGGAGAATCTGGTGACATTCAAGATGCGGGATTATGTGGACGATGTAAAAGAAGTCATGGCAAGAAAACGGTTCCGGGATTTCCCGATTGTGGACGGAAAAGGAAAGTTCCTGGGGCTGATTTCCAGACGGCGTCTTCTCAATGTGAAAAAGAAGCAGGTAATCCTGGTGGACCACAACGAGAAGAATCAGGCGGTGGACGGCGTGGAGGAAGCGGATGTCCTGGAGATCATCGACCATCACCGCTTAAGCAGTATTGAGACTATGGGTCCGGTGTTTTTCCGCAATCAGCCCGTGGGATGCACTGCAACCATTGTCTACCAGATGTATCAGGAGGCGGGAGTGGAAGTGGATTCCACCAATGCGGCGCTGCTCTGCTCGGCCATTATCTCGGATACCCTGATGTTCCGCTCGCCTACCTGTACGCCGCTGGACGAAAGGACGGCGCGGACTCTGGCGGAAATTGCCGGAATCGATATCGAGTCCTTTGCCCAGGAGATGTTCAATGCGGGAAGCAACTTAAGAGGAAAGAGTGCAGAAGAGATCTGTTTCCTGGACTTCAAGCAGTTCACGGTAAACGATACCGTGTTCGGCGTGGGGCAGGTGAACTCCATGAGCGCGGAGGAACTCAAAGAGATCAAAAATATTGTCCTTCCTCACCTGGAGAAGGCGCGCCAGAACCACGGACTTAATATGATCTTCTTCATGCTGACCAATATTATTACCGAGTCCTCGGAACTGCTCTGCTGCGGTCCGGAGGCGCGGGAGAAAATATTAAGTGCCTATGATCTGGCGGACGATACGGAAGAACTGATGTTAAAAGGGGTCGTGTCCAGGAAGAAGCAGCTTGTTCCTACCCTGGTGGGCGCCCTGCAGCAGTAGGAGGATGGAGTATGGCAAAGCAGGTGTGGAAGGCAGGAAATATGATTTATCCCCTGCCGGCGGTTATGGTGAGTGTGGCTGACAGGGAGGGAAACAGCAATATCCTGACTGTGGCGTGGACGGGGACGGTGTGTACCAATCCGCCCATGGCTTATATTTCGGTCAGGCCGGAGCGGTATTCCTACCATATGATCGAGGAGACAAAGGAATTCGTCATCAACCTTACCACGGAAAAGCTTGCCCGCGCTACGGATTACTGCGGCGTGCGTTCCGGGCGGGATGTGGACAAGTGGAAGGAGTGCTCCCTGACACCGCAGAAGGCGGCTGTACTTCAGTATGCCCCTGCCATCGCGGAGGCGTCGGTAAATATCGAGTGCCGTGTGGTAAAGATCGAAAAACTGGGAAGCCACCATATGTTTCTGGCGGAGGTGGTCTCTGTGTCGGCGGATGAGGCGTATATGGATGAGAATAACCGGTTCGACTTAAACAGCACCGGGCTTCTCGCCTATTCCCACGGGGAATACCTGGGACTGGGGGAGAAGATCGGCACGTTCGGGTACAGCGTGAGAAAGAAGCCTGCGGGAAGGCAAAAATCACTGCAGCGGAAGAAAAAAAGCCCGGAGAAACGGCGCATACGCTCCGCTGCACATAAAAATTAAATGCTGCACATTTGGGTTAAATACGGTGATTTTGTTCCCGGAAGGCGGTGGGGTGTATCCCTGCCGCCTTTCGGAATGTCTCGGCAAAATAGCTCTGGGAGCCAAACTGCAGGCGCTCGCTGATGTCATGGATGCTCAAGTCTGTTGTGGTGAGAAGAAACTTTGCCCGCCCGATCCGTTTGTCCCTGATATACTCTTTTAATGTCTTTCCGGTTTCCTGCCGGAATTTTTTTGTCAGATAATATTCTGAATAGCCCAGTTCCCCGGCAAGTGTCTCCAGGCGGACGGGCTCTTCCAGATGAAGGTCGATATAGTCGCAGCATTTGCGGATGGCTTTGGAGAGCCCCGCGTTCTGCCGGCATTTGTGGACTCTCTGGATGAAGTCTTTCTGCATGGTCTCACTGATCTCTTTTAATTCAATGATGGAAGTGCATGCCTCCACACTCTGGAAATAATGGTCGGTCAGCGTCATGGAGACCTCGGGAGAAAGACCGCCTTCGATAGCTGCCCGGGAGAAGAGGACAATGCAGACAAGAACAGCGTTCTTGAACTGCCTTCCGTCGTTGCTGTTGCTGAGTCTGCCGATATTCCCACTGAGAGCGAGTTTCTGTTTCTTTGATATGAAAGAAAGATCCCCTTCGCGCACCATGCGCAGCATCTCCTGTTCCGCCGCGTAGGAGCCGTGGATCATGGGAGTTTCCTCCCCGGAGAGCTGTTCCGCGGAAGCGGCGTGCCTGTTTCCGGGAGAAGATGTGTCACTGTCCCGGTAGGCAATGTCACTGATGGAGATCTCTTCTTCTGTCACTGCATAGTGGAACATAATGCTGTACTCCATGATCCGGTTTAAGGATATTACGGGAAGGGAATGCATAAAGCGCACCGAGTTCCTGCGGAATGTGGTGGAAAGTTCCATATTTCTCAGGCGGTTCTCGATATTATGGGGAGAGTTGTCATCGATGAAATAAGGTCCCAGAATGTATATGTTTTTCAGAATACCGTTTTCCCTGCGGAAAGCGGCTGTCCACATGAGACGGATGGCGCTGGTGATGATCAGGGGCATGTCGTTATCCTTCGCATATTCCAGGATCATCTCGTGGGAGCGCTCCACCCGCAGGAAAGAGCCGATGGCAGTTTCGTCCGGGCAGAGTGTTCGATTATTTTCCGATTTTATTACCTGAATTGAAATTATCCTGTATCCGATCATAACAGAAAAAGGCAAAATTATCAAGAATTCGGCTAAATTATAAAAAAATAGATGCAAATTAAAAACATATCAAATAATTGATAATTATAGCAAATTTCTGATAAGCAAAAAGCGGGGATGCTGTTATTATGAATGTACAGAATATGGGAAAGGAGACAGACCATGCGAAGAGATTTTAATGAGGGCTGGAGATTCTGCAGAAAGAAGGATGACATCTGGCAGGATGTGCGTCTGCCCCACGATGCCATGCTGACCGAAAAACGCAGTCCGAAAGCAGAGGGAAAAGGAGCTTCCGGCTATTTCCCGGGAGGAAGCTATGTCTATGAGAAAGTATTTGATCTTCCTTCAGATATACAGGAGAAGCATGTCACGTTTGAGTTTGAAGGAGTATACAGGAATGCGCAGGTGCAGATCAACGGAGAGGAGGCAGGCGGCTGCTCCTACGGCTATCTCCCCTTTTATGTCTGTGCGGATGGTCTCCTGAAAGCGGGGGAAAATGTGATCCGCGTGGAGATGTCCAATGAAAGGCAGCCGGACAGCAGATGGTATTCCGGAGCGGGAATCTACCGTCCTGTGTGGATGCATGTGCAGGAAAGGACTTATATTGAACCGGAGGGCATACGGATTCGGACGGTATCCCTGAATCCGGCGAAAATTGAGGTGAAGACGGAACATCAGGGAGGAGATGTCGCGGTACATATTTTAAAGGACGGGACGAAAATTGCAGAAGGAAAAGGAAACTGCGCCGGAATCGTAATTCCCGATGCCGTCCTCTGGAGTGCTGAGAACCCGCAGCTCTACACCGCACGGGTCATCCTTGCGGAAAACGGCAGGGAGGTCGAATCGGTTGAGGAAACCTTCGGAATCCGGCAGATTGCCTGGAGCAGCAGGGGACTCTTTGTGAACGGAAAAGAGACTCTCCTGCGGGGCGGCTGCATCCACCACGACAACGGCATTCTGGGCGCCTGCACTTTCGACGAGAGCGAGGAGAGAAAGATCCGGATATTAAAGGAGAACGGCTTCAATGCCGTGCGTTCCTCTCACAATCCCTGTTCCAAAGCGGTACTTCGCGCTTGTGACCGGCTTGGGATGTATGTGATGGATGAGATGTGGGACATGTGGTACCGGAAGAAAAATGTCTATGATTATGCCTGCGAGTTTGAGGCAAATTACCGATCCGATATTGAGGCAGTGGTAAGGAGGGACTACAACCATCCGTCCGTGATCCTCTATTCTATCGGAAACGAGGTCAGCGAACCGGCGGAAAAGCGGGGCGTGGATCTGGCCCGGGAGATGACGGATCTCTTCCACCGTCTGGATGACACAAGACCGGTGACCGGGGGGTTCAACCTGATGATCATTGCCAATGCTGCAAAAGGAAAATCTGTATATAAAGAAGACGGCGGACGGAATGATTCCAGTGAAAAGAAGGTGTCAGGCATGAACAGCACCATGTTTAACCTGATCACTTCCATGGTGGGAACCGGGATGAACAAAGCGGCGAATGGGAAGAAGGTGGACCAGGCGGTTTCTCCGGTTCTGGACGTGTTGGATATCGCCGGATACAATTACGCCTCCGGACGCTACAAGGGAGAAGGAAAACTGCACCCGGACCGCCTGATTTTCGGAAGCGAGACTTTCCCGCAGGATCTGGCGAAGAACTGGGAGATGGTGGAACAGCTGCCTTATCTTGTGGGGGACTTCATGTGGACGGCCTGGGATTATCTGGGAGAGGCGGGAATCGGCGCATGGTCCTTTGAGAACGATGCGAAAGGATTCGAAAAGCCCTATCCCTGGCTTCTTGCAGATACCGGAGCTTTCGATATCCTGGGGAATCCCACCGGCGAGGCTCTGTGGGCGAGAGCGGCCTGGAAAAAGGAAGATACGCCCCTGATCGGCGTGCAGCCCATGGATCCCTCGGGAAGAAAACTGGTGAAAGCTACATGGCGGGGAACCAATGCACTTCCGTCCTGGAGTTTCCGGGGCTGTGAGGGACAGAAGGCGGTGGTGGAAGTCTACACCCGTCACCCCACGGCAGAGCTGATTCTCAACGGAAAGTCTCTCGGGAAAAAGAAGACAAAATACTGCCGGGCAGTATTTAAAGTGAAATATGAGCCGGGAGTTCTGGAGGCAGCAGCCTTTGACGCAGGAGGAAGAGAGCGGGGAAGGAACCGGCTTGTCAGTGCCCGGGGAGAGCTGCATATTCAGGTGAAGCCAGAGAAAGAGACGGTAAAATGCGGCGGGATTGTCTATGTGGACATCGCCCTTGCCGGAGAAAACAAAGAGACCGAGATGAATGCGGACACAGCTCTTACGGTGAAAGCGACTGGGGGCGCCCTGCTCGGGCTCGGAAGCGCAGCTCCAAGGACAGCGGAGCGGTTTGATACCGGCGTTTACACCACATACCGGGGAAGAGCGCAGGCAGTGATCCTTGCGGAGAAGCCGGGAGAGATCACGGTGACAGTGAGGGGGAAAAGCCTGCCGGAAGCATCGGCGGTGATCCGCTGTGAAAAGGAAGAAAAAGAGCAGAGAAAAATGAGCCGGAAGGAAATGAGATAAAGGAGGAACCAGAAGGATGAAAAATAAAAATCAGGGAGTACTTGCAAAGATTTTTTCAAACAGAATATTTGATTCAAAAGTAACGTCGGCAAACACCCAGAAAAGCGAGATGTGGCTGGGATATTTCGCGGGACCGTGTCTCGTATATCTGGTTTATTATGCGGTGGCGGGAAGTTATCTGACTCAGTTCTATACTGATGTCCTGGGATTAAGCGGAGTGTTCCTTACGTTCATGCCCCTGTTTTCCAAGATATTTGACGCGTTTACCAATGTGGTCATGGGGCGGATCATTGACAGGACCCGTACAAAGCAGGGAAAGGCAAGACCATGGATTCTCATTTCCGGAATCTGCATGGCTGTGACAGGGATCCTGCTCTACACAGTGCCGCGTTCTTCCTATGGGGTGCAGATCGCCTGGATCATCGTGAGCTACAACCTGTTCTTTGCATTTGCATTTACCATCTATAACATGAGCCACTGCCTGATGGTGCCTCTTTCCACAAGAAATACAAAGCAGAGAGACGGGCTTGCCATGCTCACCAGCACAGAAACAACCATGCTTCCCGGTCTGATGGTGACGATTATTCTGCCGATTATGATCAATGCCTTCGGCGTGGGAGAGGATTCCCAGGGAACATGGATCATGATGACCTGGCAGGCTGTGACCTCACCATGCCGGCAGAGAACACGGATCAGGTGCTTGTAAAGGCAGTAGAGGAAGGCTCGATCACGGAAGAGGATCTTGATGTATGCTGCGAGCGGATTCTGGAGCTTGCTTTCCGTGCTGCGGAAAATCAGAAGAAAGGCGTCGCTTTTGACTATGAGAGAGGACATGCCCTGGCACGAAAGGCCGCGGAGGAAAGCATGGTTCTTCTGAAAAATGAAGATCAGATCCTTCCCCTGAGCCCGGCCAAAAAGACAGCATTTATCGGAGCTTTTGCTGAAACGCCCCGGTATCAGGGCGGCGGTTCCAGCCATGTGACAAGCAGAACGGTGACAGACGCTCTTGCAGCGGCACGGCAGCAGAATCTGGACATCCTCTATGCCCCGGGATATGACCTGCGGACCGGTGAGGCGACAGAGGAGCAGATCGCGGAGGCAAAAGAGGCAGCAGCGGCAGCGGATGTGGCGGTGGTCTTTGCCGGACTTCCGGAATCCATGGAGTCGGAGGGTGTGGGTCGGAGACATATGTATATGCCGGAAGGACATAACCGTCTGATCAGGGAAGTGTGCAGTGTGAATTCAAATACCGTGGTGGTGCTCCATCACGGAAGTCCGGTAGAGATGCCCTGGATCGACAGACCGAAAGCTGTCCTGGACGCATATCTCGGCGGAGAGGCCGTGGGGGAGGCTGTGATAAATCTTCTCTATGGAAAGGTGAACCCATCCGGACATCTGGCGGAGACTTTCCCTCTGCGTCTGGAGGACAATCCGAGTTATCTTTCCTATTTCGGAGAGAATGGAAAAGTGAATTACCGGGAAGGTGTCTTTATCGGATACCGGTACTATACGACAAAGAAGCAGCCGGTGCTCTTCCCCTTCGGACACGGACTGTCCTACACCACATTTGAGTATTCAGATCTGCACCTTGATAAGGACGCCATGAAAGCCGGAGATTCTCTGGAAGTCAGGGTAAAGGTGAAGAACACGGGAGAACGTGCCGGGAAAGCAGTGGTGCAGCTCTATGTCTCACCGGATCATGTGGAGATGATCCGTCCTGCCCGGGAGCTGAAAGGATTCCGGAAAGCAGACCTGGAGCCGGGCGAAGAAAAGGAAATCACCCTTACCCTTCCTGCCCGGGCATTCCAGTACTGGAGCGAACAGATCCACGACTGGTGGACAGAGAAGGGGACGTTCCGGATTCAGATCTGCGAGAACGCGGAAAAAGTCCTTTTGGAAAAAGCTATGAAGATGGATGCAGAGCCGCTCCCTCCAACGGGAGGGTATACGACAGGCACCCCCATGGGAGAGTTTGTAAAGACCACAAAAGGCTTCCGGTTCATTGACGAAAATGTAAAATATATGGTTCTGGGAATGGCACAGGCAGGATTCATTCCGGCGGAAGCCATGGAAATGCTGGACAAGATCCCCGGCGGAATCAATCTGAACGTGATCCGCATGATGGGACAGCGGATGAATGCGGACGCCACAGGAAACGACGGTGTGGACACGCTGATGAGCCAGTCTCTCGGAATCCTCTATAATTTCCTTCCTCAGGAGAAAAGAGAAGAGCTGGACGGGCTTATCGCAGAGCTGAACGGGCAGAAATAAAAGACCGGGGACGGTGACATGATTTATATATTTTGGATGAAGAAGGAGAGAGAAACATGAAGGCAGTACATCTGCGCACAGAATATCTGAAAAATCCGCTGGGGCTTGGTATCCTTAAGCCCCGGTTTTCCTGGAACTGCAGCGGGGGAAAGCGGCAGAGCGCCTACCGGATCACTGCGGTGAGAGGAAATGAGATGATCTGGGATACCGGCAGGGTCTCTTCCGGTTCCATGACTCATATCCGCTATGAAGGAAAAACACTGGAAAGCCGCGATATTGTGGAGTGGACGGTGCAACTCTGGGATGAGAACGGCAGGGAAGGAGAGAAAGCTTCCGGGCGTTTTGAGATGGGGCTTCTGAATCCCTCTGACTGGAGCGCGTCCTGGATCACGGGGGATTATAATCCGAAGAAAAAGATGCGGTATCCTGTGGACTGTTTCCGAAAAGAGTTCCGGGCAGAAAAGAAAGTGGTCTCTGCCCGTCTGTATGCCACAGCACACGGTGTCTATGACGTGGAGATCAACGGGCGGCATATCGAAGATTTCGTGCTTGCGCCGGGAGTGACGGATTACCGGAAACGGCTGCAGTATCAGGTCTATGATATTACGGAAGATATCCGGGAGAACAATGAGATTATCTTCCGGCTTGGAGACGGCTGGTACCGTGGCTGTGTGGCGGCATACAGCGCAGAGTATGTCTTCGGCATGAGGACGGCTCTTCTGGCACAGATTGAACTTGTCTATGCAGATGGATCGAGAGCGGTTACCGGCACGGATGAGTCCTTTTCCTGGTGCTGCGACGGGCCGGTCCGTTTCGCGGACCTCAAGGACGGGGAGGCTTACGACGCCCGGATGAAACCCGGATTCGGCGGGAAGGCCCGGCTTCTGAAGGAAAAAGAAAAGAACGCGGTCATCCCCGCCGCCTCCGACAATGTGCCGGTCAGGAAGAAAGAACGCTTTACGCCGGAACTTCTGATTGCGGAAGATGGGACGCAGGTACTGGACTTCGGGCAGAATATTGCGGGAATGCTGCATTTTCATATCCAGGGAAAGCCCGGGCAGAAGCTGCGCATCGTCTGCGGAGAGGTACTGGACCGGAAGGGAAGGGTGGATCTTTCCGGCATTCAGGAGTCAAAGCCGAAAAAGGGATGGAGCCAGCTTTCCCTGGTGAAAAAGCTTCTCGGCGCGCAGATCAAAGGCGACGTGGTTATGACGCCGAAGCAGGAGATCCGTTTTATCTGCAGCGGCGGTGTGGATGAGTTCCGGAACAGCTTTTCCATATTCGGGTTCCGCTATGCTGAGATCCTGACGGCACCGGGGGAAAAGATAACGGTGATTCCGGATGATTTTGAGTCAGTGGCGGTCTATTCGGATATGGCACAGACGGGAAGTTTTTCCTGTTCCAGTGAACTGGTGAACCGTTTCTATGAAAACACGCTCTGGAGCATGAAGGGCAATTTCCTCGACATCCCCACGGACTGTCCCACCAGGGAGCGTCTGGGGTGGACCGGGGATGCCCAGATCTTTTTTGATACCGGAGCCTATATGATGGATACGGCGGCATTTTTCCGCAAATGGCTGAGGGATATGGCGGACGACCAGTATGACAACGGGCTGATCTCCGCGGTAGTGCCTTATCAGGGCGTGGAAATGATGTACAAGGTGACCGGTTCCTCCGTGGGGTGGGCGGACGCCGTCTATCTCGTCCCGTACCGGTATTATCTGCGGTATGGGGACACAGAGCTGTTGGAAAACTGCTGGCCTATGATAAAGAAATATGCGGAATATCTGATGAAAAATCTGGGGATGAGAGATAAGAAAGAGGCGAAGAACAATCCCTGGAATGAGTATACTTATGAGAAAGGCGTCCATCTGGGCGAATGGCTGGAGCCTGAGGAGTTCCGGGACAAGGTATACGGAACTCAGGCGAAACATCCGGAGGAATGTACGGCATATCTGTATTATGCAATGAAAATTATCGGGGAGATCGCCGGTATCCTTGACAGGAACGGGCTTGCCGCAGAGAAATCATTTGCCGAAAAGTGCAGAAAATATGCAGACGGAGCCAAAGAGGCTTATAACGGATTGTTTGTGAAGACGGGAACGCTTCACACAAACCGGCAGGCAAAACTGGTCCGTCCTCTCGCCCTCGGCCTTCTGGACGGAGAGGAACACAAAAAAGAGAAGCAGGATGCGCAGGAGCAGCTCGTCCGGGCAGTGGAAGAGTACCGTTACCGTGTGGGAACCGGCTTTCTCTCCACGCCCTTCCTTCTTCCTGTTCTGACGGAAGCCGGGAAGGCAAAGACAGCCTATAAGATGCTGGAAAATACAGAGAAACCGGGATGGCTTGCAGAGGTAAAAGAAGGCGCCACGACCGTGTGGGAGAACTGGGAAGGAAATCTGAGCCAGAACCATTATTCCCCCGGTGCTGTGTGCCAGTGGCTTTTTGATACCGTCTGCGGCATCCGGCAGGACGGTGAATGTCATTTCGTTATCGCTCCGGTTCCCGGCGGAAGCCTGACTTATGCAGAAGCAGAGTACCGGAGTATTTACGGACAGGTTACAAGCCGGTGGGAGAAAAAGGAGGATGGAATCCATTATCAGATTACGGTTCCCGAAAACACGACGGCAGAGATCCGGATCGGGGAAAAGACGGTGAACGTGGAGAGCGGAAGCTATGAATTTGCAGAATCGTTCTAAAATGCGCATATATCTGAAATTGAAATACACCTGAAATCAGAACATCAGGATTAAACAGGAGAAAGCAGGATCAGGAGGGAAACAAGATGACTTATTCCGGTATCAGGCCCGGTGAGGTATGGAGAGATACAAACAGAAAACTGATCCAGGCACATGGTTTTTCTGTGTTTTACAATGAAAAGGACGGGCTGTACTACTGGTACGGCGAAAATAAGGAGAAAACAAAAGGCGGATTCTTCAACAAAGTGTGGCACTGGGGCGTGCGGTGCTACACCTCGAAAGATCTGTATAACTGGGAGGACAGGGGGCTGATCATTCCGCCGCAGCCAGATGATCTGACCTCGCCCCTTCACCCGACTTACTGTATGGACCGCCCGCATATCATATACTGTGAGAAAACGGGAAAATATGTGGCGTGGCTGAAGATCATGGCAGGGGAGGTGAGCCAGTTCATGTCCGTCATGCAGGCAGATGATTTTATGGGACCCTATGAGTTCGTGCATAAAATCTATAAGCCTCTGGAGATGGATACCGGGGACTTCGCCCTGCATGTGGACGGGGAGACGAAGAAGGCATACATCTTCTTTGAGCGTCCTCACTTTGAACTGGTGACAGCCACCTTAAGCGACACATATACGGAAGTTTCCGGGGAATATTCGGAGCATTACAAGGGGCTTCTGCCGCCTTACACGAGAGAAGCCCCCACATATTTTGAGAGAAACGGAAAGAAATATCTCTTCACCTCCGGGACGAGCGGCTATTATCCGAATAAAAGCCAGGTCTGCGTCTTCGACGACTATCACGGAGAGTATAAAGATCTGGGAAATCCCCATATCGGTGATGCAACAAATACTTCTTTCAGTTCCCAGATTACCTGTGTGCTTAAGATTCCGGGGGAGAGGCTTGCGGCTGTGAAGCGTTCCGGAGCGGAGCAGCAGGAGGATCTCTATATCGCCTGCGCGGACCGGTGGATGCCGGGAAAAATGGCGATGAAGATGTCCGCCCAGGTGATCAAAGGAATGGAGCGGCACTTTGCGGACTATAAGCCGGACTACTCGCCGAGAAAGGCAGAGCCTCTTCCCGGGAAACTGCTGAAACATTCGGAAAATACAAGCAAATCGACCTATGTATGGCTTCCCATTGAGTGGGAAGGAGAGAAGCCGGTGATCCGTTGGAGGGACGAGTGGAAGCTCTGATCCGGGAAATGCAGGGAAAATCGGGTATAAAAAACGATTTTCCCGGGAAGACTTCCGGAAAAGAGACAGAATGAACGGAAAGAAAAATACAGCTGATGCTTCGATGAAAATCATTCTCAATAAAGTTCTTGAATCCAATCCCTGATTCTGGTAAGATACATATAGTTAGTCAAAGCTAACTATATGTGAATCAATCATGGAAACTCCTTTGCCCCGTATTACCTGAGCCGGGGCAGGGATGTTTTCGAGGGAAAGGACGAAAAAAGGTATGGATTATTTAGAGATTGAAAAAGTAATCGGACGGGAGATTATCGATTCCAGAGGGAATCCCACAGTTGAGGCGGAAGTACATCTGGCGGACGGAACCGTGGCGAGAGGCGCGGCGCCCAGCGGGGCTTCTACGGGCGAGTTCGAGGCATTGGAGTTAAGAGACGGAGATAAGGCACGCTTTGGAGGAAAAGGTGTTTCCAAAGCGGTGGAGAATATTAATACAGTGATCTGTGAAGCGCTGACCGGCATGGATGCCAGCGACATCTATGCAGTGGATCAGGCGATGATTGCGGCAGACGGAACAAAGGATAAATCAAAACTGGGGGCAAATGCGATTCTGGCGGTATCTATCGCTTCCGCGAGAGCAGCGGCAAAAGCACTGGATATCCCGCTTTACCGTTTTCTCGGCGGCGTCAGCGGCAACCGTCTTCCGGTTCCCATGATGAACATTTTAAACGGCGGAGCCCACGCGGCAAATACGGTAGATGTGCAGGAGTTCATGATCATGCCTGTGGGCGCGGAGAACTTTAAAGAGGGATTAAGATGGTGTACAGAGGTATTCCATGCACTCCAGTCTCTTCTGAAATCAAAAGGTCTTGCCACAGCAGTGGGAGACGAGGGCGGTTTTGCCCCGGATCTGGGGAGCGATGAAGAAGCCATTGAATATATTCTGGAAGCGGTCCGCCAGGCGGGTTATGAGCCGGGCAAAGACTTTGTCCTCGCCATGGATGCCGCGTCCAGCGAATGGAAGGGAAGCACAAAAGGCGAGTATGTGCTCCCGAAATGCGGAAAGAAATTCACTTCCGCAGAACTTGTAGAACACTGGAAGAAGCTTTGTGACAAATATCCGATCTGCTCCATCGAGGATGGTCTGGATGAAGAGGACTGGGAAGGCTGGCAGATGATGACAAAAGAGCTGGGAGACAGAGTGCAGCTTGTGGGGGATGATCTTTTTGTGACCAACACGGAACGCCTTGCCAAAGGAATCAGTCTCGGCTGCGGAAACTCCATCCTTATCAAACTCAACCAGATCGGTTCCGTATCCGAGACACTGGAAGCTATCAAGATGGCGCACAAGGCAGGCTATACGGCAATCGCGTCCCACCGTTCCGGCGAGACAGAGGATACGACGATCGCAGACCTGGCAGTAGCCCTCAACACCTGCCAGATCAAGACCGGCGCGCCCAGCCGCAGCGAGAGAGTTGCAAAATACAACCAGCTCCTGCGGATCGAGGAAGAACTGGGCGGCAGCGCAGTGTATCCGGGATTTGGGGCATTTAATGTGAAGAGATAGAAAAACAGTATATAAAGAAAAGTTAAGCGAAAATAAAAACCCGGGAAAGCATAGAATGTGAAATGTTTCCCCGGGTTTTGAACAGATTTATCATGTTATATATTTGGATCATAGATTTTCGAAGACTTCCATTGTAAACTGCATCGTAAAGGAAGCACTTCCGTCAACATCCGGCACGAGAAAATTAGACGCCGACGTCCAGGAGTCCGAGAGATAGCCGCGGACGTCGGAATAGCCGGTGTAATCCATGCTGCAGTTTACTCTGACTCCGGCTTCCGTGATATCAAAGCTCTCGAAGTTCTCCGCGTATTCTTCGATTTCCCTGCGTATGACAGATGGAGGCGCCGGGAAAAACGTATAGTCGTCCCGGGCGCAGACAAGGGAGAGCACAGAGAGGGACAAAAGCTCCCGGTAGTCAGGAATCCACTGCCCGTTGTTCCGGGAAGAAATCGTGAAGCTGACTCCGGTCAGAATCCCGTCTTCTTCCGTGAACTGAAAGCGGGGGAGGGGCGGGTATTCTTCACCGGCAGAGCCGAGTACCGCCTCTACGCTTTCCCAGGTGCCGTCTTCTGTGAGATCCATGGCAAGAGAGTGTCCCCCGACCTGGACGATCGCGGCAAGATCCCCCTCAGACGGCATGTTCAGGGGTGTTTCAATATTATAGTAGTCCTGCAGACGGTTAAAATTCTCGCAGAACTGGGCAGCAGTGATTTCTCCTCTGTTTAAGGGAAGCGTGCCGCACTGCCAGATGACGAACAGCAGAACCGCAGACAGGCACTGGCAGAAAATATATACGGCAGTCTGGAACGGCAGGAAACGTTCATTCAGGTGAAGGACCGAGTCCTCCTCCCAGCAGAGTACTTCACCGTTTTGGCATCCTTTGTAAGACTGACAGTATCGGTACAGATTGTATACAGGTATGCCGTATCCCATTCCTTTCCGAAGAACGCCCCAGGTCCGGAGCAGGGCTTCGTGGTGGGAGAGCCGGGCTCCTTCTTCGGTGGCAACGCGCAGACCGAAGAGAAATTTCCCCGGTGTTGCGCCTGTCAGGGAGAGCAGTACCGGCTCGATTAAAAGGAGCAGGCAGTCAGCGGCAATAATATCAGCAATCAGACCCGCCGCGCCGGTCATCGCCGGCCCCATGATATTTATATGAAGACCGATGGAGAGCACCGAGTTCCACAGCAGGGAATAAATCAGAAAGTCAGCCAACCGTGCAAAAAAACGCCGCCACGGAGCAGTGACTTTTTTTATTTTATCTGTATTCATTTCCGGAGCAGACTGAAGCGACGGGGCAGTTAAATGCTCCAGATAGGTCTGGGCGTCAAAATCGTCGAAAGACACCCGGTCCCGGCAGAGTTCTCTGCAGACTTCCCGGCACTGCCGCAGATTTTCAGTTTCGTCCTGCAGATGTTTTATATGCAGATTAAGTGCTGCTGCAAGGGTCTGTTCGCCGCGGCTGACTGCTTTGATATCTTCCAGGCTTAAGTGGAGCGTGCGCAGCAGTCGGATCCTTTTCAGGATATTTACATCTTCATCTGTATAATTGCGGTATCCGTTGGAATCTCTCGAAGGAGTGAGCAATCCTTCCGATTCATAGAACCGGATATTAGCCCGGGTCATTGCAGTCAATTTTTCTGTTTCCTTTATTGTCATGATGAAACCTCCTCATTCCGATGTCTGGTCTGATTATAAAGGGTAAATAGACTTTACAGTCAAGAGAATTTCTGTAAAAATAATGTAAAACAGATATGGGACATGCAAATTGATGCGTTTATCCGCCGGATCGGTCAGCCGGAACTGCAGAATTTTCTTTCTCTGGCTATTCTGAACCAGACGAAGAGCAAGCAGTTTATGCACCTTACTCCAAAGCAGGACTGTAGCAGGGCGGCAAAACTGATGGAAGGACTCTGCCGGGAAATTATGAGGGAAGAGATCGGATATCAGGATGTGACAAGCCCAAAATGAGTTCAAAAGTCAATCGTTGCTTAACTTTTGACGGCGTGATATTCTATATACCATAATACCCTATATATAAAATAATACGAAGACTTCAGGGAGGAATCATTATGCCATTACATACAATTCTGATCAAGCCCGCCTCCGGTCTGTGCAATATGCAGTGCGACTACTGTTTTTACTGCGATGAGACTGCGCGGCGCGAAACTGCGTCCTATGGGATGATGACAGAGGAGACGCTGAGGAATCTGATCAAGAAGGCGATGTTTCAGGCGGAGCGGGAAATCTGCTTTGCTTTTCAGGGAGGAGAGCCCACTTTAAGGGGAATCGATTTCTTTCGGAAAGCGATCGAGTACGAAAACCGTTTTAACCGGAATCGGGTGCGTGTTATGAATACACTTCAGACCAACGGTCTGGCATTAAATGAAGAATGGTGCCGTTTCTTTCATGAAAATCATTTTCTGATCGGAGTGTCCGTAGATGGAACGCAGGAGATCCACGACCGTTACCGCCATGATAAAAACGGTGGGAACACCTATGGCAGAATCAGGGAAAACATCCGGATGCTTGATCAGTACGGTGTGGAGTACAATATCCTCACAGTTGTGACCTCTCAGACTGCAGAGCGTATCCGTGAGATCTATCAGGAGTATAAAAGGAACGGATGGGGATACCAGCAGTATATCATCTGTCTGGATCCTCTGGATGAAGAACCGGGAAAAATGGAATACTCCCTGACCCCGGAGAAATACGGGCAGTTCCTTGTGGAGCTTTTCCGGCTCTGGGACCGGGACTGGAAGCGGGGGAAAGCGCCCTATATCCGTCAGTTTGAAAATTATGTGGGGATCCTTCTGGGGTATCCGCCGGAGGCGTGCGAACAGCGGGGCATCTGCAGCGTGCAGTGCGTGGCGGAGGCGGACGGAAGCGCCTATCCCTGCGATTTCTATGTGCTGGATGAATACTGTCTGGGAAATTACAACAGTGACAGGATTTCCGAGATGTTGACATGTGAGACCGCGCGCAGGTTTGTGGAAGACTCACAGCAGATCAGTATAACGTGCCGGGATTGCGAATGGTACACGTTATGCAGGAATGGATGCCGGAGGAGAAGAGGGAAGGAAAAGGAAGACGGACAGTATCGTGATTATTTCTGTGAGGGGTACCGGTATTTTTTCAGGCACTGCGGAGAAAGGCTTCGGGAGATCGCGGAATTCCTTCGGGAAAGGTCGTGTTAGCAGAAAAGTCCGGAAAAGACGGCAGGATAGTAAAATGTGAAAAATACATTGTAAAAAAGGAGAGTGCCCTCTGAAATATTGTATGAAATGATGAGAAAATAATGCTAAAATTGTCAGATGTTGTGTGAAATAGACAATAATTATAAAAAACAAAACAAGAATGTACTTGCTTTTATGACAGGCAACAGACTATAATCTAGTTAACACGAATCGAAAAGGAGGATACGATATGAAAAAGAAAGTGATTAGTGTTCTGCTTGCAGCAGTAATGGTGACAGGTCTGGTTGCAGGCTGCGGAAGCGGCGGTGGAAGCGGAAATGGCGGCGACGGTTCAGAGCAGACTGGCGGCGGTGGCGAGTATGACGGCGTAGAGCTTACATACTGGTCCATGTGGAGCAACACAGAGCCCCAGGGACAGGCCCTTCAGGAAGCGGTCGATGCCTGGGAAGCAGAGACTGGCGCAACAGTCAACATTGAGTGGAAAGGCCGTGAGATCAAAGATATTTTGAGCTCTTCCCTTGAGGCGCAGGAGCCGTTCGATCTCTTTGAGGACGACTACAACAGAATTGCCGTGAACTTAAAGGACTATGTTGCGGATCTGACCGATATGGCTGCAGCAGCGAATTACGCGGAAAACAGTTTTGCCGTATTCAATGACAAGGCTACAGAGTGGGCGGGATTCCTTCCCTGCGTTACCGAGCAGCCGCAGGTAGGCGGTGTGTACTACAACATGGATCTGTTTGAGAAGGCAGGCGTTGAAGTACCGACCACATGGGCAGAGTTCCTGGACGTATGCGCGGCACTGAAAGAGAATGACATCCAGCCGCTCGCACTGGACAGTGCATATGCAGCATTCCTGTTCGGATATCATATTTCCAGATACATCGGTGAAGAGGCTGTCGCTGATCTGGCGGTGAACGGAGGATGGAGCGGTAATGCCAGTGTTGCTCAGGCTGCACAGGACATGATCGATTTTGTAAAAGCGGGCTACCTTGCAGACGGAGCGCCGGCTGAGTATCCGGCAAGCCAGAATGCTATGGGTCTGAACGGCGATGTTGCCATGGTTGTGTGTGCGAACTATGTTACAGCTGAAGTAAACAACAATACTCAGTCTGAACTGAACTGGGGTGTGTTCTCGTATCCGTCAGTTGAAGGCGGAATCGATGCAACAGGAGTTGAGTATGCGGGAGCTAACTCGATTGCGATCACTAAGTATTCTGAGAATCAGCAGGCAGCGTTTGATCTGGCTATGTATATCGTAACAGGCGAGCAGGATCAGAATATGGCTGACACAGCGAACCAGATGCCGGCAGATCCGAACAATACGGTTCCTTCATCACAGAATGGAACACAGGAGCTTCTGAACGCAACAACAACACCTCTTACATGGAATATGGGACTGAACCAGAACGGTGATCTTCAGGCTTCCATCAGAGATATTGTTATCCAGCTCTTTGAAGGGAAATATGCTACAGGTGCAGATTTTGCAGCAGCTCTGGACGCTTTATACTAAGATTAACTAAGAACCGGAGGTGGCGCTGATTCGGCGTCACCTCATTTTTTCAGAGAGGTGACACAGGAAAATGAAACAGAAAAAATCATTTATTATTCCATTTATACTCCCATGCGCGATTGCACTTCTCGCCATGTATCTCTATCCGGTTATCAGGACTGTGATTATGAGCTTCTTTGGAATCGAAAGCGTAACAGCAGATGTATCGGAATGGTCCTTTAACGGAGTGGCGAATTACATGAAGATCTTCCAGAGCGCGACTTTCCAGAGAGCGATGACGAACATGTTTCTGATCTGGATCGTGGGGGGCGTTATAGTGTTGGCATTTGCCCTCTTGTTTGCGGTGATTCTGACGAGTGGTATCCGGTTTAAGAAGTTTTTCCGGGCTGCAATCTATCTTCCAAATATAATCAGTGCAGTTGCCCTGGCAACGATGTGGGTTCAGTACATCTACAGTCAGGAATACGGGCTGCTGAACCAGATACTGGGAGTCTTAGGCCTGGAAGGAAAAAACTGGCTTGGGACGGATACGAAGTTCTGGGCAATGCTCGGTGCTTTCATATTCGGAGCGGTCGGATATTATATGCTGATCTTTATCAGCGGCATCGAGCGTATCCCTCAGGACCTTTTTGAGGCGGCTACGATTGACGGGGCCAATAAAATACAGCAGTTTGGCAGAATTACCCTGCCCCTTCTGCGAAGCATTTTTAAGACAAACATTACTTTCTGGAGCGTCAACTGTATCTCGTTTTATCTCTGGTCCAAGATGTTCTCGCCTGTCCAGAGCGAGGCGTCTACTATCGTACCGGTCGTCTACCTGTATGATACTGTATTCGGCACTACCGGAAATGTGGACAGAGATGCAGGTGCCGGTGCGGCGATCGGTGTTACCCTGGCAATCTTCGTGGCGTTGGTTTACTTTATCATGAATAAAGTCCTCAAAGACGATGATCTGGAATTCTAGTATGCGAATGGGGTGAGAAAATGAGTAAAAACAGTAAAGAAAAAGTTGTATATAAAGAAAAAATAAACTGGAAAAAAGAAGCTGCACTGATCCCCGGATATTTGATCGTGCTGCTGTGGATCGGATTTACAGCGGTATTTTTGATATGGATCCTGGCGGCAAGTTTTTCTACAACCAGGGAGATTTTCTCAGGTTCAGTATTCAAGTTTGAGACAGGATTCCACTGGGAAAATTACCTCAATGCCTGGACGACCAGCAATGTGTCCGTATTTTTTGGGAACTCACTGCTGTATTCAGTAGTTTCCTGCGTAGTCGTTATCCTGATCTCGGCACCGGCAGCCTATGTGCTTTCCAGATTTACATTTCTTGGGAACAAGCCGATCAAGACAAGTCTGATTCTGGCAATGAGTATTCCGGAAGTTATGATCATCATGCCGATTTACGCTCTGACTGCAGAATACCAGATCAGGGGCAGGATCCTTCTGATCATCCTATATATCTGTATCCGCGTACCGTTTACAACGACCTATCTTCTGAACTTCTTTGCCAGCCTTTCAAGAAGCTACGAGGAGGCTGCTGCGATCGACGGATGTACACCGGGCAAGACATTCTGGCAGATCATGCTTCCGCTTGTACAGCCGGCGCTTGTAACAGTGACGATCTTTAACTTCCTGAGCGTATGGAACGAATTCTTTATGGCGTTGATCTTTGCGTCTTCGGCAGAGATGACTCCTGTTGGCGTGGGACTTCTCCGGATCGTAAATGGTATGAAGTACTCCGGAGACTACGGCGGACTTTTTGCAGCAGTTATTATCGTATTCCTTCCAACATTCCTGCTGTACATATTCCTGTCCGAGAAGATCATCGCAGGTGTTACCGGTGGCGGAGTCAAAGGCTAGTACACCGCATGGCAATATTATACTGATCATGCCCGGGGCATATCAGAATACATTAAAATTCCAGGCTGATACCATATGGCATCAGCCTGATGTATCAGAGAGGAGAATCGTTTTGAAAGAGAATTCAAGTGGAAGAGTAACAATCCCTACCGATCTGGATGTCGTACCCGAGACACTGGAACTTTTAAAGCGTTGGGGAGCGGATGCCATCCGTGACTGCGACGGAACGGACTATCCGGAAGAATTAAAGAGCGTGGATGCGAAAGTGTATTCCACCTACTATACAACGAGAAAGGACAATGACTGGGCAAAGGCAAACCCGGACGAGATCCAGCAGATGTACATCATGACGCCCTTCTATACGGCAGTGGAGAAGGACCTGTCCATCCATCTGATGAACCACCTCTACCCGGACATGTTGAAAGTCAACAGCCACGACGATATCACCCGCTGGTGGGAAGTTATCGACCGGACCACCGGGGAAGTGGTGCCTGTGACCCGGTGGGACTACAGTGATGAGACCGGCGATGTGACCATCCATGACGCGGCGCAGTTCCACGACTATACGGTGAGCTTCCTGGCTTACATCATGTGGGACCCGGTACATATGTACAACGCTGTGACCAACGGATGGACCAACTTTGAGAAGCAGATTACCTTTGACGTGCGCCAGCCCAAGACCCACAAGTTTTCCATGGAGCGTCTGCGGAAATTTATCGAGACACATCCTTACGTGGATGTGCTCCGCTACACCACCTTCTTCCATCAGTTCACCCTGATTTTTGACGAGCTGGCAAGGGAGAAATACGTGGACTGGTACGGCTATTCCGCATCCGTGAGCCCCTATATTCTGGAGCAGTTTGAGAAGGAAGTGGGCTATAAGTTCCGTCCGGAATTCATTATCGACCAGGGCTACATGAACAATACCTACCGGATCCCGTCCAAAGAGTTCCAGGACTTCCAGGCGTTCCAGAGAAGGGAAGTGGCGAAGCTTGCCAAAGAGATGGTGGACATCACCCACGAGTACGGCAAGGAGGCCATGATGTTCCTGGGTGACCACTGGATCGGCATGGAGCCATTCATGGATGAGTTCAAGAACATCGGACTGGACGCTGTGGTGGGAAGCGTCGGAAACGGCTGCACCCTCCGTCTGATCAGCGATATTGAGGGCGTGAAATATACAGAGGGGCGTTTCCTTCCCTACTTCTTCCCGGATACCTTCCACGAGGGCGGAGACCCGGTGAAGGAGGCAAAGGTGAACTGGGTGACAGCGAGGCGCGCCATCTTAAGGAAGCCCATCGACCGCATCGGCTATGGCGGTTACCTGAAGCTTGCCATGGAGTTCCCGGATTTCATCGACTACGTGGAGAGCGTATGCAATGAGTTCCGCACCCTCTATGACAACATCAAGGGAACCACGCCGTACTGTATTAAGAAAGTGGCAGTTTTAAACTGCTGGGGAAAGATGCGCGCATGGGGCAACCACATGGTACACCATGCCATCTACTATAAACAGAACTACTCCTACGCGGGAGTCATCGAGGCACTGAGCGGCGCGCCCTTTGACGTGAAGTTCATCAGCTTTGATGACATCCGCAAAGACCCGTCCATCCTGGACGATATCGATGTGATCCTGAACGTGGGGGATGCGGATACCGCGTATACCGGCGGGGAGAACTGGACCGATCCGGTGATCGTGGAGGCAGTGAAACGCTTCATCTACAATGGCGGCGGTTTCATCGGTGTGGGCGAGCCTGCGGCGCACCAGTATGAGGGGCATTTCTTCCAGCTTGCCACGGTCATGGGTGTGGAGAAGGAGACCGGCTTCACTCTCAACGTGGACAAGTACAACTGGGAGGAGCACGACCACTTCATTAAGGAAGACTGCACAAAGGATATCGACTTCGGCGAGGGCAAGAAAAACATCTATGCCCTGGACGGCACCGAGATCCTTGTTCAGCGGGATAAAGAGGTGCAGATGGCAGTGAGGGAGTTCGGAAAAGGACGCTGCGTCTACATCAGCGGACTGCCCTACAGCTTTGAGAACAGCCGGATCCTCTACCGTTCCATCATCTGGTCCTCCCACGACGAGGAGAACCTGCACAAGTGGTTTTCCACAAACTTCAACGTGGAAGTCCATGCCTATGTAAAGAACGGAAAATACTGCGTGGTCAATAATACCTATGAACCCCAGAGTACAACCGTGTACAGGGGGGACGGCACAAGCTTTGACCTGGATCTCGACGCCAATGAGATTATATGGTATGAAATCTGAAATAAGGTTACGGACGGAGTTATTTCCGTTCCTGCCGGTATTTAATGGGCGTCGTTCCGTATTTCTTGCGAAAGATCTGCGTGAAATAGGATTGGGATGAGAACCCGGTGGATGCGGCGATCTCCGAGACAGAGTGATCTGTTTCGGTGAGAAGTCCGCATGCGACTTCCAGACGGCGCTCATTCAGATACTGGATCGGAGACAGACCGGTATATTTTGAAAATGAATGGGCCATATAGTATTTATTCATATGGGTCAGCCCGGTCAGCGTATCCAATGTAATATGATCCGCATAATTTGTGTCCAGATAAGATTTTATCTGGGCACATTCTTTTGTCATCCGCACAGTATTGGCAGGAACCGGTACCACATGCAGGGAGCGGATGATCTTGAGGATAAGGACCTCGAGGAGCTTCTGACAGATTGCATCAGATCCGTATTCGCTGCTCCTTACTTCGTAGAGCATCTGTTCAAAAAGATCTGTGATGAAGGGGGTCGAACTGAAGCTGCCGCATATCTGTTTTCCTGCCTGTTCACTTTCCCGTTGGAAAGTCACACCGTCAATGCCGAGTACAAAATATTCCAGCGGATTTCCGGAAGCAGACTGCTCCGTGTGTTCCGTGTAAGGCGGGACAATGACAAAATCTCCAGGCTCGATCGGATAGGTTTCATCCCGAAAGAGAAAATTCCCCTTTCCGTTTACCACATAAAAAAGCTCTGTGAAGTAATGTGTGTGCAGCAGACTTTTCCAGTCTTTTTCATCCTTGGACAGAGCGATGGACAGAAGAGTAGCAGTCATATCCTGCGTGTCCGCATTTTTTACAGAATACTGTCGGTGCCCCATATTGATACCTCCTGATATAAGTCGGGGGCTGCCCGTACCAGGCAGTGTTCTAAGATGTCATATTCACACAGAACATCCTGCCTGTTGCGCTCGGACAACCCCATATGATTGCTTTGGGTATAAAGACATTATAGTCAAAGTATACATAAAAAGCAACAAATATAAAAAGAAAAGCAATTTTATTACAGCAAAGCATAAATAGCCGACTGCTGTCTATAAAAGTGTCGGAGGATACGGTCTTCCGGATATCAGCACGGTTCCGTCGGTAAATTGTTCCGGCCGGCCTTTCAGTGATCGGATCAGGTATCCTCGAAGCTCGCTGATCCGTTTTTGTACCGCCGGTTCCGCGATCCGGTCAGTCAGTTCATGAGGATCTTCGGACAGCTCAAAATACTGCTCCTCTCCGGTCTCACTGTGCCAGATATATTTGTCAGTCTCCGTGACGATCCAGTGATTTGAAAATTCGCCGTAAGAGTGCTCGCCATGAAGCCATGGACGTATAAAACGGGAAGGATCATCCGGTGATGCCATGAGCGGGACAAGGCTTTTGCCGTCAACAGAATCGGGAATCTGCCCTCCGGCGATATCGATCAGCGTGGGCATGATATCCCGAAGTTCGGTGACATTGTGGCATACACTGTTCGGACAAAGATCCAGCGGCACATTTTTTCCGGCGGAAACGATCAGCGGTATATGACAGCTGCCTTCATAGGGGCGCGATTTGCGGAACATGTGATGGTCACAGAGTTCCTCTCCGTGGTCAGCGGTGAAAAGTATCACCGTGTCGTCATATACCTCGTGTTCGATCAACGCCATGATGAGACGCCCGATCTGATGATCCAGATGGGTGATGCACGCATAATACCCGATCTGAGCCTGACGGGCAAGTTCCGGATCGATGGGACCTGTTTTGGAGTCAAAGATCCTGCCGTCCCGTTTCAGGTAACTGTCATTTTCCCAGGTCCCGACAAAAGGAGGACGGAGATCTTTGTCCTTGTAGAGATCGAAATAATGCTGCGGCGCATCCAGAGGCGGATGGGGACGGAGATAGGAAGCCATCAGGAAGAAAGGCTTCCGGGGATCTCTGCGGCGGAGAAAATCAAGGCTCCGGTCTGTTACCCAGTTGGTGGGGTGGTATTTTTCCTCATGGGTCCAGGGACGTGCAACCCAGCTGTTGCAGTCGATTCCGGTATCCGTCACATCTGCGGAGACGCCCAGTTCTTCCTTGAGCCAGTAGAAATAATCGTCAGCCACAAACTGGGACTCCCGGTAGGGAACGCTTCCGTATCTTGCCGCGTGGAGATAACCGTCGTGGAGTTCTACATTGTTGAAGCCCAGATAGTTGCGCAGCGGGTGCACATGCATTTTCCCCACACACTGGGTATAGTATCCGGCAGCGGTCAGTTCGCCTGCCATGGTATGTTCGTAATCCCAGGGAATATTGTCCTCATAGCCTACGCGGCCGTGATGGCTCTGTTCCATGCCTGTGTGGAGGGCGGCCCGGGCGGCGATGCAGCTTGGACATGCGCTGTATGCATGGTCAAAGACCACGCCCTTTGCAGCCAGAGTGTCCAGATATGGAGTTTTCACATCCGGATGTCCGGCATAGCCCAGGCAGTCCCAGCGCAGCTGATCCGTCATGATCAGGACGATGTTGGGCTGCTTTGTTTTCCCTTTTTGTGAAACGGTATGGAAACCATTCTCTTTACTGTTCATGCTTGTCATAATAAGTCCTCCCGCACTCCTTGGTTCATTTTTTACAGATAGTTTCATCTGTTTTCACAATAATACAATTAACAGGGAAAAGCAAGCTGCAACCTCCGGAAAGACACGATATATATAAAAAAAGACAACAAATTGCTGGAACTGGCAGAGAAAATGCGATATAGTAAATACATCTGTACACGGAAAGACTTTTTTCGTGCTTTTCTATGTATTCAGGAAGGGGAAGGGAGAGAAGATTATGGGAATGGCAGTGGTCTTTTTTATTGTAAGCATTCTTTCATCGACGATCGGGTCGATCTGCGGAATCGGCGGCGGGGTGATCATCAAGCCCGTGCTTGACGCCACGGGGATCATGAGCGTGAGCAGCATCAGTTTCCTGTCCGGCTGTACGGTTCTTGCCATGTCTGTCGTATCGGTATATAAGAACATCCGCAGCGGCACGGCAAAGATGAATGTCCGGACAGCTACGGGACTTGCAGTTGGCGCTGCAGCCGGGGGAGTGGTCGGAAAGAGTATGTTTGAGTCGCTCAAAGCGGCGGTGGGGAATGAGAATGTTGTCGGGATGACGCAGGCCATTGTTCTGATCATTATTACCCTTGGCACACTGATTTACACGATTTATAAAAAGAAGATCCGGACAAAGGAGTACCGGCAGATCTGGCTCTGTCTGCTGATCGGCGTGGCGCTCGGCGTAATGTCCAGTTTCCTCGGCATCGGCGGAGGTCCCATCAATCTTGTGGTGCTGGCATATTTCTTCTCCATGAGTACAAAGGAGGCAGCCTTAAGTTCTCTTTATATCATTATGTTTTCCCAGATTACCAGCCTGGTGCAGACCTGTGTCACAGGAAGCATACCGGACGTGAGCATCGCTTACCTGGCAGCCATGGTGATCGGCGGCATTCTGGGCGGAACCCTGGGAAGCCGGGTCAACAAAAAGATCGACGAGGAGGGCGTCAACAAACTTTTCATTATGCTGATGCTTGTGATCGTCTTTATCAATATTTACAATGCGTTTAAATTCGGACTTGCTTAAATTCCGAAAATGGAACCGGCGTCCCGGAGGCGGACATGCATGAACAGATGCATAAGCGTCCTGGAACGCCGGTTTTTAACGCTTCTCAGCCATGGCGCGGATGGAAGAAGCATATTCGGAGGGAGTCATTCCCGTTACTTTTTTGAACTGTCTCGAAAAATAGTGGATGGACGAATAGCCCAGCTTTTCCGAGATCTGCGTGAAATTCATCTGTTCGCTGCGGATCATCTGTCTGGCGGCATCGATCTTCATTTTTGAGAAATACTCGATGATCCCCATGTGGGTCTGCTCCTGGAACAGCTTCTGGAGCCGGGAGCGGCCCACCAGGTTTTCCCTGCAGATTTTCTCAATTGTGACATGAGCGCTCAGATTCCGTTCCAGATAAGCGGTAATCTGTGCGAAAAGCTCGGCGTCCACATTCTCCTTGATGGTTTTCTCCAGGGCGCCTCCGTGGCGTCCGGAACCTGCGGACAGAGGAATGCCGGATTCCAAAGTTGACCGTTCAGCTCCATCTGATTCCGCGTGGAATCGCCGGTACAGGCTGAGGATAAGCTGTTCCAGATAGAGACGGATGAGCTGCCCCGAAGCAGGAGGGGCGGAAGGATTTGCAAGAAGGGTAGTCTGGTAGGGATTATCCAGACGGCCTTCCAGAAAATATCCGGCCTCCATAACGACTTTGGCCAGAAGTCTCCGCTCCGCTTCATCGATCTGCAGGATCCTGTCCTGAAAGAAATCCATCAGGCTTCCCGTACAGGAGAACGAGACCACCACAAGGTTCGGCGCGATGCCGCCGCCTGCTTTCACCCAGTGAAACTCGCCGGGCTTGTGAAATGCAATCTGCCCGCGCTTCAATACATGGGTCTTTTCATCGGCCCCGATAGTCACTTCCCCCTTGTCTACGCATACAAATTCCCAGAAGTCATGGGATTCTCCCGGAAAGAAAAAACTGTTCATATATTCGAAATAGTGGAGCGAAAAAAGCTCTTCAATGTGGAGTTCGTCTTTTAATGCAATTCCCTGATAAGCCATGATGGTTGCTGCCTTTCTGTTTTTCTTATCGGTATAATACAGCGCATAATCAGTGCGGGATCTGTGTAATACGATATCTATATAATACGGTACACTCGCAAAAAATGCAAAAGAAAAAAGCAGATTGTGCAAATCAAAGGCAATATCGGACAAAGATTTTTCGACAGTTATGGCTTAAAATGAGATCAGAAACGAGAAAGAACCAGAAAGCCCCGGACATGGAGTTCAGAGAGTTCCGGCGGCTGAAAGAGACAGGAGGTCACAGTTTTATGAAAAAACCGGTATTAGTGATTATGGCAGCAGGAATGGGAAGCAGATACGGCGGATTGAAGCAGATTGACCCGGTGGATAAAGAGGGACATATTATTATGGATTTCTCCATGTTTGATGCAAAACGCGCCGGCTTCGAGAAAGTTGTGTTCATTATTAAAAGAGAGAATGAGGCAGACTTTAAAGAGGCAGTGGGAAACCGGATGGAGAAGGTTATGGATGTATCCTATGCGTTCCAGGATCTGAACAATATTCCGGAAGGTTTTGAGGTCCCGGAGGGACGTGTAAAACCGTGGGGAACCGCACATGCAGTCTTAAGCGCTATTGATCTGATTGACGGACCTTTCGCGGTGATCAATGCCGACGACTATTACGGAAGACATGCATTCGATGTGATTTACAAATATCTGACCACACATGAGGACGATGACAAGTTCCGCTATACCATGGTGGGATACCGCCTGAAAAACACGGTTACGGACAACGGCCATGTGGCAAGAGGAATCTGCGAGCTCAATGCGGACAAAGAACTTGTGAAAGTAACCGAACGGACAAGAATCGAGAAGAGGGACGGCGGAATTGCCTACTCGGAAGACGACGGGGCAACCTGGGTTCCGGTGGACGGCGATACGCTGGTATCCATGAATATGTGGGGATTTACAAGAAGTATCCTGGATGAGATCCGTGACGGATTCCCGGCATTTCTGGAAAAAGGGCTCAAAGAGAACCCGCTGAAGTGCGAATACTTCCTGCCTTCTGTAGTCAGCGGACTTCTCGAAGAAAACCGGGCAACTGTTGCAGTTCTTGAGTCCGAGGACAAATGGTACGGTGTTACATATAAAGAGGATAAACCGGTTGTGGTAGAGGCAATCCAGTCATTAAAGGATGCGGGAGTGTATCCGCAGAAACTTTGGGAGGAATAGAAAATGGGACGCGTATCAGAGTTACAGATTAGAGAAGCAATAGCCAATTTCAATTATGAAGGACGCCTTGCGGACCGCAGGCCTTATGGGAGCGGCCATATCAACGATACATTTCTCCTTACTTTTGAGGTGGGAGAGATGGGAATACTCAAAGCGATTCTCCAGAGAATGAACCGGGAGATCTTCACGAATCCGGTGGATCTGATGGAAAATATTATCGGCGTCACCTCCTATCTGAAAGAAAAGATCATCGAGGACGGCGGAGATCCCTACCGTGAGACGCTCAATGTCATCTCCGCAAAGGACGGAAAGCCCTATTATGTGGATTCGAGGGGAGATTACTGGCGCTCCTATATCTTCATCACGGACGCGACCAGCTACGACCAGGTGGAGAATCCCCAGGACTTCTATGAGAGTGCGGTTTCCTTTGGAAATTTCCAGAGGCTCCTTGCCGATTATCCGGCGGAGACACTCCATGAGACGATCAAGGGGTTCCATGATACGAAAGCGAGATTCCAGGTATTTAAAGATGCGGTGAAACAGGACGTGCGGGGCAGGGCGGCTTCCGTGCAGAAGGAGATTGATTTTGTGCTTGCCCATGAGGACATTGCCAATGTATTCTCTGATCTTCTGGAGAAGGGCGAGATTCCGCTGCGCGTTACTCACAATGATACGAAACTCAACAACATTATGATCGATAATACCACGAGAAAAGGAATCTGCGTCATCGATCTGGATACCGTAATGCCGGGGCTGGCAATGCACGATTTCGGAGACTCTATCCGTTTCGGGGCGAGCACGGCGGCAGAGGATGAGAAAGATCTGGACAAAGTTTCCTGCAGTATGGAACTTTTTGAGATATATGTGAAAGGATTCCTGAAAGGCTGCGGCGGGAAGCTGACTCCGAAAGAAGTGGAACTCCTTCCCATGGGAGCGAAAGTGATGACATTCGAGTGCGGCATGCGTTTCCTCACTGATTATCTGGAAGGGGACCACTACTTCAAGGTACACCGGGAAGGACACAACCTGGACCGGTGCAGGACCCAGTTCAGGCTGGTGGAGG
Organism: Lachnoclostridium sp. An169; assembly: GCF_002160525.1. Classification (GTDB taxonomy): domain Bacteria; phylum Bacillota; class Clostridia; order Lachnospirales; family Lachnospiraceae; genus Mediterraneibacter; species Mediterraneibacter cottocaccae. The sequence continues at coordinate 43,812 of NZ_NFKT01000030.1, forward strand.
ATATGGAAGGCAAGTGGGACACCATGCAGGAGATTGTGAAGAAGTATCAGTAAGGAAGCTTTGCAACATTTTTACTAAAATATGAACTAAAATTATAAAGCAATATTTGGAATGCTGTGTTATACTGTCAGTGTAGCCGGGGAAACGGCGGACACGTACAGCGTTCGTCCGGAGAGGATTCTCGTTGTCATCCGGCGGGATTTACATTTCAACAGTTGAAGGAGGAAATCAAATATGTCAATTTTAGTAACAGGCGGAGCAGGTTTTATCGGCAGCCATACATGTGTGGAGCTGCTGAACGCGGGATATGACGTAGTTGTTGTAGATAATCTGTATAATTCCTCAGAGAAGGCACTTGACAGGGTAAAGCAGATCACGGGAAAGGATCTGAAATTTTACGAGGCAGACATCCGCAACAAAGACGCACTGAATGATATTTTTGACAAAGAGGATATTGAGTCTGTAATCCATTTTGCAGGACTGAAAGCAGTAGGCGAATCTGTTCAGAAACCGCTTGAGTATTACGAGAACAATATCGGCGGAACGATCACACTCTGCGATGTTATGAGAAACCACGGCGTGAAGGACATTATCTTCAGTTCCTCTGCGACAGTTTACGGGGATCCGGCGTTTATCCCGATTACAGAGGAGTGCCCGAAGGGAACCTGTACGAACCCGTACGGATGGACGAAGTGGATGCTGGAGCAGATCCTGACAGACCTGCACACGGCAGATCCGGAGTGGAATGTGGTGCTGCTCCGTTATTTCAATCCGATCGGAGCACATAAGAGCGGACTTATCGGAGAGGATCCCAAGGGAATCCCGAATAACCTGATCCCCTATATCACACAGGTTGCCATCGGCAAGCTGAAATGTCTGGGAGTATTCGGAAATGACTATGATACTCCGGACGGAACAGGCGTGCGCGATTACATCCATGTCGTTGACCTTGCCATCGGCCATGTGCGCGCGGTGGAGAAACTGAAAGAAAAAGCGGGCGTTTCCGTATACAACCTTGGAACCGGAAACGGATACTCCGTGCTTGACATGGTGAAGGCGTTCAGCAAGGCATGCGGAAAAGAGATCCCATACGAGATCAAGCCCCGCCGCGCAGGCGATATCGCAACATGCTACTGCGATGCCACAAAGGCGAAGAACGAGCTGCACTGGGTAGCGGAGCGCGGCCTGGAAGAGATGTGCGAGGATTCCTGGAGATGGCAGAGCCAGAATCCGAATGGATATGAAGGATAAAAAGAATAAGCAGCAGAATCAAATAACAGGAAAGCCCTGCAGGCGTGTGAACTGCAGGGCTTTCCTGTCGAAATGGGGTAAATAAGTGTGGGGCGCCAACGAAAAACGCTATCCTTCGTTTTCCGATTTTTCCGACAACCAATCCTGAACGAGCTGTACGCTTACGTTTGCTGCTTCAGCAATTTTGTCAGCAGACAGCCCCATGCCGGCAAGGGAGATAGACATCTCTTTCGCTTTTTTTATTTCACCTTCCCGGATACCATCTCTTTTACCTTCCTGAATACCATCCTGAATCATTTCCTGGATTCCCTGGCACATATCGAACCCTCCTTCCGGTGTCTGATATTTTGATGTTCTGATTTTCTGCAGTTCCGGCGAATGTGTTAATTCGTCCAGTGCATTCAGCGCTGTTTCGGATACATTGCGGAAATACTTCTGGTTACTGTCAATAAATGTTTTCAGTTTTTCTTTATTTCTGGCATATTTTTTGAAACCAAATACAGTCCTCAGTTCACTGGTGTATCCCAGGATCTCTTCATCTGTCATACGGCACACATCCAGAAAATTCATGTCCATTTGCACCGTGTGTGATGTCCCTGCCTCTCCTGCAAAAAGATCCGACAGTTTCAACGGACCGTCCCAGGGCTTTTCGCCCCAGTAGACGACAAGCGTCACGCAGCGGACAATCCGGTCTGTTTTCAGAAAACGTCCCAGATATTCTCCAGGGGTAACATTTTCTGGTTTATGCATATGGCCTTCGGAATCTCGCCATTCCGCCTCATGCCGGTCTCTTATGATCCGCATCTGGCGGGCATAATTGACGAAATCGATTTCCAGAACACGGAAGGGCATGGAATAATCAATTTCTGACTGGTTTTCTACCTTTTTTTCATTCTAGCATCCGTTTCGGGACATTGCAATATTCTGTTCTTTCTGTTCTGTTTCATGAGAGAAAAAATTCAGGACTCCTGTTTCATCATTATCAGGCGTTTATGTAGCAGGGAAATGTCCTTTCCCTGCCGATTCAGTTAAAATAAAACACAGGATAGGAAAACTGAGGAGAAAAATATGTACAGTACAGATCAGGTAAGGAATAACAGAGAAAAATTAAAGAAGCAGGACGCCTGGGCGCAGAGTGTTGCCAAAAAGGAGTTTATGAAAAATGTTGTGGTTGAAGAAAGACGCTACGGTCCGGAAGAAAGAGAGCGGCTGGATCTGATTTATCCCAAAAAGCGGGGGACAGGCAGGATGCCGGTGCTGTTCTACATCCATGGAGGCGGCTGGATTGCCGGACGGAAAGAAGCCAGGAGAATTTACTGCGGAAAATTTGCGGAGAGCGGATATTTTGTGGTGAATATCGAATATACACTGGCTCCGGAAGCAAAATTTCCGACAGCAGTCCGCGAATGTGTGAACGCGGCAGATTATATACTGGACCATGCGGAGGAGTACGGTATTGATCCGGACCGTATCGCGGTAGGCGGAGAATCGGCAGGGGGATATTATGCGGCGTTTCTGACTGCGATTGCAAAGAATAAAAATATTTTACAGGAGATCGGTCTGGAACCGATGCGCCATACCGAATTTGACGTAAAAGCATGTATGCTCAACTGTGCGGCTGTTTCTTTTCGGGAGATGATCCGGAGCGGATTTCCGGACGCCGGACTGATGGTATGGGCGTATACGGGATTTACGCCGGATGAAATCACGCGGAGAGAGAGCGAAGAAGCGTTGGTTAAAATTGAGCCCATAACTTATATGGATCAAAATTTCCCGCCCACGCTTCTGATCTACGGAAGTCTGGATTCTCTCCGTACCAACACGTTTCTTCTGGATCAGAAGATGACGGAACTTGGAATACCTCACAGACTTTACAAAAGCACCGGTATATTTTACGGGCAGCACACGACGACGATGATACTGAAAAGCAGAAGAGCGTTTCAGGTGTATGACGATGTGGACGGGTTTTTGAAGGAGCACCTGCAAGTGGGGGCACTCTGATGCAAATGAACCGCACGTCAGCGAAGGAAAAGCAATAAATAAAAACAGGAGGACAAGACCATGAAACTGACAATTACAAAGAACATGAAAACCGAACCATTAAACCGTCACTGGCAGTTCTGCGTGGGGAGCGGGCATGCTTCCATGGCTCTGCGGGCGGACTATCTGGAGCAGCTTAAGAAGGTACACGGGGAGCTTGGAATTGAAAGAGTCCGTTTCCACGGTATTTTTCACGATGATATGCAAGTGTACATGAATCTGGCGGACATGATGCCGCTTCCCGGCGCGGAGAGATTTTCCACGGTGTCTTTCCGGAAGATCGGCATGGTTTATGAAAATCTTCTGGCATGTGGAGTGAAGCCTTTCGTAGAGCTGTCCTTTATGCCGAAACATCTGGGAAAGTTGGATGCGCAGACATCCCTGTACTATGGAGGATGTATTGCTCCGCCGAAGGATGATGAGACATGGAAAGAATGGATCCAGTCGTTTGTGAAGTATCTGATCGGGCGTTTCGGTGCCGAAGAGGTGGAGAGCTGGCCTTTCGAAGTGTGGAACGAGCCGGATGTCTTTGTGTTCTGGGCGGGAACGAAGGAAGAGTATTATCACATGTATGAGGTGACGGCAAGGGCGGTCAAAGAGATCGATCCGAAGATTCAGGTGGGAGGTCCTGCGGCTTCCGGAAGTAAATGGGTCGGAAGTTTTCTGAAATACTGCCGGGAGCATGACGTGCCTGTAGATTTCATCTCGGTACACCAGTATGCAGGAGATCCCATTGGCGGAGTTGAAGCGTCGGAGAGTCTGGAGGAGGAACGGGACCCGTCGGAAGTGACGGCGGACCTATCCGTGATGGCACAGATCTTCAGCAAAGCGGAAGGCGGCAGTTTCCTGGAAGGGCTCAGAATGATAATGCCGGACAAGTCAGAGCTGACTGATGTGCCGGGAGATGCTTTCCGGAAAAATGCAGCGATTGTGAAGAAACAGGCAGACGGACTTCCGGTTTACTATACCGAATGGAACGAGAATGCGATCTTTTCCTCCTATACGAACGACACGCGCAAGCCTGCGGCTTATATTGTGAAGGCGGCGCTTGACACGGAAAAACTGGTAACAGGTTCTTCCGTCTGGTGCTTTTCCGATATTTTTGAGGAGTGTTCCGAGATTCACGAGGAATTCCACGGCGGGTTTGGCCTGCTGACGCACAGCGGAATACCGAAACCGGCTTATCAGGCGATGAAACTGCTCGCAGAGCTTGGAAACAATCGAATCGTTCTCGGAGAAGCGGAAGAAAACGGAAGCGCGGAGCCGGGCGATGAAAGCATACAGAATATTCAGCGCAAGGCGGAAAATGGTATCGAAGTCGCTGCCTTTGTGGATGCCCCCGAACAACCGGGGAAAATTCAGATTCTTCTCTACCGTCAGAAGATGAAGAATCTGCCTCTGCCAAAAGAGAGCGTGACCGTGGAAATCGAACTGGACAGGCGTCCCCGGGACATTTTTCTGGAACGAATTGATGAGGATCACTGCAATCCGCTGCGGCTCTGGGAGGAGATGGGTTCGCCCCAGGAGTTAAACCGGACACAGAAAGCAGAGATGCTTGAAAAGTCAGCGCTTAAGAAAGAAAAGGCGGAATATGTGTACGAGAACGGGAAACTTACGCTGACTGCCGAACTTGGCACAAACGATGTATGGATGTACACGATTATCTGCTGATATCTCGGAAATTTGTTGATATCACGATAATCTTCTGAAATTACGATTCGATATGGGAAAAGGAAACGACGGATCGGGATAAAAGAATCTGAACAAAAATAGATGAGAAAGGAAGAAAAAACGATGAAAAACCAACTTGGAATGAATCCTTATCTTCCGGGAACAGAGTATGTCCCGGACGGGGAACCACACATTTTCGGAGACCGGCTGTATGTGTACGGCTCCCATGACCGCTTTAACGGCAGCGGATACTGTCAGGAGCCATATGTCTGCTGGTCGGCACCGACGGATGACCTGACGGACTGGAGATATGAGGGGGTGATCCTGGAGAAGGGTCAGGACCCTCTGGATCCGGATGGAGATAAAAATTATTATGCGCCGGACGCCGTGCAGGGACCGGACGGAAGATATTATCTGTATTATTCTATCGAGGAGAGCAGCGTGATTTCTGTCGCCGTGTGCGATACACCGGCGGGAGCATATCATTTTCTCGGACATGTGTCGGATAAAGAGGGGAGGATGCTGGGAATGCGGGAGAATGATCCCTCCCAGTTTGACCCGGCAGTTCTGGCAGATGATGACGGAAAAGTATACCTGTATTCCGGCAACTGTCTTCCGGTGCCGGGACTGGATCCGGGAAACAGAAAGGGTTCCTTTGTCTGTGAACTGGAGCCGGATATGGTGACGATGAAGACGGAACAGAAGCTGCTCACATCAGGCGGAGAGAACTGCTTCGCGGAGAACCCTTTTTTTGAGGCCTCCTCCATCCGGAAATTTAACGGGAAATATTATTTCATTTATTCGCCCCTGCCGAACGTACATAATCTCTGCTATGCAGTCAGCGATTATCCGGACCGGGATTTCCGTTATCAGGGCGTTCTGGTGTCGAATGCGGATATCTTTGACGGACAGGAAGAAACTTACGCTCTGACCTACTGGGGAAACAATCACGGCAGCCTTGTGGAAGTGAACGGGGAATATTATGTTTTCTACCACAGACATACGAATAAATCCGGATGGAACCGGCAGGGGTGCGCGGAAAAGATCCGCATGAACACGGACGGAACGTTCCGGCAGGCAGAGCTGACGTCAGGCGGTTTAAGAGGCGTGCTTCCGGCAAAAGCGACTTACAGCTGCAATGCGGCATGCCACCTGCGCAAAAAGAATATGGCGCCTTATGCGCCGTTTCAGTTTACGGCATTTGACGAAAACGACCCATACCTGACACAGGAAGAGGGTACGGTCAACCAGTATATCGCCAATTTCCGTGATGGTTCCCGGACGGATTACCGCTATTTTTCCTTTGACGGGACAGAGAACACTGTCCGCTTTACCTGCCGCGGAGACGGGAAGGGTGAGCTGGTGCTCTGTGACCTGAAAGAAAACAGAGAATTTGCCCGGATTGAGGTCACCCCCACAGAAAAATGGAGTGAATTTTCCGGGGAGATTACAGGAATGACCCGGGATAAAATCACAGGCGGGACTCCGAATGAGGCTCCAGGCGCCGGAGGGCAGTTAAAAGGGATTGTTTCTCTTGGCGTGACCTACCGGGGAACCGGCGCGGTGGATCTTCTGGATTTCACATTTGAGATGGCGTGACGGAATCCCTTTATCCCTGATGTTCTTTTCTCCAGGCGGATGGAGTGACGCCGTTTCGCAGCTTGAAGACTTTGCTTAAGTGCGAAGCGGCGGTAAATCCGCACAGATAGGCAATATTTTCCAGTGTAAAATCCGTGTCGGCAAGGTACTGCTGTGCCATGTCGAGGCGGATGTTCATGAGCAGGGTGTTGAATGTGTCCCCTGTCTTCTCTTTGATAATTCTGCACACATACTGTTTGCTGAAATGAATATTTTCCGCAGCAGAGGTAAGGTCTGCAGTGCGGTAATTCTGTTTCAGATAATCCAATATTTCCTGATACTGCCGGTCAGTCCGGCTCACCTTTACAGAAGAATCGATCTGCACATGAGGATCCCGGAGCATCATGGCAAAGAGCAGGGAGAGATAGTTCTTCATTACGCTGTTGCTGTATTTGTCCCGGTTCACATACTCGGCAAAGAGCGTCAGCACAAGATTGCGCAGGTGCTCCTGGTTTGAGGTGTGGACGGCAAGGTAGGTCATGGCGTGTCCGCTTTCCAGTGTCTTTGTGATAAATGCAGTGATGGCGGCATCCTCCAGAAAAATGGACTTATATTCGGCGGACACATAGGAGTGTCGCAGGTTCAGACAGACACAGATACTCTCCGGTTCTGTGAAAAGCGCATAGTAAACTTCCGGGGGAACGATGTAAAAATCGCCGGGATTTAACGAGAATGATTCTGTGTCAAGCTCCAGACTGCCGGAACCTTCCATAAGGTAGATCACAGTATAATAATTGCATTTGTGCCGGATCGGGTTGGGAAAATTAAACTGCTTTGCCACGGAAAAATCATATCCGGTCAGGATGTTGGCAGAATCCGTAATCTCCTCCAGATCGGTGACATATTTGGGAATGACCATATCGGGAGTAAATGAGTAGGGAAAATAAAACCGTGCCAGGTTATGGCTGCGGATCACATAGTTGTCAAAATATTCGATGTAGGTCTCGTATTTCACAAAATTTTTCGGCTCTCTGGAATACTCCATATAAGAGATTTCCAGACTGTTCAGGTTCTGGAGGATGTGATAGATCTGCATTTCATCTGTGATTTTCATTGGTATACCCCGCTTTCCGAGATGATATAACCAGTATAATCACTGGCTTCGGAAAAAGCAAGTTTGTTTCATGAGGTATAAGAAGTAAATCTGTTTCATGAGAGATAAATTTTATGAAAAAGATTCACAGACTGCCGAAAGGAATGTATACCGTTGATTTTCAGAATCCGGCGGAAAATATAAAATAAATGTAAATAAAGGAGGTACAGGAAATGAGTACACAGACAAAAAGATTAAACATTGCCGATGAAAAATTTTCCGGCAAAAAAGCGCTGGGATTTTCCCTGGTCAGGCTGGGAAATATTCTGGCGGGACTGATGATCGGGGAGATTACCTACTTTGCAACGAACAGCCTGGCGCTGACCGCTGCAGCGATTTCGGCAGGCGTGGCATTTAAGACGGCGCTGGACGCGGTGACGGACCTGATCATGGGAACCATCGTTGACCGGACCCACACGAAATACGGAAAGGCAAGACCCTACATTCTTGCAGGTATCCTGATGTGGATTACCCTGGTGGCATGTTTCGCCATACCGACAGGCTGGTTTGACGGACTGGATGCGAATCAGAGAAATCTGTGGATGGTAATTTACCTGACAGTATTCAGCGCACTTCACAGTGCGGTATTTTCCACCATGGTAAATATCGCTTATGAGACTCATATCAAACGCGCCATTGTAAAGGAAGAGAACCGAATTAAAACACTGACGATTATCGGCGTGATCTACGCGGTGGGATCACTGGTGCTTCAGATAGCACTTCCGGCAATCATTAATATTTTTCAGGGCTCCCAGACAGGATTTATTCTGATGTCACTTGTGACAGCAGTCTTTGGAATTGTCGCATGTATCGTCTGCTTCTTCCTCTGTCCGGAATATACTGAGGAAGAACTGGCAGCTTTCGGCGGATATGATGTGGAGGAGGCACAGAAGAAGGTGCCGGTGGGAGAGTTCTTAAAGGACGTATTAAAGAACAAATACCTGGTGATGTATACATGCATTAACTTCCTCTACATGATTATCCTGATGAGTTCCTTTACCACGGGACAGTACTATTTCCAGTATGTATTCGGAAATCTGGGGACATTTTCCATTGTAATGGCGATGTCGGCGATCCTGCTTCCTCTTTACGCCTTCATCCCGAAGCTGTGCAGGAAATTCGGCGTGGCTGCGGTGATCCGTTTCACCATGATTATCGCAGTAATCGGTGTGATCATCCGTCTTCTCGTGCCGGGACTTCTTCCGACCCAGTGCATCGGATACCTCTGCGTGAGCCTTCCCAATATCTTCGTGGCATGTGTGGGCTCCCAGATCAACTTTGAACTGATGGAGTACGGACGTTATAAAACAGGCGTGATTGCAGAAGGAATGTATTCCGCATTTGTCAGCTTTGCCCAGAAGATGGCGACGAGCCTGAGCAGCCTTCTGATCGGAGTGATCCTTTCGGTCAGCGGATTCGATGCTTTGACGGCAGCAGTGGTAAATAATGACTTCACAAGCTGGGAAGAGCTGGCCGCTCTTGGAACAAAAGGATTCGAACAGTATGTGGAAGGCGGGGCGCAGACCGTGTCCGATGCGCTTGCAGGCATCAACTTTGCATACAACTGGATGCCGCTGATCTTCCTGGTGATCTGTATCATCCTGTTTGGTTTCTTCCATCTGGAGAGAGATCTTAAGAAACTCCGTGTGGAGAACGGGCTCAATGAAGATGGAAGCTTGAAGGAGCAGTAAGGAGTGTCAATATATGATTTGCAGAAAATGGAATCAGAACTGGCTTTTCCATAATGACATACATAATACGGGGGAGATTACGGTAAATCTCCCCCATGATGCGATGCAGACGGAAAAGCGTCTCCCGGGGATGAAAAACGGCGCGGCAGCAGGTTTTTTCCCGGGAGGAAGATATGTATATAAAAAGAAACTTTTCGGGGAAGAGGAATACCGGGGAAAGACGGTACTCCTGGAATTTGAAGGGATCTATATGAAATCTTCCGTCTATTTAAACGGAGAGAAGATCGGAGGCTGGATCTACGGGTATACGGGATTCTACGTGGATCTGACAGACCGCCTGAAAATCGGAGAAGACAACGAGATCCTCGTGGTGGCGGACAATTCCCAGACCCCGAACAGCCGTTGGTATACGGGAAGCGGGATTTACCGGAATGTAAATCTGATCGTGGGCGACAGGAGGCATATTCTGCCGGACGGGATCTCTGTGCGGACAGTTTCTGTCGGCGCCGGTTCAGCCCCGGCGGTGATCGAGGTGGCAGTGAAAGTTTCAAGAGAGGCGGAAGAATGCCAGGTTGAGATAGAGGTTTACGAAGCCGGGAAAGCGGATGATGCCGGTAAAGCGAATCAGCGGGAAGCAAATCAGCGGGAAGCAGATCAAAGGAAAGACAAACAGGGGAAAGAAAGTGACAGTGACCGGAAACTTGCAGCCTCCGGAACCGGAAATCCCTGCCGCATCGAAGTGCCCCGGGCAAAGCTGTGGGACGCGGAACATCCGAATCTCTATACAGTGAAAGTGAACCTGAAAAAAGATGGAGAAATCTGCGACACTCAGGAGATCGTCACTGGAATCCGAACTCTTTCGTGGAGCGCAGCGGGCGGTCTGCAGGTAAATGGAAAAACGGTGAAATTAAGGGGCGGCTGTATTCATCACGACAACGGGATTCTGGGGGCATGTGCGTTTGACAAAGCAGAATACCGGAAGATCCGGCTGTTGAAAGAAGCCGGATTCAACGCCATCCGATCCGCTCACAACCCGTGCAGCAAGGCTCTTCTGGCAGCCTGCGACCGGTTGGGCATGTATGTCATGGATGAGACCTTTGACCAGTGGCAGATGCAGAAGACAGATTATGACTACGGTCTGTACTTTGACGAGGAATGGCAGAAGGATCTGGAAGCCATGATCCGCAAGGACCGGAACCATCCCTCCGTTGTGATATATTCCATTGGAAATGAGATTGCAGATACCGGAAAGGAAAGCGGAGCGAAAATCAGCAGAATGCTCACCGAATACTGCCATGAAATGGACGGCAGCCGTCCGGTTACAAACGGCATTAACCCGGTAGTTTCCACCATGGGCGGGGCGCTGAACAACGGGAAGACGACGAAGGATGATGTGGTGGATCCCTACCAGGAGACGAAGAACGCCCAGGCCACCGCAAGCCTTCTTGCAAATATGATCGCCACGGCGGCGCCGTTTATCTCCAAGATGATGGGAAAACCGAAAAAGGTGGAGAAGCTGTTAAAGCCATGCTTCGATGAGATCGATATTGTGGGATACAACTATGCGGATCACTGTTATGAGCCCCATCATGAATATGATCCGAAACGGATTATGGTTGGATCAGAGACCTATCCGCAAAGTGTCGCCATGCGCTGGCCTCTGATCGAAAAACGACCTTATATTATCGGAGATTTTATGTGGACCGCCATGGATTACCTGGGGGAGGCGGGAATCGGCGTTCCCCTTTACGGAACAACACGTGGCGGATTCAACCGTCCTTATCCCTGTGTCAGCGGCGGCTGCGGCGTGCTTGATCTGATCGGTTACCGGGAGGCGGAAAGCTACCAGGCGGCAGCGGCCTGGGGACAGTACCATAAGCCTTACATTGGCGTCCGTCCGGTGAACCACTCCGGAGAAAAGTATTTCTTCGGCACATGGCGGGGAACAGACGCTGTGTCAAGCTGGACATGGCCGGGCTGTGAGGGCAGGAATGCCGAGATTGAAGTGTACAGCGAAGGAGCTCAGGTGGAGCTGTTCCAGGACGGCAGATCTCTGGGGAAAAAGCCTCTGGAATTCTCCTGCGCCAGATTTGAGACAACCTACAGACCGGGAACTCTGAAAGCGGTAAGCTATGATAAGAACGGCGCAGTTCTGGGAGAAGAAGAGCTGAAGACGGCAGGAGAGAAGACGGTGCTCACCGTAAAACCGGAGGAGTCCGCCCTGAAAGCAGACGGAGACGACATGACTTTTGTGGCAGTGGAGCTGACCGATGAGGAGGGGATTATAAAAATGCTCTCCGACAGGAAAGTTACAGTCCATGTGACAGGAGCCGGAACACTCGCTGCAGTCGGCAGCGGGCAGCCCGTGACAGAAGAGCCTTTTACCGGAAACAGCTATACGACCTGGAAGGGAAGAATAGGATTCTATGTTAGAAGCACCGGAGAAACCGGGACGGCTGAGGTTACTGTGGAGGCGGATGGGGTGGAACCGGTGAGGATGTCCCTGGAGTTTGCGTAGAGATTATTTACAGAAAACGGTGAGGTGAGAACAGATATGGAAAAGAAGAGAAAAAAGAATGTTGTTATGATCATGACCGACGACCAGGGCTACTGGTCGCTGGGATGTGCGGGAAATAAGGACGCGCACACCCCGAACATTGACAGGTTGGCGGCAGAAGGAATGCGCTTTGAAAATTTCTTCTGTGTATCGCCGGTGTGCTCCCCGGCACGGGCCTCCATATTTACGGGAAATATCCCTTCCGCCCACGGAATCACGGACTGGCTGGACGGCGGGGATCTGGATGCACGGAAGTATGAAGTGACGAACACGCCCGCATACGCGTCGGAGCGGGAAGCCATCAATTATCTGGAGGGACAGATGACATTTACCGATCTGCTCCGGGAAAACGGCTATACCTGCGCCCTTGCGGGAAAATGGCATCTGGGCAACAGTGTGGAGCCGCAGCACGGATTTACCCGGTGGTTTACGGTCCCTCTGGGGCATTCCCCGTATATAGATCCGCCGCTCATCGAGAACGGGGAAGTCTATCAGGGAAAGGGATTTATTACAGACATTATCACGGACAAGAGCATCGAGTATATCCGGGAACTGGGCGTACAGTCCAAGGAAAATGACGCGCCTTTTTATATCTCGGTCCACTACACGGCGCCCCATAGTCCGTGGGGAAAGAAGACTCAGCCGCCGGAATGGTACGAGTACTATAAGGACTGCAATTTTGATTCGGTTCCTTTTGAACCCATGCATGAAAATGCGATCTTTACCTGCGAGTCCCCCTATTTTGCCTTTGGGGCGGAAGCGACGGAAGTGGAGCCTCTGCGCAGGGAGCTGCTAAGCGGATATTTCGGGGCGATCGCGGCCATGGACCGGGGCGTCGGACGGATTCTGGAAGAGCTAAAGAGTCAGGGGCTTCTGGAAGACACCATCGTAGTATTTACCTCCGACAACGGCATGAACACCGGACATCACGGAATATGGGGCAAAGGAAACGGCACCTATCCCCAGAATATGTACGACACTTCGGTAAAGATCCCCTTCATCCTCTACGATGCAGACCAGAAACGAAACGGCTGCGTCATGGACGGCATGTACAGCCACTATGATTTCATGCCGACCCTGGTGGAACTTCTCGGACTGAAGCTGACGGAAGAGGAAAAAAAGCGTCTTGCTGCACTTCCGGGAAGAAGCTTTGTAAAGGAGATCCGGGAAGGCGAGACCGATGAGGACAGAGCAGTCATCATTTACAGCGAATACGGACCCGTCCGCATGATCCGCACGAAGAAATGGAAGTATATCCATTGCTATCCCCATGGAAAGAATGAGTTATATGATCTGGAAAATGATCCGGACGAAAAAATCAATCTGATCGATGTCCCAGAGTACCAGGAGAGAGCACATCGTATGAAATGGCAGATGGACAGCTGGTTTGTCCGCTACGTCGATCCGCGTAAAGACGCCACAAAGGACGATAACACCGGAAACGGTCAGATCTGTAAGAATGGGCTGGATTCTGAGGGACGGAAATGCTTTACGAATATGCCCAGTATCGGGGTGCCGTACATGGAGGCGATTGATCTGATGAAACAGCAGCTGGCGAGGTATATAAAGCCAGAGGAATGATAATACTGTTTTTGTCTGTATTATAAATGAAAAGAAGAGAATTCCATAGAAATTCAAGGCTATGAAGTCTGAATTTAAGAGATTCTCTTCTTTTTCTTGTTTCAGTAATTTGCATAATCAGAACAGTTTAGAAAAAGTTTATTTGACCACTCCTTTTGCGTATGGTATTCTTATTTCACTGATATCCGCGGCACTCTATCCGCAGTAATCACTTTAGCTTTATGGCTTCTCATTTTCGGAGCTTCCGTATCGGAGCATATCCCCGACGATGAACGTAACCCGTCAACACACCACACAGACAAACGGAGGTATTTGTATGACAAACACTTTATCAACTTACTTTCCCTTAATCCGTACAAGGGAAGAGATACTGGAAGAAATCTCTGAAAAGAAGGAGCTCCTTTCCCTGTTTGAAAACTGGAGCCCCGATCAGCAGGAAGAATTTCTCGACTTCTGCTCCGCCATATACCTTTGTTCCGCTTGACATCTTCCTGAAAATTCTGCACAATAATGGTATCAGAAACAAACTGGAGGCATGGCTGGCTTTCCTAAGCTGCGACGAGCCGGAGATGATCCTGAAACTGATTCAGGAATACCCGCAG
>NZ_NFKT01000031.1 GCF_002160525.1 Lachnoclostridium sp. An169
GAAAAGTAACCCCACCCGCCTGAGTGTCAGGAGCATGAAAGTGCTTCTGGCACTTTTTTGTAGCTTTTTTGTGAATTTGATTAAAAAGTCCTTGACAACTCGTTTCGGGTAAGACAGCGAAGAGTATTCTGATCAGCTGCGGAGCGAGGCTGGCGCCCTTTGATATTGTGGAAGTACGTGAAATTACCATGTATGATGAACTGGAGCTTGATCTGGTGGGAGACCGGAAGACAGCTCTGTTTTTTATTATCTCGGATACGGATGCCACTTTCAATTTCCTTGTCAGTATGGCTTATACGCAGCTGTTCAATCTGCTGTGTGAAAGAGCTGATGACAAGTATGGCGGACGGCTTCCGGTGCACGTGCGCTGTCTGATCGATGAAGCGGCAAATATCGGGCAGATCCCGAATCTGGAAAAACTGATGGCGACGATCCGGTCCAGGGAGATTTCCGCGTGCCTTGTATTGCAGGCGCAGAGCCAGTTAAAGGCACTGTATAAGGACAACATGGACACAATTATCGGGAATTGTGATTCCAGCCTGTTTCTGGGTGGCAAGGAAGAAACTACCCTGAAAAGCTGGAGTTCCCTTCTTGGGAAAGAGACCATTGATATGTATAACACAAGCGTTACGAAAGGAAATCAGGAGAGCCACGGCCAGAATTTCCAGAAGCTGGGAAAGGATCTGATGTCAATGGACGAGTTGGCTGTGATGGACGGCGGGAAATGTCTGCTGCAGGTCAGAGGCGTCCGGCCGTTTCTTTCTAAGAAGTATGACATTACAAAACATCCGAACTATCATCTTCTCTCTGATTACAATGAGAAGAATGCTTTCGATATTGAAAAATTTCTCTCTACAAGGCTTCATGTATTGCCGGGAGAAATGTACCAGAATTATGTAATTACGGCGGAAGAGCTGAAAGAGCAGCCGGCGTAAGGAAAGGAGATGAGGCGGGCTGAGGATCCGTGATTCACCGTGAAAACTGAATATCCGGCAGGGATGCTTCTGCCGTTTGTATGCCGCCTTTATGCCTGAATATTTTCAACGCATGAAGGTGGCTTATTACGGTTTATCGAAATAAAGGAGAGACTGAATGGAGTTTTGAGTGTGTTGTGAATAATGAACATTGGTTGATATCATGGTATAATAAGGTGATTTAATTTATCTAAATAAGGTGGTAGAAGTTATGGATTGGAAACAAGCGATAAAAGAAATTCAGAAGGCTCAAGAAAAAAACCAATTGGTTATTTTTGTTGGCTCAGGAGTTTCAAATAATTCTGGTATACCGACATGGTGGGATTTGATAAAAGTTATTGCGGATGAACTAGGATATGATAAGTGTAATTCTTGCAAAAACCGGCAAGAAGATTGCCCTAAGTCAGAGTGCGAAGAACGATATGATTTTTCTCAAGATGAATATCTTCGTATTCCAGAATACTATTTTCAAAAAGATACATCGAAAGATCATAGTCAATACTATGAACTTATAAAAACCACATTGAAAAGTGATAAAGATTCTAATCCTATAGATGATGAAATTTTCAAGATTTTACCCCATCATATTATTACAACGAATTATGATGCACTGTTAGAAAAATCAAAAAATCTAAATTCAAAATTGTATACTGTTGTAAGCCAAGACAGCGACTTGCTATCGAAATCAGATGAAAGATATATTATTAAAATGCATGGCGATCTTGAAACTCCAGAGACAATCGTTTTAAAAGAAAGTGACTATATTGATTATGAACAGAAACATACGTTGATTAGTACTTTTATACGGTCTCTTCTTGTAAATCATACCTTTTTGTTTTTGGGATATTCTTTGAACGATTATAATTTGAATCTCATAATTGGATGGATTAACTACTTCAAAAAATTCTATAATGTAGAAGACCGACCAATGAATTATATGGTGAGTTCTACGGTACCTTTGGAATATGAAAAAATGCGTCTTAAAGATAAGAACATTTGCGTAATTGCTCTTGATTCATTACCAAAGGATCTAATTGATAATATAGAGATGCCTAGATCGATTATTAAAACAGAAGGGAAAAAATTGTATTCCTTTCTGAGATGCATTACAGATTCTGAAATTTATCAAAGATATATTCCCTTAGCTAATACGTTAGCAGAAAGATATCAGGTATTAAAAGCATATAAAAAAATCTCGTTTGAAGATTTGATCAACACATATCCATTAGGACAAACATTTTTTGTGAGTACAGAACTT
The DNA here is from genome assembly GCF_002160525.1 of Lachnoclostridium sp. An169. GTDB lineage: Bacteria > Bacillota > Clostridia > Lachnospirales > Lachnospiraceae > Mediterraneibacter > Mediterraneibacter cottocaccae. The sequence continues at coordinate 2,233 of NZ_NFKT01000031.1, forward strand.
GTCTTTTACGATAAAGTTTGGTATGAAAAAATTTCATCTATTATAGACAGTGGGAATGAGCAGATATTAGATGTTTTTCAACGCGCAATGATAACCAATATTGCACTATTTAAAGAGAAGCATAGTAAACAAATCCCATTGGTATCAGAAGAACAGAATGAGGTGTTTAATTTATATATTAGTAACGATTATATAACTCTTTGGTCAAAAATTCGAGATTCTTCTGATACTGCTGAAAAAATTTATTATTATCACTTTTTTGGAAAGAATAAAACGGAGATTAAAGACATAATTAATGAAGAGTCTTTATTAATTGATTCCAAAGACTATGTTAGTATTATACTTCATAAAATGCGTGCTTATTTAGCGACATTAGACTTTTTAAATAATCAGTCATCCAAAAGGAAAGAACTAGAACAATTGTTTGACACTGCACCTATAAGATATAGAGAAGCAATCAAATACATAAAATCGCTTTTTGAGTCGCCGACACAAAATATGGTTAAAATGAATAAAATCCTAGAGGAACAAGAAAAAAGGTATAAATCAAACAGTAATACCTTGTTTTCAGGACATAGCTTTACAAAAATATGGGATATGCAAAGATATATTTATGATTATTACTTTTTTTTCAAAAAAAACTATTTACCTTTGGATTATTTTTCCGATCCTCAAAATTATTTGAATTATTATGTAAAAGCAATTTTATGTTCATATTCTCCGGTAGCAATAGAAGATGATGAAGGCTTATTATTTAAAACTGACCGTAGACATTATTCACTTAATGAAATTGATTTTGATATAATTATAAAATATATTAATACAAAAGCATTAATAAATACATTGGAAAATTATTCCGTTCAGTTTTTAGAAGTAACAGAAGAAGTTAATATTATTAAGAAATATAATAATTTATGTGCTAGTATTGCAGAATTTAAGTATGACAGTTGGATTGGTCAATTATATAACTTTAATGTACTTATTTGCATATTAGATTTAGATAATGAGTGCAAAAAAGAGCTTTTCAATGCGTTTTGCAGTATGTATATAAATGTCGTTAAAGGGCATGTATATATGGCAGAGAGTTTGTTTGAACCATTAAATCATCTTATAAGAAATATGTCAGTTGGAGGTGTAGAAAGGATAAAAGCAGAGTTACTGGATACGTTGCTCTTAGAAAAAGTTTATGAAGTGTTGATAGAAAGAAAAAGCAGAATGTTTTCAAATGTAATAAAACTCTTATCGCCAAACATAAAGGAAGAGACTACAGAGAGAATTATATCCGAAATCAATCATATAACTGAAGAAAGCAAAAAAATTGAAAAAATATTTATATTACGCTTTGCTTTTTCAAATGAACAATATAGCAGTTATTTGAGTAATAGTATCGGAGAAATAAATTTGGGATGTTTGTTTCAGTTGGTCATTGAAAAAAGAGTTCCATATAATGATTCAGTATTTCAAAGGTTCCTTGAAACAATAGAGAACGAAGTTAAAAGGCGAAAAGAAAATCCAGGAGTTTATTCTTATCCGAATCAATTATCATCCGCTATTGAGGAATGTATTATATTAAAGTTAATAGACTTTGATATAGATATAACCAAATTAAGTCCATATGCAGATTATTCAGAGCCTCTTCAATTTATGTTAGAACCGAAAGAGTTTGATTATTCAAAGGTAAATACGAATAATTATATGTGGCAGAATTTAATATATTCTCCCATGTATAAGCAGTATTTTTTGGAACATAAAAAGGAGATACTTTCAGATGACTTAAGAAAAGTTTTCGATTTAGGATTAGAGACAAGAGATCAACAGAAAATTGTTTATGGTTTATTGTTAGAGGATGATGAATTACGAGGATTTTCTTCATGACAAGTTGTCCGATAATATAGAACTAGTATATGTCGAACTTGCATAATATAATAGCGCTAATCCGCAGCCAGGTAATTGAGCGATATCAATTATCTGGCTATTTTTATATTCATTTTTATCTTGTAGATATTTACGAGGAGGTGTTAAACTGAGAATCCGTGACTCACCGTGAAAACTGAATATCCGGCAGGGCTGCCCCTGCCGTTTATATGCCGCCTTTGTGCCTGGATATTTTCACTGCATGGAGGCGGCTTTTTTGCGTTTTATGTTCAAAGATGAAATATAGAATTACCGAAATAAAGGAGGAACTGAATGGAGTTTTTTTCGAGTGCTATCGATACCCTTCGTATTCTGGTTATTGCTCTGGGAGCAGGACTTGGGGCATGGGGGATCATTAACTTATTAGAGGGTTACGGAAATGATAATCCAGGTGCGAAATCACAGGGAATCAAGCAGCTCATGGCGGGCGCTGGCATTGCCGTTGTGGGTATGACGCTGATCCCTCTGCTGTCCGGCCTGTTCGGTTAATAGCCGATGGGCGGTCTGTTCGACTGGATAACCGAATGGATTAAAGAGGGGCTGATCGATGCGATCACCGGGCAGTATACGAATATTTTTGACTCGGTGAATACGCAGGTTGCTGACGTGGCGTCTCAGGTAGGGGAGACGCCCCAGGGATGGAACAGTGCTGTATTTACCATGATACAGACGCTTTCAGAAACAGTGGTCATTCCCATTGCGGGGATTATCCTGACATTCGTACTTGTGTACGAGCTGATCCAGATGATCCTGGAGAAGAATAACATGCATGAGTTCGATACCTTCAATATCTTCAAGTGGATCTTTAAGACATTTGTTGCCACATATCTGCTGACCAACTGCTTTACGATCGTGATGGCGGTCTTTGATGTGGCGCAGAGCGTGGTGGCGGACAGTGCGGGGGTGATCAACGGAAGTCTGGACGTCACTGCAGCTCTGGAGAACCTGGAGACGCAGTTGGAAGCAATGGGGATGTGGGAACTGATCGGTCTGTGGTTGGAGACGAATATCATCAATCTATGTATGTGGATACTGTCTATCGTGATCTTTGTGATCGTATATGGAAGGATGATTGAAATCTATCTTTCCGTGAGCCTGGCGCCGATCCCGTTCTCTACGATGGTAAACCGGGAGCTGGGGCAGATGGGGCAGAACTATCTCAGATCCCTGTTTGCACTGGGATTTCAGGGATTTCTGATCCTGATCTGTGTTGCAATCTATGCGGTGCTGGTGCAGTCTATCCCTGCATCTGATGATATCCACGGGGCAATCTGGGGCACGGCAGGGTATACGGTCCTGCTGGCATTTGCCCTCTTTAAGACAGGAACCTTATCCAAAGGAATTTTTAACACACATTAGTAATGAGTCAAAATGACAGGAGGAATTGATTTTATGGGTAAAACAAATACAGAAGGAAATATGGCGGAAATTCCGGCACAGGAGGAAAAGAGAGAAGGCTTGCAGATGGACGTCCGGGTGAGGCCGATCGCGCCGATGGGAAATCTGCTTGCTTTCGGTAATGTGACGATCGGGGGATGCTTTAAGATTGACGGGTTCCGTATCTGTTCCGGGGATAAAGGGATGTACGTCAATATGCCCTCTACTCAGGACGGGAAAGGGAACTGGAAGGATGTCTGCTATCCGGTAACGGCAGAGTTCAGAAAGCAGTTATGTGATGCGCTGATTGAGGGATACAGCGCAGCGATTGAAAATCTCCAGGCAACCCTTGAAGCGACCAGGGGAGCAGCGGAAAAGCCGTCTGTTTCCGGATCATTAAAGGAGAACGCCGGTAAAGTAAAAAATCAGCCGGCGAAGTCTGCTCCTGCAAAGACTGAGCAGGCACGCTGATCTTGCAAAGGCGAGGGAGCAGCAGGATGGGTAAAGAAACAGATGAAAAATATGTAGAGCTTATTCAGCGTATAGGCAGTAATCTTTTCGAGGTTCAGGGCAGATTCCTGTCTCTGGATAAACAGGTAATGGCTCAGAGCGTGGAGCAGGTTTCTGTGGCTATGGAAATATACCGCTATATGATCAATCATTATGAGCCACAGTTGGAAGAGATGGAATTTCTTCTACAGTATGAAAATCCGTTGTCGGTGATACAGAGTTACTGGCCGAAACCGGATCCTCTTTTAGGCCATACTGTTATGAAGAAGATCCGGGAAGATGCCCGTGCAGAATTAAAAGAACGTCAAGAGAAGGAATCATCTCTTCATGGGAAACTCAAAAAATCTGCAAGGGATATCAAAAGGGAAAATGACAGAAAGAATAGTGGTAAGGAAAAAACAGGCCGGACGAGAGAGAAAGGACGGTGATTACAATGCCTTATGTGCCTGTGCCAAAAGACCTTGCCCGGGTGAAGACGAAGTTGGCGTTTAATCTGACAAAAAGACAGCTGATCTGTTTCAGCCTGGGCGGGCTGGCAGGGCTGCCCGTATATTTCCTGACACGCGGGGGGATTGGAAATTCAGCAGCGGTACTCCTGATGATCGGGGTAATGATGCCGTTTTTCTTTTTCGCCATGTATGAAAAGGATGGGCAGCCGGCAGAAAAGATCTTAAAGAATATACTCCGTCACAAGCTCTGGCCGAAACAGAGAATCTATCGGACGGAGAACTTATATAGAGCGATGACAAGGAAGGAGGGCTGTGAGATTGCCAAAAAGCAAACAGCAGGAGGCTCAGGAAAAGCGTCTGCAAAGAAATATCCGGCAGGCGGGAAGAAACAGGGCCGACGCAAAAAAAGGAGGGCATAAAGGTTCACGCACAAGGCCGCCGGGGAAGAATAAATCCATCTTCGGTCTGAGCGCGGATGCCCCGCAGACAGTCCAGCAGAGTATCCCGTACCGGGAGATGTACCGGGATGGGATCTGCCGACTGGATGACAGGACCTATACAAAGACAGTACAGTTTTACGATATCAATTATCAGCTGGCGCAGGCGGATGATAAAGCGCAGATCTTTGAGGGATACTGTGATTTCCTCAACTATTTTGACGCTTCGATCCATGTGCAGCTGACCTTTATTAACCAGAGAGCCAATATGCAGGATTTCTCCCGGAATATTGAGATCCCGGAAAAAGGGGATGCATACGACGGGATCCGCAGGGAATACAGTGAGATGCTGAAAGGACAGCTCCAGAAAGGAAACAACGGTCTTACGAAAAGAAAGTATATCACGTTCGGGATCGAGGCAGATGACCTGCGCACGGCAAAGATGCGGCTGGAGCGGATTGAGGCGGATGTGATCGCCAACTTTAAGACGCTGGGAGTGAAAGCCAATCCGCTGAACGGGCTGGAGCGACTGGAGCTTCTGCACAGCCAGTTTCATCCGGACGGCCAGGAGAAGTTTCATTTCCAGTGGAGTGATTTGGCGGAGACCGGGCTGTGTACCAAAGATTTTATTGCCCCTTCCGGGATGTCGTTCTCAAAAGACGGGAAGACTTTCCGGGTGGGAGAGCATTCAGGCGCAGTTTCCTTCTTACAGATCCTGGCGCCGGAACTGACAGACCGGCTGCTGGCAGAGCTGTTGGACTTAAATGATGCGGTGACGGTAAATCTGCATATCCAGTCTATTGACCAGGCGCAGGCAATCCGGAATATAAAGCGGAAGATGTCGGATCTGCAGAAGATGACCATTGAGGAACAGAAGAAAGCGGTGAGATCCGGTTATGACATGGATATCATACCAACGGACCTGTCCGTATACGGGGAAGAGGCGAAAAACCTGCTGCAGGATCTGCAAAGCCGGAATGAGCGGATGTTTCTTGTGACTCTGCTGGTAGAGAATATCGCCCCGAAACGGCAGAAGTTATTCAATGATATCTTTGCTGCATCCGGCGTGGCGCAGAAATATAACTGTGCGCTAAAGCGGCTTGACTATCAGCAGGAGCAGGGGCTGATGTCTTCAATCGCCCTGGGCAGAAACCAGATCGAGATTGAGCGGGGGCTGACAACAAGCAGTACCGCTATTTTTGTGCCCTTTACGACCTGCGAACTGTTCCAGGAAGGAGAGGCACTTTACTATGGCTTGAACGCTTTGAGCAATAACCTGATCATGGCGAACCGCAAGACGCTGAAAAATCCAAACGGGCTGTTCCTTGGAACGCCGGGAAGCGGCAAGTCATTCAGTGCGAAACGGGAGATCGTGAATGTTTTCCTGACAACGGATGACGACATTATTATCGCAGATCCGGAGAATGAATACGCTCCTCTGGTACGGCAGTTCGGAGCCCAGGGGCAGGTGATCGATATTTCTCCGGGTTCTGCGAATTATATTAACCCGATGGATATCAATCTGGATTATTCGGATGACGAAAACCCGGTCACGCTGAAAAGTGATTTTATCCTGTCCTTGTGCGACCTTATTATTGGCGGAAAAGACGGGCTGACACCCATTGAGCGGACGGTGATCGACCGCTGTACCAGGCTTGTGTACCGGGAGTACCTGCAGGATCCTGTACCGGAAAATATGCCGATCCTGGGAGATCTGCACGGCCTTCTTTTAAAGCAGCCGGAGCCGGAGGCGCAGAATATTGCGACAGCGTTGGAAATCTATGTCAACGGATCGTTGAATGTGTTTAACCACCGTTCTAATATCCGGATGGATGACCACCGTGTCATCTGCTTTCAGTTGAAATCTCTGGGAAAGGCGTTAAAAGAGATCGGGCTGTTGATCATGCAGGATGCGGTCTGGAACCGGGTAACGGCCAACCGTTCAAAGCACAGGACTACATGGTTTTATATTGATGAATTCCATCTTCTTCTGAAAGGGCAGACGGGAAGTTTCAGCGTGGAGATCTGGAAACGCTTCCGCAAATGGGGCGGGATCCCGTCAGGATTGACGCAGAACGTGAAAGATCTGCTGGCTTCCCGTGAGATTGAAAATATATTTGAGAATTCCGATTTTATCTATATGCTCAATCAGGCCCAGGGAGACCGGCAGATCCTTGCGAAACAGCTGGGAATCTCACCCCATCAGCTTTCTTATGTGACACATTCCGGGCCCGGGGAAGGGCTTTTATTTTTTGGAAATGTCATTATCCCATTCGTGGACCACTTCCCACGGGATACCATGCTGTATTCCGTCCTTACGACCAGGCCCGAAGAGGTGGGAACCGGCAGGATACAGGAGGCATCGTAAATGAGTGATGAAAAAAACGGAAAGATTACGTTCTATGCGGCGGAGTGTATGGAGTTCATTCATTATGGAGAGCTTCGTGATAATCTGACGCTTGCAGATGCGGTCAGGGAATATAAGAAGATATATCGGAGAAACGCCTCTTCCGGACCGGGGATCGGATTTGTCCTGGAAGACAGAAATATGCCGGATTATTCCGGGATCGAGTATCCCATCTATGAAGGCGGCAGGCTTGCAAAAGAGCAGATTGAACTTGTCCCGGCATTCCGGGATCATCCTCTGGTAAAGCAGGCTGTAAAAGCGATGGAGGCATATCTTCCGCAGCTTGCAAAGGCAGAGAGAGGAAGAAGCGGTGCGGAGCGATAGAAAGAGAAAATCAGAGCGGGTTATTTACGGGAGGTGATTAAGATACCGCGTGACAGAAAATTTGAGAAAGGTCGAAAGGACAGCCGTATGCCGGTCCGGGATGTACATGGAGATGAACGCATGGACGCCGGGAAACGGGAGCAGGACTTTGAGCTTCGCAGACCCAGGGATGCATCGGTGCATGGAAGAGAAAAGAGATACCGGCAGAATGGAACGATAGACCGGCAGCAGAGGGCAGAGCCACGTCCGGGGGATGGATCTGGATCCGGCGGGGAAAGAGCTGAATATGAGAGGTTTGGCAGAGACGAAAGGAGCGCCTCTTTTTCTGATACAGAAAGACTACATCCAGAGCCGGACAAGACCGTGCAGTCCGGGGAGAACGGGAAAAGGCGGAGACTGGATCAGCATGGAAATCAGTATCAGCAGCGCTTCCAGGAGGCGGCGCAGGCAGAGGATGCAAAAGAGAACAGTCAGGGCGCTGTATCGGAGAAACCGGGGCGTAATTCCAAACTGGAGTTTACGGCGGATGAACTTCCGGTGGATCGTGCGGAGAAGAAATTGGCAAAAGCCCGGCAGAGGGCAGAGCGGACAGAACAGAAGCTGGAAAAGGCGGAGGCGCGTCTTCCGGCGCAGAGAAAACTCCGGTTGGAGACAGAGGCGGATCCGCAGACCGGGAAAGGAAAGAGACGGCTGAAATTTGAAAAAGAGGTGAAATCCCAGAGCGCTCATGTCAAGGGCGCTCTTCCTTTGCGCCCGGTCAAGGCGGCAGCAAATGCAGCAACTGCTTATGCGCACAGAAAAGTGTATCAGGCTGAGGATGAAAATGTAGGCGTCAAGGCAGCGCACCGGATGGAGATGGCAGGAGAAGCCGGAGCGCGGACTGCGTACCGGCGGCACCGGACAAGACCTTACCGGAGGGTGGAACGCCTGCAGAAACGGTCAGCCCGTGCCAGGGCAAAAGCAGCCTATCATCAAGCCCTGCAGGAAAACCCGCAGCTTAAGAAAAATATATTTTCCCGGATGTGCCAGAAACGGAAACTGAAACGCAGGTATGCCAAAGCAGCAAGGGAAGCGCAGAAGACCGGAAAACGGGTAAAGAATACGGCGGTTACGACAGAGCGGATTGCAATGCACGTGACATTGTTCGTGAAGAGGCATCCGGTTATTTTCGGCATCCTTACGCTCCTGCTTCTGTTGGTCTTCCTGATCAGTTCTGCACTTACCTCATGTTCCAGTATCGGATCGGGGAGTCTGGGGGCCATGGCTGCTTCTACCTATCTTGCAGACGACCATGATATCAACCAGGCGGAGCTTGCCTACACCGAGTGGGAAACAGATCTTCAATTACAGATCAACCGTGTGGAGACCGACCGTCCCGGGTATGACGAATACCGCTATCAGATCGATGCGATTGAGCATGATCCCTATGAACTGATGGGATATCTGACTGCGGTGTATCAGCATTTTACTTATGAGCAGGTAGAGAGTGTGCTCCGGGAGCTCTTTGCAGAACAGTATACCCTTACTTTTACCGAGGAAACAGAAACCCGTTCCCGGACAGAGACACAGACGGATCCGGAAACCGGAGAATCGATAGAAGTCGAAGTGCCTTATGAGTGGAAAATCCTGAATGTAAAACTGGATGCAGCGCCTATGGCAAACCTGATCGTGGCACGGATGACAGCGGATCAGAAGGAAATCTGTGAGATACTGTTGCAGACGAAAGGGAACCGGCAGTATGTACAGAACGTATTCGGAACCAACTGGCTGCCTTATGTTACGAGCTATTATGGTTATCGGATCCACCCGATCAGCGGGGAGAAGAATTACCATACTGGAATCGATATTGCAATGGCTCAGGGTACAGACATTCTGGCCGGGCATGACGGTGAGGTGACAATGGCGGGAGAAGCAGGCGGTTATGGTCTGTGCGTTGCGATCGAGGGAGAAGCATATGAGAACCATACCCTGACGACGAAGTACGGGCACTGTTCACAGCTTCTGGTATCCGTGGGGCAGGAAGTAAAAGCTGGGGATGTGATCGCCAGAGTGGGGAACACGGGAAATTCCACCGGAGCCCATCTTCATCTGGAAGTGCTGTTGGATGGTGAGTATGTGAATCCAATGTATTTTGCAGATACCGGGGATACGACAGAGCGGCATCTTCCGGATCTGGGAGCAGGCGGAGCCGGCGGCAGCGGGGATTATCTCGACTATGATATCCCGCCGGAGGCGCTGGAAGATGAAGAGTTCGCAGCTATGATCGCAGAGGCGGAAAAATATTTGGGATATCCTTATGTATGGGCTGGATCAAATCCGTCCACATCCTTTGACTGTTCCGGCTATGTCAGCTGGGTGATCAATAACTGCGGCGTAGGATGGAATGTGGGCAGGCTGACCGCGGACGGACTTCTGGGAGTGTGTACGCCGGTGTCCAGAGAAGAGGCAAAGCCGGGCGACCTGGTCTTTTTCCAGGGAACCTATAATACAAGCGGCGCATCGCACGTAGGCATCTATGTGGGAAATGGAATGATGATCCACTGCGGGGATCCGATTTCCTACGCAAGTATTAATACAAGTTACTGGCAGCAGCATTTCTATACATTTGCAAGACTGCCATAACAGATGGGAGGTAATAAGACAGATTGAATCCGAAAATCGAAAAAGTGGAAAAGGAGATCACGAAAACAAAGAATAAGATCTCGGAGCTGCAGGAAAAGCTCCGGGGTCTGGAGAAGCAGAAAACTGAGTTGGAGAACACGGACTATGTGGCGGTTGCCCGCAGCTTTCGCCTGACTCCGGAGGAACTGGCAGAATTTCTGAAAACAAGGCAGGTTCCATCTACAGGGAAGGAACTGCCGAAAGGACAGGAGGAAGGAAATGAGGACTAGAAAGATTTCCTTATTGGCGGCGCTTATGGTTTCCATAGGCGCCTTTACTCTGCCGTTGACAGCCTATGCGGGAGGGAAGACAGATACGTCACCTCCTGTGCTCTCGGCTTTGTTGGAGGGCAGTACGCTGCATGTGTCAGGCAGCGATGCGGAGTCCGGCTTACAGGCGGTGTATGTAGATGGAACCCGGATCAACTCTCTGTCAGATGGATCAGCGGACGTCCTGCTGAAAGATTATGCAGGAACCGGGAGACTGGTCAGTGTCTATGCAGTGGACTATGCCGGGAACCGGTCGGATACGGTAAAGTTGGAAAATCCGTATTATGAAGAACCGGAAGTAACGGCTATTTCTGCGGCAGCGCAGGCTGCTCAGAACACGGCAGAACCGAGTGTGGCGGCAGTTCCGGTCAGTACGGGAAGTGCAGAACAGGACAGCGGATCTTCTCAGGAAGATACGGGATCATCCAGTGATACAGGGAGTGCATCTTCGGGCAGCAGTGAGGATGCAGGGGAAGAAAATGCTTCGTCCATTCCTGACGGAGCGTTTACCCCGGAGGGAACCGGAACGATCCAGGATGCGGCTGTGGAAGAGAAAGACGAGAAACAGTTTTATACCATTACCACCGAAGACGGCAATGTCTTTTATCTGGTCATTGACGGGAAACGGGATGCCAATAATGTGTATTTCCTTAATGGGGTTACAGAAGAGGATCTGATGAGCCTGGCAGAGAAGAGCAACGGCAGTATCAGCGTGATCCCGGAGGAAGAAGCCTGCACCTGCACGGAAAAATGTGAGGCGGGCAGTGTGAATACATCCTGTCTGGTCTGCAAGAATGACCTGACAGGATGTACGGGAAAGGAAGTGCAGCCGGAAGAACCAGAGGAATCTGCACAGCCGGAAGAGTCTGCAAATGAGGAAGGAAGTATCGGGATGATTGTCTTTTTGATACTTGGTGTACTGGCAGTGGTCGGGATCGGATACTATGTGAAAGTGATCCGGCCGAGGAAGCAGGCAGAGGAAGAAGAGGAATTTGACGAAGACGGCTACGGGGATGGTTTTGATCCGGATGAAGCCTATGGAGAACCGGAATACTTGTCAGAGGATGACTTTGACGACAGGAGGGAGGACGGCCGGTAGAGCCGTCCTTAACAATATGAGAAAGTGAGGATTTTTATGGTGAATACGAATACACACCGCCACGGATGGAAACGGTTCGTGGCATTTCTGCTTGGTGTCATCTGCGCACTGGGGATCCTTCCCATGCAGGCGTTGGCTTTATCGCCGGGGCAGACAGCAAGCTCGTGGATCGGGGAGAGATATGTAGGATCTGACGGAAAGGAATATTATGCTCCGGCACCCTATACCTATCTGGTTTATAATTCTGACGGCACAATGGATGTCCGCACCAGCTCCGGAGGCGGAGCCTATCAGCATTATATGCTGACAGCTTCGGATGGAACAAGCCACCAGGTTTACTGTGTAGAGAGTGGAGTGGCTTACAATGCCTCTGAAAATACTTATACATCAGAGAGCGGGAGCAACAGCCGTTATCTGGATCTGCTTCCGTCTGCATCCAGACAGGGGATCAAGCTGACTTCCATATATGGTTGGAAACCGGGGGCTTCCCTTCCGGTCTCGGGAATTAACGAGGATGACTATAAGATAGCGACACAGGTGATCCTCTGGGAGTACCAGCAGCAGTTACGGAGTGATCCGTACAGCCGGCACGGAAACGGACACGCATCGGCGGATCAGTATTACAGTGTGATCGCCGGACGTCCGGCAGAGAAGGCATATAACTGGATCCTTGACCAGGTGGCGTCCCATTCGACGGTTCCTTCTTTTACCTCGTCCAGTCAGTCAAAAGCTCCGGAACTGGAACTGAAATGGGATACAGAGAAGAAGATCTATACACTTACAGTTACAGATACGAACAACCTGAATATTGATCTGGAGATGCTTTCCGGTAGCGGTGTGTCGGTTACGCGGAGCGGGAACCGTTATACCTTTACCAGCGAGAAGATGATCATGGATCCGGTTACTTTTACATTCCGTAAGGATATTCCGGTGGCGGAAGATATGCTGATCTGGGGCAGGCCGGGATATCAAACCATGATGACCGGCGCCAGTGATCCGGTGTCTTTCTATGTGAAGATCAAGACAGAAACTTATGGCACGGCAAAGCTCGTTAAGACAAGTGAGGACGGGATCGTATCAGGAATTACATTCAATATATCCGGCACGGATATCCTGGGAAATAAAGTGGATCAGGATGTGACCACCGGGGAAAACGGACAGATCGAAGAGAAGTTCCTTCCGGGAACCTATTTTGTAAAGGAGCTGCCTGTGGACCGTTATGTGACGCCGGCGGCTCAGTACATTACCATTGAAAGCGGGCAGACATCCACTGTTCATTTCAGCAACATTTTAAAGAAGTTCCGTGTCCATGCCGTGAAGACAGATGCGGATACGGGAACTGCACAGGGCGACGCTACCCTGGCAGGCGCGACCTATGGACTGTACAATAACGGGGATCTGGTGGATACCTTTACAACGGATGCAGCGGGGGAATTCCTGACCGGATATTATGTGTGCGGGGAGAACTGGACGCTCCGGGAGATTGAACCGAGTACAGGATATCTTCTGAATGAGACTGTTTATGAAGTAGGCGCTTCTCCCACTCTGTACGAAGTGGAGCTGAATACAGCGGAGAACAGTGTTACTGAGACTGTGATCTATGGAAATATTCAGCTTGTAAAGCATACCGATGAAGCAGATCCGGATGTTTCGGAGGAAGAGAACGCAGACAATCCGAATGAGGGTGTGATCGAAACGCCGGAAGCCGGAGCTGTGTTTGAAATCTATCTGACAGCAGCAGGCAGTTATGAGGAAGCGAAAGAAAGTGAGCGGGATCTGCTGACAACAGATGAAAACGGGTTTGCGGCGTCAAAACAGCTGCCCTACGGTCACTATACAGTCCATCAGATTGAAGGGAAGGATGGGAAAGGATTTATCCCGGATTTTACCGTTTTTGTCAATGAGAACGGCCATACATACAGCTATATCTTAAACAACCGCACGATCACTTCCAGACTGAAAGTTGAGAAATGCGATGCGGAGACAGGAAATATCATTCCTCTTTCCGGAACCGGCTTTCAGATCAGGGATCTGTCTACCGGGGAGTTTGTTACACAGGAAATCTATTATCCGAACCCGGAGACTCTGGATACCTTCTACGTTTCCGATGAAGGATGGCTGATGCTGCCGGAGCCTCTGCCTACAGGGGATTATGAACTGTACGAAGTGGCTGCTCCGGAGGGCTATGTACTTGCAGATGAACCGGTGCCTTTTACTATTGACGGAAGTGAAGCGGTGGTGACGGTCACACAGTATAACATGCCGCAGAAAGGACAGCTGACAATCACGAAGACTGGAGAAGTTTTCTCTTCTGTCCAGGAGAATGAGGGATTATATCAGCCGGTTTATGAAGTGACCGGACTGCCGGGAGCAGTCTATGATGTGATTGCAGATGAAGATATTTACACTGGCGACGGAACACTCCGGGCAGAAAAGGATACGGTTGTGGAAACATTGACGACCGGGGAAGACGGATCCGCACAGAGTTCCCTTCTGTATCTGGGGCGCTACCGTCTGGAGGAACGGCAGGCTCCGAAGGGAATGGTGCTGAATACCGAACCGGAATATGTGGAGCTGACCTATGCAGGAGAGACCGTGGAAGTGGCACAGGCAGCTGTGGGATTATATGATGAACGGCAGAAAGTTTCGCTTAATCTTCTGAAAGAGCTGGAAACGGATGAACTGTTCGGCATAGGGCTGGGCGAAGAATATCAGGATATTTCCTTTGGCCTGTATGCGGCTGCTGAGGTGACGGCGGCGGATGGCAGTGTGATCCCGGAGGACGGACTTCTGGAAGTTGTGTCAGTTTCACAGAGAGAAGATGGAAGCTATGGAGCAGCGTTTGCGGCGGATCTTCCTTTCGGCAGTTACTATGTAAAAGAGCGGACAACGAACAATGCTTATGTGCTTTCGGATACGGAGTACCCGGTGGATTTTGAATATGCCGGACAGGATACGGGTGTTGTACAGATCACAGTGAATGAGGGCAGTGCGATCCCGAATGAGCTGATCCGAGGAGATGTGGACGGCAAAAAGTACGGGGAGGCAGAAGACGGCAGCGATCCCGCGGAGCTGGCCGGAGCAGTGATCGGGCTTTTCCGGCCGGAGACGGAAGAATTTACAGAAGAGAACGCCCTGCTTACTGTGACGACTGGTGAGGATGGCAGCTTTGCCTTTGAGGGAATTCCGTATGGTCATTGGATTGTGAAAGAGATTTCTGCGCCCTCCCTTTATACGGTCAGCCCGGAGGAACATCATGTTTATGTCGGGGCAGACGGACAGAGCATCCAGATCCGGATTGATGATACATTGATCCGGGGCAGCGTACAGGTCAGAAAGACCGAAGCGGTAGACGACCCTTCCTCCACAGAAGCAGAGGAGGAAGAAAAGCCGTTTATGCGGACTCTGGAAGGAGCGGTCTTTGAACTGTATGAGGATACCAACGGGAACCAGGAATTTGACGAAGAGGATCAGCTGATCGGGGAACTGACGGAGACAGACGCAGGACTTCATGCAGCGGAAAATCTTCTGGCAAAGGGATATTTCATTAAAGAGAGCCAGGCGCCGGAAGGATATGAGCTGGACGAAAATGCCTACTACTTCCAGATCAGCGAAGACGGCCAGACAGTCGTAGTGGAGAACGGCGAGGCAGGATGCGGATTTACCAATGAGGCACAGAGAGGAAACCTGAAGATTACGAAGGATTCCAGTGACGGGCGGAAAGACGGCTTTGCTATTGAGGTGAAAAGCGCGGATGGCTCTTACTGTGAGACATTTACTACACCAGAAGACGGGATCATCGAGGCTAATGGTCTGCGGGTCGGCGTCTATACTGTGACAGAGATTTCCAACCGTGCAAGCCAGGATTACATCATCCCGGATGCGGCGACGGTGGAGATTAAGGCAAATGAAACAGCAGAGGTACAGCTGTTCAATGAGAAGCCGGTGGAAGAAACACCGGATAATCCGGATACACCTGGAACAACAGGCGAAAGTGGAAAAGCGGTACCGCAGACAGGTGACGACAGTATGACCGTTCTGTATGGCGTTCTTTTGGCAGCGGGGCTGATCGGTGCAGGTACTTCTGCGGTTGTCCTCTTCCATATCAGAAAACAGAAAAAAGACAGGGGGAGAAGGGCTGCGGGGATCGCGGCTCTCTTTGTCTGCGGCATACTTGCTGTGGGCAGCGGGTTTTTGATGACGCGGGATCTTATGCAGTATATCCAGGGAGCAGATGCTTATGAAAAACTGGCGGAACATGTAGAGATAGCGGATCCGGCAGCAGGAGATGAAGGGAGTACGGCGGGTGATCCTGCCGGGCGGCTCCCGAAAGTGGATTTTGATGCGCTGCGGGAGACAGGACCGGATATCATCGGCTGGCTGAACCTGCCGGATACGGAGATCAACTATCCGGTGACACAGACTGTGGATAATGAGTATTATCTGGATCATCTGTGTGACGGTACTTACAGCAAAGTCGGTTCCCTCTTTGTGGATTATGAGAACCAGGCGGATTTCTCAGACAGGAATACGATCATCTACGGCCACAATATGCGGGATGGATCCATGTTTGCCCTGCTGAATGAATATGACAGCCAGGCATTTTATGAGGAACATCCGAAGATGTATCTTGTCACGCCGGAGGGCGGGTATGAGGTGGAGATTTTCGCTGCATTTGCGGCGGAGCCGTCAGAGTCTGGCAGCGATGCTTCCCCCTGGCGTCTGGAATGGAAAGACGATGGGGATTACACTACGTGGATCACTTCCATGAAAGATCGCTCCCTGATTGAAACGGATGTGACCGTGACCGGGAGCGATCAGGTGCTGACGCTCTCCACCTGCACGCCGGGCGGCACAGAACGTTTTCTGGTCATGGGAACTATGACAGAAGTGGAAGAGTAACTGAATAACTGGAGAAAGGATGCGGGGGCGGATGCTCCCGCATTTGCTATAGGAGGAGTTGTATGGTAAATACCATTGTTACGTTACCGGGATATGTCCATCTGTACCGTTCTCTCCTGCGCTTTTATGAGATGCCGGAAAATGAGGTGCGGGAGATGCTGTATCTTTTGAATACGGCAAATCTGGAATGTTATGAGTATTATCATCCGGGGCGGGTTATTGTCGAGAGCGGTCCTGTTGCTTTCTGCGGATGGCTGGAGAAAAAAGGATACCGGCCTTACCGGACGGAAGTTCAGCTGTATAAGTCGCTGTTATTCTTAAAGCGCAGCATTGACCGGGAGCTGATCGTCACGTCACAGCGGGAGGCGCTGCAGACGCTTCGGTGTATCCTTTCCAATCTGGAGTACCGTTTCTATAAGGCGTACCGGATGGAGATTGAGGATAAGCGCACAGTGTTTGGGGAATGCAGCTACCGGCTGGTTCCCCGAGAGGACGAGCCGAGCGTGTGCCTGATGCGAGACTGGATCGAGCTGCCGAGCGCGTGATGTCACGGATAATATATAAAATATGTGACATAAATTTGTTGGAAATGTCTTTATCTGAATCTGCATTCGCAGCGTATAAAAATGAATTATGAAGATAATACTCAAATTAAAGCACTGTGGATTATTGCATTCATGTCACGGATAATATATAATATTCGTGACATGGAGAGGAGGCAGTATTGTGGATCATGGATATACAAAACAGATACGGGAACGGATTTTGTCAGCTGAAGACGGAAGCGTTTTTACGGCCTCTGATTTTGCGGATATTGCAGATACGACAACAGTACGGCAAAGCTTAAAACGGATGACGGAGTCGGGAACTCTGCGCAGGATTCTCAATGGAATTTATGAAAAACCAAAATACAGTGCGCTTCTCGAGGAATATGTTGCAGCAGATCCTGATGCTGTGGCAAAGGCGCTTGCAAGGAGTTATCATTGGACGATTGCTCCGTGTGGGAATACAGCCTTAAATCTTTTGGGGGTGTCCACACAGGTAACAGCAGTATGGTCTTATATCAGCGATGGCCCATATAGAACCTATGAGTGGAATTCTACAAAATTGGAATTCAAACATCGGACAAACAAAGAGATTACCGGGCTGTCGTATATGACAAGTTTGATCATACAGGCACTTAAAACACTTGGGAAATCAAATGTTACCTCCGAAATCAAACAGATACTAGCAGATAGATTAACGGAGAAAGATAAAAAGGCGTGCCTGAAAGAGGCAACAGAAGCAACTGACTGGGTTTATGATACGATACGGCAGATTTGTGAAGGAGAAAAGATACAATGAGAAATGTAGCAAGGCTTTCCGACAGTAACAGGAGGGAACTGTTCAGAAACACGTCAGATAAAATGGGATTAAATGACGCTATTGTGGAAAAGGATTTCTGGGTATGCTTTACGTTGGATTATTTGTTTCACCGTTCTCCATGGAAAGACTCCATTACCTTTAAGGGCGGCACCAGCTTGTCAAAAGCCTTTCATCTGATCAGCCGGTTTTCAGAGGATATTGATCTGATCCTTGACTGGCGCATTTTGGGATATGGTAAAGATGAGCCTTGGGAGACACGTTCTAATACAAAACAGGATGCCTTTAATAAAGAGGCTAATATGCGGGCAGAGGTGTTTTTGGAAAAAACATTTTGTCCGACAATCAAATCGGAACTGTCACTGGAACTTGGACACGAGGCAAAGATATACATAGATGAAAAGGACAAACAAACCGTTATATTTGCATATCCAAATCTTTTTACTAACAAGGCAACTTTGCAGGTGATCAGGTTGGAGATTGGTGCGCTGGCAGCGTGGACACCGGCTAAAATGGCAAAGATTGAACCGTATGCCGGAAAGTATTATCCGAGAATATTTAAACAGAGAGAAACTTCTATTCTTACAGTTGCGCCGGAGCGGACTTTTTGGGAAAAGGCAACAATCCTGCACCATGAGGCTAACAGACCGGAACATCTGGAGATGCCGCAACGGTATTCAAGACATTATTATGATCTGTACCGTATGTCTAAGACGCAAGTGAAAGAAGCTGCGTTTGAAAGGCTTGATCTGCTCAAAAAAGTTGTGGATTTTAAAATGAAATTTTATCCCAGGGCATGGGCGAGATATCCAGAGGCTGTTCCCGGAACTTTAAAGCTGATTCCTCCGGAATACCGGTTTGCAGCATTGGAGGCGGATTATGAGTCCATGAAGGATATGCTGTATGGTGATATTCCCACATTTGCTGCTGTTATGACATCGGTTCGGGAATTGGAAACAGAAATCAATACACTTTAAACAACTATATAATCATTGCTTTGTCGGCTATTCTAAGGTGTTTTAGAGTAGCCGTTTTTATTTTAGGAGGGATGCTGTATTACACAAAAAGAAGTAGACGATGTTTTCAACGAACAGGTACGGCTCTGTGAGGACACGATGCAGAGAAAGACCAGGGAATACACCGGGGATGAAGAGGACAGGCTGTGCGCATTTAAAGCAGCGGCAACTCTTCTCCATACAACCCCGGAGCGGGCGCTTGCGGGGATGATGGCGAAACATATCGTATCTCTGTATGACATGTGCTTTGACGATGGCGGAAGTTATGATATGGATACCTGGGAGGAAAAGATTACAGACAGTCTGAACTATCTGTTCTTACTGAAAGCGGTTGTAAAGGAGGGAGATAAAGATCGACAGGATTGAAGTGAAAATCTTAAATTGCATGGCGGTGGGAGAAGCTGAGAAAAATATGGTGTTTGCAGCCAGGATGACGCAGCGAGGACACAGAATCCGGGGAATGGACAATCTGATGGAACTGTATGAAAAGACATTTACGGACGATACGGTGGAGGCAATCAGCAGCCTGCCTCATCCTGCGGTCCAGAAGTTTGCCGCGATCACTGTAGCTGTCACAGGTGCAAGCCGTCGTTTTCTTGCACAGATTACCAGACACCAGAAAGAGGTGCAGTTTATGAGTGCATCGCTGCAATATAGTAATTACGCAGGGCAGGCGGACTTTGCCGTGCCATATGAGATCATGGCATCTCCCAGGGAGATCAGGGAAATGTATCTGGAGAGCTGCCGGAAAGGGATGGACTGTTATGAGAAATTATGCGGCGCCGGAATAGGGCATGACGCAGCTGGATATGTGGCATCTCAGGGATTAAGGAATGTGCTGCTGATCAGTGCGACGCCTTATCAGTGGAAGCATATGATCGGGCAGAGAGTTTGCCGGCGCAACACAGATGAAACCAGGATCGTAATGCTGAAAATATGGAAAGAGCTTTCGGCTTTGAGTCCGATATTTTTTGCACCACCGTTTACAGGCCCGTTCTGCCAGAGGGAGCAGTGCCTGGAGGGGAAGATGGCCTGTGGAAGAAAACTGGGAAAAGAGATGAGGTCGGATGACATTCTGAGGGCAGACTACCCTCTGCTTTACACGGCAGAAAAGAGGGCGGCAGATGAAAGTTAAGCTCATAGACTTTGGCGTGCTGGAGGATCAGAGGCCGGTCCGGATTCACGGGAACGACGCAGGAGCAGACGTGTATATGCCTTATGACTGCATATTACAGCCGGGAGAGGTCGCAAAGATCCCTCTTGGTTTCGGACTGGAGCTGCCGGACGGCTGTGCCGGGTATGTGTTCCCGCGCAGCAGCATGGCAGCAAAAGGACTGACCTGTGAGCTGCCTCCGGTGGATTCCGGATACCGGGGCGAGATCCATGCGATCATCAGCAACGTGAGTAACCGGACGCAGAAACTTGTCAAGGGATCAAGGGTGGGGCAGCTTGTGATCATGCCGGTGGTCATTGCGGATTTTGTTTCGGATCTTGGAGAAGACAGGGGAAAGGGGGCATTTGGAAGCACAGGAAAATAGATAAAGAAAAGCGCAGGAACCTCTATTTTTCGCAGAGGGGATAGGATATAATAGAAAGAAAAACGGCCTGTAGAAAAGGCCGTTACTTCCTGCTGTTCAATTCTTTCATAATACCAAGTATGTAGGATAAGGATTTCGGATCCAGTTTCTTTGCTTCGGCGATAAACTCGTGAAGGATTTCAGGGTAAGCAGTTCCCTGATCAAAGAATTCCTGCGGAGTTATGCCGAGATATTCACAGATATAGAAGAAAGACTGCATGGAGGGAAGTGCTTTTTTGTTTTCAATGTTGTTGATGTAATTGTTGGCCTGTCCTATGGACAATGACATATCGCGTGCAGATACGCCTTTTTGTGTCCTTAACTGTGCCAGCCGTTCCGGAAGAAAATCTTCATACATCAGCATCACCTCCCATTCTGCAATAGATTCTATCTTACATGATGGCGAAAGCCGCTAATACAGAAAGGGCATTTACATTGACTTGAAAAAATAAATCTATTACAATGAGAAAAATAAAAATTTTAATCTATCAAATGGAGGCGGCACAGATGGAAAAGACCTGCTGTGTTACAGGGCACAGAGATATGGATACAGAGCAGACAGAGGAAATCAGGGATGCTCTGAAAAAGGAAGTTGAGAAAGCGGTGGAAGACGGCTATGTCTGTTTTCTGAGCAGTTTTACCGGACCGGCAGAACTGGTTTTTGCAGAGACCGTTCTGGATCTGAAGAAGGATCATCCGGATCTGAGACTGTCCGCAGTCATCCCTTACCGGAATAAGCTGGTGCGTCTGATGGATCAGGAGGCGGCAAAAGGGCTTCTTGACGACTGCGAGGATATCATAGTCCTGAAAGAAGAGTATCAGCCGAATGTATATACAGAGCGGAACCGCTATCTGGCAGAACATTCCGACCGGGCAATCATCGTCTATGACGGCCGGGATAAGGGCGCAACTGTAAATATGATCCGTCAGGTTCACAGGAACAAAAAGGAGATGCGTGAAATACCTATAGGTCTGAATCTTAAGTTTTCAGGCGGACAGAGGTTCTGACAGAAATAGTGTAGAGAGAATGACAGCCAGCCGGTTTCGGCTGGCTGATTTACTTCCGCTTATGTTCCAATACTGCCTTGATCATTACGATTACAAGTTCCTGTTCGCTGGGAGAAGCGTCTTTCCAGAGGGCTTCAATCTCCCGGATCCTGCTGATCTCATTTTCTTCCAGGTCATCCTGAAGAAGATAGTCCGGAGAAATATGCAGGGCTTTACAGATATCTATAAATACCGGCAGGCTCGGCATTTTCACGCCGCCTTCGATCTGCCGGAGATATGTGGCATTGATATTGCATGACTCGGAGAGCTTATCCGCTGTTAAGCCCCGGTCTTTCCGTACTTCATTGATCCGTTTTCCTAATCCTTTCCGCTCCATAGTCCTCACCTGTATATTAGCCATCAGTTATTATTTTATACACTACAAGACTATAATATGATTGCTGTTCAGAATAGACTCTGATAGACTATACAATATTAGCTTATAGCAAAATGAAAGGAGGTAACATGAGCAGGATTTGGAAAAAAATCAGAGGCAGATGGCAGTCATACTGGCAGGATGACGGGGATGATCCGGGGATGATACATTTAAGCCGGCAGGATAAGCGTTCCCTCTTATATGGAGGCTTTATGGTCAGTATGGTGACGCTCTTTCTCCTTCTGGCAGCAGTTACAGTCAGCAATTGCCGGGCAGACCGGGAAAATGCAGAGAGTCTGGAAAAGGTGCTTGATATGGTCAATGCCTATCTTGCCACAGCAACAGAGGATGAATATGAGGACGTTGCCGAGACGATCCGGCATGACCTGGTGTACAGCCAGTATGGAGAGGATATCGAAAGCCTGATCCAATACATTCCAAATACGGCGGACAGCTGCTGTCTGGATCGGGAGAAATTTCTGTCACGGATCAATTTTGTTTTTCTCAATACAGGGGAAGCATATGATCTGGATATTTTGGAGGCGGAGGATCAGACGGGAGAGAAAAGCGGCGGCATACAGCTGACCTGCGGATATGACGAGATCAGCGAATCCAGTATCCGTATTACAGAGGAAGGGGGCGAAGCATCCGGAACAGCAGTCCTCAGCAGAGGGAGAGGGATTGTCAGTATCCATAAGATGAAAGGGAAGTTTTGTGATACCTGTATGCAGAAAATCCTGGAAACAGTTAAGGAGGAAGCGGTTGGAGAGGCGGTCATTTATGACACGGTGGATAAAAGGTTCTATCCGATTGCAGAGGGTGAACGGCAGATCGGGGATTATGTATTCCAGACCGCATACGAACAGGGAAACTATGAAATACAAATAGAATATGTGCGCTGAATACCAGCGTATCTGAGCAGGAGATCAAGATGGTTTCCTGCTTTTATTATGGGAAAAACAGGAGGAATTTCTATGTGGAATATGATTGCACACTTTTTCAGTTTTACTGCAGGTATGACAGCAGGTGTAATCCTGATGTGTCTGCTGCAGGTCGGAAAGCAGGAGGATGAATGGATGGAACAGTTAGAGAAGAGTGAGGAAGAAGGGAGTGAAAAAGAGTGAAGTTAGTGGTCGCAGAAAAGCCCTCTGTCGCTATGGCTTTGGCGTCAGTCCTGGGAGCAGACGATAAAAAAGACGGATATCTGGAAGGGAACGGTTATCTCGTAAGCTGGTGCCTGGGGCATCTGTTAGAACTGGCGCAGCCGGAAGAATATGGAGAACAGTATGCCAGATGGAATTACGGCGACCTGCCGATCCTGCCTGAGACGTGGAGATATCGAGTGCCAAAAGAGAAGAAAAAGCAGCTCTCTCTTCTCTGCCGGCTGATGAAAGAGAAACGTGTGGAAAGCGTGGTGTGTGCCACAGATGCCGGGCGGGAGGGGGAACTGATCTTCCGGTTGGTCTATGAGTATGCACAGTGTAAAAAGCCGATGGAGCGTCTCTGGATTTCCAGTATGGAAGATGATGCGATCCGGGAGGGCTTTGCACATTTACGGCCGGGAAAGGATTATGACAGGCTTTATGATGCGGCAGTGTGCCGGGCAGAGGCAGATTGGCTGATTGGGATCAATGCAACCCGTCTCTTTTCTGTTTTATACGGCATCACCCTGAATGTAGGGAGAGTTATGACGCCCACGCTGGCGCTTCTGGTACGGCGGGAAACAGAGATCAGGGATTTTATAAGCAGTCCGTACTATGTGCCTGAGATCAACTGCGGAGTCTTTACAGCGGCTCGGGAAAAAATGACGGAGAAAAAGGATGCGGAAAAGATCTGTGGGGAGTGTAATGGAAAATCTGCTGTTGTCCTGGAAGTGGACAAGCAGATGAAAACCATACAGCCGCCCCGGCTTTATGACCTGACTACCCTGCAGAGGGAATGCAACCGGATCTATGGGTATACAGCGCAGCAGACGCTGGATTACCTGCAGTCTCTTTATGAGAAAAAACTGGCGACCTATCCCCGGACGGACAGCCAGTTCCTGACCGACGATATGCAGGATACAGCAGCGGCGCTGGTGCACTGGATGCGTGAACATCTTCCATTTGGAAGCGGATGCCAGGGGGAGCCGGAGATTGACCGTGTGACGGACAGCAGGAAAGTAACAGACCATCATGCGATCATTCCCACAATGGAGATTGCCAGACAGGAGCTGTCAGAACTGCCGCCCGGTGAGAAGAATGTGCTTCTTCTGATTGCTATGAGGCTGCTCTGTGCGACAGGAAAAGCGCATTGTTATGAGGCGGTTAGAGCAGAGATTGGCTGTGCCGGACATACATTTACAGCAAAGGGGAAGAGTGTGCTGCGGGAAGGATGGAAAGAAACGGAGCGTCTTTTCTGGAACAGTCTGAGACAGAAAACAGAAGAAAAGGAAAAAGAAGATGCAGCTCTGCCGGAACTTCTGAAAGGGCAGTCATTTGAGCCGGTAGAGGCCAGGATCAGGGAAGGGAAGACAAGCCCGCCGAAACACTATACGGAGGATTCCCTTCTGGCGGCGATGGAAACGGCAGGGGCGGCAGATATGCCGGAGGATGCAGAGCGGAGAGGGCTGGGAACCCCGGCTACACGCGCAGCGATTTTGGAGAAGCTCGTTTCTTCGGGATTCGTTGCGAGAAAGAAGAAGCTGCTGATCCCGACAGAAAAAGGAACGAATCTGATCATGGCCCTTCCGGAAGAGATAAAATCTCCCCTGCTTACTGCCGAGTGGGAAGCACGGCTGAAAGAAGTGGAGCACGGAGAACTGGCTCCGGAAGAGTTTATAAAAGGGATTGCGGAAATGAGCCGCTGTCTGGTGGAAACCCATAAAGCTCCGGAGGAAGAGTTTGCAGGGCTCTTTCCGAATACGAAAAAGATTGGGAGGGAGGCAGTGGGTACATGCCCCAGATGCGGAGCCCCTGTGTATGAGAATAAGAAAGGCTTTTCCTGTGATAACAGGGAATGTACTTTTACGCTCTGGAAAGAGAACCGTTTCTTTTCCGAGAAGAAGAAAAGGATCACAAGGCCTGTTGCTGCGGCTTTGCTGAAAGAAGGGCGTATCTTTCTGTCCGGGCTCTACAGTAAAAAGACCGGCAGGACATATGATGCTGATGTAGTGATGGAGGATACCGGGGATAAATATGTAAATTTCCGTCTGGAATTCCCGGAGAAGAAAGGCAGGAGAAAATGAGGGAGCTTACCCGCAGAGAGCGGGCGAAAATCCGGCGGATGGTGACAGGGCAGTGCGCAAACTATGACAGCCAGGAGCAGATTTGCCTGACTCTGGACAGCCCGTGCTATATGCTGCATAAATGCTGGACAGGCGGGGCATGCCGGTATTTTTGTGAGGCGCTGCTTCCGACAGATCCGGAACTTGCCCTAGCTGTTACCGGGGAAGATACATCCATGAGACAGAAAATATGCCCGGTCTGCGGGAAAGCCTATCTTCCTGTTACGAGCCAGGCATATTGTTCTGAGGTCTGCCGGAGCTATGCCAGGCGGAAATCTGAGCGGGAACGGAAACGCAGGGAACGGCTGAAAAAGAGATAGAGAATGTCCGCAACTTGAAGAAAAAGAGGCAGGATTTATAAGGCTTTTCAGGATTGGTTCATAGGATTATGGAGAAGAGTATGCCTGCCTTTTGAAATGAGCATAAGTTGCGGACAAATTTAGTATTTTGAGTGGAGGTGAATGATTGAAAGTCCAAACAATAACAACAGAAGAAATGCGCAGGAATGATGCGGGAGAGGGGCTGATCCTGCAGGGATGCGGCGGAGACTTACAGGAATGGGTAGACGGGATCAACGAAATGTTGGCAGAGAGCGGAATTTTGAAAAATGATATGCGATTTGAAAATGTCTATAAATTTGAACATGACGGGCTGGTCTGTCTGCTCTTTCCTTTTAGAGATGTAGATCTGGATATGGGAAGGCTTGCAATCTGGAGATTGCAGACAAGAGAGACTTTTGGAAGTATGTGGCTTTCGGACTTTGTGGACAATTATCTTGGCGGTCCACTGGAGAAAGTACACGAAGGGAAAATCGGGGAGTATGTAAATATTACTGGCTCTGATGAAGAGAGGGAAGAAAGAAATCCTACGGTGGAGATCCAATCTGCTGTACACAGCAATTATGTGGGAATGGTTGCTATGCTGGGAGCGGATAACAGGGTGTATCTTGGCAGGGAAGAGAGATATTGTCATCAGGAAGATCAGCCGGCATATTATGATAACCGGGATGGCTCCCTGTGTTTTGTCAGTGATCAGCCGGATATGTATTATTTTCTTTATGGGGAAGGATGGACGCATACCCAGGAAGAGATGCTGGAGCGGGGGCTTACCATGAAACAGTATGAAGAATTCGCACGGATACGGGAAGGAGTGCTGTCGCAGTTTACACCCCGCCGTGAGATCCTTTTTGCAGGGGAACCCTTCCGGGAGCCGGAAAACTATCTGAGAAATGCAGAGCTTTATGTGGAAGGGCAGATAGGAAACTACAATATGATTGATGGACGGATCAATAATATTCCGGCTGAGCAGGAGAAAAGAAAGGAAAAAACGTCTTTGCTGGCACAGCTGAAGACAGAGCGCATTGCACAGAGAAAAGAGGAAATCATTCCAACCCTGCCGGAAAGGGAAAGATTATGAATGGACTGAAATTTGAAGATGTCGATGTACTGCATACCCTGGCGCAGATCGTGGAAATTCATACAAAGCATTATCGGGAAGATTTTGACCAGGATAAGGAACTGATCCGTCATATGGCAGAAAGCCCGGAAAGCGAAGACAGAAATCTGCTGTGGATGTCAAGGACATGCGGTACATACTGCCTTAGTGAGAGAGAAGTTTATTTACAGGGGAGCAGTTCTAACAGGATATGGAATTATTACCATGAGCAGACAAATGATACGATCCTGGCATATGCACTACAGCTGAAAGGCATACAGGAAGGGAAAGTGACCGGGAGTATTTATACCCTGGACTATCACGAACATGTGGAACGTCTGAAAGGCCTGACCTGTCCGATTGCGCGGGTCGCAGTGAGGTTTCAGGATGGAACGGAGACGATCATACCGTATCAGTTGTATAACCGTCAGATGTCTGCGCTGAAACAGTCGCATGGATTTCCTGAAGCAATCCGGTTCCTGCCGGAGAGTGAACGGGAGCTGGCTGTGATCTTAAGACGGGAGCGGATGAAACATGATTATCATGCAGAGCCGGGAGATATCGGGGAGTATCTGGACAGCCTGAAACAGGAGACACTCCGAGGGAGAATGGATGAGGCGAGGAAAAGAGCTGCAGCACCGAAAGGCAGGGCAGGCAGCAGGAGTGTACCGGAACGATGAAGAAGAGCGGAGAGAAAAAGACAGTCCGGATGCAGCTTGTGATCTCGCAGAAAGAGGCAGATCTGATAAAAGAGCGCATGGCAGAGCTGGGGATTACGAACCTTTCCGCGTATCTTCGCAAGATGGCAGTGGATGGTTATATTATCCATCTGGATACAGGGAATATTCAGGAAATGGTGCGGCTTCTGCGGATCTGTTCTAATAATCTGAACCAATATGCGCGCCGTGCCAATGAGACCGGGAGTATCTATGCGGAAGATGTGGAAGATCTGAGGGAGCGGCTGGATGGTCTGTGGGATCAGATGGATCGGCTGCTCCGGGGATTTGCAAACATTTCATAAACTGGATGACGCCCCGTTGCTTTTAGAAGAATACCACGGTAAAATTTTTATAGAAGAAAAAGTTTTGGGAGGAGGTTCGGCTATGCGGCTGTTATTTAAGATTTTGGCACTTCCGTTTGTAATGGTTACGGGGCTTTTATATCTGGTGTGTAAGTTTCTGGTATTGATCTCCGGAGCTGTGCTTGGGATACTTTCGGGAATAATTTTTCTGGCATCGCTGGTTCTGTTTTTTACCGTCGGCCTGTGGGCGGGCCTGTCATGGATGGTGATCGCATTTCTGATCAGTCCGTATGGCCTGCCGATGCTGGCAGCAGGTCTGACCGGGATGATCGGCAGTGTGAACTGCGCACTCAGAGATTTTATATTTGGTTAAACAGTTTTTGACGGGGCACTGCGGTGCTCCGCTATTTTTTTGATTGAAAATGATGATGGAGGGAGCAGAATGGATTTGGAAAAGAGAATGGAAGAAATATATCCTCATTCGGTAATTTACGCACTGGAACATGGCGAGATAGAGCAGTACCGTCTTTCGCACAATGTGAATGTAGAATGTAAAGAGGCGATCGAACAGGCGATCGCCGATCATTACAGAGCAAACCGGCTTGGATCAGAAGCGGTTCATCAGGTAGTGGAACAGTTTGGATATGACAGAGTATTTCTTGTACTTGCCAATACAGTCCGGCAGAAGGAATGGGATGGACGTATTTCCCATAGTAACAAGGAGTGGGCAAAAGCCTTTCCAGTTCCTGAGGACAAAGACAGCTTCGGGAGAGACAGAAACAGAGAGCTTATTGTGGACCGCAGCCATACCGGGCTGATGAATCTGCTTCTCACACAGGTCAGAAGGGAATACGAGGAATTGCAGGAACAGAAGCCTTCTGTGAAAAATCAGCTTCATAAAAGTAATGGATTGCAGAAGTGTGCGGATAAAAAGAAAGTTCATAAAGAACCGGAGAGATAAATGAAAGAAGCATGATGGAGGTGGTCTGAAATAGCAACAACACGGCTGATGCCGCTCCATATCGGGAAAGGCAGGGATATCTCTACAGCAGTAGCGGACATCATTGATTATGTAAAAAATCCGCAGAAGACGGATCAGGGGAAATTCATATATGGATATGAGTGTGACACCCGGATTGCGGACGCAGAGTTCCTACTGTCCAAAAGACAGTATACGAATTTAACAGGTCGGAGCAGAAGTGAGGATGATGTGATCGCCTATCATCTCCGTCAGTCATTCAAGCCAGGAGAAGTTACACCGGAAGAGGCAAATCATATTGGCAAGGAACTTGCACAGAAACTGACAAAAGGAAGCCATGCTTTCATCGTCTGTACGCATGTAGACAAGCACCATGTCCATAATCATATCATTATCAATTCTATAACGCTTGATTGTACCAGAAAGTTCCGGAACTTTTGGGGATCCACATGGGCAATCCGGCGCATAAATGACAGGCTCTGTCTCGAACATGGATTGTCTATTGTAGAAGATCCAAAGCCAAGCCGAGACCATTATGGCACATGGCTGGGAAATAGAAAGCAGCCGTCTTTTCAGGAGCAGATCCGGCAGGCTATTGATGTTGTCTTGAAAGATAATCCGAATGATTTTGAAGAGTTTTTGGAGAAGCTGGCGGCAGCAGGCGTAGAAGTCAACCGGGAAAGGAAAAATCTTCGTTTCCGTGTGCGGGGGCAGGAAAACTATACCCGATGCAATACTCTGAAAGGCGATTATACTGAACAGGCGATAAAGGAGAGGATCAGCGGTGTCCGTATAGTAAACCCACAGCGGATATCAGGTTACAGGCAGGCATCAGGAATTAAACTTCTGGTAGATATTGAAGCAGCAGTCAGGACAGGAAAAGGTCCGGGATATGAACGGTGGGCGAAGGTATTTAACTTAAAACAGCTCTCCCAGGCAGTCATGTATCTGAAAGAGCATGGGGATATGAGCTATGAGGATCTGAAAGAAAAAACGTTGGCAGTGACAGCACGCTTTAATGACCTGTCCGAGCAGATAAAAAGTTTTGAAGAACAGATGACATCGAACAGTGAATTGCAGAGACAGATCATTACATATGCAAAGACAAGAGAGGTGTATGTAGAATATCGGAAAGCCGGATACAGCAAGAGGTTTCGTGCGGAGCATGAGGCAGATATCCTTCTGCATCAGGCAGCGAAGAAATACTTTGACAGTCTGGCAACCACAAAGCTACCGTCTGTTAAAAAACTCCGGGAAGAATATGCCGGATTGTTAGAACAGAAGAGGAAAGCATATGCAGAGTATAAACAGGTTCGAGCGGAAATGAAAGAACTGCATAATGTCAGGGCAAATGTAGAGTATCTGCTGGATATTCCTGCCGGACAGGAGACACGGAGGAGAGAGGAACAGAACCGCCAGTAATTGTTTTTTTGCTTTGGGTATTCAGCGTTACAACGGAACGCGCAGCCGTCACCGTAGGTGGCGATCTTTGGGGGTTGGGGAGATATCACCAACAAGCATTCCAGAGGATTTTCCGGAGACGGAAAATCCTCTGGAATTGGCAAACTTACGTAAGTTTGCATTGCTTGCCGGTATTGTTTCAAATTCAGTATAATTGATTAGAAAAAAAGTGGTAGAATATTGTGTAAATCCGAAAAATTTTTTCTGGAATAAGACAATCATTAAATTTAGAATAAATATAACAGAATGAATGTAACAATCAATCGCGAAGGAGTTATCAAGCATATGAAAGAAAGCAAATGGTGGAAAAAGGCAGTTATATATCAGATTTATCCGAAAAGTTTCCAGGACAGCAACGGAGACGGCATCGGTGATCTGAGAGGAATCGTACAGCGGTTAGATTATCTGGAAGATCTGGGTATAGATGCAATCTGGCTGTCTCCGGTGTACCGGTCGCCTCAGGATGATAACGGATATGATATTTCTAATTATCAGGATATAGATCCGATGTTTGGCGATATAGGCGATATGGAAAATCTGATCCGTGAAGCAGGAAAACGAAATATTAAAATCATTATGGATCTTGTCCTGAACCACTCTTCGGATGAGCATCCGTGGTTTTGCGAGGCAAAAAAGAGCAGGGAAAATCCTTATCATGATTACTATGTATGGCGTGATGGCGAAGAAGGAACGCCTCCAAATGATATGCGGGCATCTTTTGGCGGCTCTGCATGGGAATGGGTTCCGGAATTAAAGCAGTATTATTTTCATCAGTTTTCTGTAAAGCAGCCGGATTTAAATTGGGATAATCCGAAAGTCCGTCAGGAAATCTATCAGATGATACAGTGGTGGATTGATAAGGGAGTCGGCGGATTCCGGTTGGATGTTATTGATCAGATCGCGAAGGAACCGGATCAGAAGATAACGGCAAATGGTCCGAGATTACACGAATATATCAGGGAAATGAGCAGCGCTGTTTTCCAAAAGGGAGACTTGATAACTGTAGGGGAAGCATGGGGAGCAAATACAGAGAATGCGAAACTGTACAGTAACCCGGACGGAAGCGAGTTTTCTATGGTATTTCAGTTTGAGCATATATGTCTGGATCAGCAGGAAGGAAAAGAAAAGTGGGATCTGGCTCCGCTGCCGTTTATAAAACTGAAAGAAGTGCTGAACCGGTGGCAGACAGAACTGGACGGCTGCGGCTGGAACAGTCTGTTCTGGGATAACCATGATCTTCCGCGGATTGTATCGAGGTGGGGAAATGACAGAGAATATCGTGTGGAGTCTGCGAAAATGTTTGCTGTACTGCTGCATGGAATGCAGGGAACGCCTTATGTTTATCAGGGAGAAGAACTTGGTATGACAAATGTCCGGTATTCCATTGATGAATACAGGGATATCGAAATACTGAACATGTATCGTGAACGCAGGGAACAGGGGTATCCGGAAGATGATATTATGAACTCCATCTATGCAAAAGGACGGGATAATGCGCGGACACCGATGCAGTGGGATAAATCTGAAAATGCAGGTTTTTCTGCCGGAACACCGTGGATCAGGGTGAATCCCAATTATAGAGAAATCAATGCCGCGGATGAAGTCCATGATCCGGATTCTGTGTTTACGTGTTATAAAACGCTGATCAGACTGAGAAAGAAATATCCGGTTTTCGTTGAAGGCCATTTTGCGCTGATCCAGCCCGAGAACGAGATCTTTTTTGCATATTCACGGGAAAGTGATGATGAAAAGATGTATGTGATCTGTAATTTCTTTGGGCAGAAAGCGGAATGGAAACCGGAGGAAGACCAGAACGGGACGAAACTGCTTTACTGTAATTATAAGGCAAGCGGGGAAACAGACTGTTACCGGCCGTATGAGGCGAGAATTTACTATATGAAAAAATAGTTGAAGGAAGATATAACCTGTCGTATGCTTAAAACAAACGATGGGTTTTTCTATAAGAGGAATCGAGGTAAGCAGATGTATCGGATGATGATCGCAGATGATGAAGACGGCGAGAGGATAGGGATTCAATATTTGCTGAATAAACTTGGATTTGAATTTAATATTATCGAAGCCGAAGACGGCAAAGAAGCCCTGAGAAAATTGGAGGAATGTGCAGTCGATATTTTAATGACTGATGTACGGATGCCTTTTATAGACGGGCTGGAACTCTCTGAGATTGTCAGGAACAGATTCCCTGACACAGAAATTATATTTTTCAGCGGATATGATGATTTCAGTTATGTAAAACAGGCCCTGTCGATCCAGGCAGTTGATTATATCCTGAAACCGGTCAATCCGGAAGAATTTAAGAAAGTGATTGATCTTGTTATAGCCAGGATAGAGAGAAAAAAGACAGTCGAATTACATGATCGGCAGCTCAGGAAAGTATTAGAGCCATATATAATAACAAGATTACTGAGCCAGATCCCTTATGAAAAGCTCAGAAATACATATCGTGAAAGCGAACTGGAGTTTTTAAAGCTGTATAAGAGAATGATCTTACTGGAATTTGAAGAAGATTTTTTTGGAAAGACAGTGGAAGATATTCAGGAGCTGAATAATAAAATTGCGGAGAATGGACTGGCATTATCCTGCGATATGGTCGATCTGAACCCTGCTCAGGGTATTCTTCTTTTTACAGATGAGGGGAAAAGTACTTCTTATTACAGAGAAGCTGCAGATGCAATACACATTTTGATCGAAAAGGAATATCAGGTTTCCTGTTTCCTGGCAGTCAGCGGTTTGATAGAAACGCCGGATGATATAGGCAGTGTTTATCAGGAAACAGAAGCGTATTTTGAAGAACGTTTTTTTCATAAAGATATTTTCGTATATCCGATAGAATCCGATGACAGGGCAGTGAATGTCAATTCAGAAAACATTACCCGCGCCTTTAATGAAATCGAGGAGGATATTAAATTCTGTGATGTATTCAGCCTGAAAAAGAACGTGGAGATCATATTGGATAAATGCAGGAACAATGAATTTCAGTCTTATATTTATACGAGATTTATCTGCGGCAATCTGATCAAGATCCTGTATCATGCGCTGCCGGAAGATCAGGATGAAATAGCTGATAAAATAGAAGAGCTGTATAGAGTAAATCATTTTTCTGAAATCGAACAGAGCCTTTTGGATCTTATGGGAAGAGTGGTCAGAGTCCTTGATTCACAGCAGGATTCGCCGAAACATATGATTGCGATCATAGAAAAATATATACGGGATCACTATATGGAAGTATTGAGCCTTGACGTATTAGCTGAAAAGGTTTTTCTTACCCCGCACTATCTCAGCAGTATTTTCAGCCAGGAGAAAGGGATAGGACTTAATAAATATATTAAGAAAGTCCGTATGGATAAGGCCGAGCAGCTTCTTACTACGACAAATATGAAAATAGGAGATATCTGTGAAGCGGTAGGGTATACAAATCTGTCGTATTTCTGTAAGACATTTCGCAATGAATATGGAGTGACACCTGAAAAATACAGAGAGAAATAAGGATCGTTGATGAAAAAGCTGAGACAATGGTATAGAAATTTAAAATTCAGAAAAAAAGTCTTGTTCAGTATGCTGCTGGCAAGTCTGCTTCCGGTAATCCTGCTGGGTATATTCTGCTATTTTCAGTGCAGGAACCTGCTGATACAGAGGGAAGAGGAGATGCTGAGCCAGACATTGGAGCAGAATGTAACCATCCTGACAGGCAACTTAAATTTGTATAAGAGCTACATGGACAGCATTGTATGGGATGATAACCTTCAGCAGGCGCTGGAAGCCGATTATGAAGATAATCTGCAGATGTACGTGGCGTATCGGGATATCATAGATCCGGTTATATTTAATATGGAAAATCTGGATTCCGCCGTGAAACAGGTGACGATATACAGTACGAACGATACCTTGTATCCGCACGGCACAAATTTTCTCCCGGCGGAGCGGATGGATTCCGGTATGGACGAACTGGAGCGGGGAAGAGTGCTGTGGGATGCCAGGCCGGACGCCAATGAATTGAATATGTACTGCAAAATGTTTTCGGAATATGGAAGATATGAGAATGCGATACGTATATCATTGGATTATTCAAAAGTATTTTCAATATTTACAAACTTGTTTTCGGATGATTATGGCATTGAGATTACAGACAATGACGGGAATACTATTTTTTCATTTGCACAGAAGAATGCAGATCATAATACGCAGGAGTCTGCGGTAAAGCGTACGGCAGATGAAGAACGGGAAAAAGACTGTGTTGTAAAAACGGAAAAGATCAGCTCTGTAAACTGGCGGGCAGAACTGCAGAGACCTGTCAGTGAAATTTCGGCTGCGGCAAGGAGCATCACGGTTCTTGTCCTGATCGTTATTCTCGGGTGCTGCGCTCTGGTCGCTTTCTTAAGTCTGACACTGACGAGAAGTATAACAAAACCGGTGAATGAACTGGTGGAAAATATAGAGCAGATTGAACTTGGCTCTATGTCGGTGGACGTGGTGAATGAATCTCAGGATGAGATCGGACATCTCTTCCGGAGCTTTAAAAGGATGATGGAACGGCTGAATGATATGATTAATCAGGTGTATCAGAGCAGGATCCTGCAGCAGCAATATGAGATGAAAGCGCTGCAGGCTCAGATCAATCCTCATTTTCTGTATAACAGTCTCTCTTTGATCAACTGGAAAGCCATTATGGCGGAACAGACAGAGATCAGTGAGATGGCGCAGCTGCTGTCAACTTTCTATCGTACAACGCTGAATAAAGGGAAGAATACGATAAGCGTAAAGGGAGAGTGGGATAATACCTGCTCTTATGTGAAAATCCAGCAGATGCTGCATTCCGGGAAATTTGAAGCGGTTTTAGAGATAGATGAAAACATTTTGAATTACCATATGATCAATCTGCTTTTGCAGCCGTTAGTAGAAAATGCGATCATACACGGACTGGATCATAAAGAGACAGAGGGTAAAAAAAGACTGGAGGTATACGGAAGAGAGCAAAAGGATGAACTGGTATTTACGGTAAGAGACAACGGCTGCGGGATGTCAGAGAAGACGATGGAAAATATTCTGATTGAGCAGACAAACGGATACGGCGTTCAGAATGTACATCACCGGATACAGCTGTATTATGGAGAAGAATATGGTTTGTCTTATCAAAGCAAAATGAATGAAGGAACAACGGTTACACTTACCATTCCGAAAAGAACAGATCCGGATAACGAAAAAACTGTCTGAGAGGGCAGTTTTTTCATTGTCCGGATCTGCTTATCTTTGTAAAAATGTTGTTTAAAGCGGTATTTTGTTTCGTTTACCGGAAATTTGTTTTAATTTATAATAAAAATACCTTAAGAAATGGCCATTAATACAAGGAAGGATGGAGGAAATATTTGTGAGACGAAGATTATTTATAAAACGTGTGTTGAGTATAGCAACTGTGTCAGCGCTTGCAGTATCATTATCAGCCTGTGCAGGGGGCGCCGGCGGGCAGGAAGAGGCGGTATCAGCGGCGGACGGACCGCTTGGTGCATATGAGGATACCCTGGTCTGCAGCATGGGAAGAAGCACGATAGCAAACCCTAAATTCCCGGAAGGCGATTCATACGAAGATAATGCATACACGAGATATTTAAAAGAAAAACTTAATGTAGAAGTAAAGGATTCATTTGAAGCTAACGGTGAGGATTATGACCGGCAGGTGTCGCTGGCTATCGCTTCGGGAGAATTACCGGATGTGATGCGCGTCAGCTCAAAGGATGTACTCGACGAGCTGGTTGAAAATGATCTGGTTGAGGATCTTACGGATGTATATGATGAATATGCAAGCGATTATATTAAAGAAGTATATGATTCATATGACGGCAGATGTCTGGACGGAGCAATGTATGACGGACGGCTGATGGCTCTGCCTGGAACAAATTATGATGCTGCTCCGTGTGTAGTATTTATTCGGCAGGATTGGGTGGACGATCTTGGGATGAAAATTGATGAGGACGGGGACGGATGTCTGACAATCGACGAACTGGAGAACATTACAAAAACTTTTGTAGAAAAAGATCCGGGAAATACCGGAAATCCGGTTGGGCTTGCGTTTGCACCATATCTTACATCAGGTGATTATGGTGGAAGCGGTTATACCATGATGGCTATCGGGGCGGCTTATAAAGCATTCCCGGGAAGCTGGCTTGAAGATGAAGACGGAAATCTGTATAACGGTTCCACAACAGAAGGGATGAAAGCTACACTTGCAAAACTGGCGGAGTGGTTCCAGAAAGGTCTGGTAGATCCTCAGTTTGGTACAAGAACATGGGATGATATTACAGCTCTCCTGACAAACGGACAGACAGGTATTACATTTGGACCGTGGCACCTTCCGGACTGGCTTCTGAATAATGTAAGAAGTATGGATCCTGATGCAGAGTTCTCAACTTATACAATCTGCGATGACAATGGCAAAGTAAACGTTATTCATAATAACGCTGTAAACGGATATATGGTTGTCAGAAAAGGCTATTCAAATCCGGAAGTACTGATTAAAATTGCGAATCTGTTTTTTGATGAGATTGTGAACAATAAGAATCTGGAAACAGAGCAGCCGGAAGTATATCAGTACGTTACAACGGTGGATAATTCAGCCAGACCGATACAGGTCGAATTAAACAAGAATACATATCTTGTTGATGAATATTCGGATATTAAAAATTGTGTGGATGGGAAGATATCCATGGATGAGGTCCGCTCGATTGAGTCAAAGACGAATGTGGAAGCAATCAACAGATATTTAGCGGATCCGGCGAATTCAGAGGTGACAGACTGGTCAAAATATACGTCGCGGATGAAATCGATGGAGTTGATCGATCGACTGACGAATGAAGGAAAGCTTGAATGGGATACGCCTGTATTCTTTGATACTACAGAGACAATGAGAACCAATAATGCTGACTTGAATAAACTTCAGGAAGAGACATTTGTCGCTATCGTTACCGGTTCAAAACCGGTGGATGAGTTCGATGCATTTGTAGATGCATGGAGCAGCCGCGGCGGTGAGCAGATTACCAAAGAAGTGCAGGAAATTATCGACGCTCAATAGTGAAAACAGATTGGATCATGGGTTGATATTCAGCCCATGATTCTTAAATATAAGAGGTAAAGGGATGAAGAAAAAAACATTTATTCAGAAGCGCAGCATGCGGTCTCAAAGTATGTATCACATGATGATGCTTCCGGGAATGATCTTTGTATTGATTTTTTCATATGTGCCTATGTTTGGTATCATTATGGCATTTCAGGACTATGTTCCGGCAAAAGGAATACTGGGATCAGAGTTTGTCGGTCTGAAACATTTCAAATATATGTTCTCTCTGCCGGATATCTGGCAGATACTGACGAATACTGTAGTAATTGCTGTAGGGAAGATTATTCTCGGAACAGTTATGGCGATCGCTTTTGCAATTTTGCTCAATGAAATAAGAGTCCGGTTTTTTAAGAAGACCGTTCAGACAATCGTATATCTTCCGCACTTTTTATCATGGGTCGTCCTGGCTGCGGTTGTAATTAATATGGTAAATCTGGACGGACCGGTAAATCACATCATTCAGATGCTTGGATTCGATAAAGTCAATTTCCTCGGAAGCAATACATGGTTCCGCCCAATGATCATTGTGACCGATGTGTGGAAAGAATTCGGATATAATTCAATTGTGTATCTCGCGGCGATAACTGCCATTGATCCGGGGCTCCATGAAGCGGCAGCTATTGACGGGGCGAACTGGTGGAAAAGAGTATGGCATATTACACTTCCGGGAATGCTCCCAATCATACTTTTGATGGCTGCGATGAGCCTTACAAGTATTTTAAGCGCCGGATTTGATCAGATTTATAATCTGTATTCACCGATGGTCTATCAGACAGGAGATGTTCTGGATACATATGTTTACAGAATGGGCTTAATCAGTCGACAGTACAGTTTCTCTACTGCAGTGGGCCTGCTCAGATCCGCAGTCGGCATGGTGCTGATGCTTGCGGCAAACGGACTTGCAAAGAAGTTTACTGACAGGAAAATATTCTAGCGGAAGGGAGCGTTTTTATAATGGTACAAAAAAAGGGAATTGTTTCAAATTTAGGCAGGGGTACGATTTATTTTATTGTATTTCTGTTAGGACTGATATGTCTGCTGCCTTTGTTAAATATTGTCGCCGTATCATTCAGCGGCAGTGCGGCTGTAGCCGGAAACAGAGTGGGATTTCTTCCTGTAGATTTTACGGTGGCTGCATATGAAAAGATCCTGGGGGATCATCAGTTTTGGAGATCCTTTGGAATATCGGTGCTCCGGGTTGTCCTGGCATTGATTCTGAATCTGGTGCTGATCACATTAATGGCGTATCCGTTGTCCAAATCAAAGCGAGAATTTAAAGGCCGCAATATATATATGAATCTTTTGATTTTTGCCATGCTGTTTAATGGTGGAATGATCCCGACATATATTGTGGTAAAAAATCTGGGCCTGTTAAATTCAGTATGGTCTCTGGTGCTTCCCGGTGCGGTTCCGATATTCAGTGTGATCATGGTAATGAATTTCTTTATGGGAGTTCCAAAGGCTTTGGAAGAAGCGGCAGTAATTGATGGAGCTACGCCGCTGCAGGTATTGACAAAGGTTTATCTGCCCTGCTCAAAACCGGTTATTGCAACAATCGCATTATTCAGTATCGTGGGGAGCTGGAATGATTTTTTCAGTGGTCTGATCTATATGACAAAAGTGAATAACTATCCATTACAGACATATATACAGTCATTAAGCGTGAAGCTTGAAGATATGTTGAACGCAGGCGGAAGCCTTAGTTCCCTTGTTAATGTTATGGACGTATCATCACAGAATCTGAATGCTGCCAAAATCGTAGTCTCCGTTATTCCTCTGCTGCTGATTTATCCGCTGCTCCAGAAATATCTTATTACGGGAATTGTAGTAGGAAGCGTGAAAGAGTAATATGCAAAACAGAATTATTTGGTGGTGATGACTTGGGAAAATAGTCTGTTTAGATATGGGAATGTCTGGTGAACAGATTGGTAAAGAACTGATTCCTTTTCTAAACAAAGTGCAGAAAAAAGAATTGATTCAGTTTTTGAAATCTTACTCAGCGATCATAAATCATAATTTTTTTAAAAGAGATTTTGAACCAACAGACATTGACCTGACAGAAATG
Source organism: Lachnoclostridium sp. An169 (assembly GCF_002160525.1). Classification (GTDB taxonomy): domain Bacteria; phylum Bacillota; class Clostridia; order Lachnospirales; family Lachnospiraceae; genus Mediterraneibacter; species Mediterraneibacter cottocaccae. The sequence continues at coordinate 41,314 of NZ_NFKT01000031.1, forward strand.
TATTTCGGAAAATTATATATATGTTTAGAATATCGTCTTGTTAGTGTAAGTGGTCAACCAATTAACTTAACTGCAAAAGAATTCGACATTCTTGCGCTTCTGATCATGCATCCGAAACGTGTCTTTACATATGAGATGATCATGGAGCTGGTCTGGAATGAAGACTATACATTTTATTCCCGTAAGGCTATCAATAACCATATAAGTAATCTGCGGAAAAAATTAAACATTGCCCCGGATATACCCGATTATATAAAAAGTGTCTATGGCGTCGGTTATAAATTCGAGGTGTGAAGAAGTGCGGTGATGTTGAACCGCGCTTCTTCTGCTAAGTAAAGCAGGCTTTGTGTGGGCTCTGGTAGAAAAAGGACACTTCGGGAAAAAGAATAGAAGATTTCCACGTATGCTCTCCCATACAGAAGGAGGTTGACGATAAAACGTCCATAGGTTCTCCTTCATGGAGGGAGAACAGAGTGGATGGAGAGAAAGCCGGAAATTCGGCCCCGGAAACACCGGGTATATTTTTATAGCGGCCCTGTAATTCAGCTGAGGATTACAGGGCTTTTCCATTCGACAAAAAATGACATAAATTATTCGCTTTCTGCAAATTGCAGAAGCGGTCAGCATAGGTGTGCGTCTGTCTGTTGGCAGGCGCCTCTTTTTATATTTAGGGAAGAAGAGCCTCTTTCTGTTTGGCGTATACGCTGTCGGTCCCCGCCTTCGATTTTGATTTTCAGTTCAATCAAAAAATCAAGATCGGAGGATTACTATGAGAGAAATAAATCTGCGGGAATTCTACCCGGAAATATATAAAAAAGATTACGTTGTTTCACTGCCGGACGAGGTTGTGGAAGCCCTGATGGAATTCAGACGGGGAGATACTGCTTACCGGATCCGTACATACAGGTATAAAGCATATTTTTCTCTGGATTGTGGCGACAACATTGAAAGGAAGATGCGTCGCCATGCTCCATCTGTTCAGGAAATCATAGAGCAGCATATGGAAGAAGAAAAACTCTATGCCGCGCTTAATCAGCTTACTGAAAAACAGAGGAAGAGGGTGTATGCGCATTACATTCTCGGCATAAAGCAGTCAGACATTGCAAAAATGGAGGGAACTTCGGTAAGTACAGTCTATGAAAGCATCCGGAGAGGACTTCGGCGGCTGGGAAAAATTTTGGAAGAAAATTGAGAAAAAACCCGAAAATAAACCTCATATTTGTACTGAATAATAGGAGGACAGCCTGTATGGAAATGCCTGACAGTGGACGGATCGTTCAAAGGAAAATCTGCTGACCATTAGGGCAGTATTCCCGGCTTCCCCGTCGCACCTTGACAACTTCATATACGGTACCACAGGTACGTTACCTGTGCCTTGAGCGAAGACAGAGCGTCGCGAAGAAAGACAGTCCACCGGGAGGTGATGGCAGCAGGACAGTCCGAGCGGGCAGCGTGATCTGTCGATCCGGCTTCGGCATGCCGGACGCGGTGACAGGCACAGGGGATAATGATACTTTCTCACGATCCCTCACAGACTGGAAGGGAAGTTCCTGCAGTGCGCGCAAGTTCCGGCAAAGCGGCGGCACAGGCGGGGCTATGATGCGGTAAGCTGGCCGCAGCCTGTGGTATCCCTGCTGTCAGGGGGCGTGGCAAAAGTGACAGAGTTTTTGGAGAAGAATATAAGACAGCTGTGCAGCAGGAAATGGATCAACAGAACCAGATATTCTGCACAGCTGTCTTTTCCTTATATATGGAAGGAGGAGTTAATGGCAGGAAATAATAATATTGGCGAGATTTCTGGGTTCCAGTTGAGAATCAATGATTCTGCGGTGCTGGTAAGATTCAGCAGAAGCGCAGAACAGGATGTCAGGGCAAAGGTTCGGGATATCCTGACAGAAGCCTATGAGGAACGGTTTCAGCAGGGGATCACCGCTTATGCACAGTCGCTATGAAACTTACAGAATTGCGCTTGCTTTTTGAGACCGCGCATTGAAGCGGCGTGCTCTTCGCGGTATAATGAATGTGTCGGGAGAGATATATTCTCCGGCAGGAACCTTGAAAACCGAAAAGAGATCAGGCAACGCAATTCCGTACAAATGAAGTGATGTACGGAGGAAGCGTTATGAAATTACAACGGGTTATTTGTCTTTACAGAGTATCTACAAAGAAACAGGTAGACAAGAATGAGAATGACATTCCGATGCAGAAAACAGCGTGCTGGGATTTCGCCAGCAGCAAGCCGGACTGGACCATTGTAAAAGAGTATTCGGAGAAAGGGATTTCCGGGTACAAGGTGTCAGCCGATGACAGGGATGCGATCCAGGAATTAAAGGAAGCAGCCCTGAATGACGAGTTTGACATCCTGCTTGTGTTCATGTTTGACCGGATCGGCAGGATCGATGACGAGACACCTTTCGTGGTGGAGTGGTTTGCAAAGCACGGGATACAGGTCTGGAGCGTCATGGAAGGACAGCAGAGGTTTGACAGCCATGTGGACAAGCTGATGAATTATCTGCGGTTCTGGCAGGCATCAGGGGAAAGCGAAAAGACTTCCATGAGGATCAAGAGCAAGATGCAGCAGATGATAGAAGACGGATTGTATACGGGAGGGCCTGTAAAGTATGGATACCACCTCTCGGACAGCGGGCTGGTAAACCGCAAAGGGATTCCGATCAAAAAGCTGGATATCGACGCAGTTGAGAGCGAAGTCATCCATATGATGGACAGCATGACGATCCATAAAGGCTACGGTTCACACAGGCTTTCCAGATATCTTAATGAGAATGGGTACCGGACGCATACAGGCGCCAGGTTTACGAGTACCGTCGTCAACCGTATCTTAAAGGATCGTTTCTACTGCGGCTATCTGGATGACGGAACATCCACAGAGGCATTGCAGGCGCTGCGGATCCGCAGTGATGAAACTTATGCACAGATCCTGGAGATCCTGGAACAGCGGAACAACGCGAATGAGGAGAAACGCCACATTGCCTTGCGGACGAAAGGTCAGGCAATGCTCTCCGGCAATATTTTCTGCGCACACTGCGGCGGACGTCTGACGACGATCCGGTATCGGGATCATTATACAAGAGCAGACGGCTCCGAGTATTCCGTGGATCAGATCAAATATTCGTGCTATCACAAAAGCCGTAAGCTCTGCAAGTGCGATGGCCAGACTACATATCAGGCGGACCGGGTGGATGAGATCATCCGCCAGATCATCCGTCAGATATTCAGCTGTATGAGCGGAGCGCCGGAAGAAGAAAAATTACAGGCTTTGTTGAAACGGCAGATAGCAGGAAATAAGGCGAGACAGACACAGCTTGAACATGAGCTTGGAAAGAGCCGAGAGCAGCTGACAAAGCTACAGCTTGAGATTGCGAAGACGCTGACCGGCGAAAGCGTGTACTCGCCGGAAGATCTGACGCAGGTTCTTCGGACTGTGAAAGAGAACATTGCAAATGGTGAGCAGGAGCTTGCAAAGCTCAGAGAGGAAGAGACGCAGAAGAAACAGAGCATCGATCTGATCACACCTGCTTATAATCAGTTTAAGTCATGGGCGGAAGAATTTGACACCGCAACACTGGAGCAGAAAAAGATGATCGCGTGCTACCTGTTCAAGCGGATCGAAGTCGGCAGAGGATACCAGATCTCCGTAGAGCTGAATATGACATATCAGCAGTTCTGTACAGAATGGAATAACGGAGATTTCTGGAAGACCACGGCTGCGGTCTGAACAGTGAGAACTCCTAAGATACTATTAACCGACATAACCCGGTATGTAATCGTAATAATATCCCCCACAGGAACATTCGAGGCGAAAAACGCCGGATACGTTTTCCGGTATGTGACCGCCTCGCGTGGTAGAGCATTCGGCTGTTAACCGAAGTGTCGTTGGTTCAAGTCCAACAGGGGGAGCTTGGAAAGGGGCTGTCGCATGAGGAAGTAAATTCCTCATGTGGCATGCCCCTCTTTTGCTGCTTATTTCAGAGAAATATCCAGACGATCCGCCTATTTTTGACTTTCTGCTTGAAAAAGCGCAGACCTCCCCTTACCTGTCTGTTTGGCGTTTTGAACCTTCTAAATTTATGCGCTCTTCTTTAACGCAAACAGGTGTGTCCCTGTTTTTCCGTTTTGGATTTTTTGATGTAGCTTCCTGACATTATGTGCAATCGCCAGCAGAATACTTTGTGCTTCTACATTCGCGTTTCCACGGTATCGGAATCTTCGGAAGCCTGTATCCTCTTTCAGATCACCAAAGCTTCCCTCGGACTGGATACTCCGGTTCACCCGCAGCACAATCCCCTCTTCACTGGTAATCCTCTCCAGGTCTTCCTCACGGTACTGGTTGAACTTCCGGGAAACATACAAATTTTTCGTCCTGTCTTCGAATGGAACTTTACTGTGGTTCCCTTTGATACATTCTTTTTTGTAGGGACATCCGCTGCAGTCTTCACAACTGTAAATGGTCGTTTCTCTCTCATATCCTGTCTTTGTTTTTTCTTTCTTTATCTTACTGACTTTCAGGCTTTTCCCGTTGTGGCAGGTGTAGGTGTCCGACTGCGGATCATATTTCATATTTTCTGCCCTGCCGATGTCGTTTTGATAAGAACGCTTTTTCCCGATCTCATAATTCGCCGGCTTGATAAATGCCTCTTTCTTTTCTTTCTCCAGATAAGCGTAATTCTCTTCACTTTCATATCCTGCATCCGCCGTAACTCTCTGGTATTTAAAATCATCTACGTATTCTTCCAGATCCTTAAAAAACGGGATCAGTGTTGTAGTATCTGTAGGCTGCGGTCCTACGGTAAGCCAGGTGATATATTCTGAATCAACACCATGCGGGATATTATATCCGGCTTTGAGCTGACCGTTCCCCATTGCGTCTTCTTTCATCCTCATAAAAGTCGCATCATGGTCTGTCTTAGAATAACTGTTCCTGTCTCCACAAACATAAAGTTTCCGGGTATACTCTTTCAGTTTCTCCAGATATTGCTCCAGTGTTTCAATACTTTTCTGCAATGGGGATTTTCTTTTCCCTGTCCCGTGTACAAACTCGATCCCTTCTTCCTCTTTCAGCCTATACAGTTTTTTCCTGAGCTTTTTCAGATGCTTTACGGTAACTTTATTCTGATAAACAATCTTCAGGCCATACATTTCCTCGCAGGATTCTACAAAGGCTGCAAGTTTTTTTAGAAGTTTTTCCAGATTTTTTGTTGTTGCCTTTTTCCAGACAAAGGTGTATTTATTCGCATAAGCCTCGATCTTTGTTCCGTCAATAAAAATGTCTTCTCCTGAAATCTCCCCAATACTGTAAAGAAACTTTGTAACAGCGGCCAGGATCTTTTTCGAACACAATGCGAAATGCAGGGTATGGAAACGGGCAAAAGTTGCATGGTCAGGCACAGGCGCGCCTTCCAGCAGAAACATAAAGTTAATATCCCTGCGGCAGTCCTTCTCCATATCGCGGGAAGAAAAATCCCCGTTCATATAAGCATACAACACAACCTTAAGTATGGTGCGCGGTGACGGATTTTCGGGTATCCTCTGATACGTCGAATATAAGTCAGACAAATCCATCTCCTCCACAAACTGACTTAGCAGCCGCACAGAATCGTCTTTCGGTATGATGCAATCAATATTTAATGGAAGTTTTAATTGATAACCGTTTTGATTTAAGGTATAATCTTTTTGTAAAATATTTGATTTTTCCATAACTATATTTTACACCTTTTGCCGGGCTTTGTTTAGCCCGGCATTTGGTTTATTAGGAAGAAAAGGGGCCATCGCACTAATTGCTTAGTGCGACAGCCCCTTTTTTGGTCATTATTCAAATGGGATTGAGATTATGCCAGTCCCTTTTCTTCCAGCCAGTCGATGAGAAGCGGTTGGCTGTTTTTGCGCCGGCGCGACATGTGCTGAAACTGAAGGATCGTAAGTCCGGTAAATACAACGGTCAGCAGGGCGAGCAGAATCACGGAATTCCTTATATTTCCTCCGCCGCTGATCGTACTTCTGAATGCGTCCACGGTATAGGTAAACGGCAGATAAGCATGGATGTCAGCGACAAATGCCGGTGAGATCTCAACCGGATAAGTGCCGGCGGAGCCGGAGAGCTGCACGACCATAAAGATCAGCATGAGAAAACTTCCGACTTTTCCGAGCGTAATATTGAAAAAGTACATGACAGATGTAAATGCAACGGCAGTAAGGCAGGCAAACAGTATTGTCTCAGTCATTTTCGCCGGAGTGAAACCATCGATCACATGAAGCAGCCAGATCAGCATAAGCCCCTGCAGGACTGCTACCGGATAGAGGACGGACGCTTTGCTGGCCCACCATGCAAGTCCGGATTTCAGTTTCCCGTTGTATCTGGTCAACGGGTACATAAGGCAGAAAGCCAGGCATCCCACCCACAGTCCCACGGACATCATGTACGGCGCCATGGCATGACCGTTATTTTCTACGGTGGTAATCTGTGTCTCATCTGTATTTACCGGAGAAGCAAACATATGAATTGTATCTTCGTCTGCGGTTGTAGCGGAGGCCTCCTCTGCGCCTTCGGACAGGCTGTCTGCAAGAACATCGGCGCCGTCCTGCAACTGAGCCATTCCTTCATCCAGTTCCACAGAACCGTCATAAAGCCGGGAAGCACCGTCACAGAGCTGACCGGCTCCGTCTGCGAGAAGCGCTGCGCCGTCGTTCAGACGGTCATTGTTTTCGACCAGTAAAGCGGTTCCTTCCGCCAGTACGGCAGTTCCATCAGAAAGCTGACCGGCTCCCGAACAGAGCACGCCTGCTCCGTCAGCCAGTTTTGCAGTACCGTCTGTCAGAGCAGAACTGTTGTCTGCAAGTGTGGATATGCCGTCGGTATAAGTACGGATTCCGCTTCCCAGCGTCTGAATACCGTCGGAGACTGTAAGTCCTCCGGAACGGATGCTGCTGATTCCGCCGGTTACATCGGTTCCGGCTGCGCGGAGGCTGTCCGCTCCGTCCAGAAGAGCGTCATTGTTGGAAAGGAGAGTATCGAACCCTGTGTTAAGTTCTTTGATTCCTTCGGATGCCGCCGGAAAATTTTCAGTCTGTGCCTCAAGTTCGGTTAGTGCGTCTGAGACGGCTGCTGTGCCTGCAGACAGCTGACGGGCGTTATTACATAACAGACCGGCGCTTTCGGTCAGGTCCTGAAAGCTATCCGCGGAGATATCCGGGATGGAGTCAGCGTTCTCTTCCAGTCCGGCAGCAGTATCGTCAAGCCGGCTGGCAGCAGTATCCAGTGCTTCGTCCAGAGAACTGAGCCCGGAGGCTGCGGTATCGGATATCTGCTGTGCCCTGGCAATATAATCATTTGTCTCAATACCGGAAATCTCCTGAATATTTCCGGCAGAAGAGTCAAGAGAATCGATTGTCTGTCGAAGTGAAGCGAGGGCGTCCTCCGGAACAGAATCATTTTCAGACAGTTTCTCCCAGACTGCTTCAAGAGAAGAAGCGGACGATGTTAAGGTATCCTTTGCGCTCTGAAGCTGTCCGTTGGCAGTGCTGATTCTGTCATTTCCATCAGCCGCACAGGATGTTACAAGAGAGATGCTGCTGTCCGCAGCGGCTGAAACAGAATCCTTTGCAGCACGGATCTGCGAGGCCGTATCTGAGAGAGTGCCGGAGGCGGACCGCAGGGCGCCGGCAGAATCTTCCAGTATCGGGGAAGCGCTGCTGATGACGGATGCATGTTCCGAAAGTTCCTGCATCCTGATGTACAGGCTGTTAAGATTATCGCTTAAGCCCTCGGCACTGTTTTTGAGGGAGAGATCTCCTTCAGAGACAGATGCATTAAGCAGGGAGATCGCGGAAGACGCCTGATCCAGATTTTCCAGCGGTTCCAACTGTTCTGCGCCCTGTGCGAGCTGTTCTGTTCCCTGTGCATAAAGGACAGCATTCCGGGTAAATGTATCGACTGCGCTGACGTACCGGTCTGTGCCGGTCTGCAGGGTATCCAGTCCCCGGGTGAGGCTTTGGGCTCCTGTTTCAAGATCCTGCACCCCTGCCAGCAGCTGCGGGGAATTTGCATTTAGTGCAGCCACTCCGCTGGTATAGGTTTTTACACCATTATTTAATGTATGGATACCGCCGGTCAGTGCGGGCAGAGAGGCAGTAAGGGAGTCGGTTCCTTTTTTTAACTGTGATGCACCGGTGTTGATCCGGCTGACTCCGTCCGTATATTCCTTCAGCCCTTCCGTCAGAGTGTCAGCTCCATCGGAAAATGTCAGAGTGCTGTCAGTAAGTATACTCAGGTTTTTCGTAATTGCCATGCTGCCGGCAGAGGCTTTGTCAATCCCGTCTGCTAATTGCAGCGAACCGTCTGCGGCTTCTGAAAGCCCTCTGCCGGCTTGTGCGATCCGGTCAAAGACGATGGCAGTGTAAGTCTCTGTAACCTGGGCTGCGACTTCATTGCGGATTCGGAGCATTGCAGTTTCGCTCATTTTGGAGGCAATATAATTGGTGCCCGGGTTCGTTGCGTATTTCAGCTCCATTTTCCGGGGAGTGTCATCCAAAAGAGTTGCTGCGCTGCGGGAAAAATCTTCCGGAATCGTTATTACCATATACCACGTACCGTTTTCCAGACCTTCCCCGGCTTTTTCACTGTCCACAAAATGAAAGTCGAGAGTGTCATTATCTTTCAGTGCCTCTGTCAGGTCATCTCCTATGCACAGGGTATTGCCTTCGTATTCCACCGGCACGTCTTCATTTACAACCGCAACCGGCAGCTTGTCAAGATTTCCGTATGGATCCCACATAGATTTCAGAAACAGACCTGCATAAATAAAAGGAATCGCAATAATTGCGATCAGGACAATAAGAAGAATTTTATTTTTCAGCAGGCCTTTCCACTCGTTTTTGATCATATAATCAATCCCTTCTTTCTGGCTGTTTTACTTACAGAAAGATAGCATGACCGGCGGCGGTTTCATACAGACATTTGAGGCTTTGTGCCTGAAAAACAGACAAAGAGCCTAAAATGTCTGAAACCTGCTGACAGGAATGTTGTGCGGGAAAACTATTCTGTCTCAAATCTGCGGATCATTTCTTCCACAGTTCCCTTTTTCAGTTGATAGATACGTTCAAATGTGAGGCGGATCTCTTCTGTAAGGCCGGACTGGAGCCATGCAGACGCAATTCCGAAACTTAAGGCTTTGAGGTACTGGACTATGATGCTCCTGTCCTCCGGGCGGATCTGGCGTCCGTCCAGTACGGAATCTACATAAAGAATCACGACCCGCTCGCATACCTGCCACAGATACTGCTCAAACAGCTCCCTGTTTACGGAGTTGTAGATATGCAGAAACATGGTTCTGTTTTTCAGTATATAGTCGATGACAGTTTCAAAAAAGTCCTCGATCGTATTGGCGGAGGGATATTTCTGTATAATGTATTCAGCCTGCTCCGTTACCATATCTTCGATCAGAGAAGGAATATCATGGAAATAATAGTAGAATGTATTGCGGTTGACTCCGCAGTCAGCTACAATATCTTTTACTTTGATCTGGGCCAGAGGCCGTTCATTTAAAAGCTTTATAAAAGATGCTTTGATCGCATTGTATGTAAAATTCGGCATGGGTATTTCCCCTCCTTCAGGCGGATTGATGCAGCTCTGTCATGAATGATATGCAGCAGCTCAGGATACGGATTATGATTTTGGAAAAAGCAGCAGTCAGTGCTGCTTTCTCGATTTCTCTGGTTTTAGAGTCAGCATTTTCATCCGGCACTTCCGTCAGAGTCTGAAAGTGCAGATAGAAAGGTGCGCGGGTGAGAATATTTTTCTTAGAACAAGATTATCCTGTTACGAAACAATATGTCAAGAACTTTTTTAGTGTAATGGAACAGATGTAAAGGAAAAGACGGACTGCAGTCTGTCCTGTAAGCATTATTGACTTCCTTTTTTATGGATGTTATTATTAAATTTACATGATGGATTATAACGTATTATTCTATAAATTACAAGTTGCGGAATCAAATTTTTGAAATGAGAGGTGAAGCTATGAAGTATTCGACAAAATTAAGCGACACGATTCACCTTCTTGTCTTTCTCTGTCTGGCAGAAGGAAACCGGATGACAAGCGCGAGGATCGCGGAGAGTGTAAAGACAAATCCCGCCTATATCCGGCAGCTGATGTCTGCATTAAAACGGGGAGGGCTTATAACTTCAGAACGGGGGCAGGCGAATGCAGCTCTGACGAGAAAGGCGGATCAGATCACCATGCTGGATATCTACCGTGCGGTAGAAGGGGAAAAGCCGCTGCTGCATCTGGATATCCATACCAATCCGGAGTGCGGCGTGGGAATCAACATCCAGCTTGCCATCGGTGATTTCTACCGGGAAGTCCAGGATGCGGCGGAGCAGAAGATGCAGGAGATCACGCTGAAGGACATTATTGAGCATTATTACGAAAAAGCAGGGACAGCGTAGAAATGAACAGGAGGAGATTTGCAATGGAACAAAAGAAGAAAATCATGGCATAACGTTTGATTACTGCATCGGCGTTTCCGGAGGCGCCGGGAATGTGGCGTCTTTTGTGGCGGGACAGCGGGGGCGCAATCTCCGTTTTTTCACGGAGCATATTTATTCTCCCAAATATTTCGGAATCAGGAGCCTGCTGAAGACGGGAAACCTGTTCGGGCTGCAGTATATCTACGGAGAACTGACCAATTCCACGGGAAAAGATCCGCTGGATTTCCGGGCAATCATGAAAAATCCGGTGAAATATGAGGTGGCAGCCACAAACGCCCTGACCGGAAAGGCGGAATATTTCGGAAAGGAAGACATGAAACAGGATGATTACCGCCCGGTTATGGCGTCCAGCGCGATCCCGGCCGCGTGCCGTCCGGTGGAGATAAACGGGGTTCCATACTATGACGGAGGGATTGCCGATGCGATTCCGGTCCGGCACGCCATGGAAGAAGGATGCGACCGGCTTGTGGTCATCCTGTCCAAACAGCGGGACTACGTGAGAAAGCCTCAGGGGATGCGTTTCCTGTATTCCCGTCTGTGCCGGAAATATCCGAAGATCATAGAAGATATTGACCGAAGACATATTACATACCAGAAAAATCTGCAGGAAGTGTTCGATCTGGAAAAGGAGGGGAAAGCATTCGTCTTTGCGCCCAGTGAGCCGCTCAAAGTGGGAACTTATTCTATGGATGAAGACACGGAGCGGAAACTGTATGATCTGGGGATGAAGGATTTCGCAGAACGTCAGGAGGAGCTGAGACGTTTCCTGGCGGAAAATTCTACGGCAGAAAAACCGGCTTAAAGCCGGTTTTTGTCTCCCCATTCGCACATTCCGTCCAGAATCGGAATCAGTGATTTGCCTCGTTCTGTCAGACTGTATTCTACTTTGGGCGGAATCTGCGGATATTCTTCTCTGTGGACAAGCTGATCTGCTTCCAGTTCTTTCAGGGTAGAGCTCAGCGTTTTATAGGAAATCTGTCCGATGTATTTTTTCATCTCATTGAATCTTACGACGCCGAATTCCATCAGTGTATAGAGAATCGTCATCTTATATTTCCCGTTGATCAGAGACAGCGTATAACTGAATCCCGTGGTGCTTAAGTTCTCGTTGGATATGCATCTTTTTCCCATTTCACACTCTCCTTGAGGTAAGTATTAAACCTGCTTGTTAGTATCGCACTTTCATGTGCGTACTTGTTTTCTGTCATGTTCTTGTTATGATTGTAATATCAGCAGCAGGGAAAGTCAATCCTGCCGACAAGACGGACGGATGCGCGCAGGCGGCTGCACTGGCGGATAAGTTCTGAGACGGAAATCATTCCGCCGCCAGAATCTCCAGTGCGATTTTGGCGGCGGAGCTTCCGGATACATTTTCTCCACCAGTGCTCCCGGATATATTTCCTGCAGCAGAGCTGTCCGTGTCTGCCCCGCTCTGTACATTTACCGCAAAGCAACACATATGTCCGTCGTTTTCCAGAAAGCCGACAAACCATCCGTTTACATTCTGTCCGTTCACCGAACCTGTTCCGGTTTTTCCATAGAGTTTTCCAACAGTTGTCTCTGAAATGAAAAGCGCATCGCGCACAGCCCGGATGTTCTCGTCCGCAAATCCCCACTTGTTCTGCAGCAGATCTGCCAGAAGAAGAACCTGCTCTACAGGAGAGATCTTCAAAGAAGATTCCGCCCAGTATGTGTCAATTCCGCCGGTCAGATTGCAGTTTCCGTAAGAAATTTCGCGGTAATAGTCTGAGAGTGCCGAATATCCGGTCAGCCGGTCAAGTTCCTGGAAATACCAGTTTACGGAATTCTGCATGGCGCTTTCCAGTGTCTGGTCCCGGTTCCAGGAGTCAAAGTTGTATTCCGTGCCGTCCCAGGGGAGGGCGGTGGAATCCGGGGAAATGATCCCTTTCTCCAGAGCGAAGAGAGCGCTGTATATTTTAAAAGTCGAATCCGGTGATACACGCCGGGTACTCAGTTCCTCATTGTAAATCCGGAAATGTCTGTCCGTCATATCGTACAGGACGAATGTCCCTTCCAGTCCATGAAAATATCGGGAGAGATCCACGTATTCTGTATTTTCTTCATAACTTTTTCCGGGAGCTTCTGCAGGTACATCTGCATATGAGTCTGAGGCTGCGCCAAAAGTCCGAACCGAGAGAAACGGTGCTGCCGTGCATACGAAAAGGGCGCTCATAAGAAGGATGCAGATGCTTCTCGCTTTATTCAGAGGCGTATCCGCCCTGTAACCGGCAATCTCCCTGATCCGTCTCATAACCGCTTCCTTTTCACCGCCCAACAGGGAGAGCGGGGAGAGGAAACTCTTTCTGCCAAGATTTTCCGCATACCGGATCAGTGTGTAACCGTAACCGGCGGCATGTTCCTTTCCGACGGTGCGGATGACAGCGTGATCGCAGGCAGTTTCCCGGTCGCAGCGCATCACGGCAAAACAGTACCACACAAGCGGGTTAAACCAGTAAATAATCTGGAAAAAGCAGCTTAGATTATTTAAAACGGCGTCTTTCTGCCTGCAGTGCTGCAGCTCGTGCAGAAAGATAAAACGGAGATCCCGGGGATCAAGGAGAATGTCCAGATCCTGAGGGATTATAACCGTGGGAAACAGCAGCCCGTAAGAGACGGGGCTGGTCAGGCTGCAGGATGTGTACAGGGAAACCCGGCGCCGTATTTTCAGCTCTTTTCTGCAGGAAAGAAAAAGGTCGTACAGTTCCGGTTCCGTTTCGGGCGTGACCGCATATCCGGATTTGCGGATGCGGTGAATCCGGTAAATCTGCAGGAGATAATATAGGACAGTTAAAGCGCATCCGGCGAGCCAGAAAAGGGTAAAAATCCGGCTGAAATCGGAAAAGTCCGTGCTTCTTACGGCTTCTGCCAGATCATACAGTCCCAGAGATGGAACAGATGAGGCGGAAGCGGAAGAAGTAGAAGAAGCGATGTGATCTGCTTCTACGGGTGCGGTGATCAGAGCAGCCGAGGCGTTGTAGAAAAGATCCTGCATCCAATCGTTTTGCGTCAGACTTTCCGGCAGGAACGGCAGAAAAAGCGCGGCGGTAAAGATATACCACATATGATAACGGCTGTCCGCTGTGAGATACTTTTTGAAAATCCGTTTCAAAAGCAGTAACATGCCTGCCAGGACCGCGATCACGAGATTACACAGTAAAAAATGGATGGAAAATGTCAAAACCTGGTGCCTCCGTCAATGCTCTGGGTTATTGAGTTTCGAATCGATCAGTTCATACATTTTCTGCAGGTCCTCATCGGAAAGCTCTGCGTCAGAAATCAGTGACGACACCAGGGACGACGCCCTGCCGTTGTAGAAACGATTCAGAAACTGATGCCTTTCCTGTGAGATATAATCTTCCTGCGAGATCAGAGGCGAATAATAGAACATCCGCCCCCTTTTCTCATAGGAGATGACCTGCTTTGCCGTGAGACGGGAGAGCAGGGTGTGAACCGTTTTGCTGCTCCAGTTGTGTGATTTCGGGACTCTTTCGCAGACTTCGTTTGTGCTGATGGGCGAAGAGTCCCAGATGATTTTCATGATTTCGTATTCCGCCTGGGAAATCTGAGGCAAATTTTTCATGTGGACGCTCCTTTTAATCTTACTTTTGTAGTAATTATACGCGGCGGGAGAGGAGCGGTCAAGCGGAAGCAGGATTGACAGATCATTCTTCTCTCCGGCCTGACTTTTTTATCACAATAACTCCCACCACAATTACAATTACGCATACAACAGCAAAAATCACAGCCGCCCGTATGAGCGCATTGCCGCCGCTGTTTCCGGTATGCATGATATTGTCTGCAGTTTCGCGGAAGCTGTCTCCGATGAACTCGGCAATGCTTAAATCCAGGTTATTGTAATTCATTTCAAAATAGCTCCAGAAGATAGTCTCGGCCTCGTCGTCCATGACGGAGTAGGCGGCTGAGCCGTAGTAGATGTAAAACGTGCCGTCCATATCTTCCGAGTCGTTTTCACATGCGAAATATGCAAGGATCATATGTCCGTTGTCCGAGAAGATATTCCGGTAGATTTCTGCCAGATATTCCTCGGCGGCGGATTCGTTGAAGATTCCGTTATTCCACAGGGATGCATCATAGTCCAGAATCATCACATAGGGCTGGATACCGGTCTGGGAGTAGAAGTATTTCAGTCCGTCTGTCAGGTCTGTGTCGTGACCGATAAAATTCATCTCATCCACGTACCATTTCCCGTAGGTCTGTGTCCCGGTTATGGCTGTCCGCTCGGTCCGGGAGATTGTCACTTCCGTATTCTGCGAAGTACTCCGCGATGAGCCGATATCAGTGAAAATCTGGCTGATCAGTGAAAACAGCAGGATAATGACTACAAGAACGATTACAGAACAGCCGCATCCGCCGCGCCGTCCCGGTCCGCCCCATCCGCCGCCGGGGAATACGGGTCCCCTTCTGCGCGGCCCACGGAACCACGGTCCGCCAAAACCGGGACCGCCGAAACCGGGACCGCCCGGTCTGGGCCCACCAAAACCGGGACCACCGAAACCGGGACCGCCCGGTCTGGGTCCGCCAAAACCTGGTCCGCCCGGTCCTCTGCCGCCGCCACCGAATCCGCCGCCGGAGCGCCCTCCGAAAGATCTTCCTCCGGAATGTCCGCCTCCGCCGTGTGAAGAACCACCGCCTCTGCCCATAGTAAAAACCCCTTTCTGTTACATGACAAAAGTATTGTCTGATTATTTTATTATTATAAATAGAAGAGGGAGAAAATGTCCAGGGGAATGTGGACGGAAAGGATAACTTGAGTTTCCGCAAACTGCATTGAAAAGATAGATATGTCCTCTCCAAGTACCAATCTGCCGTTTTTTTTGAGAGCTCTCGAATGGCAGTACCGAGAATAGAGGCACTT
>NZ_NFKT01000032.1 GCF_002160525.1 Lachnoclostridium sp. An169
TTATCCTATTACTTAGTAAAAGTTGGAATATAAGTTGTAGAGCCGTATACGAGACCCGTACGTACGGTTCAATGGGAGGGGCGAGATTTTATTCTCCCTCTACCCTATTATAGGAAATTCCGATTTTGGATAAGGAGAAAAAGAAACCCTGCTGATTGAACATATGTTAAATCAACAGGGGAATGGACATGACAATAAGACGATGGTTCGATTTAGAAGATATAAAAACCTTCTTCTCCAAACAAATCGTCAAAAGGATCGTCCTCATTCAGAAAATAATCCATATCCAGAAGGTCATCCCCGCTCATATGGCGAATGTCCTCGGATGTCATTCCTTCCGGTGGATTTTTGATATATTTTTTGCGTAATTCCTCGATATCTGGTTTCATGCTAAACGTCCTCCTTTGAGAGGATTATATCACAACAGCCTATGCGGAGGAACGCTTTCTACGAGATTTGGACATGACATTCTCGTACATTTCTTCGAGGGATACGCACTTATGGTTGTAATAGAGTTCCAGAAACTCCATTTTGTGATTGCATTCAGGACAATACAGAGGGTCATAGCCGAAAGAGAGGAGGATGGCAGTCCTCCACTGAGTAAAACTGCGGTAGATCTTATGTTTTTCTTTGGAAATGACACGGTGCAGTTTCGAATCAACCTTACGGTGCCTTGCATACAGCCCGCCATAGCGGATCATTTTAAAATGTTTTTCCGGGATGTGGCGGATGAGACGTTTTATGAAATCCATGACAGGCAAAGTTTCCTCCACATACTGGTCATCTTCATGGCGGTTATAATGGAAAGTAACGGTATCTCCATCATACCGATCAATCCTGGATGTGGCTATGACGGGTCTGCCAAGATAACGACCAATATATTTCGCAACGACTTTCGGGTCGCAGAGATTGGGCTTGGCATAGACATAGAAACCATGTTCGTGCTGGCTGTAGCATTTGGCTTTTACTTTTTTAAAGGAAGGTCCTATTTTGCCTTCCATTTCATTGAGGAGAGCTGTGCGGAAAGCATTTCGCAGATAGTTGTAGTTAAAGTGCTTTACATGGCGCCAGAAGCCGTCATCACTGTAACCGCCTTCGGAAAGGAGACAGTGGATGTGAGGATTCCATTAGAGATCCCTGCCAAAAGTATGGAGGACCATGATGTAGCCGGGAGTAAAATTTTTGGCATGGTTCAGGTTAAAAAACATCCGTGATATTACACTGGAGACAGAATGAAAGAGACAGTCCAGGAGAGAACGGTCCTGAAGGAAAAAGTCACGGAGATTTTCATCAATAGTAAAAACACAATGGCGGTGTTGGACACTGACGAGCTTGAAAGACATACTAGTAGTGCGTTCCATAGCATATTTGTTACCGCAGGTAGGGCAAAAGCGGCTGTGACAGCGGAACGGAACAAACTTGAAGTTACCACAGTGTGGACAAGAGTACATGGCACCGCCAAATGAAGGATCACCGCAGTTAATCATTTTATCGATATTTTCCATTTCAGTTTTTCTGGGATGAAGAGTATATTTAATTTCTTCATAATGGTCTGCAAAGATTCTTTGTAAAATATTCATAAGACTATTATGCAGGAAAAAGTAAAAAAAGAAAACCCCTAACCCCTCATGATTGAGGGGCAGGGGAGTTGAATAGGCGAAGCCTATTTTTTATGTGGAAAGGAGCGGGCATCCATATGAATGAAGTGCTGCGCCAGGAGAAGAAGTTTCTTATCTCTTTGGCCAAATATTATGAGCTGAGTGACCGGATGAAAGAGGTGGTAAAGGAGGATCCCAATAACCGGGGCGAGGGATACACGATCCGCTCTTTGTATTTTGACAGTATCGACAACCGGGATTATCAGGAAAAAGAAGACGGTATAGAGCTGAGGCGGAAGATACGGCTGAGAAATTACGGGGCGGATTCTCCTTATGCAAAACTTGAAATGAAACAGAAGCAGGGAGCCATGCAGAAGAAGCGTTCCCTGAAGATGAGCCGGGAGGATGCACAGGCGCTGATCCGCCGGGACTACAGTGTGCTTCTGAAATACGAAGATTCTTTTGCGGCAGAGTGTTTCTGGATGATGAACCAGTTCTGCTATCTGCCTAAGGCAGTGATCGAATATAAAAGAAAAGCATTTATCGCAAAGGAGAATTCCATCAGGATCACATTTGACCATCACATTACGGGTACTGAAAGTAATATGGATATTTTTTCTGGAGAGCTTCTGCAGAATCCTCTGATGAATACATATCTGGTCGTCCTGGAGGTGAAGTTCAACGGGTTCCTGCTGGAATATATTAAGGATATATTGAGAGACGCCGGTACAGGAGAGCAGGCGGTGAGCAAGTACTGTCTTGGAAGGGCTGTAAGTATGCATTATCATTTTTAAGTATACCCGCAGGGGATGGAAAGAAAAGCGTCATAAGTACAGAGCGGTGCGCTGCTCGTACACTGACTGGAAGGAGAAGAATACGAATGAGAGAATATTTATATCAGATACTTGAAGGAAGCGGAACTCTGACAACGGAAGACATCTTCCTGCGTATTGCGGCATCCGCAGTGTTTGGCATTCTTGTGTATATTTCATACTGGTACACCCATGCAGGGACTACATACAGCAAGAAGTTTAATGTATCGCTGTTTACGTTAGCCATATTGACCGGGGCTGTGATGACAGTCATTGGCAATAATGTGGCATTGTCGCTTGGTATGGTGGGCGCGCTCTCTATTGTACGTTTCCGTACGGCAATCAAGGATACGAGAGATACCACATACATTTTCTGGGCGATTATGATCGGAATATGCTGCGGTGTAGGAGACTATCAGGTGGCGGGTATCGGATCGGGGATTGTATTTGTGATCCTGTTGCTTTTGGGACGGGTCCGCAATGAGAACCGGATGCTTCTCGTGATTCGTGCCGCAAATGAAAAGGAACTGGATTTGGAGGGAATCGTCTCGAGATATTATAACCAGAAAGCTGTGCTGAAAGTGAAGAACACCACGCCTTCTCATGTGGAACTTATCTATGAAATGACCCGGAAGGTCTATATGGACAGCTACCGGAACGAGAAAGAAATTACAGAGTATCTGTACAGTCAGGGAAATGTGGAATATGTGAACCTGGTGTCACAGAGTGATGAAATCAGCGGGTGATCGCAGTGAAAAGAAACAGATTGATATATGCGGGCGTGACGGTGTGCGTTCTGTGCGCGGCGGTTCTCTTTACTGTTCTTGATGGAGGAGAGGATACCGTGAGGTATCATCAGCACCTGGAACAGCCAGATGAGTCTGAATTAGGGGAGAAGCCGGAGTCAGACGGACTGGTCACACATCTGCCGATCATAGAGATCGATACAACGAAAGACGGAGTATACCAGAAGATACCGGGCAAGGCGATAATGGATGAGCAGCAGAATGCTGTGATCGGGGAGGAAACCGGGGAAAATGGCGAGACTGAAATCACGGCAAGACTCAGGACGATAGAAGCGGAAGGCGAATGGCATGATTCGGAAGGCGAGGCGGATAACGAGAGTGATATCCTTATCCACATCAGAGGGAATTCTTCCAGAGCATTTGACAAGTCAAATTACAGGATCAAGCTGACCGGGGATAATGATCCGCTTCAGAAAAGAAGCCTGCCACTGCTCGGGATGGAGAAGTCGGCGGACTGGGTTCTCCATGGTCCGTTTTTGGACAAGACTCTGATACGGAATTACATGTGGATGAATATTTCAGCAGAGATCATGGGATATGCGCCAAACGTTCGTTTTTGCGAGCTTATCCTGAATGAAAAATACATGGGTGTGTATGTGTTGGTGGAAACGATCGAGGTGTCTGAATCACGGGTAGATCTGACGCAGTATGAAGCGGGGGATCCGGTAATGAGCTATATGATCCATATTGAGCCCAAAGCGGAACTGGACAGATCAGTGGAAACGTTTTCTTTTTATGCCAAAAAACTGGAACCGGAAAGGCAGATCGAGATTGCGTATCCGGGAAGACAGGATCTGACCCGGGAAGTAAAAGAATATATACAGGCGGATTTCAGTGAGATCGAGAAAGCAATCTATTCGGACGAAGCGGGGAGTGATCCTGATTTCTACCTGGAATATCTGGATGATACGTTTTATAATGCTTTTTTTGAATTCAACAAAGATGGAGAAGAGCCGCTTTATCTCCTTCAGGGCATACTGATCCAGGACGCCGTGAATTACGGAACCGGTGATGCATATGAATCTGATTATATGGGACAGCTTCAGGAAGACGGCAGACAGATGATAGATGTGATTCATGGTAACCGTCTTATTATGAGAAGCGTACCTGGCAAGGGGAGCGGATGGTACACAAAGGATATATCGGAGTGGGTCATCGGATTTCTTGTCGGTTCTGAGTGGAGCGGAAATACGGTCGCATATACAGATCATGAGACAACTCATAAAGGAGTGTACAATGGAACATATTTTACTGCAGGCAGTGAGGCGGGTCCGTTTGAAGCGATGCTGGCACGTGTAATGGATGAAATTACAGAGTATGAGAGCAGCAAGTATAAAGAACAGCACCTGATCGGATTTGCAAACAGTCCGGCAACTGACCCGTTGGAATACAGGGATGACTATGGAGAACTCCGGGAAAAGTATGCGTATTCCGGAACAACAGGTGTTACATATGCCAGACAGCTCGATAAAATCTGTCAGATAGATGCGGAACATATCAGGACTACTGATAAAATGAAAGCAGGGTATTTTGCCGCATACAGCCTGTACGACTTTTGTGAGGACTTCTACCGATATCTCTCGGAAGAACAGACGACAGAGTTGGCTGACATTCTGGAGGAAATAGACAGGGAAGGAAGTTATGACGGCTATGCCGAGCTCCTTGGGAAATATCATACAGTGCCTGTAGTCTGTACCAGTTATGGATTTACTACGGCGCGGGGCGTAGTATCGGAAAAGGGGTTCCCTCTTACGGAAGCGGAACAGGGAGAACGGCTCGTGGAAATCTATGAGGATCTTTGCAGTACAGGATGGAGCGGAGCGGTGATCAATGCATGGCAGGACCGGTGGGAACTGCGGAGCTGGAATACGGCGTATGCACAGGATTTTACAAATAATGCGCTATGGCATGATATACAGACAGAAGCTCAGGGATACGGTCTGATGGAATTTTCGGCCGAAAGCCGTATGACAGACGGAGATCCCGGCGAGTGGGGAAAAAAGGATATAGTCTGCGAAAATAATGGCTTTACGCTGTCTGCTTATGCCGATGATGAAGGCCTCGTACTTCTGGTAGAGGGAGATGGCATCTCCCCTGAAAATCCCCTGTATATCCCCATAGATACGACGGATAAAAGCGGTAGCAGTACATCCCGGACTCCGCAACTTTCGTTTTCCAGACCGGCGGATTTCCTGATTTGCATTGACGGCGAAGAAAACAGCAGAATTATGGTTCAGGAACGGTATGAGTCTGTCCGTGCCAATTTTCTGCAGGAGATAAACGGAGAGGATGCATATATTTCTTTTCCGTCCGCTGATTCGGATGTGTTCTTACCAATAAATATGGTGATGGAGAACACAACAATAGTGGATTATGTGGACTATACGAACCGGGGACTGAAATATCTGCCTGTATATGAGACCGGAAAGCTGCGCCATGGAAACGGCAATCCGGAAGCTGAGGATTATGACTCGCTGGCAGATTTCTGCTTTGGGGACGATTGTGTGGAACTCAGAATCCCGTGGGCACTCCTGAATGTGGCGAACCCGGCAGATATGCTCATCCATGACGATTATTACGAGAATTACGGAGTGGATTTTATACGGGCAGACAGCTTCTGGCTGGGAATTGCAGCGGATGCAGGCGAAGAGACAGAAATGCATGAATTCCCGCTGAAATGGGAAGAAAAGACGTACACAGAAAGGGTAAAGCAGTCGTACGATATTGTTCGGGCGGCATGGAGGTGACAGATGCAGCAGAGTGTTGTCAGCATGATTTTGTTTTTATATATTTTCATCAGTGTTGCGCTCCTGTTTTTTAATATTATTTATATGTTGAGCAGCGGCACAAAAAGCAAGGTCATGAAATACACGATCCGCAGGGAAATGGATGAACAGCGCAGTATCATGGAGAATGTCCCGGCCATGGTGGATCAGCGTTACAGGAGAAGACTGTACAGGAAGATAAAAAATGAATACGGGTTGCTGATCTGTGTAGAGGCGCTGGAAAAAAATTATGGGAGACTGGAAGAGGATAATATTACAGAGTATATGATCGCCTGCCGGAATGTCATATTTGACGCAGCTGCAGTCTACAGGAAGAAAGAGGCGATGGAGCGGGCGCTATTTGCATACTTTATTTCTCTACTTCCGGAGAAGGCGGTACCGGAATATTACAGAATGGGAGAGCTCCTTCTGGCCTATCTGGATCATTCCACGGTATACTGCCGGGAGAATGTGCTTCAGGCGTTATACACTCTCGGAAATGAAAACGCGCTTATAAGAGCGCTTCAGATGCTTCAGGAAAACAGATGGTATCATGAGCCAAAACTGCTGTCTGACGGTATGCTCCACTACCGGGGCGATAAAAATGATCTCGCGAGGAGACTGTGGAACCAGAAGTGGGGCGACCAGATGAAAACAGTACTGATCCGGTTTATGACCAGACTGGAGGAAGACATGTCTGATCTGGTCCTGCCTGAGCTTGAGACGGGACGCAATGAGCTGTGTTTTGCTGCAATCCGGTATTTTGCAACGCATATTAACAGAGAGGCAGAGCCTGTACTGCTTAAGATCCTGAGGGAAGACGGGGATACGGCGGTGGCGGCGGCTCAGACTCTGGGCAACTATCCGGATGAATCGGTGAAAGAGGCACTTCACAGCAGGCAGTGGGATGTTCGGCGAAATTCAGCGGAGTCTTTGATGAAAATGAAATTCTCAAAAGAAGAGATCGCCCGGCTGTGCTCGGATGAGGACAGATACGCAAGAGAAATGTTTATTTATGTACTGGAAAGCAGAGGTAAGACAGGATGCTGGGAGCAATAGAGTATATATTAAAATTTGTTAACGTGTTTTTTTGTTTTATCTGATGATCTATGCCACATACCTTCTGCTGTCGGTAAGTGTAGGAGCATGGGATCTGTACTATGCAAACAAGATGCGGCGCATCAAAAATGAAATTAGACATGATTTCTATTTCCCGGTATCCATTCTTGTACCGGCATACAATGAAGAGGTTACGATTGTAGACAGTATTGAATCCCTTCTGAAACTGAATTATCGTCTTTATGAGATTATCATCGTAGACGACGGTTCATCGGACGATACAGTCAAAGTGCTGGTAGAGCATTTTAAAATGCGGATGGAGCACCGGCCCATACGGAAACGCCTGATGTGTGAGCAGGAGAAGGCGGTGTATAAGGCGGAAGGTCTTAGAGTGCCCGTCACCCTTATCAGCAAACATAACGGAGGCAAGGGAGATGCCCTGAATATGGGAATCAATGCTTCCGCCTATCCGTATTTTCTCTGCATTGATGCGGATTCCATGCTTCAGACTGACTCACTGGAGAAGATCGTACAGCCGGTCATGGAAGAAGATAATGTAGTAGCGGTGGGAGGACTGGTGCGCGCTGCACAGAGCCTTAAGATAAAGGATGGAAAGCGCGTAGGCTACCGTATGCCGTGGAATCTTGTGACGAGTATGCAGATCATGGAGTATGACCGCTCGTTTCTGGCAGCAAGGATACTGATGGATCGTTTTAACGGCAATATGATTATTTCTGGAGCGTTCGGCCTGTTCAAAAAGGATGTGGTGATTGCGGCGGGAGGATATGACAGAGAAACATTGGGAGAGGATATGGAGCTTGTCGTCAGACTGCATGTATTCTTCCGTCTGTTCCTTGATGTGGTACGCGTGACGGCATTCATCGGATATAAGAAGCGGAAAAAACAATGGGGGAACATTAAGCGCGTAAAGCAGGGAGGGGTATGAAAATAGGCAAAGGAACAGATACCTCGCAATCCTTCCCATTGCATTCCCGCAGGTTCAGCGTTATAATCAGGTGAGTCTAAAAGGTGGAATGTGCGATGAGGATATTGAAAAATTTACTGAGAAATGAAACTGTGTTCTGCGTCTCCCTGGTGCTTGCGGTGTTGTCGTCTGTTGCAGTACATCCGGACGCAGATTATCTGACATATCCGGATTACCGGACGCTGGCGCTTTTATTCTGTCTGATGATTATAGTGGCGGGATTCCAGTCGCTTGGAGTGTTTGCGCTTCTGGGGCATTTCCTGCTCCAGAAGGCAGGAGGAATGAGAAGCCTTTCACTGATCATGGTTCTGCTGTGCTTTTTCAGCAGCATGATCATAACAAATGATGTGACGCTGATTACATTTGTGCCGTTTACGATTCTTGTGTTCCGGATGGGAGGCAGAGTGGAACGGGTGCTGAAACTGGTGGTGCTGGAGACGATTGCCGCGAATCTGGGAAGTATGGCAACGCCTATAGGCAATCCGCAGAATCTTTACCTGTATTCTGTCTCAGAGCTTAATATGGGAGAGTTTGCGCGGGCAGTACTGCCTTATGCGGGAATCGCTCTTGTTATGCTTGTGGCTGTGGTGCTGGCTGAGAGGGACGAGCCGCTTCTTGATGTGGTGGTGAAGGAAAAAAACGGCGGGCACAGGCTGTTTCCGGCGTTGGTGCCGTTTCTGGTTCTGCTGCTGTTATGTCTTCTGGTGGTTTTTCGGGTGCTGCCATATGTGCCGGTGCTGGTCTGCGTTATGGTGGTGGTTCTTATTGCTGACAGAAAGCTGTATCTGTCGGTGGATTATTTCCTGCTGCTGACCTTTCTCTGCTTCTTTGTGTTTGTGGGGAATATCAAGCGGATTCCGGAGATCAGTTCGCTTCTGTATTCGGTGATTGACGGAAAGGCGCTTCTGACAGGAATTCTCACGAGCCAGGTGATCAGCAACGTGCCGGCGGCGATTCTTCTGTCCGGCTTTACGGACGATTATTCCGCGCTGCTGACAGGAGTAAATCTGGGCGGACTCGGAACGCTGATCGCATCTCTGGCAAGCCTCATATCGTTCAAATTTTTTACAAGGGAATATCCGGACAAAAAGGGGAAATTTCTGAAAGTTTTCACGATATGGAATCTGGTGTTCCTGGCAGTTCTGACAGGAGCGGCAGTGATATTGGGATAGAAAGAAAGATGTTGCTGAAGAAACGGTTTTAAGAGATACAGGGAAGGAGGAGGCAGATGGAGCAGAATCCGGGAAAAGAAACGGTGGCCTGGGAAATGCTGGGGAAGCAGATTTTTACGGCGGAAAATGTCCTGTTGGGATGTCTGAACGGTCTGCTGCATCCCGATGAAACGTTCAACAGGATGTCGGAGGATATCCTGGGATTTACAGTTGCAGAGCCCGGAAATGTGATTGTCATCTGGTTGGGAAACCGGTATGCGGAACAGAAGGAAAAGGTCGGAGGAATATTAAAGGGGACGGGCATAAAAAGGGAAAATGGAGGCTATATTCTCTACGCGGATGTCTGGCAGGTTATTCTGGTTGTTCTGTGCGGAGCCGGCGATGGAAGTGCGGAGAAAAACGGAGCGGAGCGCGCGGAAGAGTTTGAAAACAATATTTTGCCTGTGCTGTGCAGCAGTGTTCAGGGCGAACTCGTCTGCTGCTGGTTCGAGGTGGAGAGGCTCCTTGATCTGCCGGACGTGATGAAGAAAATATGGCGGGTGAGTCAGTGGAATCTGCTGTTTGACAGAGGCGAGCTGATCCGTTTTCAGAAGGTTGAGAACATGAAGACAGTGCCGCTGAAGTATCCGGCGAAAATCGAAGAGCAGGCACGTCAGGCGGTGCAGGCGTCGGACGGCGAAGAGATCAAAAAATGCTATTACAGACTGTATGGAATTCTCCGGCAGGAGATGCATGACCCGGAAGAGATGAAGGAGTGTCTGATCCGTTTTAACATGGCTCTGGTAAATGCATATAAGATGCAGCACATTATCGGATCAGAGCTGGAAATACAGAGATGCATGCAGGAAATTCTGATTGCCGTGAGCTGGAGGCAGATTCGTCAGGCAATGGAAAAGTTCCTGCAGGCACTCCACTTTGATGCATTTCTGGAAGAGGGAGATGAAGCGCTCAGTCCTCTTGTGAGAAAAGCACTTCAGCTCGTGCGAAAATATTACGACCAGGGGATTACCCTGGAGGAGATCGCAGGCACACTTTTTGTGTCCGAGGAATATCTCAGCACCCAGTTTAAAAAGGAGACGGGAGCAGGATTTACGGAGACGGTAAAGGGGTACAGAATCAACCGGATAAAGGGACTGCTTCTGGGGACCCGCCTTAAGCTGAACCAGATTGCCGAACTGACAGGATATTCGGATCCCAAGTATATGAGCCGGGTATTTAAAGAAGAGACAGGGATGCTTCCCACGGAATTCCGCAAGTCAGTTCTTTAAAATATTCATCCTTTTTTAAAAATTTCACCCTTTCTATCATGGGAAAATGTGGTATGATAGCGATAATCTGCGTCAGATCTGCGGCAGAGCCGCGCGAAATGGCAGAAAGAGGTGAAAAGAATTATGAGTAAAATGAATGTCACATTTAAAGATCCCAGTGAGATCCTTGACTTTGTGAACACGGTTTCAAAATATGAATTTGATATGGATATGAAGAAAGGACATGTTGTTGTGGATGCAAAGTCCCTGCTGGGAATTATGCATCTTGGACTTAATAATGTGATCGAACTGCAGATGTATTCAGAGGACTGTGAGGAGCTGTGCGAGAAAATCGCAAAATATGCGGCTTAATTACGGATCCGGCGAAAATCCCGGCGTATCGGAAGAGATGCGCCGGGATTTTTGCGTTGAGAGGAAGTTCCTGTATAGGGAAGAAGTTCCTGCAGTACCGGTTGACGCAGGGAGGATGCGTTGCTATGATATAAAAAAACGGAGAAGAGGTATGGTGCGATGGCTTTGATCGGAATTGACCTTGGAACGACGAACTCGCTTGGCGTGGTTTACCGGGAAGGCAGGGCGGAACTGATACCGAACCGGTTCGGCAGCTTCCTGACACCGAGTGTGGTGAGCGTGGATGAAAACGGAGCGGTGATCACAGGTGCGGTCGCGAAAGAGCGTCTGATTACCCATCCGGAACGTACTGCGGCGTCGTTTAAAAAGTTTATGGGGACAAAGGAAACGTGGGATCTGGGCGGAAGAAAGTTTACTGCCGAGGAACTCAGCAGTTTTGTGGTGCGCTCTGTCGTGGAAGATGCGGAGCGTTATCTCGGTGAGAAAGTGGATGAGGCGGTGATATCGGTTCCGGCGTATTTCCATGACAGACAGAGAACGGCGACCAAGAAGGCGGGAGCGCTGGCAGGAGTGCAGGTCAACCGGATTATCAATGAGCCGAGCGCTGCTGCTCTGGCGTCCTATTTCGACACGGATCAGGAACAGCTTTTTCTCGTGTTTGATTTCGGGGGCGGTACGCTGGACGTATCGATTGTGGACTGCTTTGATACGATGGTGGAGATTGTCTCGGTTTCGGGTGACAACAGACTGGGCGGCGATAATTTTCACGACATCATGGCAGAGAGTTTTCTGCGGGAACATCCGGAGGCGCGGGAACATATTACAGAGCGTGAAAGGGCGGTGCTGCGGCGGGCCGCGGAAAAATGCAAGCAGGAACTGACGCGGAAAAATGAGGCGGTCATGAGAGCAGCAGTCGGCGGAGCGGACTATGAGAGCATTTATACGAACCGCAGGCTAATGGAGGAAAGCGGGGAAATCCTGGAACGGATCCGGAAGGTGCTGACACATGCTCTTACGGACGGAGGCTTCGGTGTGCAGGATATTGCGGCTGTTGTAATGGTGGGCGGCTCCAGCAAGATGCCGATGATTCAGTCGTATATCCAGCATTTGTTCCATATGGCGCCGATGGTGACGGGAAACTGCGATGAGACAGTTGCCCGGGGACTGGGGGTGGTCTGCGGCGTGATGCAGCGCCGGGATAAAGTGAAAGATTTTGTCCTGACAGATATCTGCCCGTTTACTCTGGGGACGGATACGAACAACGAGGCAGACCCGGCACATCCGTATATGACGCCGGTGATTGAGCGAAACACGGTGCTTCCTTGCTCGCGTGTGCGCAGGTTTTATACGGCGCGGGACAATCAGACAAAAGTGGATATTTCGATTCTGCAGGGCGAGCAGGTTTATGCGGAGGATAATATGAAGCTGGGAGTTCTCAGTCTGAATGTTCCGAAGAAGAAAAAGGGAGAAGAAGCGGTGGATGTCCGTTTTACCTATGACATTAACGGAATTTTGATTGCAGAGGTTACGTCGGTATCCACAGGGCGAACCATGTCAAAAGTGATCTCGGAGAATATGAGCGAGGCAGAGATACGTCAGAGGATGAAAGAACTGGAAAAGCTCAAGATTCATCCGAAGGATGTTACGGAAAATAAATATGTGATGGAACGGCTGAAAGCGCTGTATGAGGAATCACCGGTGGAACTGCGGGAAAACCTGCAGAGATGCATCGAATATTTTGATCAGCTGCTCAACCGGCAGAATCCGCGGCCGATCAAACGTTACCGGGAATATCTGGAAGGACTCATCGAGCAGCTGGAATCCTATGATCCTTTCGCTGTGAACTGGGAAAGCGGCGGATATGAGGAAGATGGCGGAGAAGATGAGACCGGCGGAGACGGCTGGAGCGGAAATGGCGGAGATGAAGAATGGGAGGAGGACGCGCCGGGAGGAGAAGGCGCTGATACGGAAGACAACGATATTTATGGAAGAAACGGGATGAGGGGGAATAAGAGATGGACAAGCTGACGGCATGCAGGATACTTGGTTTGGACGAGAGTGCGGGGCGCACGGAGATACGGGAAGCCTATGCGGAACTTTCGAAGAAATATCACCCGGAAGAACATCCGGAGGAATTTCAGCAGATTCATGAAGCCTATCAAACGCTGATCCGGAGTGCGGGAAGAGGCGGAAATGCGGCCCGCGGAACCGGACACATGGGACGCGGGGCGCGCTCCGCTGAGGAAGACAGCGCAGCCCGTCCTGTTGAGGAAGAAACATCAGTGCACTCCGCTGACGGAGCGGAGGAGGACGGAAGTGGTGAAACAGAGCGAGATGTCCGGACTGAACGGACAGCGGCGCAGAAACAGCGGGAGCCGGCCGGTGCAGAACAGCCGGAGGATGACGGGCTTGATTTCGACAGTGCTGTCAGCGCGGCGCAGCAGAGGGAACAGGAGCAGCTTCATGAGACGGTGCTCAAAGCCGTGGCAGAGATGAAGATTCTGCTTGGACCGCAGTACAAATATAAGCTCAGACTGTTCAGGGAATTTTTTAAAAAGGAAGAGTATCAGACCGCACTGAAAACCTCTGAATTCATGGAAGCTTTTGCGGATGAACTGAAAAAGACAGAACTCAAGGGAATCATTTATGACTATATTATCGATTATTACCGTCTGAAAAGTGTGGACCGCCGGCAGATCCATAAGGGGGCGGGAATGCTCTATGATCTGCTTGACCAGAGACGGGGAATTATGAAGAAACGGCTCGGCGCGCAGGCATTTGCGATTCCTGCGGGAGCGGCTGTGGCTCTGCGGATCGTGCTGCGCAATGCTTACCGGGCGAACAGGGCAGTTGGCGTACTGTTCTGGTGCGCACTTGCAGTGATTGCTCTGGTGTGGCTTGGACGAAAACTGTACGAAAACCATTCCGGTATTTTCGCGCAGTTTGTGACAGCCCTGATTCTGGCAGTATCACAGTTCTTTGCAGTGATGTTTGATTTTTATGCTCCGGCGTTCGGTGTGGATGACGGCACGATGGTAGCGGTGACGGTCATGATGCTGGGGGTTGCCTGGATGATTGTACTTGCTGTTGCGGCGGTTGTCTCGAAAATGAAGAGCGTGGCAAAGAGGAAATAGAGGAGACAGCAGGAAGAAAGCGCCGAATCGGATAAAACTTGACTTGGCAGTGGAAAAGTTGATATTATTGTACCACAGTTTAATGAGGATATGGAAAAGGGAGGAATGTGAATGCTGCTGACGATCGATGTGGGGAACACGAACATAACGATGGGGGTTTTTGCGGATGAATCTTTGCAGGGAATGTTCCGCATGATGACGAAACAGCCCCGTACATCGGATGAATATGGTTTCACGATCTGTGGGATACTGGAACACAGGGGAATCGACCCGAAGGAAATCAGCGCTGTGATCATTGCATCGGTTGTGCCGGATATCATGCATTCCCTTACAAGCGGCATCATAAAATATCTTCATACCACCCCGATTCTCGTGTCTTCAAAGACAGATACCGGGATCCGGGTTATCACGGACAATCCGTCCCGAACCGGAGCAGACCGGATCGTCAATGCCGTGGCGGGATATGCCCTGGCAAACGGTCCGGCGATTGTGATCGATTTCGGTACTGCTACTACCTATGATCTGGTAGGACCGGAGCGGACCCTTGAGGCGTGCATTATCGCGCCGGGAATCGAAACGGCAGGGCGTTCTCTCTGGGGTGGAGCTGCAATGCTTCCGGCGATTCAGATCGAGAAACCGGACTCTATTCTGGCGAGGGAAACCGTATCCGGCATGCAGGGCGGTCTTGTATTTGGAGCTATCGGCCAGACAGAGTATATTGTGAAGAAGATGAAGGAAGAGTCCGGATACAGCGACGCCTGTGTGATCGCTACCGGCGGCCTGGGAAAGATTATTGCCCGGGAGACGCACTGTATCGATCTGTACGACCCGCAGCTGACACTGAACGGGTTAAGGATGATCTATGACAGGATGAAGGAGAAAGAAACGGAAAAAACAGTATGAAACACTTGAAAATAGGAAATATAGAACTGGAAAACAGATATATTTTAGGACCCATGGCAGGCGTGACGGACCTGCCATTTCGTCTGCTCTGCCGGGAGCAGGGGGCGGGGCTCCTCTGCATGGAGATGGTAAGCGCCAAGGCGATTCTCTATAATAACCGGAACACAGAGCAGCTTTTGACAATCCATCCGGACGAGCGCCCGGTATCCCTGCAGCTCTTCGGTTCGGATCCGAAGATTATGAGCGAGATGGCGAAGAAGATTGAGGAGCGCCCTTTTGCGATCCTTGATATCAATATGGGATGTCCGGTGCCGAAGGTCGTAAAAAACGGGGAAGGCTCAGCACTGATGAAGAACCCGAAGCTTGTCTATGAGATCGTCAGCGCCATGGTAAAAGCGGTGGAAAAACCGGTTACGGTAAAGATCCGCAAAGGTTTCGACGATGAACATGTCAATGCGGTGGAGATTGCGAAGATCATCGAGGAGGCAGGAGCAGCGGCTGTGGCGGTACACGGGAGAACCAGAGAACAGTATTACAGCGGGAAAGCAGACTGGGACATTATCCGGCAGGTGAAGGAGGCGGTTTCGATTCCCGTCATCGGAAACGGGGATGTGACATCGCCGGAGAAAGCGGAAGAGATGTTCGCTGCGACCGGGTGCGACGGCGTTATGATTGCAAGGGGCGCTCAGGGGAATCCGTGGATCTTTTCGGAACTTACGGAATATGAAGAAACAGGGAAAGTTCCGCCCCGCCCGTCAAAGGATGAAGTGCGGGAAATGATGCTCCGGCATGCCAGACTTCAGTTGGAGTATAAAGGAGATTACCTGGGGATCCGTGAGATGCGAAAACATGTGGCCTGGTACACGAAGGGAATCCCGAATGCCGCGCGGCTGAGGGAAAAGATCAACAGTGTGGAGTCCTACGGGGAGTTGGAAAATCTCTTGACATCACTGTAGACTTTGGTTATAATATTGAAATTGCGAAATAGACTTAAAAGACAGCATACAAGAGTGAAAAATCTTGTAAAGTATAGACAGAAATTTATAAAACAGAAAGGGAGCGTTACCAATGGCAGAGGCAAAAAAGAGATTACTTACTTATGCTGGATTAAAAGCACTTGAGGATGAGCTTGAGAACCTGAAAGTGGTAAAGAGAAAGGAAGTTGCCGCTAAGATTAAGGAAGCAAGAGAGCAGGGCGATCTCTCCGAGAATGCAGAGTATGATGCGGCGAAGGACGAGCAGCGCGATATCGAGGCACGTATCGAGGAGCTGGAAGGCATTCTGAAAAATGCAGAAGTCGTTGTTGAGGATGAAGTGGACTTTGACAAGATCAATGTCGGATGTACGGTCAAGGTATTTGACATCACATATGATGAAGAGATGGAATTTAAGGTCGTAGGCTCAACCGAGGCGAACAGCCTTGAGGGCAAGATCTCCAACGAATCTCCGGTCGGACAGGCGCTCATGGGCAAGAAAGTCGGAGACGTTGTGGATGTGGAGACGCAGGCAGGCGTGATTCAGTACAAAGTGCTTGATATCAGCCGTTCTATGTAACATATGTGACAAATGAGGACCTCTTATCTGATAAGAGGTCTTAATTCGGTTCAGAGGCGGTTACCGTCAACAGGGAAGGAGAAAAAGACGTGGGTCAGGAACAGAAAAATGTACAGGAACCAGATTTAAACCAGTTAAGAAAGGTTCGCCGTGAGAAGCTTTCAGAACTGCAGCAGAATGGAAAGGATCCGTTTGTTATCACGAAATATGATCAGACGCACCACAGCCAGGAGATCAAAGACAGGTTTGACGAGTTGGAGGGAAAAGAGGTGTCCATCGCCGGACGTATGATGTCCAAGCGTGTCATGGGAAAAGCTTCTTTCTGCAACGTGCAGGATCTTCAGGGAAATATCCAGTCCTATGTGGCAAGAGACAGTGTGGGCGAGGAAAATTACAAAGAGTTCAAGAAGCTTGACGTGGGCGATGTGATCGGTATCAGAGGAGAAGTGTTCCGCACAAAGACCGGCGAGATCTCGGTGCATGCAGCTCAGGTGACGCTGCTTTCCAAGAGCCTTCAGATCCTTCCGGAGAAGTTCCACGGTCTGACCAATACGGATATTCGTTACCGCCAGAGATATGTGGATCTGATTATGAATCCGGATGTCAAGGATACATTTATCAAGCGTTCAAAGATCATCAGCGCGATCCGGAAATACCTTGACGGAGAGGGCTTCATGGAAGTCGAGACACCGATCCTCGTGAGCAATGCAGGCGGTGCGGCGGCGAGACCGTTTGAGACACATTTTAACGCGCTGAACGAAGACCTCAAGCTTCGTATCTCTCTTGAGCTTTACCTGAAGAGACTGATCGTAGGCGGACTTGAAAAAGTATATGAGATCGGACGTGTTTTCAGAAACGAAGGACTTGACACAAGACACAATCCGGAGTTCACACTGATGGAACTCTATCAGGCATATACGGATTACAATGGCATGATGGATCTGACAGAGAACCTTTACCGCCATGTGGCGCAGGAAGTTCTCGGAACAACTAAAATCGTTTACAACGGCGTGGAGATGGATCTCGGAAAGCCGTTTGAGCGGATCACCATGATTGACGCAGTGAAGAAATACGCGGGAGTTGACTGGAACGAGGTTGAGACTCTGGCGCAGGCAAGGGCGCTTGCAAAAGAGCATAACGTGGAGTTCGAGGAGAGGCACTCAAAGGGCGAGATCCTTTCTCTGTTCTTCGAGGAGTTCGCAGAGGAACACCTGATCCAGCCGACATTTGTAACGGATCATCCCATCGAGATCTCTCCGCTTACAAAGAAGAAACCGGAGAATCCGGACTATGTGGAGCGTTTCGAGTTCTTTATGAACGGTTGGGAGATGGCGAATGCTTACTCCGAGCTCAATGACCCGATCGATCAGAGAGAGCGTTTCAGAGAACAGGAGAAACAGCTTGCCCAGGGAAATGACGAGGCGAACACAACAGACGAAGATTTCCTGAACGCACTGGAGATCGGTATGCCGCCTACAGGAGGAATCGGTTTCGGTATCGACCGTATGTGCATGCTGCTGACTGACAGCGCAGCGATCCGGGATGTTCTGCTGTTCCCGACCATGAAATCTCAGGGAGCGGCAAAGAATGAAGCAAACAATGCAGCACAGTCTTCCGCACCGGCACAGGCTCAGGCGGCACATGCTGCCGGGGCAGCGGCTGCGGAGACGGCAGTGAAGCTTGATCTCTCCAAAGTGAAGATTGAGCCGTTGTTTGAGGATATGGTTGACTTTGATACATTCAGCAAGTCCGATTTCCGTGTGGTGAAGGTTAAGGAATGCGAGGCAGTGCCGAAGAGCAAGAAGCTTCTGAAGTTCGTTCTTGATGACGGATCAGGCACAGACCGCGTGATCCTGAGCGGCATTCACGAGTATTACGAGCCGGAAGAGCTGGTCGGAAAGACATGCATTGCTATCACGAATCTGCCGCCGCGGAAGATGATGGGAATTGATTCCTGTGGTATGCTGATCAGCGCGGTATACGAGTATGAGGGAAGAGAAGGCTTGAATCTGCTGATGGTGGATGATGTGATCCCGGCGGGAGCGAAGCTGTATTAAATTTCATAAAGGTACAAAAAGCAGGATTTTCGGTTACGATCGTAAATTATTAATTGGATGAAAAATACGGAAAGTATTGATTTGGGTTGATTTTTCCACTGAACTGAGTATAATATAAGTAGGAGCAGAAATGCTCTCGATGTAAGAGCATCGTTAAAAGTTGGGCTGCAGATGGAGCAGGATAAATTTCCATCTCATTAGATGTCTTAACTGGACATCGAGCCTGGCAGCTTGGAGAAAGCTGTAGTCCACGTGGGGGACTTAATGATTTCCACGTCATTATGGGTATCTTAACTGGATACCGAGGCTGACAACCAGCAGAAAACTCTTTTTTAAGAAATTTTGAGGAGTGTGGTTTTGCATCACACTCCTCTTTACGTATGAGGTATAGATGGCAACTAAAGCGGATAAGAAAAATGCAATACGACAAGGAATTATAGATTCAGCTGCGATATATAGCCAGAATTTGGCAGGTAAAGCTTTTCTGTATGTATATGGAGATGAGTATTTTGAAGTATCTTTTCCTGTGGATCACTTTCTTCATTTAACAGGAGTGGAGACAAAGCTTTCTGCAAAGGATTTTTATAAGAACGCTAAAAAGGCGAAACTCACGAATAACCAGTTTTATTTTGATGCAAGGCATCCGTATGCGAATGCAAAAAAGAAACTGCCCTGTTTGAAAAGATTGCCGGAGTTAACAAATGATATGGTCTGTATTCTTAAGGATATGCAGACTGTTACAATTATATATAAACTCAGTGTTACCAATTTAGAGTTTACATTAGGACTGACAGAGAATATGGATGAAAAAGGGAAGAAGGTAAATGACTTTTTTCTGCCTATGTCTTTACGAGTTGAGAATTCGTCTGTTGAGAAAAGCAATGTGGGTGAAATTGTTGACTTTATCTTTTCAAAAGATGCAAGTGTCGCAAAGTATGATACCGTATTAGTAGAAGATAAACATAAAACGATACCAGAAAGTATTAAACATTTGATAAGCGAAAAATTTTATGAGAATATGTTCCTGTGAGGTAATTTCTCATGAGAACTCTGAATGGAAATCAGAAAGGAAAGGAGCGGGACAGATGCAGAAATATCGTCTGGCAGTCTGTGAGGACGATGAAACAGTGCGGGATGAGATCTGCCGTGTCTGCGACAGGACACTGACAGAAGAGAACATCGAGCATGATATTATCCCGTTCTCAAGTGCAGAGGAACTGGAAAATGTTCTGAAGACAGAAGGACAGTCAGATGACTCCGGCATGAACAGGCAGCCCTTTGATCTGCTGATACTGGATATAAAACTGGAGAACAAAACAGGTATGGAACTGGCAAAAGAGGTGCGCAGCCGGGATGAAAGAGTAAGTATTCTTTTTGTCACAGGGTATGCGGAGTATGCCCTGGAAGGATATGAAGTGCAGCCCATACAGTTCCTGATGAAACCGTTGAACTGGAGTGATCTGAAACGGGCGCTTATGACAGACTGGAGACGGAACCACAGTCCCAGAACCGTGTTTCTGGAAAAGGGGAGGAAGAAAGTCCGGCTGAATATCAGCTCGATCCTGTACGTGGAGACGGACGGAAGTCATGGCGTGCAGATTGCGCTTACAGACGGAAGTGTGAAATTCCCGGCGGGCATAGCCGAGATGGAAAGAATGCTCCCGGAAGGGCAGTTTATACGCTGCCACAACAGCTATATTGTCAATCTGGAACATGTGCGGGAATGCAGCAGCCAGTCTTTTCGGATGGACAACGGCTGTCAGAATCTGCCTGTCAGCCGGAAATATTACAACGATTGTCAAAATGCTTTTGTATCTTATAAGAACAGATAGAATGTGTCCCCTGGAGGCTGTATGAAAATGTGTGGCCTGCCAGGGGACGTCTGTTTCAGCGGCTGTCCGGAATCCGTAAAGCGGTCTGCGCGATAAATGTATGTTCGCCTTTCCTGTCAAAACGGATCACGCTCTGATATTTCTTCGCGATTTCTTTCATTTGCTGAATACCGTAACCATGGACGGAAGGATTTTCTTTCGTGGTCAGCAGTTCTCCGTTCTTATCTGTCCGGATTTCCCCGTTAAAAGAATTTTCACAGTGAATGGCAAGGTACAGATCTGCTACTTTGATCTGGACAAAGATGTTCCGCTCTTCCGGAGGGCTGACTTTTGAGGCGGCCTCCAGGGCATTGTCCAGCATGTTTATGAGAAGGGTGCACAGGTCGGTTTCCGGGATATTCAGAACTTCCGGAAGATTTGCCTGGGCGCGGAAATGGATGTTCTGCCATTTCGCCTGGGCCGCCGCATTCTGCAGGATAGTGTTGACTGTCCGATTGGCGGTAAAGGTAATGACGGAATGGCTGTTCAGGTCTGTCCGCATCTGTGCCATGATCTCTCCCATCTCTTGATAGTTCCCGTTGCGATAGAGACAGTCCAGGGCGGTAAGCTGGTGATTGACTTCGTGATAGCGGGCAGCGGCGTCCGACGTCCATGCCTCCAGAGCCTGGTAATTCTCGGAGATCCGCCTGTTTTCCAACAGAAGACCCTGTTCCCTTGCTTTATGATCTGCAAAGGAGCGGGCCACGCTGTAGGCGGAGATCAGGGCGCAGGTCAGGGCAAGCCAGAGGGTGAGCCAGTAGGACACGCTGTCATACTGTCCGAGGGCAAGCTTCGCTAACAGGAAATTTACTGCGGTAGCAAAGGTCCCGTCCACCGCAGAAGAGAGCAGATAACAGAGCAGTAACGCTCCGGCGCTCCATGCTGCTGCCAGTCCCAGATATTTCCAGAACTGCCGCCGCCGGTTCATGACCAGATACAGGGCCAGGGCCAGCAGGATGAAAAGCCCCACTTCCGGACGGCTAAGCGTCAGATAGACATTTTCCGGGAGAAAGTAGTATCCCTGCGACTGGATGAGGTGGAAAAAGGTAAGCCCTGTGGCTGCCAGGAGCAGAGGAATCAGGCTCCAGTCCGGTTCTCTTAACAGGATACCCAAAAGGAAAATGCCAAAGATCAGGACAAGAGCCAGAGCTGCAGCTCCGGCGGGAAACGCCTCACGGTTGGCAAGTGCCGTTGTCTCTGTGACCTCACGATTCTCAGGGACAAAGCGGATCATTGGCGGGAACAAGGAGACCGTGCTGTCAAGGATCGAACAGACAGCGGTCAGTTCGCCGGAGGTGCCCTCGGGAAGAGGGATGGATGCCTGGGCCATGAGATAGCTGCCTTCTGTATTGTTCGTTGTCTGTGACTGCCAGATTGTCCTGCCGTCCAAATTGACCGTCAGATCAAGCCCTGTGGTTTCAAACAGGAGGGAACCGGCGGGAAGCCCTTCCGGGAGCCGGCCGGTGAAACGGTAAGTACCGTTGAAATCCGGAACATTGGTATAGCTGTCAACAGAAAAATCCTGTTCTGTTCCGTCAGACATAATCTGTACGGAAGAGTCCCAGTTGATATATGTGACGTTATCGTCTACCTGAATAAAAAGCTGCAAGATCCAGATGACAGCAATGGCTGCCGCGAGAAATAGTGCTGAGCAGACCCGGCGCAAGTGTCGTTTCATGGAAATTCCTCCTTCAATAAAGTGTGGCTGTATATATCATTTATCATACTAAGACATTCCCTGTTTTGACAAGCCAAACCCCAAACTTTGCCTAACTAACAGTGTTTTTGCGCTACTTAACAATTAGTGAAGAAAAAAATTATGATAAAATAAAGTAGTGATTTTTATTTGAAAAAGGATGACATGGACAGACCGATTGGATACAGGAAAAGGAGGTTTATATATAGGCATGAAGAACAGGAAGAAAAGGCGATACAGAAGTGCGGCGGTATGTCTGTTGGCAGCGGCTCTGATCCTGTCCGCCGGAAGCGGGGTGCCTGTGTTGGCAGAGACAGAGCAGACGGAACCGGCGAATGTCACAGAGACAGACAATACCGGCGAGACGCCCGGAAGCGAGCCTGAAACCGGCACAGAGATAACAGAGCCGGGAACAGAGACAACACCAGAAGTACAGATACAGTCTGTTCCCCCGGCACAGAATCAGATTTTGGAAGTTCCTGCGGAAACTGTAGATGAAGCAGTACAAAGTGTCCAGGATCAGATCGATGCTCTGCCTGCGGATACAGAACTGGCAGGCATGAGGCTGGAGGAACAGCAGGCGGTTTATGAACAGGTAATGGCTGCCTATGACGCTTATGCAGCGCTGACAGATGAGCAGAGGGCACAGGTTACCGGGGCTGAGAAGTTTGACAATCTCTTTGCAGTGTTCAATGGTATGGTAAATACGTTGGCGGACAATACAGATGTTAGCAGCGGCCCAGTTACCATTACAACCGATGGCACTTATACCATTACCGGCACTACGACAACCAACACCATCACGGTCAATTCCGGCGTGACGGCGACGATCACGTTAAATAACGTTACCATTGATCGTTCCAGCACCACCGGCACCGCTTTTGACATTCAATCTGGCGCAAATGTGACACTGAACCTGGTGGGCACAAATACACTGACTGGCGGCGGGTATGATGATTTTAATGGTGTTATGGCCGCCCCCGGCATCCATCTTCCCAGCGGGGCCTCGCTCACTATTCAAGGAACCGGCTCCCTTACTGTGACTGGCGGCAACGGAGGTAGTAGCGGTTTTGGCGGTGCGGGCATCGGCGGCAATAGCAGAACAGTTACATCAGCAGCAGAGGCCTGTGGCACCATTACCATCCTTAGCGGTACTGTGGAGGTCAAAGGTGGCAGCGGTGGACTAGGTGGAGTGGGTATCGGCGGCGGTACAAGTTACAGCTCCGGCTCTGGCGGCGCGGGGGGCAATGTGACCATCAAAGGCGGCAGCGTTACCATCACTGGGGGAATCAGTAGTGGCATCGGTGCCGGCGGAACTGGCATTGGCGGCGGTGCTGGATTTAATAGCGCCAACGGCGGTGCAGGTGGAACGGTAATCATCACTGGTGGCACTGTTACTGTCACTGGAGGTAATGGCGGCTACGGTGGCGCTGGCATCGGCGGCGGCGCCTCGGGCAGTGCTGGCGGCGCTGGCGGCACGGTAATTATCCTTACCTCAGTTAATGTTACCGGCGGCACGGGTACTGGCACCGGCGGCATCGATGATGGCATCAATATTGGTGGCGGACAAGGAAGTAGTAGTGGCGGAGATGGTACAGTCGGCGCTGGTATCCGGCCCAACACTAGCAGCGGGAACAATGCATACGAGGTCTATGGCGATCTGACTTTGCCGGGGAGTGTTACCATCCCAGGCGGCGTGACCGTGACTGTTCCCAGTGGCATAAGTCTGACGATCCCGGATGGCGTGACTCTGACCAATAATGGCACACTGACTGTAAACGGTACATTGACGAACAGCGGAGCAATCTCTGGTACAGGAACAATCAGCCCTGAGACTGCAAAACTTCAAGCTAGCATTACGAATATATCTGTCAGCAAAACAGAGTATAACGGAAATCCCGTTCAGAACAGCGAGGTAAGCTATAGATACACTGGAGATCCTAATACGCCGACGATTACAATCGCATGGTATGACAGCA
Source organism: Lachnoclostridium sp. An169 (assembly GCF_002160525.1). Classification (GTDB taxonomy): domain Bacteria; phylum Bacillota; class Clostridia; order Lachnospirales; family Lachnospiraceae; genus Mediterraneibacter; species Mediterraneibacter cottocaccae. The sequence continues at coordinate 24,011 of NZ_NFKT01000032.1, forward strand.
ATGCGGATGGAACGATTGGCAGTTCAAGGGAAACAGCTCCTTCCGATCCCGGCACCTATTATGTGGAGGTGTCTGCACTAGCGACGGGCTTATATGGCTCTGTAACAGCGAGACAAAGTTTTACCATAGGAAAAGGGCAGAGAACACAGCCATCTGCGCCGGAAACTGATTCAGTAAAAGCAGGCAGCATTACTATCAAGACAATAGCCGGACAGAAGTATATCTGTACGACAACGAGTACCGCGCCGGCAGCAACTGATGAGGGATGGCAGCCGGAAAATGGAACTGCCGGTAGTGAGACGCTTACTTTTAATGACTTGAGATCAAATACCACATATTACATATGGACTTATATCCCGCAGGATGATTTGTACAATGCTTCAGCGGTATCTCAGCCCTTACAGGTAACCACAAATGGAGTAACGTATACTGTTACCATCCCCGCTCAAACGCTGACAGCGGGGGATGAAAGCAGTACAGTCACTGTTGGCATTGATCAGACGAAAGACTTTGATATAGGGTATGGCGGAGTGGTCACAGTGTCGGCTCCGGCGAGCGTAACTCTTACGAGGACAGGAGATCCGGGTACGTCTCTTACTTCCGCCCTGCTTGTGAGAGATAGTTCAGGTACATACACTGCACATAGCGGCAACACGCTCATCAGTTTTGACCAGAGCAATTATCAAAGTCAAAGCGCTGAGATCCGTTTTGGACAGCCTGCGCTTGATGGCGGCGGAGCGATCCCTGCCGGCTCCTACACAGGCACGATGACGTTTACGTTTTCTTATAGTGAAACGGGATCGTCAAGTTGAGAGAGGAGAATGCGAGATGAATAAGACAGCAAAAAACATTCTCCTGATCCTGCTGGCGGTGGTTCTGGTGGTTGGCGGTGTATTTGTCGGGATGAACTGGAATCATTGGTTCGGAGACGAGCCCGCTGATACTGCAGAACTTGACGCAAATGCGGAGGACTATACCGGAGACAGGGATGTGTACCAGGGAGAGAAGAACACAGATACGATTGACATTCCCGGTTTTGAGGCGATCAATCTGCAGGCGGGAACCACCGAGCAGAGTGTGAATCTGTATAATCCGGAGCAGAACACCTGTTATTTCCGGATGTCGCTGCTCCTTGCGGATGGCACGGAGCTTTGGAAAAGCGGCCTGGTGGAGCCGGGGAAAGCAATCTATCATATCACTTTGAACCAGACGTTAGAAGCTGGGGAATATGAAAATGCGATACTCAAATATGAGTGCTTCGTCATGAATGATGAACAGACGCCGTTAAACGGCTCTGAAATAAAACTGACATTAAATGTATTAGAATAGGGAAGGCAAGGATGTACCCTGAAAATTTCAAGGAGGAGACAAAGATGAAGAAAAAATTAGTTGCAGCAATGATGGTGGCAGTGATGACGGCGGGAATGGTAATGCCGGTCAGTGCGGATACAGGAGTTTCATCAAAGAATCTAACTGTAGGATACGAGGAAGAGTCCACTTTTGTGTTGTCAATTCCGGCAGAGGTTACATTATCTGAAACCGCCGGAACAATCGGCACTGTCGGCTTGAGCTCCATTAACGTATCTACCACAGAAAAAGTACAGATCAGAGTGACGAGTGGTATTTCAGCAGAAGGAGCAGTAATACTTACCGATATGCAGGATCCAGGAAATACCTGTACTTCTACTGTCAGGCTGGAGCAGGGCGGCGATCCGTTGGCTTCTGACGGTATAATCGCAGAATTTACAATGGATTCTAATCCTTTGACTGCGAATCTGTATTTTGATGCTTTAGGAAATGTGCCTGCAGGAACATACAGCGGCCAGATGACATACCAGGCGTCTATTGTGAGTACGGCCGATGCCGGAGCAACGGGAGAATAATATCGGAAAGACCGGGAACATTCCGGCAGAAGGGAGATACAGATTATGAAAGAAAAGACGAGAAAAGCGGCAGCGCTTGCTTTTTCAGCAGCCCTGGTTATGGCAGCCGGGATTCCGGCTTATGCCAGCGAAGAAACCAGTACCGGAATGCAGGAATCATCTCTGAACTTAAGTATGAGCAAGGATGCGGATTTTATGATGTCGATCCCAAAGACTACAGCCAGTATTCAGTTCGGAGCAGAGAATACCGTGATTGGCGATCTGTATGTGACCGGGGATATCGGCACAAAACAGCAGGTGGCTGTGTCTGTGGAGAAAACAAAGTTTACAGATGTAAAGGATGAAGATAACTGTTTTCCATTTACTCTGCAGAGCGGCGGAGCGGATTTTGAAGAAGCGGTATGGGACTGGAAACAGGTTCGGGCGGATACGCCGACAGCCTATTCTCTGACGGTGCATATCCCAAATGAGACCTGGGGAGAAGTTGTTGCAGGTGATTATGCGGCAACGCTGACATTTTATGCAGAGCTTCAGAATGTGGAGTAACAGGTGGTGATAAAGTTGAAGAAGCGAAGAATGACAGGATTTGCGGCGCTGTTTCTCCTTCTGATCTTCATTTTCCCGCTGAATGCTTTTGCAGCAGAGAACACCGGTCAGTCCGGAACTCAGATTACGCTGACGGTATCTGTTCCCGGATATCCGGCGGATGTGGAGGGCGGAGCGGCACAGACAACTCTGCCGGACGGAAGCCGGGTAGCGGTACAGGGGGAAGTGCTGCCGGATGGACTGCTGTTTGTAGTGGAACCGTTAGAGGCAGGGACTCTTGCGTGGATCGAATCGTGTATGGAAGGCAAAGGAACCAACCTCCGGGGTTATGACATCTATTTTTTGGATGACAGCGGAAACCGGTATGAGATCACAGAACCGATCACGGTATCCTTCAGTCTGAATGGAGAATACCGGAATCCGGCAGTGTATTATATCTGTGAAAGCGGAGAAACGCAGAAGATGGAAACTTCCGTAAACGAAGATCAGATTTCCTTTATCACAGACCATAACAGCTATTATGCATTGGCGGAACAGGTGGAAACAGCGGAACCGGAAGAACCCGGGAAGCCGGAAACTCCGGAAGAGCCAGACGCGGCAGGCGGTTCCGGAAGCCCTTCAGGCAGCCCGGGCGAAACCGGCGGGCAATCCGGTACGGGCGGCACAGACAGCGAAACGTCGGGGGGATCCGGAGAAGAACTTCCGAAGACGGGAGATATGGTACAGACCGGCCTGTGGGCGGGGATGATGGCAGTCTCGGTGATTCTTGTGTTTGCCCTGGTGGATAAAAAGAGGAAGCAGATTATCTGAATATGCTGACGAATTTTCCAGCAATATTGGTTAATAGTAAAATAAACGGTACGGATTTGAACAGGAATCCGTACCGTTTCCTTAAGTTTCGGAACTCTTTTTCCTGGCAGCTTCTAACTTATGAAAGGCCGCAATTCTACGATCTTCATTTCCTTCTTTCGTTTCAAGAGGAGCAGATATGATAAAAGGAATCCGCCTTTCTCTTAATGCAGTTCTTGTAAAGGTCTCATAAAATGTCTGCTTAGTCTGCCCCATTGCATCCAACATTTCACCAAGCTCTTCATAGAGTGAATCTTCCAGTCTTATACTGATTGTTTTCATAGCAGTCATCTCCTTTACAGATCTATTATTAAATATACTATTATTATATAATAATATGAAGCTTATAGCAAGCAATAGCATTCATTTTTAAAACAGAACGGAGAAAATACAATATTTCGTTCTCCGTAAACGGCAGTTGCCGCGCTGAAGAAAGGACTTGCGGCGATGTTGGATATGATTTATTCTATTGAATATGGAGCCCGGAGCAGGAGAAGATATTTAATCAACTGAGCCGGAATCAGGATACTATACAAAAGAGAAGAGGGGACAGGATGACGGAAGAGGAGAGAAGATACCGGGAATATCTGGCGAGGAAGAAGCGGCGGGCGGCGATCCGCAGGAAGAGGATCATCAGGAGGAGGATTGTACTTGGGGGACTTCTGCTGATCATAGTCCTGATCGCGGCTCTGATAACAGCGGTTGTGATGGCAGTCCGGAACAATCAGAGAAAGGCAGCGGAAACGGCGGCGAAAATCCAGGCGCAGGAAGAAGCGGAGCAGAAGGCGGCTGCGTTGGAAGAGGAGAACAACACGCTTCATTTCCTTGCCGTGGGAGACAATTTCTATCACGATGCGATTCTGAACGCAGGGAAAGACGAGAACGGGAACTGGAATTTTGATTCCATTTATGACAATGTCAGGGAGACGATCGGAGCGGCGGATCTTGCCGTTGTGAATCAGGAGGTTCCCCTGATCGAAAACGGGGATAATGCCAGCGGATATCCAAAGTTCGGGACACCTCTGGCGGGAGGCGATGCGCTTGTAAACGCAGGATTTGACGTGGTTACCATGGCGACGAACCATGCCTATGACAAAGGGGATACGGGAATCACGGATGCCCTCTCTTTCTGGAGAAACAGCCATCCGGAGATTACTCTTCTGGGGATACATGACAGTGCAGAGGATCAGAGTGCAAACCGGGTAAAGATCGTGGAGAAGAAGAATTTCAAAATCGCTATGGTAAACTACACCTGTCTGATCAATGAGGACGCACAGGTGCCGGAGGACAAGGCTTATTCGGTGGATGTGTTCAGCGAAGAGACGGCTGCGGCTGATATTGCGGCGGCGAAAGAGGCGGCGGACTATGTGATCGTTTACCTTCATTCCGGTGTGGAGAATGACAATGAGGTGGACAGCCGTACCGCGGAACGGGTGCAGTATCTCGCTGACCAGGGAGCGGATCTGGTGATCTGTACGCATCCCCATGTCCTGCGGAAAGTGGAAATGCTGACCAGGGCGGACGGAGGACAGACGCTTGTGTATTATTCACTTGGCAATTTCGTCTCCGCACAGAAAGAAGTGCCGCAGCTCCTGGAAGGAATGGCGGATATCACACTGAAAAAGGATAAGGATACGGGAGCAGTGACGGTTGCGGAATATTCCCTCGTGCCTCTTGTGATGCACTACGAAGAGAATCAGACAAACTGCCGGGTATATCTGTTCTCGGACTATACGGAAGAACTGGCGGCGGAGCATGGGGCACACGGTTATTCGGAGGATGAATTTACCATGGAGAGCATAGGGCGGTATTTTGCGCAGTTTACTGGAAAGTGAGGAGAGAGCAGATGACAGAGAAAATATCGATGGATGTACGCCCGAAAGTACGGTACTGGCTTCCGGGGGCAGCAATGGAAGAAGCAGATCTGAGAGAGGAGATTCGGATGCTCGCAAGACGGGGATTCGGCGGGATTGAAGTGGTGGTACTGCAGAGTGTGCCTCAGGAGATCCTGCTTTCCGAAGATGGATGGGGAAGTAAAAACTGGGACAGAATGGTTGCTGTTATTAATGATGAGGCCAAAAAGCAGGGGATGACTGTTGATCTTGCAGCCGGACCGGGATGGCCGATCGCTTCTCCGGTGCTTGAGAGCGCGGATGATCCCGGAGTATTGTGTGAGCTGACTTACGGATGTCTGGAGCTGGAAGGCGGTACGCATTATGACGGCGCCCTTCCGGAGCGCCGGGTGGTGCACGAGGAAGGAACGCCGAAGCGCATAGCTGTTATGGCATATCGTATCGACACCTCGGATCCGGAGAAGAACGCTAAACTGGGAACAAAGGTAAAGTCCGCATTTGGAGAGCGGGAATATCGTCTCCCTTTGATAGCAGAAAGTTACATCAACCTGGAAAACTATGTAAATGCGGAGAACAACAAAGTGACCGCCAGGGACAGCGGACATCTTGTGTGGAATGTTCCCGGTACGCCGGAAGACAGGTGGATGGTGTTTGCATTCTGGTATCAGCCGGCAGTTCAGAAAATCAACGGAGGGAGGACGTATGTGGTTGATCACCTGAGCAGAGAGGGAGCAAAGGCTGTAGCGGATTACTGGGAGCCTGTGCTAAGCGCCGGACATTATGATGCCGTGGAATCTCTGTTCTGCGACTCTCTGGAATATGATGTGGCAACAGACTGGACTCCTGCGCTTCCGGAGATTTTCCGTAAGATCAATCACTATGATCTTCTTCCGTATCTTCCGTTTATCGGGATGTGCGATACTTACCCGGCGGGGGATGCGCCGGCTTTTCCGTCCAGGCCGGAGAGTATTCAGACACAGGTAAACGATGATTACATGGAGATACTGACCCGGCTGTACTGCGAGGAACATCTGGAACAGCTGGAAGAGATGGCGGGAAAATATGGAAAGACAGTGCGCTATCAGGTGGCCTATAATAAGCCTTTCGAGGAGGAACGCTGCGGCCTTTATGTGGAGATCCCGGAGAATGAAGCCCTCGGAAGAAGCCAGATAGACGGGCAGAGGCTGATGGCGGCTGCGGTTCATATGGGGAGAAAGAGCAGGTACTCTTTTGAGTGCGCAGCGGAATTCGGGCAGAGCTACGGACAGGGATACGAGGATCTTATGTGGTGGGTCAAACGCAGCCTGATGGCGGGAATGAACGCCCAGGTACTGCACGGCGCGTCCTATTCCGGCAGATGTACAGGAGCGGATCCGAACAATGTTCTGGCGAAATCGGCACTATGGCCGGGATATGAGGGATTCGGAAAATATGTCAGCAATAATTGGAACCGCACGCCTGATGAGAACCATGCAAGAGGATGTATGGATGCCATTTCGCGGATGAACCGTGTCTTTCGGGAACACGCCAGGATTGATCTGTGTATTTTCCGACAGGCTTATGAAAATTCCGGACTTGGGGCGGATTATTACCTTTATGACGATGACGGGCTGCTGACAAATATGGGATACAGCTATGAATATGTGTCTGATTATCTTCTGCATCTTCCGCAGGCTGAAGTGAGAAATGGCGAACTGGATCCGGAAGGACCGGGATACCGCGCGCTTATTGTGCCCCATCAGGGGAAAATGTCAGGGCGTGCCATGCAGAGGATTCTGGCTCTCGCGGAGGAAGGCCTTCCGGTAGTACTGGTGGGGGAGGCTCCGGAAGAATCCTGCTACTTCAGTGAGTGGAGAAGCGCAGAAGAGCGGGAAAACTGGCGGAACTGCCGGGAACGTCTGTGGGGGCGGCAGGTGGAAAATATCGTGCGGGCAGCAGAGATTTCCGATGTCCCGGAAGCACTTGCAGCCTGCGGCGTCTCTCCCCGTGTATTTCTGGAAAATGGCGGTGATCTGATGACCGCTGTGAGAAAGGAAGAAAACACAGACCGGATCTGGTATGTGCTGTATGGGTATAACCGGATCCATACAGGGGAAGGATTTGTCGGACCGGGAAATGCAGACCCGAAGGATGTAAAGCCGGTTTACCAGAGACCGGGGAAAGCATCAGAGAGAGTTGCAGATGTGGCGCTCAGTGGAAATGGCCCGGTATTTTCGCTGGATCCGTGGAGCGGCAGCCTCCTGCCGGAGAAATTTATGTATGACGGAGCCGGAAGAATGAAGGGCAGGATCCGCGTGGAGGAAGACGAGATGATCATTCTCTGCCTGCATAATGACGATAGATTTTCGGAGATATCCGGTGATCTGCCGGAACTTTCGGAGTGCAGAAAAGCCGGACGGATCCGGTTTGAAGAGTTCTCTTTCTGTGAATTCGGGCCGGATACTCCGGAGGGAAAATCATTTCTGCGAAGCAGCTTCGCGGAGACTCCCACATGGAGCAGGAAGCTTGAAACAGATGCAGAGCTGATACCGTGGCATGAGATGGATCCGTCTCTGAAATTTGCGGCAGGAGCGGGAATATACCGGGGAACTCTGGAAATTGATGAGGAACCTGCCGACGGAGAACGGCTGATCGTCAGCCTGGGTGATGTGTATGATACATTTACCGTGTGTGTGAACGGAGTGGAAACCTCTTTCCCGGATCAGGTTATGAAGCGCGCGGACATTACTGGTCTGGCGAGAAAGGGAAAGAACAGGATTGAAGTGCGAGTTGTCTCCGAACTGTACAATAAACTTGTGGGCACTGCGACAGGCGGGGACATTCCGTATAATTTACCTGGGGCATTTTCCCCGCGCTGTTACGGCATATGCCCGTCAGAAGAAAAGCCGGTGGAAGTATATATAAAAAAATAAGAGAAGATATAAACAGGGAATAAGTAAGTGCGTTAATGCAGGAAGGAAGATCAATCCTTCCTGTATTTTTTTCTGTATTCTACTGCCGGATTTTACTACCGGCTTTTTGGAAAATCTTAAAAATCCCATATCAATATCTAAAATCCCGATATTTTACCCGAAATTCAGAATGATAAAATAAAACCATAGCAAAAAGCAAGAATAAACAAAAAGAAGAAAAGAGAAAAAGAAAGAGAGGAAGGGGAAAAGTGAAAACTGCAGGGAAAAGAAAAAGGCAGGAGGGGTCACTCACATTGCATTTCAGAAAGTATTTTCCATATTATGCGATGATGCTTCCGGGAATTATATATCTGATCATGTTCAAGTATGTTCCGATGATGGGCAGCGTTATTGCTTTCAAAGACTACTCGGTGTTCCAGGGAATCTGGGGGAGCGCATGGTCAGGACTGGAAAATTTCAAGAAGCTCTTTGAGTATCCGGATTTCTACCGGATCCTGAGAAATACGATTGTACTTGGATTTATCAAGACGTTTCTGGTATTCCCGATTCCGCTGATTCTGGCACTGATGCTTAACGAACTGCGGAATGCGAAGATGAAAAAGGCGATCCAGACAATTATCTGTATTCCGTACTTCATATCATGGGTTGTTGTCGGAGGTCTGGTGTTCGACTTCTTCGGAGTCGGAGGAATCTTCAACAACGTAAGAGAGGCACTTGGGATGGATACGCTTCTGGTTATGCAGAAAGAATCATGGTTTCGCCCGGTGTATCTGATCTCGACGATCTGGAAAGAATCCGGATGGGGAACAGTGGTCTATCTTGCGGCGATCAGCAGCATCGATCCGAGCCTGTACGAGTCGGCGTCGATTGACGGTGCGTCAAGATTTCAGAAGATGCGGTATATTACCTTCCCGCTTCTGGTTCCTACGGCGCTGATTCTGCTTCTGCTTAATATCGGAAACTTCCTGACGCTGGGATTTGACCAGGTATACAATCTGTATACTCCGATGACATATTCGGTGGCTGATATTTTTGATACATATGTATTCCGCGTAGGTATTCAGGAAGCACAGTACAGTTTTGCAACGGCTGTCGGTCTGTTCCAGTCAGTGGTCGGACTGATCATGGTTGTGGTATTTAACAAGATTGCAAACAAAGTTTCAGAGGATGGAGGACTGTGGTAATGAAAATCGGAAAAAGAAAAGCACATGCACATGTCCATGAATCACGGGGGGACATCATGTTCGGGGCAGTGATCGCGTTTATCCTGATCGTATTTGCGATTGCAACGGCGATTCCGCTGATTTCCGAGCTGGCGGTATCCCTAAGTTCAAAGACTGCTTCACAGATGAACCGGATCAATCTGCTCCCGGTGGAATTTACACTGGATTCCTGGAAATACCTTCTGGCAAAAGGAGGAATCTGGAAACCGTTTCTGATCTCAGTGACTTCAACGATCCTGGGTGTTGCCATTGCGCTGATCCTCAATGTGCTGATGGCATACCCGCTGTCAAAAACGGAGTTTAAGCCCTCGAAATACATCATGCTTTTTGTGGTGTTCACGATGATTTTTGCAGCGCCGAAAGTACCGTATTTCCTGACGCTGCGCACGTACGGGCTGTATAATAACTACTGGGTTCTGATCCTGCCCCACATTATGACGGCCTATAACCTGATCATTGTCAGAACATTTTTCAAACAGTTCCCGAAGGAACTGGAGGAGGCTGCAATGATCGACGGATGCGGAAAATTCCGTATTCTGTTCCAGATCGTGCTCCCGGCATCCAAGGCTGTACTGGCAACGGTGGGACTGTTCTATGGAGTGACCATGTGGAACCAGTATGAGCATCCGCTGATGTTCATCAACAATATGGATCTGTTCCCGCTGCAGATGAAGATCCGCTCCATCGTGGACGGCGGAAGCGAGCTGCAGGCAGTGACCATGCTGCAGGATGCCAACTATACGCAGGCTACATTAAGCGCGGTGGCGGTTGTATTTGCCATTATCCCGATTCTGATCGCGTATCCGTGGATTCAGAAATATTTTGCCAAAGGCGCGATGCTCGGTTCTGTGAAGGGATAACAGAAAGAGAAAATGGATTATGGCGACAGGATGACCATAGGATAAAAGCTGGCAGAAAGCCGGTTTTTAATAGAGAAAGCCGCCTGGAAGCGCCAGCGAAAGAGCGGCTTTCCAAAAGCAAAACATAAGGAGGAAAGAAGATGAAAAGAAAAAGCGTAAAAGCATTAATCTGTGCGGTGATGGCTGCAACACTTGCTCTGGGAGCGTTGTCAGGTTGCGGCACAGGAAGTGGGACGGGTGAAAAGAAGGCATCTGAAAATGGAGATGCTTCCGATGAAGATCTGGAGGTCTGGACGACGAACAACGGCTTCCTGGCGATCGAGCACGGAAGCGAGACTTACAACCTGTTCAAGGAACTGACCGGAGTAGGCATCGTTCAGCCCTATGTAGAGTGGAATGGCGGCGAGACTTATAAGGAACAGCTCAATTACAGAATCGCAGCGAACGATATGCCGGATATGTTTACACCGGTAGATGGAATGGAGACGGATCTGATTGAGAGCGGGGCGCTTCTTGACCTGACGGATCTTCTGCCGGAGAAGGCGCCGCATCTGTGGGAGAGTATTCCCCAGGAGGTGTGGGACGCTGTGAAGGCGAATGATCCTACCGGAAACAACCGGATCTATACGATACCGACAGTGATCAGCTATGGCAGAAACGGCGCCATGATCCGTAAAGACTGGCTGGATAATCTGGGACTGGATATGCCGACCACACAGGAGGAGTTTGTTGAAGTGCTCCGTGCATTTAAGAACAATGATCCCAATGGAAACGGCGTGGCAGATGAGATCCCGACCGGAGGAAGAGAAGAGGCAAAATGGATGGGACAGCTGTTCGGCCAGTATGGAATCGCCATGTGGGAAGGTGCTCCGCAGTGGGATATCTATGACGGAGAGCTGACTTACTCGGCAGTGACGCAGAATATGAAGGATTGTCTGGAATGGATGTCAGAGCTGTACAAAGAAGGCCTGATGGATCCGGAGACGCTGCTCAACGACAAGGCAGCCTGGGATGGAAAGATCAACTCCGGCGTTGTGGGAATCTGGGAGCACATACCTCAGGAATGCTACAACTATGCGGAAAATATCTACAATGCAACGGGCGTGCAGCCTGAGATCGCGATCCTTCCTGCAATCTCCGCACCGGGATATGAAGGATTCTATACAGAGCGTCAGATGAACGGAAGCACATTTGTAGTGGCGAATACAGATGACGAGGCAAAGATCGACAAGATTATGGCTGTTCTGGATGCATACGGGAACAAGGATCTGTGGATGGATTTCTACAATGGTGTGGAAGGAATGCACAGCGAGGAGGTAGACGGCAAACTGGTCCGCCTTCCGGACGATCCTGCAACCATGGAAAATATTTATGCGCTTTCTCCGTATAACAATATTGCCGACCTTGATTTCCAGGTTGAACTGCTGTCATCCCAGCTGACTCCGGAGAGAGAATGGTCTGTTTCACAGGCGATCACAAATGTCCAGGATCTTCAGAACTACGTGAAGACCTATGCGGGAGACGGGCTGCCGGATTCTATCTATGCAGATTATCCGGATATCGGAAACCGGACATTATATGTAGAGTATGCAACCAAAATCATTACAGGAGAGTATTCCATCGATAAGTTTGATGAGTTTGTAGACCGCTGGTATGAGTCCGGCGGAGAAGAAGTCACAAAGCTGGCGAGAGAGTGGTACGCGAATAAGACGAAGTAATGATCCGGGGGCTCTGTCAGATGTACAGAGCCCCTTTTTCGGCGAAAAAGTTCCGGGATTTGTGCAGAAAAAAGTTGTGTGTTAAACTGGGAGAAAATATCGGAAAGGGAACATTTGGATTTGGTGGTGTGCAGAATGAAAAGGATATGGAACCGCCTGAATATGGCGGCAAAATTAATCGTTGTGTTTTCTCTGGTCAGCGTGATCCCGCTGGCTGTGAGCAGCTTTGTGCTGTATCATGTGGCGGCGTCCAGCCTGGAGGAAGCCATGGAGGAGACGACTTCGGCACTCAACTCCCAGATTGTGTCGGACATGAATGATTTCGTCAAAGACTATGATTCTCTCACGAAATCGCTGCTTGTGGACAATACACTGATCAGCAATCTTTCGGAAGACCTGCCGATCTCGGAACGGATCAATAACAAGCTGTATTACCGGCATCTGGTTATGGAGCTGATGGCGCTCAAAAGTGATATCCAGTCCGTGTGTATTATGAATATGGAAGGACAGTATTACCAGTATGACCGGAACGGAAAAGTGCTGGATTATAATTCACTGATCGGGCAGGAGTGGCTTAAGAAACAGCTTGACGGGACGGATACCATATTTCTGACGCCGCTTCATGACTGCTCTTACTATGACAGGAACCAGGATCAGATTTCCATCACATTTGGGCGCCGGATCTATAAAGCAGGTCAGGTGGAAGGCATGATCCTGATCGACATGTCGCCTGCCAGCCTGATTCGGCTGAGTGATGAGTTCTTAATGGAGAGAACCCAGTACAATATTAAGATCAATATTACGGACGCGGACGGAGGACTGATCTACGACTCGGATCTGTCCAGCGGCAGAGTGAATTACAGCCAGATTGATGAGGAGGCGCTGCTGCTGTATCAGAAGAATGAGAAGGATTTTCTGATTATGAGAAATGAGACCGAGATGCTGGGAATGAAGGTGAATACAGTGATCCCCAGAAGTACGATGTTTCTCCGTGTCAGCTATATTCAGAGGGTTACGGTACTCCTTGTGGCGGTGCTGATCCTTGTGATCATCGTGACCTCCATCCTTTTCAGCAGGAATATGGTGCGGCTGATCCGCAGGCTTCAGGACAGTATGAAACGTCTGGAAGCAGGAAAGTATGAGTACATTGACACACCTGTCGGAAATGATGAGATCGGAAGTCTGGTGAAGAGCTACAACCACATGGTTTCCAAAATGCAGGCGCTGATCGAAGAAGTCTACATTGCGGGAGTCCGGCAGAAAAACGCCCAGTTGATGGCCCTGCGGACCCAGATCAATCCGCACTTCCTTTTTAATACACTGGAATCCATCCGCATCAAGGCGATTCTGAACGGGGATGATCCGGTGGCGGATATGATTAAAATGCTTGCGAAAATGTTCCGGACGACACTGGACTGTGATGAATCACACCACAGGGTGATTGATGAACTGGAAAATATCCGTTCCTTTATCCGGCTTCAGAACATCCGATTTAACGACATTATCACGTTGGAGGAGGATATCGACCCTGAGATCTGTCAGGCGAAGATGATAGCCATCGTGTTCCAGCCTGTGATCGAGAACTGCTTTAAACATGGAAGCAGGGGGAGAAATGTACCCCTTCATATTTCGATTGAGGGAAGAAAAGAGGATGAGGATCGCATGGTTTTCACGATCCGGGACAATGGGAAAGGAATGTCCCCGGAAAGGATTGACGAGATGAACCGGGAGCTTTCCGGGGATCATACGGCGGGCATGGAAGAAGAGGAAAATACATCCCACAGCATCGGGCTTCGCAATATTGCCGAGAGAATCCGTCTCCGCTACGGCAATGAGGGAAGCCTGCGGATTGTGTCCAGTGATGAGAGCGGGACCGTGATCGAGATCCGGGTCCCATATAAGGAATAGGGGAGAAAAACATGACATTCAAGGTGATGATAGCAGAAGATGAAAGCGAAAAGGCAAAAGGAATCGCCTACCTGGTGGAGAAGTATAATCCGGAGTGTACGCCTGTTCTGATTGCAGCGGACGGAGTGGAAGGATACGAGATGGCGCTGCGGGAGAATCCGGATATCATTCTGACGGATATCCGGATGCCCAATATGGACGGGCTGGAGATGATCCGCGCGCTCCGGGACAGAGAATTTCCGGCGGAGTTTGTTGTGCTGAGCGGATACGCAGAATTTAACTATGCGAAGAAGGCCATCGAACTCGGTGTGAGGAATTTTATAACGAAACCGGTGGACGAGATGGAATTAAGCGGCACGCTCCAACAGGTATGCCGGGAGATTGCAGAGAAAAGAAGTACAGAGGATTCCCGCCTGAAGATGAATGATGATATGAGAAACTATGTGCTGCGGGATTTCCTGGAAAAAGGGGAGGGGGATATCTACAAGGTAAAGGAAAGTCTGGAGCAGATCGGTGCAGCCGGGACATACAGGGAGTATGCCTGCCTGGTCGCAGAGTGTGAGAACCCGGACTCCCGGAAGGAAGAAATGGAGTGTCCGGACTTTGGGGAGGAAGAAGAAATCTTTTTATACTGTGTAAAGTCCGATCCGGAGAGGCTGATTTTCCTGGCAGCAGGGGACAGTCTGGACGCAGAGAAGAAGAAAATGATCGGGGAAAAGTGCCTGTGCCTGATGGATGAGAATAATATCAGCACAAGCATCGGGATCGGCGGCACATATGGAGACTGCATGCAGTTGCCGAAGTCCTACGAGGAGGCCTGTATCGCCCTGAATTACCGGATTCTGAAGATGAAGAGCCGGGAGATTCTCTATGAGCAGCTCTGCGATCTGGAGTCAAATCAGGAGGAGCTTATTACCGATCAGGAGATGGAACGGCTGCGGGAGCGGATCGACCGTTTTGACCAGGAGGGATTCCGCGTTGCCCTCAAAAGCATCTTCAACCGGATTCTCTCCGAAAACCAGCTTACCCTTCCAGACCTGCAGAAGCTGAGCCTTAACATAGTGCTGATGGGACTTCATAATATCCCGCTGGCGCAGATCCAGATGAATGAATACTTCGGGAAAAACCTGTTTACCCTGAAGAGCATTGAAAAATTCCGTACTATTGAACAGCTGGAAAACTGGATTATCAATATGATCAACAGCATGAATGAACTGATGGTAAAGGATTCGATTCCGAAGAAGAAAGATGTGATTGCGGAGGCAAAGGAATATATCCGGCAGCATTACGACCAGAACGTTTCGCTGAATGATATTTCCAGACAGTTTTATATTAATCCCTCCTATTTCAGCCAGCTTTTTAAAAAGAAGACCGGAATGACCTATCAGAATTATCTCGCCGAGTACCGGATCGACCGGGCGGCAAAGCTTCTGGAAGAGACGGATCTGAGGATCTATGAGGTCTGCCAGATGGTCGGGTACAGCGATGTAAACCATTTTAACCAGTTGTTTGAGCGGCTCCGGGGCATGAAGCCGAATGAATACAGAAAGAAGTGCAGAAATGAGTGAAATCAGCGGCGCGGTACAGAGAATTGAACGCTCGTACCGGTGCCGGGAAAGGACAGGAAATGAATAAGAAAATTACAGATCTGCTGGCAGACAGGGAGGAAAACCATATCTTTCCCTTTTTCTGGCAGCATGGAGAAGAGGAGTCCGTACTCAGAGAATATATGCAGGTGATCCGCAGATCCAATATCAAAGCCGTGTGTATTGAGAGCAGACCCCATCCGGATTTCTGCGGACCCGGTTGGTGGCGTGATATGGATATTATTCTGGATGAGGCAGAGAAACTGGAGATGAAGGTGTGGATTCTGGATGACAGCCATTTCCCTACAGGATACTGCAATGGAGAGATCGTGAAAAGGCCTCTTTCCATGCGCAGGCAGTTCCTGACTTACCGGATGTTGGGAGAAGTAACAGAAGGGGAGCGCCGGACATGGGAGAGCGGTGAGTACCGCAGTGTGCTTCCATTTCAGCCGTCATGGATAGAGAATTATTTCCATCTTTCCTTTGAAGAATTTGCAGATGACCGTTGGATCGGAGCTGTGGCGGTGAAAAAGGACGGAAACGGTGTGGATAACCTGGTTCCACTGCGGGAAGAAGGGGGAAAACTTTCTTTTACTGCGGCGGAGGGAACGTGGAAGGTCTATTCCTGCCAGCTGACGAGAAACCGGGGACCGCACAGGAATTATATGAACATGCTGGACCGGGAATCCTGCCGCACGCTGATCGATGCGGTGTATGAGCCGCATTACCGGCATTACAGAGACAGGTTTGGAACTACGATTGCAGGTTTCTTTTCCGATGAGCCGGAGATCGGGAACGGGCACCTTTATGAGATGGACCGGAAGATCTATGAAAACGGTGATCAGCCGTGGAGCCCGGAACTGGAAACAGCTCTGAAAGAAGAGTGGGGAGAGGAGTATTTCCGTTATCTGCCCCTTCTCTGGGAACAGGACTTTGACCGGGGAATGACCGCACAGGTACGCTTCTGTTTTATGGATCATGTGACGCATCTTGTGGAAAAGAATTTCTCACAGCAGGTGGGAACATGGTGCCGGGAGCATGGCGTGGAATATATCGGGCATCTGATCGAGGACAACAACCAGCATGCGCGGTGCGGTTCCAGCCTGGGGCATTACTTCCGCGGACTGTCAGGGCAGGATATGGCAGGAATAGACGATATCGGGGGACAGGTTCTGCCTCAGGGGGAAGATATTGAGTATACTTCCCATCTCGGGACAAAGAGAGACGGTGTGTTCTATCATTTTACACTGGGGCGGCTTGCATCCAGTGCGGCGGCGATTGATTCCCGGAAAAAAGGAAACTCCATGTGTGAGATATTCGGGAATTACGGATGGAAGGAGGGCGTGAGGCTGGAAGCATATCTTGCGGATCATTTTATGGTGCGGGGAGTGAATCATTTTGTGCCCCATGCATTTTCGGCAAAGGATTTCCCGGATCCGGACTGCCCGCCCCATTTCTACGCCCACGGACACAATCCTCAGTACAGACATTTTGGCGTGCTGATGAAGTATATGAACCGGGTGTGTACACTGATCAGCGGCGGAACCCATGAGAGCGAGGCTGCCATTCTCTATCACGGGGATGCGGAGTGGACAGGGATGAAGTGTATGTATGTCCAGGAGCCTGCTCGGATTCTCACAGAGAATCAGGTCGGCTTTGATTTCGTGCCTTCGGATATTTTTACGGATGCGTGTTATAAGACGAACCTCGAGGGAGGACTGACAGTGAACACGCAGCATTATAAGGTACTGATTATACCGGAAGCAGACTATATTACAAAAGAGACTGCGCAGGCGGCTGCGGCGCTTGGAGAACAGGGATTTCCCTGTATCTTTCTGAACAGTTATCCTCAGGGAATCTGTAATGAACCGGATGCTGCCGAAGGAAGGAGAATCCTTGACAGGCTCCTGAGATATACAGGGAAAATAAAACTGGACGAACTGGCGGGATATCTGGAAGAACAGGAAATCGGAACAGTCCGGATATCGCCCGCAGAGCCATATATCAGAAGTCTTATCTATCATGGAGATACAGACATTTTATATATGACAAATGAAGGAACCCGGGTGTATGAGGGAAATGTGGAAGTAAGGACTTCATATAATACATGCTGCCGGTATCAGGCGTGGGAAAATACGCTGGAGAAGGCGGAGGCGTCGGTGACAGCAGACGGGATGATGATCCGGGCGAAGATCGAGCCGGGGAAAAGCTTTATTATCGTGTTTGGCGAGACGGCAGAGACCGGCGGAGGAAAGTACCGGAAGCCGGAGGCAGATCTGGAATGCAGACAGGAACTGTGTGATAACTGGAAACGTTCTGTCTGCGGCAGCATTGATTACCCGCTGTTTCACAGTGAGAAGAACGTGTCACTGCCGGACTGTGTGGAGGAGGAGATCCCGGACTTCGCGGGATATGTCAGATATGAGAAGTGGCTGGATGCTGAGGATATTCCGGAAACCGGCGGACCCGGGGAAGCAGGAAAGACGGTGCTTGAGATTACAGATGCGGGAGAGGCTGTGCAGGTGTTTGTAAATGGAAGAGATCTGGGGATTCAGATTGTCCCGCCTTACCGCTATGACATCAGCAGTGAGCTGACAGACGGGAAGAATCAGATCGTGATCGAAGCTGCCACGACACTGGAGCGGCAGATCCCGCCGAAGAACAGGACGCCGGAATGGAAACCGGGGAATCAGTGCGGACTGTGTGGAAATGTGTATCTGGTACATGAGAAGAACGGATAATGGGCTGAGATTAATACATCAGGATGGAGGAATCAGAAAATGGAGAAAAAATTTCCGGAGAATTTTTTATGGGGAGCGGCGAGCGCTGCATTTCAGGTAGAGGGCGCGCGCAATGAGGATGGAAGGACTGACAGCATATGGGACGCTCTGACACCTCAGAAGATTAAGAGAAATGAAAACGGAGATGTTACATGCGACCACTATCACCGCTGGAAGGAAGATGTTGAGCTGATGAAGGAACTGGGACTTAAGAGTTACCGCTTTTCCATCAGCTGGTCCAGAGTGATCCCGGAGAGGGGAAAAGTAAACGAGAAGGGGCTTGCGTTTTACGTCCGCCTGGCCAGCAGTCTTGCAGAGGCGGGAATCGAACCGCTCTGCACGCTCTATCACTGGGATCTCCCGATGTGGCTCCACGAGGAAGGCGGTTGGGAGAACCCGCATATTGTTGAGGACTTCGAAGAGTATGTAAAAGTTGTGGTTGAGGCGCTTTCGGATAAGGTGGGTTACTGGATGACATTTAACGAGCCGGCATGCTTTATCGGTCTTGGTTACATCGAGGGAAGGTATGTGCCGTTCCGGAAGAATACCATGGCGAAGGAGCAGAAAATGAGGGAGCTGGCAAGGATCAGCAGAAACGTGCTTCTCTGCCATGGAAAAGCCGTGCAGATCATCCGGAAATATGCGAAGAGAACACCTCAGATCGGCGCCGCCTTAAACGCCCATACGTTTGCGGCTTATGACAATACGCCGGAGGGCATTGAACGGGCAAGGGAGAATATGTTTAATGTTGAGAAAGAAGCCTACTTTGCGGTGAACTGGTGGGCAGACCCGATGATTCTGGGGAAGGCACCCGCATATATGGAAGAGGTGGTATCGGAAGCGGATCTGCGCGAGATCTGTCAGCCTTTGGATTTCTTCGGATTTAACTGCTATTTTGCGAGCAACTATGATGCGGATGAACTTAACCCGGACAAGGGATGGGCGGGAATGCCGCGAACCCAGATCGGCTGGCCCGTCTCCCCGGATATTCTCTACTGGGCGCCCAGATTCCTTTATGAGAGATATCACCTTCCGATTCTGATCACGGAAAACGGTATGGCAAATATCGACTTTGTGATGAGTGACGGGAAAGTACATGATCCCCAGAGAATCGAATATCTCAAGGCATACCTGGGGCAGCTCCATCAGGTGATGGAAGAGGGCGTTCCGGTGATCGGCTACACGGTCTGGTCGCTGATGGACAATTTTGAGTGGACAGATGGTTTCGATCCCAGGTTCGGGCTTGTATATGTGGATTACAGGACGCAGAAGAGAACGCCCAAAGATTCGTTCTACTGGTATCAGCAGGTAATCCGGGAGAACGGGGTGTAAGTCAGGAACCGGTTGAAAAAATATATCCGGTGTGCTAAGGTTTAGATAGAATCAGCGGAAAAAATGCTGAAGGGAGGCGTTAGCAAAATGCCCAGAGTTTTTAATACAACCGCGGTATGCATACCGGAAAAACATTATATGGTAAATCTCGACAGCCGCCTGCGGGAGATTCGTCAGCTTGTGGATGAAGGAAAATATTTTACCATTAACCGGGCGAGGCAGTATGGCAAGACAACATTGCTGATGGCTTTGAACCAGAGCCTGAAAAATGCATATTATACAGTTTCGTTGGACTTTCAGACTTTTGGAAGTGCAGAATTTCGTACAGAATATACGTTTGCGGAAGCCTTTGCAGGAGCTTTTGCCGAGGGCTTTGAATATAATAATCCTTCGATTCCCGGGAGGCTGCGGGATCTGGCAGATGGCCTGGAAGAAGAGCATGAGGAGAAAAAATATACGTTGCGCAGCCTTTTCAGAAAATTGAGATCGATCTGCGCTGCCTCTGACAGGCCAATCGTCCTGATGATAGATGAAGTGGACAGTGCATCGAATAATCAGGTGTTCCTCGATTTCCTGGCACAGCTTCGGGCACAGTATATTACGAGATTCCAACAGCCGGCATTTCAGTCGGTGATCCTTGCCGGAGTCTGCGATGTAAAGAATCTGAAGCAGAAGATCCGGCCGGAAGGAGAGCATAAATACAACAGCCCCTGGAATATTGCTGCGGACTTTAAGGTAGATATGAGTTTCTCTGCCGCAGATATTGCCGGGATGCTGGAAGAGTATGAGACAGATTATAATACGGGCATGGACATCTCTATGATGTCAGAGCTGCTCCGCGACTATACTTCCGGTTACCCTTTCCTTGTCTCGAGGCTTTGCCAGTTGATGGACGAAGCAGTGAGTATAAAAGCGGAATATGCCTCAAAGAAAGCAGCGTGGACAAAAGAGGGATTTAATGAAGCAGTGCGCATGCTTCTGAGTGAAAAAAATACGCTGTTCGAGTCTCTGATCGGAAAACTGCATGATTATCCCCGGCTCAATACCATGTTGGAAACGGTACTTTTTACAGGCAGGACTTTTTTGTATAATTCAGATGAAAATACAACAGATATAGCGTCTATGTTTGGATTTATTAAGAACCGGAACGGGACAGTGGCAGTGGCCAACCGGATATTTGAGATGAGACTTTATAATTACTATTTATCACAGAGTGAAATGCAGGAGACAGAACTATACAGGACATCTCTGCAGGACAGAAGCTCAATAAAAAGAAAAAGCCGGGTGTACATGAAATTATAATAGGAGACAAAGAAATCATCGAGGCGGTAGTGTAGAAGAGAAAAGCAGGCAGGATGAAAGAACAGTGTTTCTTTTGTCCCTGCCTGTTTTTCGGTTCATTTCCATCAGCAGATTGTCGGCGCATATATATCAGCAGATTCTCGGCAGCTGCATCCCTGTGAGCTTGGTCAGGATCCGGTGCCCGCCGATGGGAGTCTTTAACAGAACCTTCCCCGGCATATCCTCTGTGACTGTCCCAATCCGGGCAGCGTCTTTCCCTTCCGGAAGCGTCCTCATGGCGGCGAGAACAGCCTCTGCTTTTTCCGGAGCACAGACCACCAGCATGCGTCCCTCACAGGCACAGTACAGCGGATCCAGTCCGAGCATATCGCAGGCGGCTTCCACCACGGGATCTACGGGAATGTCGTTCTGGATGAGTTCAATAGAGAAAGGCATCCCTTCCGAAAATTCATTCAGAGTGGTGGCAACGCCGCCCCGGGTGGGATCCCGGAGGATGCGCACTGCTCCGGCGTCAGCGGAGCCCCCGGAGGTGTTCGATGTCTGCTGTGCTGCCTCGAGCACTGCGGCGCTGATGCTGTGGAGAGGGGCACAGTCGGAGACGAGGGGACTTCCCTCATCCAGAAGCCCTGCCCGCGCCATCATGACGGCGGTGCCGTGGCAGCCTGCAGTGCCGCTTATGAGCACGGCGTCGCCGGGGCGTATTCCTGATTTCCCCGGAAGGACGGCGCGGCGCAGCCCGATTCCGGACGTATTGATATAGATGCCGTCTCCTTTTCCTGATTCCACGACTTTTGTGTCTCCGGTGACGATTATCACGCCGCATTTTCTGGTCTCTGCTGCGACCGAGGCAACGATTTCTTTCAGGTCAGCAATCGGGAAGCCTTCTTCCAGGATGAGGGAAAGACTTAAGTATCTGGGCGTGCCTCCCGCCATGCACAGATCGTTTACCGTGCCGCAGACGGAGAGCTTTCCGATGTCGCCTCCGGGAAAACGCCAGGGCGTCACCACGAAGCTGTCCGTGGAGAAGACCAGCCCGCTCCCTCCCGTATCTGCGAGAACTGCGCCGTCGCCGAGCTCTGTGAGAAGCGGGTTGTCAAATGCAGGGAGAAGGACAGAGTCGATCAGCTCCGACGTCTTAAGCCCTCCGCTTCCGTAATCCAGTGTAATTCTATCATTCATATGGATGAACCTCTTTTCTGTTTATCTGTCGTACTGATATGCCGCCGCACAGGCGCCCTCGCCGGAGACCATGCACGGTCCCACCGGATTTTCCGGAGTGCATGTGCTGCCAAAGAGAGGGCACTCTCCCGGAGAAAGGACGCCGCGGATGATCTGCGCGCAGCTGCATCCGGGAATCTCACGGCTGCCGGGAAGGGTGAGGTGAAATTTCTCCCAGGCGTCCCATTGCCGGTATTCTTCCCGTATCCGGAAGCCGCTTTCTTCGATATGCCCCAGTCCGCGCCAGTCGGAGGGAGCGGAGCAGAATACCTGACCGATCAGTTCTTTCGCCGCCGGATTCCCCTGGGGGCGGACCAGACGGGTATATTCGTTGACGAGGGCAGGCGATTTCCGGGTGATCATCCGGGTCAGTTCCAGGACACAGCCGAGCAGATCCGCGGCTTCAAATCCGCCAACCACCGCCGGCAGTCCGTATTCCTCCGGCAGAAAGGCGAATGCGTCAGAGCCGGTGATGGCCGCCACATGTCCGGGACACAGGAATCCGTCCACGGCAAAGTCCGGGGATTCGATCAGCGCCCGAAGCGCAGGGAAAGTCTTTTTCAGAAGACAGAGAACGGAAAAATTCGTCACCCCGAGGGAAGCTGCTTCCCTGATGCAGACGGCTGTCCCGGGGGCAGTGGTCTCGAATCCGACTCCGAGGAAAACGACTTCCAGTTCCGGGTGCTCCCGGGCTGTCTGCAGCGCCTCCATGGGCGAATAGACGGAGAGCACTTTTGCGCCGGCGCCCCTGCGGTTCATGAGGCTGTCGCCTCTGCGGGAACCGGGGACGCGCAGAAGATCGCCGTAGCTTGCGATGAGAACGTCCGGCTTTTCGGAGAGCGAGAGAATCATATCCATTGCCCCGGCGGGGGTGACGCAGACCGGACAGCCGGGACCGGAGAGCAGGCGGATGGAAGGCGGCAGGACAGTTTTCAGTCCGCTGCGGGCGATTGCCATGGTGTGTGTGCCGCAGATTTCCATGATCCTGATTTCCCCGGAAGAGGGCGCATATTGCCGGATTTTTT
This sequence comes from Lachnoclostridium sp. An169, assembly GCF_002160525.1. GTDB lineage: Bacteria > Bacillota > Clostridia > Lachnospirales > Lachnospiraceae > Mediterraneibacter > Mediterraneibacter cottocaccae. The sequence goes on from NZ_NFKT01000032.1 coordinate 47,006, forward strand.
CAAGCGTGCCGGCAGCGTTCCCGGGATTTTTAAAGTCCTGTTCACAAAGCATTTTGAATCTCCTCCAACAGTTCCAGATTTTCCTTTGCTTCTTTTTCCGACATTTTTTCGATGGCAAATCCGGCGTGAACCATGACGTAATCGCCGGGAAGAGCGTCCTCGATAAAGTCAATCCGGACGGACTGGGTCAGCCCTCCGGCGTCGCAGGATGCTGTCTTTCCATCTATTGTTTTAATTTTCATCGGCATTGCCAGACACATGACTGTCACTCCTTCTTTTTCGTGCGATGGCGAGCTGTCCGAGACAGATCCCTTCATCGCCGGTAGAAACCTGATGGTGTGTATATACGTGAAATCCGTTTTCCTCAAGCAGCGAGGTGATTCCGGACAGGAGGAACCGGTTCTGGAATACACCTCCGGAGAGGACAACGGGAAGTTTGCAGGGATTTAGCGCCAGGCACTGTTCCAGAGCCATGCAGCAGAGTGTTGCCTGAAAACGCAGGGCAGTTTCTCCCGGCGGTCTGCCCTTCTGGATGTCCCGGACGATTCCGCGGATGACCGGGCGGGTGTCAAAGATGCGGACACCCCATTTGTTATCTCCTCTGTCCTCCATATAAAAGGAAAGGGGATAAGAGAGTTCTCTGAGGTATGTCTCTGTCTGACCCGGAACAGTATCCGGAACTTCCAACGGGCAGAGCGATTCCACGAGGGCGGGCGCTTCCCCGTCATAGCTGACATCTGCGCGGTCAAGAAGCAGGGAGCATACTCCGTCGAAAAGCCGTCCGATACTGGAAGCACGGGGCGGGATTGAGGAGTGGATCAGGCGGGAGAGCATTCTGCATCTGTCCTCCGGCAGGGATATGAGTCCTTCCGGGCTGATCCCCGCGTCCAGGAGAAGCGCAAGGGCGATCCGGCTGATCTCCTGGACGGCTTTGTCTCCTCCGGCGAGAGAAACGGGGCGGATGGAACCTGTGCGCCTGAAGTCAGAGTAATCTCCGGTCAGGAATTCGCCGCCCCAGACGGCGCCGTCCGTTCCAAGCCCCGTGCCGTCCCAGATGATGCCGAAGCAGGGTTCGGACAGGGCGTTGTCCGCCATGCAGGAAGCCATATGCGCCCAGTGGTGCTGCACCTGCAGAAGGGGGACTTCTCTGCGGGAGGCTTCTTCTGCGGCAATCCGGGTGGAAATATAGTCCGGGTGCAGGTCGCAGACGAACAGGGATGGTTCCAGGCGGAAGAGGCGCTCGTAAGTTCGGCGCGCTTCATTATAATGGGCGGCTGTCTCGGCATTTTTCAGATCCCCGATATAGGGGCTTAAAAATACTTCGTCACCTCTCCCAAGGGCAAAAGAAGCTTTCAGTTCCGCGCCCATGGCGAAAATGCCGCCCTTGTCTTCTGTTTCCGGGCTGGCCGCGTCTCCGGAGGTTTCGGCGGCGCACTCCTTCATCTTCAGCGGCGAGGGGGCATATCCCCGGCTCCGCCGGAAAAAACAGGGAGCGCCCTGCCACTCCATGACGAGAGAATCATCGCAGCGGTTCTCGATGGGGCGGTTGTGCAGAAGAAATCCATCTGCCACATCCCCGAGGGCGGTAAGCGCCTCTTTGTTTTCCGTGATCACCGGACATCCGGAAACATTTCCGCTTGTCATGACCACCGTGTCCGGTCCGCCATACGTCCCGTCCAGAAGAAGCATGTGCAGAGGCGTGTACGGAAGCATGACGCCAAGGCGGGGGCTGAAGCTTAACTCCCTGAGCACTGCAGAATCCCGGTCCTTTTTCGCAAGAAGGACGATCGGACGCGCGGGACTGGCGAGAAGGCGTTCTTCTTCCGGTGTCACACGGCAGATCCGGCGGACTGCCTCCAGGGAGGAACACATGACAGCCAGGGGCTTTTCCGGGCGGTGCTTGCGCTGTCGAAGCCGACGGACTGCTTCCGGTCGGCAGGCGTCACAGGCAAGATGAATTCCGCCGATGCCTTTCACTGCGAGAATCCCGCCTTGGACGAGCAGTTCCTGGGCAGCACGAAAGGGCTCCGGATCCATTCCGGCGGCTGTGCTTTCCGATGGGAGAGTTTGTGTTGTGCTTTCCGGAGGGAGAGTTTGTGCCGTGGCCTTTGGCTGCATCGCTTCTCTGGCTTCTCGATAAAAGACCTGCGGACCGCACGCCGGGCAGCAGTCGGGCTGCGCGTGATAGCGGCGGCTGCGGATGTCGTGGTACTCCTGTTCACATTCCGGGCACATGGGGAACTGTTCCATGACCGTGCGCTCCCGGTCGTAGGGCAGATCCCGGATGATCGTGTACCGGGGACCGCAGTTGGTACAGTTGATAAACGGATAGCGGTATCTGCGGTCCGAAGGGGTGTAAAGCTCTCTGGCACATTCCGGACAGATGGAAATGTCCGGGGAGACAAGAGTGTGTCCGGCGCTGATGCGGCTCTTGCGTATAACGAATTTCCCCGGCTGACAGGCGGAATCGGAATCGTCGGATGTCTCTTTGGCAGGCATTGCCCGGACTTCTTCGATTACCGCCATGGGCGGCGGGGAATCCTGCAGATCTTTCAGAAAGTGTTCCAGATTCTGCTCCGTCCCTTCCAGTTCCCCTTCCAGCCCTTCTGAGGTGTTGCGCACCCATCCGCCGATCCGGTATTTTTCTGCCAGTCTGTGGAGAAAGGGGCGGAAGCCCACGCCCTGGACGATGCCGGATACCGTCAGGCGGATCCGCGTCATGGATTCCCGACTCATGATCTGTCATCCGCGGGAGCCGCTTCCTCCGCCGGGGCAGTCTCGCCCGCCGCAGTCGCGTCTCCTGTCAAAGCCGCATCCTCGCCAAACGCAGCGGAGATTTTCCCTGCGATGAATTCTGCCAGTTCCCCGACACCTTCCCCATCGCGGCTGTTGACATGGAAGAAGGGCGCGCCGGGATTTACGGTATGATAATTTGCCACAACCCGCTCCGCATCAAAATCGAAATAAGGAAGCATGTCGTACTTATTTAAGACAAGGCAGTCGGTATCGGTAAACATGAGCGGGTATTTCTCTACTTTGTCGTCCCCTTCCGGTATGCTGAGGAGGGTGATACGCAGAGATTCCCCGATCCGAAACTCTGCCGGGCACACAAGATTCCCGATATTTTCCACGAAGATCAGATCCAGAGAATCCAGGGGGAGCTCCGGCAGGATCGCACGGATGCTCATGGCTTCGATGTGGCAGGCTCCGTCTGTGTTGAGCTGCACGGTGGGGATCCCCAGATCCGCAATCCGCTCGGCGTCGATCTTTCCTGCAATATCTCCCTCAATGACTCCGATGCGGAAACGGTCTTTCAGGGCGCCGATAAGGGCGGTAATCATGCTGGTCTTTCCGGCGCCGGGACTTCCCATGACATTGACCATGCAGATTTTATGCCCTGCCAGTGTCTCCCGTACTTCCTGGCTCACATCCTCGTTCCAGTCCATGATCTGGTGCAGTACCTTTATCTCCATCTGTATCTACCTCCATACTTTCGATATAAAATTCTTTCCCCGAGAGAAGCTCCAGCCTGAGGCTGCCGCAGTGCGGACACTGCAGGCTGCGGGGAGTGATCTCGCCTTCCCTGCCGCAGTCCCGGCAGCGGACCCTGACCGGAAGAAACTCCGCCTCGATGCGTGCGCCCTCTGCGATGGTCCCTTCGGAGAGCATGTCCAGATAGACCTGGATACACTCCGGGACGATCCCTCCAAGCTGCCCCACACATATTTTTATGGCGCGGATTTTCACAGCGCCCTGTCTCTGTGCTTCTTTGAGACAGTAATCGAGCAGATGCTCTGTAATACTCAGTTCGTGCATAACGGCACCTCCCCTGGAATTCCGAACACTACCATTCTAGCACATTCCGGGAGAAAAGAAAGAGTAAGAAAAATTTTGCCGGAAAAGGAAGAAGAAAGAACAAATTTGGTATTGTAAAAAAAATGAATCAGGATTATAACAATAATGGGCAATTTTTTATTCAATATATACAGATATCTGTAAAAGTGTATCTGAATTATATGCCAGAATACATAAAGAGAGGAAGTGCTGAAAATATGACAATGATACCATTTTTAATCGGTATCCCGGTGCTGTTTGCCCTGATTTTCCCCTTTATGCGGGAGAGCAGATCCAGGGGAATCATGGTATACACAGGAGCCGGGATCGTGATGCTGACGACGGTGATTTTTATCGTTCAGTGGCTGGCAGGCGGGGCGGAAACGCTGATGCTCTATCCGTCAACGGAACTGGTGGATCATCTGATGGCAGCGGGGGATATTATCCTGATGTGCCTGATCGTATATCTGAGTATAAAATACAGAAGAATCCTGCCCATTCTGCTGTCCGTGGGGCAGACGGTGCTGATGCTTTATACGGAGTTCTCGACTGAGGTGGCGGAAGGACCCCACATGTCCGTGGACTGGCTGACCATTCTCATGTGCATCATCATCGCATTTATCGGAGGATTTATCTGTATCTATACCGTGGGGTATATGAAGGGATATCACGCGCATCATACAGATGTTCAGGACCGGCAGCCGTTTTTCTTTTCCATGCTGTTCCTGTTTCTGGCAGCCATGTTCGGTCTGGTCTTTTCCCAGAATCTGATCTGGATGTACTTTTTCTGGGAGATCACCAGTGTGATTTCGTTCCTGATGATCGGATATACGAGAACAGATGAGGCGGTGAACAACAGCTTCTGCGCTCTGTGGATGAACCTGCTGGGCGGTCTGGGATTTGCCGCAGGCATTACATGGATGGCGTTTATGGAAGGAACTGTCCAGCTGTTGGATGTGATCAGTGCAGGCGCGGAGGTGCCGCTGATCTGTCTTGCCCTGGCGGGACTGACCAAATCCGCGCAGCTTCCCTTTTCCACCTGGCTTGTGGGGGCAATGGTGGCGCCTACGCCTTCCAGCGCGCTGCTTCACAGTGCGACCATGGTAAAGGCAGGTGTGTATCTGCTGATCCGTCTTTCCCCGGCGTTCTACGGAAATATGACCGGGATTATCGTCTCAAGCATCGGCGGCCTGACATTTATCATGGCAAGTATGATGGCGATTGCACAGAATGACGGCAAGAAAGTGCTGGCATTCTCCACAATCTCCAATCTGGGACTGATCGTGGGCTGCGCCGGGATCGGCGTGGAGGAGACGGTCTGGGCTGCCGTATTCCTGATGATCTTCCACTCGGTCAGCAAATCCATGCTGTTCCAGTCCGTGGGCGCTACGGAAAACTGCCTGGGTTCCAGGGATATCGAGGATATGCACGGGCTGATTATCCGGATTCCGAAACTGGCGTATATCATGGGAATCGGAATCGCCGGAATGTATCTGGCGCCTTTCGGCATGCTGATTTCCAAATGGGTTGCCCTCAAGGCATTCGTGGACTCCGGGAACTTTGTCCTGGTGCTCTTCATCGCATACGGCAGCGCCACAACCATGTTTTACTGGACGAAATGGCTGGCAAAGCTTCTGTGCTACCATATCCCGCGTGACACGGTGAAAGATGTGACTCACAGGGATGAATATGTATCCATGTCATTCCATGCAGCGGTGATGCTGCTTTTGTGCCTCTTCCTTCCTTTTGTGGCAATCAAGGTGGTCAATCCGATTGTGCGGGAGCTGTTCGGAAATTCCACAGACGTTCTGTCGATGAGTGTGCTTGCGACAATGGCGATTATGCTTGTGTCAATCTTCATTGTCCCGGTGGTTATGTTCTTCATCAGCCGCAGGTCGCACCGGGAGCTGGTGCCGATCTATATGAACGGAATCAACGAGGGCGACAACCGCTACTTTACAAACAGCTTCGGGGATAAAGAACATCTGTATCTGAGCAACTGGTATCTGCGTTTTGAATTCGGGCGCAGACACCTGCGGATTCCGGCGATTATCCTGGCCGCTGCCGTGCTTGTACTCGGGTTCTGTCTTGTGATTGGAGGTGCCCTGTGATGGAAAAAGTCTTATTTGTACTTGCCTATCTGATATTTGCGCCACTCCTGGGCGGTCTCCTGGACGGTGTGGAGCGAATCATAAGCGCCAGGATGCAGAGGAGAAAAGGACCGCATCTGCTTCAGCCGTTCTATGATATCGGCAAACTTTTTTCCAAAGAGATGATCGCGGTCAACAATGTCCAGCTTCTTCTGAACTTAAGCTACCTTGTGATCCTTGTGATTGCCGGGTGCATGCTGTTCGCCGGGGCTGATCTTCTGATGGTGCTGTTCATCTTAAGTACGGCGGACATGTTCCTGATCATGGCGGCGTCCAGCGATTCTTCCCCGTACGCCAACATGGGTGCGAGCCGGGAGATGCTCCAGATGATGGCATACGAGCCGCTGACCCTTCTGGTGGCGGTGGGATTCTATCTGACAACCGGATCTTTCCATGTATCGGACATCATCCGGGCAGATGTAAGCGCAGTGATCTGGATGCCGGGGCTGCTCGTGGGATTCATGTTCACTGCGGCGATCAAGTTCCGTAAATCGCCTTTCGACCTGTCCACTAGCCATCATGCGCACCAGGAGATGGTCAAGGGAATTACTACGGAGATGTCAGGAACGACTCTGGCGATCATGAACATTGCGGAATATTATGAGATGATCCTGCTCTTCGGCATTTTCTGTCTGTTCTTTATCAACAGCACATGGTGGAGCTGGATTGTAGCAGTGCTCGCCTGCGCGCTGATCTTCTTTATGGAAACGCTGTGGGACAATGTGAGCGCCCGTGTAAAATGGAAAACGCTTCTCTACAGCTGCTGGGTAGTGACCCTGGTGGCAGGTGGAGTAAACATACTGATTCTGATGCTGGATAAGTAGGGAGGAGGACAAGCATGAGTAAAGTTTCAAAATCACCGTGGCTGCTCCACTATGACGCCAGCAGCTGCAACGGCTGCGACATCGAGGTGTTGGACTGCCTGACGCCGAAATACGATATCGAGCGGTTTGGAATTATCAACACCGGAGATCCTTTCCAGGCGGATATCCTTCTGATTACCGGAGGGGTAAACAGCCAGACCGAGAGTGTGGTAAAGCAGATCTACAGTCAGATGCCGGAACCGAAAGTGGTGGTGGCAGTGGGAATCTGCGCCTGCACCGGCGGTGTTTTTAAAGAATGTTATAACATAAAAGGCGGGATCGATACGGTGATCCCGGTAGACGTATACGTGCCCGGCTGCGCGGCGCGTCCGGAGTCGATCATCGACGGGGTCGTGCAGGCGCTGAAAGTGCTAGACGAAAAGCAGACGGCGCTTGAGGCGAAGAAAGCCGCGGAAAAGAGCGGGCATCCGGGAACGGCGGGAGGTGACGGACATGGCATATCAGAGTGAGATCAGGAAAGTCACGAAAGGGGAGTTCTTCCCGGCAATCGTGGATATGAAGGCAAAGGACTGGAGGCTGGTTCAGATCTGTGCGGTTTCGGTGGAAGGCGGATACGAGATGAGCTACTCCTTCTGTAAAGACTACGAGATGGTAACGCTCCGGCTGGATGTGGAGATGGACGAAGAGGTGGCGAGCATCACCCAGATTTATCCGTGTGCATTTCTGCAGGAAAACGAAGCGGCGGAGCTTTTCGGCGTGAAGATTACCAACATTCAGACAGATTATCATGACAGGCTGTACCGGATCGATGAGACGGCGCCGTTTAAGAAGAAGGAGTAGGAAATATGGCAAAGAGAAGTATCGTACCTTTCGGTCCCCAGCACCCGGTGCTGCCGGAGCCTGTCCATCTGGATCTCGTCCTGGAGGATGAGACCGTGGTGGGCGCGGTGCCGAGCATCGGCTACATTCACCGGGGACTGGAAAAACTGGTGGAAAAGAGAGATTTTAAACAGTATGTATATATTGCGGAGCGGGTCTGCGGAATCTGCAGCTGCGGGCACGGACTCGGCTACTGCGAGGCAGTGGAGCAGGTCATGGGAATCGAGGTGCCTGACCGTGCAAAATACCTGCGCACCATCTGGATGGAGATGAGCCGTGTACACAGCCATCTGCTCTGGCTGGGACTTCTGGCGGACGCCATGGGGTTCGAGAGCCTGTTTATGGAGAGCTGGAGGCTGCGGGAAAAGATCCTGGACATGTTCGATGAGACGACGGGAGGAAGGATCATCCATTCCGTTAACTGTGTGGGAGGCGTCCAGAAAGATATGGATTCTTCCATGTTAAATGACATCCTCCATGCGGTGAAGGATCTGGAGGGAGAGCTGAAGCCGGTTGTGGAGACATTTCTTCAGGATTATACCGTGCAGAGCCGTCTGAAAGGAACCGGTATCCTGACAAAGGAAAATGCCATCGCCATGGGTGCTGTAGGCCCCATGCTGCGCGCCAGCGGTGTGGAGTATGACGCACGGCTGCTTGGATACGCAGCCTATAAGGATCTTACCGTTGCGCCGGTTACATCACAGGAGTGCGATTCCTACGCGAGATGCGAGGTGCGGCTGAAAGAGCTGATGCAGTCCTTTGAACTGATCCGGGAAGCCATCGGGAAAATCCCGGAGGGAGATATCAGCGTTCCGGTGAAGGGGAATCCGTCGGGAGAGTTCTTCATGCGCATCGAGCAGCCCAGAGGCGAGGCGATTTACTACGTCAAGGGAAACGGCACGAAATATCTGGACCGTTTCCGGCTGCGCACGCCTACGACAAGCAACATACCTCCCATGGTGGAGATGCTCAAAGGGTGCCAGCTCGCGGATGTGCCGGTGCTGATCCTGACCATTGACCCGTGCGTGAGCTGCACGGAGCGTTAGGAGGTGCAGTATGGAGAAGACGAGAATATTTACACTGGCAGGAAGAGTGCTGAAAAATCTGTTCCGGAAACCGGCGACCACGGGCTACCCCTTTGAGCCGGTGGACTATCCGGAGCGGATGCGGGGGCACGTGACGATAAAGATCGAGGACTGCATCAGCTGCGGGCTGTGCATGCGCTCCTGTCCGTCCCAGGCGATCCAGGTGGACCGGAAGGCAGGCACATGGATAATCAACCGTTTCGACTGCGTTCAGTGCGGAAGCTGCGTAAGCGTATGTCCGAAGAAATGCCTGTTTATGGAGAAAGGCTATACGGCGCCGGATGTTCAGAAGAAGAGCGAGAACTATGTGAAACCGAAGACGGAAGAACAGACGGCTTCAGGCGGAGGCGGCGGAAAACCGGCGGTAGACCCGGAAAAATGCGTCTACTGCACACTCTGCGCAAAGAAATGTCCCCAGGAAGCGATCACAGTTGACCGCAAGGAAAAACTGTGGAAACTCCACGAAGAAAAATGTGTAGGCTGCGGAATCTGCGCCGGAGCCTGCCCGAAAAAAGCCATAGAGATGAAGGATTAGGAAACATCAGCGAGACCTGCGGAGCGATCCGCGGGTCTTTCCTTGTGTGCCGAGCATGGCACTAATCTTACTGGTGAAAGTCCAGTCACGGGTATTTACCGCCAAGTGTAGTGAACCACAAGCCGGTGTCAGTAATGGCATAGGTG
>NZ_NFKT01000033.1 GCF_002160525.1 Lachnoclostridium sp. An169
TATCATCAGTATAAGAGGATGAAGACCTGTATGTAATGGCTTTTTTAATTTGACTAGGATTGGCTATTTTAGCCTGACACTAGATGGTTATTTTAACCCGACGCTAATATAGCCAGGTTAGCTAATTCCATTATATTCTGTCTTGCATTATTTATCAAGACATATAAAAAACTTCTGTACTTAACTCCCTGTACTTTTATAATGTGCCACTCCAATCCTCCATATCCCAAGTGAAAATGTGAAGAACAGAGCGCCCGCCGGAAGCGAGATCAGCCCCATGTAAGGTGCCTCCCAACCGCAGACTGCCGCAGCAGGGTAATAGCTGACTACCAGAAGCGGCGCGATAAATGTGAAAAATCCCCGGATCCATCCGGGCATATAGGGCACGGGGATCCGTGTAATCTGATAACTGGCATAGGTAAATATATTGATCCAGTCCAAAGCCTTAATCGTAAAAAATGCAATTCCGGAGCTCATAATAAAGATCCCACTGTACATAAGTGTTCCGCCGATGATTGCCAACAGAAGAAGCATCAGATTAAAGACGGAAAATGTCGCTTCCAACCGATTCAAAGCCCATAAGGAAATTCCAATTCCCGCAAAGGCTCTGGTCAGTCTGTGCACGGATATTACAGAACCGGCAACCTGTAAGATCAAGGATTTTGGGCGGAGCAACAGGCGGTCAAAATCTCCCGAACGAAGCATTTTCCATGGGAAGTTTGCAAATCCATCACAGAAAGCTTCCGCGATTCCAAAGGAAATAACCGCCAGAGAATAGATCAGAAGGATCCTTTCCATTGACCATTCTCCGATACTGCCCATACGGTAGAACATCAACACTGTGGGCAGCAGTTCAATGATGCACATGATAAACTGCTGCAGAAACGCAAGCCACCATCCCTTGTATTCAAGTTTTGACAGAAGGTGCATCTTGAAAAATTTGAAAAACAAACGGATACTTTTTCCCATTGCTTCATCCTCCCTGTACGATCAGTTTTTCTAATTTTCTGCGCATAATCAGACGGCCTGCCGCAATAAAAGCCAAAGTCCAGGCGATCTGAAGCAGGATTGCCTCTAGTGCCTGATCAGGTGCGATCGATCCTACATAGAACCTGAGCGGCAGGTCAAAGGAACTGGCAAACGGTTGCACTGTAAGAAAAGGCTGCAGAAAATCTGGCCACATCTGCAGCGGAAAATAAAGACCGGACAGAATCTCTCCGACCAGAAGCAGGATAACGCATGGTCCCTCGCCCCAGGTTATATTGATCCGCACCGCAGTGACCAGCATATGATAGGCCGCCCAGAAAACAAAAGCTGTAACCGCCGAAACAAGAAACAGGATAAAGTAAGGCAAAGATACAGGCATACCCAGCTTATATGGTCTGGGAATGATCAATGCGATCACTACCAGAATAATGGAACGCCACCATACGCCACCGATCCTCCATGCAGACAGCTTGGCGAACCAATGAGTATACAGATTCCATGGTCTGCATAGTTCCAGACCGATATCGCCATTTTCTATTTTGGCACGGAACTCCGGACAGATTCCATAAGGTGGGAGCATGAGCTGTTTCAGCCAGATATATGAAGCCATCTGAGTCAACGACAGGGACATACTCGAACCGCTGTTACTTCCATATTTATAAAATACAGTAAAAACTGTAATGTCGATCAGCGCGTAAAATACGCACATCACTGCACCGGAAAATGCCGCTGCCCGATACTGCAAGTTGTCAACAGTGCTGATACGGAAAAGCGAAAAAGCCGCTCTGATTGAATGTGTTTTCATTTCTCATCTCCTCCAAATAACGCCTTAAAAAGGCTTTTAATGCCGAAACTGAATAAGCCTTTTTAAGTCAACAGCTTCAGGTCATGGTACATCCGCACGATCACATCATCGATATCTTCTTTCTCTTGCGATCCAAAATGTGCCCTCAGGTCAGATAGTGATCCGTCGAACAGGAGTGTCCCCCGGCCTATCACCATTACACGGTTGCATACCGCTTCAATATCATCCATATCATGGGTGGTCATAAAAACCGTTACTCCGCTTTTTTCATTTTCTTCTTTCAGGAATGTCCGCAGTTCCAGTTTCGATACAGCATCGAGACCGATTGTCGGCTCGTCAAGGAAAAGGATTTGCGGGCGGTGAAGGAGAGCTGCTGCGATTTCACAACGCATTCTCTGTCCCAGAGACAACTGACGGGCAGGTGTATTCAGCAGATCCCTGATCTGCAGCCTCTCCAGAAGTTCATAGAGCCGCTCCTCATAACTGGAATTCGGAATGTTGTAGATATCTTTTAGTAGAGAAAATGAGTCCTTGACCGGCACATCCCACCACAGCTGACTCCGCTGTCCGAATACAACACCGATTCTGGAAACATGTTCAATCCTGTTTTTCCAGGGAATGCGCCCGTCGATTACACAGGAACCACTGTCTGGATTTAAGATCCCGCTCATGATCTTCACCGTGGTGGATTTTCCCGCCCCGTTTGGTCCGATAAAACCCACCAGTTCACCTCTGTTGATGCTAAAGCTCATTTCTTTCAGTGCTTCCACCTTCTTTTTGGTGCGGATAAACGCTCCTTTCAGCAAGCTCCATTTCCCCTCCAGACGTTCATATACAACAAATTCTTTATGTATTTTCTCCATTCGGATCAACTTGTCCATATCTTTTCTGCTCCTTTATCAATGTCTTCTTCTTTTTTTGCTGTCAGCCAGTCCGAAATTTTCTTTCTGCCCTCTTCTCCCCAGTTTAATGGAGTGTTCTGCAGATCATAGACAAGCAGTCCTTCTTCATTTCTTGGTTGTTCTTTCAATATTCGTCCTGATCTGTCGCATATCATTGTCGGCGCTGTCTGGCAGGGAAATATGTTATTGACTGACAATATATATGTAACATTTTCTACTGCGCGGGTCTGAATGTGAGATTTTATCATCTCATATCTGTGATCATCCTTCTGATCAGAGACATCATTAAAAAGAATAATATTAAGATCCGTATGATGGTGATATAGTTCCCTGAAAAATTCGGGAAATCTGATCTCAAAACAAATTCTGACTCCGACTTTTAATCCACCTAACTCAAACACTCCAGTAGTATTTTCAAACTTAAAATTGTCTGCATCCCATCCCCATAAGGCTCTTTTGTGATAAGACATCATCTTTCTGTCAGGTGTAAACAAGAGAGCGCTATTGAAGTAATTGTCACAATTTTTTGTAACGCTTCCAAGAATAACAAATATATCATTCCCGGAAGCAATATTCCTAATCTCTTTATATGCAAGTTCACAATGCTTAAAATTTACAGCGGCAGAATTTTTTATATTTTTCGGAGGATATCCCGTTAATGCACACTCTGGGAAAGCTAAGATCTTTATATCATTCTGACTTGCCAGAGTAATCGCTCTCTTAATAGTATTTAGATTACAAAGTACATCATCTGAAATTTCAAATTGATAAGCCCCAATTTTCATGCCGGTATCCCCCTGTCAACTTTCCCGAAATTCCATAGTTTATCCTTTATATTTTGCAGAATCTTAACCTTTCTTAAGCCCCCAAGCATCACACTCTTCCGTCTCCGCCATATTCCCCGCCAGGATTCTCCCGTCTTCATCCAGCATACGCAGCGGATTAATGGCAGAGTCAAATCCTTTGTTCCAGTCATAGCCAATCAGGTCAAGATATTCATCTTTTTTCTCATATAAGGTGGGACATCCGGGTTCTGTGCGGAAGAGTTCTTCCCACTCCTCCCACAACTTCTCATACTCATCTACTGCCTTCTCGACTTCCTGCTTTCGTCCGCCGAGCACTGCAAACACATTGGCGCGGTACATGACTTCATATAAAGAGTACAGATAAAATCCGTACCGACAAGTCGTGACAATGTATCTCTTTATCGCCAGATCGTCTGACAGGCGTTGTGCCAGACGGCAGATATCTTCCCATATTTCCACACTGCGGCGCTTCTCTTTCAGAAGCAGGTCAGTCTGTCCGACGCCGACAGCGTTCCGGATGTTGAGCATCAGGCGGGAATATTCGATGTTCTGATCTCTTGTCCAGAATACATCCCAGGAGAGGTTTTCGCTGTTTGTTCCCCGTCCCAGAAGGACCGCCCGTTCTGACTGCATGAGGATCTCATAAAAGATCACGGCATCTTTTTCGTTCATTCCAAGCTCTTCTCTGGCATACTTCATGGCATAATAGCGGTCTGAGCAAGAAGGATCTTTTGCCCAGGATGAAATGACATAAGTATTGACGTCCGCCCACAATTCCTCTCCATGCTCTACGGCCACCGTTCCGTCTTTTCCGTTTCTCCCGTTAATATAAGGACCGTCCCATCCGCCGCCTCTGGGCCAGATCCAGACGCCGGCGATCCGTGAGTTGTTTTCTCCTACACTGCTACAGCTATCTGCCTCGCCTCCGTTGCGGTCAGCATAGTCACTTTCAGCAGAGTGCCTGTCCGCACTATCCCTGCTGTCTCCAAAGATCTCCGAGAGAGATTGGACTTCATTTTCCTTCATCAGCCACTTAAATTCCTCGAATCCAGAGATCACACCACTTCCGATATAATTGGGATACGCGCCTTTGCCTTCGTATTCTCTCGCCGCCTGTATCTCTACAACCTGGCGGTGTTTTCCTTTATTGAGGGACTGGTTGAAGGGGAAATCCCGGTGGAAATCTCCGGCGGTATGTTTGATGCAGAAGAAGAACTTCTCATGGGGTTCGATCTGTCCGCTGATCTGCAGATAGCACTCCGGATCATACTGAAATGCCCCGAATCCCCAGGTACGGTAATAGATTTTTCTATTGTGCTGACGGCAGACTTTCTCCATCAGGTACCGGATCAGAAACAGATGAGCTTCCACCTCATCTCCGAGGATCGGATTGTTGCCAAAATGCCAGGGCGTCCCATAGGCCTCTCCGACATAAGTCTCCCCAAAACGGATATAAATGCCGGACACCTCCGGAAACTCGGAAAAAATTTCATCGAAAAGGACATCCATAATCTCCTTCATCTTTGGCTTCCGGATATCGATTTTGTGATCTTCATTGAAGATCTCCGGATAAATGCTTCCGATCCGTTTGGGTAGCACGATGATATCCATCATAAAAAGCACATCCAGGCCGCATTGCTGTGCCTCCCTGTACTTTTTCTTCAGATCCTTTTTCCGCTCCAGAACCCAGAGCCTCTCTTCGCTCCCGGCGGGAAAGACTTTCTCTCTGTCCGGATTCGCCGCATCCAGTCCATCCCATAAGAGCGCGAACTGGGCGCAGTCGAAAAGATCGAACACTTTCCCGTCAAAATTTCTTTTTTTCAGGAAATGCGGGTCGTTATATTTCGACTCATAGGGAGCCAGACCCGGATTATTGTGAATCATACTGTGAGTGAAAAGTTTTGATTTCATTTTTCTACCCTCCTTCAGAAACTGTCAATCCAAAGAGTTTGTTAATAATGTCAAATTGATCATTTTTCTCTGCATTACGAAATGAACTATATTAAGATCCCGTAGAAGTATATTTTTTCACTCCTATTTTCCAAAATATCACCACCAGCACTGTATAGGGTATTACAAACAGCGGTGTAAAAGCATATAGCATATTTCCTGTTTTTCCGGTAAGATAGCTTATAGGATAATACTGGATACAGGCAACTGGCACAACATATGTAAATATCTTAAGAACTTTATCACCGTAAACTGCAAAAGGATACTTTCCGAATTCCCTGCTCCCATCGGTAAATATATTGAATATTTCTAATCCTTGTGTTGTAAAAAAACAAATCGTTGCATATAAAATGAATAGAGAAACAAATAAAACAAAACCGCATATTTGTATTTCCAGTAAAACAAATATGTTAAAAAAATTCCATACTATCTTACTTCTAGGCAATACCCATATATATATCAAAATTGCTTGAAACAACCTTCCTAACCTACTAATTTCAAAAGTTGCTCCTAAAATCTGAAGAATTGCCCCTCTTGGTCGTAATAAAATCCTGTCAAATCTTCCATCTGATATTAAATACGGAAATGTGTCAAATCCTCTTGCGAAAAATTCTGCTAAAGAAAAGGCAAATGTTATATTTGAATAACATAATAGTATTTCCTCGTAAGTAAAGCCACCTAATGAATTAAACTGTGAAAACAAAAAGTTTATTCCTAAAAGAGAGAACAACGAGGTTAGAAATTGACCAATTATAGTAAGTATTGCTGACTTCTTATACTGGGAAATGGACATAAAATAGGCCTTTAAATATTGAATATATAGAATCATTTATCCTCCAAACACTATCACTTTTTTAATAGCTTTCTGCATTAAAATATTTCCAACTAAAATAAAAATCAATACCCAAATAGTTTGCATGAAAAGCGAGTATATAATTTCAAAACCAGCTATACTTCCGCAAAAAATCTGTAAAGGTATATTCTGCATATATGTAAATGGAGAAATTGCCAAAATTTTATTCATCCATTCCGGAAAAAAAGCTAAGGGTATAACTGCTCCTGTCATAAAATCTAAAAGTGCAGACAAAATCATTTTTATTCCTAGAGGTGAAATTATAAAAAAAACTATAATATAAATAAGCATGCAAAATGAAACAACCAATACCAGTGATAAACACATGGAAATAATGAATGCAAAAAATTCATAGCTTTTTATTTCCCATCTTAACCTAAATTCCCCTGGCAATATAGATGAAACCAATATAATGGGTATACATTTAGGAAGAGCCTTTCCTATTCTTCTCGCCACATTTTGAAAAAACCAACTATTGTATAACTTCATTGGGCGACACAATTCATAACAAACAGAGCCGCTTACAATCGAATTAAGTATTTTAGAATCTAAGGACCATGTTGCAAATAAAGAATAAAACGCTTGCTGAAGCCACATATATGATACAACCTGTTGGAAACTCATATTAGTATTATTATTACTTAAGTAGAATGTACGATATAATAAAATGTTCATTACAGCCCAACAGAATTGAACAATAACCCCCGCATATGAGGCTATCTTGTATTGTATCTGATTACTTAAACTAATTTTTATATATGCAATAAAAGTTCTCATACCTGATAGTCCTTATACATCTGAATTACAATTTCTTCTGTCGATAAATCGTGTGATGTTATATCAATAATCTCCGATCTACTAATCAAATATTTAATAGCTGATTCTTCAGTAATCTTTTTTTTATCCAATTTAACGGTAAAATATCCCTCATCTTCATCCTTAATTTCTATTCCTTCGATAAGATTAGGTTTATTACCCTTGCATTTAATATAAACCATCTTTTTATTATATTTCTGTTTAATAGTTTCAATTTCTCCGTCAAATAATATTTTCCCTTTTGCCAGAAAAATAATTCTTTTTGTTAGCATCTCTATATCTTGCATGTCATGAGTTGTTAACAGTAATGTAAGATTTGATTCTTTATTAATATTTTTTATAAATTGTCTGACTGATTTTTTTGAAACAGCGTCTAATCCTATAGTTGGTTCATCCAGAAAAAGTATTCGAGGTTCATGTAAAAGAGCTGCTACAATCTCACATCGCATCCTCTGTCCTAAAGACAATTGTCTTGCCGGAATGTTTATGAGCGAATCCAAATCTAACATATCTGTAAGTCTAAATAAGGTTCTTTTATATTGATTCTTAGGTATCTTGTAAATCTCTTTTAACAAATTATAGGATTCTATGACAGGTAAATCCCACCATAGTTGTGACCGCTGACCAAAAACAACACCAATATTTTTTACATACTTTACACGTTCTTCCCAAGGTACCATACCATTAATGGTGCATTTTCCAGAATCCGGCGTTAATATCCCACTCAGTATTTTTATAGTGCTGCTCTTTCCGGCACCATTCGGTCCAATATAGCCAACCATTTCTCCATCTTCAACAGAAAAACTAATATTATCTAATGCTTCAATTTGCTTTCTTGTCTTAAAGAAAAGATTCCGTATTTTTGTTTTTTCTCTTTTTTCAGACACGTAATAGCTTTTACTTATATTTTCTACTTTGATCATATCTTCCTATTTCCGATATTTAATAATAATTGCATTACACTATTGTTTATTAGTAGACTTTAACAGTTTTTCTTCTTTTAATGCCCAATCCGGAATACTTTGCGAAAAATCTTTAAAATCTTTCAAAATTTCCCGAGTCTGCCGCAGCATTATATCCACTTGTTTTTTGCTTATTTTTGAAGCCCACGCCACAGATGAAATAATATAAAATGCCATATACAGTCCAAGTAACTTCCAAAATTCGTTTGGAATACACCCATTAAAATATCCCCATATTCGTCCATAAGCAAATCTAGTGCTTACATTTTTGCACCATATTATTTTTGTAAACTCTTCCCATGGGTCTCCAAAATCCATTCTATCAAAGTCAATCACATATAAATCATTTCCATCAATAACAAAATTCCCTATGTGATAGTCTCCATGTTGTAATGAAACCGGTCTGCCCTTTAGTAAATACCTATTTGCATCGATATAATCTGTAATGTATTTCTCCTCTTTTAAGACTAATCCACATTCTCTATACTGCTTTATTTTTCTATCTATTTTTTTGTTAAAGTATTCTTCCCAAACCATATCTGTTTTTTTTATTTTATGTATTTCTTTTAGGTAGGCGCCGGCTTTTTGACCAAAAACAAATTGTTCTTCCTTAGAATAGTTAGTTAAAATTTTTCTTGCATCTTCACCTCTTACCCATTCAAATATCATATAAGTATGATATTCATCTTTTTCAAGTAATACCGGTATCGGCATATTAATTTTATGGTCATCATAAAGATTTTTTAGTAAATTAAACTGTGATCGCTTTTTATCGTAGCTATTCACATCACTTACTCTTAACAAACAATTTATTCCATTATAATCAATGAGAAATTTTTTATCATTTGACCATCCCTCTTTAACTTCCTGAATAACTTTATAAATGTTCATTCTATGTTCTCACCTCGACTTTCATTTTTCTAATAGAAAGCACTATTTGCTTTACAATGTACCAATGAAATTCATGCGTCGGCTGCACTACAGCCGGCGCATGAATTGTAATCTGATTTATGATTTATATTTCCCCGAGCATCATGATAACCAGACTCTGTCCGTATGCCATCGGGCAGGTCGGAATATCACGGTAATGCTGCAGGTCAGAACCCATTCCTGTTCCGTATGACACCTGATTTACGGTTCCGTCCTCGTCGATCTGTTCTACGATACCTTCCACAGCTTTTTCTGCAACGGCAAGGTACTCCTCATCCAGAAGCCCCATGTGGACGCCTTTCAGGATGCCGTAAGCAAATCCCGCCGCAGCGCTCGTCTCCTCATAGGACTCTTCCTCGTCAAGCAGAGTGTGCCACATTCCGCTGGGCACCTGCAGTTTTTTCAGGGCTTCCACCTGATTGGTGAGAACGCCGGTCAGGTACCGTTTCAGATAACCGCCTAGACCGAGGATCTCGATCAGCTCCGGGATACCCGCGGTAATCCAGCAGTTTCCTCTTGCCCAGAAGGCTTTGGCGAAATTATGCCTTCCCTCAAAGGTCCATCCGTGGTACCAGAGTCCGGTTTCTGCGTTTGCCAGATATTTGATGTGCAGAAGGAACTGATAGCAGGCTTCTTCTTTGTAATCTTCCCGGTTTTCCATAGCGCCCATCTTCGCCAGGAACAGCACGGTCATAAACAGGGTGTCGTCCCAGAGCTGCTGACGGTTCTCCTCTCCGGAGACGATGTGCTGCAGTCCGCCTTCCTCGGTGCGGGGCATCTCGTTCATCACCCACTCTGCCCACTCCCGGCACATGGCGAGCATTCTCTCGTCTTTCGTCTCTTCTGCCACAAAAGCCATGGTCAGCATGGGCGCGGTCGTATTGACGTTTCGCTCCGGCACGCCCTCGGCGATCCTCTCCTCGAACCAGGAAATGATGTACTGCAGATATTCCTTCGCCCCAGACTTTTTATAATGTTTGTACATGCCGTACAGACCTACGCCCTGGGGCCACTCCCATTTATCAAAGTCGATGATCCCGATGGGACAGGTCTCATCGACGGAGGTGTTGGAGAGATGGAGCATTCTTCCGCACACCTTCTCCATAAGACTGTTGATCTTTTCTCTTTCCATAAGATTAAATTCTCCTGATTTCTATTTTCCCGATTTTTCTGATTTATCTTCCCTGCAATTTACTTCTCTTCCGATTGCTCTTCTCCGGATCTATGCCCGAATCATGCATTTAATAAGGGATTATTCACGATCTCCCGCTCGATCACTTTCCAGATCCTCTGATACCCTTCTTCGTTCGGATGCACGTCATCTTTCAGATACTTCTCATGATTGCCTTCATGGATGCCTGCCAGGACTCTTGTGTCGATCAGTGGAAATCCGTAGTATACACTGGCTTCGCGGATCGCATTGTAGTAATCCATAAGCGTATACCCGGCTTTGTTTGCCGTCTCATAAGCCCGTCCGGCATGTGCGCATTCGTCCGGCGCCTGATACCGGTAGATCGGCGTGAGCATGAAGAGCACCGCGTCCGGGGATTTCTCCCGGATCCGCTCAACTGCACGGTCGAGGGCTCCGAGAAAGGTGTTCCTGTCTTTGCTTCCCAGCCTGCCGATCTCGCTTCCCCAGTACCACTCGTTGGTTCCATGCCAGAGAATGATGATATCCGCATCCGCGTGCAGGTTCTTGTCCTTCTCCAGGATGGACAGGGTATTGTTGGGAGTGCCGAGGGAAAGCCCGCTGGCACTCACGGAATAGTTGATCACTTCCGCGTCAAATCTCTCGCGGAGATAAGCCTCATATCCGCCTCCGCCGTACTCTGTCGTTGAGATGCTGTCTCCGTATATAATGATTTTCTTTATCGTATCCATATCCGATTCTCCCGCTGTTTTCCTGTCTTTCTGTTATTTTACTCCTGCAGCCGGCCCATCTTCTGCTGTTATGTCCCGGGGCTCTGCAGGATCAGCCATACATCAGTACAGATGCAGCTCCAGGAACACAATGCTCTTTGCTCCGGCGGACACTTCCACACAGCTGCCTGTTCCATCTGCTTCCCGGATCAGGGACGCCGCGCTTCCGTTTATGGCAGAGGGTTCTGCCGGATTGCCCTGGATGTCCGTGAGCATGGCGCTCCGAATGCTCCTGCCCGGCACGGAGATCCTGCATGAAGCGTCATGGTCTGTGAAATTCTTTACCACTGCAAGCCATCCCTCTTTCTTATAAAGGGGGCGGATGAACAGGACCGCACAGTCTTCACTCTCGCAGTGGATGAGCTCTGCGCTCTTCTCTTCCGGGCAGCGGATGGACGCAGCCAGGATCCAGGGCTTCTGTGCCTGGAGTCCTCTTTGGTATGCTTCCTTCTCATTAAACTGCTCAAAAGCAGTCAGTTCATAGTGGAAGGTATGCTTTCCGTCCTGGGAGGGGGCAAAATTCGTATTCCAGTAGTTGTTCATAGGCCATGCAAGCAGAAGCGGATCCGCCGCTCTCTCGATGCTACGGTATTCTTTGCCGAAGTTGAATCCGCCGATCTGCACCATGGGCGCATCCGGACAGGACAGGGTTACGCCGCCTTTCCCGTCAAAAAGAGAAACACTCTTGTCAACGGTAATATAGTCTCTGCACATGGTTCCGAGCTGATCGTCATCCAGCGCCACAAAGATGTCGGCTGTGTCATAGACGCATTTCCATCCCTCGTCCAGGCTGAGCGGGAAGGTAAAGTAGATTCCCTCCGGCTCCACGACTGCATCTTTTGTAAATGTAATATCCAGTCCGATCCGCGGGTGTACTGCGGAAAATGTGATCTTCTGCTCGATATTTTTCAACGTCTTTGACTCGGAGAAATAGCGGATCACCACTTCTTCCCCGTTCTCCTCGATCCCGAATCCGTCGAATCTCGTGATTCCCTGGCGTACTGCGCGCCAGTTGTGCTGCCACTGGGTAATGCTCCGGTTTCCTTTATCCAGATCTCTCGGGAAGATCGATTCTCTGTCGGGAGCTGCGAACCGCTGGTCCACGTTCTCTTCCACCACGTCGAAGAGTCCCCACTCTGCGCCTTCTTTCAGAAGGTTCCGTCCGTTTCTCTTATCCCGGATCTGCAGGATCCGTCCGTTTGCCGGGTTCATCGCCACCAGATAGAAAGGCGTCTCGATCCGGTCCGCGGAAACCTGGCATGCAGAGCTCTTCTCCGCTGCCTCCAGAGAGGAAAAGGGAATCCACTCTGCGGAGAAGGGTTTCACTTCCCTCGTCCCGAAGTCGCGGACGCACTTCTTGTTCTTTTCATAGGGCAGGAAATCTTTGGCCCGGAGGGCGCTTAAAGTCCGTTTGTTTTCCCTGGCATTCTCCAGCATATACTCCGGCACTTCCAGTTTGCTCTCCATCGGTACGCCGGTGGGGTTCACGACCAGGATTCCCTCCTGCCCGTTTGCCTGAAGGGGATTCCCTGCGAATTTTTCGATCTCCCGGCTCACCAGATATGCGCTTACGTCAGCGGCATTATAGGCGAACTCTTTCTTATGGTTTAACTGGGCGTAAGTCTCATCCTCATCCGGCTCATTGATGGAATCGGTAGCGCCCCAGGTGTGCTCGTCAAAGAGCATTGCATTCTCATAAGCCTCTTCGGTCAGATTCCGGTACCGGACATCCTTCTCGTCATTGATGCATCCCATGAAGTCGCTCTTCTGGAGAAGCACTTTCGCGGCACGGCTGATCTTCGTCTCCCTTGCCGTACTTGCGCATCCGAAGTTCCAGTAGTCCGTCCAGTCACCGGCATGTACGTCCAGATTTTCCAGGCCTTTTTCCTTCACCCGCTCAAAGAGCATCTCCGGGGTGACGAAGCGGATCTTCTGCTCGTGCCCCTCTTCGTTGTATTTCCGGATCAGCTCCGCCAGATTCGCATCCGGGCAGTTGTTGTCCATCAGCGGCGGATTGGTGGCGGTCAGAAGTACATAGTCCTCCTTCCATCCGCTCTGCCCGACCCGGTTTACATATTCCTGCACTCCTTCGTGCATCTTATCCGTGCTTCCCAGGTCTGTAAAGAAGAACTGACTGAACAGGGAATAATGCTCTCCCACAAAGGAGGGAAGCTTCCTGCCGTCCGGCGCCTCCCAGAGAAACGCATAGGGACGCGGGAAGGGGATGCCGCCGAAATGAATATTGATTCCCGTGAGGTAGAACTTCACATTGCTGTCGATCAGCATGGGCGCGAATGTCCAGGGCTGTCCGTTTACGTCGTGGTTGATGGCTGTGGTGATCGCAGAACCTGTCAGCTCCCGGATCTCGTCCAGGTGCTGCAGGTACTGGGTCAGCTGAAGGGAGGTGAATCCCGGAGTCGTGTGCATGGGAAGAGCCGCGATGCTGATGCGTCCTTCCTTTACCAGTCTGCGGAACAGTCCAGCTCTCTCTTCGTCCGCAGTCTTTAACCATTTTAATACCGGATATGTTGCTTCACAGGTCCAGCGGTATCTGGACTCTTCCGGCCAGTCCGCTGTCTTTACACACAGGTCAATGGCCTGGTCGATGTAGTCGCACTGCAGCTCCAGAAGCATGTTCTGGGGATGGGTGTATCCCACATCCAGATGGCTGTGGTGCAGGCATAAGATTTCTTTGATTTTTGACATGGCTCTAGTAAATTCCTTCCTCCCACCAGATTTTGTTCATGATCTCATAGCGCTCCAGATCCAGTCCGGTATAGACACAGTTGGAGGATGAGAAAATATAGCCGTATCCCGGCATTCCCTGTCTGAGGGCACGCCGCACGTCGTTCTCCAGTTCTTCCACAGATCCGGTCTGCATCAGGCCACAGTTTACATTTCCGATCAGGCAGACTTTGTCGCCGTAGAGCTTCTTCACTTCACTTAAGTCCACGCCGCCCTGCGGGTCGAGAGAGTGAACCGCATCCGGCCTGCAGTCTACGATCATGTCAAGGATCGGCATGACATTTCCGTCAGTATGCTTGATGGAATAGAAGCCGTTCTCCCGGTAATAGGAAAGGATGTCCTTCAGATAAGGCTGTACAAATTCTGCGAACATCTCCCTGCTGTAGAACGGGTTGGCGTTAAAGCAGTAATCGGAGCACAGGGCATAGCCGTCCAGAAGCCCCGGATGTTTGCTCAGCTCGTCGCACTGGCTCACTGCCTCGTCAAAACTGATCCTGGTGGCTTCGTGGAGTTTCTCCGGTTCCTCGTACATCTGCGCCGCGAACTCCATCATCGTATCTCCGGTGGGGATCGGCAGGGTCGGGTCGCCGTGTACCATCAGGAAATATTTGTCTCCGGAAAGGTCGCGGATCGTCTCGAGAATCCTTCTTGTAGACTCGTTGTTTCCCGGAAGAGCGCCGTTGCGTCCCGGATTGGGATGGACAAAAATTGCGCTGTGGTGATATTTTTCTGCAACTTCGATATAAGACTTCGCCATGTCCTCAAGCTGCAGATTCTGCTCTTTCTTACTCATCTGATGCCACTGCTCGTAATTCCTGTGGAGCGGGTGGACTCTTCCGACTGCCTCCAGAGTAAGGAAAAATACGAGTTCAAAGTGAGGCACATGCCCTTCTATTTTTTCTCTTTTCAACGCTTTGATAAATTTTTCTCTCGGTGTCATCTCTTCTATATTTCCTTTCCTGATTTTTCCTCCATGCGCTGTTTCATGCGGTGCTCCTTCGGCGATGTGCCGAAATAATTCTTGTACAGCCGGTAGAAACTGGAGGTCTCAAAACCGCACTTCTCCATGATCTCACTGATCAGAAGGTCTGTGTGCAGGACAAGTTCGCCGGCGTGTTCCAGACGAACCTGGTTGATGTATTCCTGGATACTGCTCCTGGAAATCTCCTTGAACAGCATCCCCATGTATCCGGTTGACATGCCGAAATGTGCGGCAATCTGTTTGCTGCAGAGATCTTTCTCCGCATAATTCTCATCGATATATTCCCGGATCTTTTCAACCATTGCTTCATTTTTCTTGTTCACGTTGGACGGCATCTGCTCCATAATCTCCCGGCAGAGGCCGCAGAGCAGATGATATACCTGTTCGTCCGTCTCCAGGCTTTCCTGAAGGACACTCTCGAAATCGACCTCGACCTTGATCAGCCGGTGTTGGTTTGCGTGGCTTACCTGAGTCTGTATGGACAGGATCAGCTTGTGCACGGAGGCAATATATCCCTCGATCCTGCCGTCTCTCAGGTAGTCGATGAAACTGCGGACCGCCGTCTCCATTTTATCCGCCTTTCCGTCCGTCACTGCATTGATGATCTCCGTCTCCAGTTTCTGGGGATATTCCAGATTTTTCCTGCCTGCCAGGTCAACTTCCGGCTCGAACAGGATGCATCCTTCCCCATAGATCAGGGTATACCGGCTCATACTCTTGAGCGTCTTATACGCCGCTCCCAGTGATTTAATGTCATAGATGATCTCCACTGCAAAAGCGGATACCGTCACGTCGATTACCTTGCGGACATTCTCTTCCACCTCATAGAGCAGGCTTCTGCACAGCTCCGGGTCATGCTCCTCTCTTCCCAGCAGAAGGGCTACTTCGCCGCCGCTGACCGGGATCACTTCCACCCGCCCGTACTGCTGCATGATCTCCTCCGAGATATTACAGACGACAAAACGGATCAGGTTCCTCTCCGCCACATCCTCCCGGTTCAGCCTGTGATAACCGGCGATGGAGAAAAGGACGATGTAGATGTCCTCTCCCCTGGCGAAAATGTCGTAGGACGCTTTGCTCTCGATCTTCCCGCCCGGTACGGTCTGGGTGCCGTTTTCCAGGAGCATGTTCTTCACTGTCATCTTGTGGAGGATGTTCTCCGTGCGCTCCTTGTAATCTCCGTAGGTGTGAAGCTGTTTCTGCTGGCGCTCCAACACTTCCGAGAGCAGGGCGACTTCCTTCTTCTTTTCCGCCGTGCCGCCCCCATATTGTGCTTTTACCCTGAGAAGCAGCGTTGACAGCGGTTTCAATGCTTTTTCGGCAAAGATAACTGTCAGGATCAGCGTAATGGTCAGAATAATAATGACGGTGATAATAATACTGTTCCGGATCTCTGCAATCGCACTGAATACTGTGTCGTAGGGCTGGATCGATATAAGGAAACACTGGGTTCCCTCCACACCCTGAATATTGATGACCTGTCTTTCTCCATCCACTTCTTCGATAAAAACATAGTCGTCCCCGTCATTCAGATGTTCTGAAATCCGGGGATTCAGATCGTCGCTTTCCCCGGTTCCGGAGTTGATAATAATATTGCCCTCACTGTCAGAAAGAACCAGATATCCCCCCGTCGAGTCGGAATTCTGTATTTTCTCTAGCATCTTATCCTTGTCTACATTGACAACGACCGCATACTCCACAGAGTTATCTCTGGCGTCCAGAGAGGACATGATATAGGTGAGCAGGTTGCGCTCATCCGTCCCCGAAAACGTTCTGGAATAAATATCCACCAGTTTTCCGTCCTTATCTGCATGCAGAAGGTCTTTAATCTCTTTATCCTCCTGCTGAAGGATCAAATCCGTATAGTAATACTCATCCAGGCTGCCGTTGTAGAGCATAACGCTGTCGATCATGTCGTTGGCTGACATATCCTTGTTGATCTGATTGAACACCTGAATATAGTCAAATTTTTCCACTGGTTCCCTCGCAGTGACCAGACTGCGAATCTCGCTGTCGTTAAACTCCATGTTCAGAAATGCCAAGTTCGTTTCATGGATATAGCCCACCTGATAGGCAAGCTGTTGGAATACCATTCTTGTATTGTCCTGAACAGTCTTAAGAAACTGCCTTTCAATGACCGCGTTTAATACTCCGCTCATAGATACTGCCAGCAAAATCATGGCAATACATATATAGACTATGGTATTAATAAAGATCCTTGAAAAGCGTTTCATAATAAAAGCCTCCGTTTCTGAATTTCTTCTTTCGATTTTCATTCCCGGAAATGAACTTGCCAGGCACAGGATCTATCTGGATCTGCCCTGAAAATCCGTCGGAAGTTTCCAGTGACACACCGGTCTCCTCCTCTGAAATTCTGTAAACGCTTTTTTTCTTCTCTCCGATCCTGCGGATCTCCACTCCGTACAGGATGTAAGCCTTTCCAATCTCGTGGAAATCAATCCGTGTCCGCTCCCCCTGATACAGGTTCAGACGGACGCCCTTACATTCCGCTGTGTCGATCAGCTCTGCCTGCACCGGTCCGTCGCCAAAACATGCTTTCAGAATGTGCAGTTCGATCTCACAGCCGCCTACAGTAAAGAGATACCCGCCTTTGCCGAGCTCTTTCACCGCCGTCCTGTCAGGTGCACCTGTCACCGTAAAATCCAGGGACAGCCGTTCCGCCTCCATGGCGCCGTCCTCCAGGGGCGTCAGAATATAGTGGTAATCCCCGTGATCCGTGACAAAGGAGACTCCTCCTGCCGCTGCATTCTCATGTTGGACATTCTGCATCAGGGCTCCGGCGAAGTCCATGGCGTCGTGCATACATCTGGCGCGGAAACATGCTGTCCCTTCCTCTGTGCGGACAAACGCCATCAGCGGTCTTCTCTGGTTCCACATATCATGCCAGGCAAAGGTGCCCAGGCAGTAATCCGGATGCAGATAGGTACAGGAATGAAGCTTCGGCGTGCCCTTCTCGATGAGCACCCGGATCTGGTCGTCCCGGATCGGGTCAAAACCGCGGTAAAAGTCTTCTTCCTGAATCCGCGGATACTCCGGCGCGGCAAAATACTTCTCATATTCTGCCGGGCAGTCCAGTTCCATATATGGCCACATCAGATTGACGTCCCACTCCTCTGCGCCGACAAGCTTACATCTGCCTTTCGTCCCCACTGTAATGAGCGTGTGTATATCCGTACCCTGAATGTCATCGTAACATCTGGCGTGGGGCGGAGCGATCTGTCCGGTGGGCGCATGATAGTGCTCTGCGAAAACCTTCCAGGCATAACCATGGAGCCGGCGTGCCAGGCGCAGCGCCTCTTCATTTTTTGCGTAATACAGAATCCTTCCGGTTTCTTCAATATCTATCATACCATAAGTCGGACTGTTGTACTCGGCAAATCCGCCGTTTTGCCTGACGAATTCCAACTGTTGCCGGAGAACTTTCAATCCGTTCTCAATGAACTCTTTATTTTCAAGCAGCTCTCCTCCTGCAGTCAGGACAAACCCGGACATCAGGACGATGTTCGTGTAATCTGCCCCCATCTTTCTTCGCAGGATGCTCTCACAGGCGCACTTAAGAGCTTCTTTCATGTTTTCCTGCAGTTCTCCGGGCAGCAAGTTACCGCACTCGTGCAGGATTGTAATCAGAGAGCCTCCAAGGAAGGGCGCCCAGTTCCAGTCCGGATTCTTCATCTCCGCGAGAGGTTCCTCGAACAGATAGGGCCAGATCCCGTATGTGGGACTGTCCGGGTCCCGGTCCTGGAGCTTTAACACTTCAGGGACCGCCCGGACTGCCGCAGGGATCCCGACTTCCCGGTTCCAGGAAATCAGCGCCGGGATCCAGCTTAAGTTTTCTCTTGTGCGGTGCACGACCCCCTCTTCCACTGCCGTGTGGTAATTGACGCCTTTGTTATAGTCGTACAGCAGACCGGTCTTTTCATCATAAGAGTCCCGGTACATCTGCTCTACTTTTTTATTTACATACTCTCGCAAAATCTCTTTCAACATGGGATCACCCCTTTACAGCTCCAAGCGTAATTCCTTTTACCAGATACTTCTGGAAGAAGGGGAACAGGACAAGCAGCGGCGCGATGGACAGGAACGCCATTGCCATACGTGCACTCTCCGACGGAAAGTCGATCACTGACATGGAGCCACTCACCGAGGCGTCCTTTGCCAGTTCCTCGATTCCTTTCATCAAAGTATACAGCTTATACTGCATGCTCTGTTTGGATGTATCTGTGATGTACAGCATGCTCAGCCACCAGTCATTCCAGTATCTCAGCACGATCAGGAATCCCACGGAAGCGAGTCCCGGTTTAGACAACGGAAGCACGATTTTGACAAATGTATGGATCTCTCCTGCGCCGTCGATTCTGGCTGCCTCGATAATATCGTTAGGTACTCCGTTGAAGAAAGAACGGAGCAGCAGGATGTTCCATGCCATCGCCGCGTAGGGCAGAATCAGAGCAAAAATGTTGTCCTTCAGTCCCAGAACATTGGTGACAACCATATAGGTCGGCACCATACCGCCGTTGAACAGCATCGTGAAGAATACGATGAAGTTGACCGGCCGGCGGTACTTGTAGTCCGGTCTGGAGAGCGGGTACGCGATCATGGCTGTGACGATCAGGCTGAACGCGCCTCCCAGGAAGGAAACGATGATCGTCACGAGATAACCGCTGATCAGACTGCTCGGGTTCTTAAAAATATATTCGTATGCAAGAAAATTGATATTTCTTGGAATGATGCTGTACCCATACTCGTAGATCGCATCCGAGTCTGTGATGGAAACGGAGATCATCAGCAGGATCGGATAGATACACGCGATGGTGAACAGGATCATGATGATGTTCAGTATTGTCTGCGTCCGAAATTTTTTCTTTTTATTCTCTACCATTGACCTATCCTCCTTAGAACAGTGCGCTTTCTTCGCTGTACTTCTTGGTGATCTTGTTCGCGATCACGACCAGAATGAATCCGACAACACTCTGGTACAGACCGACCGCCGTACTCATACCGACGTCGCCGAGCGCGCGCAGGCAGCGGTATACGTAAGTATCGATAACGTCTGTCACCGGATACAGGATTCCTGCGTTCTGCGGTACCATGTAGAACAGACCGAAGTCTCCGTAGAAGATCTTTCCTACCATGATCAGACCCAACATGATGACCATCGGGCGGAGCAGCGGGAGCATGACGTGGCGGATGACCTGGAAACGGGTCGCGCCGTCCACCGCGGCTGCCTCGTAGTAGCTGCTGTCGATACCGATCAGTGACGCATAGATGACGATCGTGTTATATCCCACATTCTTCCAGAAGTTGACCAGTGGTATGATAAAGGGCCAGTACTGCTGTTCCGCATACCAGTTGACCTTCTCTCCAAGAAGGCTGTTCAGCACACCGTAGTCCACATTCAGGAAGGCGTATACGATAAACGCTACCACCGCGTAGGAGAGGAAATATGGGAAGAACATCACGTTCTGATAGAACTTTACTGCTTTCCTGCTGGTGATCTCATTGAGGATCACGGCAAATATCACCGCTCCGATCAGTGTGCTGGCGATAAATATCACATTGTAAAGGATCGTGTTTCTTGTGACGGTAAACGCGTCGCTTGACTGAAAGAAGAATTCAAAATTCTCAAATCCTACCCAGTCGCTCCCCCAGAATCCTTTGTCATACCGATAGTCTTTGAACGCATATGCAAGTCCGAAGATCGGCAGATAATTGAAAAGGAGCAGAAGGATCAGTGCGGGCAGGGTCAGAAGAGTCAGGGTACGGGTCTTTTTCCGGTCCACCCTTGCGCGATGTGACTTTTTGTTTGGCTTTACATACTTCATAGCTTTCTCCTCATAATTAACTCATTCTCCAGAAAGACATCCCGTCCGGCTGCCGGCACGACAAGGTACGGATATATGCTGTCTTCTGATTGGATGGGAGTGTCACACTCAGATACATCTCCCGGCATAACACTCCCATCCTTATTTCATCTGCATGATTTTTGTTGTTACTGATTACTCGTTGGACGCTTTCCACTCATCGAGCTGTTTCTGCTTCTCAGCGATGATGTCGTCTGCACCAGCCTGCTCCAGCTTGTCAAGGAACTCCGGAATGTACTGATCCGGGTCAACACTTCCTGTTACAATTGATTTTTGATACTGATCAACAATACTCTGGCACTGTGCGATCTGGTTCTGTACCGGCTCCTGGTCGAATGCGAATCCAAGCAGCGGGCTGACCTCAGAGGACTCGTTCAGAGCGATGGTCTGCTCCCATACATCGTCCGGCTGGTCGCCTTTCAGGTAAGCGTTGAACTGATTTCCGAATGCCCAGTCAACGTTCGGCTGGTAACCGCTGTTCTCTACGAGTTCGATACGGTTGTCACCGGTCTTGTTGTAGTGCTCGCCTTCGATACCGTAGCAGAGCAGGTTGTAAACTTCCGGATCTGTGTTCACAAGGTTCAGCAGCTCCATAGCTTTCTCCGGATGCTGGCTTGTGGAAGAGATACAGTTCATCGTAGCGGATACCATGCTCGGAAGGACACGGCCTTCTGTGATCTGCTTCTGAACGACCGGTCTGCCCCAAGCAATGCTCTCCTGCTCTTCTCCGCCCGGCTTTACGTTACCGAATCCTACTGCGATCTTTCCTGCCATCTGCAGCTCGCTTGCATTCGTAGCTGTTGCAATGTCTGTCTGGATGTATCCTGCTTCATACCATTTTCTCATCAGGTCTACATAATCTCTCCACTCCTGAGTCTCATACTGGTTTACTACTGTAAGAGAGTCATCGCCAATCATCACTGCTCCCGGGCTGTTCATTGTTCCAATCTCGTCATATCCGATCATCGGCATTGTATCCATATGGTTAACAGTGATAGCAACCATATCCGGATATTTCTCATGGATCTCTGCCAGGTACGGCTCAATGTCTTCCAGGGATGTCAGGGAATCTACATCAATGTTGAACTCCTCGATGATCGCCTCTGGAATAGTAAAGCCGTTCGTCTTAGCCTCGATCTGGTAGTTGATCACACCGTAGATCTCGCCGTCGATCATAACTCCTTTCCAGATATCTTCCGGGATCGCATCGTATGTCTCTTTTCCATACTCCTCGAGAAGATCATTCAGCGGCAGGAAAGCTCCCTTTGTCGCGTTGCCCCAGAAGTCTGCGTATCCGGATCCTGTGAAGATGATATCGCACTCTTCACGACCGCCGATGATAACGGACATCTTATCATTATATGTAGCACGGGGGATGTTCATCAGGTCAACTGTACATCCGATCTTTTCTTTTACGATCTCGTTCAGCGCGTCCTCAACTTTCTGCGTGTCCTCCTGATCGTCAAAACGGATATACCATTTTAATACGATGTCTTCATCGCTTGACCCTGAACCGGATCCGCCTTCTGATGAATTTCCTCCTGTTCCACATCCACCGAGCAGTCCCATAATGGAAACAGCGGTCAGTGCTCCGGCAACGAGCCTCTTCGTTCTTTTTTTCATCTCTTTTTCTCCTTTTCTCTTTTTTCGCTTTCGCCCCTGCGGCTGTCTGTCTCTGTTGTTTCACATGCTGTCCTTTTGCAGCTGTTCGGGTGCGATTGCTTTTTGCAGTTCTAATGATAGCCGCCCTTCCGCAAAAAATCTATTGCCAGACATCTCTGTTTTTTCCAAATCTACTCTTAATTTTCATTTTTTCTCTCATTTTGTTCTCTGAGAAGTCCTGGCAACTTCAAATTCTGCGGATTCTTCATACAAAGCAGTCATATTTTCCATCTTCCAGTCCGGTGTGGATCCGTTCCCCATGGTGATCATGAACCTTCCTTCCGGCCGGTCGTAGGTGTCCATCAGGAACCGTACCTCCTCTTTTACCTCATCCGGCGTCCCGAAAGCCATCACATGCTGCACTTCCACTCCGGCAAGGATGCAGATCTTATCCCCATACTTCCGCGCGATCTCCTCCTGATCCATGGTATTCTTCTGGATCGGATGGATCACGTCCAGTCCGGCTTCGATCAGATCCGGGAGGAACGGCTCGATACAGCCGCAGCTGTGGAGCCAGAAGTGTGTGCCCAGCTCATGCGCCCTGTCGATCAGCCTCTTATAATAGGGAAGAAAGAACTCACGGAAGATCTCCAGGGAGAAGAACGGGCCTGTCTGTGTGCCGATATCGTCGGAGACAAAGAAACCGTCCACGTCCCACTCTTCTTTCGCCCGCTCCATAAGGCGGATAAAGAAGCCGGTCAGGCGCTCAAAAAGCGCATGGATCTCATCCGGATAGAGATAGAGGTCTGTCAGCGCGTTCTCCATGCCGCGGATCGCCCAGAGACGCTCGAAATAGAGCCCCCACCAGCGCCCGATCAGGTATCTGCCGTCCCGCTCGAGCTTCCTGTACTCCGGGAAATCCGGATCCGGGAATGTGCGGTAAAAGGCTTCTGTCTCCTCTTCATCCTCCCAGTCGTGGATGATGATCTGCGCGTCCAGGCCTTTTTTTCCTTCATTGGAAGAACCGGGGATACACCAGTCGTACTGAGGCGTCTCCTGCTCTCCCCAGGTCATTCCCGGCACAGGCAGGAAGATCTCGTCCACATCTCTGGGATACCGGTCCAGCCAGCTCTGCAGCTCTTCCTCGGAATTGTGGAAGGCATTGCTGCGGATCCAGATGTCATAGAGCAGCGGAACCCGTTTTGCACGGCCCTTGCCCTCGATGGTACGGATAATATCCTCTTTTGTCAGCGGTTCTGTCGATAAAGCTTCCTCCGAGATAATTTCTTCTTTTGAGATAATTTCTTCTTTATTCTCATTTATCGCTTTATTCTCATTTATCATGATTTCTCTCACCTGCTTTTTTGTCGCGAACTTTTTTAATTTAAAGTAAATGATTTCATATCTATAGCGCCTTTTCCGATATATCGGAAATACAACGCATCTTTTTCTGATCCGCCTGGGAATCCCGCGGAAAATGTCTGATACTCCTCTCCTGCCCGGATTGGGATCTCAGCGAGAACGGCCCCGTTGGGTTCCCTTTTTATGAGGAACTTACCGGTTGCTGTCTTATCGGCTGCTTCCAGTCCTTTGGAGTTTTCCGTCTTTTCGTCAGTCGGAGTCACGCGCACTTCCACCTCGATCTGCGTGGTGCCGCGCAGGTCAAAGTATTTATATCCGATAAGAGTGCCGTCCGTGATCTCCGCGATGTACGGCACCGGCGTTCCCGAAGCGCCTTTCCATGCGTCTTCGGATCCTTCCGTCCCCGGGACAGGCGTATAGTCCGGTCCATCCTGGGTAAAGTACGGATGCCCCGCGTAATCTTCCTTCTTATTGCTGTAGTGTCCCGCGCCGTTCTTCCCGGTCAGGCTGCAGGCGATATATGCGCCGTATGTACCTTTTCCCGTCAGCGGTTTCCCGTTCAGCCCGCAGCTTGTGATCTCCACCTGGGGGATGCTTCCGTCCGGCATGATCCGGATCGGCTCCGCGCATCCCTGCCTGGAGTAGCAGTGGCGGTTCGTCTGTCTGTGGTAGAAGACATACCACTGACCGTTCACCTCCACGATACTGCCGTGGGTATTCCCGGTATAGCTGACCCGGTCTTCTTCTCTTCTTCCGTGGAGACCGATATCTCCGTTGCTCACGATTGTACCTCCGTACACAAAATCCCGGTCCGGGTACTGGCTTGTCGCATAGTTCAGCTCATGGCTGTTGATCGAAGAATAGATAAAGTAATAGGTGTTGCCGATCTTGCGCATGGAGCTGGCTTCAAAGAACTCATGTCCTTCAAAACTCGTTTCTTCTGCTTTTCCATATTTGGGAACGATCAGGACCGGTTCACCTTTCGCAGTCAGCATATCCGCTTCCAGTTCGATCACATATCCGCCCTCAAAAGGACGCCAGTGGAAATTGGCGCCTCTTTTGTCCTCTTTCGGGCCAAAACCTGTATAGAGAAAAACCCTTCCATCATCGTCGATGAACACTCCCGGATCAAACTGGTCGATATCTCCTTCCTGTGCTCCGATGATGTGTCCGTCCTGACTCCGGACATAGCCGTAGAATTCATACTGTCCGGCAGGCTCGTCGCACACCGCCACAGCCATGATGCCCTCGCCTCCCTGGATGTAGTAGATGTAGTATCTCCCGTCAGGTCCTTTCTGGACGTCCGGCGCAAACATAAACGCCTCCTTTTCGAGATACCTGGGGTCCTGATCTTTCCGGTAGATCACGCCTTCATATCTCCACTGGGACAGGTCATCCGTCGGTGCGGACCAGCACACATAATCATTCATGCAGAACTGATCCCCGTCAAATTTGTCATGGGAACCGTAGATGTAGAGGCGGTCACCAAACACATACGGCTCTCCGTCCGGGATGTACTCCCAGGATGGCAGATATGGGTTAAATACCTGCTGTTTCATTTTCCTTTTTCTCCTTTCTCAGCCCCATTTTGGGCCATTTTCATTATCTCCCGGTCGCAGTGCAAATGCTATTGTAAAGCTGCCTGTTTTGTCCGCGGGGAAGTCTCAAATTTGAAGATTAGTGTCAGATTTGAAGATTGGGGGCGCCGGAATTTTTTTACGGTAAATGGTTGCGGAGATGAGTAAGATTGTCTATACTAATGGTAACGCATCTTATATCTGTAAAAATTGTACGAAAGGGTGACACTGGCATGTTAAAGAAGTTTAAGATAAAAAACTACAAAAATTTTAAAAATGAAGTCTGCCTGGATTTTAGTAATACAGCAGGGTATCAATTCAGTTTGGACTGTCTCACGGATGGTCTGATCAGCAAAATACTGATCTACGGACGCAATGCGACAGGCAAAACAAATTTAGGAAAGGCACTCCTCGATATTTACAATACAATGTTTAACTCTTCCCGGTATGTGCAGGATGGAATATTTCTTAATGCTGATTCACATGAAAGATCGGCTGTTTTTTCATATGAGTTCAGCTTTTCGGACCAGACGCTCCTCTACAACTATGCAAGATATTCAGAATCCGAATTGCAATGGGAAGAATTATTTATTGATGGCACGCCTATTTTTAATTGTGACTTTTGCAGTAAAACATATAATTTTGATAATTTGAAATATATCAATGCAGAAACAGCAAACACCGAGCGCTATTTGCAGTCATTGGAGGAAGGACAGGACACGAAGGATATCGCTGAGTCTAAACTGCCGTTTCTTAGATGGCTTATCAGTAATGTGGCTTTGAAGAACGATTCAATGCTGATCAGATTATCAAATTATGTGAGGCGTATGGTAGTGATCTCCGCCGGAAATGTGATGCGCTCTCAATCCAGAAAAATATATGACGGCTTTTTTGAAACATTAGAGGATAATGCGAAGCTAAAGGATTTGGAAGATTTTCTGAATGTAATGGGGCTGAATTGCAGTCTTGTTCTGAAAGAATTGCCTGACGGACAAAAAGAACTTTATTTCTCCAATGATAAATTAGTCCCGTTTTTTGAAAATGCTTCCAGTGGAACCCTGGCTTTGTTTGATCTGTACCGCAGACTGATGCCTTCTGTCTGGGACGCATCTCTTATATATTTAGACGAATTTGATGCATTTTATCATTATGAAATGGCAGAAAATGTAATTCGATTTTTCAAAAAGAGATTTCCCCGGTCACAGATCGTCATGACCTCTCATAATACAAATTTAATGACAAATAGGCTGATGAGACCGGATTGTCTTCTGATCCTTTCTACGTCCGGGAGTCTGACGCCACTTTGCAATGCAACGGCAAGAGAACTCAGAGAAGGGCATAATCTTGAGAAAATGTATATAAGCGGGGAGTTTGAGGAATATGAATAGTTTATCGGATCCCTTGCAGAAATCATATTTCAGCAGGAATCCGATAACAATTCATTCAGCAAAGTATCCTGGGGCAAAGAACCAAATACATCATTCTCGACTGCGTTTCGGAGAGAATCTGTATTTCTCTTCAATACCTCCGACGCTGGAATTGCAGATACTTCATATCCCTTGCTTTCCCTCTCTCTTCTGAGAAAAATATAACTGTGTTTTGGCAGGTTTAGATCAAGCATATCTGTATTATGCGTTGTGAAGATCATCTGCTCATTTTCTCCAATGTGATCCAACATAATACCAAAAATTCTTTTCTCAATATCGCTCTGGATATAAGAAAAATGTTCATCGCAATAATAAAAGCTGCCCGCTCTGGCAATCATAGCAGCTAAAAATATGGCTATATCAATACCCTCTACCGTTCCACTGGAAAGCACATCACGGTTCAGAAGCTTTCCTTCCTGAATAATAATTTCTGTGCCACCCCGTCGAATAATAAATGTGTCTTTCAAGTCTTTTGCAAGACTGATATTCTGGAGCGTTGGATCGAGAGTCCCGATGACCGCGCGAAGTGTCTTAAGCAGAATCTTTCTATTTGTTCCACTTAATTTCAGAGATTTCTCTATTTCCGGATAGGCAAAACGATACCGCACTTCACCAATTACTTTTTTCAGAGAAGTCACCGTGCGTGTTGCCTCTTTAGTAGAATCTTTCAACTTTGCCACGCACTTTTCATACGAGTCCATTATATCGATCGCTGCTGTAAAGTAGTGAATAACAACGTCATTTTCATTAGGATAAATTTCTGCAGACAACCTTTGCAAACGATAATCTCCGTTGACAAAATCGATGCAGAAAGTTCCTTTTTTGCCGGAGACCATTTCAAAGAGCGGCGCAGGATTCCCGCTAGTCATATAGTTAAAAATGCGGAGCAGAGCCTTTCCCAGACTGGTTTTTCCTGTCGCATTCGCTCCCATAAGAATAACTGCTTTCTTATAGCGGAATCTTTCTCGTCCTTTCAGATGCTCATTTTCAATAATGGAGTTGACAATTTTTTTCGGATAGCTGAAGTTGATATTAAAATTTTCAAATCCATAAACTCCATCCAATGCAAGGTTCAGAATAATCATTACGCAGGCACTGCCTTCCCATTAGTTCGCTTATTGCGAAATAATGTTATCACACTTTATATTAATATTCAAGACTTCCGTCAAGTAAATATCCCTGCAGAAAAGACTATTCCTACAGGGATATATTTACTACATCTTTATTCTATTTTTTGATCTTTCTGATCGCAGTGATCACAGCGATACATCCGGATGCTGCAGCCAGGGCAAACAGCATGAAGATATTTGAATGGTCGCCGGTATCCGGTCCTGCGGATCCGTCAGTACTGTCATCAGCGTTTCCGGTGTCGTTACCGGTATTTCCAGTGTTGCCGGTGTTTCCGGTGTCTCCGGTATTGCTGTCATCATCGGTATTACCGCTGTCGCCGGTATTGCCATCATCACCGGGATTCCCTCCGTCTCCGGGGTCCTCACCATCGCCAGGATCTTCTCCGTCTCCAGGATCCTCACCATCTCCGGGGTCCTCACCATCGCCAGGATTTTCTCCGTCTCCAGGATCCTCACCATCTCCAGGGTCTTCTCCATCGCCAGGATCTTCTCCATCGCCGGGGTCTCCTCCGTCGCCGGGATCCTCACCATCGCCAGGGTCTCCGATATCTCCACCGCCATTATCATTTACAATGAGGGTGAAATGGACGAGCTCCGGATATTCATCGACACAGCCGTCAAATGTAAATGTTCCGGCTTCGTCTGTACTTGCCTCACCGTTCCATGCGACGTGTACAGTCTGCTTTGATCCGTCAGCCATTGTCACTTCGATCTCTGAGGGCAGGGCAAATTCGTCACCTTTTTCTTTTATATCGCCCATATTTTCTACAGAGGCGATCAGGTTCCAGTTCTTCACACCGCCGTCCGTGCGGACTGTCATCAGAAGCTCGTGCGTATTCCGGTCAAATATCCTGCTTTCTACAACCGCTGCTTCATATCCTTCCGTATTCTCGTTCAGAAAGTCATTGTTGATCAGCTGGCTGTCTGCCATATACAGGTTCAGGATATCCAGAGACTTATCAAAAGCCTCCTGCAGCTGTGTGAGCTGCTCTTCTGTATATTTATCCGGATCAAAAGCATCCGGATCAGTCAGGGCTTCCTCATTCGCTTCTTTCACCAATGAGATCATAATATCCGTCTGTTCTGCGAGCGATCCATACTGAGCTGCATCCCATCTGCTGTCATCGGAAATACGGCGGAACAGACTGATATAATATTCGCCTGCGCCATCTTCTCTCAGACCTTTGATAAATGCTGCACGCGCGGAATCAAAACCGGCTAACACACCTGCATTCTCATCTCCGGCATCTCCATCTGACACATCATCTGATGTATCCGCATCTTCCGTTGCCGCGACAACGGCTGTTTTCACAGCAGCAACAGGCGCTTCATTCTGTACAGCCGGTGCATTGTAGACTGTCGTGCCGTTTTCACCTGCTGTTGTCTGGATCTCAGATACCGCATCTACCGTATCCGCCCCCTGATCTTCGCTCTGTCCCCAGGACTCCGGTACTTCTGACGCCTTCACCGTAAGGTTCTTCATGTAGTAGGTTCCCGCGGATCCTCTGTAGAATCCTGAGGTAAGATTCTTGAGGACGCCGTTATTTCCCGGACGCCATTCCAGACCTTCCGTGCGGAGCTCCCCGTCAATATAGATGTCGTATGTTCTCGTATCCGGGTTGATCACCATCTTCGCGTTGTGCCATGCGTTTGTATCATATGTTCCGTCATATACTTCAGCACCGGAGTGATTCCAGTGCCAGATTTTTCCGCTTCGATGGAAGATCTGAGCCAGAGAATCATTTTCATCTGTTAAGTTTAATGTATAGGCAATAGCGGATGTTTCCGGTCCTTTGATATCCGCGGACACTTCGATAAATCCGCTGATACCTTCCAGGGATATTTCCATTGTCGGTGAGAAGTCTTTGGTGGCAGCAGTTTTTACTACTTTTACCGCCTTTTCGCCGTCGACTTCTTCCACTGTGATCATATCCTGTCCTGTCTCGCCAGTAATCTTGATCCCCAGCGGATTCTCCTGTTCGGAGATCTTCTTTCCGGTCTCGTAGTCTGTAAGATCCAGTTCAAAGACTGTTTCCAGTCCGGTAATGAGCGTTATGGTAACCGTCTGGCTACCCAGGACATGCTCTGCTCCGTCTGCGGTATAGAATACTTCCGCCCGGATACTGTAAGTTCCCGAAGAAACTTCCGGCAGTTTAACAACTGTCGTATCTGTCTCTCCTTCTTTCGGCGGGGCGAATTCTGCGGATACTGCTTTTCCTTCAGAAATCTGTACGGAATCACTGTCTCCAAAGACTACATTTCCCGTCATCTCTTCCGGCAGTGTCAGTCTGTACTGCAGGTGAGCGCCTTCCGGGATATTTTTCACATTGGAAGTGGTAAGCCGGATCTGCAGGCTGTCGTCCTCCGTGATATCTTCCGCTGAAAGCGTCGCCTGGGGCGTTCTCGTTGTATAGACCTTAAGGTCTTTGAAGTCAAACGTTCCGTTGTGCCCCTTATACATGCCAAAGCTTAAGTTTGTGATCTGCTTGTCGCTTGTCTGTGTAAACGCAGCGCCTTCTAAGGTAAGTGCGCCATTGACGACCGCGTCGTATGTATTTTCATCCATGTTCAGGATGAGCAGGATCTCGTTCCACCCGCCGACTGTGTATGTGCCAAGCTGTCTGTACTGACCGTCGCTGAGCTCATGGACGATGCGGCTGCCCTCATGCATCCAGGTAACGCCCATCAGACCGGAAGACGCCGTATTGACGCCGAACCCGTAGGTCTTCGCGTTTGCCTGATTTTCCCGGAACTTATAGGTGATGATCGTCTCGCCCGCTGTGGACGGAGTTACCGGGATCGTCGCCGCATAAGACGCAGAAGTATTTCCTGTTTTCTCAAAATGGATATATCTTCCGTCTTCCTCTGTCTCCTCTACTGAGATCGCTACATTTCTATCCTCTGTAAATGCGATCCCGTCCGGATTTTCAACCGGCGTAACAGCACCGTCTTCATACTCGTCCAGATTAAGGTCCAACACCTGATCATATTCCGAGAAATCTTCCGGCTGTGAGTAAAGGGATATTGTCTGGGCGATCAGTTCCGTGGAAGCATCCCCGGATACTTTTTCCCAGGAAACTTTCACCTCTGATTTTCCTTCCGGAAGCACAAGGCTGATCTTTGCTGTCAGTCCCGTTTTTCCCAGAATCTCGGAGAGATCACTTACCGGCATAGGTTCACCGAATAGGACTTTTCCCTCGGAATTTCCTGTCCCGGCAAGTTCCGTGTCATTGATCACTGCCCTGCATTCTTTCCCCGCAAGACCTTCGCTTTCTGCGCAAAGCCGGATCATGTCGTCTGCTGTTACATTCATCAGATCACTGGTAACTGCCGTGAGCGGATATTCCTCTCCCGCGTTGTACTCTAGCGACATCTTTCCTTTTGATATGGAGCAGGAGAAATGATTATGCCCGAAACCTTCCTGTACTCCGGCTTCCTCTACGATCTTCTGTGCCTCCTCCGGAAGGTTGTCGCCTTCAAAGAAGGTATTGTTCTCCAGTTTTGCCGTTCCCGATTCAAATGGACTTTCATGGTTCGCCATATAGGTCTGATTGCTGTAATTGTCATGAACATAGTTCTGCACATGTTT
Organism: Lachnoclostridium sp. An169; assembly: GCF_002160525.1. Taxonomy (GTDB): domain Bacteria; phylum Bacillota; class Clostridia; order Lachnospirales; family Lachnospiraceae; genus Mediterraneibacter; species Mediterraneibacter cottocaccae. The sequence continues at coordinate 31,228 of NZ_NFKT01000033.1, forward strand.
GGTCAGAAGGAATTCCGGCGTATTCTGGATCACATTGTCGTAAACATCGTAGTAGTCGGCGCCTTCGTCCAGATAAACGCTGCCGTAAAGGTTTGTCTGATCCGCAATATAGTTATTGCTGATAATACTCTTTCTCGCCCATCCATCCTCTCCAGATGCGCATGCCTGGATTCCGATCGTGTAAATGGCACCGCCGTCTTTCTGCTCCAGCATGCAGTCATGGATGTAATTGTACTGGATCCGGTTATTTCCCATTGGGGAAACAAGCTCCGGCCAGGAAGTCCATCCGTAACCGATATGGAAGCCCGAATAAGGAATATCAAAGATCTCATTGTGGGAGAAATCAGACTCCTCGATCACAGCCGCGCTGATCGCAGCGGAAGAATAATATTCCTGTCCCACATCATGGATCACATTGTTGATCACATCGTTATTGGACTGCAGCCACCGCCAGTCCCAGTCATCCATGGTAACATTTTTGGACGGATCATTTGCATCAGTATACAGATAGAAGTTCAGCGGATCGCTGTAAAGGACGTCACCGATCTTGATCGCCTGGGCAGACAGATCATAGAAATGGCATCCCACGATCAGGTTATCTTTATTTCCCTGATGCATAAATACCGCTGTATTTCCCATTCTCGCGAATTCGCAGGAATTGAACACAATATTCTGCGTTGCCCTCAGATAGATATTACCGCCGGTCGCACGGTCGCCGCCCGCATTGATTTCACGGATATTGTTGTCCTGGGCGTCTACCATTCCATAGGTATTCGGGCGAAGGTATGTGCCATGTTCAAAAGTAATCCCTTCAAACTGCAGGTTGCTCACAGGGTTATCGATATCATCGCTTTCAATATGGATAATCTCCTCCACAACCGGTGTGATCACCTCTGCGGTATCCATATCTTCGCCTTCTTTGGGCATGTAATAGAAGGTGTAGGCTTCTCCTCCAATCGCGCCGGTCTTATCCAGATACCATTCGCCCGGCTCATCGAGAAGCTCGTAAGCGTTCTCCACCCATCTTGGTGCGCTGCTCACCGAACTTGCCCCTTTATTTCTGGCATTGTTCCAACAGGGCTGTGCCATCGTAATGATCGCCTGCTCCGGATTTTCCGGATTGATCTCGATCTTTTCTGCAATACACCGGGGAAGTGTCCAGGCACCGACAAATGAGAATTCGATGCTCTCCTGATTTTTCCATTCCGCCATCTCAATATTGGATGTGGCCATTCCGAGTTCACCCGTTGCAGCTCCCGGATCCATAACAACGTCGTTGATCCCGCCGACACTGCGCGCACGGGTAGCCCGGGTGTCGTTGACATAGAGCTGTCTTGTGTCCACTTCTGAGCCAAATGAAGCGCTGTAAATGCCTTTTTCTTCATCAAATACCGTCCATCCGGTGACCTGCTGCCCTCCGCTGATGGAGACAGACTCATTTCCATACGCCTTGTAAGTGATTGTATGTCCGTTTGTTCCGGAATCCTCTGCGGTGAATTCCAGAGTTTCTGTCTGGCGATACACGCCTTCCCGCAGATATACGACGATATCTCTGTCCATATCATCATTCATAGTACGAACCAGATCCCGTGCCGCGGCTATCGTCTGAAGAGGTTCTTCCAGAGTTCCCGGATTGCTGTCATCTCCGTCAGAGGCAGAGACATAGACCGCATCTGCATCCATGTGGACGACGGTTTTTTCGTCTTTATCCGTGGAAGCTGTTTCCTGGGCATAAACATTGGGCGTCATGGTAAATATCAGTGACATTCCTGACGCTGCTGCAAGTATTCTTTTTAGTTTTTTTCGCATCTCCCTTTTTCCTCTCATATTATTTTCCGAGCGCTCTGAATAAACAAACAGCTGCATGAACTACCCTTAGCTGTTTATGTAACTATTATTGTGATATACTTCTCTGATTTCAATTCCCAAATCGCTTTTTCACCATATTATCAGTTCTCAAATTTGCATTTTACTGTCAAAAACATTGAAATTTGCGTTGATTCCCCCTGAAAATCTATAATATTTATTTATAATCTCCGCGGAGTTCTCTGGCGATCTCGATCATATTCATGTACCCTTCCGCCGGAACATATACCGGGATGGAATTTCCGGTTCCAAAGGCGAAGCCGCCATGTCCCTTGCACTGCTCGAAGATGTCGGTGATATACTCTTTCATCTCCTGCTTTCCGTAATTGCATACCACGTCAACATCTATACCGCCGAAGTTTCCGATCCGGTCGCCGTACCTTCTTACCCACTCCGGGAACGGTGCGATCTGGTCTTCATTGGAATGTTTCGCGTCGATTCCCACAGCCAGAAGGTCTTCCATCACATCAAAGATCCTTCCGCAGGAGTGAAGCAGGAACGGGCGGTTATAGGAGTGTACCAGATCGATGATCGGTTTATATTTCGGAATGATGTGGTTTCTCGTATCATCCGGTGAGAGCAGCGTCGTGCTCCGGTATCCCAGGTCATCGCCAAAGCGGAGCACGCAGTAGAGGTCATGGTATTTCTCCATGAAACGTCTCCAGATTTCCAGGTTTGTTCTCCCTACCTGATTGAACAGTTCTGCGTAAAGTTCCTCATCGTCAACAGACAGATAGCACAGATTCTGGTATCCCACAAGATCCTGGACACACTCGAAGATTCCGTTGCCCACGCCGCCGATGACCTTCATTCCCTCCGGCATCTGTCTTTCCAGGGCGTCGAAATATCTGGTATATGCCTTAAAGTACATATCCGGAATCTCTTCCCACGGATAATTGCGGAAATCTGAGGCATCTTTGATCACCGGATCCACACGGCTGTCGCCAAGGGCTCCGGAGCCGGGCATGATTGCGCCGATGCAGCACTCAAATGTCACCACATCATATCCGTTGTCTTTGAAAAAGTTACAGTAATAGTGGAAGAACTCGTCCAGGTCCGCATCCGATCCTTTGTAGAGAGAATCCAGGTCCTTTCCGATGATCTCTCCGATCTTCTCCCAGGAGACATTGTGCTCGTACAGCGGCACCCGCGGAACTTCGATGTTTCTCGCAACATTTACAACATTTCGGTAATCTGGTTCAAATGGTTTCATTGTAATAACCTCCGTTTTTCAAATATTTTCTTCTCAGTATTCACTTTCTTACATTATAACAGGGCTTTTTCCCATGCTCATCCACTTACGTAGCGTGTACAAAATTGTAAATGGCGGAACTGCACCAACAGGATATCAATGCAGTTCCGCACGCTTTCATTTCAGATGCTCTCTCTATTCTTTTTCTAAAATGTCCAGTGTATCTGTGTAAGCAGATCTCCGGACTTCATCTCCTTAGCCACGGAAAGCGGGAGGTTTCTTGAAGAATTCCCGACTTTGATCCGGTAGGTACCGTTCTCCACAGTCCATTTTCTCAGAGCAGTATTATAATAGGTAAACGCATCCTCAGACAGTTCGATCACCACTCGTTTTGTCTCATGTGCAGGAATCTGTACTTTCTCAAATGCTTTCAGCTCCTGTGCAGGGTGACTGGTCCAGGACTCTCTCGGAAATTCAATATAGACCTGTGCTGTCTCCTCGCCGTCGCGGTCACTGATATTTGTAATGTCAAAGGAAAGTGTGTTACCATCCAGTTCAGGATTTGCAAACTCGAACGCTGAGTAGGATAGTCCGAATCCAAACTCATATTCCGGCTCGATATGGTTGGTGTCAAAATGACGGTATCCGACCATCAGTCCCTCTTCGTATTTCACTTTGTAACCGTCTCCCGGATAGTTTTCCAGGCTTTTGACATCGGAAAGGGATTTCGGAAATGTCTCCGGCAGTTTTCCGGAAGGGTTGTTCCTGCCAAACAGAGTCTCTGCCACTGCCCTGCCCATTCCCTGTCCGCCCAGCCAGGAGACAAGGATGGAGTCCGTGAACGGTTCCCATTTTCCGCAGGAAACAGCATCGCCGATATTCAGCACAGCAATAATGTTGGGATTCGTTCTCCGGCAGGCCAGCATCGCATACTCCAGATTCGGGGAGATCTCGATACTGTTGCGGTCCACCGCCTCGCTGTGGCAGGAATAATCCTGGGTGAGAAAGAACACAACCGCGTCGGCATCGGATACAATGGACGCAATCTCCCCTTCCATAACGCCGATCTCGTTTTTAAACATGTTGATCTTTTCGTCACCGAGGAAGATCACTTCCACGGAATCGCCCATCATCTTTCTGATCTCATCCAGCGGGACATCCACCTGTGTCGGATTCTTCACGCGGGAACTTCCGTCACCGCCGATAAATGGCTGAACAGCAGCCTCTCCGACTACCACCAGTTTCTTTAACTTTTTCGCATCGAGAGGGAGCAGATTCTTTTCATTTTTCAGCAGAACCATGGATTTCCTTGATGCCTCTACCGCGGTCTCATGGTGCTTTGCGAAATCGCACTCAGACGCTTCATAGACACTTTTTGTCCTGTCGTAATACAGGAACAGCCTCTCCAGTGCTTTATCAATCATTTCATCGTCAATAATGCCCTTCTCATATGCTTCTTTTAACTGACCGTATGCCTCCGCCTGGTAGGGCATGCACATCTCAATAGACGCCAGCAGGGAATATGCACGGTTCTTCACAGCGCCCCAGTCAGAGATCACGATGCCGTCAAATCCCCACTCCTCTCTCAGGATGTCGATCAGTAACTGTTTATGCTCGGATGCATATACTCCGTTCAGCCGGTTGTAGGAGCACATGATAGACCAGGGGTGCGCCTCTTTTACCATGATCTCAAAGGGTTTCAGGTAAATCTCGCGCAGGGTCCGCTCGTCAATCTCGCTGGACACATATGCGCGCCCGCTCTCCTGATTGTTGGCGCAGAAATGCTTCGGGCATGTCCCCACGTTCTTCTCCTGTGTACCCTTTACATACTCCGCTCCCAGCTTTCCTGCCAGATAGGGGTCCTCTGAAATATACTCGAAATTTCTTCCGCACAGGGGGTGTCTCTTGATATTGACCGCAGGCCCGAGGATGCCGTTGATCCCGTAGTAACTGAACTCCTCACCCAGGGCATTTCCCACTTCTCTTAAAACCTTTTTATCCCAGGTTGCACCCAGGGCACAGCCGTTCGGGAATGCAGTAGAGGGTACTTCATTGCCTTTTACCGCATTGGGAAATGCGGATCGGATCTTCAGTTCCACATCCCCCTGTTTCTGGTTGTCCTTTTTCTTCATCCGCAGTCCGAAGGGGCCATCATGATAGCGCATCTTCTGGACCGGAAAGCGGGTAAGTTCATACCCGGAATTCATATCCGCTCCAGTCAGATAATTCAATTTCTCGTCCAGTGTCATCTCACTGATAATTTTTTGGTAATCCATAGGTTCCTCCTGCTATTTGATTTTTGTTTTATTTATTTCAGGGAATCAGTCCAAGCTGTCCACAGACGCCTCATATAAGGCTTTCAGACTCTCATGCTTCCAGTCCGGCGTAGATCCGTTGCCCATAGTGAGCATAAACCTTCCGTCCGGTCTCTCAAAAGTTTTTCTCAGGAAATGCACTTCCTTCTTCACATCTTCCACCGTGCCGAAGGGGATCGTATTCTGCACGTCGAATCCTGCCAGGATACAGATCTTATCCCCGTATTCTTCCGCGATCCGGCGCTCATCCATGGTATATTTCTGGATCGGATGGATGACGTCCAGGCCGATCTCAATGAGATCCGGGAGGTAGAGTTCTACGTTCCCGCATGTGTGCATCCACAGATGGATTCCCAGGTCATGTGCCTTATCGATCAGTTCTTTATAGTAGGGACGGAAGAATTCCCGAAAGATCTCCAGGGAGAAAAATGGTCCGGTCTGTGTGCCGATATCATCTGTGATAAACACGCCGTCCACATGTCCCTCTTCTACTGCCCTCTCAAGGATCCGTTTATAGAAATCCGTCAGATGGCGGAACAGTCTGTGGATCTCATCCGGATACAGATAAAAATCCGTCAGCGCCTGCTCCATGCCCCGCAGGGACCAGAGCCGTTCAAACAGCCAGAAACACCATCGTCCCACACGGTATCTGCCGTCCTCCTTTACCTGCTGCACAAGACCGTGGTACTCCGGAGACGGGAAGTTCTGATAGAAGGCTTCCACCTCTTCCACGTCCTCCCAGTCCTCAATCACGCTCTGTGCATCAATTCCTACATTCTGCCGTGCCTCCATCTCTCTGGGAGCCCACATATACTGAGGATCGTCCGCCGGCGCTTTGTAAGTATCCGGCAGATAAAGCTCTACCGGAACCACATCGCACGGAAACTCCTCCAGCCATTCGGCACGCTTCACCGGATCTCCGTCAAAAATATTGTCGTAGATCCACAGATCATACAAAAGCGGTACTCTCCCTGCCGCACCCTTTCCTTCAATTACCTTCTTAACCTCTTCACGGCTTAAACTTTTCATATATCTCTCCTGCTCTTTCTTTCTCTGAAATTATGAAATCTCCTGATTTTCTTGAATTTTATCACCGCCCGTGTTACGATACAAGACAGTATAAATGCGTTTTATAGACAAAAATTGCGGTCAGGAATAGAAGGAGGCAGATATAATGATTCCTTTTTATGAAAATAAATTTCAGGATATTTATGCGTCAGACGCGTACTCACTGACCTTCCAGCCACATCTCCACAACCTGATCGAATGTATCTATGTGGCTGATGGCGAGATCGAAGTTCAGATCGGACAGACGGGGAAATGCATGAGAAAAGGGGAGATGGCCGTAATATTTCCCAATGTGGTTCACTCCTACCATTCGGACGAACAGCACCGGAATTTCTGCGAGCTTTTTTTCTATCCACTGAAAACAGCCTCCCCGCTCTATCATCTTGTGAAAGGAAGCCGTCCGGAGAGTCCCTTTTTGTCCGCGGAACAGATGCATCGGGAAATCCCGGGACATTTTCATGAAATTGTTTCACTTTATAAAGGGGAATCACAGGATTTGATTCTGATAAAGACATTGATGGAACTGATCCTCATACGGGTCCGGGATCAGCTGGTTCTTACAATGCGGGAACACCCGCAGACAGAGTCAGTGATAGAAAAAGCGGTAACGTATTTTATGGAAAATTTCAGAAATGAAGTCAGTCTGGAAGAGACGGCAAAGTATCTGGGCGTAAACCGCTACTACCTCTCCCATGTATTGAACGATTCTCTCGGAATGAGCGTTCCTGCCTATATAAATAATCTCCGGATCGACTATGCCAGAAACCTGCTCTCCACAACAGATCTTCCCATTTCCAGGGTGGCAATGGAAATCGGGTATGAAAATCTCCGGACATTCAACCGGTGTTTCCGAAAGGTGTCAGGGTGCACCCCAAAGGAATACCGGTCCGCAGGCGGCTCACCTGCTTGATAACTATTCTTCTCGCCCGTACAGATTTGCGGTGAGAGAACTATTTCTCACGCCCGTCCAGGTCCCGGAGGCTCTCGGAAAAACTGGCGGGCTGTTTTTTATGCGCATAGTCAGCCGGGCTCTGACTTGTATATTTTTTGAAAACAGTAGTGAAATAACTGCTCGTGTTAAATCCAAGCTTCATCGAAGTCTCTGTCACGGATTCCCCGGATTTCAGAAACTGTTTGGCGAGCTCGATCTTCTGCATGTTGATATAATTTCTGGGCGTAATCCCCATCTGACTCTTGAATTTCTGCTTGTAGGAAGAGACGGAAAGTCCGCAAAGCTCCGCGAGCTCATCCAGCGAAAGCTGCTGCGTCAAATTGCGGCGGATGTACTGGGCGGACTGCCGGATATCCTCGGATAACGCATTCTCCTGCGGATGGATCTCCTCGGTCATCAGGTTCAGGATCAGCGCAAGATACGATGCGCTCAGCTGTGGAGACTGTCCGCGGATCACGCTCTGAAAAGCATCTTTGATCAGGGAATACATACACGTTTTCATGCGGAAAACGTGGCCTTTCAGTCCGCACATACGTTTCAGCAGATCCGACGAAGCCTGCGGTTCCAGGAAAAGCATTTCTTCCGGTCTCGACACATCGAGCTGAAACCAGATGATCTCGCTTCTTAAGACCGGCATCATATTGGAACTGTGGACTTCATCCGGAAAAGTTACGAAAATATCCCCGCCGTTAAGGTGGTATTCTTTCTGAATCTTTTCTCCCGTTCCTTCGTCTGACTGCTCCGTACCGAAAGCAATCGTTCCCTCCAGTACAAAAGTCAGTTCAAAACAATCTGGGTGATAGTGAAGTTCCAGAGGAGGGAGCGCTGACTTTATCGTATGCCGCCCGATCATCTCGATCCCGGGGATACAGATCTGCTCCCGCGTAAGGACCGTCCTGTGTTTCGATTGAAATTGATTGTCCTTCATTGGCACAGGGGTGTTTTCCTGCATTTTTCAGTCCTCCTTTCTCAGCCTTTACGATCTCTGCGCATTTTAGCAAGCTGTATGTATGATTATATCAAACATTTCTTTTTCTGAATGCATAGAAAAACTCCTTAATTTTACTTACAGATATCATACCACTCTCCCGCATTTGAAGTCTATGGTATTGTAAAGGACATTACACAGATTGTATTCAGTAAAAACGGGAACCCCTGCACTTCCATGCAGGGGTGTCTGACTGATATCAAGTTTTCTACATTCATCAAGATAATACTTTCATACCTTAATTTCTAAAGCCAACCATCGCTTAATCTTGAGCTTTGATCCAACTGCTGAATTTGTTAAAGTTTTTTGATAAGAACACCTTTATCCGAATCAGAAATTCCCATAGCCACTAATGCCTGCTCTGCCGTCAAGCCCAGATTCTTCATCAGATTACGAAGTGTTTTAAGTCGGTCTTCGACAACAGCTTCTTTTCTCATATCTTCCATGGCTTTACACATAGCTTCCACTCCTTTCACATCTTCTTTAAAATAGCGTACTCGATCAGCTAAAATCTTATAGTACATATCTTTCGCATCCGTGCAGGAAAAATCGTGCATCAGTTTACCAAGTTCTGTTTCATCTTTTATCTGGGAATTTACATATACAATGTGCGCTTCATCCTCAAAAACCACACCAGTTTCTTTAACTATCCGATTAATATGATATATAGGCAGTCCTGCGTTCAGTACATCATTCTCTGTAATAAAAATAACATATGTCTCTGCAAGATTTTCATAATCATCCCCCGGTTCCGTTACATTTGCATCCAACAAACTGCTGTTATACCTTGCCCTCTTAATGTTGGCCCCCTTATCACTTCTTTGGATTTCAATATTATAGACACGCCCACTCTCGTCAATCGCTATGATGTCTAAACGGACGGAACGCCCCTGCAAATTTTTTACATCATGCTGTACGTGTACTTTTTGGACAATCAAATCCTTTTTTCCCAAAATAATCTGCAGTAAAAACTGGGAACACGCTTTATCTTCAAAGACTTTGCTCATAAAGTCATCATCCAAAAGACGGAACCCCCGCAGTCTCTGCAAATCTTCTGCATGTTTTCTTTCAAAATTCAGTTCTAGCATCGTCTCACTGATCTTCCTCTTGTTCAAATTCAAATAATAGACTGATTTTTATGTTATTCATATCATACCACAGAAAAAGTCCCTTTACAATCAGCTCGATTTTTCTGAATGTAAATTTTTCATAAATCTTCGTTGATTTCTGCCCGTCGTACCAATAACAAGCTGAATAATCATTTACTTTCCTCACTCATACCACTGTGCCTGAACTGCATACTATCAGCATACTTACCCGGACGTGCTAGCAGCTCTTCATGGGTTCCCTCGTCGACGATCCCGCCTCCATCCATCACAATGATCCGGTCAGCCAGTCTGGCTGAACCCATCCGGTGGGTCACGATGATGGCGCACTCGTTTTCCGCCAGCTTCATCTCTGGAATTTCTGAAATACGCCGGATGTTTTCCTATACAAAGATGTGGGATCTGTGTCCGCTGTATCAGCTCCTCCGATAGTCACACTTCCCTGACCCGGCCGGTAGATCCCGGTCAGCAGACGAACGAGAGTGCTCTTGCCAGCTCACTGGCGATTACCTTGACCAGACTTTCGCTGGCAAGCTGATAACAGCTTGCAGAACACACGACTTTCACCTGTTAGAACGTGCGCCTGCCGGACGCACAAATTAAGCACCCTTACACTGACGCGCAAGGGTGCTCTTCACACGGTTCCACCTTGGATTTAACAATTGTGAGTTGCTTCTCAGTCTTCTTTCTACGCTTCCCCTCTGATCTTCTTCAGCGAATTTCTCGCTGCTTCCAGTACCTTCGGATCTTTTTCATGTCCGAGGCAGTAGGAAAGCTGTGTCTCCACATAGCTTCCGGTCGCATCTCCCAGCGCCGTAACTACAGCTTCACGGATGTCCGCATCGCTGTCCTCTTCCATATTGACCAGCGTATTCAGGGCGTCCTCATTCTCGGAGAGTTTGCCGAGACCCTTAATGGCTGCCACGCGGACCTCTTTATCACTGTCTCCCGCCAGTGCCACCAGTTTATGTACCTTTCCTGATTTTATATATTTTAATGGTATTATCAATGACGAAAACGCAATAATAGGGAGAGTGATAAGATTGAATATACAGCAGTTGGAGACATTTATTTCCGTGGCAGAGAACCTGAATTTTGCCAGGGCAGCGGAACAGCTCAACATCACACAGTCCGCAGTCTCGCGTCAGATTCATGCCCTTGAGGATGAACTGGGGACAAAGCTTCTGTACCGCAGCACCAGAGTTGTCGCGCTTACATCGGAAGGAATCAGTTTTCTCGAGGATGCAAGACACATCGTAAACCGGCTGAAATTTGCAGAAGCCAAAATAAAGCACCACACAAATGCGCAGCTTCAGGTATTATCCATCGGCTGCGTAAACGAGACATATTTTGATCTTCTCTGCAAGATACTTGATATCTGCCGGAAGAAGATTCCTTCTTTTCACCCTGCCATGCGGATCCTGACACACCCGGCACTTCTCCCTCTTTTTTACCAGGGAGAAATCGATCTGATGTTTGGCTTCCGGGAAGATATTCCCCTCCACGACGACATTATTTTCCGGGAACTGTGCAGAGTGCCTCTCTGCTGCGTACTGCCGGATTCTCACCCGCTGGCGGAAGAACAAAGGATTAAAGCGGAAGATCTCTGGAAAGAAAAACTGATTACCTGCTCTTCCAGCCTGATCCATTTTAAAGCCGTTGAATTTCAGAATCAGCTTGCGCAGCATCTCTCCCCGGAGGCCATTCATATCTGTGAGAATTTCTCGTTTATCCTGCTGCTGATCCGGGCGGGATACGGATATTCCATTCTTCCCCGGTCACGTTCGGAAAGTGAGGGTCTGTGCTATATTCCATTAAAAGAAGCGGAACCGCTTTCCTACGGAATATTCTACAGAAGGGGCGCATCAGATCCGCTCTTAAAAGAGGTAATTGCGGCAGCCAAATCAGCCGCGCAGGAGCAGAATTTTCTTTATTCCAACTCAAAAGCGCCTGTATAGAGCTGATAATACTGCCCCTTCCTGGCAAGAAGTTCCTCATGGTTTCCCTTTTCTATGATCCGTCCGTGATCCAGTACGATGATCACATCGGAATTTTTCACTGTGGAAAGGCGATGGGCTATGACGAAAACCGTCCTGCCTTTCATCAGGGCGTCCATCCCTCTCTGGACGATTGCCTCGGTGCGGGTATCGATGGAAGATGTCGCTTCATCGAGAATCATAACCGGAGGATCTGCCACTGCTGCCCGGGCAATGGAGAGGAGCTGTCTCTGCCCCTGGGAGAGATTGGCACCGTTTTCCAGAAGCTGTGTGGCATATCCTTCCGGCAGCCGGGTGATAAAATCATCTGCTCCCGCCAGTTGTGCTGCGGCGATACACTCCTCATCCGTGGCATCCAGCTTCCCGTAGCGGATATTTTCCATAACTGTGCCGCCGAACAGGTTCGTATCCTGCAGAACGATCCCCAGGGAACGGCGCAGGTCTCCTTTTCTGATTTTATTGATATTGATCCCGTCATAGCGGATCTTTCCGTCCTCGATATCATAGAAACGGTTCAGCAGGTTCGTAATCGTTGTCTTGCCTGCGCCGGTAGCACCGACAAAGGCAACCTTCTGCCCCGGTTTCGCATACAGGGAAATGTCGTGGAGCACGGTTTTCCCTTTCTCATAGGCAAAGTCCACATCATAAAGGCGCACGTCGCCGGCAAGTTTCGTATAGGTGACCTCTCCGTTCTCCTGATGCGGTTGTTTCCACGCCCAGAGGCCGGTTCTCTCCTCGCACTCCCTCAGCTGTACTGAACTGTCCATATCACTTTCTGCCTTATTCCGCAGTAATTCCGGGTTTTTCTTCTCCTCACAGACGTTTACAAGAGTGACGTTTCCTTCATCCTGTTCCGGTCTCTCATCCATCAGCGCGAATATTCTCCCGGTTCCCGCCATACCCATGACCACTGCGTTGATCTGATGGGAAACCTGGCCGATATTTCCGGAAAACTGTTTCGTCATATTCAGGAAAGGGACTACAATGCTGATTCCCACCGGAAGCCCTGATATACTTAAGTTTGGCACACCGCTTAAAAGAAGGAGTCCACCGGAAATAGCCACAACCACATAAAGGATATTTCCGATGTTGTTCAGTACCGGACCGAGGACGTTGGCGTACTGGTTTGCCTTTCTGGATTCCTCATAGAGCGCATCATTATAGCGGTCAAAATCTTCTTTGCTCTCCTCTTCGTGGCTGAAAACCTTGATCACCTTCTGACCGTACATCATTTCCTCCACAAAACCCTCGACCTTTCCCAGAGCATTCTGCTGGCGGACAAAGAATTTTGCAGAGCCTCCGCCCACCTTCTTCGTGATCACGGTCATCAGAATAACGCCAAGTACCACCACGAGAGTCAGCCACAGGCAGTAATATACCATAATCCCGAAAATCGTCAGCACGGTCACGCAGGACATCAGAAGCTGCGGGAAGCTCTGGGAGATCATCTGCCGCAGCGTATCAATATCATTGGTATAATGGCTCATGATATCTCCATGGTCATTTGTATCGAAATATCTGATCGGCAGGCGCTGCATTCCCCCGAACATTTTCTCTCGCATTTTCATCAGCGTGCCCTGGGTAATGACCGCCATCAGCTGATTGAATGCAAAACCGGCTGCAAGAGAAAGAAGATAAAACACCACCAGTGTCCCGACAAGGCGGAACACTGTCCCGCTTACCGCACTCCAGTCGCCGCTCTGCCAGCTTGTTTCTATCACAGCAATGATGTTCTGCATAAAGATGGAAGGCACCGAACTTACCGCTGCATTAAAAATAATGCAGGCAATAGTGACAGGCAGCATGACCGGATAGAAACCGAGTACGGTCTTAAAAAGTCTTATCAGTATTTTCCCGTTTTTCTTTTCTGAACGGACTGTTTTTCTATTCTCCAAGCTGATTCCCCTCCTTATTCTGCGAGGTATAGATCTCCCGGTAAATCTCATTGCCTGCAAGCAATTCCTGATGTGTTCCGACTGCGTTGATCTCACCGCCGTCCATGACAATGATCCGGTCGGCATCCTCCACGGAAGCCGTCCGCTGCGCGATAATGATTTTCGTCGTCTCCGGGATGTATTCCTTCATGGCTTTACGGATTCTGGCGTCGGTTTTTGTATCCACCGCACTGGTTGAGTCGTCCAGAATCAGGATCTTCGGCTTCTTCAGAAGAGCGCGGGCGATGCAGAGCCGCTGCTTCTGCCCTCCCGAGACGTTAGCGCCGCCCTGCTCGATATATGTATCATATCCGTCGGGAAACTGGGAGATAAATTCATCCGCACAGGACATTTTGCACACCTGGACCATCTCTTCGTCAGTAGCGTCTTTATTGCCCCACCGCAGATTCTCACGGATTGTTCCGGAAAAAAGAATATTTTTCTGCAGCACAACAGCAACCTGGCTTCGCAGCGTTTTCAGATCATAATCCCTTACATCTGTACCGCCGACTTTCACACTCCCCTCCGTTACGTCGTATAACCTGGAGATCAGCTGTATCAGGGATGATTTAGACGATCCCGTGCCGCCGATAATTCCGATTGTCTCCCCGGAGCGGATCTGCAGATTGATATCGCTTAAGACCATACGTTTGGCCTCTTTTGCATATTTAAAGCTCACATGTTCGAAGGAAACGGATCCGTCCTTTACGTCAAAAACCGGATGCTCCGGGTTCGTCAGACTGCTCTTTTCCTCCAGAACCTCAGCGATCCTCCGGCCGGATTCCCCGGCCATGGTGATCATGACAAATACCATGGAAAGCATCATCAGACTGTTAAGCATCATGAAACTGTATGTAATCAGTGCCGAGAGCTGCCCCACATCAAGATCAAGTCCCCGGGAGGTAATGATCGTATAGGAACCGAATGAAAGCACGAAGGTCATCACCGTATAGATACAGAACTGCATCAAGGGACTGTTCACTGCAAGGATCCGCTCAGCCCGCGTAAAATCACGGCAAACATCCTCTGCCGCCTGATTGAACTTTTTCTGTTCATAATCTTCCCGGACAAATGACTTCACCACCCGGATTGCCTTGATATTTTCCTGGATGGAACTGTTGAGCCTGTCATATTTCCGAAATACTCTTTTAAAAAGCGGCATGGTCTTATAGATTACGACCGAAAGCCCTGCGGCGAGCACAGGCAGGACAAACAGGAAAATCCACGCCATTTTCCCGCCCATGACGAATGCCATGACAAAGGCGAAAATCAGCATCAGGGGAGAACGTATGGCAGTCCGGATCACCATCATATAGGCATTCTGTACATTCGTGATATCCGTAGTCATCCTTGTGACCAGGGAGGATGTCATAAATTTGTCTATGTTTTCAAATGAATAGTCCTGAACCGCATAGAAAAGATCTTTCCGCAGATTCCTTGCCAGACCGCAGGACGCCGTGGCACAGGTGGAGCCCGCCAGTCCCCCGAACATCAGAGACAGCAGCGCCATCAGCGTCAGAACGGCTCCGTACCGCAGAATTACGGACATACTGCATCCGCCCTTTACCTCATTTACAAGCAGAGCTATGATAAATGGAATCACACATTCCATCACCACCTCCCCGCTGACAAGAATCGGAGTTGCAATGGAGACGCCCCGGTATTCCCTTATACTTTTTGCAAGCTGCCGTATCATTTTTCTCCCTCTTTTCCATCTTTGAATTTGCAGCTTAAGTATATCATTTTTCTCCTGTCAGCGGCAATGATAAATCGGTCATTTTCTTGACGATATAAAGTAAATGCCGTATCATAGAGCTGTCTATATTAACAGCAAATGGGGTAAGCTTATGTTACATTCAGACAGACACTTATATAAATACCTTCGATATACTTTAATTTTCGGATTACTCTGCATTATTGCAGCTTCACTCGTAAAATCGTTTTATCTCGAACCGGTAGGAGCGATCACTCAGAAAAAAACATTCGAACATCTGAAGGCAGCACCCTTCACTCAGACAGTTCCGGATAATACTTTTTCGGAAACCTGCACCTATCATGTCCCGGTAGGCGTGTACTCCAGTCCGGTTCTGGCGGTGGAACCGTTCTCGAATACAGTACAGGTCGCACTGGACGGAAGGGAGATCTTTTCTTATGAGGACAGCGAGAAAGAAAAAGGCTTTAATATACTTTGGATTCCGCTTCCGGACGATGCCGCCGGTAAGCTTCTGACTGTCACCTGCTCATCAGCTTCGAGGAATTCCATCGAGCCTCTGATTATGCTGGGAGATCAGAACGCCCTGTTTATCAATTACCTGGGTGACAATTTTATCTCAGCCCTTGTGGGAAGCGCCTCCGTACTGATGGGAATCATTCTCTGTGCGGCATCATTCCTGCTTTACCTGAAGAACCGCGGCATCAGCCAGGCTGCCCTTTTTTATCTGGGAATCTTCATTCTGCTGACAGGCATATGGATTCTCACCGACTCTGATATCCTGCAGTTTATAACGGGAAGAACAGCAAGCACTACCCTTGTATCTTTTCTCGCCTTTATGTTTATGCCGTATTTCTTCCTGCTGTTTTTCCAGAGAATCCTGGAAAAGAGTCCCCGCCCGCTCAGAATTCTCGGTATGCTCATGCTGGTAAACGCGGCATTTGTAACGGTCTGCTATCTTTTCCGGATTCTGATTCTGTATGCCACGCTGCTCGGCTCTCATCTGCTGCTGGTTGTGGTGATGGGATTTATCCTGAAAATATCGTTCACCGAGTTCCGGCGCCGTCAGAGTCAGGAACTGAAAAAGATTCTCATTGGGATCGGACTGCTCCTTGCAGGCGTACTTGCCGCACTGGCAGCATTTTACATTGATGTAGCAGGCAGATGGTATCCCATCTGTTACAGTGTGGGGATTCTGTTCTTCATCCTGTGCCTGACCAGCGCCGCGCTGGACAATACATACCGGAGAATGAGCGAACATGCCTCTCTGAAAGCCTACAAAAAGATCGCCTACACTGACGTTATGACCGGCATGAATAACCGTTCTGCCTTCACAAGATATGAGAAAGACCACATACTCCCCGCTGCCAGCGCATGTCTCGTGTTCGACATCAATAACCTCAAGCACACAAACGATACATTCGGCCACCTTGCAGGCGATGAGCTTATTATTGAAGCTGCACAGTGCATTACGGAAACATTCCATTCAGCAGGAAAATGCTTCCGCACAGGCGGGGATGAGTTTGTTGTAATCCTGGAAAATATACAACCGGATGGGCTGCGCCGGAAACTTCAGGACATGAAGGCTCTTCTCGATGAGAAAAACAAGTCCAGAAGCCCGGCGCTCAATCTCGCATACGGCTGCAATTATGCAGATATCACCGGACGCTCTGTAAGAGAAATGTTTGAAAAAGCTGACCGGGAAATGTATGATATGAAAAAACGTATGAAGCAGGAGGAAGGATGACACATTTGTGCCTTCCTCTGCTGTTATCTGCCCGGATGTTCATCCGAACCTCTGTCATGTCCGTCTGAACCTTTATTTTTTTTCCTTTTTTTGGTCCACCACTCTTTGGACCACCAGGTCCCTGCCAGTGAGCAGCTTCCTCCCGCGATACATAATATAAAAATAATAATCGGCCATAAATCAACCATTTTCTGTTCCCCCTTTCGCAGACAAATTATTCTAATATCCATAGAAAAAATAAGCTGATAATCACACCGAACGCTCCGGATGCCGCCACCATCAGTATCCTCTGCCAGAGCTGTTTCCGTTTTTCTGCGGCCTTCCGGGACTCGCTTAATTCTTTTCCTTCCATGTAGGACATAATCTCCCGGTATGTATGAACATCTGCCTGGTTTTTCTTCTTCTCAACGAGCCATCCGACATAGATTCCCGCCTCCAGGATAACGATCCAGATTCCCAGGCCCACATAGGACAGAAAGTGAACCAGCGGGATCGGTGTAATGGCGATTGCCAGGAACAGCCCGGTAAATATGTAACTCAGGCGTTTAAAGTCTTCCGGGTCTTCTCTGATTTTTTCTTTCATGATTTCCACGTCTCCTTTGATTAACTGATCCAGGGAGATTTCAAAAACTTCACTCAGAAGGACGAGACTGTTTACATCCGGATAGCTTTTGCTGTTTTCCCAGTTGGATATAGTCTGTCTGGAAACAAATATTTTTTCCGCCAGGGCATCCTGGGACATTGACCTTTCATTGCGATATTCCCGAATCCGTTTTCCAAGTTCCATTCTTTTTTCTCCTTGCAGTTCAAATTTAATCAAAAAGTGGTAAATCCGTCTATCAAAAGGCTTTGACAATGCGACATTTTGCACGCATTTCAGCTGTCAAAGGGCTTTTACACTATACAAGCCTGATAATTATATCATTCTTTTGGGGAGCTGTCAGCCCAATTTATATTTTCTCCAGAATCGAAAGAAGCCTCATTCAGGAAACAATGAATCATCTAATTCCTGAATAAGGCTTCTTTGAAATTTTATAGGATTTATTACTGGTCTTACTGAAGCTTCTTACCGGTCAGCATCTCATATCCCTGCAGATATTTATCGATCGTCTTCTGCACGATATCATCCGGCAGTGTCCAGTCGTTGTCCGGATTCTCCTTCAGCCAGTCGCGGGCAAACTGTTTGTCGAAAGAAGGCTGTCCGTGTCCCGGCTCATATCCTTCCGCCGGCCAGAAACGGGAGCTGTCCGGTGTGAGCATCTCATCGCCGAGAACGATATTTCCTTCCTCGTCAAGACCGAATTCAAACTTCGTGTCTGCAATGATGATGCCGCGGCTCAATGCATAGTCCGCACACTTTTTGTAAAGGGCGATTGTAAGGTCGCGGAGTCTGGATGCGTACTCCTCACCCTTGCCCGGAAAATATTTTTCAAGATGTGCAATACTCTGCTCATAAGAAATATTCTCGTCGTGATCGCCGATCTCTGCTTTTGTGGACGGAGTGTAAATCGGTTCCGGCAGCTTGTCGGACTCCTGGAGCCCCTCCGGCAGCTTAATTCCGCATACCGTGCCGTTCTCCTTGTAGCTTGCCCAACCGCTTCCGGTTATGTAACCGCGGACAATACACTCTACCGGGAGCATGTTGAGTTTCCGGCACATCATGCTGTTTCCGTCAAACTGCGGCTGACGGAAAAATTCCGGCATATCATTTACATCAGTAGAAATCATGTGATTCGGAACAATGTCCTCTGTCATCTCAAACCAGAATTTGGACATCTGAGTCAGCACAGTTCCCTTTTTTGTTACCGTGTTGTTCAGCACTACGTCAAAACAGCTGATCCGGTCAGTTGCCACCATAATCAGATTATCGCCGTTATCATAAATCTCACGGACTTTTCCTTCTTTAATCGGTTTCATAGTCTACCTCTCCTCCATTTGTAAAGTTGATACTGTACTATTATAGCATTATTAAGAGATCTGAACAGTCCCTTTTTTATTTTTCTGTGAAATCTACCTGCAGTAATTTAACCCGTTGTGCTAGTTAAAATAAGAAACTCCAACAAAATGTGCTATTCTATTTATAGGGAATATAAATAAGAAAGGGGGCATCATTATGTTGAAGTTTCA
>NZ_NFKT01000034.1 GCF_002160525.1 Lachnoclostridium sp. An169
CCCACGGGCAATGTCACATTAGTACAACATTACCCGAAAGAAATACCCGTGATATTTTTCTCTTTATCAACCCTGATTTCTTTAATAGCGGATCGCCAGAGAGTACGCTTTTCTTCACGGGTAAGCGAATTATAAATATCTTTGAAATCTGACTGCAAAAATCTTTCAACGCCGGACAGATCAGGAGGCGTTTCCTCAACCGGATCGGGTATCTGCTGTAAGGCAGCAGTATATATTTCAAAGTCCTTTTTATACTCTTCAAGGTCAATCAGATCGTTCACATACAATTCTTTCAGACGTGTCAGCTTGCCTTTGATGGCTGCAAGGTCCGTCCGATCGGCGCGGCGCTTCTTCCGGGCCGCCTTTACTTCCCATTCAAGTTTACAGCGGTCGATCTCTTCTGCGAGATGATCAAATAGCCACTGTTCCACGCGATCTTCCCGGACAGAACCGTTATGATCACACCGGCCGCGCTGGAAATACTGATTGCAGCGGTAATAGTAATAATCACGCGTCATATAGCCTACAAGTTTATGTCCGCACTCGTGGCAGGTCAAAATAGAAGTAAATATATAGATCTTGCCGGACGGAGCAGAACGGGAGTTCCTGCTTGTAAGGACCTGCACACGGTCAAACTGTTCTTTACTGATCGCAGCAGGGCAGAAGTTTTCGTTATACCGTCCGTTCCTGTCATATACGCCGATAGCCAGTTTATCATGGAGCATACGGCGGAAAGTAGCGTCACACCAGTTCACGCCGTATTTCTCACGGATATATTTGATCGTCGCCCGCTGGGAAACGCTTGATTCATAATAATCAAAAGCGTCCTGCAAGATCGCCACTTTTTCCGGTATGAGTTCCAGGCGCTTTTCTTCATTTACCCTACACCAGAACGGGCAGCTGCCGGAAACAACGGTTCCATGAGCAATCTTACTGTCAAACACAACAGCGATCCTTTCTCCGTCGATATCAGCTTCATTCTGAGCGATCGAAAGTTTAATATTGATGTACAGCCTGCCGTTCGCTGTCGTAGTGTCGTATTCCTCGTCTGTACACATCCATTCACAGTTATGTTCTTTCAGAATTTCCGTGACCTTATAAAAGTCAGCCACGGACCGAAACCAGCGGTCCAGGCGGCAGAAAAGAAGCACGTCCACTTCATCCCGCTTCACAGATTCGATCATCCGAAGAAATTCCGTCCGCTTATGAAGGTTCTTCCGGGCGGTTTTCGCTTCATCTATGTATATCCCGACGATTACCCAGCCGCGTTCAAGAGCATACGCCTTTAAACGTTCCAGCTGTGCCGTGACGGAGAGACCTTTTATTTTCTGTTCTTCCCCGGAGACACGCACATAAAGCGCGACACGGATAAGCTGGCGGGAAACCTCTTTATTTTTCATAGTCAACACCTGCAATTTCCTTTAATTTCCCGCCCGCATTTGATATAATGACAATGCAGACGGTATGTTGTATCTGGTATGATATATCTTTGCACAGCGGCGGCAGTATTCCCAGTACGGCCGTCGCAATTCATTTAATCAATAATATAACGGTCATAGTATCTTAAAATCAGTTCTCTGTTGTCATATACAGTAGTCGGATATGAAACATATCTATATTTCCTACATAAGCGTCGCGAAAGGTCGGGCAGTTTATGGACAAGATAAGACAACATCGCGAGTTTCGTAGTAGAAGAATTCAGTTCAATGTCAATAGGATAACGATAGGTAGACAGCGAAGTAAACAAGTCCCCTCTGGAGTAATGTTTATCTAAAATCCTAAAGTAGTCAGTTTCGGATTGAGCAAGCCTTAACAGACCGAGTTCTGAAAACAATGAAATGTCAATACCAGACTTAACCCTGAACAATCCACATCCGGGATTGTTATGCAAAAGAAATAGAAAATCAGATAAATCAGGGTAAACCAAACTGTCAATAGCACTCTTTAAATCTTTAGGTATTCCAGAAATATCCCATGAAGAAGTAATAATATTTAATTCAAGAGCGAGCCTATACATGTGCTTACACGGAACTTTCCTAGTAATAAAATCAGAGCAAGTGCAACCAGACAAAGTAGTTTTATATATTTTATTTATATCCTTTGAACTACGAATTTTCATGCAAAATCTCTTTTTGTCAAGAGAAAAGACAGAACCTATTTTATCAATAGATAAAGCCTGCAAGAAACGAGAAAATTGTTCATCAGAACAATGAAAGTCCGTGCCGTACCCGTTAATAAATTTATCAGAAGCGGAAGAAAATTTTTCAGCAAAAGCAGCCTGCTTCTGCAATTCATATTCACGCCCCGAACGTTCAAAATCATCAAGCGTCGAATTGATTTTTGAAATAAACGATTTTAAATCCATATAAATTTCTCCATTTTATAATACCCGGCAGAGAAGAACCCTGCCGGGTTTTTCAGTGGTTAACAGCCTTATCACTGCCGGTATCTTCCGCCGGATCGTCTCCGGTAGTATTCGAGGCAGATAAGCCCGCGTTCTGTGCAGAACCGGAGCGACTTTTTATATATGCCGCCTCTGCCTCTTCAACCGCGGAAGGTGCCGCGGTTTCAGTGCTGGCGGCAAGATGTTTCTTGAAATGCTCAACAAGCTGTCTTCTTACGTCCGGTTCCAGTTCAAAATACGCTTTTACAATATTAAGTTCCAGATCGGTTGCACCGCGGTTCCTCAAAAAGTCGTCAAGGTTAAAAGTTGGTTCTTCTATGTACATAGGTTCCGCGCCGGTCCGCAGCCATTCTTCATTAACGTTATAAGCCATGCTTATTGATTTAATAGCCCGATCAGTAACAACCGCTCCGTCCTGCTCAAGACCGCTTATTCCGGTTTGCGCCATTCCTAAATCCTTTGCAAATTGCCGCTGATTCAAATGAAGAACTTCTTTTCTCAAATACCGTATACGTTCATTGATGGTCAATTATTTTCGCCTCCTTTCTTCAATGTAATTTTAGAATAACGCTGAACGTTCAAAAAGTCAATATAAAAATCAAAAATGACTTGACAATGAACGCTGAACGTTATATATTAGACTCATAAGAACGGCAAACGTTCAAATAATTACCGACAGACGGTAAAGGAAGGAGGGGAAAGTGGAAAACCAGATCATAAGAACAAAGATCGTACAAAGGGAAAACAACAAAGAAACCTGTGCGGCGCTGGAAATGACAGAAGAAGAGTTCCAGAAGATCATAAGCATATACGGAAAAGGGGAACCCACGATAAGGGAACTCAAACCATACAGCGAACGGCTACAGGAGGCACAGAAAGCAGCACTTCCGGGAGAAGAACTGAAAGAACAGAACTTTGAAACGGTGGACACTGACGGCTTTGAAAAAACCGTGATCCTTTTGTGGGGATGGATAACAACCCTGCAAAGAGAACTTACGGGAGACAAGGGCCTGCGGATCGAAATTAAATACGATCCGAAAGCCCTAAAGACTCAACTTGCAGTATACACACCTACGAAAGACGTGTCAGACGGCAAGCAGACGGGATTTTGAGGTTATCAATATTATCCCCATCCTCAATGAAGAACACACAGGATTGAAAGCTGTCATTCCAGTGAACGCCGTTATAGGTAAGTTCTTCAAGACGGGAAAGCAAAGACGCTCTTTCATCCGCGGAAAGCGAGGAAAGATCAACCCTATATTCATGCAAAGGCATATTCACACCCCCTTTCATACTGGATTATCAGCTGGCGGGCCGATAAGTCCAGTATAGCAGGGGAGAAGAGGGAAAGAAAGAAATATCATACCAGACGCGCCGCCGCTGGGAACGGCAGCGCACAGCAGACCGGGAGCCGGACGGGGCAGCAGGCGGGAAACCTGCGGGGCGGGTCCGATTCCCGCCCGGTCAGATCAGGGGGAGCCACACCCACAAAATACGCATTGCGAAAGGGGCAGCGGGCGCGCCAGCTATAAAGCGCGTAGTCGTTCAACAAGTTTTACCACTTTTTAATGAGAAAAGGGAACCGCAATGCGGAAAGGAGGAAAACGGCATGGCTGAAAGAATGGAAACAGTAATTGACAGGAAGAACACGGAAGAAGCAGCCGAAATTCTTTGCTTTGTGCAGGGGCTTGAAGAAGAAAACCAGAATGATTTTTTTCAATTTTTGCAGGGCGTGAAATACGGGCTGAACCTTGCAAAGAAAAAGAGTGAGGCGGCGAAACTTGCGTAGTAAGCACCCGCCCCGCGCGGGTGCGTCATTTTAAGGAGGGAAAGGCGCATGGAAAATGGAACAGTCGAACCGATCGTGAACGGGTCTTTCCCGGCACAGAGGTTTTTTGACACGCTGGCGCTGATATTATCGCGCCGGGAGAATATGGAAATCACGGTAAGGGTAACGAGCCTGCCGGAAGAACAGGGAAAACAGCAGCAGAAAGAGGCTGTTTAAATAAAAACATACCAGATACAAGGAGGAAAACACAGTGGAGATCAAAAAGAAAGCAGTGATCGTAAAGGATGAAGCAGGGCTTCCGAACTACATGACCATGTTTTATATGACACCAGAGGACCGGCAGCAGAACCCGGAAGGAGCGCCGGAAATGTTCAAGATCGGACATTATGCAGGGAATACCCGTCTTGCTGTCCTGATCTCACAATATACAAACGTGGTGCTAAATGATATTCCGGCTTCCCTGCCGTACCAGAAGCCAGTGGAAGGAATGACCTTTGATCAGGCAATAGAGGCTTGCATGAGAAAAGGCGAGAACTGGCATTTAATGACAAACACAGAATGGGTTTATCTTCTGGAAGAAGCGGACCGGTTGCGCCATACGATCGGGGGAAATACAAATTACGGGAAGGACGCAGACAACCCGGAGCAGAAAGCATGGTGTTATGACGGATATACCGTATTAACGGGAACGGAACCGGTGGAGTGGAGCCACGACGGAACCGCAGAAGGAGTTTTCGGGCTGAAAGGGAACTTCTGGGAGTGGGTTTCAGGTCTGCGGCTTGTCCGGGGAAATATCGAGTACATACCGCACAATAATGCGGCGGTCTGCGATTTAAGACCGGGGGCGGCTATGTGGAAAGCTGCCATGTACGAAGGAAAACGCCTGAAACTGATCGCAGACAACGGAGAAGTGAAGCTGACAACGGGAGAAAGAAAAGACGGTTGGACAGGCTGTCATATGTCAGAAATGAAGCTGGAAGGATTGGAAGAAGTACCGGAAATTGCCTATAAACTGGGAATCGTTCCCCGGAACTGGCAGAGCAGGAAAGATGGAATATGGACGGACAGCGAACTTGAAGAGGCAGTGCCTATCCGCGGTTCGAGTTTCCGCAACACCAGCTACGGCGGAGCCGCCGCGCTGAACTTGAGCAGCCCGCGGTCGAGCAGCAGCAGCGGCATTTCGTTCCGCTCCGCTTTATGGTTGGATGACTGGGAACTGATCACTGACATACTGGAACGGAACGCGTAAGCGGTCCGAAAGAAGGGATAAATGAAAAGCCCTTTGCACGGGAATACAAAGGGCTTTTCATTCGTCAACATATATAAATACACATAAATATTATACCATGTTGACGGCGTGAAAGCAAGCATGAACAGGGCGTTTTTCAAGCGTTTTCCCTGAAAATGTTGACCGGGAAGGACCCGGTAAACGGGCTTGTATGGGGTATTAACATTCCTACGAAAGAGAGAAATATAGAAATCATAGGATATAGCCGCACATGGTATAGAGACAGAGAGGAAGGGGGATAGAACACCCTCTTGCATGATACCCCTTTACGCTTCAACAGGTAGGACAGGAGCGCAGATGTTTTACAGGGAAAAGAAGACAGACTGCGGCGCTTACCGGGAGGCAGACATAATACCGAGAACAGATAATGCAGAAAGGGCGGTAAAAGGAAAGAGAGGGAAGAAGAGGAAAGCCACAGAGCCAAAGCAAAAGGACCTGAACGACAAGAACGCAAAGAGATACCTTGTACAGTTGGGGAATGGCAATTTCGGAATAGGCGATCTTCATGTTTCCTGTACATACAATGCAAAGAATTTACCGGATAGCGTCGAAGAGGCAGAAAGAATAGTGAGTAATTACCTGCGGCGGATAGCGTACAGAAGAAATAAACTGGGGCTTCCACCGCTGAAATATATCCTTGTGACGGAATATAAGTTCGCAAAGGACGGAGAGCAGATCAAGAGAATACACCACCACATAATCATGAACGGCGGGCTATCCCGTGACGATGTGGAAATGATGTGGACAAAAGAGCGCATAAACTGGCGGAAGGTGGAGAAAGACCCGCAGTACAAAGTAAGCCCGTTGGGGTATGCAAATGCGGACAGGCTACAGCTGAATGAAAACGGGATTGAAGCCCTATGCAAATACATCACGAAGGACCCGCAGGGGAAGAAACGGTGGTCAAGCAGCAGAAACCTTGAAAGACCGGTGGAGCAGCCGCCAGCAGATCATAAATACAGCCGCGCACAGGTGGAACGTCTGGCGAAGTCGGATGATTACGGAAAAGAATTTTTTGAAAAGCAGTTCTCCGGGTACACAATCACGGAGATAAAGCCGGAGTATTACGAAGAAACCGGGTGGCACATTTACTTGAAGATGTGGAAAAAGAAAAAACCAGAGCGAAAAGGAGGAAGAAAGAGAAATGAGGGTAACAGAAGAGGAAGCAAGAAAAAGAAGAAGACGTAAGATCATGCGGGCAATCTGGAAGCGTTATCAATACACGCTTATGCTTGCGATCGCTGTCATTGCGGCGGTTGTAATCGCGGCGATTGTGATACTTGCAGGAGGAACCGGGAAAGAGGCGGAAAAGGTTCAGGAGAACACTACAGCGGCGGCAGAAGCAAAGGATATTGCGATTGACCCGGAAGAGGGCGGCGACGCGGCAATGATGGACCCGGATAATTTCATTGAACCGTTCAACCGTATGTCCTGCGACTGGGGAGCCGGAGACACCGACGGGCTGACATTGTACCAGATACCGGAAGAATACAAGCGGACCGGCGGGAAATTTCCGCAGGTAGTACAAGTATATACATACTGCCTCTGCCGGGAATATGAGATTGATTATAACGTCATTCTTGCCATGATCGAGGTGGAAAGCGGGTACAAATGGAGCGCTGAAAGCGGGAGCGCCTATGGATATATGCAGATCGTACCGGAATACCACACGGAAAGAATGGAACTGTTGCACGTTGCGGATATTACGGACCCTTACGGAAATATTCGGGTTGGAATAGATTATTTTGCAGAATTGGTCTGGAAGTACGAGTGGAGTTATACAAAGGCTCTGACGGCGTATAAAAACGGGGAATATGGGGCAGAGACAGAGTATTTCAGCAAAGGGGAAGATACCTGCGAATATGCGGAAAGAGTAATGGAGATCGCAGACAGGATAAGAGACAGGGAGGCGTAACGATGGAAACGGGAATGAATTTAGGTCAGATGATGAAAGCGATAGTACCCAGTGACCGGGTTGTTGTGATCAATGCGGCAGGGCAGGTCATTTACAGAGGTTTTGCGGCGAACTTTGAACATACCGGAATAAGTGACGGAAGACCCGTAAAGTCTTTCGGCCTGGGAATGGAGACATACAGGAAGACGGAAACCATGTTTGACTGGAAAAATGTCAGGGAACTTCCCAGACAGGTTCCGGTTGAGCAGATGGAAGAATACAGCACGAAAGATTTAAGCCACATTATCTACACCAGAATTATTTTAGAGAATTGAGGGAACGGGAATGAACATAGGGCTTGTGGACGTGGATTCACATAATTTCCCGAACATTCCGCTTATGAAGCTGTCAGCATATCACAAGAGAAACGGGGATTGTGTGGAGTTTGCCAGGGAAGGAATAATATATGACCGCCTGTATATGAGCAAGATTTTCACAGAGAGCAGAGAACCGGAAGGACTGGAAGCAAAAGAGATCATCAGAGGCGGGAGCGGGTATGATCTGGAAAACAGGCTGCCGGAAGAGATCGAACACACTTACCCGGACTACGGGCTTTACCCGGAACTGACAAAAGACACGGCGTATGGAATGTTGACAAGGGGTTGCCCGCGGAAAGACCACGGTTTCTGTATCACGCCAGAGAAAGACGGATGTATCAGCAGGAAGACAGCAAACTTGAAGGAGTTCTGGAACGGACAGAAAAATATTATCCTGCTTGACCAGAATTTACTTGCCTGTAAAGACAGATCGGATTTACTGGGGCAGTTAAAAGAATCCGGGGCAAGGGTAGATTTTCAGGGAGGAACGGACGTTAGATTTCTGAACGGGTCATTGATAGAGGAATTAAGGGGAATTAAAGTAAAGGATTTTCATTTTGCCTGGGATAACCCGAAAGAAGACCTGAAAGAAAAGTTCCGGCTCTTCAAAGAAAGCAAAATAAAGAGCGTTGACAGAATCGGCGTGTATGTACTCACAAATTATTGGAGTTCCGTAGAAGAAGACCTGTACAGAGTATATACGCTGCGGGAAATGGGCTTCCTTCCGTATGTGATGATCTACGATAAACAGAAGTTTGTAAATCAATACGGGAAATGGCGGGCAGGGGTTGAAAGGACATACACGCGGGAACAAATGATTCACTTTAAAACCTGTCAGCATATGCAGCGTTGGAGTTCTTCCCGATCAGTGATTAAGATATGCCCGGACTTCAACGATTATGAACCGTATGCAAAATGGAAACGGTCAGGCTGTCCGGTTCCGGGGGATAAAAAATGACGAAGACAAAGAAAAAAATAAAAATGACAAAGGAAGACCGGGAATATTTTAAGCAGGGAATGAAGACGGCGAACCCGATAGAATTTTTAATGATCACGGATTTCTTGAATGAAGCAGAAGAACTTTTCACAGCAGAAGATTTAAAATTCATGCACTCATGCGCCGGGAAGCGCGCGGAAAGACTTTTAAAGAATGTTGTGGAAAACCTTTCGTTTGAAGATAAACCAGATACAACAGGAGGCGAGTTCTTATGACCAGAGAACAGGCGCAAGAGAAGCTGAAAAAGCTGAAAGCCCTTGCGGAAAGGGGAGTGGGAGGGGAGAAAGAAACCGCAATGAAGCTGCACCGGGAACTGATGAAAAAATATGAAATTGAGGAAGAAGAGATTCTTTCAGAAACCTTGAAAGTTCATTGGTTCGGATACAGAACGGAATTAGAAGAAATTCTGCTACTTAGAATTTTTTATAAAGTGACTGGGAGCAGAACATATCATGTGTACACAAAGAAATATAGCAGGAGAAAGAAAAGAGGCTGCGAGTGTACAGAGATCGAAGCGGCGGAAATAAAGTTGCTGTTTGAGTTCTACAGGAACGAACTGAAAAGGGAATTGGAAACCTTCATAGCGGCGTTTATCAGCGGGAACAGGATTTACCCGGATAAGACGGCCCGCTGCTACGAAGAAAGAAAAGACGACGACAGAGAACCGACACCGGAAGAAATGCGGCAAATGAAAAAGGCACAGTTTATGGCACTTATGATGGATAAAAGGAAGCCGCCGCGGGCAATGATCGGGGAATATGAGGAAGAAGGAGAAGAATAGAAGATGATTAAGAAAATCAGAAGAAGACTGAAAAAAGTGACCAAATCGGACATATTACGGCTGATGAAAAAAGCGGTAATGGCAGCAGGCAAGGCGCTGATCTATACGTTTTACGCAGTGGCGATCATGAACGTTATTCTGAACATGGTATTCATTACCTGCCTGACAATCCTTGAATGGATGGGGAAAGTCGTGATCATGCCAGATTATTTAAGGATTGACGGATATTTCACGGCGGTCATTATGCTTGCGGCAGTGGTTGTTATGCACCACAGAAGAAAAGCCGAAGAGGAAGAAGCAGAAATGATCAGGCAGAGCGAAGAAAGGCAGAAAAGAGCGATCGAGGAGGCAAAGATCAATAACCAGAACTGGAAAACGTGGTTCAGAATACAGATGATGAAAAACATAAATTATTTCCGGGTAAACAATCAGCTGACCGTAAGAGAAGAAAGGAAATTCAGAAGAATTGTAGATTACACAATAAGGGAACTTGACAAGGAGGCGAAGGAAAATGGAAAAAGCGCAGAAGCCGAAATGCATGAAAAGCGATAAACCCACACTGACCGGAAACCCGCCGCTGATGTTCCTGAATAGTTTCTTTTGTCCGGTATGCGGGAAGCACCTGTTTTCCTATTACGACGGAGACTTGAAGAGAAAAGACTATAAATTCAGAATTTCGCAGGATTGGAACTATTGCAGTAAATGCGGAACCCGTCTTGATCTGGACAAATGGAAAGAACAACCCGGCAGCAGGGCGGAAGAGGAAATAGACTGGGAGGAATGAAAGTGCGGTTCATTGATTTTTTCGCCGGAATAGGCGGGTTCAGAAGAGGGATGGAGCAGGCGGGGCATAAATGCGTTGGTTTCTGCGAATTTGATAAGTTCGCTGTTGCAAGCTATACGTCCATGCACCTACTTACTGATCAGCAGAGAGAAAAGCTGAAAGAAATTCCATCGAAGAAAAGACAGAAGGAGATTTTAAAAGATGAATACAGAAACGGAGAATGGTACGCAAATGACATTAGAACAGTGGTTGCCGCAAGCCTGCCCGCCGCAGACTGTTGGTGTTTCGGGTTCCCATGCCAGGACATCAGCGTTGCCGGAAAGCAGGCAGGATTCAACGGACACCGTTCTTCTCTGTTTTTCGCAGTTACAGGGCTTATTAGAGACACAGAAGAAGAAAATCGACCCAAATACCTGTTTATTGAGAACGTGGAAAACCTACTTAGCATTAACGGGGGGGGCGATTTCCTCAAACTTCTCATTGAGTTGGACGAGATCGGGTACAATGCGGAATGGCAGGTTGTCAACAGTAAAGATTTCAGAGTACCGCAAAACAGGAAGCGGGTGTTCATTATCGGACATCTTAGAGGAAAGCGTACCGGAAAAATACTTCCTGTCACGGGAGCAGGTGGAGAAAATAGCATTTCAATAATCGGACACCGGGAGGGGTACAGAAGAAATACACAGGTATTTGCACAAGACGGAATCACAGAAGCATTAAGCACCTGTCAGGGCGGCGGTAGGGAACATCACATTGCAATCCCGTTTTGTATCGACATGAATTACGGGGCGGGAATACATGAAACAGAGAGAGCAAGAGCATTACAGGCAAGATATTACAAAGGAATCAATAAGAGGTCAGGAGAAAATTCTTGCGTTGCAATCCCCGTACTGACACCGGACAGGATAAATAAAAGACAGAATGGCAGGAGGTTTAAGGAAGACGGAGAACCGATGTTCACACTTACCGCACAGGACCGGCACGGGGTAGCGATAGGAATTATTGATACACAGGGCAGGAAAGGAAAGAAAGCGGAGCCAAAGGGAATATGCCCGACACTACGAAGTGAAACACACGGAAATATACCGCAGGTGTGCATAGACATTACAGGAGAACCGGAAGGGCAGGAAAGAGAACAGGGGATTTTTGTTGAAATGCCGGAAGGCTTCGTGGTCTATGCGGTTTGGAGTGAAAAATATCATTGCTATCTGGCAATAAGAAAATTAACGCCGCGGGAGTGCTTCCGGTTGCAGGGGTGGGAAGACGAATACTTTGATCGGGCAGAATTTGTCAACAGTGACAGTCAGCTTTACAAACAGGCGGGGAACGGCGTGACAGTAAGCGTGATTAGAGCGATCGCAGAAAAGATGAAGGAGCAGGAGGAAAGAGCATGACACCAGAAGAAGCAAAAACCATATTTAAAGATTATTTCGGGTACATACAGAGGAAGGGGGCAAAGGAACTTCTGAAATGGATTGATCAGAAAGGATTTTTTGAAGCCCCGGCAAGCGCCGGACACCACGGAGCATATGAAGGAGGGCTTGCAGTCCATTCCGTGAACGTATTCCGCAGGATTTTAAGGATTTCAGATCATGAAAAGAAGAAACACCAGGAATACAACATAGAGACGCTGGCAATCGTGAGCCTGCTTCATGATCTCTGCAAGATGGACGCTTACACAAAGCAGGAAGACGGAACATACCGGGCAAGCAGGAAGTTCCCGGCAGGACACGGGGAAAAGTCAGTTTTTATTATTCTTCCGTTCATGGAACTGTCAGAAGAAGAAATTCTGGCGATCAGGTGGCACATGGGAGCCTATGACTTCTGCGCCAAAGGCGGAAGTTATGACCTGAACAATACCTTCAATCAGAGCCGCCTTGCGGTAATGCTTCACATTGCGGACATGGAGGCGACGCACTTTGACGAGAGGGAGGAAGACAGGCAATGAGTTACTACACCCGGCAGCAGGCAAGAAGGAGAAGCGAAGCGACGGAGCAGGAAGCGTTGATTACATGGTGCAGGATATTTGAAAACAGATACCCGGAATTAAAGATGATCTATCATATTCCAAACGGCGGCAGCAGGAATCAGCTGGAAGCGGCAAATTTAAAGCGGCAGGGGGTAAAAGCCGGAGTGCCGGACTTATGCCTGCCAGTTCCAAAAGAAGGGTATCACGGGCTTTACATAGAAATGAAATACGGGAAGAACAAGCCGACAGACAATCAGGAAGAATGGCTGGAAAGCCTGCGGCAGTATGGATATAAAACGGCAGTCTGCTACGGGGCAGACGAAGCAAGGGAAACCATAAAACAATATATCGGATGGAGGGAGACGAATTGACAGAAGAGGCGTTCAAGAAAGCGGAAAGAATCAAAGAGAACATAGACGAACTGGAAGACTTCATGTTCTGGTGTTCCGGCAGGAGAGAGGGCAGAAGAAAGATACCTGCAAGAATAGTTGTGTTAAAGCGGAAGATGATAGGCGGATTGAAAAGTAAAGAATTTACTATTTCGGAGAGATTGCAGCAGAGAATTTGTGATTGTGTGGAAGAGGAATTGAAAGAACTTAGAAAGGAACTGGAAAGTCTATGACACTGAAAGTCTATGAAAGCAGAAAAACAGTCACAGTAAAAGACCTGATCGGGATTCTTTCAGACCTTCCGCCGGAAGCGGCAGTGATCAACAGTCAGGAAAAGAATATAAAAATCTATCCGGGAAGAGACACAAAGACCGGGAAAGAAATTGTGATGATAGGTTGAGAGGTAAGGCATGAACAGCATGGAAAGGGAAATGAGGAAGCATATCCCGCATTACGGGCAGATGAAGAAAGTCGCGTCTACGATCGGAACAAAGAAACAGCGGACCGGTAACAGGAAGAAGAAAAGCAGATTAACGGAGATCAGCAGGGGAAGCGGAAAACCCGTACTCTGCCAGGGCGTAGGAGTTACCAGGGCGGCAAGGAAACTGTTTGAGTATGAGGAAACCGGACTGACCGCACAGGAGATCAGGGCGTTGCAGGAGAGGGAGAGAAACCTGACAGAACGAATTAAGAAGCTGGAAAGCTGGGAATGAAGGAGGCGGAAGCATGGGGCCGGAAAGATGTTTACTCTGCGGGGAACCGATACCGGAAGGAACACAGGTTTGCCCGGTGTGCATGGAGAAATACACAAAAGGGGAACTGGACGCACAAGTAGCACAGGAATTAAGAGACATTGCAGATATATTAAGCATTACGGCAAATACGGACGGAAATATAAAACGCTCAATGGAAGCGCTACTGCGGATTGCAGATAGGTTAAGCAGGAGGCAAGGGAAATGAGAAAAGACAGAAAGAAACCAACATATCTTCCGAAAGTCGCATTTGTCCGGCTTCACACAGGCGGGAAGGAAGTAAAAGAGTATCAGCAAGAGTTAAAAGGGCAGGGGTTTACATACAGGCAGTTTGAACACATGAAACGTTCGGATGAATATTGGAACGGACTGGAATTATGGGTAAGTATGTGGAACTATGACAATCACGAAAGCTGGCATTTATGGAACTGGAAAAAAGAAGATGATAGCAGGGTTATGCTAGCAATGTACGAAGCGGAGCAATACAATCCATTCCGCGGATACGAAAATAATTTTGAAAAGTTCAAGGCTGACTGGGAAGCGGGAACGTATGACCCAGGTTGCACCTATTCTTTTCCGCTGGAAGTAGTTGAAGTTCTGGAAGTGGTGCAGGAGGAAGAAGACAATACAGACCCAGAGGAAGTGAAAAAAGCAGTAAAGCAGGCAAAGGAAGCGGAGTATCAGAAACGCCGAAGACAGAGAATGAAAAAGAGAAACAGACATAGGAAAAGAAGTTGGAAACGGTGCGAAGTTCCAGATTGTAAAAATTGCCCGTTTCCGTTATGTGAAAATTGAAAGGAGAAGAAAGGAATGGGAAAGCGTAAGAACAGGCATTGCCAGAGCAAGCAGGAAGTTTTGCAGAGAGTATGGGAAAAGAAAAGAGGGCAGCAGGAACACCCGGCGAAAAGACAGCTGCGAACCATAAATCAGGTCAGACCGGCAATAGAGCGGGCAAGAAAGCAAATGCAGGAGAAAAACAGGAGGGAAAGCAGAAATGACGTGGAGTAGTATTGCGGAAGTATTTTCTGAAATATTGGCGGCCATATGGGTAGCGGTCAAGTTCGCATTTGCAGGAATCGGGATTCTGGCTTTCATAGGAATGTTGGGAATTATTTATATCCTGCTGCGGGAATTGTCCTGGTATGTAAGAGGGCTGTTAAAAGAGAAATTGAAGGAGGAAAAGAAAGACAATGAAGACAAGAGCATTTAACGCAGTATGTCCGCTGGAAATCGGGGATATGGTGGCGGTTACGATGGAAGAGAATGGAAAGAAGACGGCGTACTACATGCCGCAGGGAATAGTAATTGAGATCAACAGAGCCGCAAAGGTTCAGAAAGTGACGGACATTGCGGCGGTGCATTACTGCCGGAGTGGGAAGGTATGCTTCCTGTACGAACTGGACAACAGCGGAAGGTATGAAAGTCTCATGGTAAAAGTTCCGGTAAAGCAAATGTCGGATGAACTGGAACGCCGGGGAAGATAGTATGTCTGAAAGTTCCATTCATAGAGATTGACGGAGAAAAGATCATGGAATTTGAGAAAGGAAAAAGAAGCAAAGTACCGGGAGCCGCAGAGGGGCAGCAGGCGTAAAATCTGCGGGGCGGGTTCGATTCCCGCCCGGTGTATTACTGGGAAAATAAAAATCATACCAGATACAAGGAGGACAAGCCATGAAAACATTATCAATCATTAACCTTAAAGGCGGGGTAGCGAAGACCATTTCAAGCGTGAATATGGCACACATACTGGCAGCAGTACACGGTTATAAAGTTCTTCTGATCGACAATGACAAGCAGGGGAACGCCAGTAAGATTCTGAACCGGCACAATTACAGCAGGCCGGGAGTTGCGGAGATCATGACGGATCGCAAGGTTGACATGAATAAAGTTATCCAGAAGACAGATTATGAAGGTCTGGACATTGTGACAGCGAATATGACGCTGCTAAAGGCAAACTTAGAGGTTTTGCTTGATCAGCAGCGCCCACAGCAGATCAGATTTAAAAAGGCGTTGGAGCAGGTGGCAGGGAAATATGACTTCTGTATTATCGACAATGCGCCGGATATCAATATCAGTACGATCAATGCGCTTGTAGCCTCTGATGATGTAATGATACCCGTAACGATAGATGATTTCGCACTGGACGGGCTGGCAGAATTAAAAGAGCAAATCGACAATACAAGGGAAGACTTAAATCCGAATCTGACACTGAAAGGCTGTTTCGTGACACAATTCGACAGTTCCAATGAAGCGGACCGGCAGGGGGAAGAATACCTGCGGAGCATGGCGGAATACCCGGTATTTGAAACCCATATCAGAAGAACACCGAAAATGAAACCCAGTACCTTTGCGCGGGAACCGATCATTTTATATTCAAGCCGCTGCGGAGCCGCACAGGATTATAAAAAACTGGTAGAAGAATACCTGAAAAACTGACCGATTCGGACATATAGGGAGGAAGAACGATGGCAGGAAAATTTAATCTGACAGAACTGTTGAACCAAAGATCAAAGGAAAAAGAAGCAGAGCAGGAAGCCGGAAAACAGGAAGAAAAAATGGAAATTGAATATGTGGACGTTTACGATCTCATACCGTCAAAAGAAAACTTTTACCATGTAGACGAAAGATTAAAGAAGAATATTGAGATCATGGGGCTGTTGCAGCCGATACTTGTAAAAAGGCCGGTAGGCGGAAAATATGAAGTGATCGCAGGACACAGAAGAAGACTGGCGCTCATTGCGCTTGTGGAAGAAGGGAAAGAAAAGTTCCGGCAGGTTCCGTGTGTATTTAAACAGGAAAGCGCCGTGGACAGGCTGGCGCTTATCATGGCAAACGGTTTCAGAGACAAGACAGACTGGGAAAAGATGATAGAAACCGTAGAGACGGAACGCCTGGTTCTGGAACTGAAAAAAGAAAACCAGATCAAAGGAAACACGCGGGAAATGCTGGCAGAGGTTACGGGAGTGACAGAGGCACAGCTTGGCCGGTATAAATCCATATACAACAACCTGATACCGGAACTTCTGGAAGCGTTCAAGAACGACAATATTATTATTTCCGTAGCGGTAGAACTTTGCGGATTACCGGAAGAATGGCAGGAAAAGGCGGCAGAACGTGTCAGAGAAGGAGAAAAACTATCCCTTGCGGACGCAAGGCAGATGAAACGGCAGGAGGAAGAAAGCAGACAGATTCCTGGACAGATGGACATGGACACCTGCATGAATCCGCCGGAAGAGGAAGAAAAAGAAGACAGAGGGCAGCAGGAAGAAGAGAGAAGCCAAAAGAGCGAAGAAGCGTACATAGACCCGCAGCCGGAAGAGATCACATCTCTTTGCTATTCCTGTATGAATTATGAGACTTGCCATGAAAAGAAAGCGACGGTCCGGGAGTGCAACGCATACAAAAACCGCCGGGAAGCACAGAAAACAGAGGAAGAAAGATACAGCGAAGAGCAGGCGGCAATAGACCGGGAGACAGAAAGGAAACTGCGGGAAATGCGGCAGGAAGAAAAGATGAATCATCTTCCTTCCGACCAGGCACAGCCGGAAGAGAAAGTACATGAAGTGAAACTGGCCGCCATGTACTATGACGATGTAAAAGACGGGAAAAAGACATTTGAATTAAGAAAAAATGACCGGAATTACAAGGAAGGGGATAAATTGCATATGCTGGAATTTAAAGACGGCAGGCACACGGGAAGAACAATATCCGCAGATATTGTGTATCTTATGGAAGAGTACACGGGCCTAACAGAAGGGTACTGCATACTGGGAATACGAGTGACGGCGGCAGATTAGGAGGCGCAGGCGTGGGAGTAATGGCAGAAATTATAGAAATATTGGAAAAAGAGAAGATAGACACAGAGAGGGCAACGCCGGAAACGGTGCTTGCCCTTGCGGTGCGTAATGGAAAAGAAAAAGAGGGGCAGGGGGTTAAAAATGAGAAACGATAGAACGGAGGGTAAGGCAATGACGGCAGGGGAAATGAACAGAGAAAAAGTTGTAAAGCTGCTGAAATTATTCCCGGAGATTGATTCAGAAATTTCCGTAAGGCGGGGCATATTAAATGACCTTGAAAGATATTACGATACGAGCGGCGCAATCAATTATGACGGTATGCCGCACGGAATAAACCATATTTCAAACCCGACGGAAAAGACGGCTTTAAATGTGCCGGATTTTGTGCGGAAGGAAATTGAAAAATACACGGCAGAGATCGCAGAACTGCAAAAAGTGAAAGTAGAAATCCTGAAAGAAGTATCACGGCTTTCGCTAAAGCAGAAAAATATTGTTTTCGGTTTCTATTTCCATTCTATGAAATGGGAAAAGGTGGCAAGCCGGACGCATTACAGCGAGAGACAGTGCAAGAATATCAGAGACGCAGCACTGGACAGGCTGTTGTGTTTATTCAGGAAAAATACGGCGCTGACACGGTATGAAATAAAGGAATGAAAGAGTTTGCACGTTATTGCACTTTCTTTCCTGATATAATAGATAAGCAAAACGAAAATACGCGCATTTTTTAAACTTCCGCAAAAATCGGAAGACAGGATTTTAAAAACAAACGAAGAGAGGCGGAGGCATGGGAAGAGCAAGGAACCCGGAAAGGGATAAATCTTTACAACGCTTTCTGGAAAGCGGCGGGAAAATAAGCCTTGATGAACTGGCAGAGGCGGCAGGAGTACCAAAATCCAGAATAAGCAAGTGGAAATCAGAGGATAAATGGACAGAACAATTACGGGGGCGGCCTAAGAAAAAAGGAGGGCAGCCGGGTAATAATAATGCCAGGGGGAGAACCCCGGCGAAGGACGGGAATAAAAACGCCGTTACTCATGGGGCGTACGCAAAAGTGGGGTATGAGGATATACCGCCGGAGAAAGCAGAAGAAATAAAACGCCTGGGAGAAAAGGAAGCAGAGAACGGAGCAGACAGGCTCATGATAGAAGAACTGCAAAGCCTGATGATCAGAAAGGAATATCTTGAAGGACAGCTGAAATTATACACAGCAGAAGAAGTACAGGGAAGCTACTACATAGATAAGGTGGTGCATATGGTAGTGCCAAAGAGTGTAGAAGAGATTGTGCAGGAGCAGGACAGTGGCATAGAAGGACAGCAGGCAGAAGACCCGGAGGGCGGAAAAGAGCGGTTGAAAACTGCAATGAAAACAGTGATCAAGTCCAGCGCCTTTGACCGGGCAATGAAGATAGAGGCAGAGTTGAACAGGCTTCATGGACGCATTATAAAGCAGATCGACAGCATGAAGTCTTATGAAATGGAAAACAGAAGATTGAAACTTGAAGAACGAAAGTATCAATTAGCAAAGCAGAAGCTAACAGGGCAGTATGATATTGACGACGAAACAGGAGAAATCATTGACGAGATCATTGACGACGACTGACCGAAACGCAATCGGGGGATAGGTTCTTTCAGCGATTTTTGACTACTGCGGGTACGGCGACGCCCGACGCTTGCCTAGCCGCAAAATAGATTTTTTCGCTTCCGATTCCCCGGCAAATTTTTTTGTAAGGGGGTGTTTTTTTGAAGTTGTACACGTCGGCTGCCGTTGCAAGGCGACTGGATATGACGGAACGCAATGTAAGAATGTTAAGAGACAAAGGCGTTTTGACGGAGTACAGGCCGGGGCTGTATAACATAGACGAAGCAACGAGGCAGTATATCAATTTTTTGCGCAAGAAGAACCCGGAGGCAGAAGAAAAGGTAGATTACAACACGGAACGGGCAAAATTGGTCAGAGCGAAGAGGGAAGCGCAGGAACTGGAACTGCAAATGAGGAAAAATGAAGTACACACGTCAGAAGACGTGGAACAAGTCATGTCCGATATGCTGATCAGGTTTAAAACGCGGCTGATGGCAATTCCGGCAAAATTAAGCCCGATTATGGCAAAGAAAACAGATCAGACAGACATATTCCAGACGATGAAAACGGCGGTAGATGAAGCATTGGAAGAACTTTCGGACTTCAATACAGCTTTTGGGGAGGAAAGCAAAAAGAATGAGGAATAACACGAAAGCATTATTTGAAAAAATATTCAAAGTATTACAGCCGCCGCCGGACTTAAAATTGTCGGAGTGGGCGGACGAATACAGAAGATTATCTTCCGAAGCGTCGGCAGAGCCGGGAAGGTGGAGAACATCGAAAGCGCCGTATCAACGGGAAATCATGGACGCAATTACAGATATGACGGTAAAAAAGGTTGTGGTAATGTCTGCGGCACAGGTGGGAAAAACCGACGCAATGATTCTAAATCCGATCGGCTATTACATACACTATGAGCCGTCGCCGATCATGGTTCTTCAACCGACAATCCAGATGGCGGAAGCGTTCAGCAAAGACCGCCTTTCCCCGATGATCAGAGATACACCCGTAATAGCAGAACGGATAAACGATAAAAGCAGGACGAGCGGGAACACAATTTTGCAGAAAATATTCCCAGGAGGTCATGTTACGATGGTAGGGGCAAACAGCCCGTCGTCTCTTGCTTCACGTCCGATCAGGATATTGCTTGCGGACGAGATAGACCGATACCCGGCAACGGCGGGTTCAGAAGGAGACCCGCTGTTTCTTGCTGCGAAACGTCTTACAACATTCTGGAACCGCAAAGAAGTTGATGTTTCCACGCCGACAATTAAAGGACTGTCACGGATTGAGGTAGAATACCAGAACAGCAGCCGGGGAGAATGGAACGCGCCGTGTCCGTGCTGCGGGGAATTGCAGCCGTTAAAATGGGCGAATGTGGTTTTTGACAAGGACAATCTGAATGAAATAAATTATGTCTGCGAAAAATGCGGAGCAATTTCAAGTGAAGTGGAGTGGAAAGAAGGGTTCAAAAACGGAAGGTTTGTGCATGAGGACCCGGAAAATCCGGTAAAAGGTTTCCACCTGAACACGCTTGCTTCCACTCTGGCTACATGGCGTGAGGTTGTGGAAAAATTCCTTGTGGCAAACGAGGAAAAGAAGAAGGGGAACATTGAACTTCTGAAAGTGTGGACAAATACAGAACTGGGGGAAACATGGGAGGAAGACGGGGAGCAGGTAGAGGAAGACGAACTGATCAAGAGAAGGGAAAAATACAACTGCGAAGTGCCGGAGGAAGTATTGTATCTGACGGCAGGGGTTGACACGCAGGACGATCGTTTTGAAATCGAAGTTGTGGGATGGGGTCCAGAGTATGAAAGCTGGGGTATAAAATACGCCGTTCTTTACGGAGATAACAGCGATTTGGAAAAGCAGGTATGGAAAGACCTTGATACCTTTCTGGCACAGTCATTTGAAAAGCCGGACGGAACAAAAATGAAAATTACTTGTACCTGTATCGACAGTGGAGGACACCGGGCGAATCAGGTATATAAATTCTGCAAGAAGCGGTTCAACAGAAAAGTATTTGCAATCAGAGGTTCCAATGACAGTACGGCGGCGTATATCCAGAAACCGACGAAAAACAACCGGGAGCAGGCATATCTTTTCACACTGGGAGTTGATACAGGAAAATCATTGTTACTGCAACGGTTAAAGGTTGAGGAAGAAGGACCGGGATATTGTCACTTTCCAAAAGACGAACAGGGAAAGCCATACTCCCCGCGGGGATATGATGAAAAGTTTTTTGCAGGAATTACGGCTGAAAAGCAGGTTTTGACATATCGGAAAGGAAGGCCGGTATTTGAATGGAGACTGCGGGATTTAGGACAGCATAAAAGAAACGAGGCGCTGGATTGCCGGAACTATGCGACGGCGGCGATTGAAATTACCGGGCTGCCGCTGAAAAAACCAGAGCCGGAAGAAAGTAAGCCGACAGCGGCAAGGAAAAGAAAAAGAAGAATTAACAGAGGAGGCGTTATTTAATGGCAGGAATTAACAAAGAGACAGCGCAAAAACATTTAGACGCATGGCTTGAAGCAGAAATGGCGATTACGACAGGGCAAAGCTACACGATAGGAAGCAGAGTTCTTACGCGTGCCAATTTAACAGAGGTCAGAAACGCCATAACATACTGGGAAGATAAAGTAAAAAAGATTGAGAACATAGAAAAGAACGGCGGAAGAAATAAGATCAGGCGGGTTGTGCCGCGGGATTTATAAAAAGATTGCCCGGAATTGCCCGTTTTGCCTGTTTACTTCCCCCTATTGCCCGAAAAATAATGATAATATATAAACTGCGAAAAGTAGGAAGAAGCACCTGGAAGGGTGCTTTTTTCACGCCAAAAAGCAGGAAGGAGGCGAAAGGTTGAACGGACTTGCAAAAGCGATTGACAGGGCGATTGCAGCGGTAGCGCCGCAAGTGGCACTGAAAAGAACTGCCGCACGTCATAAGATGGAAATTCTGAACAGCGGTTACAGCCATTACGGGGCAAGCACTTATAAAAAGTCGCTGATCGGCTGGAATTATGCGGGAGGGTCCGCCAGAGAAGATATAAACGACAATCTTTCTGTTTTGCGGCAGAGGTCGCGTGATTTGTACATGGGAGTACCGATTGCGACAGGGGCAGTAAAGACAATGCGGACAAATGTTGTAGGGCGGGGATTGATGTTAAAGCCAACAATCGACGCGGAGGCATTAGGAATCAGCCCGGAAGACGCAAGGGAACTGGAAAAGAAAATATCGAAAGAATGGGCTTTATGGGCGGAAAGCCCGGATTGCGATATGGCAAGGCTTGACAATTTTTACGAATTGCAGCAGCTGGCGTTTTTGAACTGGCTTGCGTCAGGAGATTGCCTTGCGCTGTTGCCAGTAAAGCAGAGGATAAATCAGCCATACGATCTTAGAATACAGCTGATCGAAGCGGACCGGCTGTCAAGCCCACATAACTATGATACCTATGATAATCAGATTGTCGGAGGCGTTGAGGTAGATAAGGACGGCGAAGTGATCGCATATCACTTTTCAAAGCACCACCCGCTTTCTTATGCAGACGAACAGTACGAATGGCAGCGGGTAGAGGCGTACGGGAAAAAGACCGGGAGAAGAAACGTCCTGCACCTGATGAACCGGGAACGTATTGACCAGAGAAGAGGCGTTCCGTTCCTTGCACCAGTCATTGAATCCCTAAAGCAAATGGGAAGATACACAGACGCTGAACTTGTGGCAGCGGTTGTATCTGGAATGTTTACGGTATTTATCGAGAAAGAGAATAACAGTGATGATGAACCGATCGGAAGCGCC
The DNA here is from genome assembly GCF_002160525.1 of Lachnoclostridium sp. An169. Taxonomy (GTDB): domain Bacteria; phylum Bacillota; class Clostridia; order Lachnospirales; family Lachnospiraceae; genus Mediterraneibacter; species Mediterraneibacter cottocaccae. The sequence continues at coordinate 22,602 of NZ_NFKT01000034.1, forward strand.
ATACCAGAGGAAGTGCAGATAGACGCAGAAGACGAAACGACGCTTGAACTTGCGCCGGGAGCAATTCTTGACCTGGGAGAAGGGGAAAAGGCAAACGCAATCAATCCCGGAAGACCAAACGCAAATTTTAGCGGGTTCGTGGAAGCAATCTGCCAGCAGATCGGAGCAGCGCTAGAAATACCATATGAACTACTTGTGAAGCGGTTTACAAGTAGCTATACAGCCAGCCGTGGCGCACTGGAAGAAGCGTGGAAGATGTTCCGAATGTACCGGACGTGGCTTGCAACGGATTTTTGTCAGCCGATCTATGAAGAGTGGCTTTCGGAGGCGGTGGCGAAAGGGAGGATTTCAGCACCGGGATTTTTCAGTGACCCGCTTAGAAGGAAAGCATATTGCCGCGCACAGTGGAACGGACCGGCAAGAGGGCTTTTGAATCCGGTTCAGGAAGTGAACGCAGCGGCAACAAGGGTTGAAAATGGATTTTCAACAAGAAGCAATGAAACTATGGAAATGGCAGGGGGCGACTTCTTCACGAACTGCGAACAGTTACGGCAGGAAGAAGCGGCATTAAAGGAGGTAAAGGACATTGCCAGCAAACAGAAACAATCAGGGCAGCAGGAACCAGAACCAGAGCCGGGAAATGGAAAACAGCGACCAGACCAACGGGAAGGGGAACCCATTCGGAGTGACGGAAAATAAGTTCTGGAATTTCATTCCCGCAACCGGAACAAAGCCGCCGGAACTTTTGCTATACGGAGCGATCAGCAGCCGGGAAAGCTGGTGGGAAGACAGGGTAACACCTGCGGCGTTTAACAGGGAACTTGAAGAACTGGGAGACGTACCGGAAATTATTGTCAGAATCAATTCGGGAGGCGGAGACGTATTTGCCGCCAATGCGATCTATACAAGGTTAAAGGACCATTCCGCAAAAATCACAGTAAAAATTGACGGATGGGCCGCTTCCGCCGCCACAATTATTGCAATGGCAGGGGATACCATAAAGATTGCCAGGAACGGTGTTTTTATGATACATGACCCGGCAATGACGGTATGGGATACCTTCCGGGCAGAAGACTTTGAGAAGATGGCGGAAGAACTGAAAGTCATAAAACAGTCGATTGTAAACACATATACCATGAAAACAGGAAAGCCGGAGCAGGAAATTTCAGACCTGATGGCAGAAGAAAAATGGTGGACAGGAGACGAAGCTGTTGAAAATGGATTTTGCGATGAACTTATGTTTGAGGAAAGCAGCACGGTTATAGAAAATGCCAGCAGGATTGTTGTAAATGCCGTGCCTATTGATATTTCGCAGTTCAGAACAGTACCGAAAGCGTTGTTAAACAGCCCGAATCATACGGGAGGTATAACAAATAAAAAGCCAGAAGAAAAGGAGGAAAAGCAGATGGAACCGAAAAACACAAACCCTGCGATCACAACAGAAGACGCATTAAAAGCCGCATACCCTGATCTTGTGGCAAAGATTGAAAATGCGGCAAGAGCAGAGGAAAGACAGAGAATCAAGGCAATCAAGGATATGGCCCCAAACGGGTATGAAAGTATTGTAGAAGACGCAATGTTTGAAAATCCGATCAGTGCGGAAGCCGTAGCAGTAAAGATCATTGCACAGCAGAAACAGCAGGGAGGGGTATACCTGGCAAACAGAAAAGAAGACGCAGAGGACAGCGGCGTGAATAAAGTCGGCGCTGCGGCGGCAGTGACGGGAGCAGAGGAAGAGGACCCGTTTAATGCTGCGATTGATAAATTATTCCCGGAAAAGTAAGGAGGTAGGAAGCAATGTATGAGATCGAAACAAGAAGCCATGAACCCGTGAATTTGTTTGCAGGGGATTTCCCGACGGTCACGGAAGAAGGAGTGGCAGGGGCGGCAATCGCAGAAAGAACACCTGTAACGAAAGATTCAAACGGGAAAATTGTTGCAGTAGCGCCAGCAGGAGCAGGAGGAACACCGCCTGCGACAACGGGAGACGTGATCGGAATTACTGCGGCGACAGCCGAAAAAGACGGACCGGTTGTGTACTATCTCACGGGAGAATTTTTTGCAGACGCAATCAATCTTCCGGAGGGAATTGAAATTGCCGACATTAAAGACCCGCTTAGAAAAATTTCAATCTTTTTAAGATAAGGAGGAAGAAAGATAATGCCAAACGAAGTAAGCATTTACGAACCGCGGACAATGGGAAGGATTGTAACAAAACTTCCGCCCGTGAGAACTTTTTTTAGAGACACATTTTTCAGACATGAAGAAACATTCAACACAAAGTCAGTTGATGTTGATTTCGTAAAAGGAACAAGAAAGGTTGCGCCGTTCGTACACCGGGTAATTGGCGGAAAAACCGTACCAAACACAGGGCATGAAACGAAGACATACACGCCGCCACTGGTAGCGCCGGACAAGATCACAACGGTTGACGATCTGCTGACAAGAAGACCGGGAGAAAGCCTTGTGTCAGGAAGAAGCCCAGCAGAACGCGCAGTTCTGAAAATGTCAGACGATTTCAGAGAACTCAGAGACATGATTTCACGAAGAGAAGAACTCATGTGCGTTCAGTCTATTTTCACGGGGAAAATTCCGATCATCGGAGAAGGACTGAACGAGGAAATTGATTTCGGTTTCACAAATACAGAGACAATCTCAGCAGCAACAAAGAAATGGAGCAACGCGGGTTCTGACCCGATCGCAGACCTGAAACGCTGGCACAAGCAGGTACAGAAGACCGGCTTCACAAACTGTAATGCCTGCGTTATGGCGGATGATGTTGCAACTGCTTTTGTGGGGCATGAAAAAGTACAGAAAGTGCTTGATGTAAGAAACTACAATCTTGCAGTAATTCAGCCGAGACAGCTTCCGAATGGCGTTACTTACGTCGGAACTATCCACGAGTTGGGGCTTGACATTTATACATACAATGAGTGGTATCTTGACGACTGGACAGAACCGGCGACACCGGAAGAAAAACCGCTTGTGCCGGACGGTATGCTTGCACTGTTAAGCACTAACGCAAATTATTCCATGTATTACGGAGCAATCACACTGATCAACGAGGAGACAAAAGAGTTCACAACTGTTGAAGGAAAATATGTACCTGATACATGGGTAAAGAGAAAACCGGCAAGACGGTTCTTGCAGTTACAGTCAGCGCCGCTTTCCGTACCGCATGACGTTGACAGCTGGTTCACGGCAAAGGTGCTGTGATGGATTTTAAGGCGCAGATCATAAAAGACCTTAAAGTTTTCAACAATCCAGCAGAGTTCGCGGCAATGGTCAATATGTGGTATGACGGGAAAACCTATACAATACCAGCCGTCATTGACCATGAAGCGGCAGAAGAAAGGAAAAGGCTGAAAGATGATCACGCAGAAGGGATAAACAGCATAGAAGCGCTATTATATATCTCTCATGCTGATTTAGGTTTTGTTCCAAAACGAGGAATGGAGATAGAACTTGAAGAAGCAGGAGCCGTAAACGTCTATACGATCGCAAAAAGCGAATACGAAGACGGGGAAATCATTCTGGAACTGGGGGCGTATGCTGAATGATCGAAATAACAGCAGAAGCGGTGGAAAGAGTGGAAGCGATATTGGCAGGAGTGCCAAAAGGAGCAGAACGCGCGTTGTCGAACGCAATTAACCGCGGAATTTCCAGAGTTAAAACGGGAGCCGTAAAAAGGGTAAAAGAAATATACACGGTACAGACCGGTGCTTTCAACGAAGCGACGAGAATAAGAGTAAACAAAGCCAGCACGGGAAACCTTGTTGGTTTTGTTTCTTTTGCCGGGTACAAGATTCCGTTGTACAAATTCAAAGTAACGCCGACAGCACCGGGGGTAAAGAAACAGGTACGGGCGGCAGTGATGAAAGGAGGAATGACACCTTATGAAGACGCTTTTATTGCACAGATGGGGAGCGGACATATTGGAGTATTTGAACGAACTGGCGCTCAGGGAATTGCAAGCAGATTAGCAAGAGCGAAGAAGCCGAACAAACACACTGAAACAATAAAAGAGATACCGGGATTAGCAGCGGCGCAGATGGTAGGAAATGCGAAGGTTATTGAAACTCTGGAAGAAGAAGCGCAGCAACTTGTCAATCAGCGATTAGAAAATGAAATAGACCGGCTGTTGAGCGGTTACGGAGGTTAAGAGCATGACACCTATTATTTTATTGGACCGGCTGGAAGAATTTGTAAAAAAGGTCACGGGAGATATTAAGCTGCAAGTGAAAGTCAGAAATTTGAACCCGGAAGAAGAAAAGGAACGCGCGGCGAACGTGTACAAAATGAGGCTTCCAAAAAAAGAAGATCAGGTTCAACAGATTCCATACATCCTTTTACAGTTCATCAATGGAAAGGACGACAAAAAGGAAAAGGAACCGGAAGAAAGCATGTGCGCCGTCAGGATTGTAGTTGCAACATATTCGGAAGATGGCGGACAGGGGGCATATGACCTTCTGAACGTGATATTGAGAATACGGAGCGAACTTGAAAAGGCGGGAATTATAGGAGGACAGTTTGTGCTTCAAAAACCGCTGGAATATATCGTATATCCAGACAGCACAGAGCCTTATTACTTAGGAGAAATGATCACAAACTGGTCAATACCAACAATCAAAAGGGAGGTAGAAGAAATATGGCAGTAAGAAGCGCGCAGAAAGCCGCAGAAACGGAGGAAAAGGCAAAAGCCGAGAATACCACGGTAAAAGCGGAAAAAGCCGAAACTGGGGCGGATAAGAAGGCGGAGGGAGCGGAAAAAGCAACGCTGGTTTATATCGGCCCGCAGCTTCCGAAAGGAAAGCTGAAAACAAATAAAATCATGATCGGAACAGAAGAGGAAATTAAAGCAGAACTCAAAGAGGTGCTGTCAGAATATCCGTTAGTTGAAAAAATGCTTGTTCCGGTTGAACAGCTGGCAGAAAAGAAAGACCGCGCAAAAACGCCGGGAAATATCATGAACAAATATTATTCAGATATTATGGCGACGATCGCGGCGAATGAAGCAAAGGAGGCATAAAAGATGGCAACAGTTACACATGGCATAGGAACATCTAAGCAGGCAACGAGCGTATCAACGCCGAACGTAGCAGCCAGCGGGATTGTTTTTGCCGTAGGAGCCGCACCGGTCCAGACCGTTGGCGGGAAAGTAAATGAAGTGATTATGGCGAACTCATACGAAGAGGCCGTATCTGCTCTGGGATATTCTGACGACTGGGAGAAATACGGACTTTGCGAAGTCGTGTACACAATGTTTCAGTTGTACCAGCAGTCGCCAGTCTTCCTTGTGAATGTACTGGACCCGGCGAAGCACAAGAAGCAAACAACAGAAAGCTATACACCGGAAAATAACCAGATCAGACTTCCGCTTGAAGCGATCGCAAGCAGTATAAATATTGCAGAAAAAACAGCGGGCGAAGATTATGAAGTGTTTTACGACGAAACGGCTTGCGTAATTGAGTTCGCGGAAGACGTGACGACGGAAACGTCAGTAACGTTCGACGAAGTGGACACAACAAAACTGGCAAAAGCCGACGTGATCGGAGGATATGAGGTTTCGACACACAAGAACAAAGGGCTTGAACTGATCGACGACGTTTTCGCGAAATACACAGAAGCGCCCGACCTCATTATTTGTCCGAATTGGTCAAAAGACAGCGAGGTTGCGGCTGTAATGTCGGCAAAAGCAGAGAACATCAACGGGATGTTTGAGGCACACGCAATCATTGACGTTGACACAGCGGCGACGGGAGGCGCGACATATTATTCGGACGTTCCGGCGTGGAAGAAGTCAAAGAATATTATGAAAGCAAACGAATTACTGTGCTTCCCAAAACTGAAACTGGGAGATAGAGCGTTCAACTATTCTTCACAGCTTGCCGGACTGATCGCACAGACGGACAACACGGAAGCGCTGGGAGGAGGAACGCCGTGTGAAAGCGCGTCGAATAAAACTTTGCAGGCAGATAGCATGGTTCTGGAAGATGGAACAGAAGTTGTTCTGGATATTCAGAAAGCGAATTATCTGAATGACAACGGAGTAATTACAGCGCTGAACTTCTATAATGGCTGGGTAAGCTGGGGGAACTGGTCAGCTTGCTATCCGGCAAATACAGACCCGGTAGACTACTTCTACTGCATTTCAAGAATGTTCAAATGGGTTGCGAAAACAGTAACTCTTTCCTACTGGAATTATGTTGACAGAAAACTTACAAGAAGACTGATCGACACAATTTTACAGGGAGTAAACGACTGGCTGAACAGCCTGACAGCAGAAGAAATCATTCTGGGCGGAAGGGTAGAAATGAGAGAGGACGAAAACACAACAACCTCACTCATGGCAGGAAAAGTGAAATTCCATGTATACATTACGCCGCCGTCTCCGATGGTGCAGATGGAGTACACGCTGGAATACGACGTGTCTTATCTGCAAAATTTACTGGCAGCATAAAGGAGGGATAAAAAATGCCGAAAATAGATGAGATTATCACTAATTACGCGGTGTACGAAGACGCGACAGAGTATCTTGGAACGTCGGAAGTAACGCTGCCGGAGATCACAAACCTTGCGGAAGAGATCAGCGGGGCCGGTATCGCAGGAAATGTAGAGGCTGTAATTATCGGTCATATCGAAGCTATGACGCTGACACTGAATTTCAGGACAGTTACAGAAAACACAATCAAGCTGGCGGAACCCAGAGTTCACAAGCTTGACCTGAGAGCGGCACAGCAGGAGCAGAACACAAGGACAGGGCAGACGGAAGTTAGATCGGTAAAGCATATCTTAAAAGTGCGTCCGAAAAAACTTGCGCCCGGAAAACTTGCAGCCGCTTCCGCGTCTGATGCTAACGGCGAGTACGCTGTTACATATTACGCAATCTATATTGACGGAAAGAAGAAACTGGAAATTGACCAGCTGAACTACATTTTCTATGTCAATGGAAAAGATTACTTGAGCGAGGTCCGCAAGGCGTTAGGGAAATAATAAAAACTCTTGACTTTTGTCCGTACATATACTATGATTTATGTACGGACAAAAGAAAGGAGGATAATAGAAGTGTCGCCGAGAACAGGAAGACCAACTGAAGATCCCAAAAGCAAACGCTTTGAGTTGCGAATATCGGAGCGGGAAAATGAAATGCTTGAGTTCTGCATAAAGGAAACAGGCATGAGCCGAGCGGATATTATCAGGCGCGGAATTGAGTTGGTGTACAGAGAAATAACAAAAAAATAAAGAAACGGCGCGCCGTCCAAAGCAAACACCGTTTCTTTAACCAGAAGTTTCTTTCCGCAGTATATTTTATCACGGAAGGACGCTTCTTTCAACAATTTTAGAAAGGAGAACGTCTAATGGAGATTAAGCACATTCGGGAAAAAGAGGCAAGAGAAATGTACAGTGATTATTACCTGACAGCGGGGGCAGACAAATTCTACATAAGAGAAACACTTGCATTGAATTTATACAATAGTTATACAATGGGATTCACAGAAATAGCGAAGATTATATGCAAACGTGAATTAGTAAAACTTTTGGGTATTTGCGCCGCTTGGTACAAAGGGAAAATAAATAATGATACGTATGTAAATGAATTGATAAGATTCAAGGTAAAAAAGAGAAAATTTAAAAATGCCAAAACGAATTGATTTAACAGGAAAGCAATTTAATTTCCTAAGAGTGATTGAATATTCTGGAAATACAAGACACGGAGAAGCGTTATGGCTGTGTGAATGCAAATGCGGAACGAGAAAAAACATACCGGGAAGCAAAATAAGAAAGGGAGAAATTAAAAGCTGCGGTTGCATGAAAAAAGAATTATCAGGAATAGCAAACGTAAAGCACGGAATGAAGAAAACACGCATTTACAGGATATGGCAAGGAATTAAACAGAGAACAACAAATCCAAATAATGGAGAGTTTTCAGAGTACGGAGGAAGAGGGGTTGATATTTGTGTAGAATGGGCAAATAGTTTTGAGAGTTTCAAGCAGTGGTCTTTCGAAAATGGATATTCTGACAATTTAACGATAGACAGAATAAACAATCAAAAAGGTTATTACCCTGAAAATTGTAGATGGATAACTATAAAAGATAATTGCAGAAACAAAAGAAATAATCTCCGTCTAACACTTAAAGGAGAGACAAAAACAATAGCAGAATGGGCAGAGATTACAGGAATAAATAAAGCAACTTTACGAAATAGAATTATAAAAATGGGATGGAGTGCAGAAAAAGCACTAACAACAAAAGTTGGAAATCAGAACAAAAAGCAACCGTGAAAGGTTGCTTTTTTAATACAAAAAAGGAGGAATAGAACATGGAAAACATGAACAAAACAGCACAGGGAACCGCAGAGATCGTGGAAACACAGGTTTCGGAAGAAATCACAAAGGCACAGGAAACCGGAACTGTTGACATGGGAAGCAAACCGGAAAAAGAAAACGAAGGAAGCCTGAATTATACGCACCACTTCAAGAACCCGGTTGAGATCGAGGGAAAACAGTACAAATCAATGACTTTTTACTTTGAACGGCTGACAGGAGAAGACATTGAGGCGATCGAGGCGGAGTTACAGGACCAGAACAAGTATGTTCTTACGCCGGAGATTTCTTCAACGTTTCAGAGTATGCTTGCGGCGAGGGCAGCAGGCGTGGCAGCGGATGAAATCAGAAGACTTCCGATGCGTGACTACATGAAGATTAAGAATAAGGCAAGGGATTTTTTAATGGCTGCGGGCTATTAAAAATAAATCCCGCACAATATATACGGAAACAGGCTTACAGAATGGCAAGGGCTTCACATACACCCGTTCCATACTGGCTGTCACTTCCCGTCCGAAGCTTCTTCCGCTGGATAAATGCGGCGAATGAAGTAGAAAAAGAGGACGAGGCGGAAAGAAAAAGGCTGGTTAAGAAAACGTAGGGAGGTGGGAGAACTTGGCAGGGTCGCGAAAGGAATTTGAGTTACTTTTTCAGCTGAAAGCGTCGCTTGGACCGAATTTCAACAGTACATTCAAAAAAGCAGTAGAGACACAGAAACAGCTTCAAGAAAGTGTTAAAAACGTAAATTCCTTACAGTCTAAAGTAGATGGTTATACTAAGACTTCAACAGCGATAGATCAGCAGCGGGAAAAACTGGCAAGACTGCAAACAACACATGAAGAACTGTCGCAGAAAATCCAGAAACATAAGGGCTACGTAGAACAGCTTAAAAAGAAAATGGAAGAAACCGGGGACGCTTCCGGGGAATTAGAAGTACAGCTGATCAGAGAAAAAAACGAAGTTGATAATACCACCGAAAAGCTGAAAAAGAATGAAAGCCAGATACGACAGACCACTGCCAGAATATCAGATCAGGAAGCAAAGCTGGACAGCTTGGGGGCAGAACTGCGGCAGGCAGGAGTTGACACGGATAATTTAGGAGAATCAAACAACCGCCTGAAAAAATCCTATGATCAGCTGAAAAACTCACAAGAACAGCTTGCAAGGCTGAATACAGAACAAGCAAAAATTAAAGAAAGCATTTCAGGTACGAAGTCACAGCTGACGGGAACCGTGGCGACGATTGCCGCAATGGGAGCGGCTATCTATGCAGGTCCAGTTAAAGCCGCCATGAGTTTTGAAAGCAACATGGCAGAGGTCGCAAAGGTTGTGGACTGGCTGAAAGACGATACCGGGGCGATTACAAAAGAGTACACAGAGTTAAAGAACGAAATTCTTGACCTAAGTACAAAAATCCCTATGACGGCGCAGGAAATCTCACAGATTATGGCCGCCGCCGGACAAAGCAATGTTGCCGCAACAAACGCCGAACTTGTGAAGTTCACGGAAGACGCGGCGAAAATGGGGATTGCCTTTGATATATCAGCAGAACAGGCCGGAGAGTGGATGGCGAAATGGCGAACATCGTTTAAGATGTCGCAGGAAGAAGTTATCACGCTTGCGGACCAGATCAACTACTTAGGAAATACTTCTGCGGCGGGCGCGTCGGAAATATCAGCTATTGTAACGAAGATCGGTCCGCTGGGAGAAGTGGCCGGTCTATGTTCCGGGGAAATCGCAGCGCTTGGCGCAAGTCTTGTGGCGGTTGGCGTAAACGAAGATGTGGCGGCAACCGGAATCAAAAAGGTCATGACAACCATGACGGCAGGTTCAGCGGTCACGGAACGTCAAAAAGCCGTCCTGGACAGTCTGGGGCTGTCAGCTACGGAACTTGCACAGCGTATGCAGACGGACGCACAGGGGGCGATTCTGGACTTCCTGAAAGCGGTACAAAGACTGCCGGAAGCAGAACAGGCGGCAGCACTGAAAAACTATTTCGGGGAAGAAGCAGTGGCGGCGATTGCGCCATTGCTTACAAACCTTCCGTACCTGGAAGAGCAATTCAGGAAGGTCGGAGACGCTTCCCTGTATGCTGGAAGTATGCAGGGAGAATATGCGGCAAGAGCGGACACGACAGAAAATAAAGTACAGCTTGCGAAAAACGCAATACAGAACCTTGTCATAACGCTTGGAGACGTATTCCTTCCGGTAGTCGGAGAAGCGGCGGAAAAGCTGACGGAGATCATCACGAAGATTGCCGACTTTGCGAGGGAAAACCCGGAACTTGTAAAGACCATAACAAAAGTCGTTGGCTCTTTAATGCTGTTGAGGACGGCGGGGCTTGTCGGGAAACTTGGATTCCTGGAAATACAGAGCGGAGTAAAGACCGTACAGAAGATACTGGCGCTCTTTAAGGGAAACACGGCGGCGGCAGCGGCAACAAGCGTAGGACTTGGAACAAAACTGCGGACCGTTGGAAGCGGAATACTGACATACTTCAAAAACGTAGGCGGCGCGATGAAAGGCGTTGTTACTGCGGTAGGAAACGCCTTGTCAGGAAACGTCATTGTTTCTAAAATATCCGGTTTCGTAAGTTCCATAGCCGGAACGCTGTCAGCAGGGTTCAGCGGACTTGCCGGGAAACTGGCGGGAGTGGTTACGGGGGCAGGTTCTAAACTTGTAACCTTATTTCTGAATCCGTTTACGAACATAGGCGGGAAACTTGCCGGGGCGCTTTCTGGACTTGGCGGAATTATCGCAAGGTCGCCGCTGGGAACGATAGGAACTTTTATTGCTTCTGGATTCAGCAAGATCGGAACTTTATTTGCGCCGATTGGGAAACTTCTGACAACGGCGCTTGGACCGCTGGGTAAACTAGGAACAACCTTGTTAGGTCCGTTGGGAGGAATCGCCGGAAAATTCCTTCCAGTAGTCGGAGTGATAACCGCAGTTATTACAGCGGTACAGCTTTTAAGACAGAACTTTGATCAAGTCAGAAACGCAATCGGAAATATTTTCGGAGAAACCGGACTTGCTATTTTCGATAAAATCGTACAGATTGTAACGAATGTCGGGGAGACAATCAAGAACGTTTTTTCCGATGGGAATTTAGGCGCGGCGAGAGACAAGATCAATGAGATTTTCGGGGAAAGAGGCGTAGCAGTCTTTGACACATTTGCGGGCGTGTTCCAGAAAGTAGTAAGCGCCGCAGGCGAGTTTGTCAATTTTGTTACGGCGAATATCGTACCCGTGGTTGAACAGGTACTTAATTTACTTGTGACAACCATTATTCCGGGAATTATCAGCGGAATACAGGCGGCAGCGCCAGTGATCATGCAGATTTTCCAGTCAATCGCTGACTTTATCGGGGGTATTATCCCGATCATAGGAAGTTTTATAGCCGGAATTATGCCGATCATCAGCCAGGTAATCACATTCCTGCAAACGTATGTACTTCCAGTGATAAGCCAGATTTTCAATTTTATTGTATCAACCGTGCTTCCATTCATAGCACAGGGAATACAGCAGGTAGGCTCTATCATAACGACAGTATTACAGGCGGTGCTTCCGATTGTACAGACTGTATTTCAAACGATATGGAGCATAATTCAGCCGATTTTGCAGCAGATTTTATCTACAGTTCAGGCGGTGCTTCCGAATGTGCTTCAAATTTTCCGAACTGTATTCACTACAATCGGTTCATTGGTGCAGTCTATAACGCAGATTTTCTCCGGGCTGATACAGTTCATACAGGGCGTATTTACCGGGAATTGGTCGGCTGCCTGGAACGGAATCAAAAACGTCTTCCAGGGCGCTTGGGATGGGCTGGTTTCAATCGCAAAAGGCGTGATAAACGGCGTGATCGGCGTTGTAAACAGCGCAATTTCAGCACTGAACAGTATAAGGATTCCTGATTGGGTTCCGGTTGTCGGCGGAAAAGGTATCAATATCCCGACATTGCCGACATTTGCAAAGGGAACCAAAAATACGCCGGACACCTTTATTGCAGGAGAAAAAGGCCCAGAGTTGATCACAAATGCGCCGGGAAGAGTGGTTTACACGGCGCAGCAGACGAAGAATATTTTCCGGGCGCAAAACGCAGCCGCAAAAGCGGCGGAAGCAGCAACGGCGGCAAATGTCACAAATATAACCACAAACAATACAAACCAGAACGGGCCGGGAGTGCTGAATACATATAACAGTACCATGAAACCGCCGATTGTGGAGCAGCCGCCGGAAGTCGTGCGGACTGCCGGACAGGGAGGCGGAACGACGGAGATCAACATAAACAACAGCCCAACGGTAATTGTGAACGGAGATCAGCCGGACGATCTGGAAGAAAAACTGGAAGCAAACAACCGAAAACTGTTACAGGAGGTAGAAGACCTTCTGGACAAAAAAGAAGATGATGAAAGGCGGTCACGGTATGAGTAAGAAAACCTATACGACGGTATCAGGGGATATGTGGGATAAGATCGCATATGAACAGATGGGGTCTGTCCTGCACACTGACAAATTGATTCAAGCAAATATCGACTATGCCGCCCTCTTCATCCTTCCGGCCGGGATAGAATTATCTATCCCGGAACTGGAAGAGGAAGAGAATATGGAACTTCCACCGTGGAAAAGGGGGCTGCTGATATGAGCGACAAGAACCTTGCAAGGCGCGTGGAATTACGGCTGACATTTAAAAACGTCGATGTGCCGGAAGACTTAAACCTGCATTTGGTAAGTGCCAGTTACACGGACGAGGAAGAAGACAGCACAGACGATTTTCAGTTATCCTATGACGACAGAGAAAGGAACCTGCTGGGGGAATGGCTGGTTATAAAACCGACATTTGTAAAAACAACGAAGCAGGTAACAAAACAGGTAAAAAAGACCATATCAAAAGAAAATGTGGTCAATTATGTTGTAAAAAGGGGCGATACCTTATGGGCGATCGCTACAAGATACTTGGGAGCGGGAACAAAATACCCGCAGATTGCACAGGAAAATAATATACCTAACCCGGATTTGATCTATCCAGGGCAGGTGTTCAAAATAACAATCGGGAAAAAGACGGAGACAATTACAGAAAACGTAACGGAGACGGTGGAGACAATGGAACGGGTAAGGAACCCGAAACTTGTTTCTGCCGTTTTGGTTCAGAAAAATTGGAACGATACAGGAAAAGACGTGACGCTTGACTGCGGAACATTTGAGATTGACAGTATAGACGCGTCGGGTCCGCCCACAAAAGTTTCTGTCAAAAGCACGTCAATTCCGTACACTTCCGCCCTGCGGATAGAAAAGAAATCGAGGGCATGGGAGAAAATAACGCTGAAAGCGATCGGACAGCAGATTGCAAAGGAAGCAGGGCTGCAACTCATGTATGAAGGAACAAATAACCCGACATACAGGAGGAAAGAGCAGGTTCAAATTTCAGATATTAAGTTCCTGCAAAAGTTATGTAAGGCGGCAGGAATGGCACTGAAAGTAACGGCAATGATGATTGTTATTTATGACGCTGCGGAATATGACGATAAACCGGCCGTAAGAACCTTTGAATACGGGAGCAGCGACATTATTTCTTATAAACTGGGAACAAGCCTGACAGATACGGCATATACAAGCTGTCATGTGTCATATACGGACCCGGACACCAAAGAAACCATAGAATATACATACACGCCGGACAGCAACACAGGAACCGGGCAGACGCTTGAAGTCAATGAGAAAGTAACAAGCACGGAAGAAGCAAAAGAACTGGCAAAGAAGAGGTTAAGGGAAAAGAACACGCAGGAATATACAGCCAGTTTAAAGGTGGTCGGAGACGTTTCGCTTGTGGCAGGCGTAACCGTGAAGCTGAAAGGATTTCAGATTTTCGACAGAAAATATAAGGTCACACAGGCGAAACACAGTTTGATAGGGAGCGGCTACACGGTGGATTTATCATTGAAACAGGTATTGGAGGGGTATTGATGGCAGACCTTACAGAATTAAAAAACATTGTCAGGAAAGGAATTGTCCAGAGCGTAGACACAGGAGCCATGAAAGCCCGCGTAAAGTTCCCGGATAAAGGCGGAATTATATCAGGAGATTTACATATTCTGGCAAGACCGCGGGCGGTTGTTCCGGGAGGAAATGACAGGTCGGGAAACAGGACGGCAGGAACAAGCCTGACATATGATAAAAACGATACCGCAAGAACAGAAAGTCACAGCCATGCGGCATATATTACAAACTGGACGCCAACAGTAGGAAGTATGGTGCTTTGCCTGATGATACCGGACGGAGACGGGGAAGGGTACATTCTGGGAGGGATACAGTAATGGCAAAAATCGGAAGTTTTGGAGAACTTGCCTTTTCCGTATCTGATCAGACGGTAAGAACATTTGATGGTATGAGTTGGAATATCTCCGGGAAATATTCCACACATGACAGGCATTTAAAATCAGACCTTCAGGAGTTTTTAGGACCAGAGCCGGAAGACATTTCTTTTTCTATGGTTTTTTCCGTGTTTCTGGGAGTAAACCCATTGACGGAGATTGAACGCCTGCGGTCATATGTCAAAACAGGAAGAACGGAAAGGCTGATCATAGGAGGAAGGGTCTACGGCGATTATAAATGGGTAATACAGAAAATCAGCGCAGAACTACAGAGGTTCGACGGGAAAGGGAACCTATGGGCGGCGCAGGTAAAAGTAACGCTGAAAGAATATCCGAAAAGGTAGGGTGGTAAGCATGGAAATTATACGGGGAGACGGAACGCTTCTGAATGACATAGACCTTGCGCCAGAAAACGCACATCAGGAAGTGTTGCAGAATATCGCCGTAATTTTGGACACGATACAGAAGGAAGCCCCGATGTTACGGGATTTAGGGATTCCGGGGGATATTTACGGCAGACCTCTTCCGGTAGTGGAAAATATTTTAGTCGGATATATTTATGACCAGATTGAAACATACGAGCCGCGGGCCTTACTGGGAAACATTACGTTTGAAGTTGACCATATGACCGGAAAGATTACGCCGATTATTGAATTGCAGGGGGTAAGAGAAATTGAGCAGTGAAAGAACGTATCCTGACATAAAATTTCTGGAAACAGATACAGAAATCATAGAAAGCAATATGATAGCACTGTACGAATATCTGGTTCAGCAGACACCGGGAAGAGAACATTATAAATGTTATCCAGGTTCCCCGGAAAGGGTATTTATAGCATGGATGGCAGCAATCGTGGTACAGCAAAGGATTTTGATAGAAGATACAGCGAAAAAGAACGTTCCGCGTTATGCAGAAGGAGAGTACCTTGACAGTCTGGCGGAGTTATTCAAAGACATTGAACGGCTTCCGGCGACACCGGCAGTAGCAACATTCAGGTGTTACATATCAGAGGCACAGCCACAAAGCGTCATTGTGCCGCAAGGAACCCGGATTACATTTGACGGGAATATTACGTTTGAGACAACTAAAGAACTGGAAATAAAAGCAGGGCAGACATACGGAGACGTAACGGGCCAGTGCCAGACACCGGGAACAGTAGGGAACAACCTTGCGCCAGGGCAGGTAAAAGAAATCGTGGACGTATATGATTATTATTTGAAGGTTGAGAACACCACCACAACAACAGGAGGGGCAGAGGAAGAAAACGACGCAGATTATTATGAGCGTATGAGGGAAAGCATGGAGAGTTTTTCAACAGCCGGTCCGGTCAACAGCTATATCTATCATGCAAAATCAGTAAGCGCGGCGGTGGCAGACGTGACAGCTACAAGCCCGGAACCGGGAGAAGTGGACGTGCGGGTGCTGCTACAGGATAGCACACAGCCGACAGAAACCGTATTGAAGCAGATTGAAGAGGCACTAAACGCAGATGATGTAAGACCCCTGACAGACGTTGTGACGGTTTCAGCGCCGGAAGCAGTAGAATTTGAAATTGACCTGACATTCTACACACAGAGAAACTCACAGGCAAGTTCAAGCGTAATTGAGGAAGACGCACGGGCAGCAGTGGAAAACTATATCAGCTGGCAGACAAGCAAAATGGGGCGGGATATTAACCCGTCTTATTTGATTCAACAGCTGATGGGGGCAGGAGTAAAAAGGGTAGAGGTAAGGAAGCCAGTATTTACGACAATCGAGGAAACAAAGGTTGCCACATTAAAAAGAAGCACAATGAACGTACTGAATGGAGGCGTTGAAGATGCCTGATCAGAAAAGAATAAGGTCGCCCGGAAACGATATTTACAGCACAAAGTTTTCTGATTATCTTCCGGGCGCACTGAAAAAGGACCCGAAAATAAAATCACTTGCAGAGGCAGTAACAGAGCAGCTGTTGGAAGTGAGCGACAGCATGGAACTTGTGCTGATCTATTCCAGGATAGATGAACTTCCGGAAGACCTTGTGGACATTCTGGCCTACGATATGCACATTGACTGGTACGACTATTCCTATCCGCTGGAAGCAAAGAGAGATATGCTGAAAAACAGCATAAAGGTTCATAAGAAAATGGGTACAAAGTATGCGGTTGAAAAGGCTCTTGGCGCACTGTACCCGGAAAGCGAAGTAGAAGAATGGTTCCAGTACGGAGGACAGCCGCACCACTTCCAGGTAATTTGCGACGTATCGAAAAACCAGATACAGGCAAGTTATCAGGATATAGTCAACGCAGTGAAGATGTATAAACGGCTGTCGTCACATATGGAGGAAGTGACATACCAAAGCCGGATTTACTGCACAATTCAGACCCACGCAGATTGCTTTATATACATGACCCCGCTAACCGGAAGACTATCAGCAGGAACGTTCCCACAAAGGAACGTGAAAGGAATCCTGCATAACGGGCAGATCGTAATTGAAACAGATTCAGAAGAATTTGGTTACAGAACGCCAGCGGCAGGAACCATACCGGGAAGAAATACCATATTCAGGGGAACCGGGGCGGAAATATCCGCTGAAACAGATTCAGAGGGAAATATTTTCACGGTTCCGGCAGCAGGTACAAGCCCGGGAAGAAATATCATTTTCCGGGATTCAGAAACAAGAATTGAAGCCGACACGGAAAAAGAAGTCTTCCTGTACGAAGCCAGTGTGACAGGGAAAGAAAAAGCCGGAACACAGCCGGGGAGGAATACTGCTTTCCGTTCTTCTGACGCACAGATTGAGGCAGAAACAGCCTTTTACACCTACGGGTATAGAAATACACCAACAGGGAAGAAAAGGGCGGGAATGGAGCCAGAAAGAAGCGTCAGAGGGGCAAACGACAGCAGACAGGTGGAAGGAACTGTAAAGGCAGAAGTTTTCCATCATGAAAGCAAACTATGTGGGAGCAAAAGGCGACTATAAAGGAGGTGGAAACCATGCTGACACAAACCGCAATCAATGATTTTAAAGACTTCCTGGACAGCATTATTGCGTATGGGAAAGTTACAGTAAACGGAACACAGACACAGGTTCCTATACACCGGAGAGAGCGGCTTTCAGACGGGCGGGTTGCGGTGTATATGAATATTACGCCGCAGGTAAGCGGAACCGCAACAATTCAGAGAGTGCAGCTGTATAACAAAAACAGCGAGTTGTGGGCAGACAAAGCGGAAAATATAAAGCTGTCAAATGTGACAGAGGGCGCTTTATACCGTTTTGTATTTAAGTTTGTAGAACAGGAGGTGTAAAGGAAAATGTATGAATGGAAATACTGGATTGATCACGTCACAGAATTTGAAGACCGGTATGAGGAAACCGAAAATGACGACGGAACCGTAACGCATACCCCGGTTGAAGGGGAAGTGATTCAGCAGGGAACACCGCAGAACGCCGAAAACTTTAACCATATGGAAATGGGGATTGTGAACGGAGCGGAACTTGCAGCGCTGCTTGCAATCGAAGCGATTCACACGCGGCAGATGTTGGAGGATTTGAGCGGAGAAGCGATCACTGTAACGCTTACAAACAGTCAGACATACCCGTTCAATAATTCCATAAAGACCGTGCCGCTTTCAAAACAGAGGAACCATACAGACTATACCGTAAGCGCAGAGGTTATGGAATATTCAGGCGGATTTGTCGGGGATATTGAAATAACGGACAAGCTGGCAAACGGTTTCAAAGTCGCACATACAGGGAGCGCAACAAGCGTGAAACTGAAAATCCATGTGAAAGGCGGTTTTTACTAATGGCAAATGTGATCATCAAAAGAGAAGAAAGAAAACAGCATGAAGCGTATGTGATGAAGTCTTTCGGCGTGCAGGGAAGAGGAACGCCGGAGCAGAGGGAAGCTGCGGAGGTTATCGCAGCAAGGACCCGTGAGATTGTAAAAGGAGGGAAACGGTAATGGCGAAAGCAAGGAAAGCTGAAATCAATGTAGTCGAAAAAACGCCGGGAAACCACATTGCATATGTGGTAGACGGAAACAAGATCACGTTCGGGGAAGATGAACTGACAATCAACCTGGAAGCGAAGGAAAGAGACTATGAAGTAACACTGGACATTTGTATTGATACTGACGGGGGAATTGTGATCGGAACAGGCGGAAATGCACAGAAGTACGCTGCGGAGATCATTATTCCGGCAAGACGGTATGACATGATTGAGAGCGCAGAGGAAGACGAGATGGGAAATCCCAGGACGGTTCCAATGCCGATTGATTTTGATATGTCACTTTGCACACTTGTTTTATGGGGAATGGAGGTATAAAGAATGAGCAATTTTGATGATATGGCCCTTGCAGTAGCTTCCTACGGGGCGAATAACAGAGTGATCTTTGATGATCTGGGTATGCCGTCTATTATGGTCGGTGTTCCGAAAATGACATATGGAGACATTATCACAGGCGGAGGCTCTTCTGTCCTTCCGTGGTGGAAGATGAACGGGGAAGAAAAAGAAGTGATCTGGGTATCGAAGTTCATCAATACGGTTGTGAACGGACGGGCCTACTCACTGGCAATGAAAGACCCGCACTGTTATGTGAATTTTGACAGCGCATTGCAGTATTGCCGCGCAAAGGGGAACGGATGGCATTTATTACAGAACGGAGTATTTGCGGCGCTTGTATTATGGGCAGAGAAAAACGGAACCATTCCCCGCGGTAATACGAACTGGGATAAGAGTTATGAAAAATCGTGGGAACGCGGCGTAAATACATATAAGGACCCAGCCTATGAAGATGGAAGAGGCGGAAGAACTGCAACGGGTTCCGGGCCGGTTACATGGAACCATGACCATTCCCCGGCGGGAATCTGCGATCTTTGCGGAGATACCTGGGAATGGGTATCAGGAATGAGACTGAATGACGGAGAATTTCAGATCATCCCGGACGGAGACGCAATGAAAAATGATTGCAGCATGGCAGCAGGCAGCACGGAGTGGAAAGCAATCATGCCGGACGGTTCCCTTGTAGCGCCGGGAACTTCTGGAACACTGAAAATCGACGGAACTTCTGCGACAGGTACGCCGCGCATTAACACCACAAGAGAAGTTATCACAACCGACGACAGCGACAGCTATTTCAGAAATCAGTATTTCAAGAATGTTGTTGCGAAAGAAGGAGTTGACATTCCGAATATCATGATTGCCGCCGGACTTGCGCCAGCAGAGGGCATGACTTCTCCGGGTTGTTATTATGCGCGGAACAACGGGGAACGCCTGCCTTTCCGCGGTTCGAGTTTCAACAGCACCAGCGGCGGCGGAGCCGCCGCGCTGCGCTTGAGCGGCCCGCGGTCGAGCAGCGGCAGCGTCATTTCGTTCCGCTCCGCTTTTGTGGAATAACTGAAAACTGGAAACTGATACACTGAAAGGGCTTGCGACAGCAAGCCCATATAAAAAAATGACAAGGTGGAGAAAATGGCAGAAGAAAAAGAAGAAAGCCTGCCGGAACTGGAAGCGCCGAGGGATAATGCAACAGAAAATGACTTCAAGACGAAAAACAAAGTCTATGACCTTATGCTGTACATAAACCCGGAACTTGAACAGTTCCCGCGCGCACAGAGGCGGCTTGCAGACGAGATAAGGACAACAATGCTTTCTATTCTGCGGTTGGTAGTAACTCTGGAAAATAAGCATTATAAAAAGACCACTTTAGGAGATTTGGACAATGAAGTTGACGTACTGCGACACCTTGTAAGGCTTGCCGCAGACCCGGCGCTGACAAGAAGTAAAAAGCCGTGTCTTCCGTTGAGAAAATATGAAAATATCTCAAGGAAAACCAATGAGATTGGGCGGATGATCGGTGGCTATTATAAATCATTGAAGAAATAAGCGGGCAGGTGTCCGCTTTTTCTATTGGGGAAAAGCCGTTATAGAGGACTTTTGCAGTGCCTATCCGCGGTTCGAGTTTCAACAACACCAGCAACGGCGGAGCCGCCGCGCTGAACTTGAACAACCCGCGGTCGAACAGCAACAACAACATTTCGTTCCGCTCCGCTCTACCCCTACTTGCCAGAAGTCCGGTCCACAAGTGGGCCGGTCCAGCGCGTTTGGGTTAAAGGGGTTTTTCTCCATTCCAAAGGAACCGGGGAACCGGAACCGTAGGAAAAAGATTGAATTGCCGTGAAGACAGTTAGTACCCGCACAGCCGGAGAAAGTCAGCGAATAAGCTGAATAATATGTCACGTTTGAAACGGAAGAACCGGAGTAGATTTGCACGGCGAATAGAAAAACAGGAGGTTAAGGCTTGAAGAAGATTAAGAATTTATTCCCGGCGATCTATGATTTTGAGAATCTTTTTTACGCATATAAAGCGGCAATCAAAGGGAAGAGATACAGAGCGGATGTGATGAAGTTCACGGACCGGCTGGAAGATAACCTGATTATCCTACAAAACGAATTGATCTGGGGAACGTATGATGTGGGAAGATACAATATTTTCTATGTGTACGAACCGAAAAAGCGCCTGATCATGTCATTGTTATTCAAAGACCGGGTAGCACAGCAGGCGATATACAGGCAGCTAAACCCACTCATAGAAAAACGGTTTATTCATGATAGTTACGCTTGCAGGGTAAAGAAGGGAACACATAAGGCTATTGACCGCCTGCAATATTGGTTAAGGCAGACAGAGCGAAAACCAACAAGATATTACTACCTGAAATTAGATGTATCGAAATATTTTTACAGAATTGACCATGACATACTGAAAAGAATTTTATCTGACATGATCGACGATAAACCGCTTCTGGACCTACTGGCGAAGATTATAGACTGCGAAGATACAAAGTTCGGTCTGCCGATGGGAGCGGATATAGGAGACGTGGCATTTGATGAAATGCTTTCAGATGTTGGGCTTCCGATCGGGAATCTTACATCACAGATGTTCGCAAACCTGTACCTGAATGAACTTGATCAGTTCTGCAAACATAAACTGCACCTGCATTATTACATACGCTACATGGACGATATTATCA
This sequence comes from Lachnoclostridium sp. An169, assembly GCF_002160525.1. Lineage (GTDB taxonomy): Bacteria > Bacillota > Clostridia > Lachnospirales > Lachnospiraceae > Mediterraneibacter > Mediterraneibacter cottocaccae. The sequence goes on from NZ_NFKT01000034.1 coordinate 44,310, forward strand.
TACTTCACAATGATAAGAAGGAATTGGAGCGTATTAAACGGGCGATCGCTGACTTTCTGGGAGATAAGCTGAATTTGCAGTTAAATAAGAAAACCTGTATCAGACCGGCAAGCATGGGAATAGAGTTTGTCGGTTATCGTGTATGGTCCACACACAGGAAACTAAGGAAGAAGACTGCAAAGAAGTTAAGAAAGCGCCTGAAATACCTGTTTCACGCATACGCAGTGGGAGAGGTTGACAAAGAAACACTTGAAAGAAGTGTAGCTTCATACCGGGGAATTTTAAAACATTTCAACAGTTACGGTCTGCGGCAGAAATTGAATGAAATGTACAAGAAGGAGGTACAAAAGGAGTGGAACCATTTATAAAAGTGTTCGGGGAAATATCGCTGGCGACAGCTGTTTATTTTATTGCCGCAGCTGTTTTCTTATGGGCTGTCTACAGAAAATGCAGAAAAGAGATCATTAAGCAGTATGCGAAAAAAAAGAAAGAAAAAGAGCAGCTGCAAAGAATACTTGCACAGGTAGAGCAGTACCCGAAGTGGCGGGAGCAATCCATTGAAATCCAGAAGCAGTACAATAAAGAAATTGCAGAACTGAAAGAAAGACAGGAAAAGAACATCCAGAACGTGAAAGAACTTCAAGAAGAATTAAACAGGCGGGAGGCAAGCAGTTTGAGAAATCAAATGCTGACACTGTACAGGTATTATTCTTCAACAAAGAAAAATCCCATGCAGGCATGGTCAAAGATGGAATCCAAAGCCTTTTGGGATATGTACGAAGACTATCGGAGGGCAGGAGGAAACGGGCATATGGAAACAGTAGTAAAGCCGGTCATGAATACTCTGGAAGTAATAGAAATGAAAGATACGGAAAGATTGAAAGAACTTATGGAAACAAGGGCATAGGAGGACAGGAAGAGTGAAAGAAATTTTATGTTTTGCCGCAGGTTTTGCGCTTGCGGCAATTATTATGATTATCCTGAACCGGAAAGCAATCAGGGCGGCGAGAAAGAAAAGAAAACAGGAAGTACAGAAGGACCCGGAAAAGAAGATACAGGCAACTAAAATCATTGTATTTTCAATCATGGTCACTTATTACGCCGCCTTTATCGTGGCTGTATGGGTTGTGATCGCACGGGATATTTACCAGTTATCATCCCTTCTGACATTCACAGGCGGCGTGTCTGCTTTTGCGGTAGCGTTCTACTGTTGGAAGTCAAAGGCGGAAAATCTTGAAAAAATCAAGAAAAATAACCCGGAGATCATAGCAAGCCTGACAGATTTTTCGGGAATGAGTTCACAGTGAGGTATAAAAGAATGAACAGTGCATTAAAAAGTGAAGTCGTGGCGGCAGCCGCGGCTATTATTTTCGGGAACGAAGGAAATTACACTTCTGTAAATGCAGACGATAACGGGGCATTAAGCGTGGGGAAAGTGCAGTGGCACGGAAACCGCGCTTTATCTCTGCTCAAAGAGATCATCGAAGAAGCAGGACAGACAACAGCAACGACAATCTTAGGCGCTGATTTATGGAAGGAGATCAAAGAAAGTTCCGATTGGACAAGAAGGACCGTAAACACGGACGAGAAGAACCGGATTGCAAAAATATTGGGAACAACTGATGGAAAAGCGGTTCAGGACGAACAGGCAGAGAAAGACATAACAGAATATGTGGAACACGGTATCAAGATCGGGATTGAGGACACGCAAAGCCTAGTATATTTTGCAGACCTTGAAAATCAAGGAGGCGCGGGGGCTTCCGGCAGAGTAGGAAAGACGGCAGTGGCAAAAGCCGGGGGAGCCGCCAGGGTAACACTTGCTATTCTTCACGCTGCGGCTCTGGCCGATAGCGTGATGGGTAGATATACAACCCGCAGGAATGAAACGTATGCAGCGGCGGCAGCGTTATTCAATGCGGAAGAAAATCATCAAACAGGAGGTAACGTATTCATGAATGAAATGCAGGTAAGACAGAATGTAGTAAGCACAGCCAGAAAGTATAAGGGCTGTAACGAAGCGGACGGGTCGCACAGGAAAATCATCGACGGGTATAACAGTCATAAGCCGCTTGCCAGAGGTTATGCCGTCAAATATACGGACGCATGGTGCGCGACGTTTGTTTCCTTCATTGCAATTCTGCTGGGATACACGGATATTATCCCTACAGAGTGCGGGTGCGAACAGCAGATCAATCTTTTCAAACAGAAAGGCAGATGGCAAGAAGACGGAACCGTAAAGCCGCAGATTGCGGATGTAATTTACTACAACTGGGATGATGGAACACAGCCAAACGACGGGTACGCAGACCATGTGGGATATGTGGCCGAAGTAAACGGAAACACAATGAAAGTGATCGAAGGAAACTATTCTAACGCCGTAAAAGAAAGAACGCTCACAGTAGGAGCGGGAAATATCCGGGGGTATGGAAAACCAGATTACGCAAAGAAGGCAACTTCCGGCGGAAGTTCCAGTTCAGGAAGCACATCTTCCGGCGGTTCCGGTAATGCGTCAAGCGGGGAACAGACCTACACCGTGAAGAAAGGAGACACACTTTCCGGTATTGCCGCAAAATACGGAACCACATATCAGAAATTGGCAAGCTACAACGGAATTGCAAACCCGAACAGCATTACCGTTGGTCAGGTTATCAGGATTCCGGGAAGCGGAAGCGCCTCTTCCGGCGGTTCCAGTAATGCGTCTGGCGGAGAACAGACCTACACCGTGAAGAAAGGAGACACACTTTCCGGCATTGCCGCAAAATACGGAACCACATATCAGAAGCTGGCAAGCTACAACGGAATTGCAAACCCGAACAATATTTCTGTCGGTCAGGTTATTAAGATTCCGGGAAGCGGAACAAGGACATACACAGTAAAGAGCGGCGACAGTTTGTGGGCGATCGCAGAAAAACAGCTGGGAGACGGCACAAGATACAATGAGATCAAGACATTAAACGGGCTGAAAAACGATACCATCCACGCCGGACAGGTATTGAAACTGCCAAACGCATAATAAAAGACAGAGAAAAGAAAGGAAGTACAGATCATGAATGAGATTATTTTTCTTGCGATTCAGTTAGCAGTAACCATAGGGGCTTTTCTTGTGGGAAAATATGTTCTGCCGAATATTCCAACAAGCGCCTCTGAAAAGCTGGAAGAACTTTCCGGATGGGCGGCACAGTTTGTAGTCTGGGCGCGTGAGTTCATGCAGGGCAGCACCGGAGAAGAGAAGATGAACAAGGTTGTTGAACTTATGAAGGAGATTGCGGAAGAATCAGAAATTGACGTGACGGAAGATCAGCTGAAAGCAATCGTTCAGAACGCATATGAAGCAATGAAAGCCGGAGAAGCCCAGGTAAACGCAACCGTGGCAGCACAGACGGCAACGCCTGCGCCTACAGTGGCGATTTATAACAATATGGCAGGAGCCGCAGAAGAGACAGAAGAAATGGACCTTGTGGCTACGGACGAAGTACCGGAAGGAGCCACGGAGCCGGACGAAAACGGGAACGTGAAAGTTTTCAACGAAAAGATGGAGCAGGTCGGAACAATCACAGAAGAGGAAGCAAAGAAAGCAGAAGAAAAAGCGGTACAGGCGGCAACGCATATTAAAGTAGAAATCAACCAGCCTGCAACGGAAAAAAAGTAAAAAAATACTCAGTAGGCATTGCACCTGCGGGGTATTTTTGATTTCAATTATGCATTTTCGTTTTCGATTACTCATTTCAGGAATAAAACCCCGGAAGCAAGCCTTCCGGGGTTTGTTATACTAATGATACATAACCCAC
>NZ_NFKT01000035.1 GCF_002160525.1 Lachnoclostridium sp. An169
AACGCGGAACAGCCGGTCCTTGTACTCGCGGTTTGCCGCAGGATATTCCTGGTTATTTAATTTTTCATCATTCAATTAGTTGCACCTCCATTATAAAAAATAACTTCTGCAGTTGCAACCTTCTGTGAGCTCAATCAAAAGGAATTTGTCCGGCAAATACTCTCCTGGTAAAATCGCTGTTGCAAAACACATACGCTTTGCCGGATGAATGTTTCATTATTATAGGCGCAATGCGTTAATCTGTCAATATGGAAATATATACAAATCTTTAGACTGAAAATGTACAGCCTTTTTTGTCGTGAAGAACACGTAAAACCTATTGACAAACGCCCCTGTGTCCCCTACACTTAATAAGATTAAGCACAATTTTACATGGTAAGGAGAAGAGCCATGAGTGAGAATATTATTGAATTAAAAAATATCAAAAAATGTTTTGATGACATGGTTGTCGTGGAGGACTTTAACCTGACAGTGAAAAAAGGGGAATTCGTCACTTTCCTGGGGCCTTCCGGCTGCGGAAAAACGACGACGTTGCGGATGATAGCCGGGTTCGAGTTCCCCACGGAGGGGGAGATCCTGCTGAACGGGAAAGACATCAGCCATCTGCCGCCGAACTTAAGGCCGATCAATACGGTTTTTCAGCGGTATGCGCTCTTTCCGCACCTGAATGTGTACGACAATGTGGCGTTCGGACTGAATCTGAAGCGGCTGCCGAAACAGGTGATCAGCGAGAAGGTGAAGAAAGTCCTGGAGGTTGTGGATCTGGAAGGATTTGAAAAGAGAAGGATCTCCACACTCTCCGGCGGACAGCAGCAGAGAATCGCCATTGCCCGGGCAATTGTCAATGAGCCGGATATCCTTCTGCTGGACGAGCCCCTTGGAGCACTTGACCTGAAGATGCGCAAGGAGATGCAGCTGGAGCTTAAATCCATGCATGAACGGCTGGGGATCACATTTATCTATGTGACCCACGACCAGGAGGAAGCGCTTACCATGTCGGACAAGGTTGTTGTCATGTCGGACGGAATGATCCAGCAGGTCGGAACGCCTGAGGAGATCTACAATGAGCCGAAGAATGCGTTTGTGGCGGATTTCATCGGGGAGAGTAATATTTTCGAGGGCAGGATGACTGCATCCATGACGGTAGAGTTCTGTAAGGCACAGTTCCCCTGCGTGGACAATGTTCCCAAAGATACCCGTGTGGATGTGGTGGTGAGGCCCGAGGATGTGATCATTACCGCGCCGGAAGAAGGGCAGATACGGGGAGTCGTAGATTCCGCCATTTTCAAGGGCATGTACTATGAGATTACAGCCCTGTGCGGGGACAACGAGGTGGTAATCCAGAGCACGAAGAGCGCTCGGACCGGAGAGGAGATCGGAATGCGGATCGATCCGGACGGGATCCATGTCATGCCGGCAGGTGTGATGATGAATGTATTTGAGGGTGTTATCACGAAAGACGGCATGGCTGCTTTCGCAGGCGGAGAATATGCGTGCGATCTGACGCAGCTGCTCGAAGGCTCCGCTCCGGCAGAGGGCGCTTCCGTGATTGCCGCAGACGGAGAAGAGATCAGCCTGGCAGGGATGGAAGTTACTGTGGAAGTACCGGTAAAAGCGGTGTCCATGAGCGATGAGCCGGATGAGTACAGGGCAGACGGAAATATTATCTCCTTTATCTACAAGGGAAGCCACTACAATTATACTGTGCGCACAGGCACGGAGGATGATTTCGTACTGGATGAAGATGATCTCTGGAACGAGGGTGACCATGTCAGCCTGATTATTCCGGCAGATCAGATCATACTGAAGAGAAAACAGGGGGAATGATGTGATGGGGACCTTTCGTTTCAGCCGGAAACAACTGTGTATTCCATATGCACTGTTTCTGGTCTGTTTTGTTGTGCTGCCTCTGGCAGTGATTATTTACTATGCGTTTACGGACGGGAGCGGGAGATTCACCCTTGAGAATCTGCTGAGCTTCTTCACAAACGGCAATACCATCGGCACGCTGTGCTACAGTGTGGTGATCGCGGTGGCCGTGACCGCAGTCTGCCTGCTGATCGCCTATCCGGTGGCTTATGTGCTTGCCCGGAGCGGGCTGAAAAGAGGTCCGGTGATCCTGATGATGTTCATCCTTCCCATGTGGATCAACTTCACGCTTCGAATCACTGCGCTCAAGGAAGTGCTGACGCTGATCGAGGGAAATCTGTCACTGCATCCGTTCTTAAACACGATTATTGCCATGACCTATGATTTCCTTCCGTTTATGATTCTGCCGCTCTACACGACGCTTCTCCAGCTGGATGAGAGCCTTCTGGAAGCGGCGGCGGATCTCGGGGCAGGACCGGTGGCCGTTTTTTTCCGGGTGACCCTTCCGCTGTCCATGCCGGGAATCGTAAGCGGTGTGACTATGACATTCCTTCCGGCGATGACCAACTACGTCATCCTGGATATGATTTACAACAGCACCTATATTATGGGATCCCTGATCGGAAGTTATTTCAACATCTATGACTGGCACAACGGCTCTATGATCTCGCTGATCCTGTTTGCGGGAATCTGTATTGTGTCGATATTTACGGGAAAAGCAGATCAGAGTGATCTGGACAACAGGGGGGCGGTGTTATGATGAAGAAAGTACTATCATATTCGTGGCTTGTGCTCGTGGCACTGTTTATGTATATCCCTGTTCTGATTCTCGCCTTTTACAGCTTCACGGATTCCACAACCATCGGCGCGGTGCGTGGATTTTCCCTGCACAATTATGTGACTCTGTTTACCATGGAAGAGCTGAGAAACATGATCGGGGGAACGCTTCTCCTGGCTGTCGGCGCGGCTGCCATCGCCGCTGTCCTCGGGACTCTGGGCGCGATCGGAGCGTTCTATTCAAGACCCGTTCCCAGGACACTGGTGGAGACGGCAAACCGGGTGCCGGTTGTAAATGCGGATGTTGTAACCGCGTTTTCCATATGCATCCTGCTGATCGTTGTGCTTGGAATTGAGAAAAATACATTTATTCCCCTTGTGATCGGACATGTGGTGCTCTGTACGCCTTTTGTCTATCTGGCGGTGATGCCGAAACTCAAACAGATGGACAACGGGCTTTATGAGGCGGCGCTTGATCTGGGAGCCACCCCATTCCAGGCGCTCCGGAAGATTGTGCTGCCCCAGATCATTCCGGGAGTGATCTCCGGTTTCATGCTGTCCATCACGCTTTCACTGGATGATTATTTTGTTTCCACGTATACGAAACCGGCAACTTTTGATACGATCAGCACGTATGTGTATAATGCGACCAGAGGGGCACAGACCGAGATCAAAACAGCACTGTGGGCGCTTTCCACCGTGATCTTCCTGGTGGTAATCATTGCGGTGGTGCTTATGAATCTGGCGGCGTCGAAGCAGCCGAAGACACAGGAGGTGAGCGGGCATGACGGCAGAGAGAGAGAATAGAAAAAGCGCGGCGGCAAGAATTGCTGCGGCGGGAATCGCAGCGGCAGGGCTCGCAGTGGCGGGCATGCCGGCGAGGATCCTGAGTACCGGAGCAGTGCATGCGGAAGCGGCGGAGAAGGATACAGGCGCAGCGGCAGCTGGCACAGCAACCGGGCAGGCTTCCGGGGAAAAGGTGACGCTGAGGATCGCCAACTGGGAGGAATATATCGACGAGGGCGGCTGGGATGAGGAAGAGGCCATCGACCTGGACGACCGTGAGGGTACGGTGATCCTGGGGGAGAATTCCATGATAGAGGACTTTGAAGCCTGGTATCTGGAAAATTACGGCGTGGAGGTGGACGTGGAGTACTCTACCTTCGGGACAAATGAGGATCTTTACAACCAGCTCACGCTCGGCAATACGTTTGATCTTGTCTGTCCGTCGGAATATATGTTCATGAAGCTGATTGCAGAGGATGAACTGAAACCTCTCTCAGAAGAGTTCTTTGACGAGACAAAAGAGGATAATTACTATATCCGCGGCGTGTCCGATTATATCAGAAACATATTTGATTCGAATACGATCAACGGGGCGCCATGGAGCAGATATGCGGCAGGTTACATGTGGGGAACCACGGGAATCGTCTACAACCCGGAGAAGATCACAGAGGAGGAAGCTTCCCACTGGGCGCTTCTGACTGACCCGCGGTATAAAGGACAGGTTACGGTAAAGGACAATGTGCGTGACAGCTATTTCGCCGCCCTGGGAATCTTAAACGAAGAGGAGCTGCTGAGTCCGGACTTCATTAATTCCGACGACAGGCTGGAGCGGATTGCGGAGATCATGAACCGCACGGATGAGAAGACGGTGGAGGCTGCGGAGGATATCCTCAAGCAGATGAAAGAGAATGCCTACTCTTTTGAGTCCGACAGCGGAAAGGCAGACATGGTAACAGGAAAGGTCCTGGCCAACTACCAGTGGTCCGGAGACGCGGTCTATACCCTGGACCAGGCGGAGATCGATGACTATTATCTCGCCTATGCGGTGCCGGAGGAATGCACCAATGTGTGGTTTGACGGATGGGTGATGTTAAAGGACGGAATCGGCGATGACGCGCGGAAACAGCAGGCTGCCGAGGCTTTTATCAATTTTGTCTCCCGCCCGGACAACGTGGTGAGAAATATGTATTATATCGGCTATACTTCTGTTATCGCCGGAGGTGACAGCGATATCATTTATGCTTATGCAGACTGGTGCTACGGCGCAGAGGATGATGCGGAGGACACCATCGAGTATCCGGTTGGATTTTTCTTCAGCGGGGATAACGGGGATCCGGATTATATCATCACCGCGGAGGCAGATCAGGCAAACCGGCAGCTCTTCGCCCAGTATCCGCCCGAGGATGTGCTTGGCCGGGCAGTGGTCATGCAGTATTTTGACCAGGAGAACAACCAGAGGATCAACCAGATGTGGGTTAATGTGCGCTGCTTTGACCTGACGTCGATCTCTGTGGCAGACTGGGGAAAGATGGCGCTCGGCGTGATAATTGCCGCTGCCGTGATCTTTGTTTTCATCAAACGGGACGATATTTTCCGCAAGAAAAGTCCTGCTTGAAATTCTCCGTAAAATAGCGTATAATCTGTATCTGTCTGATACAGACAATACGCCGGCAGATACCGGCGTGCGTTACTTCCAGATATAGAATTGACAGTTCGAGACCATCCTGTCATTAAACAAAACTAGGGACAACAAAACTGAAAGTGTAACGTTGTTGACATCCCTGGAACAAAAGTTCCGGGGATTTTTTCTGCGGAGGAGATTCCGCGGTATTCTTATGGAGGTGAACGAAATGGATAATAGTGTAGAAAGCATGAGCCGGGTGCAGAAGATGACAGTCTCTGCCATGGTAATGGCACTTTATATTGTCATTCTGGCTCTCACCCAGAGCTTTTCATTTGGAGCGTACCAGATCCGTATCGCAACGGCACTGTATGCGCTTGCCTATCTTTTTCCGTTCCTGGTTTTGCCCCTTGGTCTCGCAAATTTTATATCAAACCTGTTATTCGGCGGTTTCGGAATCGTGGATATGCTCGGCGGCTGCATTGTAGGAATGACGGCTGCGGCATGTATTGTTCTGATCCGGAAAATGAAATGGAACCGTGTGTTTATCGCGGTACCGATCGTTCTCGTGCCGGGACTGGGAGTAGCGACATACCTGTCGTATTTCCTTGCCATGCCCTATCCGCTGATGGCGCTGAACCTGTGCATCGGGCAGCTTCTGCCCTCGGTCTGCGGCGTGGCGCTTGTGAAAGTACTGGAGCGGGTGCTTTATCCGCACAGGGCGGTCCGCACGGAGGAACAGAAGAGCTGAGATAGGTGTTCCGGCCGGATTGTATGTAAGAACAGATGAAAGAAAATATCAGATAAGGAGTCAGAAAAAATGAGCGGCAGATCAAAAGAAGAATTAAGCGGCGTATCCCTCCTGGGAAACCAGAAAGTTTCCTATCCGATGGATTATGCCCCGGAGATGCTGGAGACATTTCCAAATAAGCATCCGGAAAATGACTATTTTGTAAAATTCAACTGTCCGGAGTTCACAAGCCTCTGCCCCATGACGGGACAGCCGGACTTTGCGACAATCTATATCTCCTATGTGCCGGGGGAGCGGATGGTGGAGAGCAAGTCTCTGAAGCTGTATCTTTTCAGCTTCCGCAACCACGGAGATTTCCATGAGGACTGCGTCAATATTATCATGAAAGACCTGATCCGGCTGATGGATCCCAAGTATATTGAGGTGTGGGGAAAATTCACCCCCCGTGGCGGAATCTCCATTGATCCGTACTGTAACTATGGAAAACCGGGGACCTGCTGGGAGAAGGTCGCTTTCGAGCGCCTGACCCACCATGATCTCTATCCGGAAAAAGTGGACAACCGGTAAAGGAGGCACTATGTCAGAGAAAGCGATGGTTCTGTTCAGCGGCGGTGTGGACAGCACGACCTGCCTTGGACTTGCGATTGAAAGATTCGGAAAAGAAAATGTAATCCCTCTGTCCATCCATTACGGGCAGAAGCACGATAAAGAAGTACAGGCGGCGGAAAAGATTCTGGATTACTACGGGATCGAAGGAATGGAGATGGATCTCTCTCCGGTCTTTGCCTACAGTGACTGTTCCCTCCTGGAGCATTCGGACAAAGAGATTCCGGAGGCTTCCTATGCGGAACAGCTGCAGGGAAATGAGGGAAGCCCGGTTTCCACCTATGTTCCCTTCCGCAACGGCCTCTTCCTCTCCGTGGCAGCCAGTATCGCCCTGTCCCGGGGATGCTCCTGTATCTATTACGGAGCCCACATGGATGACGCGGCGGGCAGTGCGTACCCGGACTGCAGTGAGAGTTTCTATGAAAGCATGAACCGGGCAGTTTACGAGGGAAGCGGAAAGGCTCTGCGCATTGAGGCGCCCTTTATCAGCAGGAACAAGGCGGGAGTAGTGGCAGAAGGGCTGCGGCTCGGAGTGCCCTATGAGCTGACATGGAGCTGCTATGAGGGGAAGGACCGGCCCTGCGGCGTGTGTGGAACATGTATCGACAGGAGAAAGGCCTTCGAGGCAAACGGAGTGGAGGATCCGGCGCAAATCCCAGGTTGACAGAAAAAGCTCATGCGCACATAATATGATATCAGGAGTACAAGGTACGATCCTGCGTACCGGTATCATACTATACTGATGAAAAGACAGACTGGGAGTGAAACAGCATGAGATACAATTTCGATAAAATCGTTGACAGAAAAGGAACGGACTGCCTGAAATATGATTTTGCAGTTGAGCGGGGAAAGCCGGAAGGGGTTCTGCCTCTCTGGGTGGCGGATATGGATTTTCAGACGGCGCCGGCAGTCATAGAGCAGATCGAGAAGACGGCAGCGCACGGAATCTTCGGATACACCGACACAAAGGATGATTATTACCGGGCAGTGGCGGGATGGTATGAGAAGCATTTTGGCTGGAGACCGGAGAAGGAGTGGCTTGTCAAGACTCCGGGAATCGTATTTGCCCTGGCGGCGGCTGTCCGCGCATACACAAAAGAGGGCGACGGAGTTCTGCTCCAGCAGCCGGTTTACTATCCCTTCAGCGAGGTGATCCGCGACAATGACCGCCGGATTGTAAATTCACCGCTGAAACTGAAGGGAGGACGCTATGAGATCGATTTTGACGATCTGGAAGAAAAGATTGCCGGAGAACATATAAAGCTGTTCCTCATGTGCAGTCCCCACAACCCCACAGGACGTGTGTGGGAGGAATGGGAGCTTCGCAAGATCGGAGAGCTCTGCCTGAAATACCACGTGACGGTTGTCAGCGATGAGATCCACTGTGATTTTGTTTATCCGGGACATGAGCACCATGTGTTTGCCTCCCTGGATGAGCGGTATGCCGGAATATCCCTGATCTGCACCTCGCCGAGCAAGACCTTTAACACGGCGGGGCTGCAGGTCTCCAATATCTGGATTCCCAACCCGGATCTCCGGGAAGCGTTCGAGCGGGCGGTCCGCCAGACCGGATACAGCCAGCTCAATGTGATGGGGCTTGCCGCGTGCCGTGCGGCATATGAAGAAGGCGGGGAATGGTATCTTCAGGTTAAGGATTATCTGAAGGGCAATCTGGATTTTACCCGGGCGTTCCTCACGAGGGAACTGCCGGAGATCCATCTGATCGAACCCGAGGGAACCTATCTTCTGTGGCTTGATTTCCGGGATCTGAATATGACGGAGGAAGAGCGGGAAGATCTGATTCTGAACCGTGCAGGGCTGTGGCTCGACAGCGGCGCGATCTTCGGAGAGGACGGAGAGGGCTTTGAGAGAATCAATATCGCCTGTTCCCGGAAGGTGCTTGAGGAGGCGCTTGTGCGGCTCAGAGATGCGCTGGGCAGCCTGGAATCTGGCAGGGGTGTGAAAAGTAAGCGCACCAGAGCTGAAAAAGAAAAATAAAAAAAACTCTTGACAGATAAAAAGAAAGGGCATATAATCGCTAATATCAAAAAAACATATGAATCAAGCAAGGGCGCTTACCAGTGTGTAAGCGCCCTGTTTTTTTGCCATATGTTGTATACAACAGATATATTTTACAAATACAACGAAGAGAGGCGAAGGACATGAGTGAAGAAAAATATATGATTCGTTTGAAAGATGTGAATAAAAGTTTCGGTGATCTCCATGTGCTTAAGGATGTTAATCTGGATGTCCGGCCGGGAGAAAAACTGGTTATTATCGGTCCTTCCGGTTCAGGGAAATCAACCACAATCCGGTGCATGAATTTCCTGGAGAGACCCACCAGCGGTGAAGTCTGGATCAACGGGGAGCTGCTGACACATAAGAACAGAACCCGGATTATCCGGGAAAACATCTCCATGGTATTTCAGCAGTTCAATCTCTATCCGCACATGACCGTGCTGAAAAACCTCACGATGGCGCCGGTTATGCTGAAGCTGATGTCAAAGGAGGAGGCGGAGAAGACCGCATATGAATATCTGGATCTCGTAGGGCTTCGGAACAAGGCGGACGCCTATCCGGGGATGCTCTCTGGAGGCCAGCAGCAGCGGGTAGCGATCGCGAGAGCACTCTGTATGAAATCGAAGATCATCCTCTTTGACGAGCCTACATCAGCCCTCGATCCGGAGATGGTTCAGGAAGTGCTGGACGTTATGATCAGGCTCTCAAAGGAAAATATCACGATGGTTGTCGTAACCCATGAGATGGGCTTTGCCAGGGAGGTGGCTGACCGGATTATTTTCATGGATGACGGCAGGATTGAAGAGGAGGGCACTCCGGAACATTTCTTCCAAAATGCGCAGAATAAGCGGACCCGGGAGTTCTTAAGCAAGATACTCTGATCCAATGCCCCGGGCAGGGCAGCAGGGATAATTCCCCTGAACAAGGGTTTACATAGATTGTCACATGGAAACAGCATATCGCGGAGAATCAACGGATCCGCGAACAGATAAGAATGGAGGACAAATGTTATGATGAAGATGAAAACGGCGAAAAAACTCGGAGCAATGATCCTTGTAGGAGCAATGACCGCGGCGATGGCTGCGGGGTGCGGCTCTGATTCCGGAAGCGGAGGAACGGATGACAGCAAGACAGAGAGCGGCGGATCCGAGTCCTCAGGGAGCACCTCTGCAGTGGATGAGATCAAGGAGAGAGGCGTTCTGAGAGTGGGAACGGAAGATTCCGCCATCGGCTTCGGATATCTGGATCCGGCGACAAACGAGTGGACCGGAATCGAGGCGGATCTGGGGAAGATGATCGCCGACGAACTTGGCGTTGACGTGGAATACACGGCAGTTACGACAAGCACCCGCGGCCAGCTCCTGGACTCCGGAGATATCGATCTGGTAGCCGCGACATTTACCATTACAGATGAGAGAAAGCTTTCCTATGATTTTACAGATCCCTATTATACAGACGCTCAGAGCGTCCTGGTCATGAAGGACTCCGGGCTTAAGACGATTGACGATTTTGACGGGAAGACAATCGCAATGTCCGCAGGCGGAACCGAGAAAGACTCTATCGAGGCAATCACAGATGCGAATATCACATTTAAGGAGTTTACAGATTTCTCGGAAGCAAAGATGGCTCTGACAGCCGGCACTGTGGACGGATTTGCGGCAGACAGCTCGATTCTGCAGTCCTATCTTGATGACAGCTGTGAATTCATTGACACAAAATTCAGTCCGCAGCCATACGGAATTGCAACAAAGAAGGGATCCGACCTCTGCGGGTATGTCAACAATCTGATCGATCAGTGGAGTGAGGACGGTACACTTGACCAGCTTGTAGCAGATAATAATATTCAGCCTTCTTACGTGGCTGACGACGCGGAGTAAAGCGGCCGGTAAATAATTACTTTAAGAAATTTGACAGGACGGTGAGGGAAAGACGATGACAGATATATTTGCATTTTGGAGATGGGAGTATCTATGGGAAGACAGAATGCTCTTTGTTGATGCGTTCATAGTCACTGTGGAGCTTGCCGTCGGAGGACTGATACTGGCGCTGATCCTGGGATTTGCCGTGGGAATCGCATCGACACTTCCCTCACGGATCGTCCGCGCAGTGACAAGAGTATATGTGGAGCTTTTCCGGAATATCCCTCTGACACTGCAGGTAATGTTTTTCTATTACGGATGTATTTACGGAGGAATTCCCATATCCACAAGAACAGTCGGAATTGTAGGGCTTGGCGTCTGTTCCGGGGCATTTATCGCAGAGATTGTGCGGGGCGGGCTTAATGCAGTGCCGAAAGGCCAGTACGAGGCGGCGGCGTCCCAGGGGCTGAATTATTTCCAGACCATGAGGAAGATTATACTTCCACAGACGATCCGGATCATCCTTCCCCCTCTGGGAACGCAGCTATCCTGGCTGATTCTGGACACATCCGTGCTGTCGGTCATCGCAGGCGGAGATCTGCTGTATGTGACGAAAAACTGGGCGTCAAACGGAACACTCAGCTACGGGCCGGCATATCTGGTCTGCGGAATTATTTTCTTCATTATCTGCTATCCCATCACAAGGACAGCGCGGAAATATGAAGAGAAACTGAAGATAACGAGAGGAGGGCAGGGCTAAATGACGGATCTTATCACAGAAATTCAGATGCTGTTCAACAGTGTCACCATCCGGGCTCTCTTAAGGGCGCTGGTCCTGTCCTTTGAGCTGGCAGGGGGGATTCTCCTGGCAAGTCTCTGCGCGGGAACTCTCCTGGCGTGCCTGAAGACCTATGCGGGGAAGATTTTCGGAAGAATCGTCACGATCTATGTGGAGATCTTCCGGAACACTCCGATTCTCTTCTGGATCTTCGTCTGTTATGTGGCGTTCCCCTTCGGAAACCAGTACATACGGGCGGCGAGCGGTATGTTTTTCGCCTCCACAGCCACCATCTGCGAGATCGTCAGAGGAGGGCTGAATTCCATTGACAGAGGCCAGATTGAAGCGGGACATTCCCAGGGACTCAGTACATTCCAGGTAATGTATGCCATCGTCCTGCCCCAGTGTTTAAGAAGGGTGGTGCCCAACTTTATCAACCAGACCATATCGGTATTCAAGGACACCTCATTTTTAGGGCAGGTGGCAATCCCGGAATTCCTGTACTGCTGCAGACAGATCCTTGGCACAGCGAACAAATATACCGGGCATGGAATCGAGGCGAGGGATGCGTTCATCATATTCGGGATGGCGGCAATCGTCTACTTTATCATTAATTTCCTGCTCTCGAGCCTGCTGCGGGTTCTGCATCAGAACACTATGACTGGAGGGAGGACAAGATGAGCCATTACGCAATCACAATTACAAGACAGTTTGGAAGCCTCGGACGCCCCATTGCCAAACGGCTTGCCGAGCGGCTGGGCATTGAATATTATGACCGGGATATTGTGGAGCAGGTCTCCAGGGAAACCGGACTGTCAGTACATACTATCAGCGACGAGGAAGAGAGCGCCACGAACCGTTTCTGGAAGATGAAATTTCCCCTGGGAGTTCCGGGAACCAATATGGTTCAGGATCACATTTTCGAGGTTCAGAGACAGATTATTCTGGATCTTGCGGAGAAGGAGGACTGCATTATCGTGGGAAGGTGCTCGGACTATGTGCTCAGAGACCACGAGCAGGTCATCCGCATCTACATATATGCGGATACGGAGCAGAGAATGAAAAACTGTGTCAACACCCTCCATCTGGAACCCCACACAGCAGGGAAAATGATGAAGGATGTGGACAAGGCACGGGAGCTCTACCACATCCGGTATGCCGGATACTTCCCCAACGATGTGGAGCACCAGGACATTATGATTAACAGCGGGTTCCTGGGGGTAGACGGAACCGCGGAAGCCCTGGAAATGCTTGTGAGAAAGAAATTTGAGATCGGCAAAGATCCGGATATGACGGACTGATCTGAAGAATGGCAGATGGGTCTGAAAAATCACGGATTCATATAGAGTACTATCAAGAAAGAGAGGCAGAAATTATGAACATTTATCCTGAAAATTTCGACAAAACTGACTGGAGATATTCCCGTTCCTACCAGAGGAGCTTGGACCTGCTGAAAGGTTCCATCGACCTTCACGTGCATGCAGGTCCCCATCTGGTGAGCAGCCCGAGAAGCGTCAATCCCGTGCAGGCGGCGATTGAGGCGAGAGATGCAGGAATGCGCGCCATCGCTTACATGTGTGTGTTCAACTGGTCTGTGGGGACGTCCTGGATCGTAAATGAGACGGTGCCGGATTTCTCGACCTACGGCGGAATCATATTGAACACCGTGCTCGGCGGAATGAATCCGCGGGCGGTAAAGACGGCGGTGTATTACGGGAACGGCGCACGGTTCGTCTCCTTTGGAGCCCATTCCACGAAATACCAGGCAGGCGTGGAAGGACGCTATGTTGACGGAGAGTGGAAGAAGCTGACGGAGCTGTATCCGGAGTTTGTGGAGGAGGAATATAACCGCTGCATCGAGATCCCCCTGGACAAACCGACAAAGGAATTCGATGAGATCATGAAAGTGGTGGCGGATAATCCGCAGATCTATCTCGTCAGCGGACATCTCTCCAACGCCGAGGCACTGAAACTCTGCGACTATGCGCAGGAGTACGGAATTAAAAAAGTGCTGATCTCCAACGCGGTGACAGAGCATCTCTCAGAGAAAGAGATCGACTATGTGATCAGCAAAGGCGCAAAACTGGAGAAATGCCTTGCCGAGCACACCCACACGGGATCGATTCCGAAGACACACTACTATGTGGAACCGCAGTACCGGGCGTATGACGAGGGACAGTCGGGAGCACCCAAGGGCGGCGTGTTCGCATCTGCAAACCAGATGAAGAAATTCGGCGTGGAGAACTTCATCATCGGAACCGATTTCGGCGTCTATACGCTGCCCCATCCGGTGGAGGGCTTCCGGGAGTGGATCGCCTGCCTGATGGACTGCGGCTGGACGGACGAGGAGATCCGCATGGTCAGCACAGTGAACCCGGCGAAGATGCTGGATATCGATATCACAAAGCCGATGCCGTGGGAGCAGGAAGAGAAGAAGGAAGACTGACCGGAGGAGGAAGCCGGCTGACAAGAAAAACAGAACAGGGAAAGGTTCGGAAAGAAGGCGGAAGATGAGAGCGCAAGAGACAACAACAGCAGAACTTCTGGAAAAGGTGAAGGTTCTGAAAAAGAAATATAAGGAATATCTTGACATGGATCTGTCCCTCGACATCAGTCGGGGGCTTCCCTGTCAGGAGCAGCTTGACCTGAACGGGGAGATGTTCCATGTACTGGATGAAAATAACTGTATGGCAGAGGACGGAACGGACTGCAGAAACTACGGAGTCATGTACGGGCTTCCGGAGTGTATCCGGCTCTTTTCCGAACTCCTGGACATCCCGGAGGAGCAGATCATTCTGGGCGGCGAATCAAGCCTGAATCTGATGTACGACCAGTTCCTGCGGTATTATACATTCGGCACGCTGGGGGAAAAGCCCTGGGGCGTCCAGGCGCAGGAGCGGAAACTGAAATGGCTCTGTCCGGTGCCGGGGTATGACTGCCATTTTAACCTGACGGAGGCACTGGGATTTGAGATGATCAACATTCCTCTGCTGGATGGCGGACCGGATATGGATCTGGTGGAAAAACTGGCGGCAGAAGATCCTTCAGTCAAGGGGATCTGGTGTGTGCCCCAGTATTCCAATCCTACCGGCACCGTCTACAGTGACGAGACTGTGGACCGGCTGGCAGAGATGAAGACCGCAGCCCCGGATTTCCGCATTTTCTGGGACAATGCCTATGCGGTTCACCATCTGTATAAAGAAAACCATGTGAAAGATCTGCTGAAGGCGTCCCGGAAGCACGGCACAGAGGACCGGGTGCTGTATTTCTTCTCTACCGCGAAGATTACATTTCCCGGTTCCGGAGTCTGCATGATGGCATCTGGTCCGGCAACTGTGGAGGAGACGAAGAATCTTCTGAAACTGCAGATCTTCAGCCATGACAAACTCAATCAGCTCCGGCATGTGAAATACCTGAAAAGCCCGGAGAATATCATCCGCCACATGAAGGAGATCGCCGCTATTCTCCGCCCCAGATTCGATCTGGTGGATGAGATCTTAAGAGAGAACAGGCTCTTTGACGAGGCATATCAGTGGAAGAAGCCGGACGGGGGATATTTTATCACTGTGGAAACCTGCGGGGGCTGCGCGGCGAAAGCGCTGGCGATGGCGGAGCAGGCAGGGGTGAAAGTGGCGACACCGGCGGCCACCTATCCCTATCACAGAGATCCACATGATTCCACGATCCGTCTCGCTCCGACCCATCCGCCGGTGGAGGAACTGAAACAGGCGATGGAGCTGTTCTGTGTCTGTGTAAATCTGGCTGCTGCAGAGAAAGTCCTGGAAGAGAGGGGGATCAGAGATGCGGATAATATGTAATGACCTGTATAAACATCTGATCCGGGAAGAATATTACAGCGACATTCTCTTCCTGACAAATGAAGAATGTGAGAAATGCGCCTCCGACTACGACCTGTCGGGTGTGGAGATGGCGGTATTGCAGCCCTTTTACGTGCAGAAAGAATTTCTGGACCGCATGCCGGATCTGAAGTTTATCCAGATTACGGGAGCGGGCTACGACCGTTCGGATATGGAGGAAGTCAGACGCCGGAAGCTTCTTTTCAGCAATACGAGAGGAGTGATGTCCATCTCCATCGCGGAGGATGTGTTCTCCAAGATCCTGTTTTTTGCCAGGGAGATGCGCCGTATGGAGCAGGACAAAAAAGACCATGTCTGGGACATGTTCGGGCAGGATCAGTGGATGTGTACCTGTTATGATGATCTGTACGGAAAGACCCTGGGAATTATGGGATACGGCTCCATCGGAAGGGAGATCGCGAAGCGGGCGGAGGCCTTCGGCATGAAGATCTTTGTCTACGATGTGGTGGAGCAGAGGGACGAAGGAATCACCCGTTGCTTTGTGGGAGAGGAGCAGCTGCAGGAGTTCTACGGGGCGGTGGATTATCTGACGGTGTCTATTCCCCTGAATGAAAAGACAAGACATATGATCGGAGCGGAGGCATTTGCAGCCATGAAACCTACCGCTGTGCTGGTCAACGTGGCAAGGGGCGGACTGGTGGACACAGAGGCACTGCTCCGGGCGCTTGACCGCAGAGAGATCAAAGGC
This sequence comes from Lachnoclostridium sp. An169, assembly GCF_002160525.1. Classification (GTDB taxonomy): domain Bacteria; phylum Bacillota; class Clostridia; order Lachnospirales; family Lachnospiraceae; genus Mediterraneibacter; species Mediterraneibacter cottocaccae. Next base: position 15,633 of record NZ_NFKT01000035.1, read on the forward strand.
GCGGCACTGGATGTATTCGAGCAGGAACCGCTGCCTGCAGACAGCCCCCTGTGGGAGACGGACAACCTCTTTATCAGCTCCCACAAAGCGGGAATGGGCGACAGCTGGAAGGGATTTATCGGAAATCTGATCATGCGGAATATCGATCACTTTAAGAACGGAGAGGAGCCGGAGAATCTGATCCGTATATAAAAGGAATGTTCCGGGATACAGGAAGAACTTCCGAATAAAAAGAAGGAGAAGATTATGAGCACAATAGCAGAAAAATTTGCAAAACTGGGCGTGGAGAACGCGCCCGGGCAGGAGGGACTCAGAAAAAACGGAACACTGGACCTGCGGGGAGAGAAGTGCCCCGGGGTCCCCGTTGATTTCTCCCACGGAGATGTGGATGCGTTCCCGCCCCTGCCGGGGAGCTTTGAGGCTTTCGAAAAAGGATATCATGTGGGCGGAAAGCAGGCTTACACCGAGTACCGCGGGAAAAAATCCATCCGGGAGGATCTGGCGGAGAAGCTGGCTGCATTTACCGGAGCGCCCATCGATCCGGAGAAGGAGATTATCCTGACGCCGGGTACCCAGGGGGCACTCTTCCTCGCCATGGGCGCCATGGTGTCGGCAGGGGACAAAGTGGCGATTGTGGAGCCGGATTATTTTGCAAACCGGAAACTGGTGGAGTTTTTTGACGGGGAACTGGTTCCGGTCTCCATGGATTACTACGGAAAGGAAGGCTGTGCAGGACTGGATATGGAAAGTCTGGAGCAGGCTTTCAGAAGCGGGGCCAGGCTGTTTCTATTCTCCAATCCGAACAACCCCACCGGTGTGATTTATTCCCGGGAGGAGATCGTGAAGATTGCGGAACTGGCGAAACAGTACGGGGCGGCGCTTCTTGTGGACGAACTCTATTCCCGGCAGATTTTTGACGGAAAGACCTACACCCATCTGCGGGCGCAGAAGGAGACACCGGATAATCTGATCACCATTATCGGTCCGTCCAAGACCGAATCGCTGAGCGGCTTCCGGCTGGGGGCAGCCTTCGGAACGGCGGAGATCATAACACGGATGGAGAAACTGCAGGCCATTGTATCCCTGCGCTGTGCGGGATACTGCCAGTCCGTGTTCTCCGTGTGGTTTGATGAGCCGGAGGGCTTTATGGAGCAGAGAGTGAAAGAGCATCAGGCGATCCGGGATGAACTGGTGGAAGTTTTCACCGCTGTTCCGGGAGTGAAGGTAAGACCGTCCGACGGCGGCAGCTACCTGTTCGTCACAATGCCGAAACTGGATGTGAATATCGGAGAGTTCGTAAAGATCGTGCGGGAACTGGCGGGTGTGACAGTGACTCCGGGAACGGAGTTCGGACCGGAATATACGGACAGTTTCCGGATTAATTTTTCACAGGATCACAGGGCGGCAGTGGATGCTGCAAAAAGACTGCTGACCGTTATGGAGCGGTACCGGGCAGAAGAAAGGTGGGAGGACGCATGAAAAAAATCGGTTTCCTGGGATGCGGGAAGATCGGACAGGCACTTTTGAAACATATAAAAGAAAAGAGATATGGACAGGTGGTGTTTATTGAAGATCCTTTTGCGGATCTTCCGGGAGAACCCGTGGTGCGTTCCCCCAGGGAGGAACTGTACGGGGAGACAGAGCTGGTGATCGAGTGCTGTACGGCGGATGTGCTGAAAGAGCACATTGAGCTGATCCTGAAGCACGGGGATCTTCTCATGTTTTCCGTGACCGCTTTCTCGGATGAGACATTCGAGAAGAAGGCCCGTGAACTCTGCGGGAAATATGGAAGAAAGATCTATATTCCCCACGGCGCGATTCTGGGGACGGATGGAATCTTTGATGGAAAGCCGGTCTGGGAGAGCGTGGAGATTACGACTACAAAGAGCCCCAAAAGCCTTGGCAGGACAGATACAGAGAGAACTGTTGTCTACGAGGGCCCTGCCCGGGAGGCGTGCAGGCTCTATCCGAGAAATGTCAACGTCCATGCAGCTATCGCCCTTGCGGGAATCGGTTTCGACCGGACGAAGTCCAGGATCGTGTCCGATCCGGCTGTCAGCACCAATGCCCATGAGATACGCCTGAAGGGAAGCGGCATTGACATTGCCATGCACATTGAAAGCTATGCAGCCGGCGCGGTTACGGGGGCTTATACACCCTGGTCCGCATGCGGCAGCCTGGACCGGATCTGCGGGGAAGACAGCGGAACACGGTTTGTATAGAGACGGATATGAGGTGATGCGGATATGAAAGAGAAACAGGAAATCACAGAAAGTGCAGAACGGACAGACGGATCAGAAAAGACAGAAAGATCGGAACAGATCAGAAAACAGTTCTGCAGGCTGGCAGAGATCGGCAAAGAAGAAAACGAGACGGGGATCAGCCGTGTCTTCGGGAGCCCCTTCATGGAGACGGCACAGCGGGAAGTCCGGGAATATTTTGAAACATGCGGGCTGACCGCCTGGATCGATCCTGCGGGCAATGTCCACGGCCTGCTGAAAAGCGGCAGGAAGAATGCTCCCGTGATCTACGCGGGCTCCCACCTGGATACGGTAAAGGAGGGAGGAATGTTCGACGGGCTTCTGGGCGTGGTGGCTGCGGCGGAATGTGCTGTCTCTCTTCAGAGGGAGAAGATCCCGCTCTCCTGTGATTTTCACGTCATCGCCACCAATGGAGAAGAAGGAAATGAACTGGGCGGCACATTCGGGAGCAGGGCCATGGCAGGGCTGCTCCCGCTGGAGTCGGCAGAGTATCTGGAAAAGGCTGAAAAATACGGCTATACAGAGGACGATCTGAGAGCGGCCTGCATGGACTTTTCCGATGCAAGGTGCTGGCTGGAACTCCATATCGAGCAGGGACCGACACTCTGGAAGCAGGGGGAGCAGATCGGGATCGTGACCGGTATCGTGGGGCTGCAGAGGTATGCGGTGACGGTATACGGGAAGAGCAACCATGCCGGGACCACCATGATGGAGGATCGGGACGATGCCCTGGTCACAGCGGCCAGGCTGATTCTGGAAGGGGACGCTCTGGCGAGAAAGACGGGGCATCATTTCGTGGAGACGGTAGGCATTATGCATGTGTACCCCGGTTCCGCTCCGGTGATTCCGGACCGGGTGGAGATGGTTCTGGAGATCCGCAGCGAGGACGAGAGCCGGATGGACTCCTTTATGGAAAAATACCGTACTGTTGCCGAACATACAGGAAAAGTTACCATAGAGCCCATTGTCAGAAAAGCGCCGGTTACGTGCAGCAGTAAGATCGCCCATGAGATCGGCGGGGTGTGCAGGGCATGCGGAGTATCATACCGGAAGATGCCAAGCGGCGCCACCCACGACGGCAACGCCATGGCACAGCGGATGCCTGTGGGAATGATCTTTGTGCCCAGTGTGGAGGGAATCAGCCATGCCGGGGAAGAATGGACAGACTGGGAGGATGCGGAGCGCGGCATGAGGATTCTGACAGAGACAGTGAAGAGGCTGATGGAAGAGGAGGATGCAACATGTTAGATCTGCTGTTAAAGAATGGAAACGTATATCTGGACGGACATTTTACCTATGCTGATATCGGGGTGAAGGGAGGAAGAACCGTATTTGTCGCTTCGCCGGGAACATACACGGAAGCGGAGCAGACGCTGAATCTGACCGGTCAGTATGTGATCCCGGGAGCCATTGACACCCATATGCACGTCCGGGATCCGGGACATACGGAGAGAGGTAACTTCTATACCGAGACGCTGGCTGCAGCGGCAGGCGGTGTGACCACGATCATGGAGCATCCCATCAGCGTGCCGCCTCAGTACAATGTGGAAATCCTGGAAAACCGGATCCGGCGTGCCGAGGCACAGTGCGTGGTTGACTTCTGTTTCTACGGAGCAGCCGGAGGAGAATTCCCGGAAGAGATCACAAAACTCGCCGCCGACGGGCGGATCGTGGCATACAAGACATTTCTCCACGCTGCGCCGGAGGGCAGGGAACAGGAGTTCCGGGGACTGACCATGGCGGATGACGGGGAACTGATGGCAGGGATGCGGGAGCTTGCAAAGACCGGGCTGATCTGCGCATTCCACGCCGAGGACAATGACCTGATCCAGTATAATATCCGGAAAATGAAAGCGGAAGGCAGAACTTCCGGGAGAGACCATGCCTTAAGCCGCCCGGTGATCTCCGAGGTGCAGAGCGTGGAGCGGGTGCTTCGTTTTGCCGGGGAGACCGGGGCGAGAGTGGAGATCGCCCATGTCTCCACACCCCAGGCAATGGAGCTGATCAGACAGGCAAAGAGAAGCGGGCTGGATGTATACGCGGAAACCTGCCCTCATTATCTTTTCCTGAATGAGGACGCCCTGGAAAAATTCGGTCCCTTTGCAAAGTGCAATCCCCCGCTGAGAAGGCAGGAACTTGTGGATCAGTTGTGGGAGTACGTAGTTGACGGAACCGTGGATTACATCGGAAGCGACCACAGCCCGTTCCTGTATGAGGAAAAGACAAAGGGGCTGAAAGACATTTTCGCCGCCGTGTCCGGATTCCCGGGAGTGGACTTAAGACTTCCCCTGATGCTGAACGCAGTGAAGGAAGGGAAGATCACTCTGGAGCGGGTAACAGAGCTGCTCTGCGAAAATCCGGCGAAGATCTTCGGGATTTTCCCGCAGAAAGGAACCATACGCCCGGGGGCTGACGCAGACTTCGCGGTGTTTAATTTCGACCATACAATGACCGTGGATAAGAAGAAAAACTATTCCCACGCCAGAGATATCGCAATCCCCTATGACGGCTGGAAACTGAACTGCCAGGTAAGCTATACGATTCTCAGGGGGCGCATCCTGATGAGGGACGGTGTTGTGGATGAAGGGGCGAAAGCATACGGGCAGCTGGTGTGCCCGGGAAGACAGAGGTAAACCGCCCTGCTTGCTTTTTTATATTGATTGCTATATGATGAGAGAAAGGAAACGGACAGATGGAAGAATATACAGTGGAACAGCACGCGGTCCTGATCGGACTTGCAGGAAAGTATCTTGAAAAATACGCAGGCGAGTACGGAACGGATCTGTTTATCAACAGCATTGTAAAATACGGGAACCAGCGCGGGCAGAGAATGAGAAAGCGTGCGCTTGCAGACGGGAGACCTCTGAATTACGAGACATTTCTTGCGTATGGGGAATTGAAGCTTGACACGCTGCCCGGGGACTACAGTGTAAAGTCAGAGTCTCCGGTATATATCAACTGCTGTCACAGATGTATGTGGGATGAGGCGTGGAAGAAGTTCGGGCTTTCCAGATACGGAGAATGGTACTGCAGATATATTGATATCAACCTGGTGCAGGGCTTTTCCAATGATATGGTGATGATTGCAAAGACCATGAAGGGCCTTGGGGATGAGTGCTGCACTTTTGTAAATGTAGGTTACGAGCAGACCGAAGAGTCCAAAAAGAGAATTGCGGACATGAAAGAGGAACTGAACGGAAAATACTGCCGGGACTTCCTCTATCATGAAGGACATTTTCTGAACGCCGTGAGGCGGATATGCAGCGCGCCTCTCAAAGAAAATTATTCCCGTTTTGAACAGGATATGATGAATGAGTTTGCCGGAATCTACGGGAAAGAACTGGCGCAGAAGGTAATGGAAGAGTCAGAGAAAGATTTTGATAACTGACCGGAAGGAGAGCAGGGTATGGAGAATTTACGGACAAGAGCATATACGGGGATAAAGGAGAAGATTATTAACTGTACTTATGCCCCCGGCAGTTTCCTGGATTCGATATACCTTGCGCAGACCCTCGGAATGAGCAGAACGCCGGTGCGCGAGGCGCTGACCATGCTGGAACAGGAAGATCTCGTCACGATCGTTTCCCAGAAAGGAGTCATGGTCCAGAATATCACACTCAAAAATGTAAGGGATGTCTATGCCACAAGAGAGATGATCGAGCCTCAGATGATTCTCTGCTATGGAAAGGATATACCGAAAGAGACGCTGGAAGACTGTAGAGAAAGACTGACTGTCGATATGTCTTCCCTTCCCGTGGAGGAAGTCGTTGAGCTGGATGATCTCCTGCATAAAATCATTATGCATGCGTCCGACAATTCCTTTATTATTCTTCTTTTCCAGAAACTCTGCGATCAGAACCGGAGAATCCAGTATATGACGCGAAGTCTGACGGAACGCCGCCGGAAGAACCAGGACAGGCATATTGAGATTCTGGACCTGATGCTTCAGGAAAAGCTCGAGGAGGCGTCAGAGATGATGCGGTCGCACCTGAAAGAATCCCGGGAGGATGCTTTCCGCTATATGATCAGTCACTGAGGAGTTGCCAGTATCCCCAAAAACGGTTATAATGGAGAACAGATTTTGGGACGGAGGTGTTTCTTTGAAAATTCTGATTATTGACGGACAGGGCGGAGGTCTCGGAAGACAGCTTGTGGCGGCGGTAAAGGAGCGTTTCCCGCAGATTGAAGTGATGGCTGTGGGAACCAACAGCGCTGCAACGAACTCCATGCTCCGTGCAGGGGCAGACCAGGCGGCTACCGGAGAGAATTCCGTGCGCGTGGCGTCTGCGAGGGCTGATGTTATCATGGGACCGGTGGGGATCGTGATCGCGGACTCCATGCTGGGAGAAATCACTCCGCAGATGGCTCTGGCTGTGGGCCAAAGTCATGCAAAGAGAATCTTGATTCCGGTCAATCTATGTGATAATATCGTTGTGGGTGTTTCAGAATCATCCATGGCAAAAAATGTACAGAATGCAATGGACGCGCTTGAAAAGCTGCTTGGGCAGCAGTCCTGAGAAAAGAGAGAATCCGGCAGAAGCCGGAAGGAGACGGCAGAAGCCGTATAAGAGAGTGCAGAAGCTGTATAAGAGAGCGCAGAAGCGCCGGAATATGCATACATACGGAAAGGCACATATCTGAAAAGAGCGTGCTTTCATAAAATATTTTGATAAGATACTAGGAAGGTATCTGTTTTCAGGAGGGAACAGACGCCTTCTTTTTTTGCGTGGGAGAAAAAAGAAGCAGATACTTTTATTGTAAAGGAAGGACTCAGATTATGACGACACTGAAAGATTATTTTAAAAGTGTACCGAAAGCGGCGGTGGCTTTCTCCGGAGGAACGGATTCGGCATTTCTCCTGTGGGCGGCGAAGACGTATGGGTGTGATGTCACAGCATATTATGTGAAAACGGCATTTCAGCCGCAATTCGAACTGGAGGATGCCGTAAGATTTGCCGGAGAACTGGACATTCCTCTTAAGGTGATCCGAAAGGATATTCTGGCTGTGCCGGAGGCGGCCCAGAACGGACCGGACCGCTGCTACTACTGCAAGAGAGCACTGTTTACCGCCCTGTGGGACGCAGTGAGAGCAGACGGCTTCAACGTTCTTATGGACGGAACCAATGCCTCGGACGATGCAGGAGACCGTCCGGGTATGCGCGCCCTCCGGGAGCTGGAAGTGCGCTCCCCCCTAAGAGCGTGCGGGGTTACGAAGCGGCAGGTACGGGAGCTTTCTGAAAAGGCAGGGCTTTTCACCTGGGACAAGCCTGCCTATGCCTGCCTTGCAACCCGGGTGCCGACAGGAGTCCCCATTACGGAAGATGTTCTGCGAAAGATTGAGAGTGCGGAGCGCTCACTTGAAAAAATGGGATTCCGGGACTTCCGGGTGCGGCTGTACGGCGATGGCGCGAGGATACAGGTGAGAGAGGAACAGCTCCCACTGCTGATGGGGCAGCGCAACGGCGTTCTTGACGCGCTGAAAGCGTATTTCCCTGCAGTGCTTCTGGATCTGGAAACCAGAACGGGAAAGGAATAGAACGTAAAGTGACAGAAAATGCGGAAGGAGAAAATAAGATGGATAATAAACAGGAAATACTGAAATTGCTCCGCAGTGTTGCGGATGGAAAAACCACGCCCGAGGATGCGCTTTTGGAACTGAAAGAAGAGCCTTTTGAAGACCTCGGCTATGCAAAAGTAGACTATCACCGCAGTGTCCGGCAGGGCGCGTCCGAGGTGATATACGGGGCGTCCAAGACACCGGAGCAGATCCTCGGGATTGTTACTGCCATGGGAGCGCGCGGCTGCGGCAATATTCTGATTACACGGATCCATGAGGAGGCGGCTGAGCTTCTGCAGAAGAAGGTTCCGGTTGACTATCACCCGGAGGCGCGCCTTGCGGTTGCCTTCCCGAAAGAGCAGGAGCACCGGGGAAATATTGTGGTGGTCACGGCGGGGACAAGCGACCTGCCGGTTGCCGAAGAGGCGGCGCTGACGGCAGAAGTACTCGGAAACAAAGTGACCCGGGTCTATGATGCCGGGGTCGCCGGACTGCACAGGCTTCTTTCCAATCTGGATGTGCTGATGAGCGCCCGCTGCATCGTTGCAGTTGCCGGGATGGAGGGCGCACTTGCTTCGGTGGTGGGCGGCCTGGTGGACTGTCCGGTTATCGCAGTGCCCACAAGCGTAGGGTACGGCGCAAGTTTCGGCGGATTGTCCGCCCTTCTCTCCATGCTTAATTCCTGCGCTTCCGGGTGCAGTGTAGTTAATATTGACAATGGATTCGGCGCCGGGTATCTGGCGGGAAGGATCAATCAGATGGAAGGAATCAGGGAGGAATAAGAGATGAGAATACTTTATATAGAATGTAACATGGGAGCAGCCGGAGATATGCTTATGTCTGCGCTGTATGAACTTCTGGAAGACAAGCAGGGCTTTGTGGATACCATGAACGGACTGGGACTGCCCGGAGTGAAGATTGAGCCGCAGAGAAGCCGGACATGCGGAATCGCGGGAACACATATGGCGGTTACAGTGCACGGGCAGGAAGAACTGGAGCACGGACACGAGCATGGACACGACCATGAACACGGACACGGTCATGAACATGGACACGGTCATGAGCATGGATACAGCCATGAGCACGGACACGAGCATGAGCATGGACGCGGTCATGAGCATGGACATGACCATGAGCACTCTCATCATCATGCCACGCCGGGGCATATTGCTGAGCTGATCGACAGCCTTCCCCTTCCTGACGAAGTGCGCGCCCACGCCCGGGCTGTTTACGATGCGATTGCCGATGCAGAGGCAAAGGCTCACGGCTGTCCGGCAGGGGACGTGCATTTCCATGAGGTGGGGGCTCTGGATGCAGTGGCGGACGTCGCGGGTGTCTGCTATGCCATGTATCTTCTCCGCCCGGAAAAGGTTGTGGTCTCACCGGTTCATGTGGGAAGCGGAACTGTGCGCTGCGCCCACGGAATCATGCCGGTTCCCGCTCCGGCGACTGCCAATCTGCTCCAGGGCGCACCGTTTTACGGCGGGGAAGTGAAGGGGGAACTCTGTACGCCTACCGGGGCGGCACTGCTGGTTCACTTCGCGGATTCCTTCGGTCCGATGCCTGTAATGCTCGGGCAGGACGTGGGAATTGGAATCGGCACAAAGCAGTTTGAACAGGCAAACTGTGTCAGGGTTTTTCTGGGGGAGAGCATGAATCCGGGAGCAAACGTTCCGGCGGAGAAAATCACGGAACTGGTATGCAATATTGATGACATGACGCCGGAGGCACTGGCGTTTGCATGTGCCCGCCTGCTTGAACTTGGTGCTTTGGATGTGTACACCATACCCGGCATTATGAAAAAAGGGCGCCCCGGTCATGTGCTGACGGTACTCTGTGCGCCGGATCAGGAGGAGGAGACTGCCCGGAATATTCTGGAACAGACTACGACCAACGGGGTGAGAGTCCGCCGGTGCGGAAAATATTTTCTCAAGCCCGGCAGCAGGACGGTTCAGACAAAATGGGGGGAGGTAAGGGTCAAGACAGCCTCCGCATTCGGAATTACCCATGAGAAGCCGGAGTATGAGGATGTAGCGGCACTGGCGAAGGAAAACGGAGTCCCTTACAGAAATGTCTATGAAGACGCGCTGAGGAATCTTTCGTGAGAGGGTGCCCGAAAAGTGCCCCGGCTACCGGACCCCTGACAGGAAAACAGCTTGGAAAATTATCCTGATAACGCGGAAACCCACCGGCTTTACAGCCGATGGGTTTCCGTTGTTTTATAAGTTATCTAAAAAGGAATGAGAGTAAAGTGCGGAATCCCGGTCTCCCGGGATTCCTGACTTTATGAGGGGGGAGATAGTTGTTTTATCAACTATCTGGGATATAGTATAGCCAGAAAATGTGTCCAAAGTATGTTTAAAGTCTAAAAGAAATAAAAAATTATAAAGAAATTATTAATCGGAAATATTTGTATGCGGTTTCCCTGCCAGCCGGATTCCTTTGAGGCCGAGGAGAAAGATTATGGCTCCGATCAGGCTGACGATCAGTTCGGTTGCCGGAAATGAGGACCATACACCGATGATTCCGGCAATGGAAGAAAGCAGGAAAGCCATGGGAATAATGACGATGAATCCCCGCATCAGCGAGATAATGTGGGCGGGCAGCGGCCATTCGGTAGATGTAAAATATACGGATACCACGATATTAAACCCGGCAAACACACATCCGATAAAATAAATTTTAAGTCCCGTGGCAGCAATTTCCTGCAGGAGGACGTTATGCTCGCTGTTAAAGACCGCGGCGATCGGCTCTGCAAAGAAAAATATGCACAGATAGACTGCAGCGGAGATAAACAGGACGCAAATCAGGGCGTACCGGAGTGTTGCCAGAATATTTTTCCGGTTCCCGTATCCGTAATAGCTGCTCAGGAGCGGTTGGATTCCCTGGGCGATTCCGGTGTAAATTGCAATGACGACAAGAGAGAGGTTGGCAATCACCCCGTATGCCGCCACCCCGGTATTTCCCGCGATCCCCAGAATAATGATGTTAAAGACGATGATGACAATACCGGACGAAACTTCCGTAACCAGGGAGGGCAGACCGCTGGAAAAAATATCCAGGGCTGTCCGAAGGCTGATCCGGCATTTGTCCAGATGAAAATGGTTCTTCTTCCGGAACAGAAACGGCGAGAGAATACCGATGCTGATTACCGGGGCAAGGCCTGTGGCAAGTACTGCACCGAATATTCCCATCCCGAAAGGAAACATGAATACATAATCCAGCACCACGTTGGAAAGGCTGCCGCCGATCATGGCAGCCATGGAAAGCTGCGGGGCGCCGTCGTTGCGGATGAAGCAAAGCAGCAGGTTATTTGTCATAAACGCAGGGGCAAACAGAAGAATTACCTGCAGATAAGTGCGGCTCATCTCATACACGGTTTCATCCGCGCCAAGCAGACGGATCAGAAAACCGGAGGCAAAGACCCCGAGGAGAAAGAATACGGAGGCAAGAACTGCCGTCAGCATTACAGCGTGGGTGAATGCCTGGCAGGCTTCTTTCATATTTCCCTGGCTTTTGAAGATAGAAAACTTCGTGCTGCCGCCCATGCCGATCATCAGGCCGCTCCCGTGGATGAAACTGTAGACCGGGATCGCCAGGTTCAGGGCGGTAAGTCCGTCTGCTCCCAGTGCCTGAGAGACGAAGAAAGTATCCGCCAGTATGTAGCACGACAGACCGATCATCCCCATTATATTGAGGGAAGAATATTTTGCAAAATCTCTGAAACATGACCTGCTTTCCATTTTATACCCCTTTCTGTGTTCTTTCCTTTTCACGGATCAGTTCAATGGCTTCTTTTCCGCTCAGGTGTTCGATATCCATGCGGAGCATGCAAAGAGGTGCATATTCCCTGTCAATAGCGGCATTTATACTCTCCCGGCTTTCCAGGGGCGCATATTTCCGGGCCAGTTTTTCGATGGCGTCTCTTTTTTCTGTGTCATTTTCGATGATGTGGATTCGTCCGAAGGCAATGATACTGCGGAAATATGTGGTGTATTCTTCCGGAACGATTCTGTCCTGGTCAATGACACAGAAGGAAACCCGGTCATTTCCTGCGATGGCGTCAAGTTTATGGCCGCTTCCGGCACTGTGAAAGAAGATTTTTCCGTCTTCATAAAGATAACTCAAAGGAACGGCGTAGGGATAGCCGTCATCACCTGATACTGCCAGAACCCCGGAGGTTCCCCGGCAAAGGACGGATTCACATTCTTCTTTTGAGAGCATCTGTCTTTTTCTGCGCATTTGTCTGAACATATGGACTCCTTTTCTGCCAAAAAAAACGTCTTATATTATTTCAACAAAGGCCTACTGAAATAAATAAGACGTTACCCGGCGGTAAAATGTATTATTAATGATTTTAAATGCTGCGGCGTTGAGCCTGCAGCACTTCTGACCCTGGTATCATATCACAGAGATCTGCAAAAGTCAACGCGGAAAAATTCCCGGAAATTCCTGGAATCCCCCCGGAGTTCCGATAGAGTCCGCTGTCTGCCGGTCGGATGTCGGGAACCGGTCAGGGAATCCGTCAGGGAATACGGATCGTGGTCCCGGCATAGATCCGGTTCGGATCAGAGATGCCGTTCAGGGCGGCAATGGCGCTGACGGAGGTGCCGAACCGCGCGGCAATTCCACTCAGTGTGTCGCCGGAGCGGACCGTGTAATATCTGGCGCCGGTTCCTGTTTCCGGGACTTTAATTGTCGTCCCGGCATAGATTTTATCCGGGTTGGAGATGCCGTTCAGCCGGGTGAGTTCGGCAACCGTTGTGCCATAGCGTGCTGCGATTCCGCTTAATGTGTCTCCCGGCTGTATCACATAGGTGATATACCCGGAAGATGGTCCGGGAGCAGGCTCCGGGGAAGGAGACGGCGAGGTTCCGGATAAATGATTCAGCCCTGCGGAACGGATTACGGACGGATAATCTTCATAAGCGGTGTCAAGATCTACATTTCCGCTGAGGCCGGGGACGCTTCCCTGGCTTGTGTACTGCCAGATCCCGCAGTCGGTTCCGTCAAAAGTATCGGTATACCGGGCGTACCAGAGTGCGTAGCGTTTTGCAAGATCCATGCCGAGATACTGATCGATAAAGCTGCGGTTGCTGTAGTACATGGCAAAGTAACCGGCCTTTTCAACCCGGTCGCAGAAATTTCTGACAAATTCCTGTGCAAGAGCGGGAGTTACCGTAACGCCCTGTCTGACTGCGTAATCTACGGACGCCTGTTCCACGTCGTAACAGACGGGATAATCCAGGCGATAGGGTGAGATGGCGTTAAGACACCCTTCTGCCTCGGTCACTGCATCGGCAGCGCTTGTGGCGTAGCAGAACCAGTAGACGCCGATTGGCAGACCGATGCGGTTGCATTCGGATGCGTTGCGGTGAAACTGTTCATCAATAGTATCTGTGCCGTATCCTGCTCTTATCATGGCAAACTGATATCCGGCAGCCCGGACCTGTTCCCAGTCCACGGTCCCCTGGAATTTACTGACATCAAGCCCTTTTATGCTCATGGAATAACATCCTTTCAAAATAGTGTGGTGATATCAGTATATGTCCCCGGCCGGGAAGTGTGAGGAGGGAGAGGCAGCAAAAACGATATCAGAATCCTCCCTTTTTCTTCACGATATAGATTGGTCTTTTTTTGCTCTCCATATAGTCCCGGGAGATGTACTGTCCCAGGATGGAGATGAAAAACATCTGAATGCCGCTGAGAAAGAGAATCAGGCAGACTATAAGCGAGGTGCCTGCAATCGGGTGCCCCGAAAGAACTGTACAGAGGGCAGTTATGACAGCAGCAATGACCAGAAACATTCCTGCGGAGCCGGCAAGGGTTGCCGGTGCGGAGGAGAAGGAGAGAATTCCGTCCACCGCGTAGCGGAAGAGGGAGCGGAAGTTCCACTTTGTCTCTCCCGCCGCACGTTCCACATTGTGAAAAGGAATCCATTTGGTGTCAAATCCCACAAAGGAAAAGATCCCCTTCATATAGCGGTTGTACTCTTTGAGCTCAAGGACAGAGTCTGCCATGGTACGGCTCATCATGCGGAAGTCTCCTGCACCGTCTGTCATATCAAGCCGGCACATGCGGTTGATAATCCGGTAAAAACTGTGGGAGAGAAAATTGCGCAGGCGCCCTTCCCCGGTGCGGTCCTCCCGGAGACCGGCACAGCAGTCGTAGCCTTCATTTTTTACGGCGTGATACATTTCTTTAAGGAGAGCAGGCGGATGCTGCAGATCCGCATCCATGAATACGCAGTAGTCACCGGATGCGTTCTGCAGCCCCGCGTACATGGCGGCTTCCTTGCCGAAATTTCTGGAAAATGAGATGTATTTGCAGCGGTGGTCAGCGCAGGAAAGACTCTGCAGTATATCCGGCGTGTGATCGCGGCTGCCGTCGTCCACAAAAATGAATTCGCACTGAGCGCCTTCGATGTCCGCCACCGCGGCGGACGTCTCGCGGTAGAAGGCGGAAAGGACTTTTTCTTCGTTATAGCAGGGTACAATAATGCTGATTTTATCCATGACAGATCTCCTCCTTTTTATCAGCAGACTTTTTGAATACACCATATTTGCAGAGCACGTAGTTGCCGGCCACTGTCACCACACTGACCAGGAGTTTTGCGGGAAACGGGAGAAACTTCAGCCGGCTGATGAGCAGCCAGAGCAGGAAGTTTTCTGCCGCCAGGGTGAGCAAACGGAGCCCCGCAAACGATATCAGTTCGTGCAGAACGCGGTTCCCGGATCGGAAGACCCACATCCGGTTCAGGACATATGCCGTCACGACTGCGCCCGTCCAAGCGATGCTGTTGGCGGCAAGATATGGAATATGTGCCGACAGGAGCGCGGCATAGAGAACATAGTTCACTCCCGTGGTAATGCCTCCGCTTAAGATGTAAGTGACAAGTTCTTTTTTCAGTTTCATGGGAATCCTTCTTTCTGTATGAGATTTGGAGCTGCCCTTTTTACCGGCAGCAATACATGCGTTTGGACAGATGTTTTCTGCCAGAAGCAGCCTCAGGCCCGGGAGAATCAAAAAAAGCACGTATCCGCATACGGACAGGATGCTGAGAATACATCCGGCAGCTTTTCCCGGCGGGGTAAAGCGGATTTCAACCGTATGGGTTCCCGCTTCCACAAATGTTCCGGCAAATGCTTCGTTTACGGAAATCAGATCGGAGGGCTCTGAGTCCACCAGAATCTCCAGACCGTTCTGCAGGGGGATGGATGTGGCAAGATATCCGTCCGTCTCTGCGTGAATGGTTCCGCTCTGTACCGTCCGGGACCAGATATTTTTCCCGGAGATCTCTGAGCCGGTTTTCCCGGAAGATTCCAGGGGTGTATATGATTTCTCCTGCAGAAATTTCTGGTCGTACAGATGCCAGGTAAAGCCGCTGAGGATGTAACGGCCTTTGGGCAGCGAGATCTCAAGCCGGGTTACGCTCCCGCCGTCCTTCGGGGAAAACTGATAGTGAAAGCAGTTGTTTCCGTTCGGATACGGGGCAAAGCGGTTGGACAGCTTGTTGCGGATTCCGTTGATGTCGATCACGACGGATCTGCTGGTCAGGCTGTCAACCTGAAATTCAAGCAGTACAATCTTCCCGGGAACAGGGTTGCGGATCTCTGCAGTGACGGTACAGTTCTGTTCCGCATGGATCTCATAGCCGGCGGAAGTCTTTTCCACAGAGAGACCTTCGGGCAGATCCGACAGCTTAAGATCCGGTTCCCAGCTTTCCATTGTTGAGCAAAAGGGTGTACTGCTGCCGGCGCCATCCACGATGGTGTACCGGGTCAGAGCATCCAGTTTTTCATAGGGGCCCAGGGTGTCATATTCTTCCTGTGATATTGTGTCCCCGGTAAAATACACGATGGGAAGAACCTGTTTGTTCTCTGCCACAACGGTATTTCCGGATTCGAAGAGAATCTCATATCCGGCGGGAATATTGTCTTTTGCGGTCTCCAGGTAGCGGACGCCCATCAGGTTGGTCATAAACGGATTGTCCGATGTCAGTATGGCAACTCTGTTGTTGATGCGGATGGGCGTCATAAGCGTATCGTAATAAAGGCCGGAATAATCCCGGTTCGTGATGGAGGAATACATACTGCTCCGTGGCTGCCCGGTGCGGATCAGTTCGTTGGAACTCTCCAGGGGGCTGATCAGGCTGTCGAACCGGTATCGGGTATCCAGATCCGGTGCCTGGGCTTCTTCTTTCGTAAGTCCGGCACTGATTTCGGAAGCGGAGACCCATTCCTCCGTCTGAGCTGTTGTCAGATACAGTCCTACCGGTGCGGTCAGTGCCAGCAGCAGGGCCAGGGCACCCGGGACAATTCCGGGGAGCCGCCTGAATACGGGGCGTGTTTTTAAAAACCGGCCATGTCTCAGCAGGATACAGAGACACAGGAGCAGGAAAAGTTCCAGCAGGATCATGGGAAACTGTGCCTGGCTGAACCACAGGAGGCCAACCGGGATCATCACGGCAAAGGGCCACCGGGGAAACGGGTTTTCTTCTGAACCTGCCTGTCCTGCCGGGAGCCTCTCCTCCCGGGAGATCTGGACGCGGTGCCATGCCTCCTGAAAGTACCGGGCACAGTGCAGAATCACCAGCGGCATAAACGGAATCAGGATCTTCGGGCGTGCATACAGGGTACCGTTCAGAAGGTAGGAAAAGATTCCGAACAGGCCCAGGAGGAGAAACAGGATGCTCCATCTGCGGAATTTTTTCCGCCCCAGTCCCGCAAGTATGGCATAAAAGCAGATAAAGGACAGTCCCATGCCGTATTCGTTGAACAGCAGGTTATTGAACGCCACATTGGGGCCGAACAGTTCCGGAAGGAAAGGGCTGCTTCCGCTCCGCCGGTGTTCCAGGATGACAAGCCCGGTGGGGATCAGAAGAGCCGCCGCCATACCTGCGGAAAGGACCGTGGAACTTACAAATCCTTTCAGAAAATATTTCCGGCGGAAATCCCTGCCTTCCACGGAAAGCCAGTACCAGCCCACCGCAGCAAGCACCCCGATAATATAGTAGAAACTGTGGAGCCAGATCAGGCAGAGGCAGAGCGGCAGCCAGCGGAGCCGTTTCCTGCGGATGCACAGAAATGCCAGGAGCAGAAAAGGCATATAGCTGACGAACATTACCTGACGGTGCATGTGGAACATGCACCCGGCTGTCATGAACAGGACGCTTCCACCAAAGGCAAAGGGAACCGCAATATCTTCTGTCCGCAGAAAGCAGTAGCAGAGCAGAACCGATGCCAGGTATATGGCGAGCATACAGGCGGTCAGTATGCGGATCATCGGAACCTGGGGTAGCAGGCAGCCGATCAGGATGTCCGGGCGCAGGAATCCATAATAAGAAAACATGTATCCGTTGCTGCCGCCGCCAAGTTCAAGCCAGGAGGGAAGGATGGTGCCCTGTTCCAGACAGGCATTCCGGATCGTTTCAGCCAGTGCGGCGTGCTGGCTCAGCCAGTCTACATGGGAGCCGAAGATACATCCCTCAGGAACACTCAGGGTAATCAGAAGAATAAAAATCAGGATAAGCGCCGCCGGTACAGACAGGCTCCGCAGGATAGTGCGTGCGGAGTCCTTACGGACAGCCGTTTTATTCCCAATAAAAATCGATGTCATAGTTTTGCCTCGCTTCCGGTTGTTTTTGCAGTATTTTGTGCTGCATCTGTTTTACTATAGAGTAGCTGTGATTTCTTAATAAAGGCCCGAAGAGATTCTAAAGAATTCTTAAGAAGAAGTGCATAAATATTAAAAATGTGTATAATGACAGAGGAAGATGAAAAGAGAAGGGAGAAAAAGATGGAGCACGGGAGTGAAAAGCCGGGAATTCTTATTGTGGATGATAACCCGGAAATACGGGAAGTCCTGCGGATCCTTCTGGGGGGAGAAGGCTTTGAGATCCACGAGGCCAAAAACGGGAGTCTGGCGTTGGAAAAGGTGCAGAGCCGGGAATTCGATCTCATTATTCTGGATATTATGATGCCCGGCATGAACGGCTATCAGACCTGCATGGAGATCAGAAAGAACAGCAACGCACCGATTCTTTTCCTGAGTGCAAAGACACAGGAAGGGGACAAGATGCTTGGGTTTTCAAGCGGGGGTGACGATTACCTGGCAAAACCATTTTCCTATAATGAGCTGGTCAGCCGCGCTAAAGCGATGATACGGCGGTATCAGGTCTATCAGGGAAAAGACGGGAGAAATGCGCAGGGCCAGGCAGGCACCGGATATCCGGCCGGAACGGAAGAAATTGCGGATTCGATAATCAGAATCTTTGATATAGAGATTAACGAGACAAGGTCCTGTGTCAGCCGGGGCGGGCATGTCATCGACCTGACAGATACGGAGTATGCGGTGCTGCACCTGCTTGCGAAAAACAGGCACCAGATTTTTTCTGCAGAGCATCTGTACGAGTCCGTCTGGGGAGAGCCCTACTACTATGGGGCAAATAATACGGTTATGGTCCACATAAGGAATCTGAGACGGAAAATTGAGGACGATCCCAAGAATCCGACGGTGATCCGGACCGTATGGGGAAGGGGATACCGCTGTGATTAGAGAAAAATGGAAGCAGTTTTTTGAAGAGCACAGACTGGCAAAATGGAAGATCCGGACAAAACTGGCAGTATTGATCCTGGTGATGGCAACGGTGAGTCTTTCCGTTTATAATGCACTTTGGGTTTCACAGAGAGCTGTATGCCTTTTTCTGGAAAAGACTGGAATTGTGACATTTTTTGACGAGGAGAAATTCGTCGGGAAGCTGAGAGCAGAGGCTGTGAAATATAGGGTGCCGCTGGAACTTGAAGAAGCGCAGTGGGATGAGATAGAAGGCTTTTTTGATGTGATGACAGGGGATGGCTACACTTCCGTGTCGATATACAGAGAGGATGGGGATCTGTATTACTGCGGCCGCCTGGCGGCAGTCCTGTCCAGACTTTTGTACGGGACACTGACAGACGAGAGCATGTCCAGGCTTGGAGAACGGGTGGGACACGCGATTGTCGAATTTCAGAACGGGACATTCTATGTGGAATACCGTTCCTATCACAGAGCACTGTTTACCTATCCTTACACGATCACTATCGTTGCGCTGTGCGTGCTGATCTTTCTTGCAGTCATCCTCATTTTTATCGGCAGGGTGATCCGCCGGATCCTGAGAGTACAGGAGGCAATCACACGAATGTCTCTGGGGGATCTGTCCCGTCCGGTTCCGTCCTGCGGAGCGGATGAGGTCGGGATACTGGCGGCGGAGCTGGACAGTCTGAGGAAGACACTGGATGAAAATATTACCCGGGAGGAGGAGAACCGCCGGGCAAATCAGGATCTCATCACGGCAATGTCCCATGACCTGCGGACGCCGCTCACTGTGCTTAACGGTTATCTGGAAGTGCTTAAGCTGAAAAAAGGAGATCCGGAGAAGCAGGAAGAATATATAGACCGATGCCTGAAAAAGACCGGAGATATCCGCGCCCTGACAGACCGTATGTTTGAGTACGCCCTCGTATATGAAGATACCGAAACCGCCCGGCTCAGACAGATCCCGGTCGCTCTTCTTGAGAATATCCTCCGGGAAAACTGCGATTTTATTACACTGGCGGGATTCCGTGTGGAAATGGCGCTCCATCCGGGAAGGCAATATATGTTCGGGGATGAGATCATGCTGAAGCGGATTTTCAGCAATCTGTTTTCCAATGTATTGAAGTATGGCGATAAATCAGGTCCGGTGATCGTGGAGCTGTCTCCCGACAGAGGAAGAATCAGGATAACCGTTGCAAATACGGTGAAGAAAGACGCTGCGGAGGTGGAAAGCAACCGGATCGGGCTTAAGAGCACGGAGAAGATGGTGAAAATGCATCAGGGGGAATTGTATACATTTGATGAAAATAACGTGTATTCTGTGAAAATTTGGTTCGGGACGTAGTCAAATTTAATTTGACTACGTCCCGAATTAACTTTTGCCCTGTCCCTTTTTGAAAAGCCTGTCTGAAAAGTCTGTCAATATCTTATCCGGAATCTATATATAGTATATCCGGCATGATTTATGTCCAAAAGGTCTTTAAATTATCAGAAAATTCATATAAAAACATACAATAATAAATTTATTTAAAATAAAATAATATAATGTGTTGACAAATACAAGCTCGGATGGTATTATTAAGTCAATCCAAAAGAGATACAAAAGTACAAAAGAAAAACATCTCAGATGGATATTTATCTAAGAGAACATAAATTATCAGGTGTTCGATTAGATTAAAAATACAAGGCAACAGGAGGTCAGTCCAATGGACAGTATAGTTTCAGTTAATAATCAATATGTCAGTGGTACGGCAGATGGAAGTTCCTGTGATGCAAGAGACCTTTGCTGTAGATAAAGATTAATAATCCAGAAATAAGTACAAGTGAGATAATTTGATCGGAGAGTTCGGAATCTGGATGAAAATCAAGAGATTTAACATCTGCAGACGTATTGAATATAGATACCACATATAGTAAAATTTCGAAAGATGTGTAAAGAAACATTGAGTAGAATATTCATTTTATAATAAATGATATATAGTTATAGAAGCAATAATTCAGTAGGCTGTTGGAATATCGGGTTATGGTACTGCTTCAGGTGAACGATTATAGGAATAATAACTGAGAGATTATTTATAGAGATAAAATGGTACCGGAGCTGACGGAAAGCCGAATGCAGAAGGATTTTACTATGAACCTCAATTTGTTATTAAAGGAGGGAAGATTTAGTAAGCTGGTCTTAATAAATCGACCGCGAATTATAATAGCAAACCGGCAGAGGTCTCACAGGAACAAAATCAAGTATTTGCCTCCGATTTCAAATATAAAATAATAATAATGAAAAAATTAAATAAATCATAAAATGCATCTTCAATGTCAATTGAGGGTGCATTTTTTTGACATTGAGCAGCTCATATGGTAAACTAGGGAAAGAGTAGCGCTTTGTGTCAGGAAGACGCAGGGGGAGCTAAGAAATCGATAAAACATTATTTTCGATGAGGTGAATGCGGTGGATAAGTATGAATATAAGTTAAAGACAGAACAGATGCTTGAACTTATGGAAGAGGGGTCATATAGGAAGGCAGCAGAACTGGCGGACGAGATTGACTGGCGGAAAGTGCGCAATATTACGATGCTGATGAATGTCAGCGATATTTATGAGAAAAACGGGGAATATCAGAAAAGCTATGAGGTGCTTAATGACGTTTACCGCCGTGCGGAAGGAAGCAGGAAGGTTATCTATCGCCTGTGTACTCTTGCACTGAAGACGGGAAATGTGGATGAAGCTATTGACTTCTACGATGATTTTATGCAGATCGCTCCGAAAGATCCAAATCAGTATATCCTTCGCTACCAGATCCTGCGGGCACAGAGAGCACCGGTCGAACAGCAGATTGAGGCTCTCGAAGAATTTAAGAAGTCGGAATATATTGAAGAATGGGCTTATGAACTGGCAAAACTGTATCAGGAAGCCGGAATGACAGCCGAGTGTCTGGAAGAGTGTGATGATCTGATCCTCTGGTTCAGTGAAGGCAAGTATGTATATAAGGCAATGGAACTGAAGATGCAGTATAAGCCTCTTACGCCTTCCCAACAGGAGAAATATGACCGGAGATTTGAAAAACTTTCTGCTGAGACGGAGGAAATGCCTAACCTTGAGGCATTTGAAGAAAACCAGGAGGAGCAGGAAGAACCGGAAGTGGTTGAAGACGCAGAAATTATAGAGGAACCGGAAACTGCTGAGGAGAAAAAGGGACCGGAGCCGGCGGAAGAATCGATCCCGGAAGTCGCTGAAGCCGGAGAGCCAAGAAAGAAAAAAATCGGCGACACAATGCGTCTGGATGAGGCTCTTCAGAAGCTGCTTCACAGAGAACCGGAGCCGGAAGTTGTGGAGACAGAGTCAGTATCAGCAGTGACGACGGCTGAAACACAAGAAGATGCGCCGGATGTGGAAGACATAGAACTTACGGAGGATGCAGAAGATCTGGACGAGGAGCTGGATGACAGTCTGAGTGAGAATGTGACCGCCGATCTGTGGGATGAACCGGAAACAGAAGAGGTAGATGAGGATATGGCAGATCTTGAGGACGCTATCGGTGAGATTGAATCCGTTGCAGACCTTGATATTGTCAACCGGATAGCGGAAGAAAAGGCGGCAAAGGCTGCCGAAGCGAACAGCCGGATTTCTACGGCAGGCGCTATGAAAGAAATTATTCCCGAAGAAACAGTGGATGAGATACCGGAAGATGAACTTCCGGAAGCTGAAGCAGATGAGGCACCGGAAACTGAGAAAGCGGAAATGCAGGAAGGCGGAACCGCAGATCTGACGGAGACAGCAGAGCTTGATCTGGCGGAAGCTGAAGAATTCCTTGATGAAAGACCAACAGATGAAGCAGCTTCGCCGGAAGCAGACACTTCCTTGGCAGATGCTTCAGAGACAGATAAGGCCGGAAAGAATATTGAAGATGAGGAGGAGAACACTGCGTCTGGAGATGATGACCAGATTGCCGGACAGATGAGCCTGGAGGATATACTGGCAGGATGGGACTCTCCGCAGGAGCCGGAAGCCAAGCCGGAGCCGGAGGCCGAGAAGGCTGCTTCGGAGCCGGAAGCAAAAGCCGCTCCGGAGAAAGTGGAAGAAAAGCCGGAGGTCGAGAAGGCCGCTCCGGAGCCGGAAGCAAAATCTGAACCGGAGCCGGAAGTAAAAGCCGAACCGGAGAAAGCGGAAGAGGAGCCGGAGGTTGAGAAGGCCGCTCCGGAGCCGGAAGCAAAGGCTGAACCAGAAACCGAGGAGGAAATCCTTGATGTTGAGGAGGCGGAAGAACTTCCGGAAGAGAGTACACCGAAAAAGAAGACTGAGCCGATTCTTCCGCCGGATATCCAGAGGATGATTGATGAAATCGAAGGTGTTATACCTCCGGAAGAGCCGAAGCCCAAGGCCCCGGCAAAGAAAGCAGATGAACCTCGTGAAAATATGGGGAAAGTTGCTGAAGAACTTCGGATCGATGATGAGTTTGAGCTTGACGAGAGTGAGGATCTTCTGGATGATGAAGAGCTTTTCGATGAGGAAGATGAAGTAGTTCTCGACGAAGGAGAAGCACTGGAAGATAGTGACGCAGAGCTCGTCGATGATGGGGAAGAGCTGGAAGATAGTGACGCAGAGCTTCTCGATGATGGGGAAGAACTGGAAGACAGCGAGGCAGAGCTCATCGACGATGCTGAAGAGCTGGAGGATGATGACGCGGAAATCCTTGATGACGGAGAAGAACTGGAAGACGATGATGCGGAACTTCTGGATGATGGCGAGGAATTTGAGGAAAGCGATGAGGATCTTCTTGCAGACGCCGAGGAGTTCGAGGAGTCTGGTGATGATCTGACAGCGGATACAAAGGATCTCGGGGACTTTGAGTTTGACGATGAGGGGGCACCGGATCTGGAGGAAGAGTTCCGTGTGAATCCGGAACACAGCAACGAGCCGGATGACAGAGAGATTCCGGATGACGATGATGATGATATGGATATCCTCTCGGCGACCACGCCGCTTAGCAGAAAAGAAACTGCCAAATTGATTGCTACAGGAAAGACGGCGCCGCTGCCGCTCGATGAGATATCGGATGCACTTTCCATGTCAGATACCGGGTTTATCGTACACGGGCGTTATGATCTGGAGATGCAGAGCGGAATAGGAACGCGTGCAGGACTGACGGAAGAACAGAAGAAGCTGTTTTCCTATTTTGTGCCGGTACGGGGAATGAGCGAACAGCTGGTGGATGTGCTTGAGCAGGATAAGAACTGTACGAATCGGGAAGGAACTTCCCGGACGGGAAATCTGCTCATAATCGGAAATAAAGGAAACGGAAAGACCGTTCTGGCGGTGGATGTTGTAAAAGCAATCCAGAAACAGAGAAATATCCGTCAGGGAAAAGTTGCCATCGTTACAGGTGAATCGCTCAACAAGAAGAAGATCGGAGATATCTTTGAAAAGCTGTACGGAGGTGCTCTGATTATTGAAAAAGCGGGTAAAATGAATGAAAAAACCGTGGCGAGACTGAATAAGGCCATGGAGAAGGATACGGGAGAACTTCTTATTGTTCTGGAAGAGCAGCGTAAACCGCTTGACCGCCTCCTTTCATCCAACCGTGAATTCAGGCGGAAATTCACCTGTCGTCTGGAAGTACCGATCTTTATCAATGATGAACTGGTAACATTCGGCCAGACCTATGCTCAGGAAAACGGATACCGCATCGATGAGATGGGAATTCTTGCACTGTACAGCAGAATTGACTCGCTCCAGAGGGAAGATCATGCTGTTACTGTTGCCGAGGTAAAAGAGATCATGGATGAGGCAATCCGACATTCACAGAAGGCATCGGCAAAGAAGCTGGTACGCCGTGTGTTTGGAAAAAATACGGATGAGGCAGATCGAATCCTGCTTTCAGAGAAAGATTTTAACGTTTGACAGACAATAGACCGGCAGTCTTGAAAAAGACTGCCGGTTTTTGTGCAGAAAGGCTGTTTTCTCTTTCTTTTTCCATGTGATTCAAGTATAATAGATACTATGAAAATAAACTTGAGCGGCGAGGTGGCTTTATGGTTAAGAAAGAAAGCACAAAAAAGAAAGTGCAGCCTTATGAAATCGGTGAACTTGATCAGTATCTTTTCGGCCAGGGGAATCATTACGAGATTTATCAGAAAATGGGAGCTCATCTGGTTACTGTTGACGGGACGCCGGGAGTCTATTTTGCGGTATGGGCGCCGCATGCACGGAGAGTCGCTGTCGTAGGTGACTTTAATGAGTGGGATTTTGAGGCAAATTATATGGAACGGCAGGAGCCGATGGGAATTTATACCTGTTTTGTCCCCGGTGTAAAAGAAGGCGATCTCTATAAGTTCTGCATTGAGACCCAGCAGGGCAAGAGAATCTTCAAGGCAGATCCGTTTGCCAATTATGCCGAGTTGAGGCCGGGAACAGCATCCCGTGTGACAGATATCTCTCACCTGAAGTGGACGGACGACGCCTGGATGACGGAGAGAAAGACGTGGGATCACAAGGTGAATCCTGTGTCGATTTATGAGGTGCATCTTGGCTCATGGATGAGACATCCGGGGAGAGAAGATGAGGGCTTTTACACTTACAGAGAATTTGCAGAGGCAATTACGAAATATGTGAAGAATATGGGTTATACGCATGTCGAGCTGATGGGAATGGCAGAGCACCCGTATGACGGTTCCTGGGGATATCAGGTAACCGGGTATTACGCTCCGACTTCCAGGTACGGGACTCCGGAGGATTTTGCCTACATGATCAACTATCTTCACAGGAACAAGATCGGAGTAATCCTTGACTGGGTTCCGGCGCATTTCCCGAAAGACGCGCATGGTCTGGCAGATTTTGACGGAACGCCGACATTTGAATATGCAGATCCGAGAAAAGGGGAACATCCGGACTGGGGAACGAAGATCTTCGATTACGGGAAACCGGAAGTAAAGAATTTCCTGATTGCCAACGCTCTGTTCTGGATTGAGCATTATCATGTGGACGGGCTTCGCGTGGATGCAGTTGCCTCCATGCTGTATCTGGATTATGGAAAGCAGGACGGGCAGTGGGTGGCAAATAAATATGGCGGAAACGAGAATCTGGAAGCAATTGAATTCTTCAAACATCTGAATTCGGTTGTCCTGGGAAGAAACCACGGAGCGATGATGATCGCGGAGGAGTCTACGGCATGGCCGAAAGTTACGGGGAAACCGGAGGACGGCGGGCTGGGATTCAGCCTGAAGTGGAATATGGGCTGGATGCATGATTTTATAGAATATATGAAACTTGATCCGTATTTCAGGAAAAACGCCCACCATATGATGACTTTTGCAAGTTCATATGCATACAGTGAGAATTACATCCTTGTGCTTTCTCATGATGAAGTAGTGCATCTGAAGTGCTCCATGATCAATAAGATGCCGGGCCTGGGATTTGATAAATATGCGAATCTGAAAGTCGGGTATGCATTTATGATGGGGCATCCGGGCAAAAAACTGCTCTTTATGGGGCAGGAATTCGCACAGCTTCGGGAATGGAGCGAGGAGAGAGAGCTTGACTGGTTCCTTCTGGAGGAGGCTCCGCACCAGCAGATACAGAACTGGTACAGAGACCTGCTGCATCTGTATAAGAAGAACAAGGCCCTGTTCGAGATGGATGCGGATCCGGCGGGCTTTGAATGGATCAACGCGGATGATATATTCCGCAGTATATACAGCTTTGTGAGACACTCAAAGGACAATAAGAAAAATCTCCTGTTCGTCTGCAATTTTACACCGATGGAGCGCCGGGACTACAGAGTGGGAGTACCGCGCAGGAAACAGTGTAAACTGATTCTGAACAGCGATGAACTTCAGTACGGCGGTACAGGTGAAGCGAGACCTCTGCTCTATAAGCCGGTAAAACAGGAGTGCGATGGAAGAAAATATTCATTTGCATATCCGCTTCCGCCATATGGCGTTGCAGTATTTGAGTTTTAGGGACATGTCGTCTCCCGGGAATAATTCCCGGGAGATTTTTTTTGTGGCGCAGGCGCTGTTTTTGTTGCAGAAGGTGCGTATCCGGAGCAGAGGTGAAGCTTTCTGTCCGCCTCTCCTATTTTATGAATAATTTGTTAATAATGAAATAAAATCAGAAAAATATATTAAAATTTTTGTAAAAGTGTTATAATGGATTGCGTATTCATAAAATTTTATATAAGGATTGGAGGAATGATAGAAATGGATAATCAATTGGCACTACTGACATTATGCGGCTCCATTATCGCACTTCTCTTTGTGGCAAGCAGGGCACAGAAAGTGCTCCGGTTCCCGGAAGGAAGCGATAAAATGAAAAAGATTTCCGCATCCATTCACCAGGGGGCAATGGCGTATCTGAGACGCCAGTACAAGATCCTTATCGGATTTTTTGCAGCGATGTTTGTGATCCTCTTTGTTATGGCAGCTCTCGGACTGCTTACATGGTTTGTTCCGTTCGCGTTTGTGACGGGAGGATTTTTCTCGGGACTTTCCGGATTTGTGGGAATGCAGATCGCGACCCGGGCAAATGCCAGGACGGCTGCAGCCTGCCAGAAAAGCCTGAACAAGGGACTGAATGTGGCGTTTTCGGCCGGATCGGTTATGGGATTTACCGTTGTCGGACTCGGTCTTCTGGACATCTCGATCTGGTACCTGCTGCTCAGGCTTGTGTTTAAACTCCCGATCGAAGATATCACAAGCACAATGCTGACATTCGGTATGGGTGCTTCTTCCATGGCACTGTTTGCACGTGTCGGCGGCGGTATTTATACAAAGGCGGCGGATGTGGGAGCTGACCTCGTAGGAAAAGTCGAGGCGGGAATCCCGGAAGATGATCCGCGAAATCCGGCTGTTATTGCCGACAATGTGGGTGATAATGTAGGAGATGTTGCCGGAATGGGAGCGGACCTGTATGAGTCATACGTAGGTTCGATCCTGTCAGCATGTGCTCTTGGGGTTATCGCATTCAATAAGATAGAATCTGTGGACCGTGTGAATGCAGTTGTGATTCCGATGATCCTGGCGGCAGTCGGAGTACTCGCGTCGATTATCGGCTCGCTTCTGGTAAAAACGGGGGAGAACACGGATCAGAGCACACTGCTGAAAGCACTCAGAAGAGGAACAAATACGAGCGCACTCATCATTGCGGTCGTTGCATTTCCGATTGTATGGTTTATCCTGGGCAAGGAGTTTATCGGATTTTACTTTGCGATTCTCGGAGGTCTGCTCGCAGGTGTGCTGATCGGATTCTTTACGGAATATTTTACTTCGGATACATATAAACCGACGCAGAAGCTGGCGGATAAGTCGGAGACAGGCTCTGCGACGATTATCATCGGCGGTCTGAGCCTGGGAATGCTTTCCACCGCAGTTCCGATCGTCATCATTGCAGTATGCGTTATGGCGGCATATGCGTTCTCGGGTGGTTTTATTGAGTCTACAAGAGGTCTGTATGGTATTGCTCTTGCGGCTGTGGGAATGCTTTCCACCCTTGGAATTACTCTTGCCACAGATGCATACGGACCGATTGCTGACAACGCGGGCGGTATCGCGGAGATGGCAGGACTGGATGAAAACGTGAGAAAACGTACAGATGCCCTGGATTCTCTGGGAAATACCACAGCCGCGACCGGAAAAGGATTCGCTATCGGATCTGCAGCGCTTACAGCGTTGGCACTGATTGCTTCTTATGTTGAGAAGGTTCAGGAAGTAGGCGGTTCGGAGGTTGTGCTTGATATGAGTGTCATGAATCCGACGGTTCTGGTCGGTATCTTCATCGGTTCATGCCTGCCGTTTGTATTTGCAGCGCTTACGATGGACTCCGTGGGACGTGCGGCGCAGAGTATCGTAGTTGAGGTGCGCCGTCAGTTCAGGGAAATCAAGGGGCTGATGGAAGGAAAAGCGGATGCGGACTATGCAACCTGTGTTGATATCTGTACAAAGGCAAGTCTTCGTGAGATGATCCTTCCGACGCTGCTTGCCATTGTGACTCCTGTTGTGACAGGTCTTATTCTCGGATACAACGGCGTGATCGGACTTTTGACAGGTTCCACGGCAACCGGATTCCTCATGGCTATCTTCATGGCGAATGCCGGCGGTGCATGGGACAATGCTAAGAAATACATTGAGGGCGGCGCTCACGGCGGAAAGGGAAGCGAACAGCACAAGGCTGCAGTTGTCGGCGATACGGTGGGCGATCCGTTCAAGGATACATCGGGACCGTCCATCAATATCCTGATCAAGCTGCTTTCCATGGTTTCCATCGTGTTTGCGGCACTTGTGGTGAATTATCATATTTTCTGATGCGGGGATGTGCAGTTTCAGCACCGGGGATATCAGGATGAAGTGAATTTAAAGAACGATTAAGAGTGAAAAAGATGGCGGTGATGGCCATCTTTTTCCTTTGTGAACAGGCTTATAATTTTTATTTGGCCGGCACTATTTCGAGCCAGTACCCGTCAGGATCGGAGATGAAGTAGATCCCCATTTTCGGATTCTCGAAGCAGACGCAGCCCATCTCTTTATGTTTTGCAAAAGCAGCGTTAAAATCATCTACTTCAAATGCAAGATGAATCTCGTTGTCGCCGAGATTGTAGGGACGGTCCATATCCCGGAGCCAGGTGAGCTCAAGAAGATGAGGCGTGGTGCCGTCTCCTAAATATACAAGTTTGAAACTGCCGTCGTCCGCGTCTTTTGTGCGCGTTACGGTGAGCCCGAGCGCTTCTTTATAGAAAGCAAGCGATTTTTCCAGGTCGTAAACATTCAGGTTATTGTGTGCGAATGTAAATTTCATGTGAGAGCCTCCTTATTTTGGATTTCTGTACAAAAAGGGATCTGCCTGTTGATGAATATTGTATTCAGCGGCAGGAGATATTCTGTGTACCTGCTTATAGTAACAGAAAATACGGGGATTTTCAATAAAATCGGTCGGTGCGGAAAAGTGATAAAATTTCTGGCTGCCGGACAGCAAAACAGGGCATGGCTTACTGATTTCCTGCATACATTGTAAAAATGAGGTTTGCAGGGGGATTTTTTTGAAGGATTATATTGAAGAGAGAGCCGTGGAGATCGCAAATTATATTATAGAGAACAGTGCAACGGTGAGACAGACGGCAAAGAAGTTCCGGATCAGTAAGAGTACGGTACATAAGGATGTCACCGAGCGGCTCCTCCAGATCAATCCAACCCTCGCCCGGGAAGCGCGCAAGGTTCTGGATACCAACAAATCAGAACGACACATCCGGGGAGGGATGGCCACGAGAGAGAAATATCTTCATCAGCACTGAGAATCGCCGGAAGTGCCAGAAAAGAATTCCCGGCAGGGTAGAACATGCCGGGAATTCTTTTTTATAAAGGGTAGACAAAATATAGAGAACATAGCCATTATAAAAATGGCTATGTTTTTTACTTGTGTGCCGAGCATGGCACTAATCTTACTGGTGAAAGTCCAGTCACGGGTATTTACCGCCAAGTGTAGTGAACCACAAGCCGGTGTCAGTAATGGCATAGGTGGAGGAAGTGGTGTAGCAAAGTTCTTGAGCCTACGAACAGAAACTTGATCAGGCAATTAGGTGGGTAAGGTTGCAAGACAAACTGAAGCCCGAAAGGTAAACGTAAGCCAAAGTTGTAAATCAAGAGGTTGTGGAACGAAAGATTAGTGTCTTACCTCGGGAGGCCCTACTCACATACCGGGAGGTATGGTCGAAAAAGGTTTGGAGAGGGAGTCAGATGATGTCATAGTAGGCGAAGCCCCAGTGGGGATATAGCCGAAGGACTGAAACGATTTATAGTACAAATCGCTATGTTTAAAATAATACATGAGCCGGAAATCGGGTGGACAGGAAAGTAGGAACGTAACCGAGGAATAATGTCTATACCTGGAGGGGCGGTATGTATGAATCTTGAGATAGGTCAGAGGAGTAACAACGATGGAATTAATTGAAGTGATTTTATCAAAGGAAAACCTGAACAGAGCCTATAAAAAGGTAGTTGCCAATAAAGGCGCGGGCGGCGTTGACGGAGTTACTGTAGAGGAGTTGGGGAACTATATAAGGGAGAACCGGGAGAAAATCATAATGTCTCTCAGAAACAGAACTTATATGCCGAAGCCAGTCCGAAGAGTATTCATTCCAAAAGACAACGGAAAGAAAAGACCGTTAGGGATACCGACGGCGCTGGACCGAACAATCCAACAGGCAATATCACAGCCTATATCTGATATTTACGAGAAAATATTCAGTGACTACAGCTACGGGTTCAGACCGGGAAGAAGTTGCCATGATGCCATCAGGCAGGCACTGGAATACTTGAATGAAGGGTATGAATGGGTAGTAGATATAGATATAGAACAGTTTTTCGATAAGGTAAATCATGACAAACTAATTCAGATACTAAGGGAACAGGTAAATGACAGTACCACATTAAATCTGATTCGGAAATATCTGAAAGCAGGAGTAATGGAAAACGGGTTGGAGAAAGCGACAATCACGGGCGTGCCACAAGGGGGTCCACTTTCCGTCGTATGTTCAAATGTGTATCTAGATAAGTTGGACAAAGAACTGGAATACAGAGGGCTCCGGTTTACGAGGTATGCAGATGATGTGCTGATATTTACAAAAAGTGAAATGGCAGCCAACCGGGTGATGAAATCCATAAGCAACTGGTTGGAAAGAAAACTATTCCTGAAGGTAAATGCAGCCAAAACGAAAGTTGTCAGACCGACACGGAGTAAATATCTGGGATTCACATTTCTGAAGAATGGTGGAGAATGGAAAGTAAAACCCACTACGGAAAAGAAAAAGAAGCTCAAAAAGAAAGTGAGTGAATATCTGAAAAGAGGCAGAGCAGTCGCGAGACCTCTGGCGGCGACAATCAAACGCGTTAATGAAATGGTGAGAGGATGGATTAATTACTTTCGGATTGGGCTGATGAAGCAGTATATGGAAGAGTTTGGAGAATGGCTGAGGCACAAAGTAAGAGTGATTGTCATGAAGCAGTGGAAGAAGCCGAAAACCATATACAGAAATCTGAGATACTTAAACTGGAAGAATCACAATGGATTTAGCCATGAAGATATTTATAAAGTGGCAAATTCAAGGCTTGGTTGGTACAAGAGAAGTGGAATGAACGTAGTAAATTTCATTCTCAGCAAAGATATACTTGAAAACAGGATAAAAGATGGAGCGGGGTTGCTCAATCCTTTATCCTATTACTTAGTAAAAGTTGGAATATAAGTTGTAGAGCCGTATACGAGACCCGTACGTACGGTTCAATGGGAGGGGCGAGATTTTATTCTCCCTCTACCCTATT
>NZ_NFKT01000036.1 GCF_002160525.1 Lachnoclostridium sp. An169
GTCGTTAGCCATCTTTTTCTCTTTTTTATAGGATAAATTTCAGGGGAAGGCGTGACTCGCATGAGTCACGCCTTCCCCTGTTTAAAACTGTCTATTTCCCGACAGCCCCCTGCTTTTTCTTTCTCGTTCAATGGTCTGCTTGTCCTCGTCCTGCTTCAGTTCCCCGACGAAGTTCCAAATAATCTGGATTTTCTGCCGCCGGTGGCCGCTGGACTTGTCCGGCGCATGGACGATAATCTTCTTTACAAACTCGTTGACAATCGTAGGCGTGAGTTCGGTAATCCCTACATACTTCCGAATAACCGCCGCAAAACTGTCAAAATCCGCTTTGTCCTGCTCGTAGGTGCTTACCATTTCCCGGTCTGCCTTGACCTTTTCCGTCAGTTCTTTCTGCTCCGCTTCATACTCGGCAGATAACTTCAAAAACCGTTCGTGAGAGATTGTGCCGGATATATCGTCCTCATAGATACGCTTGAAAATCCGGTCGAGTTCCGCTATCCGTTTCTCGGCTTGGGCGATTTCCCGTTTACGCTTTTTTGCCGCCCTTTCCGCTTCCTCAAACCGCTGCTCATACACCGCTTTTTGAAAACGCATAATATCCTCAAAAAACATGGCGGTTACATCGAATATCCGGCGCAGCACAAACCGTTTCAGCGTTTCCTCGCGGATAAAGTGCATGGTACAATCTCCCGTATTGCTTTTGTACCTCGCGCAGCGGTAACAATCCTGCTCCGGGGTCATGTTCTTGCCCGTAGCAAAATGCAGTTTGCTTCCACAATCGGCACAGTAGAGTAAGCCGGAGAACAACCCTTGCCGTTCCGCTTGTTTGGCGGGGCGGCGTTTGTTTGCCCGAAGTTCCTGCACACGCTCAAATATATTGCGGTCAACAATAGCGGGTTGTGTGTCGGGGAAAATGCGGCAATTCTCCGGGGCGTTTTGCAGACGCTTTTTCAGTTTGTGGGATTTGGAGTAGGTTTTGAAGTTCACCGTACACCCCGTATATTCGGGGCGTTCCAAAATCCCCCGTATGGTTTCCATAGACCAGCGATAAGGATTGTCCGGCATGGGCTTCCCGTCCCGTTTTGCGTAGTACGCTTTGACGGTCAAAACCTTGCCGGTGGTCAATATCTTTGCTATCTGCATCGGCCCTTTCCCAGCAACGCACAAGTCAAAAATCCGCTTGACGATCTCGGCGGCTTCCTCGTCCACAATCCACTTTTTCTTGTCATTGGGGTCTTTTGCATACCCATAGGGCGGGTTGCTGCAAAGATGTTCCCCGGCGTTGCCCTTTGCCCGCATAACCGCGCGGATTTTCTTGCTGGTATCGCGTGCGTAGAAATCGTTGAACAGATTGCGGAATGGGGTAAAATCGTTGTCGCCCTTGTCGCTGTCCACACCGTCGTTGATGGCGATATACCGTATATCGCGCTCGGCAAAGAAACTCTCGGTGTAATAGCCGACTTTCAGATAGTCCCGCCCCATGCGGGACATATCCTTGACGATAACCGTTTTGACCTTTCCCGCTTCCGCAAGCCTTATCATCTCATTCCAACCGGGTCTATCGAAAGTTACGCCGGAAACGCCGTCGTCGATGAAAAAGGTTGGGTTGGGAAAACCGTTCTCCTCTACATATTTGAGCAAGATTTTCTTTTGAGACGGGATTTGTCAAGGGTATTTTCTGCGCAGAAAACGGAACAGGGATACGACTATGCTGCATAGTCGTATCCCTGTGTTCATTTTTCGCCGCATAGATATTTCTGAACGGCGGTAAGGCTTGCGAGTCCGTCTTTCACGCCAAGGTCGTAAACGGACTGGAGTATATCGGAATTTTTCTCCATCCGCCCAATTTGTATGGGACTTGAGGGACGGATGACAAGGGCTTTCCCCGCGGCTTCCAATTCCTTGAGTTCTTCGATTGTGTGATGATACAGCGCATGGCGATGCAGCAGCTTTTCAGCCATCGGGCTCTTTCCAAACCACAGTCGAATCAGAGCAGGCGACATGGGCTTTTTGCGGTATTCCATATCCCGCGTGAGAATGACAATCCGTTTTTCGCAGCCGAGGCTTTCGGCAAAGCGGAATGGAATGCTGTCGGAAATGCCGCCGTCAAGATAGGGCTTTCCGTCAATTATCACCGGTCTTGACACAAACGGCATGGAACCGGATGCCCGAAGTGCATCCATCTGGGCAAAGACGCTGTCGATTTTGATGTACTCTGGCATTCCGGTTTCCACATTCGTCACAACTGCGTAAAACGGAATCCCGGATTTTTTGTATGCCGCATCGTCAAAGGGGTCAAGCCTGCGGGGGACATCCTCATAGGCGTATTTTGTGCTGACGATGTTTCCCTCCCGCAGAAGCGGACGGAGACCCATATAATTCTTATCCGAATTGAACCGCTTATTATAGCGAATCACACGCCCCTTTTGCCCGGACAGGAAATTCACGCCAAACAACGCTCCGGCAGATACGCCCACAACACAGTCTGCCCTGATTCCGTGCTCCAGAAAAACATCCAGCACGCCGGCGGTATACATCCCCCGCATGGCGCCGCCTTCCAAAACCAAACCGACACGCATCATGACCGGTCACCTGCAAACCGGGCAAAAACCAGCTCCTCAATTTTTGCGCTGATGTAGGAGCCAGAGCCGCCAAGATCGGTGCGGTTTGTGACCCAGACGCAGGAGAGCTTATCGGCGGGGCTGATAAAAAAGTGGGTGCCAAATGCACCGCTCCAGCCGTATGTTCCGGCAGTGACAGGCAGTTTGCCCTTTTCGGGGTCCTGGCGAATTTTCACGCCCAGTCCCCACACCTGTCCGGGATCGGGCTCCAGGTGCATGGCAGGCGCTTCCGTGTGCATCCGTTCCACGGTTTCCGGTTTCAGAATGACTTTGCCCCTGTATGTGCCGCCGTTTGCCAGCATCTGGACGAAGCGGTCGTAATCCGTAAGGGTGGAAAACAGGCCACCGCATCCGGCAATATAGCCGGGACCTCGGTGGAGCATCCCGTCCATATCCTCCTTTGTTCCGGTAACATCCACCAGTTTTCCCTTTTTGCGCTTGTAGGCGTGGACAAGGCGGGCTTTCTGGGCTTCTGTCGGCCAGAATGAGGAATCCGTCATCCCCAGCGGTTCAAAAATTTCCCGCTGAAAATACTCTGCTGCATCCATGCCGGAAACCACCTCAATAACCCGGGTCAGCATATCAAAACCAGCCAGCGGGGAGTATCCCGTGCCTGTCCCCGGCTGAAAATCCAGCACATACCGGCTGAAAACATCTGCCTGCTGGGAGAGGCTCTCTCTGACCGACTTGTCTTTCATCATGGCAATCAGGCCCACTATGCCCTGTGCAAGGCCGGAGGAATGGCTCAGCAGATCTCTTATGGTGATTTCTCGGTCAGCAGGGACTGTTTTCACCCGGTCCATTCGGAAAAAAAGCAGCTTTTGCAGCAGTGAAAGCATATTCATTCCCGGCTTGAACTCATATCGCTTATCGGCGCAAACCTGCATATCTTTGAATTGCGGAAGGAATTTGGACAACGGGTCATCCAGGGTAATCAGCCCCCGATCCATCAATTTCAGAATACCCACCGCTGTTACAG
Source organism: Lachnoclostridium sp. An169 (assembly GCF_002160525.1). Lineage (GTDB taxonomy): Bacteria > Bacillota > Clostridia > Lachnospirales > Lachnospiraceae > Mediterraneibacter > Mediterraneibacter cottocaccae. Next base: position 3,601 of record NZ_NFKT01000036.1, read on the forward strand.
GCTTGGTCATGGACATCATGCGGTAGATGGAGTCGTATTCGACAGGTGCACCTGCCGCCACATCGGCATAGCCCCACTTGTTTTGATAGACAACCTCTCCCGCCTTGCGCACCAGCAATGCTCCGCCGGAGATTTCATTGTTTTTGACATACCCGCTGATTGTTTGATCAATCTGATCCATATCTACTACAACTCCTTTTTGGTTAAAGCTTCCTGCCTGGGCATCAAATTGATAATTTTTCGGATGCTGAAATTCTCCGGCAGGCTGCCCATTCCCCGCTTGATCCATTCATCCACCATGCCGTACAGCGCACCCGCCAGCGCTGCTCGGGCATAAGACTCTTCCTCATCGACCTCAAATGTGGTGCGGCAGCAGGCAAAAATGTGATCTTTAATGAGGTGAGACGCATTGTTTTCATACAGTAGGCGAACCAGATGTCCGTTTGCGCGGTACTGCTCCAGAAGCTCCGGCCAGAAGTCCGTATAAAAGCTTTCAACCTCTTTCTGGCTGAAGTCCCGCCACCATTCGTCAGTGCATTTTTTCAGGTGCTGGACAAGAATATCGTCCATGGAATCAAAATTCCTGTAAAACGACACGCGCCCCACACCGGCGCGGGTACACAGCTCGGACACATTGATTTTGCTCAACGGCTTTTTCTCCATGAGCTGCAGCAGCGCCTGGGTCAGGCTTTCCATCACCATATCATGAGCTTCGTTTTTTCGTTCCGTCATCTGTTACACTCCCTGCAGCTTTGTTTCACTTGCTGAAAAAAGCCGCTTTTTTTCTTGCATTTTTTCCGTAAAGTGTTACACTTGTTTCATAGCAATTGTACACAGGCGTTCCCGATTTGTCAAGGCGAATTTCGGCATTTTCACAGGCAGGAGGTCGGAAGCATGGGATTCACAGAAAACACCCGGCTCAGGGAGATTTACAATGCAGAGCACCTGAAGCCGATCCGGGACAGTCTGATTTCCGGGGGGAAATTCTTTGCGGAAAACAGCTGCCTGACGCTGGCACAGGTTCAGCAGCGGAATCCCACATGGTATGTGGGGGATATGCTCTACGGCCTGCGGCGGCTGGAAGAGCCATACAAGGTCTGCTCCGTATATGGCGGTGAAGAAGACCCCCGCATGGCCGCCGTGAAGCTGACCTGGCTGCCCGCACGGGAGAAAAAACACGAGACCTTTTTCATTCTGCTGGCAGGCGGTGCTTACGGAGCGGTGTGCACCATGGTGGAGTCGCTCCCGGTGGCGGCAAGGCTCAATGAGCTTGGGTATTCCTGCTTCTGCCTGAACTACCGCACCGCGGTGCAGGAGAGTTTTGTTCACGGCTTAATGCCGCAGCCTTTGGAGGACCTGGCGGCGGCATGGCGGTATATCCGCGGCCATGCCGATGAATTTGGCGTTGACCCGCAGGACTACGCAGTGTCCGGCTTTTCCGCAGGGGGCCATACCGCAGCCCTCTGGGGGACGGAAAACCTGGGTGCAAGAAAATACGGGCTGCCCCAGCCGAAATGTCTGATTCTGGGCTATCCGCTGATTACCATGGAAAACGTGCCGGAGGGCCCTGTAAAAAAATATATGTGCACCGGAATGTTTGGCGCAGGCTTTACGCAGAAGGATATCCGGAGATATGATGCCAGCCGCCATATTGACGCAGGTTATCCGCCCGTATTTCTGGTTCGTGCATTGGATGACCCCACGGTTTCAAAAAAGGACGGAGACGGCATGAAAATGGCACTGGGCGAAAAATGCCGCATTTTTGAGGCAACAACCGGCGGACATGGATTCGGCCTGGGCAGCGCCACACCACTATGCGGCTGGGTGGAAGCCGCAGCACACTGGATGGAGGAATTGTGATGCTGGAAAAAGACAATGTTCATTTTTTTGATACCTCCGGGCTATCGGAAACCCCGGGTATCCGCGGGCGCTGCAATGCGGACTATCTGACCAAAGCGCTGAAGGCCCGATTTCCCGGCGAAGAGTTCACAGTCACCCGGGCGGAGATCAACGACACAGGTAAATACAAAAGCAATGTTAATATTCTGGTAAAGCTTCTGTGGGCAAAAACCGACTTGGAGGGCCTGCCGCCCTTCTGTCATGTAGTTATCAATCACAAAACCGGGACGGCAGAGGAAAACATCATCATCTGGAGCCCCCTTGCCTGGAATGACCGGTTTGCCGGGACGGCGGGTGGCGGCAGCAGCACCGGCAGCTACAGCCACATTACCGTGCCCAATAATGTGAGCCGGGGCTGGACGATACCCTATGCCCTCATCAACGGCTTCACTGCTGCCATCACAGATGCGGGCAACGAACAGTACGGCAATACCTGGGGGCAAAATCAGCAAACCGGTGAAATCTATTGGGACAGAATTGAGAACTGGCGTGCCAGAAGCACCCACGATATGACGGTGTTCGGCAAAGCTGTGGCGGAAATTCTCCACGACCGACCGGTTCGGTATGCCTATATGAACGGCGGAAGCGGCGGCGGGCGGCAGAGCATGGCGGAAGCGCAGGAGTTCCCGGAGGACTATGACGGAATTTGGGCCTGCTGCCCAGCCATTAACTGGGCAAAATTCATCATCTGCGGCTTCTGGCCACAGGCGGTGATGCGTTCCTACGGGTGTCCGCTGCACCCCAAAAAGCTGGAGTACTTTGCCGATGCCCTGCAAGCTTCCGTAGGCGGCCCGGACGCCTATTATCGTCTGGAGCAGCATCCGGTGAAATTTGACCCCGTTGTGCTGGTTGGGCAGAAAACCAAAGCGGGGGTGATTACCCAGACCGATGCCGAAATCATGCAGAAAATCTGGGAGGGTCCACGGCGGAAAGACGGCACGCCCTATTGGTTCGGTTTTCAGCCGGGGCAGAAAAACTGGAACAAAATCATCCCCATCGGCTGGTTTTACTATCCTCTGTTCAAAAAATGGCCCAAGCCTTTCCCTCTTGCAGATATCTGGGCCCGGTGGGTCACGGGTGACCCGAAGCAGAACTTTGACAAAATTACCATGGAAGAGCTGGAGCCGCTTTTTGACGCCAGCAGCGAAAAATTTCCCACCTGCAACATTGATAATGCAGATCTGCGGCCCTTTGCTGCCCACGGCGGCAAACTGATGATCGACCACGGCTGGGACGACCCCTTGATCCCCACCATGGGAACCATCGACTATTATCAACGGATGGTTCAGATTGTCGGGGGCCGTGAACAGGCGGACAAATTCTGCCGCCTGTATATCACCCCCGGCGATAATCACGGCAACTGTGTCGGCAACGGCCCGGGTATCACCCAGACCGACGGCATAAAGGCGCTTATAAACTGGGTGGAAAATGGCATTGCACCACAGGAGATCCGTGTAGTACAGGTTGACAAAAAGACCGGCAAAACTATCTGCGAGAGAACACAGAAACCATATTAAAAACCGGAGGGAAACATCATGGCAAAAAATCAGAAGCCCCAGCCCGAAGGCTGGCGAACCACAAGGACAGAGCGTATCAACTACTATATTGGCGACATCGGCCGCAGCCTGGAAGGGTACATAGTTACGGCGATGATGACACTGTTCCTGCTGTTTCAGGGAATTGACCTGATTAAGGTTTCTGCTGCGATTCTGGCAGTAAAGATCATTGATGCCTTTGACGATATTATTTTTGGATTTTTCATCGACAAGCTGGATATCAAGAAAAGCAAACTTCTGGGAAAGCTGGCAGGAAAGGGCAAATATCTGCCCTGGTATCGGGCGACCTTCTTTCTGTTCCCGATTTTTACCGTTATCTTCTTCCTGATGCCCCAGAATGCGCCGGAAGCAGTAAAGCTGATCTGGTTCACTGTCACCTACCTGCTGTATGATTTCACCTACACGCTGGTGGAGGTGCCCATGAACTCCATGATTGTTTCACTGACCGATAATATGGAAGAAAGAGATACCATCCTCAAGAACAAGGGCATTCTTGCCGGCATATTTACCATGCTGGCAGGTGTTATCTGGACGGTGCTCATCAGCGAGCATGTCGGCCTGCCTATTCAGGCAGTGGCATTGGTTTCCTCGGTGCTGTTCTTCTTTATGATGCTTCCCCTTGCAACCAAGGTCAAAGAACACAACGCCGAACTGAAGAATACGGAGGAAGCACAGTCCGCAGAGCACTATTCCTTTAAGGATATGCTTGGTTGTATCAAGACAAACAAGTATATGTTTATTATTTTGGTCAGTGTTCTGCTGTATACCGGCCTGCAAACCGGCGGTTCTCTTGGTACCTACGCATCCTTTTACCTTTACGGAAATTCTCTTATTCTGATTATACCGATTGCCATTGCATTTATTCCGCAGACCATCGCTCAGTTGAATACAGACCGGCTGTGCCGTAAATTCGGCAAGAAAAAAGTCTTCCTGGTATGCGGCTTGCTGGGGGCAGGAATCTATTCCTTAATCTACTTCAGCGGCTATCATAATTTTGCGCTGATCACCGTGCTTCTGGTGCTTCAGGCTATGCCAGGCAATATTTCCCAGATTGCAAAGACATTTTTCACTCCGGACACCATAGAGTACACCCGCTACAAAACCGGCAAGGATTGCTCCGGCATCTTCTTCTCGCTGAACGCCTTTGTCAATAAGCTCAGCAGCAGCATCTCGGCTTCTTTGGGCCTGTTCCTGCTGGGTCTTTCCGAGTGGGTGCCTGTAAAAGCGGAAAGCTTTGAGGAACTGGCCGCACTCAATATAACCCAGACGCAGGGCGCGCTGGATTCTCTGTGGATCATTTATATGCTGATTCCGGCAATCGGTACAATCCTCAGCGTTCTGGTCATGGTTTTCTATAAACTGAAGGACAAGGATGTTGCCCTAATGGCAAAATGCAATGCGGGCGAAATTACCCGTGAGGAATGCGAGGCACAGCTTTCCAGAAAATATTAAATGCACTGCAAACGCGCCTGTGGGCTTTCACGGGCGCGTTTTGAAAAGGCGGAGAAACTATGCTGAAAATACTCGATTTAAAAACCAATCACCGTAGCGAACCTTTGGGGATTGACGGCGTCCCTTACTTTGGCTGGAAGCTTTGCAGCAGCGAAAAAAATGTGACCCAGCAGGCCTACCAGCTGACCGTGGAGGATGTGCAGACGAAAGAAGTCGTTTGGGACAGCGGGGCGGTGTCCTCTTCCCAAAACAGCTTTGCAGACTATGCGGGCGCACCCTTGCATTCCTGCACGGAATACCGCTGGACGGTTCGCGTTTGGGATAATCACGGGGAATGTGCGGCGGCGAGCGCAGACTTTGAAACGGCGTTCCTTTGTACGGAGGACTGGAAGGCCCGGTGGGCGGAAAGCACGCTGGAGCGGGTTCCCGACCCGGATTATCCCATCGGCGCTTCCTGCGCACCGGTGCTGTTCCGGAAGAATTTTCGGCTGCCGCAGCAGCCCGTCCGCGCCAGACTGTATTCCACAGCATACGGCGTGTATCAGATTAAAATCAATGATCGCCGACCGGATGACCGGGAATTTGCACCGGAGTTTACCTCCTACGCCCATCGGCTCTACTACCAGACCTACGATGTGACAGCGCTGCTTCGCAGCGGGGACAACATGATGGAAATGTATGTAGGCGACGGCTGGTACTTCAGTGCCTTTGCCAGCCCTGTTGCAAAACACCCCCACGCATCCCCCGGCGTTCTTTTTCAGCTGGAACTTTGGTATGAGGACGGCACTCGGGGGCATATCATCAGCGACGGCGCCGAAAGCTGCGAGCTGTCCTATATTCTCTGCTCTGACCTGTTTCAGGGCGAAAAGCAGGATTTTACGCAGAGGCAGCAGATCCCGCAGCCGGTGGCTCTTCGGGATTACCCCATGAATATTCTGAGGGCCCAGCCCATGGATCCTATTCGGCCGGTGGCAGAGCTTCCTGCGCGGAGAGTTTTTCGTTCCCCCAAAGGGGAATGGATTGTCGATTTCGGTCAGGTGCTCGCCGGGCGTGCCCGGGTTCTGCTGGACGCCCCGCGGGGGACAACCGTAACGCTGGAATATTTTGAAGAGCTCGACTGCGATGGAAACTACCTGAACACCATGTTCGCCCCACAGCGGGATGTGGTTGTTACGGGGGATCTGCCCTTTGTCCACGAGGCACTGTTCACCTTCCATGGCTTCCGCTATCTTCGGGTGACCGGGCTGGATATTGTCCGCAAAGAGGACTTCACAGCGGTGCTTCTGACCACAGAGAAAGCAAATATCGGCAGCTTTCACTGCTCTGATGCACGGCTGAACCGGCTGTATCAGAATGTCCGCTGGTCCCAGGCCGGGAATATGATGTCGATTCCTACCGACTGCCCCACCAGGGAAAAGGCAGGGTGGACGGGAGATATGCTGATTTATGCGCCCACAGCGCTGTTGAACGAGGATGTGACACCATTTTTTACAAGCTGGCTTGCCGCTCTGCGGGATGAACAGGCAGAGGACGGCGCAATCATGGTTACAGCCCCTTATGCAAAGATGTACCATTCTGTGATTTTGGACGCCTGTAAGGTATTTGGAGACACAAAGCCCACCGGGGTGGCGGGGTGGTCGGACGCCATCGTCTGGGTGCCCTATGCCATGTATCAGAGCACCGGGAATATCCCTGTATTGCGGGAAAACTATGACGCCATGTGCCGTTGGGGCGACTACATCCTGCGCAGATCAAAAGAAAAACGCGGCAGCATGAACATCCCGTATGAATACGACCAATATCTCTGGAACACCGGCTTTCACTTCGGTGAATGGCTGGTGCCCTCCCGCCCGGACAACACCGGCCGGCAGTACGGCATCTGTGAAGAATCTGCTTTTTATGCAGCCCCGTTTTTTGGTTACAAGACCATCCGCTACCTGGCAGACATTGCAAAAGTGCTGGGAGATAAAGATAAAGCAGCCTGTTACCGGGAAGAGTCCGAGAAAATGCGCAGAGCAATTCAAAACGGAATTCTCCGTGCAGATCTGCTGCCAAGGCACCTTATGGGCGGATATGTACTGGCCTTTGCCTTTGACCTGGTGCCGGAGGACCTGCGGGACGATTTCAGGCAAAAACTGGTGTCGCTCATCCATGAGCGTGGAGACTGCCTGGACACCGGATTTCTGGCAACGCCGTTTCTGCTGGATGTACTGATGGATTTAGGAGAGGAAACGCTGGCAGAGACCATCCTCTGGCAGTCCAAACGCCCCGGATGGCTCTATGAGGTGGATCACGGAGCAACCACGATCTGGGAAGCCTGGGATGCGGATGAGGCGAGAAAAGGAGGCCGCTTTGTCAGCTTTAACCACTACGCCTTTGGCTGCGTGGATGATTTTCTTGCCCGCCGCATCGCGGGGTTGCAGCCGGAAGCGCCAGGATATACAAAGGTTCGCATTGCTCCCCGGCTCATGGGTGGGCTGACTTCTCTTGACAGAACCTTTTACTCGGAAAACGGAGAAATTCGTATTTTCGTAAAAAAAGACAAGCTGTCGGTTACCATTCCCTGCGGTGTGACCGCAAAAGTTGAATGGGGCGGAGGCGTCACGCAGACAGGAAGCGGAACCTATACCTTTGACCGCTTCGGCAGAAAGGAGTAAGGTCATGCTTTTTCACGCACAGGTGGCAGAGGGAATATTTCTGATTTCCTCGGATATCAGTGGGCCGAACAGCGACGGCCGCTCCTTAAAACCCGGCAGAGCCACAGCCAATTCCTATCTGGTCGTCGGGGAGGATAAGGCGCTGCTGTTTGATTTGGCTGTCAACGAACCGGGGGTTGTGAACTATGTCCGGAGTCTGACCGATCGGCCTGTATTCCCGGTTCTCAGTCACGGACATATTGACCATGTGTATCATCTGGAGGACTTTTCCGAGGTTTGGCTTCACAGCGGGGATATTCCCCTGCTGAAAGGCAAGGGGATCGGCACACGCAAAATAAAGCCCCTGCCGGTCATTCACGAGTTGGCAGACGGCGATACCATCGACCTCGGAGGCAGGCTGCTGGATGTGATCCATATTCCCGGTCATACCATGGGAAGCATTCTTCTGCTGGACAGAAATACGAAGGTGCTGCTTTCCGGGGACACATTTACCCGGCGGCTGCTGTATGGGATTTCGGGGGTTGTGCCGATGGATGAATTCTGCAATCGGCTGCGGCGGCTGTGGGACGTCCCTTTTGATTATGCGCTTTCCGCCCATGACCGCTGCGCACTCCCCAAAGAACATCTGCGTACCATGCTGGATGCGATTACCCATGACCTGCCCAATGCAGAAAAGAAATTTTCCATTCCCTTTGCAGGAAAGCTGTTGTGCCTGACACGGGGGGTTGAAACAGAGTTAGACTACTTTGATATGGCATATTGGAAGAAAGCGTGAGGTAATATTATGATTCATAACAACAGGATGGCAACATCTGACCCATTACCAAGCACCCGCGAAAAAGCAAACCGGGAGACTTCTGCCCGCGTCGCAGAGGAAGGTATTGTTCTGCTGGAAAACAAAGGTGTTCTGCCCTTTGACAGCGGTGTAAGCACCATTGCCCTGTATGGCAGCGGAGCACGGCACACCATCAAGGGAGGAACCGGCTCCGGGGATGTAAATGTACGGGATTATGTTACGGTGGAACAGGGACTGCTTAACAGCGGGTACTCCGTTGTGACCGGGGAGGTTTTGGCCGAATACGACGGGATTTTGCAGAATGCCCGGCTTATCTATGATGCCTCCGTCCGAGAGCGGGCAAAGGCCGGTGCTTTTGCAGGGCTGATTGCCATGATGTCCAATCCTTTCATCCCTCCCGTATTCCCCGGCCTGACGGAAGAAGTCCTTTGCCGGCATCCGGCGGATGCGGCGGTTTATGTTCTGTCCCGGAATTCCGGGGAAGGTGCTGACCGCAGAGCGGTCCCCGGGGACTATTACCTGAGCGAGCAGGAGATCAGCGACATCACCCTACTGGCAGGTCAATATCAGAAATTCGTCCTGCTTTTGAATGTGGGCGGCGTAGTGGAACTGTCCCCGGTGAAAGACCTGCCCGGCGCAATCGTTCTTATGGGGCAGGGCGGCAGCGGCTGTGGGGATGCCGCCGCAGCGGTGCTGTCCGGCAGAGAGACACCCTCCGGCAGGCTGACGGCAACCTGGGCCGTGCAGTATGCGGACTACCCGTTCGCCGCAGAATTCGGGGACATATATGATTCCTATTATAAAGAACAGCACCTCGTTGATGTGCCTGCCATCGTACCACTCAGGCCACGCCTGCGGTGTCATATCCATTTTCCAATTCCTCCTTGTAAAGTTCCTCTAATCTCCTTCGCAGGCTGTCCAGCTTTCCGTCCGCCATCTGCTGCTGAACCACTTCGGCACGTTCAAAAGAATCGCCAGCACAAAGAATATCTAAGTAATATTCCGTCTGGTCGAGTTTGTGACAGGCTTCCACAAACCGTGCGTGAACAGGTTCATAAGACAATTTTGGCGCATACCGCACCTTCCAGTCCCGCAGCACACGGGCATAATCGGACAGAACAGAAAAGCACAGCCGCTCGTTTTCCATAAGCTGCTGTGCTTCTGTTCGGATGCGCTTTGCATGGAGCGCCACTGCGCTGGGCGGTTTATCCGGGGAAAGGTGAAAGTCTGCTGCCAGCTTCTGCGCTGCATCATAGAGCGGCAAGCCGAACAGCTTTGCGGTGAAATCAATCACATCGCCGTGTTCCCCACAGGCAAAGCAATAATAGTGGTCGTCTGCCACATATAAGCTGGGATGCCGGTCGTTGTGAAACGGACAGAGCGCCATGCCGTAATGGTTGACCTCCATGCCGTATCGCTCCGCTGCCTCCCGGCAGCTTACGCCGTATTTTACAATTTCAAAAAGATTCATCGTACCTCCATTTCTGCGCAAAAAACAGCGGCCTACCCGTTTAGGGGCAAGCCGCCGTTCGCGTCTTATCTTATGCTGATTTCGTTTCTTTCTCCGGCGCTGCCGGTTCGTTCTTCGCTTCTCGCAAGGCTTTCTTTCGTGCGCCCTGCCGCTTGATCTGTGCCGCATACCGACAATCATCACTGCAATATTTCACATCTGACCTCGTTGTAGTGAACACCTTGCCGCAGTTTTCGCAGGTACACGCCCGGCTGCGGCTCTCCGCCGCCTCCTGCCGGTAAAATTTGGAGCGGCAGTTGGGGCCGCAGAACAGGGTGTTCGTCCGCTTGGATGCAAATTCCTGCCCGCAGCACTTGCAGGTCAGCGTGAAGGGCTGTCCGACAGCGTGTTCACCAGCCTTGATTTTCTGATAGCGCTCCCGGCTTTTGATTCGGTGCCGTTTGAGCTGCTCCTGCCGCTTGATTTCTTCCTCGCTCAGCTCCGTGACAGGCAACTCAAACCGCCCGATGAACCGCAGATGGATCTCCACTTCCTGCATCCGGTCACCGTCGATCTTTTCCGGGGCGTGGACGATGATTTTCTCAATAAACTCGTTGATCATGGGCGTGGTCAGCTCGGAGAAGTCCGTGTACTTCTTTGCCAGCTCCAGAAACTGCTTGGCTCGGTCGGTGTCCTCGGCAAAGGCGGACATCTGCGTTTCCATTTCGGAGACAGATTCCGTCAGTGCTTTTTGCTCCGCCTCATATTCCGCCAGCAGACTGTCGAAGCGTTCGCCGGTAATGCGCCCGACGGCAAAGGATTCATAGAGCTTCTTGATGATGGTATCCAGCTCAGAAATCCGCTTTTTCTCCTTGTTCAGCCTCCGCTTGGTTTCCTTGGCCGCTTCTGCCTGTCGCAGTTGGGAGGCGGAGCGTACCTTCTCCAGAAAAGCGTCCCGGTCAGAGATGGCAAAGGTACTGGCTGCCCGGATGGTTTCCAGGATCAGCTCCCGCAGCACCTTGCTGCGGATATAGTGTCCGCTGCAAGCGTGGGTGCGTTTCTGATGTGCCAGTGTATAGGTGGAGCAATCGTAAAAATCCGACGGATAGAGATTGTTCTTCGTGCCACCTCTTGAGCGGTGGTTCATCATCTTGGCTCCGCAATCGGCGCAGTACAAAAGGCCGGTCAGCGGATTCGCTTCACCCAGCGTGTCGATGCGCTTTGGCGTCTTGCGGAGCTTTTGCGCAAGCTCCCATGTTTCCTTATCCACGATGGCCTCGTGGGTGTCCTCAAAAATCAGCCAATCCTCCTTGGGATTCATCACGGCATTTTTATCCTTGTAGGACTGCTTGTGGGAGCGGAAATTCACCGTATGCCCCATATACTCCGGCTTGGAGAGGATTTGTCCCACGACATAGCCGCTCCAGTTATAGGGATTGGAAAATTCCTCTTTGCTTTTCCAGATGCCCTTGCCCTGCTTGCCAAAGTACACAGCAGGTGTTTCCACCTTATCCTCAAAAAGAATACGGGCAATATCGTAGGGACCTTTGCCCTCGATGGTCAATCGGAAAATACGCCGCACCACGGCAGCCGCTTCCTCGTCGATCAGCCAATGGTATTTGTTCTCCGGGTCTTTCTTGTAGCCATAGATGGCACAGTTGGTGGTGGGCTTGCCGGATTCCCCCTTGACACGAATGGCGGTTTTCTGCTTGCGGCTCAGGTCGCGCAGATACCATTCGTTCATGATGTTGAGGAAGGGGGCAAACTCATTGCTGTTCTGGTCGTCACTGTCCACGCTGTTGGCGATGGCGACAAAGTGAACACCGTGCTGCCGGAAGAATACCTCCGTGTAAAAGCCAGTTTGCAGATAGTCACGCCCCGCCCGGCTCATATCCTTGACGATCACATGGGCAACTTTGCCTGCCTCAATATCTGCGATGAGCTGCTTCCATGCCGGGCGCTCGAAATTGCCGCCGCTCCAGCCGTCGTCCGTATAGTGCCGGCAGTTGGTGTAGCCCCTCTGCTGGGCATAGCTTTCGAGATATTTTTTCTGATTCACGATGGAATTACTATCCCCGGCGTTGTCATCGTCACGGGACAGCCGCTCATAGAGAGCGGTAATTTTGCTTTCAGTCTGTTTCACGCTCATGATGCGCTCCTTTCAGACTGTCGGCTCATTTGTGGTGTCTCCATTATACCATAGGTTCCGTCACTTGTAACCATATCATTGCGTACAATCCGTAAAATTTTATCCTCCATGGTCTCGCCGCCGCTTTCGTTGAACACGACTCTGACCTTGTAGGTGGTGCCGCCGATTCGGCGGATGATAAACTGTTCTCGTTTGTTCTGCTCCATACTGTCCCTCCTTGAAAAACTCATCGTATTTTGGTATACTGATTGTGGTTCCGGCGATTGTAAGCCGAATGTGTCATATCTCTTTTCCATGGCGTTGCCGCGCTCTGCGTTCCTCCTTTTCCTTTGTTCTGCGTTGAGAAAGTAATCCGAGTAACTGTACATCAAATTACTTCTCACTAATAGGAGAAATACGGGGTGTAAATCGGAACTGTTTTTGAAAAAAAGAAAAATTCTTTTTCGGGGAGGTGAAGCTGTCGTGGAACCATGGGAGGATGAACTGCTGTGGGATGATGATTTTTCCGATGAGGAAGAAGATACCGAGGAGCAAATAGAGGAAGCCGACCTTGAAATGGATGAGGATAGCTTTGCCGATTGGGAGGATGCGTCTGACGGTGCGCCGGAGGACGAGACGCTGGAGGAAGCGCTTGCCGAGGAACGCACGCTGGAGCTGGAAAGCGAGCTGGAGCAGGACGAACACCCCAGAGACTATCATGCCGAGCTGGAGGACGAGGAAGAGGAAGCCGCGCCCACCAGCGAAAAACGGCTCAAACGGGAAATTCGCGCAGAAGCTTTGCGGCGTTTAGAGGAAGCAGCCAGGACGGAATCCGATTTTCTGAGCGTGGTAGACGAGTGGAACAAGCTGGACAGAAATCGGGAGCGCCGGGAACGTGACCACGAAAACCTGCGTGGGGATGTGCCGTTGGAGTTTCAGGCGGTACCTGATCCGAAGATTGCTCCCCTCTGGATGAATCTGCCGAGGTTCCGTCAGCTCTGTCAGGGAAACTTCCTCGACATCATCTTCTCCTGTCCCTACGAGTTGCACGAGCTGACAGCTAACCGCTTTCTCTCCAAGCTCTTTTTCACCCTCAGTGATGAACAGAAAGAAGTGCTGTATTACCTGTTCGTCAAGCAATACAGCACCACAAGGCTTGCCGCCATCCGAGGTCAGTCCGACCGGAACATCCGAAAGCTGCGGATGACCATTCAGAAGAAGCTGCAAAAGCGGATGTACGAGCATCTGAGCGAAAAGCTGGAAAACGATCATGGCCTTACGCTGCGGGAGCGCGAGTTCATGGAGGAATATGAAGCGTTGCTGCAAACCATGGGGAAGGATGCCGTGATTCGCCGGGAAAACAAAACAAAACCGAGAAAAAAGAAAGCCGCCCTTGACGATGCCAAGGACGGTTGATACAATAGTAATACGGTTAATATATAGATGGATTACGAATTGAGAGGAACAGCGTTATGAACAATCTGTTTGCGCAGTCCCGTTCCCACTGGGTGCGGTATGACCGCTATGAGATCAAGACCGGCAAGGACGGAAAACGCTATATTACGCCGGAGAAAACGGCAAAGCCCGATGTATATAACCCGCTGAAGGAATCCTCCGAGATGGTGCTGGAGGCGCTGAATGTGGGAATGCTGATGATGAACCGCAGTCTGGAGGACGAGGTGGAAAAGGCAATCATGGCCTTTGTGACCCATTACGGCCTGTTGGGGCTGATGACGGCGCTGCCCACCACGCCGTCCTTTATGGACTATGAGGCAGTCTATCTGCCGAAGAATCACTTCATCAAGGAAGAAAGCATGGCGACAGAGGATTACCTTGCTCTGTTCTATCCCTTTGACGAGCTGGATGTAGTGAAAAAAGGCGTGGAATCCAACTGGAATGTCTCCAATGACAGAACGATGATTGCCCTGACGATGACCTTCATGGATGAGCCGATGGCGAAGAACATGAGCTTCCAGCGGGAGTATGCTGAGCCGTATGACTGGGTAGCGCAGCAGTTCAAGGATTGGGCGTTCACGCTGACCACATCCATTCTGTACTACAACGACTACGACAGCATTGACGAGGATACAAGGAATCTTTACCGCAAGGCCATGGCTGCCTTCGGTGGCATTGCGCCTACTTATCATATTGAACTGCTGGAGAAACCGACCATCTATTGGGACTTCCATTCGTTGCTGCTGGGCATCCAGATGATGTTCAGCTTCATGCTGGTGGACGATGCGAAACCCCTGCGGCTGTGCAAGCACTGCCAGAAGGTGTTCCTCGGCAGCCGGGCCAATTCCGCGTTTTGCAGTGCCCGGTGCAAGAATCAGTATAATGTCTATAAAACACGGGCAAAGAGCCGGGAGGATAAAGACAATGGATGAGAATATGGCGCTTACCCCGTATGAAACAAAAGAAATTTTGTTTTATAAGACCGATAACGGGGATGTCAAGGTTGAAATTCTGCTATATCAGGAAAATTTGTGGCTGACACAGGCAAAGATGGCGGAGCTGTTTGAAGTGCAGAAAGCGGCCATCTCAAAGCATCTGAAAAACATCTTTGCCTCGGGTGAGTTGATGGAGGATTCAGTTGTTTCCATTTTGGAAACAACTGCGGCAGACGGGAAGAATTATCCTACAAAATACTATAATCTGGATGCAATCATTGCGGTCGGCTATCGGGTAAACTCCAAAAAGGCCACCATGTTCCGCATTTGGGCAAACAGGATATTGAAGGAGTATATTATCAAGGGCTATGTCATGGACGATGAGCGCCTGAAAGAGCCGCAGAACTTCTTCGGGAAAGATTATTTTGAAGAACAGTTAGAGCGCATCCGTGACATTCGCGCCAGTGAACGGCGCTTTTATCAGAAAATCACGGACATATACTCCCAATGCAGCGCAGACTATGATGTGGACAGTCCTGTTACAAAAGAGTTTTTCGCCACCGTACAAAACAAGCTGCATTACGCCATTACAAAGCATACCGCAGCGGAGATCATCTATGACCGGGCAGACAGCACGAAACCGAATATGGGCCTGACAACATGGAAAAATGCACCAAGCGGCAGAATCCGAAAATCCGATGTTGTGATAGCGAAGAACTATCTGGACGAAACCGAGATGAGTAGCCTGAACGAAATTGTCACAATGTATCTGGATTATGCTGAGCGGCAGGCGCGTCGTGGAAACATCATGTATATGAAGGATTGGGTCGCACGGCTGGATGCGTTTTTGCATCATAATAAATTCTCTGGACTACGCGGAACAGATGCAGGAAAAGAGCCGGGAAAGATGGCGTCTGACCGGTTTTATTTTCCTGATGTTTCCACTGTTCTGCGGTCTTCTCCTGTTTGCCGGACTCTGCTTTTTCCTGCCGTTCCTTGACACTGCCGCTGATCCGGATTCCGGATTTGGCGCCGCCCTGCTGACGATTGCCATGACCGCTTTTCTCATGAGGACATGGCTTCCCTCCATGGTATTATATGGACTCATAAACTGGTACTTTTCCCGATATATGAGCCAGGGGAGAAAGCTTCTCATCAAACGGATCATATCGGTTGCTGCTGTCATTCTGATTCTGGCGGGAATTGCCGCAGGTTTCTTTTATCCGCTCATCTGACGGAAGATGAATGACCATTTTCCCGCTTCTTCATCCACCGCAGCGAGATCACCAGCGTCACAATATTCAATATGAATCCCGGTATTACTTCGATCGTCGTTGTGCCGATCAGCATGATCCACTGGGCGTAGTCACCGGTCCCTGAAATGAGGGGACCGGCAATGCTCAGAATCAGTCCTGCTGCCGATATCGCCGCATATATCAGGTACTGCTTCTTCCCGCCTTTTTTCCCGCAGGATGCAAGAAAATATCCCGCCAGGCATCCGAGGATAAGCCCGGCTGATGTCAGCCAGTATCCGGCGCCCGAGCCATTGCCGACTGCTGTTCCTGCCACAAAAATTGATGTAGGGCCATCAGCACCGCCGATCAGATTTTCGATTCCCGCCATCTTCCGTCTGATCTGCCACAGATTCATTCCGTACTGCACAGCTCCAAGAACAATAAGCACGATCAGGAAAAGAAAGAGAAACCGTACCGGGCTTTTTCTTATCCGGTAATCCGAAAATTCCTCGTTAAATCTCTCTGCGACTTCTTCCGGGCTTCCCAGCTCCGCAAGTACTTCGTCCACCGTCTTCCCTTCCTCCAGTTTCAGATGAATCTCTGTTCCGATATCGCCGTTTATCCTGGCTTTCATCTTCGATGGAAGTTTTAAGTTTCTCTCCAGTGCATTTACATATTTCTTGATCTTTTTCTGTTCTTCTGTCATTTTCCTTCCTCCCCGCACAGACGGTCCACACATGCTGAAAACCGCTCCCATATTTCCTGATACTCTTCCAGAACACGTTTTCCGTCTTCCGTAATCTGGTAATACTTTTTCGGACTTACGCGTCCCTCCCCTGTCTTCCAGGAAGCCCGGATCAGTCCGTTATCTTCCAACCGGTACAACACAGGATAAAGCGTCCCTTCTTTCAATCGAAAGAAACTTTCTCCTTTCTTTTCCAGTTCCTGAAGGAGCTCATATCCATAAGTATCCCTCTCACAGATCAGTCTCAGCACAACCATATCCAGAACTCCCTTTTTCAACTGCTGCGCAAAACGGCTCTCCATGCTCCTCCTCCCTTCTCTTTCCGACAGCACATTCGGCATAATTTTTATATATATTTTGTTATTTTATATATTTAGTATTACTAAATATTTTATAACATAAATCCACAAAAAAAGCAAGCAAATACAGAGTGATTATTTCTAATCCGCTTCTCTTCTTTGCCTGCTTTATTTTCAGCTTTATATTTATGGCTTGCATCTGCCGCACGGCTCATATCCCTGACTGATCAGATCCTCGCGGCTTCCGGTATAAACTTCCTTATTTTTCTCCTTCATATCATCAACACTTGCACAGTCCGGATTATGGAATTTCCGGGTATTCGTATTCAGGACGTATTCCTGTTCCGCTGCCGTATGTGAATCTTTCTGCTCATCTTCCGCATCTGTCTCTTCCCAGTTCTCTCCGGTGGAGTAATCGATGACAATCTCCGGCTGCACGTTGTAGACATAGACATTAAAGCAAATGCCCTCCCCCTGATCCTCCACGGATTCGGCTTCCATCTGCACACCCGATGCCACCAGATTATCTCCTTCAAATATCGGAGTCACCCGGTACAGAACATGATTCTCTGTCTCATGCACGTACTCGGCAACCATATTTTCAAAGGGGAGCATCCCCTCGGTATTCATATATCTTGTGCCGGTAATCAGATTCTCTTCATTGGCATTTTCTCCGGAAAGCTGATAGCCGATCAGGTGACAGCGGTTGTACACATATCCGCCGTCTACAATGTCATATTCATGGTTTTCCCATCCGGTAGGGACAACGCTGCTGATATCCTCCCGGTCTTCCGTGGGCATCAGATCCTCTCCGATACACGCCTGGGCCGTACCGCATCTTCCCAGCCCGTCCAGTTCGCTGTATGTCTCATAAGACACCGTTGTGAGCTGCTCTTCTTCAAACTCCGGCTGATTTTCATTGATTTCCACATAGGGTTCCCCTGTATACTCGGGAACTTCCTGGACTGTCTCATAAGTCTCCGCGGAAGAATACGCCGCCGGTGTTCCTTCTGTAGAGGCAGGTAAGGCGGGCACTGTGCCGCAGGCTGTCAGCCCGACAACCAGAACTGCCATGACTGCGCTTACCCGGCACCACTTCCGCTCCCCATGCTGCGCACGTATTTTCTGATTCTCCCGATGAATAATCTGACTTAATTTATTCTCCCTGAACATTTTCTCCCCTTTTCCGAACGCATAAAAGGAAAGCAGCTCTCATCTGATCTGATAAACTGCTCTCCTGTTCGAGTCATTCCGCATATCTTTCATATGCCTGCTGCCCTGCACGCCTTTCCTAGCGGATATTTCCGCCTCTCCTGCGCGGATCCTGCGGCGGCCTTACGGGGACGCGCACTCTCTGAGGTTCGGGAATCAGTCCCGGAAACAGCCCGTTGAGTACGTCCTTTACTTTTTCTCCAAGATCTGTATATAAAATAAATTCATAGAAATATTTCTTCAACATCTGTATTACCTCCTGTCCAGATTTTGCTTCTGAAAGTATTCTATCAGAAGTTTTCTGTAAAGTCAGCCGTTTTACCACTTATTTTATAATTGTTTATAATTCCTTTATCTTTTTTTCAAATGCTTTTCTATTGAATTTTCTTCTGTCTGCCACTAAAATAACGTGTATGATCATGACCTTCCGCCCGACGGCGGAACGACTGCTGATCGAGGACTGATCATAATAAAGACTGATCAATAAAGACTGATTTAGTGGAGACTGACTTAATGGAGACTAAATTTATGAATGTACAGGCAAAGACAATTCTGATTGTTGACGATGATATCTATATCGGCGATATGCTGGAGGAAGTACTCACAAAGGAAGGCTACACTCCTGCACGTGCCTATTCGGGTACAGAGGCGCTTTTATATCTTTCCTCCCGCAGGCCGGATCTGATTCTTCTGGATCTGATGCTGCCCGGGCTCAGCGGGGAGGATCTTCTGCCTGCCCTGGAAGGAATCCCGGTTATCGTTATCAGTGCGAAAGCCGAAACCAGTGATAAGGTAGACCTTCTGATGGCCGGGGCATCCGACTATATGACCAAGCCATTTGATACCGCAGAACTTCTGGCGCGGATCGCGGTACAGCTCCGGAACGCCCCTTTTTCCGGCCGCACATCCATCCTTGCTTTTGGTGGCATTGCCCTGGACACGATGACACATTCCATCACCGTCTCCGGCACTCCGGTCCATCTGACAAGGACGGAGTATGCCATTTTAAAGCTCCTGATGCAGAACCCTTCCCAGGTAATCACCAAGTCTCTTCTTCTCGACAGAATCAGCCGGGATACGCCGGACTGCGTGGAAAGCTCTCTGAAGGTCCACATTAGCAACTTGCGAAAGAAACTGAAAAATGTCGATAACAACGATTACATTGAATCCGTCTGGGGAATCGGTTTTAAAATGCGTTCGGAACTTAACTGAATCTTTACCATTTCCTTTACCGTTTTCTTTACTCCTGCACGGTACATTCATTCTGTAAAAACACTGTAACAGGAGGTTATGTTATGGAATATATTCTGACAGCTGATTCGCTGTGCAAACATTACCGGCGCTTCAAGGCGCTCGACAATTTCTCTATTCATGTACCCAAAGGGGCGATCTATGGCTTTATCGGGAGAAACGGGGCAGGAAAGACAACCCTGATCCGCCTCATATGCGGGCTGCAGATTCCCACTTCCGGCACATATACGCTGTATGGAGTCAGCCACCGTGAAAAAGGGATCAGGAAATGCCGCCGCAGGGTCGGCGCCGTTGTCGAGACACCTTCCATCTATCTTGGCATGACTGCCGAAGAGAATCTGAAAGAGCAGTACCGGATTATCGGACTTCCTTCTTTTGACGGAATCGAAGAACTTCTGGATCTGGTAGAGCTTAATAACACCGGAAAGAAAAAGGCCCGGAACTTTTCCCTCGGAATGCGCCAGCGCCTTGGTATCGCCATCGCTCTGGCAGGGAATCCGGATTTTCTTATCCTCGATGAGCCGGTGAACGGGCTCGATCCCCAGGGAATCATTGAGATGCGGGAACTGATCCTGAAGCTGAACCGGGAAAAAGGAATTACTTTTCTGATCTCAAGCCATATACTGGATGAACTCTCACGCCTTGCCACCCACTACGGTTTTATCGATTCAGGGCGCATGGTGCGTGAGATCAGTGCACGGGAACTGGATGCTGCCTGCCGCAAATGCATTCGTGTCCAGGTATCCGATATCCATGCCCTGGCGCGGGTTCTCGATGAAATGGGAGCCGAATACAACATTTTTTCTGACACAATGGCCGATATCTATGCGAAACCCAACATTTCCCAGCTCACACTTGCCCTCTCCGAACAGGGATGCGATGTGATATCCCTGACAGAACGCGAGGAAAGTCTGGAAAGCTATTATGTTAATCTGGTAGGAGGGAAGAGCGATGAGTAGATTATTGAATGCGGAATTTAGCCGCTTGTGGAAAAACAGATTTTTCTACATGCTTCTTCTGTTTATGTTTGCCTTTGGGCTGGTCGTACAGATTTTTCAGTATCTTGACCACACATACACCGGACTGGACTGGCAGACAGAAACAGGCTTTTTTGCCTACTCCTGTGTAATCGGTATCCTTCAGGCAGCTTTTATCAGCCTCTTTACCGGGACGGAATATAGCGACGGTACGATCCGCAACAAACTGATTCTGGGACACAGCCGCAGCGCCATATACCTTGCCGTACTGATCGTAAACACAGCCGCCGGGCTTTTGATGTGTATCGCCTTCATGTTCGGCTCACTGCTGACCGGCCTGCCCCTGTCCGGCTTTTTTACCAATGATATCCGGATGATCCTCGTGATGGTTCTGTGTACTTTTTTCATGACTCTGTCCTTCACATCACTGGCTCATCTGACAGCTATGCTCTGCCAGAGCCGGGCGGCTGCATCTGTGATCAATCTTCTGTGCGTATTTCTCCTGCTGTTCTCCTCCGTCATGATCCAGGCACGGCTGCAGGAACCCGAATTATATGAATATTATTATCTGAACGATGCGGGGGAAGTAAGTCTGAGTGATCCGGAGCCCAATCCCGGCTATCTTCGTGGTACGAAGAGGCAGGTATATGAATTCCTGGATGATTTTCTTCCCACAGGACAGTCCCTTGCACTAACGCAGCTTGAAGTGGAAAATCCTCTCAGACTGGATCTTTACTCCGCAGCAATCACCATTGTATCAACAGGCGTTGGGATCTTCGTATTCCGCAGGAAAGATATCAAATAAAATTCAAACCGGGCAAACACGGTTCAGAAAAGTTTTAAGGAGATTTTGTATGGAATTCTGGTTATGGCTCACTGTTTTCATTCTCCTGGCTGCCGTCCTGTATCTGGCAGTCAGTCTCTGTCTTATCAGAAAATCGGCAGAGGAAATTCTGAATACACTGGAAGACAGTCTTTCTTCTAACACCAATGTTCTCATCAGTATATCAAGCCGCGACCACAGCATGAGAAAACTTGCGGACAGACTGAATAAAGAACTAAAGAAACTAAATTATGAACGGCGCCGCTATCAGATGGGCGACTGGGAACTAAAAGACACCATAACCGGGATCTCTCATGATCTGCGCACTCCGCTGACTGCGGTCTGCGGTTACCTGGATCTTCTGGATAAAGAAGATCTCTCCGGAGATGCCGCACGTTATCTGAAAATCATCCGAAGCCGCACCATGACTCTGCGTCAGCTGACAGAGGAGCTCTTCCGCTACACGGTCTCCGCTTGCCCCACATCCGGCGGATCCGGTTCTTCCGGAGATCCGGTCATTTTAAACCGGGTTCTGGAGGACAGCATCTCCACATTCTACGCAGCCCTGATCAGCCGGAAGATCACGCCGGAGATCTGCATCTGCGAGGAAAAAGTTTCCCGGATTCTAAACCGCAGCGCTCTCTCACGTATTTTCGGAAACATTATCAGCAATGCCCTGAAATACAGCGACGGCGATCTCCGGATCACCCTGGAAGGAAACGGAACCGTCACATTCTCAAACCACGCCTCCCGGCTTGACGAAGTCAAAGTCGGAAGGCTGTTTGACCGCTTTTATACAGTGGAAACCGCATCGCAGGAATCCACCGGACTGGGGCTTTCCATCGCACGGGCGCTGACCGGGCAGATGCACGGTACAATTACGGCAGAATACGAAAACGGGGTGCTGACTGTGCGGGTGGTATTTCCCGATTAACTATATCATTCTGTTGAAATACTCCTGCGTAACCTGGAGCTGCTTTTTCAAAATCATCTTCCACATAGCAGGATGAATCTCTCCGCTTCCCTTGGAAACTTTTGTACGCCGAATGCTGCCGTCTGCGTCTATTTTTCTATAAAAGTAGTGATCTGTGTCTTTGTACATTTCCCACCCATCCCGCTCGCAGAATCTCTTTAGTTCTTTCCATCTCGGCATACAATACCCTCTCCTATTTTCTCCGCATCATCCGTGATCAGCGCTTTAAATATATAGGGCACATGTCCCTTTCTGTTCGGCGCTTTGCTGTACATCTGGTAATTCTCATAATACTCTGATGCATAATCCATAATCGAGTAAGCAAGCAGCCTTCTCGCAGCTGCCTCCGTGGGTGCATTCTCCACCAGATCAATTTCATTCAGAGAAAGCGTAACTGACCCGTCCTCTTCATCAAACCGTTCTGCAGTAAAGGTGTAGCCGTCCAGAATTTCCTGCATTGTTTCCAGATTTGACAACCACATTCTGTCCCGTGTTCTTTTTATAAACTTCGGCTTATCATGAACGACAGAATCAACCACACTGCTCCATTCTTTTCTTACATCCGTTGCATTTTCCATTACCATTTCTATCATCTCCTTTTCGTACCTCCATTATAGCAAAAGTGTACACTATGTCAACAGTGTACACTTTTAATTATATGTCATTCATTCTGTTTTATTCTCAAAATAGGCTGCCTGCCAATTTTAATTCGAACTTATTATGTATACCAGGCACGCTCCTAGCAGCCCAGAATTTCTTTCACCGCCGCAGCAATCTCGTCATCCTGACAGTTTGCGAAGAAATATTCCTGGAATTTCTCACCGCTTAATGCTCCTTTGACAAGATCCTGATCCAGTTCTTTTAAGATATCTGTCAGCTTTCTGTAAGATACCGCTCTCACACCGTCGAGGATCTTCTTGTTGCGCTGCTCCGGTACGGCGCGCTCTCTCGGATATCCCTGTCCGCTCTCTTCCACATACAGTTTTTCAAAGATATATTCCAGGTTCAGGTCGCCGCCCCATCCGTATCCTTTGGCAAACGGGATGGCGATCGCATTTCCGTCGTTGATCTGTGCAAATGTGTAAGCGTCAAGCGGGTCTTCCACATGTCCGCAGATTACGCCCGGGAAAGAATTGCAGGCGAGCATCGCGCCTTCTCCGGTTCCGCATCCTGTGATCACATAATCCACAGCTTTGGAGTTCAGCAGCACTGCCGCAAGAATTCCCACCTGTACATATGTAAGCTGGCACTCGTCGTCTGCCGTATACATTCCATAGTTAAATACTTCGTGTCCCATAGGTTCCACAACTTTTTTCAGCGCGTTGCAGATCACTTCATTTTTTGCCGCCTGGCTGTTCTCATTGATAAGTGCGATTTTCATCCTTATCTTCCTCCTGATCATCTGAAATTTACGCACCGTATCATTCTTACGGTACTCATGCGAAAAAGGACTTCCCGCGATGGTTCGGTCCTCTCCCTCATTTTTTTCTTATTGTAACATAAAAAATAAGCAATTTCCCGTGTTTTATTTGCAAAAATGTTGCAAATCTTTTCATCCTTTATGCTCTGCTTCTGTCACTGCATCTCCTCCCCGTCCTCAATCAGCAGGGCATCGAGCTGCTTCATGTCCTCCCCGTCAATCTCATAATCCCCGTCATCATTCCTTCTTACATGCAGGGTGATATCCTGTGCCGCCCCGTAGAGGGGACCGTTGTCCATTCCTTCTTTGAGCACCTCGTAGTAAATGCGGTACACCTCTGTCTGCATTTCCTCATCTCCGGGCATGGCGCCGCCCTGCATGACACTGTCCGTGATCTGCTGCGCATATTCCTCCGCCCGCCGGGTAAACGTCTCATATGTATCCACAAACAGGCTGACCGGCTTCACTTTCAGAGGCACTGCAAAGCTTCCGTCCTCTTCCTTCTGCGCTTCTCCCACCGTGTAGTTCACGCTTCTGGCGATCTCCCCGAAAAGCTCCCGGTACTGGGGCTGCAGATCTTCCGGCATGGCGGATGACTCGAACTCTCCCATGGTAGCGTCCAGATTGTTTTCAAACACTGCGTCCGCCTCTTCTTCCGACGCCCCGGTGATCTCCATATATTCTTCCGTCTCATTTTTATAAGAAACGTCAAGCACCGCCTGCACATAGGCGGAAGCGTCAAAACGGTTCAGCCAGAGATATGCTCCGATCCCGGCCGCCGCCACTATGCAGAGGGCAAGAACTATGACCGCTGCTTTTTTTCCTGTTATTTTTCCCATATCTTTCCTCCCTGGATTTCTGTTATTTTCACACCGCAGTATAACATCCCGGTACAGGAAAAAAGGGCGAATCCTGTCGCCCTTTTGAGAAATTTCTGTTTACTCGATCCTCTGATAGCAATCCACGGTCAGCGTGGAGTTGGACCGTTCGTCCGTTACCGATGCACGGATCTCGTCGGAGTAATTCAACGGGTAAAGAAGCGGCTGCAGATCCAGCTCTTCCGGAACCAGTTTCTGTCTCCACTGTTCGATTTCTTCCGGCGTATCATACCACTGCATACTCACGCCGCCTGAAGCTCCCGCTCCGGAAGCGAATACGGTGCGGCGCACTTCCACAGATGTTATCGCGTAACCGGCAATGGTTCTGTCCGTCTGCACGCCATACTTTTCCAGAAGCCGGCAGGACCGCTCGAAAAACGGATAGATCACGAGCTGGCCGGAGTTCCTTACATTTTCTCCTGTAATCTCCACAAATCCCAGAGGGAGAGACGATGTCAGCTGTCCCATAGTCATATCCAGAATATCCTCACGGTAAGCCTCCACCAGAGTGTCTTTTTCCTCAGCGCTGAGTTTCATTACATTTTCCGTCACCCCGTCGTTCCACGAAAAACGTTTTTCTCCCGTATTCTCCAGTTTCATCCCCGGATAGGCGATCTCCTTGTACTCTTCCGTATCATAGACCGAAGCAAACGCCATCAGATCCTCCTGTTCCACCGGATAACGGCGGTACTTTCTGCTCCCGTCCTTCATGTGCCAGCACACCACGGCCTGGGTATATTCCCCGCTCATATCCCGGTGCTCTCCCTGTTTCTCTTTTTCGAGAAGGGAAGACGCCCATGCGGTTCCCGCCGTCTTTCCCTCACCGGAAAGGACGTACTGATCCAGCTGGTCATCAATCTCCATTCTTCCGCCTTCCAGAACAATACTGGAATAATAATGGTTGTTCATCCCAAGCCCGTATATGCTCACCGCCATACTGCTGACTTCGCCCTCTCCCGGGAAATATCCGTCATACACGGAGGCTCCCGCAAGAAACAGCCCTGCTACGATCCCCGCAGCCCCGCAGGAGGAAACCATCTGCCATCTGCGGCGGAAGAAACATCCCTTATTTCTTCCGGTCACCGCCCCGAATACTCCATGGACAACCGCAGCCGCAATCGCACCGGAAGCCACCGCTGCTGCGCCGGCGAGCGCTGTATTCAGGGAATCCCCGGATGTGTTTCCGCCATTTCCCATCAGCTCCGTCACAAAGCTTCCCATCCACGCTCCGGCAAAAAAGGAGAGAACCCACTGCGCGCACCGCTCGGAGGCAGCAAGCGCGAACGCCCTTCCGGAACCTTCGGTTTTCCGCTTTTTCTGTGCCGCGGCAAAGAGAAGGAACGAAAAGACAATCCATAGTACCGCCGCCAGAATATGCCCTTTTTCCGGGAAGAATCTCATCAGGTCGGCCTTCTCATAATAACTGCCGCCTCCCAGGGCACCGCCAAGCGCCATGGGGTCAAGCACCACCGTCAGGTTTTCAAGAAGGGGGATCCTGTAGTAAGTATGAAAATAATGTTCCGCGTAAGCTGTCAGGGTATAGCCGGTAAAAATCCCTCCCCCGACGATCAGGAAGAGACAGGTCAGCGCCGCGGAAAGTCCGTGCCCGCACACCGCCGCAGACAGAACCGCCAGATGATAAAAAACCAGAAATACCAGAGCCGAAATCATCACCGCCGTTCCTGTATACCCTGCCGCATACGCAGCGAACTGCACGTCGATCATGCTCTGATACAGACCGCAGGCAGTCAGCACGATCGCCATGGGGATCAGAAAATGAATCAGGCCGTGGACATATCTGCTCCAGAACACGGTTTCCCTTTTCACCGGGAGACTGTAATAGAAATCAAGCTTTTTCGGCTGAAAAAGATAAAAGAATTCGATAAATCCAAGGGCAAGTCCGAGTATTTCACTGATCCAGATCAGTTCCCTGCTCCCCGCTCCGAAGAAATTATAGTTTGTGTCAAGCGTAAGCTGGGCCGCTGCCAGGAATCCGTAGATCAGGAGGAGCCCCCACGACAGGAACGCCGCCGCGTGCCCGCGCCCCGCCTCTCTGATCCATTTACTGAAGTACTTTTCTGATGTCATAACCGGTATCCTCCATTTTCGCAATAAACGTTTCTTCCAGACTTAAGGGGATCTCTTTCATGAACAGCGGTCCCAGGCTCCGGATCTCCCGCACGATCTCCTCTGTCCCGTCCGTCACTGTCAGGGTAATAAAATTCTCCACCTGGCGGACTCTTAAGACACGGGGATCGTTTTTCAGTCTGTCCAGGTTCGTCTGATCCGGAAATACACACTGGAATTTGCGGACATGTTCTGCCCTCTCCCGCAGATCTCCCGCCGTCACCACACCGCCCTTGTGCAGAATGGCAATGTTCCCGCAGAGATCTTCCAGGTCCCCCAGCTTGTGGGAAGCCATAATAACCGTAAAATTCCGCTGTTCCATGGCTTTTTTAAACAGGTTCTTCATCACCTCTGTCACAATGGGGTCCAGACCGTCAAACACCTCATCGCAGAGAAGATATTTTGTTCCGGAACAGAGCGCCATAATCAGAAATGCCTGTCGCTTCATCCCCTTGGAAAAGGTCCTCAGCGGACGCATGGTGTCGAGATTCAACGTTTCTGCCATATACTGCGCCTCCTCCCCGTCCATGTCCGGATAGTGGTTCCCGTACAGCCGGATCATGGAATTCATGGATGCATTGGGAAAATAATAGGGATCATCGGGCAGATAGAAAAACTGTTTCCTGCAGGACGGGCAGAACGGATCCTCCTCCCCGTCAATCTGTATCTCTCCGGAATCCGCCTCCAGAATACCCGCGAGAATACGCAGAAGCGTGGTCTTCCCGGCGCCGTTTGTCCCCAGAAGTCCGAACATCTCCCCGTCCGGTATATCAAGCGTAATATGATTCACCGCGCAGATATCGTCAAATTTTTTTGTCAGTTCACTGATATGTATCACAGACAGCTCCCCTTTCTTCTCCTGTTTCTGTCATGTTTTTCTGTTATCTGTTCTGTTTTTATGCTGTTTTCCACAGAAGGCCCCGGACCTGTCCACATCATTTTTCAGACCTGTCCGCTGCTGTGATTATAACATTGTTACAATTTTATTACAACATCAGTGCTATATATTAATAATTTATTAATATTTAACCTGGATTTATATTGAATCCTCCCCCGCTGTGTTCAAAACATATGAAGTCTTCTGAAAATGACCGCCTGAAAGAGCATTACGGCACCACTGTTGAGATTCCTGTCTGCCGCATCGGCGCCACCATCGGCGTTCACGCCGGCCCCACCTCAATCGGGTATGGACTTATCCGGCACGCGCAGCTCCCCGGCGGAGAATAAAAAAAACGGGAGATACACCGCTGAATTACAAACCATATCATTCAGCCTGTGTATCTCCCGAAATTTTCTCTGCTTTTTATTATACCTTATATCATACTTTCTGTTATGATTTTCTTTACGCCTTATATATCTGCCCCTGTCGTCAGTCCTGCAGATCAAAGCGGATCTTCATATATGCCCGGATCTCATCCACACATTTCTTAAATCCGAGTTTTCCGCTGTTCAGACAGAGATCGTAGTTTCTCGCATCTGCCCATTCATGTCCGGTGTGGTAACGGTAGAAGTCTCCTCTGTACTTGTCTGTCTTTTCGATGTATTTCTGCATCTCCTTCTCCGTCATACTGTGGCGCTCCATAGCGCGGTCCAGACAGAACTGCCGGTCCGCATGAACAAACACGCTCACCACATTCGGATAATCCCGGAGCACATAATCTGCACACCGTCCGATAATCACACAGGATTCCTTCGCAGCCAGTTCCTTGATTATCTTCGCCTGATAGTTGAACAGATTGTCATCTGAGACAAAATCCCGATCCTCCGGAGTAAGCAGTTCTCCGTCATAAGGACGGCTCAGGATCTTAAACCAGGGCGCATGTCTCATTTTCTCGTCCGACATGCCGAACAGCCTCTCGTTGATGCCGCTGTCCTCGGAAGCCATGCGCAGGATCTCCCTGCTGTAGCAGTTGATGCCCAGCTCCTGTGCCAGCATCGCACCGATTGTCTTACCGCCGCTTCCGTACTGCCTCGAAACTGTAATCACAATATTTCTCATAAGATGCACCCCCTATTCGCCGAGATAAGCTTTCTTGATGGAATCATCTTCCAGAAGATCTTTTGCCTTTCCTTCCAGTACGATGTTTCCTGTCTCCAGAACATATGCACGGTCCGCAATGGAGAGTGCCTTTTTCGCATTCTGCTCTACAAGAAGAACTGTAGTTCCGCTCTTGCTCACCGCCTGGATAATATCGAAGATCTCATTTACCAGAATCGGTGAAAGTCCCATGGACGGCTCATCCATAAGAATGATCTTCGGCTTTGACATCAGCGCGCGCCCCATAGCGAGCATCTGCTGCTCACCGCCGCTTAAGGTTCCCGCCATCTGGTTCTTTCTCTCCTCCAGACGCGGGAATCTCTCATAGACATTTTTCAGGCTCTCCTCGATCTCATTTCTGTCTTTCCTTGTATAGGCGCCCATCTTCAGGTTCTCATATACACTCAGCTCCGAGAACACCCGGCGCCCCTCCGGCACATGCGCCATTCCCATGGAAACGATCTTGTGCGCCGGAACTTTTGTAATGTCCTTTCCCTCGAACATAATGCTGCCTTTCTTCGGAGACAGCAGGCCGGTAACAGTGTGCAGGATCGTCGTCTTTCCCGCGCCGTTGGCGCCGATCAGTGCGATGACCTCCCCCTGGTCTACATGGAAGGATACCCCCTTGATCGCCTGAATCACACCGTAATATACTTCCAGATCTCTGACTTCAAGCATTGACATAGCAGTTTCCCTCCTATTCTCCCAGATATGCCGTGATAACCTGCGGGTTGTTCAGCACATCTGTTGTTTTTCCCTGTGCAAGCACTTCTCCAAAGTTCAGAACAGTAAGCCGCTCGCAGATTCCGCTGACCAGTTTCATATCATGTTCGATCAGCAGGATTGTCATATGGAAATTCTTTCTCACAAACCGGATCATCTCCATCAGCTCCCCGGTCTCATTGGGGTTCATGCCCGCTGCCGGCTCATCCAGAAGAAGGAGTTTCGGCTCTGTGGCGAGGGCCCTGGCAATCTCCAGTCTTCTCTGCTTTCCGTAGGGAAGATTTGCCGCGGTAAGGTCTGCCTCCTGATCCAGGTTGAACACTTTCAAAAGCTCCATCGCCTGCTCGTCCATCTCACGCTCCACCTTCCGGTAATTGGGAAGCCGCAGGATCCCCTCGATGGTGGAATAGTGATGTTTGTTGTGAAGTCCTGCCTTTACATTATCCAGAACGCTCAGTTTCTGGAAAAGCCGGATATTCTGGAATGTCCTGGCGATTCCCGCCTTGCTGATATCGATGGTCTTCTTCCCCGTGATGTCCTGCCCGTCAAGGAGAACCTTCCCCGTATCCGGCTTATACACACCGGTCAGAAGGTTGAATACCGTCGTCTTTCCCGCTCCATTCGGACCGATCAGGCCGTAGAGCTCTTCCTTTTCGATAGAAATGTCAAATCCATTTACCGCACGGAGACCGCCGAAGGAAATACCGAGATTTTTCACATCCAATAATGCCGCCATTATTTCACAGCCTCCTTTTTCCTCTTTCCGAAGGAAAGGTATTTTTCTCTCCACTCGATCGCCTTGGGAGCCCAGTTAAAGAGCATCATAATAATCAGGACAATCGCGTAGATCAGCATTCTGTAATCGTTAAGTCCGCGGAGCATCTCCGGGAGAAGGGTCAGGATCACAGCCGCAATAATCGATCCGCGGATGCTTCCGATTCCGCCCAGGACAACGAATACGAGAATGGAGATGGACATATTATATCCGAAGTTGTTGGTGTTCGCAGTCAGTGTGGAGAGGTTGTGCGCATAGAGAACGCCGGCGCCTCCTGCCAGTGCTGCGGAAACCGTAAACGCCATCAGCTTGTATTTTGTCACATTGATGCCGATGGACTCCGCTGCAATCCGGTTGTCACGGATTGCCATAATCGCACGTCCGTCCCTGGAATTAATCAAATTCATCACAATGAAAAGTGTAATCAGGATCAGAACCACTCCGATCAGGAATGTAGCGTCCCTCGGTGTTCCCGTAATCCCCTGAGGTCCGTTCATGATTACCGTCCCGTCCGGTTCCATGTTCAGGCTCATCACATCCTTTGTAGAGAAGTGGAAACCGTTGGAATCCACACCGATGAACATGACATTGACCAGATTCTTGATAATCTCGCCGAATGCAAGAGTGACGATAGCCAGGTAGTCTCCTTTCAGGCGGAGTACCGGGATTCCGATAATGATTCCAAACACTGCCGCCACCGCAATACCGATCAGCAGGGCCAGGAAGAACCGCAGCGGCGCCACTGTGATAACGTCTTTCATGCATTTCGAGAAAAATGCGCTGGAAAAGGCGCCCACACACATGAATCCCGCATGTCCCAGACTGAGTTCACCCAGGATACCGACAACAAGATTCAGGGAAACCGCCAGTATTATATAGATACACAGCGGTACCATCAGACCCTGGAGCAGGCTGGAAATATTCCCCGTACTGATCAGAATCTGCATAACGAGGAACGCGACGATCACGATTCCATAGGTAATCATATTGCTTTTTGTAGTTTTCTTCATATTCTTTAACTTTTTCATCTTCCCTGTCACCTACACTTTCTCCTGAATCTTTTTCCCTAAAATTCCAGTAGGTTTCACAAGGAGCACAATAATCAGCACTGCAAACACAAGGGCGTCCGCCATCTGTGATGAAATGTAGGCGCGTCCCAGAATCTCGATCACACCGAGAAGAATGCCGCCGACAAACGCTCCGGATATGGATCCGATGCCTCCGAATACCGCAGCCACGAACGCCTTGATTCCCGGCATGGCCCCTGTATACGGATCCAGGCTCGGGTAGGCGGAACAGAGAAGCACGCCTGCGACCGCCGCCAGAGCGGAACCAATCGCAAAGGTCAGGGCGATGGTACCGTTTACATTAATTCCCATCAGCTGTGCAGCGCCGCGGTCTTCCGACACCGCGCGCATTGCCTGTCCCGGTTTGGACTTCTGCACGAACAGAGTCAGCACAATCATGATCACGATACATGCCGCAATCGTCACGATCGTAACACCGCTGATCTTAAGCTGTCCTCCTGCAAGGCTTAATCCGCTCCATTTCACAACAGACGGAAATGTCTGTGTATTTGCGCCGAATACAAGCAGCGCGATATTCTGGAGCAGATAGCTGACACCGATTGCCGTGATCAGCACCGCCAGAGAAGACGATGCATTCCGCAGAGGCTTATATGCAATCCGCTCGATCACAACGCCGAGTACCGTACATACCACTACCGCGATCAGAATTGCCGGAAGAACCGGGACGCCAAGCTGGGTCATACTGATCAGCGCCGTGTATGCACCGATCATAATGACATCCCCGTGGGCAAAATTCAGCATCTTAGCAATACCGTATACCATGGTATATCCAAGAGCAATGATCGCATAGACGCTTCCCAGGCTTAATCCATTGATCAGATACGATATAAAGCTCATAGTCATTCCCTCTCATCTTTATTTTATCTATAGTTTTCGCGTATCGGTTAATTATATCACAGCCGTCGCAAGGATGGCAATAAAAAAAATCAATGTGCGCCGCCGTGGATCAGCTCCAGAGCGCGCTTCAGTTCCGCCGCATCCGTCTGTCCAGGAGCCGAAGCCCTTCCCGCTGTGCCGAACGTAACTGCCGATCCGAATACGCCTCCGCCAAGCCGGCTGATCACTCCCAGAGCGCCCATGGCCATCGTGATGACAGGACATTTTGCATATTTTTCCGTCATCTCCTGCGTAGCCGAAAGCAGAGTCAGGACATCCCTCCTGTTCTGCGGCATGACTGCAATCTTCACAATATCTGCCCCAGTCTCCTGCATCCGGCGCAGCCGGGAAATAATTCTCTCCTCCGGAGGCGTCTTTTCAAAATCATGGCTGGACGCAACCACCTTCACACCGCATCCGTGCGCTGCCTCTATAATCTCTTCTGCTGTTCCGGTGTCCTGTACGTTTTCTTTCCCGCCGAACACTTCCACATCCACCAGATCCGCCAGCCCTGTCCTTATGACATTTCTGTTCAGTTCCACATAAGCATCCGGTTCCACGTCCTTCTCTCCGCCTTCCTTCGCCGTGCGGAAAGTAAACAGAAGAGGCATCTCTCCAAGTTTTTCCCTGAGAATTTTCAGCATCTTTTCCACCTCAGCCGGGCAGAAAACATTCTCATACCAGTCTGCTCTCCACTCCGCCAGATCTGCCGCACTCTGCCTGAGCATCTGTGCCTGCTGCACGATCTCCTCTTCTGTTCTTCCTGTAATCGGAACGCATATCTTCGGCATTCCCGCTCCGATTTCCACATTTCTGACCTTTACAGTCTTCATTGTTCTTCTCCTCCGGTTTCAAATCAAAACCGGGGAGATGTGTTTTTCTCTCTCAGCACATCTCCCCGGTCGTTTTTCATCACATTTCAGCCCGGCGTCTCTCCGGCGGACTTCTGCAACTCTTACATTACAGTGTAAGCTCCGTCATGAATTACAACAACGGTAGGCTCTTTGGATGGCTCGCCGTCCTCGCCCCATGTGATCTGCTTTCCTGTAAGACCGTCAACTGTAATCTCTGTCATTGCAGTCTTCATTGCATCACAAATATCGGAAACGCTCATATCCGGCGTAATACCTGCCTTCTCTGCCGCTGCCTTGATTACATACAGGCAGTCGTAAGCATCTGCTGCAAACTGAATCGGGGTATCACCGAACTCAGCTTCGTAATTCGCAACAAATGTCTGTGTCGCCTCATCATCTGCAGTCGGAGTAAACGGTGTCAGGAACATAACGCCCTCTGCAAGCGATGCGTCAAATCCGTCCAGGTTAAGGATTCCATCCATACCGTCCACGCCAAACCACTTCGGCGCATATCCCATTCTGTCTGCCTGAGCAAGAATCAGGGAAGCCTCCTGATAGTAAATCGGAAGGAATACAAGCTCAGCGCCTGCATCTTTTGCCTTCTGAAGCTGTACATTGAAATCGGAATTGCTGTCAGATGTAAATGCCTCTGCAGATACAATCTCCAGTCCCTTCACATCAGCCTCAGCCGCAAAATTCTGATAAATACCTGTAGAATATGTGCTTGAGCTGTCGTAGATCACACCGATCTTTGTAGCCAGTCCGTTATCTGCAATGTAATCTGCAGAAACAGTACCCTGGCTCGGGTCTGAGAAGCACATACGGAATGCATTGTCATACTGAACACTTTCCACAGATGTAGCTGACGGAGTGAACTGGAACATATTGTCCACATGTGTCTCCTCAACTACCGCAACACACGGAGTGGAAGTAACTGTTCCGACCAGCATCTGCATTCCCCAGTCTTTCAGAGTATTGTAAGCATTCACGGATTTCTCGGAATCACTCTGGTCATCCTCAAACTTATAGGAGATCTGGTATCCGTTGATTCCGCCTGCCTCGTTGATCTCATCAACTGCAAGCTGAATACCGTTCTTTACTGCTGTTCCGTAGATTGCGTTATCTCCTGTCGTAGGTCCGATGCCACCGATCATGAATGTATCGGAACCTGTAGATCCTGAATTACTGTTGCCGTCTCCACCGTTGCTTCCGCATGCAGCCAGGGAAACAACGAGTGCCGATGCAAGTGCAACACTTGCTGCTTTTTTCATCATTTTCATAATAATAACTCCTCCTTCTTTCGCTGCTAATGGATATATTAACCTTGAAGGAGGAGTTTGTCAAGCGAAAAAACAGATTGCGCTCTATTTTTTTTATTTCTACGCCACAATAAATCTGATATCTTTCAGGTGATACAGCGGAACCAGCGGAATCAGGATAGGCGTGCTCTCCACATATTTCCGGTATTCCGGATCAGCTCCGTAATTCTTGTTCTGCCGGATTTCCAGGCGTTTCGCCCCGCTGAACATGACATAGACAATCAGGATATAGCCGAGAACTGCAATCACCCACTGTATTGCTCCTTCCAGCGCACCGAACCCGGAGATCAGCACACCTGTCCAGAAGAGCACTTCCCCGAGGTAGTTGGGACAGCGCACGATCCTGTACAGCCCCGTATCGCAGAACCGCCCGGGATTCTTCTCCTTTGCAGCGGATTTCTGTTTATCCGCGATGCTCTCAATAATCAGAGCAGCCGCCATAATCACAGCCGCAACAACCGCCGTAATACTGTCGGATGATCCTCCGTCTGCCGCGCTGCCTGCCGCCCGGTAAAACACCGGGGAGATCTGAAGCACATACATAACAGCAACACATACCCAGATTGCCGCTTTTACAAACACCGGCATGGGCTTATCCCCGCCTGCCGTTTTCAGCGTTTTCCGGTAGGAAGCGCTCCGTATCTCCCGCCAGAGCAGGAAGCCTCCGAGCCGGATTCCGTAAACAACAAACAGCAGACAGAGTATTATCGTCCATATTCCAAGCCCCCGTCCATACAGAACCAGAATCGCAATTCCCGCTCCGCACACGGCAAAGCCGTATCCCACGGAAAGGAAATAGACAAACTTATAAAAACCAACTGCACACAGTACCGCACAGACGATTAAAATAATCCAGATCTGTGGCGGGAATGCCGCCTGCACCATTTCGCCAAAACTCATCGTTCTCTCCTCACTTTTCTCTCCTATTTTTTATAGCACTCTTTGATATATTCTCTGAAACTCAGCTTCCCGTATTTATCTTCGCCGACTAGCTCGTTTGTCAGAGTCCACTTTGAGAAACGGATAATTGCTTCCTTTCCGTTTTTCTTACATTTATTAATGAAGGCAAGGACACTGAACAGCCATACCGGA
Source organism: Lachnoclostridium sp. An169 (assembly GCF_002160525.1). Classification (GTDB taxonomy): domain Bacteria; phylum Bacillota; class Clostridia; order Lachnospirales; family Lachnospiraceae; genus Mediterraneibacter; species Mediterraneibacter cottocaccae. The sequence continues at coordinate 38,634 of NZ_NFKT01000036.1, forward strand.
GCGCGTTTGATAACCGGCTCCTTTCCTGCTGCCGCGAAGAACATCCTGGCAATCTCTTCATATGAATAGGTCTCGTTTCCACCCACATTGTATACCTTGTTCCGGTCTTTCATATGCAGAACGATGAAATCCGCAAAATCACTTGTATCGATTACATTAGCATGAGCATCCTGCTTTCCGAGCAGAGTAACTTCTCCTTTCTCAATCATGGGCATAAACACTTTCGCAATATCATAGAAATATCCGGTAGGACGGTGAATCACATAGGGAATTCCGCTCTTTTTCAGCGCCTCCTCAAACATCGCCTTGGCGTGGAGCATGGGAACCTTCGGATCGCTGTCCGCCTTGATCACGGAAATGTAGGTGAATCCTTTCACTCCCGCCTTTTCTGCCTCTTTGAGCAGATTCAGATTTCCCTGCGATTTCCGGCGTACTCTTTTCCGTCATATCCGCTGCCACAACCTCATATCCATCCCGGATCAGCGCCTTTAAAATATCCGTACCAAGTTTTCCAAATGCACCTGCAAGAACTACTTTCATTTCTTCCTCTTCACTCCTCTTTTACGCCCGCCGGTCACTGAAAAAAGCGATTTAAAAAGTCCGACAGCTGCTTGCCGGAAATATCTGTCCTCGGTCCGATTGCAAGCACCAGTTCCGCCAGAATCGGGGCGAATCCGGCATCCTCCCGCCGTCCGTTTCGGGCAAGAAGGCTCCGGATCTTCTCTTCTATCTGTCCCCGGAGCATAAGATGCCTGCTGTCCACCTCCGAGGAAGAACCTCCGGACTGGAGAAACTGGGACCACACTTCCCTGTAAATGGAAGAGAAACGCTCAACCGCCGCGTGAATCTCTATGATCCCGTCCGTGATTCCGTCCGACGCGGCGATTCCCTCATCCATCTCGGAAAGCGCCTGAAACCAGTCATCAAGCATAATCGAAGCCACAAGGCTGTCCTTACTGTCAAAGTAATTGTAGATCGTTCCCACCGCAATGGAACATTCCCTTGCAATTTCTCTTAAGGATACTGCGCCGTACCCTTCTGACAGCAGTTTCTTTCTCGCGCTCTCCAGTATCTTCTTTCTCGCTTCATCAATAATCTTTGGCATGATTTTCACCTTTCTGTTTTTATGAACATGTTCATTTAGAGAGTAGCAGAATTTGTCAGCATTGTCAATTATTTATCAATTACTTGTCGCAAATCTTTAGCACATTCTTTATTTTTTCTGAAAATTATTGCAGACAGCAAAAAAAGCCGTAAGTACGAAGCAGCTTTAAAACATCACGTTCCGATAATATATCGTCCAAAACTGTTTTGGCTGTTTCCTGCTTACGGCGTTTGCATACACCATACATAACATGTCTTATAATCATAATTTTTCAATGTGATTGATTTCATACCTGATAATAACTGAACACATCGAATGCCCGCGCATCATCGGTCACTGCGTTGAGCACAAGAGGCCGTGACAGATCCAGGCTGAAGATTCCCAGGAAGGATCTGGCGTCAATTGTTTTTCTTCCGGAGATCAGATCGAACTCTCCCTTAAAATCAGCGATTTCTCTCGAAAACTTTTCTACCATATCGACGGATTCAAAACGGATATTCATTGTTTTTTTCATATTCCCTACCTCCTGAAAAAGAAAAGAGACAACAAATACGCTGTCCGTCTCTGGACCAACTTATTTATTGTCTCTTTCTTCTGCAACTGCAGTTACAAATTTTTTATAGATGTATTCTATCAGATTCGACGGGGAAGGTCAAGAACTTTTTTCATTAACCTTACCTGATCCCGTGCTTTACAATATCCGCCTGCACGCTTCCCTTCACATCAAACACGATCCGGTCTGCCGTCTGGGGCGTCAGGATGAGAGATGTCATCACGTTCTCTCCATCGTTTGCGAAGATCTCTGCAGAATACCGGTCAAGCAGAATCCTAAGCCGGATCTTTCCTTCCCGGATTCTGACCTTCATGCTGCGCCGGCATACACAATCCCTGCGCAGCCCGGACCATGTCCGGTCAAAGGTAAGGATTTCATTTTCCGGATCAAGGCTTATCTCCGTATAGAAGCGCTCGTCCTTTGCCACAAGAATCCGGAGACCGCTGCACTCTGACACATCCAGGTCCAGGGAAAGGTCCATCACTCTCCCTCGGATTCCCTCCAGCTCCATCTCTCCCCGGAGAGTTTCGCCCCTGTATTCCGTCCGATCCGTATAGTGCTCCTCCAGTTCCCTGACCGGAACCGCGCAGAGTCTTCCATCTCTTACTGACAGTTCTCTGGGGCAGGTCATCATGCCGTTCCAGCGGTGTCCTTCCGGGAACAGATTCATGTCCCAGGATTTCATCCAGGCAATCATTATTCTCCTGCCATCCGCTGTCCCAAGGGTCTGGGGCGCATAAAAGTCAAGCCCGTAATCCGGAGACTGAACCATTTCCCTGTGGAACTGATATTTCTCCCTGTCATAGCTTCCGATCAGTCCGATCACACCATTTCCGTTGTGGAACTCCAACCCCTCTGCCATCATGTCCTGAGGCGATGTAAGAAGGATTTGCTTTTCGTCCAGTGGGAAGAAATCCGGGCACTCCCACATTTTTCCGTATCTGTTTTCGCATTTATCAAGAATGGAACAGAATTTCCAGTCCTTCAGATCCTCCGAGGAAAACAGGGCGATCTGTCCGCTTCCATCTGCCGCACGACTTCCCACTACTGCATAATACATCCCGTCCTCTTTCCACACTTTCGGGTCACGGAAATCCTCCAGGCTGCTTCCTTCCGGAAGCTGGGATGCCGTAATCACCGGATTCTCCTCTGCTTTCACATAGTCGATACCGTCGCCGACTGCCACGCACTGGTTCTGGCGCACTGCCTTTTTCCCATCGGGAAGGTCAATCTCCGATACCCCCGTATAGATCAGGACCTGCTTTCCATCCTTCTCCACAGCTCCGCCGGAGAAGACTCCCGCTTCGTCGTAAGGCTCATCCGGCGCAAGTGCTGCCGGGAGATACTCCCACTTCACGAAATCTTTTGTTTTCACATGTCCCCAGTGCATGGAATCCCATCCGGTTCCATAGGGATTATACTGGTAAAACAGGTGGTACTCGTCCTGATAGACGGAAAAACCATTTGGATCGTTCATCCAGCCCACCGGCACAGACATATGAAAAACAGGTCTCTGTTCCGCCGGTATTTTTACTGTCTCTTCCTTTTCATATTTTCTTGCTCTGTCCAACTTTGTACTGCCCATTTACTTGTCTCCTGCTCTTTCTTTTAATTGTTTTCTTTTTTACTGATTCTCGCTGCCGAGAGATTCCTGATACTGGTCGAAATATTTCTGCTTGATGGCAAGATAGTCTGACAGACCGTAATCTTCCATTTTCTGCAGATATTCGTCCCATTCTTCCTCAATACCGCCGTTTAAGATCCAGTCCGCCTTCTTCTGCTCGGCATATTTTTTGATGTCCGTATCGTACTGGGACACTTTGTTGGTATCATCGATACTCATAAATACATTCGGGTAAACATACTCGCTTTTCATATCTTCCAGATAAATTTCATGCATGTTGTCCAGACGCCATTTTGCATCGTCGGGCTGGGTCACATACACATCATAATAGTCGTTGAGCACTGCCAGCGGTCCGTTCACCGACTGCGCCTGTCTGACCTCCACCGGTGACTCGTCTCCCAGGTCAAGATGCCTGAGCATCGGTCCGCCTTCCGCATTGGTGCTCATCTCAAATATATTGGCAGCGCCCTCTTCCCCGTAAGTTCCCCAGTTGTTCTGTATCGACTGAAGCGGCGCATACATCTGGTCGATCCATGCCGCAGCCAGAGCCGTGTCCCGGCAGCTGGTAGTCAGAACACAGCGTCCTCTGTCAAATCCGCTCGTCTCGCTGCCGTTCTGACGCGTAATGTTTACCAGGCCGTCGGGACCTGCAAGCGCCGGCATCATCACATAGTCGTCATAGTTGTCGATGTTTGCAATGTCCCAGGTAAAGCAAAGCCCGTATCTGTGGTTCTTTCCCTTTGCCACATAGGTTGACCATTCCTGGGTAAATGCCTCCGGATCAGTCAGCCCCTGCTCGACCAGAGAATGAAGCCACTCGATACCTTCCTTATATCCTTCCTGAACCGTCGTATAGATCACTTCTCCCTCATCAGTCACTGCGAAATGATCTGCCGTATCACCATATCCTTCTCCGAAACCGTTAATCAGGATCGCCGGATCCTGGTCGCCGTTGTTGATAATGAAGGACATGGGAATCACATCTCCCTGGATGTCAAACTCTTCCTCCAGAGCATCTGCATTATCCCGGAATGCGATCAGCGCCTGTTCCAGTTCATCCACGGTTTCCGGCACATCAATATCCAGGAAATCCAGCCACTTTTTGTTAATGTACGGAATTCCGCCGATTGCCTGAATAGCTTCCTTTCCCTCGCCGAGCTGCTCGATCCACGGGAAGGAATAAATATGTCCGTCAGGGGCGGTACACATGGTCCGGTACTCCGGATACTTTTCAAATACAGCCTGAAGGTTCGGCATATATTTGTCGATCAGGTCCTCCAGGGGAATGATGATTCCCTGCTTTGCATATCTTAACAGGTCATAATCGCTCATCCCCGCTGTAAACAGGCCGTCCGGCAGATTTCCGAACTGGGCAAGCGCCAGGTTCTTCTTGTCCGCAAACTGGTCGTCCACAAAACAGGTCCAGTCAATATGTACGTTTGTCTGTTCCTCCAGTCTCTGGAAGATCAGTTTTTCATTGGGCTCCTGGGTTGTCGTTGCCGGAGCGCTTGTGATAAAGGACAGTTCCGCCGTCTCTTCCAGCGGGAAAGCCACGTCCTCAACCGGGGTATCCGGATCCGGGTCTGCCCTGCGGGCGTCACTGCTGCTGCATCCAAACAGTGAAAATGTTAAAACGAAGGACAGTCCAAGCCCTGTCAGTCTTTTCCATCTCTTTTTCATTGATCATCGGCCTCCTCTAACCTTTTACGGAACCTACCATGATTCCCTTGTCAAAATACTTCTGGAAGAACGGATACATTACGATCAGCGGCAGACTTGATACAACAATCGTCGCATATTTCAAAAGCTCCGCAACTTTTGACATCTCCGCCGTGCTCTGGATATCTGCGATCATTCCCGGCTGCGGCGTATTCTGCACCAGAATGGATCTCAGCACAAGCTGCAGAGGCTGAAGGTCTGCATCGTTCAGATAGATCATGGCGTCAAAATAGCTGTTCCACATACCCACGAATGACCAGAGGGCAAGCACTGCGATGATCGGTTTGCACACCGGCATCATGATCTTGAAGAAATGCTGGATCTCATTGGCCCCGTCGATCGCGGACGCTTCTCTGAGCTCGCCCGGGATGGACTGGTAGTAGGTCCTTGCAAGAATCATGTTCCACACATTAAATGCTCCCGGGATCAGAATCGCCCAGATCGTATTGACCATGTGAAGGTTGTTGATCAGAATAAAGGTCGGGATCAGGCCGCCTCCGAAAAACATGGTGATAATAAATATAATGTTAAAAAACTTCCGTCCCACAAAATCTTTCTTCGACATGGGATAGGCTGCAAGCAGTGTTACAAAAACCGAGATAACCGTAAATGCCGCCGAATAGAACAGGGCGTTGAAAAATCCGCGCCAGATCATCTCATTTTCCAGGACTCTCCGGTATGCATCCAGTGTCCAGTCCGCAAAATGGAAGCTGATTCCCTGGTTATTGAGCACGTTCGGATCCATAAAGGATGCAATCACAATATATACAAGCGGGACGAAAACAGCCAGCACAAATAATCCGAGCAGCGTGTACCCGACGCCGAGAATAATGCGGTCCGATGTCCCGAGTTTCATTTTTCTTCTTGTTTCCACAAAACAGCCCTCCCTTTTATAATCCTTCTCCGTCGTTTAATTTCGACACGATCCAGTTCACAAGAATCAGAAGAATTACATTGATCACTGAGTTAAAAAGTCCTACCGCCGTTGAATAACCGTAATCGCCGTTCAGAAGACCGATCCGGTATACATATGTAGAAAGGATCTCGGAAGCCGGAAGGTTCATGTCTGTCTGCAGTGCATAGGCTTTCTCGAATCCGATGCTCATAATATTTCCCGCCTGAAGGATAAACTGAATCACGATAATGTTCTTGATTGCGGGCAGCTGCACATAGCGGATCTGCTGCAGGATATTGGCTCCATCCACAATCGCCGCCTCTTCCAGATCCTTGCTTGCGTTCGCCAGCGCCGCCGTGTACATAATGGAGGACCACCCTGCGGTCTGCCAGATGCCGCTGGCGATATAGATGGTACGGAACGCTTCCGGCATGGTCATCCAGTTTGTATTAATCCCGAGCAGTGAGTTGATCGGTCCCACCGGCGAGAGAAAGATGCGGACCATACCGCAGAGGACGATAACGGAAATAAAGTTGGGCGCGTAGATCAGAAGCTGAATCTTTTTCTTGATTCCCGCCCTGCGGATCTGATTTAACAGAAGCGCAAGAATTATCGGAATCGGGAATCCCCAGAGCAGTCCGTAGACGCTAAGCTTCAGTGTGTTCAGCAGATAATCCATAAAATCGGGCGAGGACAGGAACCTCTGGAAATACTCCAGTCCCACCCACGGGCTGCCCAGAACGCCCTCGATTACATTGTAATCCTCGAATGCAATCAGCACGCCACCCATGGGTCCGTATTTGAAAATCAGTGTCAGCAGAAGCCCGGGCAGCAGAAAAAATACGTAAAGCTGCCAGTTTCTTTTTACATACCTCAGTTTCTCCCCCGGCGATTGTCTCACAGCCGCCGTGGCTTTTTTCCGAAGAACTTTCATTTTCTTCTCCCTTCCTTTTACATTTGCACATTTTGTAACTTTCGACCGGTCATTTTATACATAGCGTTTTGTTATGTTGACATTATATTAACATCAATTATGCATAATGTCAACATTATTTTTACATTTTCACCATTATTTTATTGTGCATTTGCACACTTTCGTGTGAATTCATTTTACATAAAACAGCTTTCATATTATTATATTTTCTGATTGCACCTTCTCTATTTTACATTTGACAAATCTTCCATAATCTATTAAAGTAAATGTAACAGTAATTTCGCCGCTTTTCCGGGCGGCAGATCGGAGAACAGAATGGGTAAAAAAGTTACGATTCAGGATATTGCAGACAGCCTTGGACTTTCCAGAAACACTGTTTCAAAGGCATTGAATAATACCGGCGTACTGGCAGATGATACCCGCCGCAGAATTCTTGAGAAAGCTGCAGAAATGGGGTACAGCAGATTCATATACGTGCAGCAGGAACCTTTCATCCAGACAGGTGAGGTCAAAGAACTTGCGCTGATCACCCAGAATATGCCATATGGTTCCCATTTTGGAACCTTTGCTCTGAATACCTTTCAGGAGAAAATCAGCCAGAATAACTTCCGGCTTTCCATGTTTCCGGCACGTGACGAGGAAATTCGTGCCCTCCAGCTGCCTCTTGGCCTGGATAAAGATAACATTGAGGGAATCGTATGCATGGAGCTGTTTGACCCGGATTATATAGAAATGCTGGGATCGCTCGGTCTGCCTCTTCTCTTTGTCGATACGGCTTATGATACTGATTTTACACAGATTGACGCAGACTTTCTGCTGATGGAAAACCATGCCAGTGTGTTCCGGCTGACGGATACCCTTATCCAGAACGGGTTCCAGAGACTCGCATTTGCCGGCGACTGCCGTCACTGCCGTTCTTTCTTTGAACGCTATCAGGGATTTGCTGACGCGCTCAGGGCAAACGGACTCTCCCCGGTCAACACACAGTTTTCCGACCCGGATACTTTCTCTGATTCCGGACTCCTTGCAGAAGCCGTAAAAAGGCTTCTCGTCCTTCCCGACGCCTTTATCTGTGCAAACGACTTTGTCGCAGTTGACCTGATCCGTTCTTTCAAAAAACAGGGGATCCGTGTACCGGAAGATGTCCGCATTACCGGATTCGACAACGCCGCCGAATCCAGGATCATCGAACCACATCTCACTACCGTTGACATCCCCAGCTCTAAAATGGGATATATTGCTGCGGATATGCTGCTTTCCCGGATCGCAGATCCGGAGATTCCCTACCGGATTACCCATGTGCGGACAACAGTAAAGTACAGGGAGTCCACAGGTGTTCTGAAGATATAAAAGGGAGGAAAAATCCTCCCTTTTTTTGTGCGGATATCTGCCATAAAACAGATAAAAAGAACCTCTGGGATATTACTCCCAGAGGTCCCGGTATCTGCCGTACTTTTATCATGTACCTTCAAAACTACATACAAAGAATCAATCATCCGTCTGTTCCCTTCCTGGTTATGCCCTCGACCTATTAGTAGCAGTCAGCTCCATGCCTTACGGCACTT
>NZ_NFKT01000037.1 GCF_002160525.1 Lachnoclostridium sp. An169
GGTATTTTTGATTTCAATTATGCATTTTCGTTTTCGATTACTCATTTCAGGAATAAAACCCCGGAAGCAAGCCTTCCGGGGTTTGTTATACTAATGATACATAACCCACGGGATCTCTGGATTCCAATTCCTCCAGGATGCTCCTGACCATGCTGACCGAGCTCAACGAACGGCTTGATACCACGATCCTCATGGTTACGCATGATGCATTTTCCGCGAGCTACTGTACGAGGATCCTGTTCATCAAGGACGGGAAGATCTTCAACGAGCTGAACCGGGGGCAGGATTTGCGGAAAGATTTCTTTGCGAAGATACTGGAAGTGGTATCCGTTCTGGGAGGTGAGCAGAAATGAGTTCTGTGAAACTGATCCTGAAAAATGTGAGAAAAAATATCCGGGATTATCTCGTTTATTTTCTCACGCTGATGCTCTCAGTCAGCCTGTTTTACGCATTCAATTCCATTGCCGACCAGTCAGCGTTTGCAGAGATCGGGGCTACGAAAGAACTGCTCTATGAACAGCTTGGCATTCTGCTCTCCATGCTGTCGGTGGTGATCGCGGCAGTGCTTGCATTTCTTGTCATTTATGCAAACGGATTCCTCCTGCGCAGAAGGAAGAAGGAACTGGGCATCTATATGGTGCTGGGCATGAAGAAGGGACGGATCTCGCGGATTTTTGCCGGGGAGACCCTGTGTGTAGGGCTGCTTTCGCTTGCGGTTGGGATCCTGCCCGGCGTGGCGTTTTCCCAGGTACTCTCCCTTGTGTCGCTGAAGCTGTTTGCTGTTGACATGACGGAGTTTGGCTTTGTGTTTTCCGTAGATGCCCTGGAGAAAACGGCGGTCTGCTTTGCCGTTATCTTCGGAATTGTCATGATCTTTAATGTGTGGTCCATTTCCGGGGTGAAGCTGATCGACCTTTTACGTGCGGGCAGGAAAAATGAAAATGTCCGGGAGCCGGGCAGGATCGTAAGCGCCGTGCTGTTTTTCCTTGCGGCAGGACTGATGATTTTCGGATGTACCCTGTTCTGGAAAAACGGGCTCCTGCCGCAGCGGGACAGCATGGATTTCCAGGTCGCGAGTGCAGCGCTGGCAGTGGGAACGGTGTTGTTTTTCTATACGGCTGCCACAGTGATCCTAAGCGCGGTGCGGATGAATGACCGGGTTTATCTGCGGGGGCTTAATACCTTTCTGGTGCGCCAGGTCGGCAGCAGGATTCATACGAATTATATTACTATAGCAGTGGTATGCGGGCTTCTGACAGTTACGATCTGTACGGTGTCAGCGGGAGTGAGTACGGCCATAGCCATGAATGACCTGTCGGAGGTATCCACGCCCTATGACCTGAATGTACTCTCTGATGTGGAGATAGACGGGGACAGCAACGTGGCGGACTATCTGCTGAGTCAGGGGATCGATATGGAAAGTTATGCGGAAGAAATGGAACAGATCACCCTTCTGGAAGCAGATCTGACTTACGGAGATCTGTTTGAAGGGCAGAAGCTGAACCTCTGGCAGTTTGACGCAGCGCTTCCGGAAGTTGCGGTAAATGCGGTCTCCCTGTCCGATTTCAACCGGGCTCTCGCCATGCAGGGGAAGGCGCCGGTATCACTGAATGAAGATGAGTATCTGCTGAACTGCAACTATGAGGGGACAATCGCTTATGTGGAGCGGGCTTACAAGGAACATCCAACGCTCACAGTCGCAGGAAATGAATTGAAACGTGCCTCTGCTGAACTGCTCCATGAGACATTTTTTATGACTCAGGTTGGAAATAACGACCGGGGGACTTTGATTCTCCCGGACAGTACCGCGCAGAAACTGGAGAAAGATATGAATATCCTGCTGGTGAAGTACAGGGAACAGACGGATTCTGATGAGGTGCTGCAGAAATTGATTCCCATAGGACTGGATGAAAGCCATGGTTACCGCTACACAGAGAAAAATATGATGTACGATATGTACTACGGTTCCAGTGCCCTGCTTGTATTTCTCTGCTGTTATATCGGACTGGTGTTTCTGATGATCTGTGCGGCTCTGCTCGCTTTGAAACAGCTCACCGAGACAGCGGATAATGTTTACCGGTACACGCTGATTCGGAAACTGGGCGCTGATGACAGGCAGATCGACCGCACTGTGTTCTTCCAGACAGCAGTGTTTTTCGCGGCTCCCCTCGTTGTGGCGGGCGTGTTCTCAGCCGTGCTCCTTCGAAAAGCGATAGAAATGATTGAAGAATTTATGAATATCCACATCTCATCCAATGTGGTCTTTACAGTTGTTCTGTTTCTGGTGGTCTACGGAGGTTATTTCCTGGCGGCGTATCTGTCATGCAGGAGGATGGTGAGGGAGCAGAGAAAAGGATGAGAGCGGCGGGACCCAGAGCGACAGAGATAAGACCGGCGGGGCAAACAAAAACAGCTTGTTTCTTATTTACCCCGCACCGATGATGCCTGTTAAGATAAAGCGAATATAAAGTACTGCTATTTTTTAAAGAAGATCTTCAGACAGCGGTACAGATCGGTAATCCACTGGCGGTAGTTGTGCTCTCCGCCGGGACCTGCGGCAAAGCAGCAGTTCTTTTCGGTCAGATGTTCCGGGCAGGCATCGAGCATATACTGATAGGTTGCAAGATGCGTGTCAAACATCTGGTCCCGGTCACCGCACCCGTTATACCAGTACCGCAGGGGAGGAGCTGCGCGCAGCGCGCGGGCAGCCGCCTCCATCCTTTCTTTGTCGGCAGTTACGTGAAAAGCAGGCTGCAGCTCAAAGCGGATCATTCCTGCTGAGTAACTGCCGATATAGGCAAACAGGTCTGCCATATGTTCCATGACAGAGAAGTAACCGGTGACGGAACCCTGGGATGCGCCCGCGTATGCCTGATGCTCCCTTGCCGCGGCAAAGTCCTGCCGGGTAGTGCCCTCTGCATAGACGGAATAGCGCTTCTGTATACAGGGCATGATGTCGTTTTCCATTTCCATCCAAAAGTAACTGCTGTTGGAAAAATAAGCGTCTGCATAGTCCGGGCGTTTTTGGAAGCGGGGGACATCTTCATTAAAACTGGGGGTCACGATGATCAGAGGCTTCGCAGAACCCTCCTGGATCATATGGTCTGCCAGGTTCCGGGTAATATTCCCCGCATCCGTATATATCCGGGTGTCGGACGCCGGAAAGCGCCCCTCCCCGAACCAGTATCCTTCATCATCTGTGCCGCCATGCAGCAGATAGAGGACATTGTATTTTTTTGAATTGTCATAGCCATAAGGCAGATAGACATACATGGATTTTTCCAGGGGAGGGCACTCCTCCCCGTAGAACCTTTCCAAAGCGTAAGCGCGGGACGTGTACCGGATATGCTCGACGGTTCCCGGCTCAGTACAGGGCGTGTAATATCTGTCCGGCAGCTTCATGTTTTATACCTCCTTTATCACTGTGCGGTATGTTCCTGCAGATGTTTCTTCTTTTCCTCGATTCTTTTCTGGACATGAACCATTTCTTCCTTACCCAGAGTATAGAACTTCATTGCCACGATCGTGCAGAGCCATCCCAGAATCGGCAGCACGTAAATGATGATGATACCGACTGCTTTCAGCGGTGTGGTCGGATCGTCCGTCGGCTGCGGCATGGTGTGGGTATATCCGATCAGCGCGAGCAGGGATGTGGTGATCAGCATACCCAGGGAGGATACGATCTGGTCAATAAAGTTATAAGTAGATGTTACTACCGCGGACAGATACTTGCCGGAACGGTCCAGTTCATAGTCGATGATATCTGCTCTCATGGCTCCGTTTACCGTACTTACATTGAGTCGTCCGAATTCCATGCCGAGCCGGAGCACTACGAAGATGACCAGGAGAACCGGCGTAACAAGGATAGAGCGCATATCTGTGGCGATGCAGAAAAGCATCGAAGCGGCAGCAAAAATGGTTGCCACCCATGTCCACACAACGACGCCTTTCTTAGCGCCGTGTTTACCGGCATAACGGGCTCCGATGAAGGTCAGCAGGACTGCCGGAAGCGCAGTCAGTACGTTTAATATAGATCCGAACTGTATATTCCCCATGAGGATACCGAAGAAGATGGTCGATACCACAGCTTGGCTTGACGCCTGGTTGGCAATCTTGTCGGATACTGCCGCGATGACATACATCTGGAAGGGGCGGTTGCTCTTCAGAAAATCCCACATATCGCAGAATCCGACTTCCTCCTCGGCTATGCTCTCAAATGTCTCCGGACGGTCGATACCGGTGATACCGATACAGCAGAGAATGTGGAAAACGAGAGCTACAATCACATAGACGATACATGTCATGGCGAGCATCTCATTGGTGTACTGGTTGCCGAACACAGGGAGGATCGCGAGTGTGACGATCAGGTTAAAGAAGATCGCCCCGAAAGCGTTGAATGCGATGCCCCAGTAGAATACGGCAGGGCGCTGTTTCGGGTCATTGGAGAGCGCCGGTCCGATCATGTTGGCAGCGATATCCCCGATGGAATTCCCAAGTATGTAGACCAGATACATTACGATAAAAAATACGATGCCGAATTTTCCGCTGCCCCATACGAACAGCATGAATACTGCAAAAGTACGGATCAGAAAGCCGATGGTCATCATAATACGGATCTTTCCAAAGCGCGTATCCATCTTGTCGATGACAAGGGCGATGAACGGGTCGATCAGACCATCGAATACCCTGGACACGGTCAGAATAATGCCGACCACGCTTACGACCACTCCGTATCCGGAGTTTGCCAGATAACTGATTACCCCGATCATGACGCCGAACGCCGATGAGATCAGTCCGTTTGTCTGTCCGAGCGCGATCTGCCACCACCTGGCACGGTGGTAAGCTACCCCGTCGATTTCACTTGCTGAAAGTTTCTTGCGTTTTCCCATTTTTGTACCTCCATTTTCTTCTTTTTGGACTTGTGTTCTTTTCCTGCTATTATAGGGATTAAATGCAGAAAGTTATATTAAAAAAGTACATTTTTTATCAAAAAAAGTGTATAATACAGGAAAAATGGGAATCATTCGGATTCAAAGGAGGGGAGATGTTGAAACACAGGTATGATTTTCTCAGGACGCTGCAGCTGGCGACAGGGATTACGATCTCGATTGCCGATACCCGTTCGGGGATTATTCTGGCGCATCCGGATGTGCGTCTGCCACGGATGATCGCCTATGCGGCAAGCCAGTTTGAAGAAAACGGATGCGATCTGGAACACCCGCTGCTGGTCAGCGATCAGTCGCTTTACTTTTTTGCCCTTGCAGGTCTGGGAAGCAGCAGTTATGTGATGCTTGGCCCGGTGGGACCGGTAAAATACGGTGAAAAACTGCTCCGCCGCCATCTGGAAGCGTCCCCTTATGCGGAAGAAACAGATGCGGTTCTCAATCTGCTGCGCTATGGACCGAACTGTTCTGTGCAGAATGTGATGAACACTCTCCGTCTGGCGGTTCATATTATTTCAGGCCAGTTGGTATCAACAGACAATATCCGTATGCTTTCCCAGGATTTTCTGGAAGGAAATACGAAAGAGAATATCGGAGGCACCCTGGTGAAAAATCAGTATGAGGCTGCGGAAAACGGGGAGGCACACACTCCGTGGGCATATGAGGAACTTTTCCAACAGGCAATCCGTGAGGGCAATCCGGAAGTATTCCGCGAGTACCGCAGCAGACCGGTTCCCGGGATGATCGGAAGAATGTCGGAAAATGACACCAGACAGAAACGCTATGAGTTTGTCGCATCCGTCACGCTGTTCTGCCGGGCTGCGATCCAGGGCGGGCTGGATTCGGAGACAGCTTACTTAATCAGCGACACATTCTGCCAGGAGATGGATCTTCTGCCTCCTCCTGTGGATACGGGGCGGCTTTATATCAGCGCGGTAAATACTTATATCAGCAAAGTGAGAGAGGTACAGGGGACAAAAAAGAAGTATTCCCCGGATATTGCGGAATGCTGCCGCTTTATAGAAAATAATGTCCAGAACCATATCGGTCTGACGGAAATTGCCCTGCACTGCGGAATTTCCAAGAGGTGGATTTCCCGCAAATTCCGTAAGGAAACCGGCTGTACGATCCCGGAATATATTCAGCGCAAAAAACTGGAGCGCGCCCGGCAGCTGCTTCAGTATACCCGGTACTCTGTCAGTGAGATCAGCAGTATTCTGCAGTACAGCACCCAGAGTTATTTTACAGAACAGTTCCGAAAAAGATATCATATGACTCCGAAGAAATTCCGGGAGATGTACGGTGCGTAGAGTAAGAGTACGGGACGAATGACGGCTTTGTCAGGATATGCACCTTAATACCGGGGCGGGTGAAAACAGCTTGTTTCTCATCTGCCGTCATGGTATTATTTTAACTGTAAACAGGAAAGCAGTCAGCGGAAAAGCAGGAGGTGCGTGCAGTATGGGAAATTACCTGAATCCCGGGAACAGCGGATTCCGGGAAATAAGGAACAGCAGATATGTGGATAAGTCAGGGCTGATCGCTCTGATTAATGACACTATCGGCACAAAGCAGAAACTGACCTGTATCAGCAGACCCAGGCGTTTCGGAAAATCATTTGCTGCACAGATGCTGTGTGCATATTACGACAGGACATGTGATTCGTCGGGGCTCTTTGACGATCTGCTTATCGCGAAAGAGAAAAGCTATCAGAAGTACCGGAACCGGTATGACGTGATCTATCTGGACATGACCGGCGTGATTGGAGAGACTTCCCTGTCTGATATTGTTCCTTATATAAGAAAAAATCTTGTCAGTGAACTGATGGAAATATATCCGGGGCTTCAGGCTGCGGAAGGGTTCGCCCCCACGCTTGCGAATGCAGCCAGACTGTCGGGAAACCGGTTTATCGCAATCATCGATGAGTGGGATGCGCCGATTCGCGAGGCAAAAGACCAGCCGGATATTCAGAGAGAATACCTGGAGTTTCTGCGGTCGCTGTTCAAAAACAGTGGTATGACGGATAAAATATTTGCCGCTGTTTATATGACGGGGATTCTTCCGATAAAAAAAGACGGATCCCAGTCTGCTATCTCGGATTTTGAGGAATTTACGATGGTCAAGCCCCGTCAGTTCGGGGCTTATGTCGGGTTTACGGAAGAAGAAGTTGAGAAACTCTGCGAGGAGTATCATCGGGATTTTACAAAAATGAAGCAGTGGTATGACGGATATGCCTTCCCGGGAGTCGGTTCTGTATATAATCCGAACTCTGTCATGAAGGCGGTCCGCAATGATGATTTTGATTCCTACTGGACACAGACCTCGGCGGCTGAAAGCCTGATGGGGTATATCAGTCTTGATTTTGACGGGCTGTCCAGGACAGTCGCTGATCTGATCGGCGGAGTGGAGGTAAGAGTGGATACCAGGGCGTTCGCAAATGATCTGGTGACTTTCCGGAACAGGGATGACGTGCTTACCCTGCTGATCCATCTGGGGTATCTTGCCTATGATGGAAAGACGCAGAAAGCGAGAATCCCGAACGAGGAGATCCGGCAGGAGTTTGCCCATACGATCCGGGAGGTAAAGAGAGACGAGACAATCCGCCGGGTACAGGAAAGCAGTCAGCTGATCTATGATACTGTCCATGGAAATGAAGAAGCTGTAGCAAGGCAGATTGAGAAAATTCACGGAGAAGAAGCACCGCTGTATTACAATAATGAACAGGCGCTGAGAAGTGTGATCAAGCGTGCATATTTCAGTTATGCAGATGAGTTTGTGAAATTTGAGGAGCTGCCTGCCGGTAACGGATATGCGGATATCGTGTATCTCCCGAAACGGGATTCGATGATGCCTGTTCTGGTAATTGAACTGAAGTGGAATCAGTCAGCAGAGGGGGCGATCCGTCAGATCAGGGAGAGAAACTACCCGGATGCGGTCAGAAACTATGGTGGAGATATTCTTCTGGTGGGAATCAGTTATAACAAAGATGCACCACCGGGAAAACGCAGGCATGAATGTGTGATCGAGCGTTATGAGAAGGAAGAACCGGTCTCTTAAGAAAACCGGTTCTGAAATTTTAATCGCATTTTTATATTTTTTCATTTTCTTTTATAATCTCATCATACTTTGTCCACATTTTCCTATTATACTAAGACTCAGATAGTTGATAAAACAACTATCAAATCCCCCCTCATAAAGCAAGGCACCAGGAGGTGCCGCACTTTACTCTCATTCCTTTTAGATAACTTATAAAACAACGGGAACCCGTCGGCTGCAAAGTCGACGGGTTCCCGCGTTATCAGGATATTATTCAATGTTGTTTACCGAAGCATCTCCCTGTGCCTGTTCAGCAGGAATTTCGCCCGGTCGAAATCTTTCTTGTATACGAACACCTCGTATTCATACAGACAGTCCCCGCGCATCCCCAGCGTTCCGTAAGTTCCCCGCATGGATCCGCCGCGTCCACTGAACTGTCCCATGTGGCTTCTGGCTTTCTGCCGGTAAGGAATACCCTCCTGCGCCAGCAGGTCAAGAACTGCATTGTATTTTCCCATATCATTGCCGATCCATAAACTCTCCGAATTAAAAGGTGTAAACATTCAAGATCCCTCCTTCTTCCGAGCCTTTCCAATCTGCTCTTCTTAACCTGAATTATAGAGGATACTCACCCGTCTTTCAATTCTTTTTATTAGATCCCGGGAAAGAAAATTTCTGCCCCAGCGTCCACGCTGCGGTCTGCTGCTGCAGCTCGGACATCCTCCGGTACAGCCCGCCTTCTTTCATCAGCTCCTCTGGCGTCCCCTGCTGCGCAACTTTTCCGCCGTCAAGGACGACAATGTGGTCTGCGCCTGCCACGGTCCGCATGCGGTGGGCGATGATCAGCACGGTCTTGTCGCAGATCAGCCGGGAGAGGGCAGCCTGTACGGCACTTTCATTTTCCACATCGAGGCTTGCAGTTGCCTCGTCCAGGAGGATGACCGGAGCGTCTTTTAAGAGCGCCCGGGCGATGGAGATGCGCTGACGCTCTCCGCCCGATAAAGTGGAGCCGTTCTCGCCGATTACGGTCTGGTATCCGTCGGGCAGCCTGCGGATGAACTCGTCGCACTGGGCGGCGCGGGCAGCGGCAAGGACTTCCTCATCTGTGGCGTCCCTGCGTCCGAGACGGATATTTTCCATGACCGTATCCCGGAAGAGAACCACGTCCTGGAATACCATGGCATAGTGGGTGAGCAGGGTCTCGGGATCGATGCCGGAGATGTCCGTGCCGCCCAGAGTGATCCTGCCTCCGTTTACATCCCAGAAGCGGGCGGCAAGCTTGCACGCCGTGGACTTTCCGCCGCCGGAAGGTCCGATCAGGGCAGTGACTTCACCCTGTTTCGCAGTGAAGCTGACATCGTCGAGAACGCCTTCGCCATCATGATAGGAGAACCGTACATGGTCGAATGTAATGTCGAAATTCTTCGGATGGAACTCTTCGCTTCCCTCCTGAACCGGCTGTTCCTGGATGGCGCGCATCCGTTCGATCTTAAGCTTCGCGCTGAAGGTGGCGGCGATGTTCTGGAGCACCATTCCCAGAGGATCGTAAAGTCTTGCCGCGGCGAAGAGGAAGCCCAGGAAAAACAGGAAATCCAGATCCCCTGCAACCATCAGGGAGGAGCCTGTGAGAACGGTAGTTGCAAGCCCCACACGGAGGAATGCCTGGGCGGAGCACACGAACACGCCGGTGGCAAGCTCTGAGTGGATGGAGCTGCGCTCCATATCGGAGAGTTTCTCATCCAGTTCCGCCAGGTAAGTATCCTGACGGCTGCACGCGCGGATATCCCGCACCGTTTCCAGTCCTTCCTGAATATGTTCCGCGACGGCACGCTTGGTGAGAATGTTTTTCGTCCCGAAGGCATCCTGCAGCTTTTTGGAACCTGCCGTGAGGAGAACCGCCACGGGGAGCACCCAGAGTACGGACAGCGCCATGCGCCAGTCGCAGAGGAACATAAGGATTCCGATTACGACAGTGGAAAATATGGACGCAAAGAGCTGCGGGATGTAGTGGGAAAACATCTGGTCCAGCGCGGAGCAGTCGGCGATCATGGTGGAAGTCAGATCGCTTAAGTCCCGGTTCCCGAAGAAGGAGAGGGGGAGTTTCCTCAGTGTTTCCGCCAGACCGATACGGCGGTTTGCGCTTTCCTTATAAGTTGCCAGGTACAGCGACGCATACTGGAAATAGTGAAGGATGAACAGCAGGACGACCACTGCCGCGCCGCTGAGTGTATAGAGCCAGAAGTGCTCCATGGGATTGCCCCCGTATTCCAGTACGTCTGTCAGGTGCATGATCACCCACATGACCACGCCCACAGGGATCATCAGGCTGATATTGCAGATAAAACACCAGATGACCGCTTTTACAAGATCTTTCGCGCCCTGTTCGGTGAGGGCAAATATATGCTGTAATTTCTTCGTCATGCCTCGTCCTCCTTTCCGGCTTCCCGTTCCTTTCCGACTTTCCACTGCGCGCTGCGCTGATAGTCGCTCCACATTTCAGCGTATACGCCTCCCGCGGCGAGCAGTTCTTCATGAGAGCCCCGCTCCTCGATCTTTCCGTCCTTAAGAACAAGGATGCAGTCCGCATTTTGGACTGTGGAAAGACGGTGCGCGATCATAAGGACGGTTTTGCCCCGGGTCAGAGATTCAAATGCCTTCTGGATCTGATATTCATTTTCCGGATCGGCGAAAGCGGAAGCTTCATCGAGCACGACGATGGGCGCGTCTTTTAAGATGGCGCGGGCAAGGGCGATGCGCTGACTCTCCCCGCCGGAGAGATAGACGCCTTTTGTGCCGATCACTGTGTCCAGTCCGTCGGGCATTTTCTCCAGAATATCCCCGCACTGTGCGGCGAGGGCGGCCTGCTCCACTTCTTTCCGGGAGGCGCCGGGTCTGGCGGCGCGGATATTTTCCAGGATACTTTCTTTAAAGAGACGGGTATCCTGGAAGACAAAGGCGACCTGGTTCATGAGGGCGCGGCTGTCCAGATTGCGGACATCGGCTCCGCCCACAGAGACTGTGCCGGAAGTGGCGTCCCAGAATCTGGGGATGAGGCTCGCCGCGGTGGTCTTGCCGCCGCCGGAAGGCCCTACAAGCGCCACAGTGCTTCCCGGCTGTACGACAAAGCTTACGTCGTCAAGAGCCGGCCGGGATGTTCCGGGATAAGTAAAGGAAACATGGTCGAAACGGATCTGCGCATCTGCAGCTCTCTGTCTGGCCTGCGGTTCCGGAAGCGGTTCTTCCGCCAGAAGCTCATCCAGACGTGCCATCGCCTCGTCCGCCTCCATGACGGCTTCGCTCATGTACATGATCCGGTTGATCATGGCGCCGCATGCGGGGGCGAAAAGGGCGTAGAAAATGAAGTTTACCAGAACCTGCTTCACATTTCCGCCGGATGCGAGGAGCAGTGCCGCGGGGATGAGCAGGGCAAAGGCGCCGTTGATACAGGTGAGGAATCCGGTCTGTCCGTTCCGGCAGCTCATGGCGTACTGGCTTGCCAGGTCGCTGTAGGACTGGATGGCATTGTAGAACGCCTTGAAGGAATAGATGGTCTGTTGGAACATCTTTACTACCGGGATGCCCCGGACATACTCTACTGCCTCCCCGCTCATTTTCTCGATCTCTTTCTGGTAGCGGTGGAAGAAGCCTGCATTTTTCCCGCCCATCATGGCCATCATGCAGCAGAGCGCAAGCACCATGGTCAGCAGGCAGAGAAGCCCCATTCTCCAGTCAAAGAGAAACAGCATGATGACTGCTGCAACGGGAGTGAGGATAGCTGCGGTCAGATCCGGGAGCTTGTGGGCAAGCAGATCCTCCGTCAGCCCTGCGTTGTCGTCGATGAGTTTCCTTAAACGTCCGGACTGGTTCCCGGTGAAAAATCCCATGGGAAGTCCCAGGACGTGAGCCATTCCCGCCCGGCGGATATTCCGCGCCGTGCGGAACGCTGCAATATGTGTACACATAAGCGCGGCAAAATAAAGCAAGATGTTTGCCACGGCAAAAATAACGGCAGCCCATCCCCATCTCTCAAGACCGGAAGCCTTTGTCACGTCCGGAAACACATTCAGGACGTCGCGGGCTGCCAGCCATACGCACACGTAGGGAATCAGCCCCAGAACAGCGGCGATTCCTGACAGGGTGCATCCGAGGATGGTCAGGCCTTTGTGTCCTCCTGCGTAGCCGAGCATACGGGAAATGCTGCCTTGTTTCTTGTTGTTCAATGAAATCCCTCCTTTGGTTCGCTATAACTAACTGCAATGCAGAATTATAGAGAACCGGAGGCGTCTGTGCTACTCCATAGAGCCGTATGGCTCTGAAAAGCTTTTGTATTTTTGTGTTCCTTTTTATATTCCGTGGGGGAAATTCCGTAGATGTCCCGGAAGGCTGCGGAAAATTTGCTTGTGTTCTGGTAGCCCACAGCCGCGGCGGTCCAGGTCACGGACTTATCCGATGCAGTCAGAAGGAAGGCGGCTTCCTCCATGCGCCTGCGTTTCAGATAAGCGTAGGGGGATTCCCCGTACAGCTTTCGGAAATATTTCTTCACGGTGGAAAGGCTTAGGCGATACTGTGCGGCAAGTTCGGAAAGGGGAAGATGAGTCCGCAGATCCTCCGTCATACGGGAGGCGATCAGGCGGACACGCTCCTCTGCCGTGCTGTTGTGCAGATAGGCGCTGTTGTGACGGGCAGCGGAGAGACATTCCCGGAGAAAGAGCATCAGTTCCGCGGATTTCAGGCGATAGTAAGCGAGGCGCCCTTCTTCCGGGGCGTCGTACATTTCGGAGAAAATGTGCTGAATCTTCGGTTCGGAGCGCAGAAGGAGAAAGGTCTGCTCATCCAGAAGGCGGGCGAACAGTTCCGGAAGGTCCGGCGCTCCTTCTCCCAGTATGCGGGAGAGTTCCGGATTTGCTTTTTCCGGATCTACAACAAGGCTGATTCCCCGGTAGACGCCCTGGCTGAAACTGCAGCCGGTCGGCGGATGTCCCATGTCGCTGACGGCAAAATCCTGGGGACCGAGCCACACACAGCGGCCGTCGCGCATGGTACACTCGAAGCGCCCCTCCAGACAGTGGTTGATCTCAAACAGCCCGGGGCAGCGCGCCTCCTCCGGAAATCCGCAGGGAGTGTGGAAATCATTGAAAATGAGAGTGATGCCGGGCATGACCTTCCATGAGGTCATGGTGCCGGTTCCTTCTGCGAATTCCATGCAGTAGACGGTGGAGAGGGCGTTCTTTTTGTGAATGACGGATTCGGCGGGGAAAAAGCGGTCTACTCTTTTCTGGGGCATAGGGGTACCTCCGTAAGATTTGGAACGGTTTGTTTCTACAGCAGTCCGTCGATGGTCAGTGTGATCAGCTGCTTTCCGAATTCGGTCATGTCGTAGCTGCCTTCGTGGGCGCTCCAGTCAAAGATCACACCTTTCGCCATGACGCACAGGAACTTTGAGACCTGGTAAGGCGCCCGCCCCGGAGAGAGCTGAAATCCACCGGCAATCGCATCCTCCATGGCGCGGTTGGTGATGTCGATGATCCGGTTATGGAAAAGGTTGGTATTCATAACCTTGTTTTTGCTGCTGAAGAAATTGCGGCAGAAATCCACGCCCAGGTCAGAGGTGAATTCGAAAAGCCAGGTGTAGAATTCGATCAGCTGTTCCCGGATCTCCTTTCCCGCAAGCTTTTCATTTACAACGTCATCAAACCGCTCCTGCGCCTCATCGTAATAATATGCGAGCAGATCCTCCTTGTTGGAAAAATGCTGATAAAACATTCCTGTAGATATTCCTGCCTCCTGACAGATCATACGGATCGTGATATTGTCAAATCCGATCTCTTTCATCAGCTTCAGAGCCACGTCAAAGATGTGCTGCTTCAATTTTCTGTTTTTCATTTCCTTTGTTTCAATTGTTCTTTTTTCCATAGCCTTGATTATAGAATATTTCAATTTTGTTTTCAATAATTAACACAGACAGATGAGAAAAATTATATCTCAGGGGAACCGGCAGAAAATGAAAAATTTTCAGCGGGCGTTTCTATTGACAAATCGGGAAAACAATTTTAGAATAAGAACATATTCAGAATATGTTCAGAACACATTTCATACATATTGTGATTCAGGAGGGATACTTATGAGCGAATTACGTTATCCGGCGCTGTTTGAGCCTTTTAAAGTAAAACACTTTTCTGAAGATAGAAAATCCGGTTGTGAAAACAGGAAGAATCGTCTATACTTTTTATAAAAGTACAGGCGGTTCTTTTTATATGTTATATGCGGCGTGAAAATATGGGGAAATCATGAATATATGAGGTGCAAAGATGGCAAGGACAGTGGCAATCGGACATCAGGATTATGAGACGGTCCGAGTGAACAACTATTTCTATATTGATAAGACAGATTTCATCCGGGAATGGTGGGAATCAGGAGATATCGTGACGCTGATCACACGTCCGCGGCGGTTTGGAAAGACGCTGAACATGAGTATGACGGAAAAGTTCTTCTCTGTCGACTATGCGGGGCGCAGTGACCTGTTTGAAGGAATGAAAATATGGAAAGAAGAGAAGTTCCGTGGTCTCCAGGGGAAATATCCGGTTATCTTCCTGACATTTGCGGGAATCAAGGACACTACTTATCCGTCTGCGCGGGAGAGCATCTGCAGGGTGCTCGAGGAGCTTTACAACCGGTTTGATTTTCTGACGGAAGGGGAGCTTCTCAATGAAAAGGAGAAGAAATACTACAGCGAAGTGACGGCGCATATGGATGACAGTACGGCAGCGGCGTCCTTAAGAAATCTGTCCGATTATCTGTTCAGATATTACGGGGAGAAAGCCGTGATTCTTCTTGACGAGTACGACACGCCGATGCAGGAGGCTTATGTGAACGGATACTGGGAACAGTTGGTATCGTTTACAAGAAGCCTGTTTAACTATACCTTCAAGACAAATCCATGGTTGGAACGGGCGCTGATGACAGGGATAACACGGGTGAGTAAGGAATCGATTTTTTCGGACTTGAATAATCTGAAAGTTGTAATTTCAACGACGGAGATGTATGAATCATGTTTTGGTTTTACGGAGAATGAGGTCTTTGAAGCGTTGGAGGAATTTGGACTGACAGAGAAAAAGGAAGAAGTGAAATCCTGGTACGATGGATTTACTTTCGGAAAGCAGAAAGATATTTATAATCCATGGTCGATTATTAATTTTCTGGATGAGAGAAAGACGGCGCCATACTGGGCGAATACGAGCAGCAACAGCCTGGTAGGGAAGCTGATCCGGGAGAGTTCCGGAAAAGTGAAAGACGACTTCCGCAATCTTCTGGAGGGCGGAACTGTGGTGACAGAGATCGACGAACAGATCGTTTATCATCAGCTTGACCTGGATGAAAGGGCGATCTGGAGTCTTCTGCTTGCCAGCGGGTATCTGAAAGTCAGGGAGATGGAAGTGTTCCAGTCCGGGTATGAGGAGTGGAAGCAGATCTATACACTGGAGCTGACGAATTTTGAGGTGAAAGTAATGTTCCGGCACATGGTGAGAGGCTGGTTCTCCGCTGCAGCGTCCAGTTACAATGAATTTATCCGGGCACTGCTTGCGGGAGATGTGGATGCGATGAACGAGTACATGAACCGGGTGGCGCGGGGAACGTTCAGCTATTTTGATACGGCGGGAGATGCAGAGCATACGGAGCCGGAAAAATTTTACCACGGCTTTGTTCTCGGCCTGATGGTGGATCTTTCGGACAGATACCGGCTGACTTCGAACCGGGAAAGCGGTTTCGGGCGGTATGATGTGATGCTGACGCCGCGGCGGGAGGATCTGGATGCGTTTATTATAGAATTTAAGGTGTTTAACGCCCGTCGGGAGAAGAACCTGGAGGAAACGGCGGCAAATGCGCTGAGGCAGATCGAAGAGAAAGATTATGCCAGAGAGCTGATCGAGAATGGGATACCGGAAGAAAGAATCCGGAAATATGGCTTCGCATTTAAAGGGAAAGAAGTGCTGATCGAGTCACGGGAAGCATAAAAGAAAAAGGTAAGGAGGAAACAGTTATGAAGATGAAAGTCAGGAACAAAACGGCATTTACCAATGCGGTGACGTCTCTGGAGGCGGAAAATGCCCGGGTGGCGTACGAGGCGGCGTTGGAGGGAATCGTCCTTCTGGAAAATGACGGAGTCCTGCCCCTGGCGCCGGGCAGGGTGGCGCTGTACGGAGCGGGCGCGGGCATGACTATCAAGGGAGGATCCGGTTCCGGCGAAGTGAACGAGCGCCATGCAGTTTCGATCCTGGAAGGTATGGAAGAGGCGGGATATACCGTGACGACGAAGCGCTGGATCGAGGCGTATGCAGAGGAGTACCGGAAAGGGCTGGAAGAGTATAAAGCCGAGTTTCAGCGCAGGATGCTGAAACTGGACATGGTCAATATCATGAGTGATCCGTATCAGTACCCCTTCGGGCAGCCGGTCACCATAGAAGATGTTGAGGAATCGGATACCGATGTGTGTATCTATGTGATCGCCCGCCAGGCGGGAGAAGGGGCGGACCGGAAACTGGACGAGCATGCATATTCCCTTTCGAATGAGGAGAAGATGAATCTTGCCATGTGTGCTGCCAACTATGAGAAACTGATCGTTGTGATCAATACAGGATCTGTTTTTGATATGAGTTTTCTTGATGAGATTCAGGGAATCGGCGCGGTGGTCTACTATTCGCAGCAGGGAATGGAAGGCGGAAAGGCGTTCGCGGACATCATTTCCGGAAAAGTTTGCCCGTCTGCAAAGACGGTGGACACATGGCCCGTGAAATACGAGGATATCCCCTTTGCTTCGGAGTACAGTTATCTCAACGGAAATGTGGATGAGGAATATTACCGGGAAGGAGTTTTTGTGGGGTACCGCTATTTTGACAGCTATGATGTGGAGCCGCGCTATCCCTTCGGTTACGGGCTTTCCTATACAACATTTTCTGTGGAGCAAATGGGAGTCAGCAGAGCGGGAACAGAAGTGACGGCCGAGGCGAAAGTGACGAATACCGGAGAATACTATTCCGGCAAAGAAGCGGTTCAGCTCTACGTCAGCTGCCCCCAGACCGGGATGGCAAAAGAGTATCAGAGGCTTGTCGCATTTGCAAAGACCGGAGAATTAAAGCCGGGTGAAAGTGAGAACGTCAAGCTTACATTTAAAATGGAAGAGCTGGCTTCTTACCGGGAGGAGCGCGGGGCGTTCGTCCTGGATGGAGGCGATTATATCCTGCGTCTTGGGACATCTTCCAGAAATACCGAGGCGGCAGCAGTGCTTGTCCTTGACGATGCGGTTGTCACGGAGGAGTGCAGGCATATCCACGGACCGGAAACTCTTGTGGAAGAGATCGATCCGCCGCAGAAGGAGTCCATGATGACGGCGGACACTGCGGACCAGCAGGATAATGATCTGGAGCGGATCGCAGTAAGTGCAGCGGAGTTTGAGACAGTTTCCCATGTGTATGAGGCGCCGGAAGTGTATTCCTCCGCTGTGACGGATGCAGTCCTCAATGTACTTACTCCGGAGGAGCTGTGCAGTGTGGTTGCAGGGGCAGGTGTGATGGGAAACGGACCGCGGTTTTTCGATGCGCCGGGATCAGCAGGCTATACGACCGGTGAGCTGATCGGTAAGGGTCTTCCTAACGTATGTCTGGCGGACGGACCGGCAGGACTCCGGCTTCAGAGAAGATCTACAGTGACAAGAAGCGGACGGCTCAAACCGGTGGATCCGATGATCTCCGTTATGGAATATTTCCCGGAGTTTTTCAAAAAGGCGGCGCTTGGAAATCCGGAAAAACAGCCATGTGTCTATCAGTTTGCCACTTCATTTCCGGTGGGGACAGCCCTTGCTCAGTCCTGGAATACCGGACTGATCGAGAGAGTCGGACAAGCTGTGGGAAAGGAAATGGAAGCCTACGGAGTTACTTACTGGCTGGCGCCGGGCATGAATATCCACAGGAATCCGCTGTGCGGCAGAAACTTTGAGTATTACTCGGAAGACCCGCTGCTTACGGGAAAGATGGCGGCAGCCATGAGCCGGGGCGTGCAGTCCAGAAGAGGCTGCTATGTGACGGTGAAGCATTTCTGCTGCAACAACCAGGAGGACAACCGCAACCGCACGAACGCCAATGTAAATGAGAGAGCGCTCCGTGAGATCTATCTGAAAGGTTTCGAGATTGCTGTGAAAGAAGGAAAACCGAAGGCGCTGATGACAAGCTATAACAAGTTAAACGGCACCTATGTCAACAACAGCTATGATCTGCTCACAGACGTTCTGCGAAATGAGTGGGGCTTCGACGGCGTGGTGATGACTGACTGGTCCGCTACCGGCAAAGGGCTGGGAAGCCACAGCGAGGCGATCATGGCGGGAAATGATCTGATTATGCCGGGAGGAAGCGGCGTCGTCAGAGAACTTAAGAAAAAACTGAAATCCGGTGAGCTGGACGAGACAGCATTGAGAAGATGTGCCGCCAACGTGATCCGGGGAATTACAGGCTCCAGGATCTATCAGGCGTACCGGAGAATGTACGGGAAGAAAATGGAGAATAACAGGGAGAATAAAGGGTGAAATCAGGCGGATAAAGAGATGCAGGCTGCCGCACGGGGATGAAAACTTCTTCGTGCGGCAGCCTGTCTTTTCATAACTCAGAACCATTTTGGGAAGGGGGAGCAGGATCAGGAAAGAAATCTGCAGATCCGGTTCCAGTATTCTTCCAGTTCCCGATTTCCCGACTGATAGATTTCATGTTTTGTCCCGGGAATCTTTACGAGGGAAACCGCCGTGTTTTGACTGCATTTTTTCGCAAACGCTTCTGTCTCTTTATTGGATACAAATGTTTCCTTTTCTGCCTGAAATATCAGAAGAGGAGTCCGAATCGTCCGGCAGCTCTTACGCATCAGAAAATGATTTAATTGTCCGGCAGACACAAGCCATCCGTAGGAGGCTGCATTCATCTGAAACAGCGGATCCGCGTCACGTTTTTTCCGGTAGTATTCGAATCTTGCCCGTGACGTGGCTGCGCTGTCTTCAAACTGCTCCTGTCCGTCATAAGGTTTCTGCCCCATAACATAATCCCGCTCTTTCCCTGCCATGCAGAATACGCCGGCGGTTATCTGCGCGGCAGTCCATGGGATATTTCCGGTCAGCGGCCGGATCATGGGAGAACTCAGGACTGCTTTTTTGAACAGTCCGGGATATATGGATGCCGCCGCAGCCCCGATCCCTCCGCCCATGGAATGTGCATAAAGGAAGAGCGGCAGATCCGGGTATTTTCTCTTCGCAAATTCTGCTGTATAGACAAGATCATTTACATACCTGTCAAAGCTGTCCGTATGTACAAGGGAAAGATCATCTGCCAGCCGGTAGCTGCGCCCGTGACCGCAGTGCTCGACACAGAAAACATGAAAATTCATTTTTAAGAAATAATAAACCGGCTCAAGATACTTTTCCGCTGTCTCCGTGAATCCGTGCGAGATCAGAATGACGCCACGGGGTGTGTCTGCCCGATAGGAGACACAGTACAGCTTTTTCCCGGCTTCCCGTTCCAGAAAAAAGACTTTCCGGTGTTCTGTCAGGTACGGGATCACCTTTTCGTCCATTGCGGAGACATAATTTCTTTCGTCTATAATAAAACTATTTACACCCGCTTCTTTCATATATCCGACTTTCATCCTTTCAATCCGATCCCGGCATTGATTTTCTGTTCATTGTAGAAGACCAGCAGGATTCCTCCCAGGAAGCAGAATCCGGCTGCTCCAAAAGCGGCAATCCGATAGCCGGCGCCTGTAGCCGTGCCGATGGTGGAGACGGCCGTAAATATCAGCATGGATACGCTCTGCCCCAACTTGAAAGCGAAAGTTCTGGCAGCATAAAACATTCCCTCCCGGTTACTTCCGGTCCTGTTCGCGTCTCCTTCAGCGATATCCGCAATGACAGACTGGGGCAGGATGCCGAAGATGGCCATAGGCAGAGAAGCCGCCACGGTAAGGATCCACCCCTGTATCTCCGGCGAAATCACGCTGATTCTTCCCATAAAGCCTGTGTAAAGAAATGCGATGGAAAATGCGGCAAATGCAAAGAGAATCAGCTTTTTCTTGCCGGTTCGGGGAGCAATCCTGTTGATGGGTATATAAAAGATCAGAGAGAGCGCTGTCATGCTTACGAAGTAAAGTGTGGTCATGGACTCCGGCAGCTTCAGAAGGCTTGTGACAAAAAAAGGAAGTCCGGTCTGGAACATCGTCAGTCCGATCCAGTACATAATATCCGATCCCACAAACTTGCAGAATTCCCTGTTCCGGAACGTGGCGGCAAGCGACCGGAGAGCACTGTCCCCTGTGGGCGCGGCATTTACATAATCCTTTTCGCGGATTGTCCATACCGGAATCTGCATACAGATAAATGCAATGACCGCCATCACGGCAAACGTAGTACGGATCGCGTTTACCCTCCCAAGGGCGGGGATCAGAAATCCCCAGAGCACAGGCGCCAGGTAAGCCACCGCTGTTCCGGCGATAAAGGTAAATGAGATGACTGTGGAAATGTCAAGCCTCTCTTTCTGCGTATGTCCCAGTTCCGGGATCAGGGCATTATACGGCGTGCAGTAGGCTGTGATCGAAAAATAATAGACAAGAACCATTACAAAGAGAAAGACCCCATTGATCCGGCTCAGACCGTTTACCGGAGACCAGAACACCAGCACGGTAGAAAGCGCAAGGGGAAATGAAGCCCACTTAAGAAAAGGAATTCTCCGGCCTTCTTTTGCTCTGCAACGGTCTGACCAGGAAGCTACCATCGGATCTGTGACGGCATCAAATATACGTCCGAAAGCTGTAATGCCGCCGATCACAGTGAATACTCCGAAGATCACCAGACCCTGAGGAACAAATACGGTCTGCCCCTGGCTGACTGCCACCTCATCGGGCTGATAGAAGTATACCAGCCAGTTGGAAATAAGACCGGACAGGAGCGCCCATCCGAACTGGCCCGCTGCAAATTGCCAGATTTTTCCTGTTGTAAGTTTCTTCATTTTCCTTCCTCCTTCATTTACCGTCAGCTTTGCCTCTGTGTGTTCGACAGTCCCAGGATCAGGAGTTCCCCGGCGATCTTTACCTGCCGGAAAAGAGAGACCCTCTCATCAGAAGGGAGCAGCCGGCCGCCGGCCGCCAGCTTCTGCATCAGACTCAGCATGATGTGAGTCAGTGTAAAATACGTTTCGTCTACAGACCATGAAAAGCAAAGGCTTCCATCTGCCAGTCCCTTTTCCAACGCCCGGGTCACATATTGCTTCAGATCCAGAATTTGAGCTTCGTACTCCTCCAGCCGATCCCATGGAATATGATATTTCATAATAAATGAGTCAAATTCATAAAGAAACTTCAGAAATGAAAATTCCGTTTCAAACAGCTCCTGAAAAATATCCATGATCTGCTCCATCTGCGCCCTGCCGTCTGCTTCCCGATATGTCGGAGAATCCAGCTTTTTTACGTATTTTCCGGAGATTGTTTTCCAATAAAAAACCGCGCTGCTGACGGCAAGCTCAGCTTTAGTGGAAAAATAACGGTAGACAGTTGTCGGACCTGTTCCGGCATGTTTTGCCACCTCTTCGATCGAGACATCTTCTATGGTGCGTTTGCAGAAAAGATCAAGGGCCGCAGCAAGGATCTGTTCTGAACGGCAGGCGCGCTGTCGCTCCCGGGTAATTGATCCGCTCATAGTTCCTCCTTCTTCTTTATGGTAGTATTACTACCAGTTTTGTATATATTGTACATCTCTTCTCGTTCTGTGTCAACGATTTTATGCATCTTTCTTCAGATTGCCTGCTGCAGAAACATTATTGTACAACTATAAAGAACAGCAATGGAGCCGGTTCCGTATCCTGAGATGTGCATACAGGCGAAAAAAGGAAAAAAATAAGGAGAAACGCTGATTTTTCAACGTTTCTCCTTATTTTGACAAGAGGCGCAGACCGGATTTGAACCGGTGAATCAGGGTGTTGCAGACCCACGCCTTACCACTTGGCTACTGCGCCTAGCTATGAGCACTTAGCGACCGTCTTTTGTTCGCCTTACTGTGTTCAAGTGACCCCGACGGGAATCGAACCCGTGTTACCGCCGTGAAAGGGCGATGTCTTAACCGCTTGACCACGGGGCCATAGGATGACACTGCTTCCGCAGCGACCGGTGTCTATCATAGCATAAGATGAGGGGAAATGCAAGGGTTTTTTTGAAAAACACAAAACGAAAATCCCGAACCGAAAATCCCGAAGGTCTGCACACCTTCGGGATTTTCTATTCCGTTTTTGGTATGGTGGCTTAAGCCACAGGCTGGTCAGCGCTTATTTTCTCATCCCATCCGTCATCTTTTTCACATATTCTCCCACATAGGGTGCTGCCTCTTTCCCGTGCTCCCCGATAATTTTCACAATGGCGGAACCGACGATAACTCCGTCTGCAAGTTCTGCCATTTTCCCCGCCTGTTCCGGCGTTGAGATGCCGAAACCGATAGCGCAGGGAATATCCGTATTCTGGCGGACAACATTTATAATGGAAGAAAGGTCTGTGGTGATCTCGCTTCGGGCTCCGGTGACGCCAAGGCTCGAGACGATGTACAGGAATCCTTCCGCCTCCTTTGCAATCATGGCGATGCGGTTTTCCGAGGTCGGCGCGATCATGGATATCAGATCCACACCGTATTTCCTGCAGATCGGGAGAAATTCTTCTTTCTCCTCATAGGGAATATCGGGCAGGATCAGTCCGTCCATGCCGATGTCCCGGCAGGTGGAGATGAAGCGTTCCGCTCCGTAGGAAAATACCACGTTTGCATAGGTCATGAACACCATGGGGACGGTTACATCCCGGCGCAGTTCCCGGACAAAGTCGAAAATTTTATCTGTGGTGACGCCCCCTTTCAGGGCGCGGATATTCGCCCCCTGGATTACCGGACCTTCCGCGGTGGGATCGGAGAAGGGGATGCCCAGCTCGATCAGGTCAGCCCCGTTCTCCACGGCTGCGCGGACGACGGCTCCGGTGGTCTCAAGATCCGGATCTCCGCAGGTGACAAATGCAATAAATGCCTTTTTATTTTCAAATGCGTTTCTGATATTACTCATGGATATCCTCCCCTCTGTAGCGGGCAATGGCGGCGCAGTCCTTGTCGCCTCTGCCGGAAATCGTGATAACGATGATCTGGTCTTTTCTCATCTGAGGAGCTGCCTTCATGGCGTATGCAACCGCGTGGGCGGACTCGATGGCGGGGATGATCCCTTCGGTGCGCGCCAGGTACTCGAAGGCGTTTACCGCTTCGTCGTCGGTAACGGGGACATATTCTGCCCGGCCGGTGTCGTGGAGCCATGCGTGCTCCGGGCCGACGCCAGGATAGTCAAGCCCTGCGGAAATGGAGTAGACCGGGGCGATCTGACCGTACTCATCCTGGCAGAAGTAGGACTTCATGCCGTGGAAAATGCCTACTCTCCCGGTGTTTACCGTGGCGGCAGTCTCAAAGGTGTCGATGCCCCGTCCCGCTGCTTCGCATCCGATCAGCCGTACTTCTTTGTCTTCGATGAAATGATAGAAGCTTCCGATGGCGTTGGAACCGCCGCCCACGCAGGCGATCACGGCATCCGGGAGCCGCCCCTCCTTCTCCATGATCTGCACTTTGATCTCTTTGGAGATAACCGCCTGGAAATCCCGCACAATGGTAGGAAACGGATGGGGACCCATGACGGAGCCGAGGCAGTAGTGGGTGTCGTCAATCCGGGACGTCCATTCGCGCATGGCCTCGGATACCGCGTCTTTTAATGTGGCGGTTCCGGATGTGACAGGAATCACTTCCGCGCCCAGGAGCCTCATGCGGTAAACGTTGAGCGCCTGGCGGATCGTATCTTCCTCGCCCATGAAGACAACGCACTCCATACCCATCAGGGCGGCGGCTGTGGCAGTGGCAACACCGTGCTGCCCGGCGCCGGTCTCTGCGATGAGGCGGGTCTTGCCCATCTTTTTTGCCAGAAGCGCCTGCCCGAGGACATTGTTGATCTTGTGGGCGCCGGTGTGGTTGAGATCCTCCCGTTTCAGATAGATCTTCGCGCCGCCCAGGTCCTTTGTCATCTTTTCCGCATAGTAAAGTCTGGAAGGTCTTCCCGCATATTCATTGAGAAGATAGTTGAGTTCCCGGTTGAAATCCGGGTCGTTTTTATAGTGGTCATACGCCTGTTCCAGTTCGATGACGGCGTTCATCAGTGTTTCCGGAATGTACTGGCCGCCATGGATGCCGAAACGTCCTTTTGGATTTGTCATTGTTCATCTTCCTTTCTGCACGCCTCTCTTACGGCGTGAACGAATTTTATCATTTTGTCACGGTCCTTATGTCCGTCTGTTTCGATGCCGGAGCTTACGTCCACTGCGTAGGGATGCAGCAGATGGACTGCTTCGGCGGCGTTGTCCGGGGTGAGCCCTCCGGCGAGAAAATAGGGGCGTCGGATATGCCGGATCCGCTCCCAGTCGAATGTCTCTCCCGTTCCGCCGCTGCCGGAGTCAAGGAGAATGTAGTCCGCGGCGGAGGATTCAGCGGCGGAGGTTTCTGCAGCGGAGGATTCAGCGGCGGAGGATTCTTTAGCGGAGGACTCCGAGGAGAAGGATTCTGCAGCAGAGGACAGCGGAGAATCAGCGGACGGATCAGCAGGAGAATCCGCCCGGAATGCCTGGATCAGGGGCCGGTCTGTCAGCGCCCGGAGCACCCTGACATACTCCGGAGTCTCGCTTCCGTGAAGCTGGGCGATATCAATGATTCCTTCTTCAAGAAGTTCCGCGATTCGTTCCGGCGCTTCATTTACGAAAACACCGACTGCCCGGATGCGGGGATCCAGCAGTCCCTTCAGCCTTTCTGCCTGCCCGGGGACAACATACCGCCGGCTTTTCGGGGCAAAGACGAAGCCGATGTAGTCCGGCATCAGCTCGTTGGCTGTGAGGATGTCGGCTGCTGTCATCAGTCCGCAGAGCTTGATCTTTGTCATGCTGTTCATATTTTCCCTCTCAGTTCCGCAAGTTTTGCCTTTTTGTCCGGCGCCCGCATGAGTGTTTCGCCGATCAGGACTGCGTCAGCGCCGATCTCCCGCAGCTGTGCCACGTCCCCGGCAGTGCGAACCCCGCTCTCCGAGACGAAGAGAACATCCGCCGGGATAAGTGAGCGGAGCTTCCGGCTGTTTTCTGTGTCCACGGAGAAATCTTTCAGATTCCGGTTATTTACCCCGATGACCCGTGCGCCTGCGCGGAGTGCGGCGCCGATCTCCTCTTCGTCGTGGGCTTCCACCAGGGCGGAAAGCCCGAGGTCATCGCAGATGCCGATATATTCTGCAAGCTGTTCTTCCGTGAGGATGGAGCAGATCAGCAGAACGGCAGAGGCGCCCAGGAGAGCAGCCTCATAGATCATGTACTCATCCACGGTAAAGTCTTTTCTCAGGCAGGGGATGGAGACAGCTTCTGCGATTTTTTTCAGGTAACTGTCTTTCCCGAGAAACCATTTCGGTTCCGTGAGGACAGAAATGCAGTCTGCTCCTGCCGCCTTGTATTCCCTGGCGATTTCCACATAAGGGAAGTCGGGGGCGATCAGCCCTTTTGAGGGAGAAGCTTTTTTGCACTCGCAGATGAAGGAGATGTCCGGTCCCTTCAGGGCATTTTCAAAGGCAAAATTCCCTCCGGGCAGTGCCAGTGCCTGAGCTTTTATATCGTGAAGGGAAAGCTTTATTTTCGCCTGTTCGGTGCGCTCGCGGGCGTGTTCTGCGAGCTGGTCAAGGATGGTCTTCATATGTTTTACTCCTCCGTTCTATTCCTCTGTTTTATTCCGCTGCTCTATTCTTCCGGGCGGTTGCTTACTTCGATGAGTTTCCGCAGCGTCTCATATGCCTTCCCGGAGTCGATGAGTTCTGCGGCGAGGGCAATACCGTCTTTCATGCTCTCCGCCTTCCCGCCAATGTAGAGGGAAGCACCTGCGTTCATGAGAACCGCGTTCCGGCGGGGACCCTTTTCTCCTTTGAGAACAGAGATCGTGATCTGTGCATTTTCCTCAGGCGTACCGCCTTTCAGGTCTTCCTTTGTACAGCGCTCAAATCCGAAATCTTCCGGTTGGATCACATAGGATTTGAACCATCCGTCTTTGAATTCGCAGACTGTCGTAGGCGCACTCATGGAAATTTCGTCCAGTTTATCCTGCCCGTAGACGACCATGCCGCGTTTCACACCCAGGCTGATGAGCACCTGTGCCAGAGGTTCCACCAGATAGTCGTCGTAGACGCCCAGGAGTTGCATGGCCGGTGCTCCCGGATTGGTGAGGGGACCGAGGATGTTGAACACGGTGCGGAATCCCAACTCTTTGCGGATGGCTCCCACATATTTCATGGAGGTGTGGTATTCCTGGGCGAAGAAGAAGCACATGCCTACCTCGTTTAAAAGCTCTACACACCGGGTCGGGCTCTGGCGGATATTTACGCCCAGGGCTTCCAGGCAGTCCGCAGTACCGCACTGGGAGGAAGCGGCGCGGTTGCCGTGTTTGGCAACTTTCATGCCTCCTGCGGCAGCCACAAGGGCGGAGGTGGTGGAAATATTGAAGCTGTGTGCATTGTCCCCGCCTGTGCCGACGATCTCGAATACGTCCATCCCGGTCTCGACTTTCACTGCATGATCCCGCATGGCATTGGCGCATCCGGCGATCTCGTCTGTGGTTTCCGCACGGGCGCTCTTGGTGGAGAGTGCTGCCAGGAAGGCTGCGTTCTGGGTGGGAGTGGTCTCTCCGCTCATGATTTCATTCATGACGGCGTAGGCTTCATCATAGGTTAAGTCTTCTTTGTTTACGATTTTTACGATTGCTTCTTTGATCATGGTGCTGGCTCCTTTTCTGTAAAATCTGTAATATGCAGTATATGTTGAGATTGCTTTTTATAAAATTTTTTAAAATGCGCCGGTTCCCTCCGCGTGCTTATCCGGCGCTTCCGCATTTCGCGGAGAGGAAATTCTCCAGGATCTTCCGTCCGTCCGGGGTCAGGATCGATTCGGGGTGAAACTGTACGCCGTATATGGGAAACGTCTCGTGCTGAACGGCCATCACTTCCCCGTCGGCTGTGACGGCAGTGATTTTCAGGCACTCCGGGATCGTCTGCGCGTCGGCGGCGAGGGAGTGGTAGCGGGCAACGGGAATCTCTTCCGGCAGTCCGTCGAACAGAGGAGTATTCCGGTCAAGCTGTGCCACAGACTGCCTGCCGTGCATCAGTTCTCTGGCGTAAGTGACGTCGGCGCCGAATGCGGTGCAGATTGCCTGATGCCCGAGACAGACGCCCAGAAGCGGGATCTCCGGTCCCAGTTCCCGGGCGGCTTCCACGATGATGCCGGCGTCCTCCGGGCGGCCGGGACCCGGGGAGAGGATGATCCGTTCCGGGGCGAGTTTCCGAATCTCATCTACGGACATTTCGTCGTTTCGGATCACCTTAATATCGGGATTTATCTCACCGATGAGCTGATACAGGTTGTAGGAAAAGCTGTCGTAATTGTCAATCAGTAAGATCACAGGTCCACCTCCTCTGCAAGTTTCAGGGCAGTGACGACTGCCTTTGCCTTGTTGATACATTCCTCGTATTCCTTTTCCGGAACCGAGTCGGCGACGATCCCGGCTCCGCTGCGGACGAATACCTTTCCGTTTTTCCTGTATGCGATACGGATAGCGATGCAGGTGTCCATATTTCCGGTGAAGTCAATGTAGCCGATCGCCCCGCCGTAAATGCCGCGTTTATTGTTCTCCAGTTCTCCGATGAGCTGGCAGGCACGGATCTTCGGGGCGCCGGAGAGGGTTCCGGCGGGAAGGACTGCTTCCACCGCATCCAGGGCGTCGCAGTCATCCCGGATCTCACCCCTTACAGTTGAGCCGATATGCATAACGTGGGAGTAGCGCTCGATGGTGTGGAAGTTTTCCACTTTCACGCTGCCGAAGCGGCTGATCTTTCCCAGGTCATTGTGTCCAAGGTCCACGAGCATGTTGTGTTCGGCGAGTTCTTTTTCGTCCGCCAGGAGTTCCTTCTCCAGTGCCAGATCCTCTTCCTCCGTGCGCCCTCTCGGACGGGTTCCGGCGAGGGGAAAGGTATGGAGCACACCGTTTTCCAGTTTTACCAGTGTCTCCGGCGAGGCTCCTGCCACCTCCACATCGGTTCCGGAGAAGTAGAACATGTAGGGGGACGGGTTCAGCGTCCGGAGGACTCGGTAGGTGTTCAGCAGACTTCCCTCGAAAGGAGCGGAAAGCCGGTTGGAGAGCACGATCTGGAAAATGTCTCCCTCCCGGATGTGGCTCTTCGCCTGCTCTACCATGCTGCAGTAGGTTTCCCGGTCAAAGAGGGGAGTGACTTCGCCGAGCAGATGTCCCGGCTGTTCCTGCTTCTTTTCTCCGGTGCGGAGCAGGCTGCGCATCTGCCGGAGCTCAAGAACTGCCTTGTTGTAGTTGGTTTCCGGGTCATCCAGGGACATGTTTGCGATAAGGATGATCTTCTGGCGGACGCTGTCAAAGGCGATCACTTTGTCAAAGAGCATCAGGTCCACATCCCGGAAGGATTCCTCGTCCTGTACTTTCATGCGCACGGACGGTTCGCTGTAGCCCAGATAATCATAGGAGAAGTAACCTACGAGCCCTCCCGTGAAGGGCGGCAGGTAGTCGAAGCGGGGGCTTTTGTGCTCCGAGAGAATCTGCCGGATGAAAGTGGAAGGATCGTCTGTGTGAAATGTAATGCTTCCGGCCTTCATCTCGCCGTCCAGACAGGTGATCTCGAGCTTCGGGTCATAGCCCAGGAAGGTATAACGTCCCCACTTTTCCCGCTCTGTGACGGACTCCAGTATATAGCAGTGGGTGGAGACATTTTTCAGGATACGGAGTGCTTCGATGGTCGTACATCCGTCGGCGAGGATCTCGCAGCTCACCGGAAGAGTGCGGTACTCTCCGCTGCGGGCGATCTCTCTGACCGTGTCGATGTCAGGTAGAAATTTCATAAGATACCTCCTTACTACATTTTGTCTGTCTTTCGTGCAGGGAGATGATGGAAATAAAAAAACGCCCCTGACAGAAAGATATCTTCTGTCAAGGACGAATAAAAACGCTTTATCCGCGGTGCCACCTTGATTCATGACAATGACGTCATGCACTTGTCAGGATACCATCATATCCCCGGCAACTAACGTATGCCTGCACGTTGCAGAATACTCTGCGAGGACTTTTCCAGGTGAGAGTAACAGGAACTCTCCCGGGAACCCTGCGCATTTGACTGCACCCTCAGCGGTCCATTTGACGACTTGTTTCTCATCCGGTTCTCAGCATCCCGGACTCTCTGTAAAGGCATCATCGCCGTTATCTCCGCCTCATCGGTTTGATGTTGTTAAGGATAGCACGATAAGGGGAGGATGTCAATGAAAAAATTGTGAAAAATGTGAATTTTCACTTTTTTCACTCGACAAGAGTGAAAATTCATTTTATAATGTAAAAAACACACATAGGAGGGCTGCTCATGCAGTATGAAAGTGAAAAAATAGAGTATAAAGAAACGTTCACCCCTGAGATTTATAAAGAAGTTATTGCATTTGCCAATACAGAAGGCGGTATTATATACATCGGAGTAAATGATGAAGGAAATCCGACAGGACTTGAAAATATTGATGATATCTATACACGTATTACAAACGGAATTCGGGATGGGATTCTTCCGGATGTAACGATGTTCGTGAAATATACACTGGCAAATGACAGAATTATCCGTATAGAAATCGCAGAGGGGTCCTGTAAACCGTATTATCTGAAAGGAAAAGGACTGAAACCCTCCGGAGTATATGTCCGGCAGGGAGCATCATCAGTTCCGGCATCGCCTGAACAGATTCGACAGATGATTAAAACAACAGATGGTGATGAATTTGAAACTTTTCGTTCTGTGGAGCAGGAACTTACCTTTGAGCAGGCAAAAGATGTTTTTGAGAAAAACGGAATAGATTTCTCTGAGAAAAAGTATTTCCGGCTTGGGATAAAAAATCCTGAGTCAGACTTATATACAAATCTTGGGCTGATTATTTCTGATCAGTGTTATCATACTGTGAAGATTGCAGTCTTTTCTGATGAGGATAATACTGTTTTTCAAGACAAAAAAGAATTTTCAGGGTCTGTTTTTAAACAGTTGGAGGAAGCTTATGAATATCTTAGGTTATGTAATCAGAATCACGCGGTAATCAGCGGGCTCGAGCGGGAAGATCATTGGGATTACCCGGAAGCAGCTCTAAGAGAAGCCCTGTTGAATGCACTGATTCATCGCGATTACAGTTACAGCGGCAGCATTATCATCAATATAAACAGAAAAGAACTGGAAGTTGTATCCATTGGAGGGCTGATGCCGGGAATTTCTCAGGAGGACATTCGTAACGGAATTTCTTTGTCAAGAAATCCAAAACTCTCCGAAATTTTTCACAGGCTCCGCTTTATAGAAGCATATGGAACCGGCATAAGAAGGATATATTCCTTGTATAAAAACTGCCGCAGGCATCCGGAACTCATGATTACACAGAATTCTTTCAGGATCGTACTTCCTAACATGAATACTGCCGGTGAAGAAATTACTGAAACGGAAGAAAGATCAGAGAAGGCTGAAAATTCTGTGAAAATTTCAAAACAGCAGGAGATGATTCTGGAATATCTTTCTGAACATTCGGAAATGAGTTCTGAAGAGGTACGGGAATTGTTAAATATCAGGGAAACAAGAGCATATGTGATCATGAAGCAGCTTGCGGATGCGGGATTGATCGGAATAACAGGACGTGGGAAAACAAAAAGATATTTTAAGAAATAAGAGGATGATTCAGAAGATGCCTGCAGATAAATGTCGGGATTCTTTTATATTCGTATTATGTCATTTTTACGCCCACGTCAATAACCAGGCTGTCCTGCTCCGTGTTGTCACGGGGCAGGACAGCCGGACGATGGCCGCCGGTATAAAAAGTAACTATACCAGCCTTTACCTATACCATACTGCCGCTTCGTACGGTCTCATTTTCCACACGCCGTTTTCCGGTGTGGTCTCAGCAGAATAGTTTCCGATCACGCGCTTATATCCGCTTACATCCGGAGCGCCTTTCCACTCGTAATCTTTTCCGTAGAAGTTGCATGCTACGATCAGCTTATGTCCGTCGTACTCTCTTTCATAGGCGAAGACACAGGGATCTTTCTCTGCGAGAGGAGTGATGCCGCCGTAAGCGATGACATCGAGTTCTTTTCTCAGTGCGATGAGCTTCCGGTAATAGTGGAAAATGGAATCCGGGTCAGAGAGCTGTTCCGCTGCGTTGACTCTTATGTGGTTGCTGTTCACGCCGATCCACGGCTCTGTGCCGTCAGCTGCGGTAAATCCGGCGTATTCGGAAGCATCCCACTGCATCGGAGTACGCCCGTTGTCACGGGAGTGGATCTGCACGATCCGGAGGGCGTCGGAAGCGGACAGCCCTTTGTCCTGGAGAATCTGGTAATAGTTCAGACTTTCCACGTCGCGGAACTGGCTGATATCAGTGAAGTCTGTGTTGGTCATACCGATCTCTTCGCCCTGGTATACATAGGGGGTGCCGCGCAGGCAGTGAACGATGGTTCCCAGCATCTTTGCGGATTCTTTCCAGTATTTTCCCTCATCGCCGAAACGGGATACCGGGCGGGGCTGGTCGTGGTTGCACCAGAATACGGCGTTCCAGGCATTGTGCTCCGCCATTTTCGTCTGCCACTCGAACATGATGTGTTTGAGTTTGCCGAAGTCAACAGGGACAAGCACCCACTTTTCATTTCCCATAAAGTCCACTTTCAGGTGATGGAAACTGAACACCATGGAGAGTTCATGGGTGTCTCTGCCCGCGTACTGGTAGCAGTTCTCAATGGATGTGCTGGACATCTCGCCGACGGTGACGATCTCCGCGTCTGTTCCGAAGGTGGCTTCATTGAGCTCTTTTAAGTATTTGTGGATGTTTGGACCGTCTGTATAGAACCTGCGTCCGTCTCCCGCCGTATCATCCTCAAAGGCTTCCTTGCTGATCAGATTGATCACGTCGAAGCGGAATCCTTTCACACCTTTGTCCATCCAGAAGCGGAGGATTTTCTGTACTTCTTTTCTGACATTTTCATTGTCCCAGTTCAGGTCCGCCTGGGTCACGTCAAAGAGGTGAAGATAGTATTCATCGAATTTCTCCACATATTCCCAGGCGCTTCCGCCGAACTTGCTCTCCCAGTTAGTGGGAGCGCTTCCGTCCGTTTTCCCCTTGCGGAAGAAGAAGAAATCTTTGTAGTAAGGGTCGCCTGCCATGGCTTTCTGAAACCACTCGTGGTTGGTGGAGACGTGGTTGAACACCATGTCGAACATGAGGCGGATCCCGCGTTTGTCTGCTTCCGCGATCAGCTCTTCCACGTCAGCCATCGTTCCGTAGCGGGGATCGATATTATAATAGTCCTCCACATCGTAACCGTTGTCGTTCTGGGGAGATACGAAAAACGGTGTGAGCCAGATATAATCCACGCCCAGTTCTTTAATATAGTCAAGTTTATTGATTACGCCGCGAAGATCTCCGAGCCCGTCGCCGTTGGTGTCGCAGAATGACTTCGGGTAAATCTGGTATACGGTGCTTTTTCTGAAATCTCTCTTCATAATATTCCCAACCCTTTCCTTGTTATTGCCGTGCTTTATTCCCAGGTGATTACCGGGGTTACGCCTGCTTTTGCCTCCATGCCGGAGTGCATGGTGATGTTCGCCGCGCTGCCTTCTCCTGTCACGATCAGCATTGTCGTGCACGGATGTCCCGCCGCTTTGATTTTCTCCGGATCAAACTCGATCAGCGGATCCCCGCATTTCACATGATCGCCTTCTTTGACGAGCAGTTTGAACCCGTCGCCGCCCATGTCCACGGTGTCCACACCTACATGAATGAGCAGTTCCAGACCGTTTGCCAGGGTGAGACCGCATGCATGCCCTGTATCTGCCATGACGATGGACACATCGCAGTCTGCCGGAGCGGTTACAACTGTGCCTGACGGTTCGATGGCAAGTCCGTCACCCATGATCTTCTGGGAGAACACATCATCCGGCGCCTCCTCGATCGGCATTACCTTTCCGTCGAGGATGGATTTCAGTTCTTTTACGTCATCTGCTGCGCTGTCTGCCGCATTTGCTGTGTCGGAAACCGCTGTGCTGTCTGCAGCGTTTCCTGCTGTATTTGCGGTGCTCTCTGTTGTATCTGCAGCTGTATCCGCTGCGTTTTCTGCGCCTGCTGTTTCCTTACCGAATCTGTCTTCTTTGGAAAGTTTGATTCTACCTACAATGAATGTCAGGGTAAACGGTATTACAATCGCAACTGCCATGGCAATAAGGAAGTACAGGTAGTACTCTGCCTTGATGGAGAGGATGCCCGGAAGACCGCCGACACCGATGCTGAGCGCCTGTACGCCGCATCCTACAGAGATCATGGCCGCGCAGCAGGAGCCGATCATACCGCACACAAGCGGGAACACATATTTCAGGTTTACACCGAACAGTGCCGGTTCCGTAACGCCCAGGTAACAGGAGATACAAGCGGGAACATTGACCTGCTGTGCTCGCTCGTTTTTCTTCTGGAGAACGCTCATTGCGAGGACACTGGAGCCCTGTGCGATGTTGGAAAGTGCGATCATGGGCCAGAGGATTGTAGTCTTCGGCGGGATCGCCAGCAGCTGTGAGTCGATGGCGTTTGTCATGTGGTGCAGACCGGTCATGACAAGGGGCGCATACAGCAGTCCGAAGACAGCAGCAAAGAGGAAGCGGAAGTTGGAAGTCAGTCCGGTGTATACAACATTTCCGATAGCGTCTCCGATTGCCCAGCCGATCGGGCCTACGATGGTGTGTGCGATGATAATTGCCGGAACGAGGGAGCAGAACGGAACGACGATCATGCTGATGACTTCCGGACATATTTTCTTAAAGAATTTTTCCAGATAGACGAGGACGAAACCTGCCATCATGGCGGCGATGACCTGTCCCTGGTAGCCGATCATTTCCACTTTTGCAAATCCGAAATCCCACACCGGAATCTCGTCAGCCGGAGTGCTGGAAA
Organism: Lachnoclostridium sp. An169; assembly: GCF_002160525.1. Classification (GTDB taxonomy): domain Bacteria; phylum Bacillota; class Clostridia; order Lachnospirales; family Lachnospiraceae; genus Mediterraneibacter; species Mediterraneibacter cottocaccae. The sequence continues at coordinate 34,098 of NZ_NFKT01000037.1, forward strand.
CGCTGAAGCCGTTGAGCAGCTGTGAGGAGACGAGGGTCAGTCCGAGGATGATACCGAGGATCTGTGTGGTTCCCATTTTCTTTGTGATGGACCATACGATACCGACGGGCAGCAGGTGGAAGACCGCTTCACCGATCAGCCAGAGAAAATTGTAGGTGCCTTCCCAGAACTGGGAGATATCTGCAAGGCTCTGGGTTCCGTTGTTAAAGAAGTTGATCTCGCCGATGACGTTGCGGAAGCCGAGGACAAGACCGCCGCAGATCAGGGCAGGGATCAGCGGTGCGAAGATTTCGCCCAGGGCGCCCATAATTTTCTGTAGCGGATTCTGATTCGTCTTTGCCGCCGCTTTCACCGCATCCTTGCTCACGCCCTCGATTCCGGCGTAGGCGGTAAATTCATTGTAAAATACAGACACATCGTTGCCGATGATGACCTGGTACTGGCCTGCCTGGGTAAATGTTCCCTTTACGCTCGGCAGTTCCTCGATTGCCTTTTCATCTGCTTTTTTCGGATCAACAAGAACAAAACGCATTCTTGTCATGCAGTGGGAGACTGCCTGGATGTTCTCTTTCCCGCCAACGAGACGAAGCAGGCTTTTTACATCATTTTCATACTTTCCCATCGTTCTCTTCCTTTCTTACTCTGATTCAGATATTTTTTCCGGAAACAAGTATTTTAAACCTAAACTTGTTTGAACAACTTGAATATAACATGCTTGTTTAAACATGTCAATTGTAAAATTGAAATTATGGGGAAACTTTTTTAGAAATTAAAGTCTCTGGGAAATAAAAAGTGTTTTCAGAGTGATTCTGAAAATTCGAATTCTGCAGTATGGGGAGAGCTGTTAATTTTGGGAGTAATCATCAGATTTCGTAGTTGAGAATGCGGCGGGCAGTTTATACAATAGCAGAAAGGCAGAACTGTTTTTCCGGAATAATGGAGCCGGAACAGGGGAACCAGAAAATCAGACGAACAGGCAGGGAGGTCAGGAGAACAATGACATCGAGAGAACTTGTAAAAAGAACACTGAATTTTGAAAACAGGGACGGCAGGGCGCCCAGGGATCTGTGGACGCTGCCCTGGGCGGAGATGAACCACGGGGAGATGCTGCATAAGATCCAGAGAGAGTATGAGAGTGACTTTGTGTGTGCGCCGGAGCTTCTGGGAACCAGAACTGTTGAGGAGGGCGATCCGTATACACCGGGAACCTACAGGGACCAGTGGGGCTGCATTTTCCAGAATATTCACCCGGGGATTATCGGGGAGGTAAAAGAACCGATTATAAAAGGAGAGGACTGGGAAGATGTAGAGGCGGCTCACATTCCGGTGGAACAGCTTACCTTTGACAGAGATGCGGTAAATGCGTTCTGCCGCAGTACGGACAAGTATGTATTTTCCGGCGTGTGTCCGAGACCGTTTGAGCAGCTGCAGTTTATCCGCGGCACGGAGAACCTGTATATGGATCTTATGGATATGCCGGAGAACATGGAGAAATTTCTGGGGAAGATGCATGCATTTTACTGCGAACTTCTGGAGGAATGGGGAAAGACAGATGTTGATGCTCTGCGGATCATGGATGACTGGGGCAGCCAGAATACGCTTCTGATCAACCCGGAGATGTGGAAGAAGATCTTCAGGCCGATGTACAAAGACTATATTGACATAGCAAAACGGCACAACAAGGCGATGTTCATGCACTCGGACGGAAATACACTGCAGATTATCCCGGAACTGATCGATCTGGGACTGGATGCGCTGAACGCCCAGATCTTCTGCATTGGCGTTGAGAAACTGGAGCCGTATGCGGGAAAGATGACGTTCTGGGGAGAGATTGACCGCCAACATCTTCTGGTAGAAGGAACTCGGCAGGATATTTTTGAGGCTGTAAAGAAAGTGAAAGAGACGCTGTGGAGAGACGGCGGGTGTGTTGCCCAGTGCGAGTTCGGACCGGGCGCAAATCCGGAAAACGTGTATGAAGTGTTCCGGGCATGGGATGAGGTGCTGAAATAGTTACTTTTCACACGTCCGCCAGTCATCCGGCTGTACTGCCCCATGTTGCCCCGGTGGCCACGCTTTCGCTCGGGAGTGAAGCGCAGCGGTACATAGGACCGCAAAAGACGCGGTCCAAGAACCGGCGCTCCACTACGGATCTTTGTGACAACATGGGGCAGTACAGCCTGGGGGATGGCGTGGGTATGAAAAGCAACCTGGAATAAAGGAAAGGCAGGAAGGAGAAAGAAATGGCAGGAGAAATGAATGGAAAGACGGAAAAGAGGATGACAGAAAGGGAGCGGTTTATCCGGACGCTGCTCTGTGAGGATATCGGGGGCAGGGTGCCCCATTTTGAACTGGTGTATTTCCTGACCATGGAAAAGTTCGGGAAAGTGCATCCGAACCACAGAAATTACGAGCAGTGGAACCAGATGAGCTACGAGGAGAAAAAATTACATATTGAAGATATGGCACAGCTTTATATCGATACGGCAAAAGCCTATGATCACAGCGCCATCTTTGTCCAGACTCCCGTGAGGGCGCTGGATCATATGCAGTGGCTTCTGGAGACGATCCGGGAGAAGTCAGGGGACGAGTATTATCTGATGATCCACGGCGACCCGACCTGGGCGATTCCGACCGGGGACGATATGATGGAGTTTGCCGCAAAGATGTATGAGGAGCCGGAAGAGCTCAACGAGATTTCAAAGAGACGGGTGGAAGAGCATGAAAAGATGGCGGAGTATTTTGACAGCCACGGGCATCTTCTGGATGGCTTCACACTTTGTTCGGATTATTGTTTCAATGTAAATCCGTTCTTTAACTGTGAGATGTTTGACGAGCTGATCGTGCCGTTTCTGAAGGAAATTATTTCTGAGTACCGGAAGCTGGGATACTACGTGATCAAACATACGGATGGAAATATAATGCCGATCCTCAAACAGATGGCGGACTGCGGTCCCCATGCAATCCATTCCCTGGATCCCCAGGGCGGCGTGGAGCTTCCGAAGGTCCGGGAGATTGTGGGGGACAGGATTGCCCTCATCGGAAATGTAAACTGCGGTCTGCTTCAGACCGGGACGGATGAGGAATGTGAGCAGGATATTATGCGGTCACTGCGGGAAGGCATGGCAGGGGGAAAGGGATATATTTTCTCTACTTCAAACTGTGTCTACACGGGAATGCCTCTGGCTCGTTATGAGAAGATGGTGGAACTGTGGAGAAAATACGGAGTGTATCCGGAGAAGGAATAAAACTAAGAAGAAATTGCAGGTGGAAATCAGAAAGATATATTTGACATTATTATATTTCGCACAGGAGCGAGGAATTACATATGGACATGTTTTTTATAAATGAGAAAAACGGCAGGAGGATCAAGGAACTGGAACAGTACAGATATCGGGAATGTATCGATCTGGAGAAATTTTCCGTATCTGAAGATACAAGCGGTCTGATCAATCCGGAGGTGCCGCGGGAATTTGACGGATGGGAAACCATGAAAGTGGGAGATTACTGGTCCGGGCGCGATCAGTATCTGTGGATGCATAAAGATCTTGAGATTCCTGAGTCGTGGAAGGGCAGGAAGATCGTGGCCCTTCTTGACGCCGGGAGAGTGAGCCGGGCGAATATGGGACGGTTTGAGCTCATGTTCTATCTGAACGGCAGCATTTATCAGGGGGTAGATGAGAATCACAGAGAGGTTTTCTTAAGCGACAGTCTGTGCGGAACCACGGCGGATGTGACGCTTCGTCTCTGGTCCGGGGTGGAGGAGTCCGGTCCTCCGACAGTGCAGGAGTTCCGTCTGGCGTGTGCGAAACTGGCATGGCTTGATGAAAAGACGGACGATCTGTATTATATGGCGTCCATGGTGCTGAAGACAGTGGAGTGCCTGGATGAGCACAATCCGGTGAGAACTGCACTTCGAGTGGCTCTTGACGAGTCGCTGAAGCTGATTGACTGGGCTTATCCGGGAAGCGGGGGGTTCTATGAGTCGGTATACCGGGCAGACCGGATGTTAAATGAGCGGATTGACTCCATGGGAAAACACAGCGATGTAACTGTCTGGTGTGTGGGACATACGCATATCGATATGGCATGGCTCTGGAGGCTGAAACATACGAAAGGAAAAGGAGCCCGCTCATTTGCCACAGTCCTGCGCCTGATGGAGCTGTTTCCAGAATACATTTTCCTCCAGTCGCAGCCCCAGCTCTATGAATATGTAAAGGAAGAGTTTCCGGAACTCTATGAGCAGATCAAAAAGAGAGCGGCAGAGGGAAGATGGGAGACGGACGGCGTCATGTGGGTGGAGGCTGACTGCAACCTGACAGGCGGAGAGTCACTGACAAGACAGATTCTCCTAGGAAGCCGGTTTTTCCGGGAGGAGTTCGGACACGAGCCGGAGTTCTTATGGCTTCCGGATGTGTTCGGATATTCCTGGGCTTTGCCCCAGATCTTGAAAAAAGCGGGAATCCATACATTTATGACAATTAAGATAAGCTGGAGCCAGTACAACCGGATGCCCCACGACACGTTTATGTGGAGAGGAATTGACGGCAGCGAGGTACTGACACATTTCCTTACTGTGCCGGAGGAGTGGAATCCGGAGCCGGGAAATGAGGAGCGTGTCTGCCATTATACCTACAGCGGTAATGTCCTTCCCGGAGTTGTAAAGGGAACCTGGGATGCATACCGGGATAAGGAGATTAACAGAGATCTTCTGATGGCTTATGGATATGGTGACGGCGGGGGAGGCGTGACCCGCGACATGCTTGAGAACCGGAGAAGGATCGACCGGATACCCGGGCTGCCGTCTGTGAAACCGTTGAGAGCCGGAGAATATTTCCGGAAGCTACATGAGAACGTGGAGAACAGCGGAAGATATGTCCATACGTGGGACGGGGAGCTGTATCTGGAATACCACCGGGGAACCTATACCAGTCATGCTTATAACAAGAAGATGAACCGCAGGATGGAGATGCTCTACCGCAGGGCGGAGTGGATGACCGTCATGGGCGCGCTAGCGCAGGGAGGGTCGGAAGAGGACGGTTTTACGGCGGAAGACGCGGCAGGGAACAGTCAGGCAGAGAATATGGCAGAGGATGTGCGCCGAGCGGACGGAAAGCTGGCGAAGGCGGAGCAGGAGAAGCTGACAAAGGGTTGGAAACTGCTTCTGACAAACCAGTTCCACGATATTATTCCGGGATCGTCTGTCCACGACGTATACGAGGACAGCCGAAAAGATTATGAACGGATCGAGCGTACAGCCGCAGAGGTACAGGAGGATTTCTATGATGCGGTGTTGGAAAAACAGGAAAATGTCTGGACTGTGTTCAATGATTCCACATGGGCGAGAACCGGTCTGGTGCGCCTGCCCGATACCGGGGCAAAAGCGTACCGGGACGGCAGCGGAAATGTACTGCGGTGGCAGAAGGAAGGCGACGGCATTTACGTGGAAGTGCGGGATGTGCCGGGAATGGGATATGAGACGGTTGAGGCGGTCGGTGCAGATATATTCGGAGCAGTGAGCGCAGAGCCGGCGTTTGAAGTGTCCGGATGGAAGATTGCGACTCCGGTTTATGAGATCAGCCTGAATGAATGCGGACAGATCACAAGGCTGTATGACCGGACATTTGACAGGGAAGTGATCCCGGAGGGCGCCAGGGCAAATGTATTTCAGATGTTTGAGGACAAGCCGCTTGATTTCGACGCCTGGGATATAGATATTTTCTATCAGGATAAGATGCGGGAGATTACGGAGCTGACAAAATTCGAGGTGAGCAGCGAGGGCAGCCTGCAGATGAAGGTTCACCTGGAATGGAAATACATGAATTCCAGAATTGAACAGGACATGATTCTCTATGGCAGCAGCAGGAGGATTGATTTCCGGACAAGAGTGGATTTCCACGAGCGGCAGCAGCTCTTAAAAGCCGCCTTCCCGGTGAATATCCGTTCCACATATGCCACATATGATGTGCAGTACGGCAATGTCAGACGCCCGAATAACTGGAATACCAGCTGGGATCAGGCAAAGTTCGAGACCGTTGCACACCGCTGGGCGGATCTGTCGGAGAGAAATTACGGTGTAAGCATTTTAAATGACTGTAAATACGGACATGATATCAAAGATAATGTGATGCGGATCACCCTGATAAAAAGCGCGATTCAGCCGGATTACCTGCAGGATCAGGGGATGCATGAGTTTACTTATTCTCTGCTTCCGCATGCCGGAGATTTCGTGGAGGGAAGAACCGTACAGGAAGCTTTCGATGTAAATGAGCCGCTGCAGGCTGTCCCGGGGAAGGCGGTGCTTCCGTTTAGAAGCTTCCTGACATTCGATAACGATCAGGTGGAACTGGATGCGGTGAAGAAGTCGGAAGACGGGAAATATCTGGTGGTACGTTTCCACGAATATGCGGGCAGCAGGCAGAAGGTGACACTGCGGATGGGATTTGAGTTCGCTTCCTGGGCGGAAGGCGATCTGATGGAAAGAAGGATTGGAGAGTGGAGCGAAGAAAAAGAGATCAGGATGGAAGTCGGAGCGTATGAGATAAAGACGGTGCTGGTAGAAATTTAAGCAGTTGGGGACGTAGTAAAATTCAATTTTACTACGTCCCCAACTGCTATATCGCCCCGTCCCTTTTTGAGATTTACTGTGTCCCCCATGTGCATATTCACTAAAACGAATAATAAAGTTGCCATTAATTACCTGGGTGATTTGTGCATTTTTCAAAAGGGGACAGGGCTGTCTGCAAAAAGGGACAGGGCGGAGGTTAATTCG
>NZ_NFKT01000038.1 GCF_002160525.1 Lachnoclostridium sp. An169
TGTCCCTGTATGAGCATCAGTCCACATACAGCCCGAACCTTCCTCTGAGATTTCTTCTTTATCTCTCCGATCTGTATTCGGATATGACTAAGAACGATAATCTCTATGGGACGAAGAAAGTACTGATTCCACCACCCCAGTTCATTATCTTCTATAACGGCACAGACGAACAGCCGGACCAGAGGATCTTACGGCTTTCTGATCTCTATACTGTAGAAGAAAAGGAGTACAAACTGGAACTCGAAGCCGTCATGCTCAATGTAAATCTGGGGCATAATGAAACACTCATGCAGGCGTGCAAAACGCTCCGGGAATATGCCCAGTACACGGCACGGGTGCGTCAATACGCCGCCCGGATGCCGCTTGCAGACGCCGTAGAGCGGGCGATCAGCGAATGTATCCGGGAGGGGATCCTGAAGGAGTTTCTGGAAAAGAACCGCGCGGAGGCGAAGAAAATGAGTATTTATGAATATGATCAGGAAAAACATATGAGGCAGGAACGGGAAGCCGCCTGGGAGGATGGAGTTGAGGATGGAAGAGAACAGCTCCTCCAGGAGCAGATCCGCAAAAAACTCGCAAAAGGAAAATCAATTACCGAAATTGCGGATGCACTCGAGGAAACGGAAGACATGATTCGACACCAGATTGAAAAGATGGAAGAGACGGAGAAGTAACAGCAGGTGGGGGATCCGACACGGCTGAGGGGGCTGCCATGCGGCAGCCCCCTCAGAGCGTTTTTAATTTTTGCAGGGCATTCTCAATTCTCTTAGAATGTCTTCAATATTTCAAGCAGCCTTGTGTTATCCTCCTGTTTCATGATACAGAAGCGGATGTACTCTCCTTCGAGGCACTGGAAGGATGAGCAGTCCCGGATCATCATACCGTTTTGGATGCAGCTGTCAAAGACGTCTGCAGAGGTAAGCCCGGGCTTCCGGATTTTAAGAAGCAGGAAGTTCGCGTAAGGAGAATATACTTTAAAAGTTTCCGTATCTTCCAGTTCCCGGCAGATCCTTTCACGTTCGGAGAGAATGAGCGCGCGTGTCTCTGCGATGTATTCCAGATCCTGGAACATCAGCTCTCCGGCGTAGGCGCCGAGACTGTTCAGCGACCAGGGAATCTGTTTCTCACGCATCTTTTCGAGAAAATCTTTGTTTCCGGTGATTCCGTATCCGAGGCGCATGCCAGGAGCAGCGAAAAATTTCGAGACGCCCCGGAGAATCATGAGATTGTGATACCGTCTGGTAAAGGGCACGGCTGTGACATTGGAGACAACCGGAGCGAATTCCACATAGGTCTCATCAATCATCACGAAAATGTCATGTGCACGGCAGAAGGCGAGGAGCGCTTCCATGCCGCCGGTTAGGACAGCCGAGGATGTGGGATTGTTCGGGTTGCATAAAATGAGAAAATCATAGCCGTTTTCCAGAGTGCGGCACAGGTCCGGGATGTCCAGAACAAAATCATCACTTTCCCTGAGATGATAATAGTCCTGGGAACTGCCGGAGAGGGCAAGCTCCCGGGAGTACTCGGAGTAGGTGGGCCCCAGAATCAGAGTTTTCTTTGGCGCGCGTGTCTCGATCAGCAGTGAGATCAGTTCACTGGAGCCGTTGCCGGGGAGAACAAAATCTGCCGGGATCCCGCAGTATCCGGAAATCGTTTCCCGCAGGGATGTATACTCTCTGTCCGGATAGGAGGAGAGTACATCCAGATGGGATGCCGCGGCTGCCTTTACGGACTCGGAGAGCCCCAGTGGGTTGACGTTTGCCGCAAAGTTTACGATATCTTCTTTATTTAAATGATAATATTCACAGATTTTTTCAATGTCGCTTCCGTGAAATACAGGACGTGTATTCATATGGCTGCCCCTTTCGTTTTCTGATTTTATCAGTCCTGGAATATTCCGTGCCAGAAGATTTTGCTTTATCTCAGCCGGAAGATCTTATTTTGTTTCAAACAGGATCCCCAGAGTGTTGGGCCCGCAGTGGCAGGAGATCGTGCAGCTTGCCTTTGTGATATGGATCTCTTTGAAATGTATGGTCTCATCTACGGTTTTCCGTACCAGATCAATATAGTCCTGACTGATGCCGGAATGGGTGATGAACAGCAGATCCGTGTTGATATTGTCATATCTGGCAAGTTCGTCTTTCACATATCTGGCCAGAACTTTATCCAGGGAGCCACGGTATTTCTTTCCCACGCCCATACTGCCGTCGTGGTTGTCCACCTGGATACACGGCTTTAGTTTCAGGACATTTGCGCCCAGGGCGGCAACGGCAGAACAGCGTCCGCCTGCGTGCAGGAATGTGAGTGTGTCGAGAATAAAACTTGCGTGGCATTTCTCTGTCCTTTTGCGGAGCGCTTCCGCGATGGACTCCGCATCCATGCCCGCCGCGATCATTCTGCCGGCTGCGACAACAAGCAGGCCGGTGCCGGTGGAGAGATTGCAGCTGTCCACCACATGGACATGTCCCAGTTCGGAGGCTGCGAGACAGCAGTTCTGGTAGGAACTTGAGAGAGCGTGTCCCAGGTTGATGTGGATCACTTCATATCCCTGTTCCACCCAGGGACGGAAATGCTCGATATATTCTTCTACATTTACGGCGGAAGTTTTTGGGAGAATCTTTTTCTTATAATATTCCTCATATACTTCTTCCGGCGTGATATCTACATTATCCTTGTAGTCCTTTCCGTCCAGAATAATATGAAGCGGAAAATAGTTGACGTGGAAACGCTCTTTTAACTCGGAGTCGAGGTCGCAGGTGCTGTCGGCGCTTAAGATGATTTTTGCGTCTGACTGTCGGTTCGTTGTAGCTGACATGAATTTCCCTCCAAAAAAACAGATGCTGGTTGTTGCGGTTCAGAAAATAGTATAACACGCTTTTGGAAAAACAGCAGGAGTTTATAAATAATTTTTTTGCTTTCTCATGTATGATAAAGTATAATGAAAAGAACAGAAAACAGGTCAGGAGAGTTTTGCATGAAGAAAACGACATTTACCTTCCCCTCGGCGGATAAAAAGACACAGATCCACGGGGCAGAGTGGGGAACGGACAGGATGCCTGCCGGAATCGTTCAGATTTGTCATGGAATGACAGAATATATTGACAGATATGATGAACTTGCGGAATTTTTTGCAGAGATGGGACTTGTGACGGCGGGCTGTGATGTTATCGGACATGGAAGTTCGGTGGTGCCCGGTGAGATCCCCATGCATATGGAACGGTGGGAGGATGCAGTCAGCGATTTTGAGACGTGCAGGGAGATCCTGTCGAGAAAGTATCCGGGAGTGCCGTATTTCATTCTGGGATTCTCTCTGGGCTCCTTTGTGGCACAGACACATCAGGAAAAATACCCCGGCACCGTGGACGGCGTCATGCTCCTGGGAAGCGGATTTATCCCCACATTTCAGTTGAAGATTGCGGAAATGATGGTGAAGAAGGAAGGGGAAAAAGCCGGCATGAACCAGACGTCTCCGGCGATTCATCAGCTCTCATTCGGGACTTACAACCGGCGCTTTAAGCCCAATAAAAGTGAGTTTGACTGGCTGTACAGGGATGAGGAGTGCCTCCGCTCCTATGAGGAGGATGAGCGGATCGGCAGAGATATGAGCTGCCGCTTTTTTGAACAGTTCCTGTCCGGTATGGCGTATGTGAATGAGAATCTGAAAAAGCTGCCCAGGGACGTGCCGGTTCTGTTCGTGTCCGGGGAGGAGGATCCGGTGGGAGATTTCGGCAAAGGTGTGACAAAGCTCTTTGAAAAGTACCGGAAGCTGGGGATCCCCGCAGAGCTTCACATGATCCCTCAGTACCGGCATGATATTCTGCATGACGGGTGCAGGCGTCAGGTGTACGGGATCATGGAGAAATTCTTAAAAGAACAGATAAAAAACAGATAAATGGAGTGATTTTTATGAAGAAAGCAGTTATATTTCCGGGAGTCGGCTATCATACAGACAAGCCGCTTCTCTATTACAGTAAAAAGATCGCAGCAAATTACGGATATGAAGTGGTCGAAGTTCCCTACGGAAATTTTCCGAAAGGGGTGAAAGGATCAAAAGAAAAGATGGAGGCAGCCTTTTTCAGTGCCCTGGCTCAGGCGGAGGAGATTCTTAAAGGTGCGGAACTGGAATCCTGCGATGATCTGCTCTTTATCTCGAAGAGCGTGGGGACGGCGGTGGCTTCCGCCTATGCACAGAAACATCAGCTCCGCACGAGAAATATTTATTATACCCCGGTGGCAGCCTCCTTTCAGTTTATGACACAGCCGGGGATTGTGTTCCACGGGACAAAGGATTCCTGGGCTGAGACCTCTGTGATCCGAAAGGGCTGTGAAAAAGGCGGATTCCCGCTCTATATTACGGAGAATGCCAACCACTCCATGGAGACGGGAAATGTGGGGGGAGATCTGGACAACCTGAAGAAGATTATGGAGATTACAGAACAGTATATCGGCGGGGCAGGCTCGAACAGCGGACTCCGAATTCATTATGCGTCTCTGGATGATCTGGATGCGGTGGAAGCTCTGGAGAAAGCCGGATTTCCGCCTGCAGAAGCAGGTAAGCGGGAAGATTTCGAAAAGAGGATTCTGGCTTTCCCGAGGCATTTCTGGCTCCTGGAAGAAGACGGAAAACTGGTCAGCATGGTAAACGGAATGGTGACGAACGAAACGCATTTGAGAGATGAGATGTTTGAAAATGCCGATTTACATGATGAGGACGGGGAGTGGCAGATGCTCTTTGGCGTGGTGACAGATCCTGCATACCAGGGAAAAGGCTATATGTCACGACTGATGGAACATGTGATCGAAGATGTGAGAAGACAGGGCAAGAAGGGGCTTGTGCTTACGTGCAAGGATCGTCTGATTCCATTCTACAGCAGATTCGGTTTTGTGAATGAAGGAAAATCCCAGTCGGAGCATGGAGGGGCTGTCTGGTACGAGATGCGCCTGACGTTTTGAGAAAAAAATAGCATGAAAGAAAAGAAAGAATTTAATTTCTATAAGCGCGCAAGAATTGTCTGCCTGGCCATCCCCTTCGGGAAAGTGGCAACGTACGGTCAGATTGCTCTTCTGTGCGGAAAGCCGAAGAATGCGCGCCAGGTGGGATACGCCCTGAACCGGGGACGCCTGGGCGAGGAAATTCCGGCCCACCGGGTGATAAATTCCCGGGGAATCTTAAGCGGCGCTGCTGCGTTCGACACTTACGATATGCAGCGGATTCTCCTTAACGGGGAGGGTGTGGAAACGGAGTGGACGGAAGACGGATGGAAGGTGGATCTGAAACGTTTCGGCTGGAAAAGTACGATGGGGGAAGCGCTTGAATTTCGGGAACGATTTGAGCAGGAAGGGATATAGAGAGATTACGGCAGGAAAAATACAGGAGAAAGAATACAGGAGGAATAATTACCAGGAGGGAAGATATGCCAGGAGAAAATGAGATAAAAGGCTGCGGAAAAAATACCGGGATTCGCTGTATCGCGCTGGATTTGGATAAGACAACGCTGAACACCCGGGGAAGCTTAAGCCGGGAAAACCGGGAGATGCTGGAAGCAGCAGCGGACGCCGGGATTGAGATCGTGGCGGCAAGCGGACGGTCGCTGGACTCCCTCCCGGAGGAGATAACGGAATTGCAGGGAGTACATTATGCGATCACTTCAAACGGCGCGGCGGTGTATGACCTTGTACAGGGAAAATGTCTGCGGCAGTTTAAGATGACCCCGGGATCTGTAGATGAGATTCTGAAGCTGACTGCAGATCGGAAGGTGGCATATGAGGCGTTTATTGACGGGAAACCCTATGCACAGAAAAGTTATGTGGAAGATCCTGTCAGACACGGCGCGTCATCCCATGCGGTTGGCTATATACAGACGACCCGCGCCCCGGTGGAAGACATGAGAGGATTTATCAGAGGGCACAGGAATGAGTTGGACTGCATCGATATTGTGACCGGGGATGAAAAACTCAAGATGGAATTGTGGAAAACTTTTGAAAAACAGGTGGAGGATGTGTATATCACCTCTTCTGTGCCCCAGCTTCTGGAGATTTCCCACAGAGATTCCGGAAAGGAGAACGGCGCTGCATTCCTTTTGGAATATCTGGGGATGAAGCGGGAAAATCTGGCGGCGTTCGGGGACGGAGATAATGACTGCGGACTTCTGCATTTCGCGGAAATCGGATTCGCGGTGGAAAATGCATCGGACGCCTGCAGGGCGGCGGCAGACCGGATTGTTCCTTCTAATGATGAGAACGGAGTGGCGGAAGGAATCCGGCAGATTTTATGGGAGAGATAGCAGGAACTTTTCGCAGACGGTCCGGACAGCGCGGGGATATAAAGCAAGGTTTTGTCTAAAAGAAACAAGGATTTGTCAGATTAACCGGATCAACCGCGCGGATGTTTGCGGAACAGTGTTTTATAACATCTGGAAGAAAAGAAAGGAAAAAAAATATGTATACAGCATCAGAAAAAAGGTATGAAAAGATGATTTACAACCGCTGCGGAAAAAGCGGACTGAAGCTCCCGGCGGTTTCACTGGGACTCTGGCACAATTTCGGGGATACCGGAGTGTATGAAAACATGAGGCAGATCTGTTTTACCGCCTTTGACAACGGGATTACTCATTTTGATCTGGCGAATAATTACGGACCTGACCCGGGAAGTGCGGAGAAGAATTTCGGAAAGATCCTCAGAGAAGATCTGGGCCGATACAGGGACGAGCTGATCATCAGCACGAAAGCCGGATATGATATGTGGGAAGGTCCTTATGGAAACTGGGGAAGCAGAAAATATCTGATCGCCAGCCTGGACCAGAGCCTGGAGCGTCTGGGTCTGGATTATGTTGATATCTTTTATCATCACCGTATGGACCCGGAGACTCCTCTGGAGGAGACCATGGGAGCACTTGCACAGATCGTGGCTTCCGGAAAAGCCCTCTACGTAGGACTTTCCAACTATGACGGTCCGACTCTGGAGAAAGCGGCGGCGATTCTGGATGACCTGCACTGCCCGTTTATTATCAATCAGAACCGCTATTCCATCTTCGACAGAACCATCGAGAACAACGGGCTGAAAGAGACATCAGCAGAACTCGGCAAGGGGATCATTGCATTCAGCCCGCTGGCACAGGGGCTCCTGACGAACCGCTATCTGAACGGAATTCCGGAGGACAGCAGGATCCGGACAGACGGCAGATTCCTTCATGCAGATAATCTGACCGAAGAAAAGCTTCAGCAGATCCGGAAACTGAACGGCATCGCGGCAGGAAGAGGTCAGACTCTGGCTGAGATGGCGCTGAGCTGGATACTCAAAGACGGAATCGTGACCAGCGTCCTTGTGGGAGCTTCCAGACCGTCCCAGATTATCGACAATGTGAAAGCGATTCAAAACATCGAATTCAGCGAGGAAGAACTGAAAAAAATCGACGAAATCTAAACGCAGAACCTTCTTTCCGCCTGGCTCCAGTTTACAACATGGAACCAGGCGTCAATATATGCGGCACGCATGTTATAGTGTTTAAGATAATAGGCGTGTTCCCGGACAAGCCAGGCATATCCGGAACCGAATACGGAGAGCGCGGCTTCCTTGAAGAGCGCTTTGAAGTTTTCCGGACTTCCGAACCGGCAGGTCATTTCCCGGAAGAGGACAGGAGCCGAACAGGGAGCCGCCGGTTCCTTCATGCCGTTAAAATAGAAGCGGTGGCTGAATACCCCTCCGGCGTTGTTGCGGACCGGATTCTGCAGACGGCAGGGAAGTCTGCGCCAGACGGTCAGCAGTTCTTCCAGGGAAAAACGCTGCAGGGCGGGATTCTCTTCCAGTACCTTGTTGAGATTATCGATATACGTCTGCAGATGCCGGTCGTGATGCAGATGCATGGTCTTTTCATCGATGAAAGGCTCCAGAGCGTTGTAAGCATATGGCAGCGGTGTGTTGACAAAAGGATAGTAACTGTTCAATGATACGGCCTCCGGTAAGCTGAAGTTCCGAAATGGCGGAACCGGGAAATCGATACCAGTATATGCCGGGACAGAAAAAGGGTGACAGAAATGACATTACAACAGTTGAGATATATTATTCAGGTGGCGCAGTCCGGTTCCATCAGTATGGCGGCTCAGAAACTTTTTATCACGCAGCCCAGTCTGTCGAAAGCTGTGTCAGACCTGGAAAAAGAGATGGGGATTACCATTTTCTGCAGGAATAACAGGGGAGTCTGGCTTTCCGAGGAGGGGAGGCAGTTCCTTGCATATGCCCGCCAGGTCGTAGAACAGGCAGATCTTCTGGAGCAGAGATATAAAGAAAATGAACCGGTAAAGCAGGTGTTTGCGATTTCCGCCCAGCATTACGCATTTGTTGTAAATGCATTCGTTGCTTTGGTAAAAGAATATGGACGGGAAAAGTATGAATTTTCCCTGCGGGAGTCGCGGACGTATGATATTATTGAAGATGTGCGCACCAGAAGGAGCGAGCTTGGCATTCTCTTTCTGAGTAAATTTAACCGGGAAGTGATGCTGCGGATTCTCCAGAATGACGAACTGCATTTCGAACCTCTTTTTACGGCGCAGCCCCATGTGTTTGTCAGCAGGAGAAACCCTCTGGCGGATAAAGAGCGTGTTACCCTTGAGGAGCTTAAGGCGTATCCGCGTCTTACCTATGAACAGGGAATCCATAACTCTTTCTATTTTTCTGAAGAGCTTCACAGCACAATGGAAAGCCCGAAGAATATCATAGTCTCTGACCGTGCCACGCTTTTTAACCTGCTGATCGGTCTTGACGGCTATACGATCTCTTCCGGGATACTGAGCAGCGATCTGAACGGTACGGATATCGTCTCGGTTCCGCTGGAAAGTGACGAGATTATGGAGATCGGGTATATCCATACAATCGAGACCCCTCCCGGCAGGATGGCAGAGCGGTATCTGGATCATCTGCGGGAGTATATTCAGGCGCCGGAAGCGGGGAAGTAAAGGAAACGGGGGCGAAAAGGAAGCGGGAAAGGAAAGAATATAAATGGGATATAGTTTGAAACTATATCAGGATATCAAATTTCTATATTAGCATATGGCTGAACCCTGTGATACAATACCGTCATGCATTACAGCAGAACTTTGCAGAAGGAGGAATATCATTATGAGTACAGCATTTACAGAAAGAACACAGACACCGTTTCGGTTTGATATAGTGGGAAGTTTTCTTCGTCCGGATTATCTGAGGAAGGCGAGAGAGGAGTACGAAGCGGGAAAGATTGACCGGGAGGCGCTGCGGCAGACGGAGGACAGAGCAATCCGCGAGCTGGTGGAAAAGCAGAAAAAGGCAGGGCTTCCGGTGATTACGGACGGAGAGTTCCGGCGTGCCACCTGGCATCTGGACTTTATGTGGGGATTTGACGGCGTGGGACACAGCGCCACCAAAACAGGGCTTCCGTTTCACGGGGAGGCGGCGATGATTGACGATACATACCTGACGGGGAAAGTATCCCTTTCCGGGGAACATCCTTTTGTGGAACATTTCCGGTTCCTGAAGGCCCTGGAAGATGAGAATACTGTGGCGAAACAGACGATTCCGGCTCCGGCGCAGTTCCTGGAGCAGATGATCCTGCCGGGACTGATTGAGAATACGAAAAAGTATTATGATGATATCGATGAACTTGTGCACGACATTGCAGAGGGATATAAGAAAGTAATTCGTGACCTGTATGATGCGGGATGCAGAAATCTCCAGTTTGATGACTGCTCCTGGGGAATGTGTGTGGATCCCAATGCCTGCAGGATTTTCGACACGGACGAGGCAGGGCTTGACCGCGTGATGGAGCAGCTTCTGGAGATTAACAACCTTGCCATCGAAGGAAAACCGGAGGATCTGGTGATCAATACCCATGTTTGCCGCGGAAATTTCCACTCCACATGGGCGAGCAGCGGCGCTTATGACCGGGTGGCAGAATATCTCTTTGCCCGTGAAAATGTAAATGCCTATTATCTGGAATACGACGATGAGCGTTCCGGCGGATTTGAGCCCTTAAAGGAAGTGTCCGACGGCAAGATGGTGGTGCTGGGACTGATCACGACAAAGTCTCCGGAACTGGAGGACAAAGAAGAAGTGATCCGCCGTATCCATGAGGCGGCAGAATATATTCCGCTTGACAGGCTGTGCTTAAGCCCCCAGTGCGGATTTGCCTCCTGTGAAATCGGGAATAAGCTTACCGAAGAGGAACAGTGGAAGAAGATCGCTCTGGTGGGAGAGATCGCCCGGGAAGTCTGGGGAAGATAAAGAACGGGAGGTATTTGTTTCTGATTCGGATATGCGGATTGTCTTGAATAAATATTTTGGCGCGCGGGCAACCTGAAAACAGATAAGGAGCAAAATGCAGTTTCAATGTGCTTCACTGTAATTGACAAGGATGAAAATTTAGGATAAAATAAAATAAACTTTATATTTTCATAAAAGGAGGCCGCGCTATGACATATATTGAGCGAGCATTGGAACGAAAGTTTTTGCGCATGAGTTCCTTTTTCAAAGCGGTACTTGTAACGGGGGCACGGCAGGTCGGAAAAACTACCATGCTGAAACATTTGGCCGAAGGACAAAATCGTACTTATATTTCCATGGATAATGCAATGGCGAGGATCCTGGCCCAAACGGATCCGGTATTGTTCTTTCAGACTTACAAACCGCCTATCATCATTGACGAAATACAGAAAGCTCCGGAGCTGTTTGAACAGATTAAGATCATGTGTGATGAATCTGAAGAAAGAGGATTATTCTGGCTGACTGGTTCTCAGCAGTATAAGATGATGAAAAATATCCGTGATACGCTGGCAGGAAGAATTGGGATTCTGGAACTATACAGTTTCTCCAAAAATGAAGTAGACGGAGAAGTTTTTACAAATAAACTGGATTTCTCTCTGCAGTGCCTTTTGGAACGGCAGAAAATAGCAAAGAAAAATGATATTATAGATGTGTTTGAACATATCTGGCGAGGCGGGATGCCTGATGCTTTAAGAGCAGATGCCGAGCAGAGGCAGGAATATTTCAATTCTTATATTGAGACTTATCTGATGCGGGATGTGACGGAAGAAGGCGGCATTACCGATTCTGTACGTTTTCGCAAATTCCTGAATGCCTGTGCTGCCTTAACGGCCGAGCAGGTAAATTACAAAACTCTGGCGGAGGCAGCCGAAATTTCTCAGCCTACGGCGAAGGAGTGGCTGCGGATCTTACAGGGACTGGGCATTATTTACCTTCTGCCACCCTTTGCCAATAACGAATTGAAACGATTGACAAAAACACCAAAGCTGTATTTCTGCGATACAGGATTGTGTGCCTATCTGTCTATGTGGCTAACCAGAGATACCCTGATGAATGGCGCTGCAAATGGGCACTACTTTGAAAACTATGTTGTGATCGAGCTTTTGAAAAGTTTTTCCTACTCAGCAGATAAAGCAAATTTGACATATTACAGGGATTCTAATTCAAAAGAAATAGATGTGATTGTAGAAGAAAATGGATTGGTTCATCCACTGGAAATCAAAAAATCGGCAAATCCTGACCGGAGAGAAGTTAAAAAATATGAGGTACTTGATAAGACAACTTTAGAGCGTGGCAGCGGCGGAATTGTCTGCATGTGCGATGAAGTGATACCGATCGATCAGAAAAACTGTTTTATTCCCTGCAATCTGATATAAAGAGCAGAAAGGAAATGCCTGAAAACAGATACTCCTGAACAGGGGGAGGGCGTGAATCGTATGAGTAATTGTATGAGTCACGCCCTCCCCCGTTTTTCAAACTTGCGGACATATGAAAAGAGCGGGTTCCCTCGTTGACTTCCACGCACCCGCCGGAATATAATGTTGGGGAGACGGGGGCTTTCTGCTGCCGGCAGAGCGGCTCCCGGGAAAGAGGTGAAAGAATGTACATCGCAGATTTACATATCCATTCCCGGTATTCAAGGGCAACGAGTAAAGACTGTACGCCGGAGTATCTGGATCTGTGGGCGGCAAGAAAAGGAATCCACATCGTGGGAACGGGGGATTTTACCCACCCGGCGTGGAGAGAGGAACTGGCGGAGAAACTGGAGCCTGCGGAGGAAGGGCTCTACGTTCTGAAAGATGAATACAGAATAGACAGGGACAGGGTTCCGGGAGAAATCCGTCCCCGGTTTGTGGTTACCGGGGAGATCAGTTCGATCTATAAGAAAAACGGAAAGGTCAGGAAAGTCCACAGTCTGATTCTGCTTCCGGGGCTGGAAGCAGCGGAAAAAATATCGCGGAAATTAGAGCAGATCGGAAATATCCATTCCGACGGCAGACCGATCCTGGGACTGGACTGCCATGATCTTCTGGAAATCGTACTGGAACTGTGCCCGGAGGCCGTCTACGTGCCGGCGCATATCTGGACGCCCCATTTCTCCCTGTTCGGCGCATTTTCCGGGTTTGATACTGTGGAGGAATGTTTTGAGGATCTGACGCCGTACATCCATGCGGTGGAGACGGGGCTTTCCTCCGATCCGCCCATGAACTGGCGAGTTTCGGCGCTGGACCGCTTTCATCTGATCTCCAACTCGGACGCCCACTCCCCGGCAAAACTGGGAAGGGAGGCGAATCTTCTGGACATTCCCATGTCCTATGAGGGACTCGCAGGGGCGATCCAGACCGGGAAGGGGCTGTACGGAACCATCGAATTCTTCCCGGAGGAGGGCAAGTACCACATGGACGGTCACCGGAAATGCGGAATCTGTCTGACGCCGTCTGAGACCATAAAGCACCAGGGCGTCTGCCCGGTCTGCGGGCGGAAGATCACAATCGGAGTATCACACCGGGTGGAGGAACTGGCGGACCGCCCGGAAGGCTATCAGAAACCGGACGCGGCAGCTTTTGAGAGTCTCGTTCCGCTGCCTGAGGTGATCGGCGCTTCATCGGGACATTCTGCGGCGAGCAAAAAAGTGGAAAAAGAATATATGCACATGCTCTCCGAACTGGGCCCGGAGTTTGAAATCCTGAGAAATATTCCGTTGGACGATATCCGTCGCGTATCGGGAAACCGGATTGCCGAGGGAATCGGACGGCTCCGGGAGGGAAAAGTGGAACGGATCCCCGGATTCGACGGAGAGTACGGAATCATCCGCCTTTTCAGCACAGACGAGCTGAGCAATACGGAAGGACAGATGGATTTCTTCGGTATGCTGGGAGTAAATTCCGGTGAGAATGTGAGACATCCGGAAGGGGAAAAATCAGACGGAAACAGTGCGGAAGAAGGTGGAGCAGAGGCATCAGCAGAGAAAGCGCCAGTCGAGAAAGAACTTGCATCCGCGCAGCCTGCGCAGGAATTTCCGCAGCCTGCGCGGGAGTCCGGTCTCAATCCGGAGCAGCGCCGGGCAGTGTGTTCCCTCGCGCGGAAGATCGCGGTAAAGGCGGGACCCGGCACGGGAAAAACGAAGACACTGGTATCCCATCTCTGCTATCTTCTGGAGAACCGAAGAGTCAGCCCGTCCGAGATCACAGCGGTGACATTTACCAACCAGGCGGCAGGAGAACTCCGGGAGAGGATCGCCCGGGAAACCGGGAAGAAGCAGGCAGTGCGGCGGATGCAGATCGGGACATTCCACGCGCTCTGCCTGGACTTCTTAAAACAGCAGGGGGAAGTATTCTCTCTGGCAGGAGAAGAGGAGCTTGCAAAACTGGCGGCAGAAGTAACGGGAGAAAGCAGCCGTAAAAAAGTGCGGGAGTTCCTGGAGCAGGTTTCCCGCCGGAAGGCCGGCATGGATACCGAAAACATGCAGGAGACAGAACTGGCGGCTGCGGCGGAGAATTCGCAGTGGGAGCAGGCATATGCGGGTTATGAGGCGGCGAAGCAGGAGAGAGGTCTGTATGATTTTGATGACCTGCTTCTGAAAACGATAGAAAAAATAGAAAGCGGAAATGTACCCGCCGGATGGAAAAAGCGGTTCCACTATCTGCTTGTGGATGAGTTCCAGGATATCAATCCGGTCCAGTACCGGCTGATCGAACTGTGGAGCAGGCAGGGCAGAGAGCTTTTCGTCATCGGAGATCCGGATCAGTCCATCTATGGTTTCCGGGGCGCCGATGCGACATGTTTTAAAAGACTAAAGAAAGATAATTGTGACCTGGAGCTGATTGAACTCAAAGAAAACTACCGTTCCACGCCCCAGGTGCTCTCGGCTGCGTCAGCGGTAATCTCCCGTGCAGGAATCCTCCATGCCAACAGTCCGGATAACGTGCCGGTGCGGGTGGTACATGCGGGAAGCCCGATGGGAGAGGCGATCTTTATCGCAAAAGAGATCAACCGGCTTGCCGGGGGAATCGGGATGCTGGAAGCCCATCAGGCGGCATGGGAGCAGGACGGCAGGAAGATCCGGGGATTCGGAGACATTGCCGTGCTCTGCCGTACCCACCATCAGGCGGAACTTGTGGAAAAATGTCTGATAAAAGAGGGAATCCCCTATATTGTGGCGGGAAGGGAGGATTTCCTGAAAGATCCTGCGGTGCAGGGCAGTATCCATTTCTTCCATTATATAGAGGATCCGGAAAATCTTGCAGCGGCCGAATCCTGTGCGGAAGAACTCTGGCAGTTGGAGTGGAACACTGTGACAGAGGAGATCATCCGCAGCACAGCGGAAAAGTTCCGTCCGCTTTATGAGAAGAAGAAACCTCAGAAAGTCCTGGAAGAGTGGATGAAAGAGATGAAGCTTGAGGGAAATCCGGCGATGGAGAAGCTGTCCCGGATGACCGTGTTCCATTCTTCCATGAAGGAGATGCTTGAAGCACTGCTGCTTGGAGTGGAGAGCGACCTGAAACGGTGCGGAGGCAAGAAGTACACGTCAGAGGCCGTGACGCTGATGACTCTGCACGGATCAAAAGGACTGGAGTTCCCGGCAGTATTTATTTACGGAGCAGAGAAAGGCTCGATTCCTTATGAGAGCGAGAAACACCCGTCGGATGTGGAAGAGGAACGCCGCCTGTTCTATGTGGGAATTACCAGGGCGAAGGAGGAACTTCTTATCACAACCTCCGGAGAAATGTCTGAGTTTCTTGAGAATGTATTAAATGACTCAAAGGAAGAAAATGTCGTTCTGGAAGAGGCAGAGAAGAAAAAGCAGAATACTGAGTTCCACCAGATGAGTCTGTTTGAACTGTAATTTGAACTGTAATGAGGAGAAGTGCAGAGGTAAATATGAAGATGAAGATAATCATTTCACCGGCAAAGAAGATGAATAATGATCCGGATCTGCTGCAGTTTCGGGATTATCCGGTATTTCTGGAAAAGACGGAGATTCTGATGGACTGGATCCGGAGTCTGTCCTATGAGGAGGCAAAGCGGGTCTGGAAGTGCAACGATAAGATTGCAGAGCAGAATTTTGATCGCTTCGCGCGGATGGATCTTAAGAAGAACCTGACCCCTGCCATTCTCTCCTATGAGGGAATCCAGTACCAGTACATGGCGCCGGCGGTATTCGAGGAAAAGGCTGTGGACTATATTCAGGAACATCTGCGGATTCTGTCCGGGTTCTACGGCGTGCTTAAGCCCCTGGACGGGGTAACGCCGTACCGGCTTGAGATGCAGGCGAAGATTCCGGAAGGAGAGAGTAAAATCGGAGCGAAAGATCTCTATGCTTTCTGGGGAAGAACGATCTGCGATGAAGTGCTCCGTGATGAAAGGGCGGCGCTTAACGAAAATAACGGGCGTGACGGACATAACGGACATGACGGACGTAATGGACACAATGGAACCAAAAAAGATCGCACGAACACGATTATCAATCTCGCTTCAAAAGAATATTCCCGCTGCGTGGAGGCCTACCTGGGACCGGAGGACCGTTTCCTGACCTGCGTGTTCGGTGAGCTTTCCGATGGAAAAGTAAAGCAGAAGGGGACATTTGCCAAGATGGCGCGGGGCGAGATGGTGCGATTCCTGGCGCAGAGGCAGGCGGAGGATCCGGAGGAGATGAAAGCTTTTGACCGTCTGGGCTACCGCTTCAGCCAAGAATATTCATCGGAGAATGAATATGTTTTCCTCAAAGAGGAAAGAGAAGGGGATAAATAGAAGGAGATAAATGAGAGCACAAAGAAGAAGGAGACAGAGATGCCAGTTGATCAGAATCTTGTCATATACACGAAGAAAATGAGCGCCCGCCCGGCACAGTATGCCCCATTCCCGGAGCATCTGAGCGGCGATATCCGGGCGTATCTGGATAGCCGGGGAATCCGGGGGCTCTACAGCCATCAGGCGGAGATGTTTGAGAGGGCACAGAGAGGAGAAAATGTAGTGATCACCACATCTACCGCCAGCGGAAAGACGTTGGGGTTCCTTCTGCCTGTTCTCCAGGCGGTACTGGAAAATCCGCTGACGAGGGCGGTTTTCATCTATCCCACAAAGGCACTGGCAAGCGACCAGTACCGGGCGCTCCTTCCGGTTCTGGAATATTTCGGCGGCGGCCGGATTGCGGCGGGAGTCTACGACGGGGATACGCCTCCGGCAGAGCGCAGCAGGATCCGCAGAAGCGCGAACATCATCCTGACAAATCCGGAGATGTTAAACGCGGCATTCCTTCCAAACCACAGCAGATACGGCTTTGATTTCATTTTCTCCAACCTGAAGTATGTTGTGATCGACGAGCTGCACAGCTACCGGGGCGCGTTCGGCGCCCATCTGGCGAATATTTTCCGGAGGATGAAGCGGGTCTGCAATTACTACCATTCCGCTCCCCGCTTCCTCTGCAGTTCCGCCACCATTGCCAACCCGGTGGAACTGGCGGAGAAGATCTGCGGAGAGAAGTTTACCCTTGCGGAGCAGGACGGTTCCCCCGCGCCGGAAAAGGAGTACTGTATCGTGCAGCCTCCGGAGATCCGGGGCTCTGATGACAGGGCCTATGGAAGAATCTCCGCCTCAGCCGTGGCGGCGGACCTGATTCCGCAGCTTGTGGAGGAGGACCATCATTTCATCGCTTTCGGCAGATCCCGGAGAAATGTGGAAGTCATCCTCAAGGAGGCTCGGGACAAACTGGACGCGGCGGGGTTCTTAAGCAGGGGCAGCAGCGAGAGGATCGCGGGCTACCGGGGCGGATATACGCCTTTGGAACGCCGGGAGATCGAGCGGAAGATGGCGGAGGGCGAACTGTCCGGTCTGGTATCCACCAATGCCCTGGAGCTGGGAATCGATATCGGAAGCCTGGATACCACGGTGCTTGTGGGCTATCCCGGCACCCGCGCATCCTTCTGGCAGCAGACCGGACGTGCCGGGCGCAGCGGGGAGAGGTGTGTGAACTATCTGATTCTGGAA
Organism: Lachnoclostridium sp. An169; assembly: GCF_002160525.1. Taxonomy (GTDB): domain Bacteria; phylum Bacillota; class Clostridia; order Lachnospirales; family Lachnospiraceae; genus Mediterraneibacter; species Mediterraneibacter cottocaccae. The sequence goes on from NZ_NFKT01000038.1 coordinate 17,282, forward strand.
AACCAGCCCTTTGACCAGTACATTGCCATTGACCCGGAGTGGCTTTTCTCCAGAGAGAGCGAGAATGCCATCGTGGACCCGGACAATCTGCTCATTGAGCTCGCCCACATCCGTGCGGCAGCGGCGGAGATGCCTCTTACTCTGGATGATATCGCGCTGTTTCCGGATCTGGGCGAGGTCATTCCGGTGCTGTTAAACGCGGAGGAGGTCAGAAGCCAGTCCGGGCGTTTCTCCTGGGCGGGGCCTGCATTTCCGGCAGGGGATTATAACCTGCGGAATATGGACAAAACCCGCTTTAAACTGTTCTGCGGCGGCAGGGAGATCACGGAGATGGACGAGTCCCAGGCATATCATGAGCTCCATCCGGGCGCGGTCTACATGCATGACGGTGTGCTCTACGAAGTGCTCAGACTGGATCTGGTCAGCCGGACAGCGGAGGCGGAGCCGTTTTCGGGAAATTACTACACCGTGCCTGCGGGAAGGGAAGAGACGCGGATTATCCAGACCATCCGGGAGGAGGACTACAGGCGGACCCGGATTCATTTCGGGGATATCAATGTAAATGAAGTGATCACCATGTTCAGGAAACTGCAGTTCCACAACCATCAGAATCTGGGCTATGTGGAGCTCGCCACACCCCTTCAGAAGGACTACGACACGGAGAGCACCTGGATGGAGATCCCGGAAAATGTAGTGAAAACCTACCGCAGCCTGCTTGTGCCGAATAAGAGCGGGGAACTTGTTCTGAACGACCATTTTGAGGGCATGGCATACGCTCTGAAAAATGCGGCGATGATGGTGACGATGACGGAGCGGGACGATATCGATGCGGTGATCTCCAACAATGCGCTGATCCCGGATGAGAGTGCCGGGCAGAATGTTTCGCTCTATATCTATGACAAATATGAGGGCGGACTGGGTTATTCGGAAAAGATATACGATCTGGTTCCCCAGGTCATTGAACATGCGGTGCGGATGGTGAAGGGATGCCCCTGCGAGGACGGCTGTCCTGCCTGTGTGGGGGATTACTATCTGGACAAGAAGATGGTGCTGTGGGGACTGGAAAATCTTCTGGAAGAGACAAAAGCTCCGGATTACGCCCGCAAATACGTGGCCCAGGAACGCCCGGTGATTCACAAGGAATATTCCTTCTTCCGCCTCCCTGAGCAGTGGGAGAGCTTCTGCGAGAGCGTGATTGCTTCCGGGGAGAGCGGCGGCGCATTTTTAAAGACCGTGGAGCAGGCGGAGGTGGAAGGGCATACTCTGATCCTGACGGTGGAAAATGCCTTTTACGAACAGTGGATCATGGAACCGGACAATCAGAAAGGTCTGGAAAATACCCTCCGCTATCACGCGGTCTGTCCGGCGGACATGCGGATCAAAGTGCGCGTGAGGGAAGACCGGGAAAAAGCAGAGCAGATCCGGGGAAAACTGCGGCGCAGGTATGAGGGCAGGAATGATGATTGAAAATGAAGAGAAGATGACAGATTTTCAGAAGGAGTGGGAGCATCTGAACCCATATCAGTGGGAGGCGGTTCTGGATGAAAGCCCCGCCTGCGTGGTCAACGCCTGCGTGGGCAGCGGAAAGACCACGGTGCTGACGGCAAAGATCCTGTACCTTCACGGGGAAAAGCAGATTCCGCTGGAGCACATGGCAGTGCTGACATTTACCAACAAAGCGGCAGGAGAGATCGCCGGACGCCTGTGCGCAAAGGAGCCGGAGCTTACAGCGGAAGAGCTGCGCGGGTTCGGCACGTTTCACAGCGTGGCGCTGCGGCTGTTAAAAGAGAGGCTGCCTGTGGAAGAAGCAGGGTGGACGAAGAATTTCACCGTTATGGATCCGGATGAAGAGACAGATCTGGCGCTGGATATCATCGCGGAAAACGGACTGAAGGTGAAATATAAGAACCGCCTGAAAAAACGCCTGGAGCAGGAATTCAGGTTTTATCTTGCGGGAAACGTGGAGAGCCGCTACAAGGATGATCTCTTCGCCCTTTATCCGCTGTTGGAGACAGAAAAGAAAAACCAGGATAAAATGACATTTTCCGATCTTCTCCGGGTGAGCATCCGGCTTCTGAGGGAACAGAAAGAGGCAGATGTGGAATACGGAGAGCGAGAGCAAGGGGAGAAAGGAGCGGTAATACCGGAGTGGATTATCGTGGATGAGGTGCAGGACAGCGACAGCCTGCAGATGGATTTTCTGGAAGCGCTGAAAGGCCCGGAGACGAAGCTGTTCGCCGTGGGGGACCCCAACCAGGTGATCTACAGTTGGAGGGGGACGGGCGACAATATGTTCTTTCTGCTCAAGCACCGGTTCGGGGCAAAAGAGATGTCCCTCCCGGTCAATTACCGTTCCAGCGGGGCGATTCTTGAGGCAGCCTGCCGTTTTCAGCAGTTCGGGAGCCGGATTGAGGGATGCCGCAGCGAAGGAACTCCTATCGTGGTGAAGAATCACTACGATCCCTTTCAGGAGGCGGAGTATCTGGCGGACGAAATACAGCGGATGCAGGAAGCGGGCGGTGAGGAAGGCGGAAAGGCGGATTACGGGGATATCGCCGTGCTCTACCGTCTCCAGAGCCAGGCGGAGATCCTGCAGAAGGTATTTGACCGGAAGAACATTCCCTATGAACTGTCTGTAAAAAAGACGCTCAAAGAGATTCCCGTCCTGGACTGGCTTGTGAAAGTACTGCGGTTTTCCGTGAATCCCGCCGATGAACAGACCGGGATTCATGTTCTGACAGATGCCCGGTTCGGCGAAAAATATACGAGGAAAAAGGCGCAGACGGTGCTCCGGGAAACGAAGAAGGAGGCGTCAGGTCTTTACCGCAGAATGGCAGAGTTTCAGGAGAAGTTTTCCGGGGCGCGGACAGATGCGGAAAACGGGGGCGTACCCGACGGGAACGCGCTGTTCCGGTATTTTGACCTGCAGACAGAGCTGCATCCCACTGCGGCGGATTATGAGGAAAATGCAGGACTGGCGGTGCGTTTTCTCGAAAGAGTGTGCAGAGCCTGCGGCGATCCCGTCCCTGAATCGGGCACGGAACAAAGCCGGATGTCCTTTCCGGATGCGGTGCGGGAGTTTATTAACAGCTCCGCCCTGTACGGCATGAAGATGGATGCTGGGGAGGCGGAGCCGGAAGAATCCGCAGATACAGAGGCGGCAGAGCACATGAAGGTTACGGATTCCGGCAGGGTGAAGCTCATGACGCTGCACGCCTCCAAGGGGCTGGAGTTCGACAAAGTATTTCTCATCGGCATGAACCAGGGCTTAATCCCCCTGCGCTGCAAAAGTTTTGAGCAGGAAGAGGAGGAGCGGCGTCTGTTCTTCGTGGGGATCACGCGGGCGAAAAACAGGCTGGAACTTTCCTGGTATACCAACCCTGCGGAACCGGGCGTATCCCCGGAGTACAGCCGCTATCTGAAAATGATCCCCCGGAATCTGCTTGTATGGGAGAACGTAAGAAGCGAGGAAGAAAAAACAGCCAATCTGAAGCATCTTGCCCGGAAGGTGCAGATGAACCGGGAGGAAAAGCAGCGCCAGGAGAAAGAAAAAACCCCTGTCCGGGTACGTCATCGGAAGTACGGGGAAGGGGTGCTTGTATCCGAGGATGAAATGATGATCGAGGCGGAATTCCCGGGCTACGGCAGAAAGCAGTTCCTCAAAGCGTTCGGCGAGGTGGAGCGGATCGGAAATTCACAGTGAAAATCAGCCTATGAGAAAAACTCTTTTGCTGCCCGGATCAGGTATTCCGTGTCTTTTACGCCTGCCGTCTCATAAGGCGAGTGCATGGCAAGCTGGGGCAGGCCGATATCCGCAGTTTTCAGAGCCACCCGGGTGTTTGAAATGCTGCCGAGCGTGGAGCCGCCTGCCATGTCGGAGCGGTTCGCAAAAGTCTGTACGGGAACTTCCGCCCGGCTGCAGAGCTCCCGGAACATGGCTGCAGACACACCGTCGGTGCAGTATTTCTGGTTCGCATTGAACTTGAGCACGATTCCGCCGTTTAAGTAAGGGCGGTTGGAGGGATCGGACTTGTCCGTGTGGCTGGGGTGTACGGCGTGGGCGTTGTCCGCGGAGAGCATGAAACTGTCTGCAAGATGAATGAGGTAATCCTCCCTGCTGTACCCCAGGGCTTCGTGAATCCGGGTCAGCGTGTCGTACAGGAAAGTGGACGCTGCCCCCTGTTTCGTGGCGCTGCCCGTCTCTTCATTGTCAAAGACGCAGTGGAGCGCCAGATATTCCTGCTTTCGTCCGGAGAGGAATCCCTGCAGAGAGGCAAAGGCGCACTGCAGATCGTCCAGGCGCGGAGCGGAGATGAATTCTCCTGAGGCGCCCCACACACTGGCAGGCTGCCGGTTGTAAAGAAACAGATCATGGCCCAGAATGTCCTCCTTTTCCGCGCCTGCCGCATCGGCGACAGCCGTAAGAAAAGTGTCTTTTGCGGTAATGTTTCCATAGAGGGGGAGCATATCCTTCTGGAGATTGTATTTGTATCCGCTGTTTGCCTCCCGGTTCATATGGATGGCAAGGCTTGGGATGAGGAGCAGATCCCGGTCGATGCAGACCAGTTTCTCGCAGACGGGCAGACTTCCGGAAGGCAGATCCCGGGAGGACAGATCACGGGAAGACGCATCGCGGGAAGGCAGATCACAGGAAGACAGGGGCGCTTCCTGGCTGCGTTTTTTTACAATCACCCGGCCTGCGACAGAGAGGGGACGGTCCAGCCAGGGCGCGCAGAGCATGCCGCCGTAACCTTCCACGTTCAGCCGGACATACTGCTCTTCGGAGACCAGCTCGGGATTCTCCTTGATTTTAAAGGAAGGAGAATCACTGTGGGAGGCAATGATGCGGAAACCTTTTATCCCCTTTTCCGGTATGGCAAATGCGATCAGCGAGGAGCTGTTTCGGGTGACATAATATTTCCCGCCCGGCCGGAGCTGCCACTTCCGGTTCTCCTTTAATTCGGAAAATCCGTTCCCGGCAAGCTCCTCCGTCATGGAGCGGACGGCGTGGAAGCAGGAGGGGCTCCCTTCGAGAAAATGCATAAGGTCATTGACGGTTTTATCTGAGATATAATCTGACATAATAGTAACACTTCCTTCTGTTTTAAGTTAGAATCAGGCGGGAAATAATCCCGGGGCGGGGCTTTCACCGTCTCTGGTATCATACTATAATTGAGGAGAGAAAGTGTCAAGAAAAAGTGTGTATGGCGGATATAGAAAAGAGGTGTGAAACATGAGGATTTTAATTGCGGAGGATGAAAAGGATCTGAACAGGATTATCAGTTCACGGCTTCAGGCGGAGCAGTACAGTGTGGATTCCTGTTTTGACGGGGAGGAGGCGCTGGACTATCTGGCAAGCGCGGAATATGACGCGGTGGTGCTGGATATTATGATGCCGGTCATGGACGGGCTGACGGTGCTTAAGAAAATGAGGCAGAAAAATGACAGCACCCCGGTCATTATTCTGACGGCAAAGGACAGTATCGAGGACCGGGTGAAAGGGCTGGATGCGGGGGCAAATGATTATCTGGTGAAGCCCTTTGCGTACGAGGAGCTTTCCGCGCGCATCCGCGTCCTGCTCCGGAAACCTGCCGAGACCCCAAAAACGTGCTATCAGGTGGGAGATCTCGAGGTTCACATGGACACCCATCAGGTCATCCGGGGCGGAAAGGAGATCAGGCTGTCGGGCAAGGAATTCGCCCTTCTGCGGTACATGGTCCAGAACGCGGGGATCGTGCTCTCCAGGGATAAACTGGAGCAGCACCTCTGGAACTTTGACTACGCAGGCGGGTCCAATGTGATCGACGTGTATATCCGGTATCTGCGCAAGAAGATTGACGAGGGGCATGAGACAAAGCTGATCCATACGGTCCGGGGAGCGGGATATGTGCTGAAGGAAGAAAAATAAAGGGTGGATTTATGAGAAGAATATCGCTGAAACTGAAGCTTACATTATTATATACATTTTTCATGATCCTGGTCACATGCGCGGCACTGGCGATCCTGTTCTCCTTAAGTACCCGGGAGGTCCTCTCATCTACCCAGGCACAGTTGGAAAAAAGGGTGCAGGACAGCGCGGATAATATTACCATGCGGGACGGAGAGCTGCGCATTGATTCGGATTTCTACTCGGTGACCCGGGATGTGTACCTGTCCCTTTATGATGAAAATCTGTACTTCTTATATGGCAGAAAACCATATGGGTTCGATATACAGCCGGAGATCGAGGACGGTCAGCTTCGGACCATTCGGGACGGCAGCAGAGAGTGGTATGTCTATGACATGTCATTCCGGGTGTCGGAAGATTATACCGTATATATCCGCGGAGTCACCTCCGTGACGGACGCGGAGGCGAGCTTTACCGTGACCATCCGTTTTGCCCTGATCCTTCTGCCGGGCATGGTTCTGGTGACAGCGTTTGTCGGATACCGTTTCACAAGGCGGACCCTCCTTCCGGTCAAGAAGATCACAAGGACGGTGCAGGAAATCCGCGCCGACGCAGATCTCTCAAGGCGGATCGGGCTGACGGAGCAGAAAGGCAGCGGGAAAAACCGAAACCGGGATGAAGTCTATGAACTTGCGGAGACATTTGATGAAATGCTGGACGAACTGGAGGAGGTTTTTCAGAGAGAAAAGCAGTTTACTTCCGATGTCTCCCACGAACTGCGCACTCCGGTCAGTGTGATCCTCGCCCAGTGCGGGGCGTGCCTGGAGGATGAGACGCTGTCCCCGCAGCAGAGAGAGCAGATTATGGTAATTGAAAAGAAAGCCGGGGATATGGCGGAAATGATCTCCCATCTTCTGTTCCTCTCCAGGGCAGACCAGGGCAGGCAGCCCCTTCACAAAGAATGGCTGAACCTGAGCGAACTGACCCAGATGGCGGCAGAAGAACAGCAGTTTCTTGCCGACGATGCGGGGAGAGGGCTTCAGATTCACTGCGAGATTCAGCCGGATATCCATGCCATGGCGGATGAGACTTTCTATATCCGGATGCTGGTAAACCTGATTTCCAACGCGGTCGCGTACAGCAATGAGAAAGGAAACATTTACGTCTCCTTAAGCAGCAGCGGCGGCTGGGTGAATGGTGCGGTGAAAGATGAAGGAATCGGCATTTCGGAAGAGGATCTTCCTCATATATGGGAGAGATTTTACCGGGCGGATGCGTCCAGGACAAACCGGGCGCAGGGCTCCCATTCCGGGCTCGGGCTGTCCATGGTGAAATGGATCGCGGAAGCCCACGGCGGCAGAGTGAGCGTCACAAGCGTGCCGGGAAAAGGCAGTACATTTACATTTTCCATGCCTGTCGGTGAAGAGGAAAATATAAAAAATGAAAAAGATGAGAAAAATGAGAAATTCTAATCTTCTTTTAATCTTTGCCTTATATATTTATATCAACGAAAGGAACAAATAATAAATATAGAGACAAAATGAAGGGAGAAATGAAGTATGAAGAAAAGAATTTTTGCAGTAGCAGCAGTATCGGCTATGGTGTTGGGAGCGTTTACCGGATGCGGAAACCGCGCGGATATCGGGCGCGACGCGGCCCTGGAAGTGGCGCTGAGCGATGCGGGAGTGAATGAATCAGATACCACAAGACTTACTGTTTCTGAAGACAGGGACGACGGAAGAAAAACATACGATGTGAAATTCGATGCGGCAGGTAAGGAATACGACTACGAGATCCAGGCATCCGATGGAAAAATTTTAAGCTCGGATATCGAAAATATCGAAGGATATGTTCCGCAACTGTCCACCCAGGACAACAGCGCGGGAAATACGGCAGACAGCCAGAGCGGAGCGGACGCAGGACAGGGGGGCACGGACGGCCAGAATAATACAGGAAGCCAGTCGAACTCAGGAAGCCAGGCGAATGCAGGAGATCAGGCGAGTGCGGGAAACCAGTCCAATACAGGAAGCGGAAATACCTCCGGACAGAATAACAGCGGTACGGTAAGCCAGGGGACACAGCAGGGAAATGGTGCCAATGTGGCAATCAGCCAGGACCAGGCGGTTCAGATCGCACTGGAGAGAGTGCCCGGGGCGACAGAGCAGAACATGAGGATCAAGCTTGATTATGATGACGGAAGATATGTATATGAAGGAGAGATCCGCTACAATTACAGAGAGTACGACTTCGAGATCGATGCAAACAGCGGAACGATCTTGGAGTGGAGCGAGGAAAGGGATTAATTGATGGATATGCAGACGGAAACACAGACGGATGTGAAAAACAGAACCGGGAGACGTCTTCTGAAAGTGGCGCTGCTGCAGATCAGCCCGGCAGGGGATCTGCAGCAGAATCAGAAAAAAGGCGAAAAAGCAGTAAGGGAGGCGAAGGCGATGGGAGCAGACATCGCCCTGTTTCCTGAGATGTGGAGCAACGGATATAACATATATGGAAGAAATGTGGAGGAGTGGGCTGCCGAGGCAGTTCCCGCAGATGGCGATTTTACGGAGCATTTCCGCAGACTGGCCGAAGAACTTGACATGGCCGTGGGAATCACTCTTCTTGAAAAATGGGACGGCGGTCCGAAGAATACCATGATTCTTTACGACCGCCGGGGAACACAGGTGATGAAATATTCCAAAGTTCACACCTGTGCTTTTGATGTGGAGAAATACCTTACGCCGGGCGAAGATTTCTGCGTGGCAGATCTGGATACCGCTGCGGGAAATGTGAAAGTGGGCGCAATGATCTGTTTTGACCGGGAATTTCCGGAGAGCGCCCGTGTACTCATGCTTCGGGGTGCAGAACTGATTCTTGTGCCGAATGCGTGTCCTATGGAAATCAACCGTCTCTGCCAGCTCCGGGCAAGAGCATTTGAAAACATGGTCTGCATAGCCACCTGCAATTATCCGGAGAGTGTGCCGGACTGTAACGGACACTCCACCGTGTTTGACGGGATGGCATTTGTCGGAGATGAGGAGAATCGGAATATGTGTATTCTGGAAGCCGGTGAAAAGGAAGGAATCTATGTGGCGGAGATCGATCTGGATGAACTGCGGGAGTACCGGGAACATGAAGTCTTTGGGAAAGAGTACAGACATCCGGAGAAATACCGGGAGCTTGCGGAGAGGATGTAAGTAATCCGGGCGGAAGTTGCTTTTCATATGTCTGCCAGTCATCCGCCTGTACTGCGCTGCAGTGCCCCGGCAGTTACGTTTTCGCCCGGGAGTGAAGCCGGGTATAGACTCAACATAGGAAAAGGGTTGTAAATGTGGGGAGACTCCTCTATAATTGAGGTATGATCTGATGCGGAAGGTGTTCCGCAGGAAAAGTCATTACAAAAGTATCAGGAGGAAAACTGTGAAGAACGAATTAGTGATTGTACTCGACTTCGGCGGGCAGTACAACCAGCTTGTCGCGAGAAGAGTCAGAGAGTGTAATGTGTATTGTGAGATCTATTCTTACAAAACCGACATTGAGAAGATCAAAGCGATGAATCCGAAAGGAATCATCCTGACAGGGGGACCGAACAGCTGCTATGAGGCAGATTCACCGACATATTCGGAAGAACTGTTCAAACTCGGAATTCCCGTTCTGGGGCTTTGCTACGGCGCGCAGCTTATGATGCATGTCCTGGGAGGAAAAGTAACCCGGGCTGAAGTCAGAGAATACGGAAAGACAGAAGTGCTCATTGACAAGACCGGATCAAAAGTATTTCAGAATGTGTCCACACCGACGACCTGCTGGATGAGCCACTTCGACTATATCGCCCAGGCCGCACCGGGATTCGAGATCACCGCGCATACAGCGGACTGTCCGGTGGCAGCTGCAGAAAATGAAGCGGAGAAACTTTACGCCATCCAGTTTCATCCGGAAGTGCTCCACACCGCAGAAGGAACAAAGATGATCAATAACTTTGTGAAAAATGTCTGTGAGTGTGCCGGAGACTGGAAGATGGATGCATTTGTGGAAAATTCCGTCAAAGCCATCCGCAAGAAAGTGGGAGACGGAAAAGTGCTTCTGGCGCTGTCCGGCGGCGTGGATTCTTCCGTGGCAGCAGGCCTGCTCTCAAGAGCAATCGGCAAACAGCTGACATGTGTGTTTGTAGACCATGGCCTTCTCCGTAAAAATGAGGGAGATGAAGTGGAAGCTGTCTTCGGACCGAAAGGCAACTTTGATCTGAATTTTATCCGTGTGAACGCACAGGAGAGATATTACAGCAAGCTCGCAGGCGTGACGGAGCCGGAGCATAAACGTAAGATTATCGGAGAAGAATTTATCCGTGTATTCGAGGAAGAGGCGAAGAAGATCGGAGCCGTGGATTTCCTGGCTCAGGGAACCATTTACCCGGACGTTGTGGAGAGCGGTCTGGGCGGAGAGTCCGCAGTGATCAAGTCCCACCACAACGTGGGAGGCCTGCCGGATTATGTTGATTTCAAGGAGATCATCGAGCCCCTGCGCGATCTGTTTAAAGACGAAGTCCGCAAAGTGGGACTGGAACTGGGGATTCCGGAAGATCTGGTGTACCGTCAGCCTTTCCCGGGACCGGGACTCGGTATCCGTATCATCGGAGAAGTGACCGCAGAGAAGGTTCGTATCGTTCAGGACGCAGACGCGATCTACAGAGAAGAGATCGCAAACGCCGGTCTGGATAGAGAGATCAACCAGTACTTTGCGGCGCTGACGAATATGAGAAGCGTGGGAGTTATGGGGGATGAGAGAACCTATGACTACGCGGTGGCGCTGCGGGCAGTGAAGACGATCGACTTCATGACCGCGGAGGCGGCGGAGATCCCGTTTGAGGTGCTGCAGAAGGTGATGAGCAGGATTATCAATGAAGTGCGGGGGGTTAATCGGGTGTTCTATGATTTGACTAGTAAGCCGCCGGGGACGATTGAGTTCGAGTGATGAAATGAGCCTGAAAAATCCTGTATTTGTGCGGGGTGCAAGCGAATTTGTTTAGTGACTGGCAACAAATTGGCAACATTTCAGGTATCACTCGCTGAGTAAAAGAATACTTCAATAACATAAAAACCTTACTGATTTTCAGAAATGAAGCTGAAAGTCGGTAAGGTTTTTTGCGTTCATAATGAGCCGTATATATCTTATTCGGATTCTTCTTTTAGAGAGGCTGTGATCAGATCGCTCAGTTCCTGTGAGGGGATAACCTTCTTCTGTTGTCCGGAAGTATCCAGTTCCGGGTATTTGTACCGCCACTGATCGTATTCTTCCTTGGTTATCTCTCCGCGCTCTAATCTGGCAGCCTGCTCCTGCCATGCGTGGAACATATCAAACATGGAAGAATAGGTCGTTCCGGCAGACTTATCCAGACGCAGGCAGAGTTCTCCATCAATCTCTCCGATTTTCAACCCGTACATATCCTCCAGTGCAAAGAGGGTATGCATCAGTCCGATGTAGCTGTCGATATTCGGAACGTTGATCGCGCGGGGGCTGACATCAAAGATCTGAGCCATTTCTTTTACAAGGTCGCTTTTCGGGGTTCTGGATTCAGATTCATATTGCGCTATACGGACGTCGGAAGTTCTTCCGAGAAAGCCGAGCATTTCACCGAGCTGTTTCTGTGTCATGCCTTTTCGATTGCGGAAAAAGCGGATGCGTTTGCCGATTGCCATAATAAAACCTCCGTTGCAGTCATTTTTAGTACAAGCCATATCAGTTTGACTCCGCTGCACTGCGTTTCATTAGTTATATATGGCTTGACTTAAACAATTTTGTTGAGTCAAGTATAGCATGGCGCAATTAGAATAGCAAGAGAAACTTAAATAAAAAAAGTTAAGATTTTTGCGTAAGCCACTTGACTTAACGGAATTTGTTTGCTATATTATAATTAACTTAAACAAATAATGTTAAGAAAAACTGAATGACCGTCCAAACTGAACAAACCGCGAAGACATCGTCGAGAGAAACTGAGTTTTCCAAAAAAGTTTTCAACTTTTCGAGGGATCAGACGAGAGAGCGCCTCCCATGAGGGAGGATGGCACAGCGCCGCGAAGGGTTGCCTGCCAGAACAGGGAGGATAGAACGGCAAAGAGAAAATAGCAGGAAAGGGGGCGATAATTGAGTGACAGAGAAATCATTTATGACTGTGGAGGAAGTAGCGGAAGAACTTCGGGTTTCAAAATCGAAAGCCTATGAGATTGTGCGTCAGTTGAATGCGGAATTGAAGCAGAAAGGATATCTTACCGTAGCGGGCAGGGTGAACACCCGGTTTTTTCGGAAAAAGACTTGTTACAGTGAATAAGAAAGGAGTCGATGCAGTTGGCGGTTTATAAAGACAATGTTACCGGAACATGGCGGGTGATCTATCGTTTTACGAACTGGAAAGGGGAACGGAAGCAGACGCAGAAGCGCGGGTTTGCCACAAAGCGGGAAGCGTTGGCATGGGAGCATGAAATCATGCTGAAACAGGGAGCAAAACTCGATATGACTTTTGCCAGTTTCTTTGAAATCTACGAGGCGGATAAGAAGCAGCGGGTTAAGGAAAGCACATGGGAGTCAAAAAGCCATGTGATCCGGACGAAGATTCTGCCGTATTTCGGCAACAGGAAGATTTTAGAGATCGAAGCGAAGGATGTGATAGCATGGCAGAATGAACTGATGGCGTATCGTGATGAACGTGGAAAGCCATATTCGGCAGATTATTTGAAAACCATACACGCTCAGCTTACAGCGATATTCAATCATGCCGTGAACTTTTATAATCTGCCATACAATCCGGCGAGACGGGCAGGAACGATGGGAAATGAGATTTCGAAAGAAATGGACTTCTGGACAAAAGAAGAGTATCTGAAATTTTCAGAAGCCATGATGGATAAGCCACGTTCCTACTATGCATTTGAAATGCTTTACTGGTGCGGTATCCGTTCCGGCGAATTACTGGCGCTCACTCCTGCTGACTTTGATTTTGAGAATCAGACGGTCACGATCAGTAAGACTTATCACAAGCCCTAAGACTGCAAAGAGCAACCGGGTTATAAAGATGCCGAAATTTCTCTGTGAAGAAATGCAGGAGTATATTCATATGCTCTATGACATTAAATCGGATGAACGGTTGTTTACAGTCACAAAATCCTATCTCAATCATGAGATGGAGAGGGGAGCAAAACAGGCAGGAGTAAAGAAAATCCGAGTTCATGATATCCGTCACAGCCATGTTTCGCTCTTGATTAATATGGGATTTTCGGTATTGGCAATCGGACAGCGGGTAGGTCATGAGGCAGAGAAAATCACTTACCGCTATGCGCATCTGTTTCCGACTGTGCAGACGGAGATGGCGGAGAAGTTAGAAATGGAACGAATGGGAAAGGAGGACACAGATGGAAAAGAAGCTTGATCACAATGGAAGATGGCGCAATCGAATTGTAGCCTTTCGTGTATCCGATGAAGAAGCAAAGCTGCTTAATAATCTGGTGGCATTATCCGGACTGACAAAACAGGATTATATTATGAGACGACTTTTGTGCCGGGATGTCATAGTTCAGGGCAATCCAAGAGTGTATAAGGCGCTGAAAAATCAGATGGCGGCGATTTATGAAGAATTGAAACGACTGGAGAGTATAGATTCCGACAATGACGAACTGCTTTACACTCTGCAGGTTATCGCAATCACGTTAGACGGTCTGAAGGGAGAAGATGAATGACAGAAACAATAAAAACGACTGCTTCCGTATCATCTGTTGGCGCAGATGGGGCGCAGCCGTATGTAAAAAAATCCAATGAAATTATAGCAAATCCGCAAAGACAAATCAATCTGCAAGCCGCTGAAAAATCCACTGCCGGACATTTCTCCGGCAGTGCGGCAGCGCAAAGCCCGGGAGAATCCGCGCGGAGCGGCAGCCTTCATACAGTGTCCATGACGGAGCTGTACGACACGGTTTATCCGCCGAGAGAGCCTGTGGCAGATGGTTTCCTGTACAATGGCATTTACCTTTTTGTAGGTGCTCCGAAGGTAGGAAAATCATTCTTCATGGCGCAGCTTGCCTATCATGTGGCAATGGGAATCCCTCTGTGGGAGTATCAGGTACACCGGGGAACAGTCCTGTATCTGGCACTGGAAGATGATTATGCGAGGCTGCAGCGGAGACTGTCTGTTATGTTCGGCGTAGAGAGCGCGGACAATCTGTTTTTTGCAACACAGGCAAAGACATTGAATGAGGGACTGGATCAGCAGTTAGAAGAATTTCTGAAGGCACACACGGATGCAAGGCTGATTATTATTGATACGCTTCAGAAAGTGAGAGAGGTCGGCGGAGACAGGTACAGCTATGCCAGTGACTATGAGATTGTGACAAGGTTAAAAGCGTTTAGCGATAAATACGGTATCTGCCTTTTGGTAGTCCATCACACACGAAAATTAGAATCAGACGACAGCTTTGATATGATTTCGGGAACAAATGGTCTGCTGGGTGCGGCTGACGGAGCGTTTATCATGCAGAAGAAGAAACGTACGGATAATACAGCGGTTATGGATATTGTTGGGCGTGATCAGCCAGATCAGGAGCTGACGATAGAGTTTGACCGGGAACAGTGTGTGTGGAAATTTCAGAAAGCAGAGACAGAACTGTGGAAAGCGCCGTCAGATCCGGCACTGGAAGCGGTTGCAGGTCTGCTTTCGCCGGAAATGCCCGAGTGGAGCGGTACTTCCTCTGAACTGCTTGAAAGGCTTCCGGAGTTAGGGCTGCGTCCGAACACCTTGTCAAGAAAACTGAATTTCAGTAAAGAGCGTCTGAGGAATGAATACGGCATTGAATATGAGCCACAGCCGCGAACCAGTGATAAGAGAGTACTTGTGCTAAAGCTGATTCGGGAGTGGGAGTGACGATTATGACGGTAATGACGATAAATTTGTGTGCAGTACAGTATAAAAAATATCGTCATAATCGTCATTACCGTCATTTATGACACAGCGAGGCAGATTCTGTGTGTCCGCTTTACAGGAGGTATTATGGGAAATATTATGATTCCGCAGGAACTGTTTCAGCAGTTGATCCGGTATCATCTGTTGGAAGATAATAGCTGCATGGAAGAAATACAGCGGGGATTAGAACGTAAATTAGATTCTTTGGTGCTTCGTGAATTATATGGGAAATACAAGACGGCTCCTACTCAGGAAGAACGTGAAAAAGCCAGACAGGAATATCTGGACAGAAAAGGTGTGCCGGACAGATTTCGATGGTAATTCTTCGTTGACAGATATAGACGGGAGCGTGACACGCTCCTGTAGAGAAGCAGACAAGGAGGAAGCGAGGATGATTATTCAGCCGGACAGGGAGAAATGGAACGCGAATGATATTCGCTATAAAAATGAAGCCCGGAGAATTGCTGTACTCAACGAGATTTTCGGAGATGTGGAGCTGAGTACAGAGGAAATGCGGACGATGGTATGGCTTGCCGGATGGGAGGACAGCACGGTAGAAAACGTGGTTTCCGCTATTCGAAAAGCTATGGCATCGGACGTAAGGCGGCGGGAACTGCCGCTCCGTCCGTAGGACGGGAAAGGTCTACGCTCCGCTTCGGTCCGTGCAGAACAGACGTCCCCCGGACGTCTTGCACCCCGGCAGGGCGCAAAGGCACTTTTGATGGACGAAATCGGCTGTCAAAAGTGCTTTTGCGTTACTTTCGGGAAAGTAACAAAGCTTATGCGCCGTATCCGGCGCTGATTACCCTAAAACAGGGAGAAAGGACAACTTATTGAAGAGAACGATCAGTGTTATGGTAGGAAAAGGTTCTGTAAATCACAACAGCAGAAAATTTCATGCAAAGAATACAGATCCTGAGCGCAGTCACTTGAACGTGGAATACTGCAATGAGGATATTAGAGACGTGTATCATGAACTGTTTGAAGAAGCGCGTATCCGTTACAACGCAAAACAAAGAAAAGACCGGCAGGTAAAAGACTATTATGAAAAGATTGCATCCGGCAAACAGGAAAAGCCATTTCACGAAATCATTTTACAGATCGGAAATAAAGACGATATGGGAGCAAAGACAGAGGACGGACAGCTTGCGGCAAAGGTACTGGATGATTATATGAAAGAATTTCAGCAGAGAAACCCGACACTCCGGGTATTCTCGGCTTATCTTCATATGGACGAAGCAACGCCGCATCTTCATATTGATTTTATTCCGTTTATAACAGAAAGTAAAAGAGCAATGGATACAAGAGTATCTTTGAAGCAGGCGTTAGCGCGGCTTGGATTTAAAGGCGGCACAAGGTCAAAAACAGAGTGGAATCAGTGGGTTGCCTCTGAGAAAGAGCATCTTGCGGCGGTGATGGAACGGTATGGAATCGAGTGGGAACAGAAAGGAACTCATGAGAAACATCTGTCTGTTTTGGACTTTCAGAAACAGGAACGGGCGAAAGAAGTAGCGAATCTGGAAGAGAGAAAGGCAGAACTTTTAGAAGAAAATAGTGCTTTTGAAGCAATTAACGGAGCACTTTGTGATCAGTTGGCTCAGGTCAATGAAGAATTGGATTCTTCGGAGGAAGAGCTGTCACAGTCCCGGCAGGAAGCGGATAAAGCGAAAAAACAGGCAGACAAGTACCAGAAGCGAATCGATGAGCTTGCTCCTAAGGTAAAGAATATGGAACGTCTGGCAGCGGAATTTTCAGTTGATCCGGAAGAGCTTCTTCCTGAGGCGGCAATCGTGGAGACGGGAAAAGCATATCGGGAGAAAAAGGCGAAGCCGCTTGTAGAAAAGATCGTAAAAGTACTGCGCTCTGTATACTCAGCATTTCTTGATCTTTCCAATCGTTTTGAGCGACTGCAGGAATCATACAGCCGGGAACGCAGTAGAAATGAGTATCTGACAGGCAGACTGCAGGAAACGATAGATGAAAACCGGGAACTGCGTGAAGCGGCAGCAGATATGGAGTGTGTTAAAGCGGTATTTGGCTCACAGAAAGTAGAGGAAGCAATCAGTCAGGCGAAACAGCAGGAGAAAGTAGAAAGAGAGCGGAAACAGACGATGAAGAAAAAGCATGACCGTGAAGCGATTTAGCGGAAAGGGGATTGTGTTTACTGCTCTTGTGCATTTAAAGTAATACAGTAGAGGAAAGCTCCATCATTCAGTTAGAGAAACAGTTTTTAGTGGTATCTCTAATTGAATGATGGAGCGATTTTAGTTAAATACATTGCTGTTTAGTGTTTTCAGCTGTTGATCTGCTCTGTCAGGGAAAATCGGCTGAACAGATTACAACAGTCCGTCAAAGAACTCAGATATATCGGCATTGAAGATTTTACTGAGTGCTACGAGTTCGCTGACTTTGATATTCATTCTGTTTGTTTCAAGTTTTGCATAGGTACTTTTAGAAATTTCAATTCCCATAAGCTGTAAATGAGCAACAACCTGATCTTGTGTCATATTTGCATTGCGTCTTAGACGTTGGATATTATGACCGATATCCATGTCTGGTCTGATTTTCTGCATATCCATACTACTCCCGATAATTCGTAATAAAGAAATATATCTTGATTGTATGTAGTATCCAGATTATAATGTTTCGTAATAAGGAAAGGATGGCGTGAGAATGTATATTGATAAGATCTTTGAAAGAGCAACGATTAAAGGGATTGCGGATTATTTGCTGTTTGGTATCGGTCCGGATGAAGATAACCGGAGCTATGAGGAAAGACTGGAAGAACCGTTCAGAAGATTTGAAAAGGCGGTTGAAAAATATGATAAGAGTCCGACATCGGAGCTGCTTGATTTGTCTAATGAGGTTACAAGTGAAGTGGCGAGTGTTTATATGGAGATCGGGATGCAGGTGGGGATGAAGTTGATGATGGAAATGATGAAGAATGCGAATGGGAACAGGACCGGATAGAAGCTGAACAGAAATGGGCTGCAAGGAGAAAGCATAATAGGGACGCCCGCTAATAGACGGAGGGCTGTCTGAGACGATTCTAATCCTGTAGAATAAAAATGTTTTATTCTAAATGAAAAAGTATTGAAAACTCAATATATATACGGCATAATGAAATAAAAAAGGTGGTATCGAATTATGTCTTTTTCATACAAACCGCTATGGAAATTGTTAATTGATTGTGATATGTCGAAGAAAGATTTAATGAAAGCAACAGATATATCTAAGTCTACTATGGATAAAATGGGACGTGGAGAGCAAGTTTCAATGGATATTATTGATCGGCTTTGTAATTATTTTAACTGCAAGGTTGAAGATGTTATTCAACACTGTCAAGATAGGGAGAGCATTTAAGTGGATAAAATGGATTTTGGAAATATTCATCTATATTGCGGGGACGCAATGGAGTTATATAGTGAATGGCAAGCGCCAGTAGCTATAATTTGTGATGGCCCATATGGCATAAATGGATTTCCGGGCGATTTAGTTTCATATAAGGGTCTTGGAGAGTGGTATGAGCCACACATTAAAAAGTGGAGTTCTTTTGCTACTCCTCTTACGACATTATGGTTTTGGTGTACAGAAGTTGGTTGGGCAACTGTCCACCCTGTGCTAGAAAAATATGGATGGGATTACGTTTCTTGTTGCGTATGGGATAAAGGGATGGGACATGTAGCGGGAAACACAAATACTAAAACAATTAGACATTTACCCGTAGTAACAGAAGTCTGTGTCCAATATGTTAAAAAACCTATATTTATAGTAAATGAAAAGCAAATGACAATGAAGGAATGGTTACGGTATGAATGGGGACGCACTGGACTACCGTTTTCAAAAGCTAACGAAGCATGTGGGGTTAAAGACGCTGCAACAAGGAAATATTTTACGAAATGTCATTTGTGGTATATGCCACCGGCAGAAGCTTTTGAAAAAATTGCAATATATGCAAATACGTTTGGTGAAGAAAGTGGAAAACCTTACTTTTCTTTGAATGGTAAAACAGCAATAACTAAAAAAGAATGGGCACAAATGCGTTCAAAATTTTATTGTCCTATTGGTGTGACAAATGTATGGCGGGTTCCCCAGTTAAGAGGGCGTGAACGATTAAAAAGCAATCAAAAGGCAATACACCTAAATCAGAAACCATTAGAATTGATTAAGCGTACAATAGAAATGGTTTCTGATGTTGGCGATGTGGTTTGGGATCCATTTGCTGGATTATGTACAACAGCAGTTGCTTCGGCTGCTTTGGATCGAACTTGTTATTGTGCAGAAATAAACCATGATGTATATGATATAGCAGTAAAAAGAGTAAACGACCATTTACAGGATGGTTTTCAATGCGCACTCTAGTTTTTGATTATCTTTTGAGGATAAAATCTCGCTCCATTTTTTGATTGTCATACCATGAAAAACGGTGTTTAAAACACGAGTTTTAAAATGTTCAATTTCGGCATGCTCTATACGGTCAATTTTAGCATAATTAGTATCAAGTCTATAAACAAATTGGCCGTATAGAGTCCTTAGAAGTCTTTGGTATTCTGGGGCAGGACTATATCTTTTTGCATTTGGTCCCCATGTTTCGACGAGGGTATTGGCAGCCTTGGCATCACATTTATCTGATTGTAATTTATAGCCATTAGTATTAGTTTGCTGCAAATTAGCAGTACGTTCAGAGGTATCCTCTGGCTCAAAAACAAGGTAGTCTGGGGGCCTATGGTAGTGGGTATCCCTTGCTTCTGCGACACTTCTACCATTAACTATAAGAACATCAATAATTTGAGGTTTTCCCCAGATAACATTTTCCGGCAACCATGCGATTAATGCCATATCTATATTGTCCTGTGAAAAAATCGTTACGCTATCTTTAAAACGTGCTGTTATTTCTGTTGCGAATGGAAACCATGCTTTGATTTCAATACCAGGATTAGGGTGGATTATATCGCTTTTAAAAAGTGCATCAGGAAATCCAGGGTCTTGTCTTATCCATTCACCTACACCATTCCAATTGCGTTTGTTTAATAGGTCAACCGTAGAAAACTCAATCATATTTCCCAAAAGAGGAGAGAGTTTTGAAATAACTTTTGCGAGTTGTTTCGCGTAGGCCAATGTTGAGGGGCGCTTGATGTCTAAGACATCAATTAAGTGGCTGTCTAAAGAGGTTAATTCCTCTTTGGCGGCATTTAAAATGTCTCTACTATTCATTAAATTGCTCCTTTCGACCATTAATCTATTTTAATAGTATATCATAAAAATAAGGTTGAGAGAAGTGATGATGTTGGGACTGCTAGCGGTTTAGGAGTAGAAAGAGATTGACAATAGACTGATAATAGGGATATAATTTGATTAGCACTCAACTATGGTGAGTGCTAATTGGATAGGAAGGAGAAGGACATGAGTTTTCTTATTCAGAGACATAGTGGGGTTATTACTTTGGAGACAAGAAAGATTATTTCTAGTCGTTATAAAACAGTAACTAAAGCAATTAATAAAGAATTCTGGAATACATTAAATGATACTCAAAATAGTATATACGTAGGTTCATATGGAAGAAGAACGGCTATTAATACAAGTGATATAGATATTTTGGTATTATTGCCTGAAAGTGAATATCAGCGTTTTGACGCTCTTAAAGGGAATGGACAGTCTAGGTTATTACAAGTTGTAAAAAATGCAATTATGAATTCATATCCGAGAAGTGATGTGCGCGCTGATGGACAAGTTGTGAAAATTTCATTTACAGATGGTATGAAATTTGAAATTCTACCGGCATTTCAAAATAAAGACTGGTGGGGGAATTGGGATGGTACATATAAATATCCCGATTCTAATATGGGTGGTAATTGGTGTTCTACAAATCCTAAAGCAGAACAAGAAGCAATGAAGCTAAAGAATAATAGTAGCAATGGATTATTAGTAGATACATGTAGACATTTGCGTTATGTGCGAGACAATTATTTTAGCAGTTATCATTTGTCAGGCATTGTGATTGATAGTTTTGTCTATGCTGCTATGGGT
Source organism: Lachnoclostridium sp. An169 (assembly GCF_002160525.1). GTDB lineage: Bacteria > Bacillota > Clostridia > Lachnospirales > Lachnospiraceae > Mediterraneibacter > Mediterraneibacter cottocaccae. The sequence goes on from NZ_NFKT01000038.1 coordinate 38,134, forward strand.
AATTGGCAGTGGACAAGACCGGGAAGTACTTCGTCTGCACCGAAAGGAAATTATGAAAATGTGTTACTAGATTATTTAAGGCAAAACTCATTCTGGGGAAATTTGATATTAAATGCGCCTGGTAGTAACCAAAGTGTATCAACTCAAAATAGTTTGGAATGTTTGGAAAAAGTAATAAAGTTTATTGCCCAATAATAGGTACAGAACACGGGGAAAGGGAGAGAATATGGAACGAAATTCCCGGAATAGTCAAGGGTACAAACTGGAATCACAGATACGAGAAGCATATGGGAGGGTTACTTATTCCCAAACATGTCATGATAAATTCATAAATCGGATAGTAAAACTTGATGACAGAATAAAAGTATGGCAAATTGTTCTTTCAGGAGTTACTACAAGTGGTTTTGTTGTTGCAATATTTTCGGATGATAATATTGCAAGTATAATAGGTGCAGTAGTTTCATTAGCATTGCTAATCCTGAATACGTATATAAAAAATTTTAATCTTTCTGCCATAGCGCAAGAACACAAAAAGGCTTCAGATTTATTGTGGAAAATACGGGAGGAATATGTATCATTACTGACAGATTTTGAAATGCTAGAGGCAAGTGAGATACGGAATAAGCGTGATGAATTACAAGAAAGGACTGCAGAAGTATATAGTAATTCACCACGAACAGATGCAAAAAGTTATCAGGCTGCTCAAAAAGCATTGAAAACAGAGGAAGAGCAGACTTTCTCAGAAGAAGAAATAGATATAATGTTGCCTAATTCTATTAGGCGCTGCAATCGGAAAATGGTGGAGGATTAGTATATTAGCATTAAATGTTTCTGGGATTCTACTTATATAAAAAGCATGGCAACATTTTGGCAACAGAAAATCAGTAAACCAAAATAACTGATGTAATTGAAGTAAATATTGGCGTGAATACACACAAAACTTAAATAAATACAGTTAATAACATCGAGGAACACGCCGAGTTTGAATAGTGTTAGCGTCGGGCGATTTTCGCCATTCAGAGTCGGATTAAAAACGCCAATCTCAGTCAATTTAAAATCGCCAATGCATCATGTATGTTATTAACAGTTACGCATTTTT
>NZ_NFKT01000039.1 GCF_002160525.1 Lachnoclostridium sp. An169
TATCCTATTACTTAGTAAAAGTTGGAATATAAGTTGTAGAGCCGTATACGAGACCCGTACGTACGGTTCAATGGGAGGGGCGAGATTTTATTCTCCCTCTACCCTATTTATAATGGAGGTATGAATAGTGATAAGAAAATACAAACGTTATCTTCCTTTATTTTTGATGATGCTACCAGGACTGATATACCTGGTGATCAATAACTATATACCGATGTATGGGATTACCCTGGCATTTCGGTCGATTGATATGAAAAAGGGCGTATTTGGTGGTGACTGGGTAGGATTTGAGAATTTTGAATTCTTATTTAAAACAAAAGATGCCTTCATCATTACCAGAAATACGATTTTATACAATTTGGTGTTTATTGTTCTGAATATGGTTTTTGGCGTATTTGTAGCCATCTTGATGAGTGAACTTAGCAATAAGCTGCTGACCAAGGTTTACCAGACAGCACTGATGCTTCCGCACCTGATCTCTATGGTATTGGTAACATATCTGGTATATGCCTTTTTGAGTACCGAGAATGGCCTGCTCAACAAGACGATCCTGCCGGCACTGGGGTTGGAACCAGTAAACTGGTATATGACACCAGAAGCCTGGCCATTTATCCTTCCGATCGTAAATTTATGGAAGAGTATCGGGTTTAGTGCCATCGTGTATCTCTCATCGGTTGTAGGGATCGATAGGGCATATTATGAAGCGGCCGAACTGGACGGTGCCGGAAAATGGAAGCAGATCCGCTATATTACGCTGCCGCTGTTAAAACCGATCATTATCATGATGGTATTAATGCAGGTTGGACGTATTTTTTATTCCGATTTCGGCTTGTTCTATCAGGTGCCAATGAATTCTGGAATCTTAGCAAATACGACAAATGTAATTGATACCTATGTTTACAGGGGCCTGTTGCAGTTGGGAGATATCGGAATGTCTTCTGCTGCAGGAGCCTATCAGTCCTTGGTTGGATTTGTACTGATTCTGGGAGCGAACATGTTGGTTCGTAAGATCAGCCCGGATGACGCATTGTTTTAAGGGGGGCAGTATGAAGAAAGATATTTCATTTCACATATTTAAACATATTGTACTGATTGTACTTTCCTTGGCGTGTGTGATGCCGTTTTTGTTGATGATCATTGCTTCCTTCACAGAAAACAGTGAAATCGCGGTAAGGGGGTATTCGTTCTTTCCGGAGAATGTGACCTTTTTTGCATACCAGTATATTTTTGAACGGGCATCTATGATTTTTCGGGCATATGGTATTACGATATTGATCACGATCGTCGGCACTGCCTGTGGGCTTCTGATCAGTATGCTGTTGGCATATCCGATATCCAGAAAGGATATGCCGTTTAGAAACGTGTTCACCTTTTTTGTCTTCTTTACCATGCTCTTTAATGGTGGATTGGTACCGACCTATTTGATCTATACCCAGTGGTTTGGCATCAAAAATGAGATTTTTGCCCTGATCATCCCGAATCTGTTGATGAGCAGCGTAAATGTATTGTTGCTCCGGACCTATTTTGCCAACAACATTCCGGAGGCTGTGATAGAGTCGGCTTCCATGGATGGGGCAGGGGAACTCATGATTTTTATGCGGATCGTGATCCCGTTGTCAAAGCCGATTGTGGCAACGGTTGGGCTTTTGATCGGAATCGCCTACTGGAATGACTGGTACAATGGCATGGTTTATATTACCGATGAAAGTCTTTTCAGTCTGCAGAACTATCTGGCTCGCGTGAGTCAGGATATTCAGTTTATGATTAAAAGTTCAAACGCCAATTATGGAGAGATTGCAAATTTGCCTTCAGAGACCGTGCGAATGGCAATTGCGGTGCTGGGAAGTATGCCGATCATCTTAGCCTTCCCGCTTTTCCAGAAGTACTTTATCAAGGGCATTGCACTGGGAGCAGTAAAGGGATAATTGCGAAAAAGGGTGCGACTAGGGCGGAGACAAGAAGAATGGACGAACTGTATGATGACAACAGCAGAAGCAAAAAAGAGACTGGAAGAGGTTGTAATCGAGAATGGCGTGATCACCCAGATGGAGGTGATACCGGCCGATCCCAACCTGACAATACTGGCGTTTCAGACGGGACCGATGCCGGAATACTGCCTGGTATGTGTCCAGCTGGATCCGGGCGGAAATTCCCACATTCAGGTTGAACTCTGGTTACCGACAGAAACCTGGAATGGTAATTTCCTGGGAACCGGAAACGGTGGTGCCGCTGGCAGCATTGTTTCTCTCTCCTTGGTAGAAGGGGTGCGTGCCGGCTATGCTACCGCCAATACCGATCTGGGTACTTCCCTGGAACTGGGGGAGATGGTAGGCGCTCCGGAGCGTTGGGAAGATTTCGGCTACCTTGCCACCCACCGGATGACGGTGGTTGCCAAGCAGTTGATCGAGGCGTTTTATGGAAAACCGCCGAAATACTCCTATTTCCGTGGTGGTTCCACCGGTGGTCAGCAGGCATTACGGGAAGCGGAAAACTTTCCGCTGGATTATAACGGTATTCTGGTGGAAGCACCGGCAAACAACCGGACCAATCTCCATATCGGATTCGTATGGGACTGGCAGGCACTGACAAAAACACCGCAAGCCTACATCGACCAGAAAACCGCAGAGGCCATAAAAAGGCGAATCTACGAGGTATATGGTGATACCCCAACCGTAGAGCCATACGGCAAATTCCTGGCATATCCGCATTTGATCGACCTGGATATCAAAGTTCTGGAGGATATGAAGGATCCGGCCTTGCATCCGGATCAGATCGAAGCCCTGAAGGCAATCTATGCCGGACCGGTCGATCCGGTCACCGGAGAGCAAATCCACCTTCCTGTGGTCGTGCCGGGCAGTGAGGCTTCTCCTCTTGGTATTCCGGATCAGGGAGCAAAGGAGGATTTCCCGAAGACGTTATTCTTCATTTTGCACTGGCTGTATGGTTGGGATTTTGATTTTACCACCTTTGATTTTCATAACGATACGGCATATGTCCGTGAGAAACTCGATGCCATCCTGAATGCGGACACGGCGGATCTGTCCGGATTCCGGGCAGCAGGCGGTAAACTCTTGATGCTCCATGGAACGGCTGATCCGATCATCCCGTATACCAGTTCCCTGGACTATTATGAGCGCGTGATAAAGCTACAGGGCGGACTGGAATCCACCAAGGAGTTTTTCCGGTATTTCCTGATCCCTGGTCTGGCCCATTCCTTTGGTGGCCCGATCGTACAGATTATCGGAAACTACGGTGCTCCAAGGGATGTGGAACACGACCCGCTGGCAGCCCTTGCCGCCTGGGTGGAGGAGGAAAAAGCACCGGAACGCCTGCTGGCACTTCGGCTTCCGGAGGGTGACTTAAAAAATCTTTTCAGCCCACAGGGATTTGAAGCAGAGATTCCTGCATACGCGTATCCAAACCGGATGCAGTATATTGCCGGGGATCCGGCAAAGGCCGATAGTTATAACGCTGTTCCGATGGAACGATAGTGGAAGAACTACAGGAAAGTCATATCCGATTGGAGGAGGAAACAGAATGAGTTGTAGAGGAATTGAGATCGTGAATTTTCAGGAAGAAGGCTATAAGCCGCAGGCTCGTGGAAACCAGTAAAATAATCATGGGGGCATCGCATCAAGCGATGCTCCCATGATGATATCTAAAAGAGAAGAGAGGTATGTCATGAAACCGGAATATGCGAAAATAATGATGATGATATTGACCAAAAAACTGGGGGAAAGAATAGATAGTACGCCTCATACCCTTCAGAAAATAGAGGTTTGTTATATGACAAAAGCGGGTGTGCCGGATACCCGTACCCTGGGGGTGGCAATACCGGAAGGTGTAACTTTGCCGATCCCGGTTGCCTTTGTGGCCCATTATGGAATTGATGAGAGCACTGTTGGAGAAAATGAACTCTTGAAACATGGGATCGCAGTAGCGGGTGCATTGAATGTGACGTCGGAAGAAAATGCAAAAATGGCCGATGACGATCTGTATTTCAACAGTGCCTGTGTAGATGTCCTCAGAGGAATGCCGGAAGTGGATCGCAGTAAATTGATTATCACTGGTGGCTCTGCAGGTGGATTTATGACAATGATGCTGACAGCGATTCATTTAAATATCGCGGCTTCAATCTGTAACAGCGGTGTATTGAACTTTTATTTTACAGGAAATTATGCGTCAGCAATCAACAAGATTAATTATGAGGCGTTGAGAATGGTATCGGAGGAACCGGGCAGAGATCTGCAGAAGCTGATTGAATTGGTACCATTCCCTCTTCATGGATCCGTATTTTCAACCTTCGGAGATAGTCATGCGAATGATGATGAATATAAGGATAGAATGAAAGTTGGCTCGGAGTTTTCACCTGTATACTATTATGATTGCTATTCTAATCCAGTCCTGTTTACTCATTATACGGCGGACAGTCTGGTTCCGATCGATCAGATTACCAAAAAGTACACATATGAAGTAAATGGCAACTCCATTCCGAGAGAGTTGTCTACTCGTATGTCTGACTATGATCTTCCTGGTGGCGCGGATAAAGCGATGGACGAATTGCTTCCATCGGATCAAATACATATGACCTGTATTAAGGTGAAGGAAATTGGTGCAGGCACCACTTTGCAAGCACCATTTGACCCGGAGAAAAAATATAATTTTGTCATTTGTGATGATGGGGCAGTGGAAGCATATTATGGGCACATGGCTTATGAGACCTGTCAGCTTGGCATTGCGGAATATGCGGTACGGATGTTGAAGAATGCCCCAGAGGCGCGATATGATCTTTCCAGAGAGAAGCTACTCTTAATGATGGAGCGCTATGCCGGAACATCCAAATTAATACCTAGTTTTATAAATGAGGATAACAACGTATATGGTACACCGGAAATGAATAAAAGAAGTGTTCTTTCAGAATTGAAAGATTATGTGAAAGATACTGGAAATATAGATGCACTACGGAAGTTGTTGGGTGAAGTGGCAGAAGATCATCCAGAACTTCAAGAAGCAGTGGAAGAATGTAAAACACTGCTATTATGAGCAAGAGTAAGGGCTAAGCATCAAGGAGGCTGAACATATTATGAAAACAGTGATCAGTAACCTGCTTCAAAATAGAGGAGGAAACTATATCCTCCCATTCTTTTGGCAGCATGGAGAGTTGGAAGACGTTTTAAGAGAATATATGAGAGCCATCCACGAAAGTGGTATTGGTGCGGTGTGTGTAGAATCACGGCCTCATCCTGATTATGCAGGGCCACAATGGTGGCGGGATATGGATATTATCCTGGATGAGGCGAAACAGCGAGATATGAAGGTATGGATTCTGGATGATGCTCATTTCCCGACCGGATATGCAGTGGGTAAAATGAAAGAAGCAGAGCCGGAATTATGCAAACAATATATTGATTGCTACACGGTAGATGTATGTGGACCGGTACCACAGGCCCTGCTTCCTGTGACGGAAATGCTGCGATACAGTATAAAGGAAAGACAGAGAAGCACAGAAGATCGTTTGTTTCAGGATGATAAGGTGCTGCGTATCGTTGCCTCCAGGCTGATATGCGGCAACGATGTGGATGATACGTTGCTGGATATTACGGACAAGATGGTAGGTGATGTTCTGGAGTGGGATGTACCAGAGGGGATGTGGAGAATTTTCGTACTCTATTCCACGAAAAACGGTGGTGCAAGAACAGACTATATCAATATGCTGGACGAACAATCCTGCCGCGTGCTGATCGATGCGGTATATGAACCGCACTGGGAACATTATAAAGAGGATTTTGGCAAAACCATTGCCGGTTTCTTTTCGGACGAACCCGCTATAGGTAATACCATCGGATTCTATATGGATGAATCCATCGGTCGGAAAGATATGCCGCTTCCGTGGAGCAGGAATATGCCGACATGGATGAGTGAACAGTTGGGTGAAGATTATGAGCGTCTGCTTCCGGCTCTTTGGACCCGAGTAGGCAGCGAGGAACTGACTGCTAAGGTGCGTTATGCATACATGAATGCAGTAACTCAGCTGGTAGATCGCTGTTTTTCGGGTCAGATCGGTAAGTGGTGTGAGGATCATGGTGTGGAGTACATCGGTCATATCATTGAGGATAATAACCAGCACAGTCACCTTGGATGCAGTCAAGGACACTTTTTCCGTTCCATGTATGGACAGCACATGTCAGGAATTGATGATATTGGCGGACAGGTGATACTGGGCGGTGAAAATCATATTCGGAAAAAACGATATGAAGCCAATGGAGACGGAGAGTTCTATCATTTTGCCTTGGGAAAACTGGGATCCTCCTTAGCACATATCGACCCGAAGAAGAAGGGACGTGCCATGTGCGAAATTTTTGGTGCGTACGGCTGGGAATTTGGCGTAAGAAGTCAAAAGTACGTGCTTGATCACTTCCTGGTACGCGGCATTAATGTTTATGTACCGCATGCATTTTCGCCGAAGGCCTTCCCGGATCCGGATTGTCCGCCTCATTTCTACGCCCACGGCGAGAATCCGCAGTACCGTCATTTCGGCAAATTGATGCATTATATGAACCGCATGTGTGAACTGTTAAATGATGGCCATCATGTGGCACCAGTGGCCTTGCTCTATCATGGGGAGGCGGAATGGACTGGTAATTATATGTATCTGCAGAAGCCGGCACGTCATCTGCTCGAGCATCAGATCGATTTTGATATTCTGCCATCGGATCTGTTTGCGGACATGGACTATTTTCATGCACATTTCGATCATACTCTTAAGGTAAACGGGGAAGAATATCAGACCTTGGTGATCCCTTATGCTCAATTCATTACAAAAGAAGTGGCGATGTTTGCGAGCAGGGCGTCACAGGCGGGTTATCCGGTAGTGTTCGTGGACGCTCTGCCAGAAGGCATTTGTGACATGCATCACGAGGCAGAAGAGACGATCTTACTGGCAAGTCTGAAATCCTGTCACGTGGTATCCTTGAATGACCTGGCAGCATGGCTTACTGAGAATAAATGGAATGAGATCCTCTCTGTTACTCCGTTTGCCAGATTGCGATATTATCATTATATAAAGAACGATGTGCATATGTACCTGTTTAATAACGAAGATCCAGGTGTAGCTTTCGATGGCGATGTCTATGTACCAGTGAAGGGACCGGTAAACCTGTATGATGCCATGGAAAATCTGGTATATCCTGCTTGTGCTGATGAGTGTGAAGAGGGAGCATGGCTTCACGTGCATCTGGAACCATACCAGACCGAGTTGTATATTTTCTCCGATCTATCGGAGTACGAGACCAGTAAGGCTTGTGTTGCGGATGGTCAGTGGAGTCAGGTTGAGGCTAAATGGTCATTGAGTTTTGCCAAAGCCAAAGAGTATCCGAATTTTCACAGTACAGAGGAACTGACCGAACTGACCAATGTGGGTAAAAATCATCCGGATTTTTCAGGCTTCATGCGTTATGAGACAGATATCGAGATCCTGGAACCAGGAGAGAGTCAGACTCTTATCCATCTGGAGGATGCTTATGAAGGGGTGGAAGTATGGATTAACGATCAATATGTCGGCATGAAGATCTGTCCACCATATACCTTTGATATCAGCAAGGCAGTGAAACCAGGGTATAATAGCCTTCGCATCGAAGTGGCCAATACGCTGGCAAATCACGTACGACATATTGCTACTGAAAACATGGTAAAGTCCAATATCCGTAGAAATGGCATAACCATGGTGGCCCCAAGCGGTATCATCGGGAAAGTAAGCATTATTACAAAATGAGCATCAAGGATGGTGTTAATATGGTGGAAAATAAGAAACCAGAGTATCTTGATCAAACTGGCAGCAGAAAGGTTTGTATTGAGAGGGGTTAACTGACCATTGAATGAGGTGATTGTATTGAAATATCATTATCTTGCTGGAACTGGAATACAGGTATCACAGCTGAGCCTGGGTACCATGATGTTTGGAGGGCAGACCTCCGAGAAGGATAGTTTTTCCATTATGGATTACGCCTACGAACACGGTGTGAATTTTTTTGATACTGCGAATGTGTATAATGGAGGAGAGAGCGAGCGGGTTGTTGGGAAATGGATGAAAGACCATCGGGAACACGTTATTTTGGCAACCAAAGTATTTGGTCAGATGGGACCGGATCCAAATTCAGCGGGCCTGAGCCGTCGAAATATCCTGGCAGCGGCTGATGCCAGCCTGAAGAGACTGGATACAGAGTATATAGACATATACTATCTGCATGCCCCGGATCGTCATACCGATATCGAGGAAACTATGGATGCTATGAATGATCTGGTGAAAGCCGGGAAGATCCGTTACATAGGTGTAAGCAATTATGCGGCCTGGCAGATCGCAGACATTCTTCATATTTGTGATAAACGGAATTATGCAAAGCCGGTCATTACCGAGAATGTGTATAATCTGATAACCCGTGGCATCGAGTCGGAACTGGTTCCATTTTTGCAGAATCATAAGGTGGGGCTGTCTATTTATAATCCGATTGCAGGTGGCTTGCTGGCTGGAAAGCACAAACCAGGGAAACCGGCAGAGAATACCCGGTTTGCAAACAGCAAGGAGTACTATGATCGTTATTGGTCGGATAAAAACTTTGCCGCGATTGAGGAACTGGGAGAAATTGCAGCCAGATACAACGTGAAACTCCTGGAGCTGGCAATGAAATGGTGTGCGGTCCAACCGGCCGTAACAAGCATTATCAGCGGTGTTAGCCAGTTGGAGCAGATCCGGCAAAATATCGCTTCTCTCGCTGGGGATCCACTACCTGAAGAGGCAATGGAAGAAAGTGACCGTGTATGGAAAAACCTGGCGGGAAACAGTTTTTCCTATATCCGATAAAAACTTAAAAGTAAGAATATACAGAGGTAAACGAGATGAAGATGAGGTCGTTAACACCAGAGCAGCAGAAGTTGTATGACTCTGTCATGGCGGATCCGTATCCAGAACTTCCGGAGGATCCGGAGACGGGGACCTGGTATAAGGTGTCTTTGCCGGGCTGTGTTTGTAGTTGTGGTAAACCTTATTATGCCTATCTGAAAATTGGCTCGGAAAACAAACTGATGGTGATGTTTGAAGGAGGTGGCGTTGCCATCAACGAGTATACGGCAGCAAGACCGGGTGGACTTTTTTATGCAGGGACACAGAGATTCTACTTTGATGACGTGGATTTTTTGAGTATGGGAGCAACCATGACAGGAATCGGTGCAAATTCAGAGAATAATCCGTTTGCGGATTGGTCTGTCCTGTGTATCGGTTATGCTTCCGGCGATTTTCATACCGGTACTGCCAGTGGAAGTTATGTGGATGGTGATGGAGATGTGATCCAGACTCATTTTCATGGATATGAACATTTGTGCAAGCTAATGGAAATCACGAAAAAATGGGTTCCGGAGCCGGAAGCTCTTTTGGTCACCGGTTTCTCTGCCGGAGGGTTTGCCACATCGATCTTAACCGATGATGTGATAAGCTATTATCCTGATTGTAAGAATATCGTTTGTTGTGTGGATAGTGCGATCCTGCTTTATGATGATTGGCATAAGGCGGCAGTGGAATTATGGGGTTCACCGGCACATATTTCGGAGCGGTTAAAGACCAGGGATTTCAGCTACGATGGTTTAACCGCACTATATCAAAAATATGGTTCCAGGGTAAAATATCTTTATCTGACATCGATGCGGGACTGCCTGCTGTCACAATATCAAAACTACATTGATCATGGCGTTTTGGAATTTACGAAAGAAGCAGGTGATCGGTTTGAAGATTATGTAAAAACACTCTATCAGCGGATGAAGGCGGAGATGCCTGAAATGGTTTATTATTTCTTTGATCTGCTGGAACCTGCAGCACCAGAGGAGATGGGATTGACCGTACATACTCTGATCGCGTCAGAACGAGCATTTGATGGCTGTATGGATGGTATTTCAGCATCAACGTGGATCATGGATGCAGTTAACAGAAATCCAAAAAGTGTCGGACTAAGTTTGGTAGAGTAACGTTTCATATTCAGAGGGAACTTCCTTTGTTGTATGAAACAACACACATGGGAAAGGAGAATGGCATGAAGATGCCGATTGATCGTATGATGGTAAGAGAACAGGAATTTTGTTTTTTACAGGCGAGAGCAATATGGGGAGAGGATTTGAAGGAGTCTTATAATCAATTTGTTGGATTTCATACATATGTAGATCGAAAGAGAGAAGGAAAGGCTTCTTTTCGCATTGCGGCCAGGTCTTATTATCGTCTGTACCTGGATGGCAAAATGATTGCTCATGGACCAGCCAGGACAGCAGAAGGGTATTGCCGCGTGGATGAGTTTTCGGTGGAGATGAAGGGAGGCTGCCATATCGCCGTCGAGGTGGCAGCATACGATAAGCCGAAGAAGTACTGTAATGACTGTACGATGGAGCTGGGAATGCTTACCATGGAGATCCTGGATGAAGAGGGTGATGTCCTGACAGCCACAGGGCAGCCAGGCTGGACCTGCAGAGAGCTGACAGAACGCAGATCCTGTGTGGAAACCATGAGTCACAGCCGCGGGATCGTGGAATATTATGACTTGACGCCGGAAAGCTTTGACTGGAGAGTGCAGGAACTGATGGAAACGCCGGTACTGGTGGCGGAGGAACCCTTCTATTTGATCCGGCGTGCGCCTTATCCGACTTATCATGCGATCCCGTTTCCTACCTTGACTTCTTTGATGGATATGCGGCAGACCGGATCGCTAAAAGTCCATCGTACCACTCTGATCGCGAAAGCCGTGAATGCCCGTTGGTATGCTCAGATTCCGGAAGAGAACGTCTTTGTGGAAGAATTGATGGCGGAGGAAGATGCTCCGTTTACGGGCAAGTATCAGAGGGAACTCTTATCCGATTCCGGCCGACAGCGTGTCCATATGGTGCCAGGCCATGGGGATATGGGTGTGATGTGGGAAAGAAACGAATCCGAAGTGGGATTTTTGGATTTTTCAGTGACCGTAAGCTGTTCCTGTGTACTGGATGTGCTGAATTCGGATGTGTTGAATGAAGCCGGCATGCTGGAGGGGAATACCTATGTTACCCGATATCATCTGCAGCCGGGAAGTTATCATCTGACTACGTTTGAACCGAAATTAGTCCGCTATGTGAAAATGATCGTTCGCACAGCCGGCGAGGTCGTATTGATCTCTCCGGTTCTCCTGGATTATTCGTATCCGGATACCGAAAAATATGATTTCCGTTGCAGTGATAATGATCTGAACCGCATATATGATGCGGCAAGAAGGACACTGCGTTTAAATACCCTGGATATCTTTATGGACTGTCCGGAGCGGGAGCGAGGCGGCTGGCTCTGTGATTCCTACTTTACAGCCAGGGGTGCCTGGCAGATGTTTGGAGACCTTTCGGTGGAGCGGGATTTTATCGAGAATTTCATGCTGACGGGAGCAGAAGACTATCAAGACCATTTCTTTCCGGAAGTGTACCCGGGCGTACATGAACCCCGAAACGAACCTGGGATCCGAAACTGGTCCTTTTGGCTCTTAGAGGAATTGTATGAGTTTTTTGAACGATCCGGTGATCGGAAGCTGATTCGGCAGTGGGAAGAACGTGTGTCCATATTGCTGGATCATCTGATAACGCTGCGAGGTAAAAGTGGATTGTTGGAGGATATCGGAAGCCAATTTGTGGATTGGTCGTTGTCGAATGAAAGCTTTGCGATTGGTCCGATCTCGGTCCCAAACAACTGTCTGGCAGTGGACATGCTCCGCAAAATGGCGGAATTGTATGATCGGCTGGACTGGAGACAGGCAGCCGAAGAGATGCATGCGGTGCTGATGACCCTTCAGCAGAATGCGGGAGACAGTGTCAAATGGGAGGAGAACGAGCAAAGGGTGCAGCTAAAAAGCGGCACCTGTCGGACAGAGAGCGGGATCGCTCTGGAGATCTTTTCCGGATATCACAAAGAGGACCGCGCATTTTTGCACCGCTTTGTGGAGCAGATGGGACCGGCACCGATACATCGTTCCGATCCGAATATCGGAAAGTCAAACCTTTTCATCGGTCTGATGATCCGGTTTGCGGTGTTGGCAGAGATGGGAAAGGTAGACACCTTGGTTCGGGAGTGGAAGGCGCTCTATCTGGAAGAACTTCGGATCGGCCCGGGTACGTTGTTTGAATCCATTCAGGAGGATTCGGGCTGTCATGGTTTTAATGCCTGCGTGGGAGCAATGATGACACAGCTCATACTGGGTCTGGGAGAAGCCCGGCAGCGAAGCAAAACCATCACCATATCGCCTCATCCTTGTGGTTTAACATGGGCTTCTGGATCGGCGGGCTGTGAGGATGGTGATTTTTTCCTGCGGTGGTATGCGGATTATGAGGAGCATGAACTGGATATGATGCTTCTGCTTCCGGACGGGTGGAAAGCGGAGTATCGATTGCCGTTTGAATTGACTGGATGGAAAGTCCGGGTAAACGGAGAGGAACTGGCACCGTGATGGCAGCGATCCGTTGACCGGGTCGTGTACCGGTTCTTTGGTAGAAGAAAGGAGCATTGATTATGAGTGGGATCGTATTACAGGAGATGAAGAAGCTGGTGGCAGAAGAGATGCTGCCCGGCCTGGCGCTTCGGGTAAGACAGGGCGGAAAGATCGTATTGGATGAATGTGTTGGCTATGCCGACAGAGGAAATGGTGTCAAGGTAGCGGCAGATACGATCTACCGGTAGTAACGAATAGAGCTGGTGTAGGGAATGATGGGATCTGCTGTACCGTGAATCAAGAGCAGCTTGCCGCCCCGATCCCGGAAGGCAGAAAGGTCTGTATTATTTGCATTCAGATACTCGTCCAATTCCTTGTGGATTCGCTCTGCGTCCCTGTGGAAATCAAACTTCGTAAAGTCAAAATCCGCGCCAAAGAGCCATCGAAAAATATAGAAGTACGCATCGGAAAACTGTGGATGCTCGCAACGGTGAACCAGACCCATGTCGCAATTTTCGCTGCCAGGCACCACGGTTGACTCATAAATACGTTCGCCTGTTTCCGGATCCATGGCACCGGCATAAATTTTCATTAAGGCCTCGATTTGTTCGTTGTTTAATCCGGCTTCCACAAGCACCTGCGGTGTCATCTTAATCTGATGGGGATGATACATAAAATCATCACCCGGTTGGCGGCCCCCTTCCTCTCCGCACTGATCGAGGATTGCTTTTACCAGCTTCACCTCATCTTCAACAGTGAACATTCCCGTTTTACCGGCGTTGACAGCAATCCAATCCCATAAAAATCCCATATGCAGATTGGTTCTATCGTAGGCAGGAGCACTTGCAAGGATACCATCGTAATCCTCGGGATACCGCTGCGCCTCCATCAGCGCCTGCTGACCGCCAGTGGAGCAACCGCTAAAGTAAGAATATTTTGGCGGCACACCATAGTAGCTTTCGATAATTGCCTTGGCTGCTACAGTCATTAGGTGGGTAGCTCGGTAGCCAAAATCCCTCCAAACAGCCTTGTTGCCGATACCACAGTCTGGTCCAGCGGAGGTTCCCATATCCGTGTTGGCAACCGCAAAGCCCAACTTCAGCGGACCTACCATCACAAAGGGAACCAGCATTCCGGCGGCACCGCCATTTCCGGTACCTATAAAGTCACCGTTCCATTCCTTAGTGGGCAGCCATACCTCAATTCGAATATTGCTGCCTTCCTCCGGCTTGCAGGTCACACAAACTTTGATATGCTCCGGGGCAGAGCCGATAGGCAGTCCGGGAACCGCCATGTTTTGGCCTTCTTCCACCCATTCAATATCTGTGATGTCGCCTGCCTCAATATGTGTAGACGCGATTCGATTGCGAATTTCTTCAAAGTTCATTTGATTTCCTCTCCTTATTTCAATCTGCTTTCATATGACCATGGGACAGAATCACATCCGGTCACCAAACACACGGTGCTCTCACCTATTCTTTCAGCAGATCCAGACCGATCTGCTGTATATTTCCCGAGGTGGCCTGTTTGATCCATTCCATAGCAGTAGTACCCTCCACAGAGTATTCATAGACGGTTTTATCTCCTATAATGCAATGGATGGTAAGCACTTCCTTGGCGTGTTGCTTGTCCGGCGTATCGAAAACAAACAGTCCAACTCCGGGGATGTACTTGCGGAGAGCGTCACACATCTGCTGCAAATTCTTCTGGGCAACCATACCGGCTTCCTTTGAAAAGGAAAAATTACCATGATCAATGTAGTATTGCATACGAGCCAGAGCAGCGTCCCGAACGGAACAGGAAAACAGAATTTTGACCCGTTCGCCCCGCTTTTCGTGCAGGGCCGTCAGTGCGTCCAAGGTAATATTATCGCTATGGATTCTGTCCGCGATTTCTTTCGGTGTCTGCCACACATCTTTTGCAACAGAATCCCAATTCTTCAGTAGCAAAAAGCCACTGTCCACAAGGGTGACCACATTTCCACAGTTTGGATACAAGCCAATCAGATCATCCGCCAGCAGCGCCGTGCCGAATCCTCCACCGCTGCAGCCGCTGATTAGTAGTCTATCCGGAGCTGTAACAAATTGCGTCACTGTTTCCATTACCTTGCGGTAATTCCGATAGCCGTGGTGGTGCAGGATCCTCCTGCTCCCATCCAATGCTGTGTATGGGAAATCCCCACAACCGCTGTGGAAATCCCCAGTGTTATAAGGAAGAACCAGCTTTGACCAGCCCCGGAATGAATTTCTTTCACTGTCTTCCAAAATGCCTTTGTTCAGGCTAAGGTCTGAAAACAGATCCACATGGATCATGTAAAAGCCTTCTGCCATGTTTTTGCTGTACAGAGAAGCAGGTCTGGCTGCTGTATATTCGTTCCAGGATACACCGCCGCCCTGAAAAAACACGAGCAGATGATTCTCCGTTCCAAGGAAAAAATTCGCATGAGTACGTTCACCGTTGGCTGCGACGCATCCTTCCGGGTAAATGCGGTACCACTTTCCAGTCTCCGGCTTCTCCGGCAGCTCCGGGAAACGTTTTTTCTTAAGAAATGGAGTAATCAGTTTCAGCCAAAGGGGTTCCCGCTCCCATGACTCCAATTTAAAATCTGCCATATTGCAGCCTCCTTAGTATTTTCTTGACAGGCGGCTTTCGCACTCCTCACGGGTGATCTTGCCGGCGTTACACTGTGCCATCAGGGCAGCATCTTTATCTTTCAGGTTGTAGAAAGCGTACAGCAGCACGGCGGCGATAACAAAGCCAATGGCAGGAATCAGATAGCCCAACACCCACAGGGTGACTAACGCCTGGGGGGTCTGGGTCACGCCCTGAGTCGCAAGGTCCGCAAAGCTGTCGCCCACCACTTCCTGCCAGCCGCCTAACGCCAGAATGAACAGGGTAATGGAGCCTACTACACCGTTTAACGCCTTGTTGATAAAGGACTGGAGGGAATAGAAAATACCGGAGCAGTCCTTGCCGGTCTTATAACGGGTATAGTCGATGGTGTCCGGCGCAATGTAAGTTCTAACAACCGCGATCAACGCGTTTGGAATGGCACAAATGCCGCCAAGAACGATAAAAAACATTTTACTTTCCCTGCAGAAGAAGTAGATGATTAGCTGCGATGCTGCCAAAAGTACGAAGATAAAAGCCAGGAAATTCCGCTTGGAAAAGTAGCGGATATATCCGGCATAGTGGGAAAGAACGGTGTCGATTGCGTCCGGGTCGCCCTCATGGGCTTTGACGATTGTTTCATAGGGGAGAAGTTTACTCATAGCGTTTTCCCTCCATAAGCCGTCGGAGCCGTTTTAGGGCAAGCTGGATATGCCGCCCCGCTGTGCTGCGTGTCCTGCCGATATGTACGCCGATCACTCGCTGCGGCTGGCGCAGGAAATAGTAGCGGAAAATTTCTTCCTGTGCCTGCTCCGGCAAAAGGGCAAGGGCGGCGGCAAGTTCCGCATGATACAGAACAGCGGTCTGGCCGCAGGCGGTAAAAAGATATTCTTCAAGCTGCTCCGGCTCGGCAAACTGGACAAACTTCTCATTCATCAGATAGTCAAGGGAAACTTCCCGTTCCCACCTCCGGCGCAGCTTCAAAATTATATCTATGGCGGCGTGACGAATGACAACCTTGCAAAAGGCGTTAAAGGTGTACTGGATATGCACTTTGTAGTCTTCATCTTCGGTCATGGAAATTCCCCCTCTCTGATAATAGTGCGGGGCGGCAGCACTCCTTGCTGTCGCCCCTTGATTGCCTACCAGCAAAGGCGGGCGGGGCTGTCAACGGCGGCGCGTATGCGCCGTTCATCTTGACCGTTGACTGGCTCGGCTGGCTTTGCTACTTATCAACTTTGCGTAGTAGTATGCCACATACACAAATAGCCAGTATAAGAATTACTACCAGTGGCAACAAGTTTTCAAGCTGGAATGTACTATCTGCCATTACTTTATATCCCCATGAGACCGGAAAAATCTTTCCTACCATTTCAAATGCTTTTGGCAGCAATTCAATCGGGAACATAATTCCAGAAAGCATGATAGAGGGCAGAAAAATGATGATAGAGACCATAGAAGTTTTTGCCTGGGCGCAGAAAAAGGGACAGGCCGCGCTGGACAAGCAGAACGCCCCCATGATTGCAGGCGGTATCACGCCCCGGCAGACCAAGTTTGAAACGAACAAGGAGAAGCTGCGGCAGACTATACGGAAAGCCCTTGCCACCGCCGCCAGCTTTGACGAGTTTTCCTCTCTGCTGCTGCGGGAGGGCGTGACCGTCAATGGAAATAATTCGTGATGCACAGACAATCAAGACGAGAATGGAACAATTTCAGACCAGTCAAGATTTAAGGCAAAGAAAAACAATGTCAGTACCGGAAATGCGTAAGCTATTGGGATTAAAGAAAACCGAGAGCTACTGGCTCGTTCATAGAAATTTTTTTAAGACTGAGATGATAAGTGGTCAGATGCGCGTGGATCTGGAGAGCTTTGAAAGATGGTATGCAAATCAGGTGAAGCATAAAAAAGTCAATGGAGAAGAGCCTGGAATTGAATTGAAAAAAACTTCTTATTCATTTAGGGAAGCAGCAAATCTTTTGGGGGTGCATGATGCAGATATATATGTTGCCTGGAAAGAGAATGACTTAGAAACCTTCACTGTAGACTATGTTAAGCGTATACCGAAGGACGTATTTGAGAAATGGTATCTGAGTCAGAATAAATATCAAAAGGTAGACCGGGTCCCGACAGCGGAGGAGTTAGGGAGTGAATACATTTTGGTATTTGATGCAGCGGAACTTCTGGGTATTTCATATGAGGAATTAGTAAGGCTTTCCAAGTATGGTAAATATAAGTGCATTTTGAAAATAACTGTTTTTGAAAATAAGAAGTGGTTTCTAAAGAAGAATTTCCAAAACTTCCTGAATGCACAGAATGAGTATCAGCTGATTGGTCCGGTAGTGAAAGAACGGATGGACAGGAAAAAGGAATTGGAAACAAAGGAATATATATCCCGTGAGGAAGCTGCTGTTTTGGCTGGGGTTACCAAGTCAACAATTACTAAGTGGGTACAGGCAAATAAATTTCCATGTGTAGGTGCCGGAAAGGTCCTGCGCATAAAAAGAGATGATTTTTTGCAGTGGATAGACAACAATCGGGAAGGGGTGAATTGATATGGCTTCCATTCAAAGGAGAGGAAAGAAATACTGCGTAGTTTACAGATATCAGGACGAAGAGGGAAATGTCCATCAAAAATGGGAAACATTCGATAACCAGAAAGATGCTGATAAACGTAAGAAGGAAGTAGACTATAAAATAGCATTAGGACAATTTGAGGTACCAAAGTGTGCAAAGGTTAAAGAGCTTTTGGATGAATATGTGAAGATCTATGGCCATAATAAATGGGGTGTGTCTACCTACGATGGGAATATGGCACTCATTAACAATTACATTCTTCCTACCATTGGCGATGTCAAACTGTCTGACATAAATAATCACTTTATGGAAAAGTATTATAAGGAATTATTGAAAATGCCGGCGGTAAAGAGTACAAGGAACAGGAAAGGACTGCATACCATCTCGGCTGCAACTATCAATGATATACACAAGCTTCTCAGGAGTTGTTTCAGACAGGCCGTAAAATGGGGGCTGATGGAAAAGAACCCGGCAATCGATGCGACAGTCCCAAAATATAAGAAAAAGGAAAGAGAAATATGGACAGCTGAAATGCTCATGCAGGCTTTGGATGCCTGTGATAATAAATGGCTGAGAGTTGCGTTTCATCTGGCATTTACGGCGACCTTAAGAATAGGAGAATTACGGGGGCTGACCTGGGACTGTGTGGATATATCGGAGGAGGCAATTGAGGAAAACCGGTCGTATATCATTATAAATAAAGAAGTGGTACGGGTATCAAAGAAGGCCGTTGAAGAACTGGATGAAAAAGACATTATTCTGATTTTCCCATCTATAGCGAAAGATAATAAAACTGTACGAGTGCTGAAAACCCCAAAGACAGAGAGCAGCGTTCGAAAAGTATTTATCCCAAGATCGGTTGCTTTATGTCTGAAGGAGTTAAAACAGGAGCAGGATGATTTGATAGACGCATTAGGCAGTGAATATCATAATTATAATCTTGTGATGGCAACAACCTTTGGCTACCCTATCAGTGGCAGCTATCTGAGGGAGAAAATGCAGAAAGTAATTGATGAACAGGGATTACCTGATGTGGTATTTCACAGTCTCCGACATACCAGTGTTACTTATAAATTGAAGCTGAGCGGAGGGGATATCAAAGCAGTTCAGGGTGATTCCGGCCATGCGCAGGCTGATATGGTAACGGAAGTATACGGGCACATTTTAGACGAGGATCGTAGAAAGAATGCAGAGCTTATTGAAAGTGCATTTTATAATAAGGAAAATCTCAGTCCGAATATGCATGGTCAGGTGCCAAAGAGTAAAACGGTATCTGTTCCGGATGGAGTTGATGCAGAGTTACTTATGAAGGTTTTGGAGAACTCTGAAATGGCAGCATTACTTACTTCTCTGGCCAAGACAATGAAAGTCTAATATATAGAAGAAATAGCGATTTTGTGAAGGGAGACCGGAAGCAATATCGCTATTTTTGTGTATGAGATAATGTGAGTAAAAATAAGTCAATGAGGGTCAAAAAAACATCGACATCCGACCATGAACACGTTATAATATAGGTAATCTAATAGAAATATTGAGCTATCATTACTGAACAGTTCAAAGAGAATGGTAGCCATATCAGTGAAATCGATGGAACTCAAAGGTTAACACCTTTTGTTTGCATTTCTAACAAACTGCTAACAAGAATTGATTTTCAGAGATTATTTTCTATTAACTTAGATTGACACAAAATTACAGGAAAGTCAGTAAAATCAATGCTTTCCTTGACTTATCTTTACAACCCTTGACAGGGAAAAACACCCCTCGGCGTCGCTCCTAAGCGGAAGGCCGGCGGTTCGAATCCGCCCAGGAACGTAACCGGAAAGCGGAACTTTCCAGAAGATATTTATATGTTTTCTGGAAAGTTCCGCTTTCTTTATGATCTGAAAATGCTCTTATACAAGTTTTTTCCCGGTTTTCTATTTCCTTTTCTGATCAATCATCCGTTCAATCAGATCAATGGTCTCCCGGATGCCGTAATTGGCGCTGTTGATGCACAGATCATAGTTTTCCGGTCTGCCCCAGCGCCCGCCTGTATAAAAATCATAGTATTTTTTATGCTGCCGGTCCATCTGCTTTAAAAAGCGGGAGGCCTGGCGGAATTCCATATTCTTGGACGCCATGGTTCTCTGGATGCGGAGAGAAAATGGGGCGCTGATAAACAGGCTGATGTGAGGAATATGATTGTTGGTCAGGATCGCGTCCGCGCATCGTCCCATAATCACACAGTCCTCTGTACGGGCCAGATTACAGATCAGATCGCTCATATTGAAAAATACGGCGTCCTGTCTTGGCAGCCCGTGATAGCGGTTAAATTCGCGGAACCAGGTTTTCAGACGGAAGGACCTTTTCCGGTATTTGTCAAAATATGTAAAATGTTCCGCTTCAGCATCATTGACAGACCCTTTTTCCGCCTCCAGGCGATTCAGAACCTGGTTGAAGATTTCCACGTCATAGTAATTGATATGCAGATCATCCGCAAGTTCAAAGCCGATATCATTTCCGGCGCTTCCCTGAGTCCGGCTGATGCAGATGACCAGATGGTCGCTTTCGGAAAGCTTTCTTCTGGAAGAGAGATTCAGTTCCGCGCGGGCCAGGTCGATAATGTCTACCTGACCGAAGCTGTCCGGAAGTTTTTCGATTTCTTTCAGAATACTGTCGTATTCCGTAAGCATCCTGCTTTTTTCTTCTTTATCCGGAATGGTGCGCGCCATATTTCCGATCAGTGCCAGCTCGCTTCGGAGAAGATGACCGTCCGGCTTTGTGAGCATCATCATGCACAGGTTCTGCACGGTGCTTTCCCTGTTGCCGGTGAAAGTCCGGCCAAGTGCAGATCCCACACATTTGTAAACTTTTTCGTCCAGATCATAGATGCGGTTGGCAAGATCCATACATTTTTTCTTATTTTCCTGCATGTCTGTCTGCCCTCCTTACAAAAAGAATATTAACGTGTCCAACAGGAACAGCGGGATTAAAAAGCCCAGCGACCACAGCATATATCCAAAGAAGGACGGCATGACGACACCGTTTTCATCGGAAATGGATTTTACCATGAAGTTGGGTGCGTTTCCGATGTATGTGTTTGCTCCCATAAACACGGCACCGCAGGAAATTGCGGACAGCAGGTGTACCGGAACCGTTCCGAGGCTGGTGGAGACTCCGCTGGTAAATCCGATGGTCCCCGCTGTGGTAAGAAATACCAGGTAAGTCGGCGTATTATCAAGGAAGCTGGACAAGGCTCCTGTCGCCCAGAAGAACTGAGCGGGCTGCTCCAGTCCAAGATTGGGACCAACCTGTTTTAACAGCATCAGCGCCGGCTGCATGGTGATGAAAATACCGATAAACAGCACCGCCACCTCCTGAATGGCTCCCCAGGTAAAGTGGTTTCTGGTACGGATATCTTTGGGTGTGGTCTTAAAGGAAAGACCTGCCGCCACAAGAATGATTACAATCTCAATCAGAGACGGAATACTTAAGGTTACATCTCTGAAAATATGTATGCCGAGAACGTTTCCTGCGCTGTCCTGGAACGCTTTCATGCCCGGCAGTACACCGCTTAAAATAACGGCCATAACAATCATCAGAAGAAAGATGAGATTGTGCAGTCCGTCGATGCGGAACTGGGTTCCCGGTCTGCTGATATCCGGCTTTCTTCCCTCAGCAATATCTTTGCGGTACATCCGCTTGTCCACATGATAAAAGACAAAAAGAAGAATAACCATGTTGAACAGAAGTACCGGAAACAGGTTCAGACTCCAGAAAAACGGAACGCCCCGCATAAAGCCCATGAGCAGCGGAGGATCCCCGATGGGAGTCAGGATTCCGCCCATATTGGATACCATGAAGATAAAGAAAATCATGATATGAGCTTTTCTTTTTCTCCAGACATTCATTTTCAGTACCGGCCGGACCATCAGCATGCTGGCTCCGGTAGTCCCGATGCAGCTGGCCAGAAAGGTTCCAAGCGCCAGGAGTCCCACATTTACCCGGGGAGAGCCGGCAAAGTCTCCCTCCATGGTGATGTTGCCGGATACGCAGAACAGGCCGAACAGCAGAATGATAAAGGTTATATAGTCGTTTATCGTACAGTCCAGCACGGTTTCAGCCGTTTCTCCTGCCCCGTAAAGGATAGTAAACGGGATCACCATTGCCAGTATCCACAGGATCACCACATGAGGCTTATGGGCATCCCACCATTCGCCTTTTACAAGAGGCAGCACTGCAATACAGAGAAGCAGTCCCGCGAAGGGAATGCAAAGCCATACCGGCACTGTTGATGCTCCGCCGCCCCCGCTGCCTTCCGCCGCCCAGACTCTGACGGGACTGGCGAGAAATGCGCAGAAGAGAGTACATAGTAAAGTTATTATTTTTTTCAAAACAGTCACCTCCATAGTCATGGAAATTATAACGTAAATGGAATGGTAAATGCAAGAGTAAGCCCTGATAAAAAGGGGGCTAAAAAGGGAGCTGCCGCATTAATCGGCAGCTCCGGTATATCGCTCGATAATCTCAACCACACTTCTGAGATACCCCCTGCCGAACAGATTCAGATGATTCAGCAGATGGTACAGGTCATACAGTCCTTTCCGCTCCCGGTATCCTTTCCAATCGACAGGATTGACTTCGCTGTATGCGTCATAGAAGCGCTCCGGAAGGCTTCCGAACAGCTGCGTCATCGCGAGGTCGGCTTCAAAATCTCCCACGTAAGCAGCCGGATCAATAATCCATGCCTTCCCATCGGGACCGCAGAGCATATTGCCGCTCCAGAGATCGCCGTGGAGCAGGGAAGGAAAATCCGGTTCACGCAGATAGGAGTCAAGGTGCTCCAGAATATGATCCGCCTTTTTCATGAAAGAAGGATCCAGATATCTCTCTGCCATGGCAAGCTGCGGAAGAAGGCGGCATTCCCTGTAGAAATCGATCCACTTTTCACAGGGCTGATTTTTCTGGGGGCTTGCGCCGATATAGTTATCCTGGTGGAAGCCGAATCGGTTTTCGTAAGAGAGGAACTCCGCCCGGTGGAGCTCTGCCAGCTGATGTCCGAAAGTCTCCCAGTAGGAAGCGATACGGGGAACGCCCTCTATAAATTCCAGTGCAAGAAAGGAAATTCCTTTCTGAGCGTCTGTTCCAGCCCCGAGAATGCGCGGCACCCCGATCTTTCCGGAAGAGCGGAGTGCCTGCAGTCCTGCCGCTTCAGTAAGAAAGAAATTTACATTGGCAGCGGAATTGGTTTTTAAAAAGATATAGTCGCCGGTAGAAAGACTTACCCGGTATGCATCATTGATATCCCCTCCGTGGACCGGTGCAGTGCTCAGGACGGATGCAGCGGCACCGAAAAGAGTTTTCACCATATTGTCAACGGAGGAATACAGTTTGTTCCCTTCTTCCGGAGAAAGATGTACCTTCATCTTACAGCACCAGGGAAGGAGCGGCATAGGTACGTGCAGCAAGTTCCTGATCGAGCAGATACAGGCTCTTCGGATCGGAGCCGAACAGATTCATCTTCTTGATGAGATCGGTGGCGTTGGTCTCCTCCTCGCCCTGCTCTTTTACAAACCAGTCAAGGAACTGCATGGTCCGGAAATCTTTCACGTCATAAGCAGCAGCATAGATATTGTTGATCAGTCCGGTTACATAGCGCTCATGTTCCAGTCCGTTTTCCAGAACTTCCATGTGACTCTTGAAATTGGTGTCCGGCTGGTCGATTGCGGAGAATGTAATCGGCGCGTCATTGTTCTGCATATACTGTCTGATCAGCATTGCGTGGTCGCGCTCCTCCTGTGCCTGAACGTTGTACCAGTTGGCAAATCCGTCAAGCCCCTCATCTGAAAAATAATTTGCGAAAGCAAGATAGAGGTATGCGGAGTAAAATTCTTTATTGATCTGTGTGTTGAGCAGTTCAGCTACTTTTTCATTTAACATGGATAAAATCCCCTTTCTGTATATGATTTTCTCAAATAAAATATAGAACGTTTCCCTCTGAAATGCAATAGCATAAATGTGGATAAAAAGACGGAGAAAAAGATGAAATTTACGAAGATTTAACATATTTCCCGGAGGCGGAAAATTCTTCTGTCTGGTATAATAAATCCGGAAAAAGATCAGGTAAAAAGGAGAGGAATCTGTAGATATTCTACAGAAACTTATATTATGAAAAATGAAATTACAAATCAGATTGAATCCTGCTATGCCGACCTGCGCAAATCGGAGAAACGGGCGGCGGATTATATTCTGAGGCATGCTGAGCAGGCGGCGGAACTGTCCCTGGACCGTCTGGCAGATGCTGCCGGGGTGAGCCAGCCCACGGTCCTGCGAATGCTGAAAACCGCAGGATTCGGAGGCTACAGGGAATTCAGATATCAGATGGTTGCAGAGCTCGCCAGACAGAGAAGCAGGGAAGGGGAGGAGCAGGCCCTTCCTCACGAGCTGATGTACGGATATCATCTGAACAGGGAGGACGGTCTGGGAGAGATCCCTTTTAACATTACGATGACAACGGAGCGGATGCTGGAGGAGACCATGAAGAACTTTCCCAGAAAGACTTTTGACAGGGTGATCCGCGCCTTGAAAAGCGCCAGGCTGATCGACATTTACGGTGTGGAAAACTCCGCGGTTACGGCGGTAGATCTGTTGACAAAACTGCTTTATCTGGGGCTTCCGTGCCGCCATTTCACAGACTGCTATCTTCAGCGGATCGCTGCGGGAAAGCTCACAGATCAGGATGTCGCTGTCGGAATCTCCTATTCCGGGGAGTCCGGGGACACGGTGAATGCCATGAAAGCGGCGAAACATGCCGGAGCCTGTACGGTGGCAATTACGAATTTCCGGGAATCGACGATCAGCAGATACTCGGATATCCTGATCTGCACCAGTCAGGAACAGCATTTCTGCGGAAATGCCATTTTTTCCAGGTCGCCCCAGATCCTGATTGTGGACATGATCTATATGGGACTGATTTCCTCGGACTATGAATATTATGCCGGACAGCTGAAAAAGTGCGAGAAGGTGGTGCGGGAGAAAACATATGAATCCGGCAGGTCACGCGAAAAAAGATAGAAAATCTACAGATAAAACAATGTTAAGCCTGTGTAAAGTTTACATTTCCTTTACACAGGCTTTAATTATTTCTGATAGAAAGGTCCCGGTAAATATGCCTATAATTGCTCATGCAGACGATGCTCCGGAAAATCATAAGTACAGGAAAATCAGAAATGTGGAGAATTCAGAAATGCGGAGAAAAAAAATCTGAAACGAAAAAATGAAATGACAAAAGCAAAATGGGAAAAGGAGAGAAGAAAAAATGAAGACGTACAAACTTCTTACACCGGGACCTCTGACAACGACAGACACAGTAAAGCAGCAGATGATGTTTGATCACTGCACATGGGATGACGACTACAAGCAGATCACACAGGAGATCCGTAAAGGACTTCTGGAACTGGCACATGTTTCCCCGGAAGAATATACGGCAGTACTTATGCAGGGAAGCGGAACATTCGGCGTGGAATCCGTCCTCACCAGCGTGGTCGGAGACGGCGATGAACTTCTGATCTGTGCCAACGGGGCTTACGGCGAGCGCATGGCCGATATTGCCGATCACGCTGGAATCCGGTATCATGTATACAATGAGCATTATAATAAGGTGCCAAATGCACAGAAGATAGCAGAGCTGCTGGATGCAGATCCGGCGATTACCCATGTTTCCATGGTACACAGCGAGACTACATCCGGTATTTTAAATGACATCGAGGCAGTGGGAAAAGTGGTAAAAGAAAGAGGCAGAGTATTCATTGTGGACGCCATGAGCAGCTTCGGAGGCGTGGACATCCCGGTAAAGGACTGGGGCATTGATTTTATTATCAGCAGTGCCAACAAATGTATCCAGGGAGTTCCCGGCTTCTCTTTTGTTATTGCGAGAAGAGATCTTCTTGAAGCGAGCGCGGGAAAAGCGAGAAGCCTGTCCCTTGATCTCTATGATCAGTGGAAGACTATGGAGGTGGACGGAAAGTGGAGATTCACCTCCCCGACCCATGTGGTACTTGCCTTTGCACAGGCGATGAAAGAGCTGAAAGAAGAGGGCGGCATTGAGGCGAGAAACCGCCGTTACACGGAGAACAACCGGCTTCTGATTGAGAAGATGGGGGAGATGGGAATCCGTCCGTACATTGACAGTACGCACCAGGGACCGATCATTACCACTTTCTTCTATCCGGAGAAATGTAACTTCACATTTTCCCAGATGTATAACTACATAAAAGACAGAGGTTATGCGATCTATCCCGGGAAAGTGACGGAGGCGGAGACGTTCCGTATCGGGAATATCGGGGAGATTTATCCGGAGGATATCGAAAAAGTATGCGCACTGATGAAAGAATTTCTGGAGGAGTACAATGATGAAAATTAAAGCGGTAATTTTTGACTGGGCGGGAACTACAGTGGATTTCGGATGCATGGCGCCGGTGCAGGCGTTCGTGGAAGTATTCAGACAGTACGGTATCGAGCCGACTATGGAAGAAGTCAGGGAACCCATGGGGATGCTCAAGATCGACCATATCCGCACCATGCTGAAAATGGACCGGATCAGAGGGCTGTGGAGGGAAAAGTACGGGAAAGACCCGGGGGAGGAAGAGGCGCAGGCGCTGTATGCGATTTTTGAGGAGAAGCTGCTCGGCATCCTTCCGGATTACTGCGACCCCAAACCGGGCGTAGTGGAGACGGTGAACCTTCTGAAAAGAAACGGAATCCGGATCGGTTCCACCACAGGGTATAATGACAGGATGATGAACATCGTGGTGCCTGCGGCAAGGGAAAAAGGGTATGAGCCGGAAGTGTGGTTCAGCCCGGATTCCACGAACCAGAAAGGTCGTCCCTACCCGTACATGATCTTCCGCAATATGGAGGCCCTGGGAATCAAGAAAGTGCGCCGTGTGATGAAAGTGGGAGATACGGTATCGGATATCAAAGAAGGGAAAAACGCAGGCGTCTGGTCCGCGGGAATCGTAGTGGGAAGTTCGGAGATGGGGCTTACCCGTAAGGAGTATGAGTCGCTTTCTGCGGAGGAGAAGGCATGGCGCTGCAGGGCAGTGGCAGATAAGTTTGAGGAAGCAGGGGCAGACAAGATTTTCTATACGATCGAAGATCTGGGAGAATTTCTGCTGGGCTAGAGTAGTGCATAAGGTCTGAAACGACACAGAATTATCTGAAAAACAGGGTGCGCAGCGGGAAAAAATATCCACGCTGCACGCCCTGTTTTTCTGCACTGTCCGCCCTGTTTCACTGAATAATATGCCTGGGATTCTTTTATGCATTATCAGATTTGTCATCAGATATGTTATCAGCTCCGGTATATTCCGCCCGCTCGGTCACAAATCCTTTCTCCACCATGAATACCGGCCGGTAAGAGCGTTTTGCACGCCGCAGGCCTTCTGCTCCGGTGTCCTCCTCGCGGTTCACGTAGCGGTAATCCATGCATGCATGACAGACAAACTGCTGGTTGATCATGGCGTAAGCCTCCGGCACGCGGGAGAGGGCTTTCTCGATATGGACGACAAAGGTATCTCCGCAGAGCGGTTCGCCGATGGTGAAGGCGACGGCTTCTCCGTCCACCCGCAGGACTCCGCCTGTAAGTTCCAGGTCTTCAAAGAGCCGCAGGGAGTTGAGTGTCACACAGATCTCGGCAAGCTTTTCGTCGTTCTCTTCGCAGTCATTTTCCTGACGCCAGATCAGCCCCATCTGGAAACAGTCCTCCAGATTTTCCGGGGACATGGGCTCATAGTTCCAGCGCCCTTCATATACGGCTTTGAATTTGTTGATATGATTCCGTTTCGCATGGAGTTTTTTCCCGGAAAGCGAGGCAAGTTTTTCTGTCTCATATACATAATCAGCCTGGTCTTCATCATATTCAATCTGAAATCTTCCCGGATACCATTCTTCCAGAAGGGAAAAATTGCTTTCTGTAATATTGTAGAGGCAGAAAGGATATCCGCGCTTATGGCTGTAGTTTTCCAGAACCTCAAGGGCCCGTTTCACGTGCTCCGGTTCGCCTGCCGGAAAAGCAAATGCCAGCCGGTCTTCACTTTCACTCTTGAATACGAGAGCGGACTCTACGATCCCAAAAGTAACCGGATAGTATCTGGACCAGAGATAGACATTTACAAAAGATCTCTCACAGCTTCTGCTGCAGTATTTGTGAAAATATCCGGAAATCAGGTCTTTGTGTTCTAATTCTACTTTCTTAAATTCAAGTTCGGTCATGTCTCTCACCATTCATTTTTGTTTTCTCTTCCGGGAAATGCTCCCGTTTCTGCAGTGCGGCAGATATGGCCGCCGAAAAATTGAGCACCACAGTCCGCCGGAACTGTGATGCTCTTGCTGATAATAGCAGCGTATTGTCTGTTTAATCTTTCTTTTCTACCTGGCCGGCGTTCATGTCATTGTAAACTTTCATATCCAGGCTTCCCATCATCTTGTCTACAACAAGTGCGTTTGTCAGGGAGCCGGTTACATTTAACATTGTTCTTGCCATATCAATAATCGGGTCGATGGCAAGAATCGGGCTGATGTTCGAGAACTGTGCGCCCATGCCGACACCGGAGAGGCTGACGGATGCAGCCATTGTAGCTGTGCCCGGGATACCTGCGATTCCCAGGGAACCGATGGTTACGACGAAGATCGTCATGACGATCATTGTGATGTCGATCGGTGTTCCTGTGATGTTACATACATAGATAATCAGCAGAGCCGGGAAGACTCCCGCACATCCCTGCATGCCGGCTGTTGTACCGAAACCGGCCACAAAGCTTGCTGTACCCTGGTCTACACCGAGTTTCTTTGTCAGTGTCTCGATTGTCATCGGAAGACATCCGACGCTGGAACGGGATGTAAATGCCATCAGCATGGTAGCAAAGCTCTTCTTTAAGTAAGCTGCCGGATTCAGTCCGTTTACCACGAGCAGGATCAGCTGGATGATAAACTGTACGATAACCGCAACATAGAGGGCGATGATGAACTTTCCGACCTCGATGATAGAGGAAAGGCCTCTCTGCGCGATCGTGTTGGCAAGAAGAGCCATAACTGCCCACGGCATATAGTCGAGAATCAGAAGCGCCATATTGATCATTGCCTTGTGCGCTGCGTTGATCAGGTCATATAACGGTTTTGCAAATCCTTCGGTCTCCGGATCGTGTTTTACCCACCATACTGCCAGACCGAGGAAAGCGGAGAAAATAACCAGTCCGATAATGTTGCTGTCCACCATTGCGCTGACAATATTGTTCGGGATCAGGTTCTGGATGGTGGTAGCTACCGGAGTGATCTCCTTTGCTGTAGCGGTTCCGTCCTCAACGATAGTAGCACCTTTTCCAACGCCGAACAGAATACCGATAACAATACCGGTTACAGAAGCGATGGCAACCATACCCATGGTAACTCCGATTGTCTTTTTCACCAGGCTTGCCATGGTCTTTCCCTGCTGCATGTTGATAACAACCTGCAGGATGGAGATCATAACCAGAGGCACTACGATCATCCGGATCAGGTTAAGGTAACCGCTTCCGAACATGGCATACCAGGTTGTGGTTTCTGATACAAACGTTACTTCCATCGGATCGTCCGGGAAGCCGGCAACGAGCTGCATCACCAGTCCGAGCACCAGCCCGAGTCCGGTTCCGATCAGAACGACAATCGAGAAATCCATATTTTTCTTGTGGTATAAAACATGAATCAGATAAAACAGGACTGCCAGTACAACCAGGAAAATAATGGTTCTGAAATCACTGATTTTCAAAAAGTCTTTCAAAAATACGTTATCCATATACTCTCACCTTCTCTTTCGTTTTAAATCCCGCCTCACGATAAGCTGATCTGAGTTATCCGGGGCAGATCTTATGGAGTTGTCTACATAAAGTTGTATTCTGTGAGTATCTTCTCACGCCCGGTCACAGTGTCCATGAAGTATTCATAGTAGCTGATTCCCAGGAAGGAGCCGGAAATATTGTAAATATTGTCAAATCCTCTTCCCTTCAGCGCCATGATGGCGTTATAGCTCCTCTGGCTTGTCCTGCAGTGCAGGTATACCGGACGGTCTTTCGGAATCTCCGAAGTTCTATGCCGCAGTTCTCCGAGAGGGATATTCACCGCGCCTTTGAGATGGCCTTCGTCGAATTCCTCCGGCGTCCTCACATCGATGATGCATGCGCCGCTTTCCACAAGTCCTCTGACATCGCTTACATGAACCTGCTTAAAGACTCCGTGGAGCACATTGAGCGCCACCAGTGCAGCAAGATTTACAATATCTCTTGCTGTTCCGAATACCGGCGAATAGCAGAGCTCCAGTTCCTTTAAGTCCTCCAGAGTTCCGTTCATGGTGATCATTGTGGCAATGACGTCGATCCGTTTGTCCACATTTCCCGTGCCGATGGCCTGGGCGCCGAGAATTCTTCCCGTGGGAACCTCATACACAAGCTTGAAGTGTACCGGCGCGCTTCCCGGCATGATTCCTACTTTGTCCATAGCCATGGTGTAGACAGAATCACAGGGGATTCCGTTCGCTTTCGCGGTCTTTTCGTTCAGTCCCGTCGCGGCTGCATTCATGCCGAATACCCGTACCGCGCAGGAACCGATCACCCCTTTGTTCGTTCCGCCTATGCCGTAAATGGCGTCCGCCGCGGTTCTTGCCTGGCGAAGGGCAGGTCCTGCCAGAGGAAGCTTCGCCGGCCTGTGCGTCAGGCTGTTGTAAACCTCGATGGCGTCTCCCACCGCATAAATGTGCGGATCACTTGTACAGAAATCTGCCGACACTTTGATGGCTCCGGTTTCGCCCAGTTCCAGTCCGGCGTCTTTGGCAAGAGCCGTCTCCGGCATCACGCCGATCGCCAGAACTACCACATCCGCGGGAATTTCCCTGCCGGAAACGAGAGTTACGTGATCTTCGGCAATCGCTTTTACGCCGTCGCCCAGGAATAACTCCACGCCGTTGTCAAGGAGCTCCTTGTGAAGAATCTGGCTCATGTCGTAGTCGAAAGGAGCCATGACCTGATCGGCTGCTTCCACAACTGTGACATGCTTCCCTGCTTCTTTTAAGTTCTCCGCAACTTCCAGACCGATGAAACCGCCGCCGATGACAGCTACATTCTCCCGTCCTTCCTGCCTTGCGTACCGGTCCAGATTTACAATGTCGTTGACATTGCGGACCGTAAATACGTGTGGCAGAGATACCCCCTCGATGGATTTCGGGCGGATCGGGCTGGCACCGGGGGAAAGAACAAGCGTGTCGTAGGATTCTTCATATTCCTTTCCGGCGATCCTGTCTCTGACACGGATCTTTGCCGATTCCCGGTCAATGGAGAGGACTTCGCTGTTCGTCCTTACTTCGATGTCATAGGAAGAACGAAATCCTTCCGGCGTCATCATCAGAAGATAATCCGCATCTTCAACTGTTCTGCTCAGGTAATAAGGAAGAGAGCAGTTGGAGAATGATACATGTTCTCCTCTTTCAAAAATGGTTATGGATGCATCTGCATCCAGACGTCTGATTCTGGCGGCTGCGGAGGCGCCTCCTGCCACACCGCCTACAATAAGTATCCGTTTACCCATGTTTCACATCCTTTTGTTAATCCAGTCCGTTTAATTCTTTCAGGTTTTTGATAAGGCTTTCTACCGCTGCCCTGATATACTTCGTATCCGTAGCGAGATTGATGCGGATAAATCCGTGGCCGGTATAGCTGAACCACTCGCCTACATCACACGCCAGACGGCATTTCTTCTGAACAAATTCTTCCACTTTTGTTCCGTCAATATAAGCTCTCAGATCAATCCAGGAGAGATAAGTCCCCTCCAGCGGTGTTACGACAATCTTCGGGAGAGCTTTTGCAAACTCGCCTTTCATATAGTCGTAGTTGTGGCAGATCAGAGCCTTGACGCCCTCGAACCACTCTTCGCCGCCGCGGTACGCTGCTTCCATGCCGACCAGTCCCATCACGTTCGCCTCCGGGGAACCGATGCTCTGGATATATTTGTCATAGGTCTCCATCAGTTTCTCATCATAGATGATTACATGGGAGTGAATCAGTCCGGCAAGGTTGAATGTCTTGGATCCGGAATTCAGCAGGATCAGCATATCCTTGTAAGCGCCGTCTTTCAGATTGGAAGAAGATACGAATTTATTGTCTCCGAAGACGAAATCCTGATGAATCTCATCGGAAACTACCAGTACTCCATGTTTGCGGCAGATATCAAACATTTTTACCAGTTCTTCCTCCGTCCATACACGGCATACCGGATTGTGGGGGGAACAGAGGATAAAAAGTTTTACGTCGTTCTCTGCGATTTCCTTTTCAAATTTGTCGTAATCCAGAGTGTAGTATCCGTCGTTGTTATCCAGTTCAACCGTGACCAGCTTCCTGCCGGAGTTCAGCACTGCATCATAGAACGGATAATATACGGGGGAGCAGGTAATTACGGATTCCTCCTCCTTTGTATATGCTCTTACTGCTGCATACAGGGAACCGACCACACCGGTTGCAAAGCGCACATTTTCTTTGGCAATGTCCATGTTGTGATGCTTTTTCTGCCATGCAAAAAATGCCTCATAATAGGAATCTTCCACCTTGCCGTAACCGAATACGCCGTGCTGTACACGTTTCGTCATTGCATCGATCACAGACTGCGGACAGCGGATTTCCATGTCGGCAACCCACATCGGCAGAAGATCAGCATCCCCGAAAATCTCTTCGAGAGAATCCCACTTTAATGTGCCCGTACCTTTTCTTTCCACACAGTTTTCGCGGCAATACTTCTCAAAATCCATACTTACAATCACCCTTTCTCTTATAAAATTTTTACGGAAAATCAGATAAATTGTTTTCTGACTAAACTATATTATAAAATGGATTGTAAAATATGTCAATTACTCTTTTGAATTTAAACGAGAAACCGTTATTTTAAACAAAAAACGGGCGCAATTTAATAAAAAATAGTTTTTGAACTTAACTATTTTTACAATGGGATGCCATATAAGAAAAGGTGCCTGATAAATGCAGGCTGTTTTTCCGCCGCATTATCAGACACCTTTGTCTGTCGAAAAGAATATCAGATCAGAACTTTCCCGTCAAGACAAAAAATGCGGGATAAAAATCAAATAGCGAAAATATCGAAAATCTTGAAACGGAATTTTATATATGATATGATTGAAAACACTGAAGTTTAGAATGTCAGATAAATCAGGTTAAGCAGGAGAAGAATGACAGAATGGAACATTTTTCAGATATCAATAAGATGTATAAAAAGCTGAACGTGAGGGCAGATATGATCTATGAATTTGTAATTCTGTATCACAATTATATCTATGCCCAGCATACATATGAGGCGGAAAACTGCAACATGATGGAAATACACACCCTTACATATATTGATGACAGCCCGGGAATCACAGCCACAGAGCTCTCCAAAATATGGCATAAAAGTAAAAGCGCCATTTCCCAGACGATAAAAAAGCTGATCAATTCCGGTTATGTGGAAAAAAAATATCTGGAAAACAATGAAAAGACAGCGCGTCTGTTTACTACGGAGAAGGGACATCAGCTCTCCAATGTCCACAAGGCTTATGATGTGGCGGATATCACGCAGACAACGGCCTATCTTGTGGAACAGTGTAGCGAGGAGGATCTGGATGCGTTTTACCGGATACTGGAGCAGTATATCGGGCTGCTGAAATCGGAAATACAGTGATGGCAGAAGTAAAATAAGTTTAAGGTTGACAGCGTTACCGCAGAAAATGAAAAAATAATAAAAGAAACTGCAAAAAAAATCTCTGGTACCGGGAAGGTTTCGGAGATTTTTTTATAAGAATCTGTGTTCTTTTGCGCAGAGGAGGAGCAGGGAAAGATACTTTCAGAAATATTTCCGAAAAGGGGAATAAAATGCTATAATCGGATAAAAGATTCCTTTTGCGGAACTGATCAGGAGGTTACTATGCTGAAAATTTATCTGGGACAGATGGAGGAAGCAATATGAGACTTTTTATCGCAATCGATCTTTCGGAAGAGATGAAGAAATCTCTTGTCGGCTGTATGCATGATCTGAAAAAACAGGGCGTGGAGGGCAATTATGTTCCGGCGCAGAATCTGCATATGACCCTTGCTTTTATCGGGGAATATGACGATCCGGCGAGAATAAAATCTGTAATAGACAGAGTGCCGCTTACTCCGTTTCGTTTAAGTCTCTCGGAATCCGGAAACTTCGGAAATATTCTGTGGGCGGGAGTGAAAGGCAACCAGAAGCTGAAGACATATGTGAAGGAATTGAGAGAAGCTCTGGCGGCGGAGGGAATACCTTTTGAAAAGGACAAATTTGTTCCCCATATTACGCTGATCCGGAAGACCTCTGCAAAAAGAGCGTATCAGGTGCATATGCCGAAAGCGGATATGATGGTGAAGAAGGCGTCGCTGATGAAGTCAGAGCAGAGGAACGGGAAAGTGGTTTATAAAGAGATCTAAGTCTTATGAGAGGGAAGTGGAAATGAAAGTAATTGACCTGACTCACACAATAAAAGAAGAGATGCCGGTCTATCCCGGGACGGATAAGCCTAAGTTTATTCCGGCAAACAGTTATGAGGAAAACGGGTTCAAAGAAACCATGCTGCAGATATACACACATACAGGGACTCATATGGATCCGCCGGCACATCTTTTTGCAGGGAGAACGACATTGGATCGTTTCCCGCCGGAACAGTTTATCGGAAAAGCTCTGGTTATAGACTGTCGGGATCTGAAAGAAGGGGAGCCGATTTCGATGGAATACATCCGAAAAAAGGGAGAAAAGGTGAAAGAGGCGGATTTCTTACTGTTCAATACCGGATGGGATAAGCTTTGGGAATCCGATGCTTACTTTGGCGATTATCCGTGTATTGATGATGAGGTATTGGACTTTGTGCTGTCTCATAACTATAAAGGAATCGGATTTGATGTGATCGGGCTTGATCCGATTACCGACGAGGAGCTGACACGGCACAGAAAACTGTTTCAGAACTGCGACATTGTAAATATTGAAAACCTCAAAAATCTTGAGCTGTGCGGGGACGGTCTGTTCTGGTTCAGCTGTTTCCCGCTGAAACTGGATAACTGCGACGGTTCGCCTGTCAGGGCGGTTGCATGGTTTGAAGAGTGATGGAGGCAGACAAGAAAACGACCTGATCAGGAAGTCTGTGGGGCTGGATGAGATAAGGTATGAAGAAGGGACGTTGCAAAATAGCTTAGGTGATTTTATACTACTATTAGTATAATCAGAAGCGTACCGGAGGAAACTGCTATGTCAAAAGTAATAAGTATCGGCAGACAAAGTTTTGAAGAACTGATTAAAAACGACTGCTTTTATGTTGATAAGTCAGGTCTGATCAAAGAGTGGTGGGAATCGCAGGATGATATTACGCTGATCACCCGTCCGCGCCGCTTTGGAAAAACCTTGAATATGGATATGATGAAGTGCTTTTTTTCAAACCGGTATGCACAGAGAGAGGAGTTGTTCTGCAGCCTTTCCATCTGGAAAGAAGAAAAATACCGAAGACTCCAGGGAACATTTCCAGTTATATTTATAAGTTTTGCGGATGTGAAACAGACAAACTGTGAGGATGCGGTCAAAAAGATCAAAAGGATCATAACAGATCTGTATCAGCAATATATCGAGCTCTCTTCATGGAAAGGGCTGACGGAGACAGAGCGCCGGCAGTTCCTGTCTGTGACCCCTGATATGGATGATGTTACGGCTCAGTGCGCGATCATGGATCTGTCAAATTATCTCAGCAGGTATTTTAAAAAGAAAGTGATCATCCTTCTTGACGAGTATGACACGCCGCTGCAGGAAGCATACATGTACGGATACTGGGATCCGTTTACTGCATTTATCCGCAGCCTGTTTAATTCTGCATTTAAGACAAACCCGTATCTGGAACGAGCTCTGATGACCGGTATTACGAGGGTATCGAAAGAATCCATTTTTTCGGACCTGAATAATCTGAACGTAATTACAACGACTTCCGATCAATATACGGAATGTTTCGGTTTTACGGAAACGGAAGTGGATGAAGCGTTGGATTCTTTCGGTCTCGAAGACAAAAAGGACGAGGTGAAACGGTGGTATGACGGTTTTACCTTTGGAAGCAGCAGGAATATTTATAATCCCTGGTCGATTACGAATTACCTGGATAAGAAAAAATTCGCCGCATACTGGGCTATGACAAGTTCCAATCAGCTGGTGAGCAGCCTGCTGAAAACAGCCCCGCCGAACATCAAGGAGCTGATGGAAGATCTTCTGAACGGAAAAGAGATCGCAGTAACCTTTGACGAGCAGATTGTATTTGAACAGTTGGACCGGGATGAGAATGCCATCTGGAGCCTTCTGGTTGCAGGAGGATATCTGAAAGTGGAAAATGTGGAATACCGGGGAATTCTTCTCGAACCATGGTATCACCTCAGCATCACAAATCTGGAAACCATGAGTATGTTTTCCGCAATGTTCCAGGGATGGTTCAGCAGTTCAGCATCAGATTATAATGCATTTATCCGGGCGCTGCTCCGGGGAGATGTAAAAGAAATGAATGCATATATGAATGATGTCGCTCTTGCAGTGATCAGCAGTTTTGGCGGAGAAAATCATCCGTCCGGGAAAATGCAGCCGGAACGTTTCTACCATGGTTTTGTTCTCGGAATGCTGGTGGAACTGCGGGACCGCTATGAAGTAAAATCAAACAGGGAAAGTGGTTATGGAAGATATGACGTGATGCTGATACCGCTGTCAGAGAATGATGACGCCATAATACTGGAGTTTAAGGTTCACGACCCGTCAGAGGAAAAGAATCTGGAAGAAACCGTACAGGCGGCACTTGCGCAGATTGAAAAGAAAAAGTACGACACGGAACTGACAGAAAAAGGATTCCCGAAAAACAGGATCCGCCGCTATGGATTTGACTTTGAGGGAAAAAGGGTGCTGATCGGCGGGAAATAAGAGGAGAAATCGATGCAGATGTTTTGCACCGAAAAGCAGAATCGTCGCAAAACGATATGCACCGAAAAGCGAAATCGTCGCAAATATTCTGCAACGAAAGAGAAAATCGTTGCAAATCGTTTGCGACGATTTTATACTATAATCAGAGGTGAGATGGGATGAAAGAAGGCAGGAGCCTAGAGCTTGGCAGGTTGATCCTTGAGGGGCAGAACAAGTCTTTTGAAGAGATTGTTTCTGCCAGACAAGAACTGACATTCGCAAAATTGGAAGAGGAATTTGTACGTACAATGGGAATAACCAGACTGAATAAGGATATTCTCAAAACTTTGGAGCTGTATTCAGATAAGAATGGGTATAATAATGCTGCCGCTCTTCTGGCTGATGAAAATGACTTTAAAGGTGTGGATATTATCCGATTTGGCAATAATATTGATGAAATTTTGGACAGAGAAACATTGGAAGGAATTTCAATATTAACCCAGTTCAGCAGAAGTATAGAAATGTACTGCAAATATTATCAGTATGAAAAAATAGATGGAACAGAAAGAAGGACGATTGAGAAGGTTCCGGAAAAGGCTTTCCGTGAAGCAATCGCCAATGCACTGGTTCACCGGTTATGGGATGTTAATGCATCGATTAAGGTGAGCATGTTTCCGGACAGAATAGAAATCAGCTCCCCAGGCGGGCTTCCTGCCGGAATCAGTAGAGAAGAATACCTGAACGGACAGATATCAATTTTCAGAAATCCTATTATCGGAAATGTTTTCTTCAGATTAAAGTATATAGAAAAATTTGGAACAGGAATTCTGAGGATCAATCAGGCTTATGCAGAAGCTCTGGAAAAACCGGAATACAGAATTTTTGACAATTCGATTCAGATCATGCTCCCGGTAATTATGACAACAGACGCGCTTACAGAAAACGAAAAGATAATTTATGTTCTTATACGGGATAAGGGCGTGATGACCAGAAATGAACTGACAGAAAAAACAGGGATGGGAAAAGATATGGTACTCCGTGTTTTGAATTCTCTGCTGGAGAAAAATATTATCAGGAAAAAGGGGATGGCAAGAGGAACAAAATACGAGATTATGTAAATACTGTGGAGGCACATTCTTAACACCATTCTAACATTCATATTCTTGAATCTGTCCATGCATAAACGTATAATTATAAGTATAATCATTATAAACATACAGAAGGAGGACAGATCAAAATGGGATATGAGAAACTTTTTACACCGTTTAACTAATGTTAAGCAAGAATTCCCCCAACCTCTGCAGGTGGAGGGATGAATTGTCATTATTATCTGAATATTTTGACTTTTTCTCACTTGTAAAAGAACACTTGTTCTTCCTTCAAGGATGTAATATAATATGATCAGTCGAAATACGAAAGGATCTGATTATATTGAGAAATATGGATCATAATGCACATTCAGTTTTTCTTCTTTATTATCATCTCATAATGGTCGTAAAGTATCGCCGGAAAGTGATGGGTGACCAAATTTTTGATCGTGCAAAGGATATCTTTGAGTATATTTCACCAAAGTACGGGATTGCCTTAGAAGAATGGAATCATGATCAGGATCATGTCCATGTTATGTTCCGTGCACAGCCGAAATCGGAGAACAGTAAATTTATAAATGCGTATAAGAGCGCCGGTTGAAGTGATCAGGGCGTACATAGAGAGTCAGGGGGGAGAAGGATGAACAGAGCACATAAGTTTCGGATCTATCCGACCGGGGAGCAGGAGATTCTGATCAATAAAACCTTTGGCTGCTGCAGGTTTGTCTATAACCATATGCTGGCAGATAAGAAACAGGCGTATGAGGAAACAAAACAAATGAGAAAGATCACCCCTGCGGCATATAAAAAAGAATCTCCCTGGCTGAAAGAGGTCGATTCCCTTGCGCTTGCGAATGAGCAGCTTCATCTGGAATGTGCATACCGGAAGTTCTTCCGGGAACCGGGGACGGGATTTCCGAAGTTCAAGTCCAAACACGGCAGCCGCAAGAGTTACACCACCAATGTAGTGAATGGGAATAGCTGGATATCAGAGGGAAGGCTGCGCCTGCCAAAGGTCGGGAAGGTCAAGATCCGGCAACACAGGGAGATCCCTGCGGGATGGCAGTCCTCTCCACAGGAGAGAAATGTGGGAATCCGGGATACTACCGTCAGGCACAGAAAAGGCTGGCCAGGGAACAAAGAAAGCTGTCCCACTGCCAGAAAGGCAGCCGGAATTACCAGAAGCAGAAGCGTAAAGTG
>NZ_NFKT01000004.1 GCF_002160525.1 Lachnoclostridium sp. An169
TAAACATGTTTTCCAAAGAATTACAGGAACTGGATCGGAACACAGTACAGTATATGATCGATGAAATGCAGGCGGAGATTGATGAGCAGGAGAAGCAGTTGAAGGAGAAAGATGCATTAATCTTTGATCAAAGTGCGGCGATTTCGGAGAGGGATACTTTAATCTCTAATCAGAGTGCGGAAATTTCAGAAAAGGATGCTGCCATCTCCTCGCTTACCTCAGAACTCGAAACTCTGCGCCAGCAGTTGGCGGCACTGCAGAAATAAGTAACAGAAACAGAAAGTTTCCGGCATAAAAATCCGGCGTCTGCTTCGACATAGCAGGCGCCGGATTTTTAGTGCCCAAAGGGCACGATTCTTTTAAAGTCGGACACGATCTTTCCAACCGACTCTTACTGCGTAACGGAGAACATGTATTCTCCGGCAGAAAGGAAATGTCTGTCTCCTCCCGGGAGAACTACATCTGCCGTGCAGTTCGCAGGAACAGTGATCCGGAAGCAGTGTCCTTCCGGTGTTTTCTCCCAGCCGCTTGATACCGTGCCATAGACGGAATCATAGGAAAAGCGGATGTGGGAGAGCTGGCTGACGATGTGAGGTTCGATGACAAAGTGATTCCTGCGTCCGTCCAGTTTCACTCCGCAGAGGCAGTCAAAGAGCCACTGGCAGCAGGCGCCTTTGGAGTAGTGGTTCAGCGAGGCGTCCGGCGTCCAGTTCTCCCATACTGTGGTGGCGCCCTGTCTTACCTGCTGAACCCATCCGAGTTCCGGATTCATCAGCGTCCGGTATGCGTCTTCGGAAGCGCCTGCTTCGGAAAGCATTTCGAAGACGAAAGGCGTGGTCAGAAATCCCGTGCCGATCCGGTAATTCCGTTTCCGGTTCAGCAGAACGATTTCCTCAAGCAGTTTTTTCCTTGCGCTGCCCTTTGCCAGATTCAGCCCGCAGGGACGGACGTATTTACACATGCGTTCCGACTCAATGGAACCGTTCTTTACGAAATAGTGGTTGTAAGCTTCTTTTGTCTGTTCTGCAACTTTCCGGTATTTTTCCGCAGCGTTCTCCCTGCCGAGATGGGCTGCCATTTCTCCCATCAGCGCAGCAGAGTAGGAGAGATAGGCGGTTGCCTCCTCACAGGCAGGCATTACGAGGGAAAGCTTTCCGGGAGCACAGTCTTCGGGCTCCGTCCACTCCCCGAAATGTCTGCCGCATGCCACGATATAGCGGTCATAGCGGCTGCGCGGCGGAGAAAAAAGGGTCAGGAGATTTCGCTTTCCCATCCTTTTATAGAAGAAGGAGAAACATTTTTTCATATTTCCCCAGAACTCCCGGATCAAAGCATCGTCGCCATAGCGTTTCCAGAAGTAGTAGGGGATTGTGATCATGGCGTCGCCCCATCCGGAGCTGCCTTCCATGGAAACCCATTCGAATACTGCCGAGCCGGACGGGGCAGAAGGATTCACGTTGTAGACGAGTCCGCTTTCCTTCTGGCAGTCCGCTACGTCGCGGAGCCATTTTCGGAAAAAGGCGCGCTGATCCATCATATAATTGCCTGTGTTGAAAAACAGCTGCGCGTCCCCGGTCCATCCGGCGCGCTCCCTTGTGGGACAGTCGGTGGGAACATCGAGAAAATTCCCCTTCATACTCCAGAATGTATTGTGTACGATCTGGTTGAGCTCCGGGTCGGAACTGTCAAAACGGAAAGTCACATCCATGTCGCTGTACACGGCGATGGCGGTAAAGTTCTCCGGGAGAATCTCATCCCGCCAGTCGCGGAGCAGCACATAGCGGAACCCCATGACCGTAAAGCGGGGCTTGTAAACATGCGGCTTTCCGTCGCAGACAAAATCAATGGTCTGGAAATGGCACTTGTCGTATTCTTCAGATGAGATATTCCGGTAAGTAAAGCAGCCGGAGTCATCCAGTTTTTCCCCGAACACCATGCTGCATCTGTCGCCTTTCTTTCCGCAGAGTTTCACTTCCACATATCCGGCAATATTCTGCCCGAAATCAAGAACTTTATTTCCGTCGGGGCAGGTGAGAATCTCCGGGGTGCTGAATCGTTCTTTCTCATGAATGGGACTGTTGTCCGAGCAGTCTATGATACCGTTGTAATCGGTTACTGCCGCTTTTCCCTGAAAATGAGGAACAAAGTTGAAATCAATGGATTCGCCGTCTTTCATATCGGCAAAGCGCACAGGGCCGTCGTTGCACCAGAGAAAATCTCTGTCTGTGAAGACACACTGCAGGGAGCCGTCTGTTTTACAGATCTCCAGCTGTGCCAGAACCTTGGGCTCATATCCGAAAGGCTTTGCCTTGTTGAAGACGCCCATGTTGCTGGCATAGTATCCGTCAGCCAGGTCAATATCCCAGACATTTTCCCGATCAATCAGAGAAGTGACGTCATAGGCCTGATAGTGGACGCGCTTCTGAAATGCAGTGGAACCGGGGCAGAGCACCTGGTCGCCAGCTTTCTTTCCATTGATGCGCGCCTCGTAGATTCCGCAGGCGGTAATGTAAAGCCTTGCCTGACGGATTTCTCCGTCCACGGAGAATACTTTGCGGAAGCAGTCCGCCGGATAACGATCTTTGCCGGACGAGCTGTGCGTGTAGTTGCCCATGATCCAGCGGGCACTCCAGTCCTGCCTGTCCAGAAGACCCATCTCAAAAGATGCGGATTCACTCCATTCCCCGGTTTCGCCTTTCTCATCAGTCAGACGAATCTGCCAGATAACCCGGTCCCGGCTTGTGAACTTCCACTCCGGACGTGCTGTCATGCGGTCTGTTTCTATTTTCTCAAGTTCCATCCATTCGCCGCCGTTTAAGGAAAAGCGGATCTGGTAAGCACTCTGGCGGACGGCATCCTGAACCGTCCAGGACAGCCGGGGCGAACGGATGTCGATTCCCAGCGGATCGCTGAGATATTCGGTTCTCAAATGTACTGCCTGAATCATAAAAAATCCCTCCCTGGGTAAAAATAATTTCCTGGTTTTCAGAATTATTTTAGCAGATCCGGAGGGTGGGTAACAGAAACGAGATATCTGTCTGCAGGTATCTGGTGAAACTGCGGGGCGGAATTTGTCCGGGATGAAACTGTCGGAATTAATTTGGACTGGCACGGCGGTTGAAATAAAATCCCCTGCCCGGTATAATGGAACCATACTGCTGCAGAAATGAGGTTTTATATCTATGAAAAGAAATGTTGATCTGAAAGAAATATCTGACGGAAGGCTCTACTCCTCCGGGGACATGGTGCGCGCCGACTGCCGGGGCTGCGAAGGGTGTTCCGCCTGCTGCCGCGGGATGGGAGAATCGGTGGTGCTTGATCCCATGGACCTGTACCGCTTAAGCTGTGGAACCGGGCTTGATTTTAACGGTCTGATGGAAAAGTATATCTCGCTGAATGTGGTGGATGGGCTGATTCTTCCGAATCTGAAGATGGAAGGGGAGAGCGGAGCGTGTGGTTTCCTCGATGAAAAGGGGCGGTGTTCCATTCATTCCTTCCGTCCGGGAATCTGCAGGCTCTTCCCCCTGGGACGATATTATGAGGAAAACGGATTCCGCTATTTTC
The DNA here is from genome assembly GCF_002160525.1 of Lachnoclostridium sp. An169. Classification (GTDB taxonomy): domain Bacteria; phylum Bacillota; class Clostridia; order Lachnospirales; family Lachnospiraceae; genus Mediterraneibacter; species Mediterraneibacter cottocaccae. The sequence continues at coordinate 3,565 of NZ_NFKT01000004.1, forward strand.
TGCAGGTTCACGAGTGTGCAAAGCCTGACCGGAGTAAAATAAAGATCCGGAAATGGCTGGAGATTCCGGATCTGAAAACCTATGAGAAATATATCTGGGACTGGCACTGTTTCCTGAATCAGTGCGGGGAGGGAATGAAAGATCTGGATGACGCCCAGGTTCGGACGCTTTCCCTGTATGTGCTCCGGACGTTTTATCAGACCCCGTATTCCACCGATGGAAGGCTTGAAGGAAGTTCCGGCGGCGGAAGTACTGCGGACGACCGGACATTTTATACGGCATTTTACAGCCGCCTTCAGGAAGCCTGCAAAACGCTGGGATTTCCCTGTCCGGACCTGCTGCCCCGCGATCCGGAGAAATAAACTATTCCGTTGCCTCTTCCTTCCGGTATATTTTGAAGTCCTGAATCCGGTCAATGAGGAACGAAGAAACCGTTACGGTTACCACGGAAAAGAGAATCCGTGTGTACGGGATATAAGTCAGGGACAATCCCAGGACAACAAGGTCCGTGAAAAGATACGCCCGGGACAGCCGCCAGTGTGTGACTCTGGAAATCGAGAGAGCCAGCGCATCGTCTCCGCCGCTGGAACCTCCCTGGCGCACGATGATGCCTACGCCGACACCGACGAAGAGACCTCCGAGCAGTGCGGAGAGCAGCGGGTATGCGGACAGGTCGGGCAGCATATGGGGAAAGAGTTCCCACACTTTGTAAAAGAGAGAGACGCTCAATGTAGATACAATGGAGATCCGGATAAAACGTCCGCCCAGGTATTTATAGGCGGTCAGATAGCACGCCGCATCCAGGATGGGCGTGATCAGGGCAGGGGAGAAACCGAGCCAGTGTTCGACCAGCAGCATCAGGCCGATGACGCCTCCCTCCGTGATGCCGGTCTGCTGATGGATATTGTGGATGCCGAAAGTACAGATCATGGCTCCAAGAAGAATGAGCAGGGTGCCCTTGATGGTCAGCCCTTCTGTCAGCCTTCCTGCTACGGCACGTATTTTTTTCTGCAGCATATATATTCCTCCTACTGATTTATGTGATTTATGAGTGATTGCAGGATCGGAAGACAGATCGGATCCTGCGCAGAAAATATGATTTTCTTCTGTGGAAATATCATAAAGGATATAGTAACTATAGTGTCAAGGAGAAAGTAATGAAAAATTTATTCTCAATCGGGGAAGTGGCAAGATATCAGAAGATTTCCAAGCAGACGTTGATCTTTTACGATAAAATCGGACTGTTCTGCCCGGTGTACGTGGATCCGGACAACGGGTACCGTTATTACAATGCCAGTCAGCTGGACGAACTGGATACGATCCTGATCATGAAAAAAATAGGGTTTTCATTAAATGATATCCGGGAGCACATGCAGAACTATAATATTGACAGCAGTCTTGCCGCATTCCGCCAGCAGATGGAAGTGATCGATCAGAAGATCGATGAGCTGCGTCTGATCCGCAGCAGAGTGGCACAGCGCTGTGCCCAGATGGAGCAGGCAAAAAAATACCTGGATGAAACCGGTACAGGCGTTACAGTGGAACAGCTTGAAGAGCAGTACATCCTTGTCAGGGAGATCGGGGAGCCTTATACGCTGCGGGAGACTTCGGTCGCCACAAAACAGTGTTTTGCAGAAGCTTTTGAGAAGCAGCTTCCGATTTTTTTCGAGTGCGGGGTGATTGTCCCTCTTTCGAAGATCCGGGAGGGAAAGTTTACCGAGGCTTCGCATGCATTTCTGCTCACGGAAAAGACAGAGCAGGCGGAAGAGATCAGATGCCTCCCGGCGGGCAGGATCGCAGGGACTTTTCACCGGGGAGATTATGCATCCATCGGGAGCTCGTACCGGAGAATCCTGGATTACTGTGATGCGAACTCACTGGAGATCATTTCTGATTCCTATGAGTTCTGCATCAACGATTACATCACGTCCCACGACGAGGATGAATACATTACCAGGATCCTGTTCTACATCCGGTGAGCCGGCCATGAAATGGCGCTGACGTGCAGTGAGCCGGCTGCAGAATAGCTCAGACGTGCGGTGGCAGGATCAATTCTCGAAACTGTGCAGTCTTTCGATGATCGTTTCCCGTGCTGCACAGTGGTAGACAAGGGGCGGGACAGAGAGGCATATCACGAAGATCGACAGGATCAGAAGGACGACCAGCGAAACCGGATACTCGAACTTTGCATAGTCTGCGATCCCCGGGACTGCCCGGCTGACCAGCAGGAGAAAGCCGTTTCCGAGGGTGAGGATCAGCCCGGTGGTGATCAGGGCGTACAGCCCGCCTTCCATGGTCAGGGTTCTGCGGATCTGCCTCTTTGTCATGCCTACGCTTTCCATGATGGCAAATTCATTCTTCCGGGCAATGACTCCGGTGAGCATTACATTAACAAAGTTGATAAGACCCACCAGAATCAGCAGGATGGAAGCACCGTTTCCAAGGACGGAAAGCCCGGAGAAGAAAGTGTTCCATGTGTCTCTCTGTCCTGCCGCGCTGACCAGATCCACATATGCGCCTGTGAGAGTGCCGGAGAGTTCCTGAAGACGTGCGTCCACTGCATCCAGTTGGGAAGGATCATCAATATCCACTCCAATGTCACAGATCAGAGCCTGGTCTGTCAGCCGTTTCATGCCCTGTTCACTTACGAGCACCGCTTCCGGCGCCACGATGCTGATGAGGTCATAACGGCTTTCCGGGTAATGGGAATTCCGGTATTCTCCGTAGGACCAGTAGCCGTCCACCCGGAATGAGGCAGGTTTCCCATCCTGTGCATCCGCCGTAAACGTGAGTTCCTTACCGGTCAGCTCTTCATCGTACCACTGTCCGGATACGATTGCAGTATCGCCCCGCCGGAAAGCTTCCAGGTCGATGGAATCCCCGTGGCTTTGGTTCCAGGCTTCCACCTGGCTGTCCTCCACGGTAAAAATATATGTGCCGTACCGATTCCGGTCGATCAGATCCTGAATTTCTGCCATCATCTCATCCCGGGACTGGTCTGCCGGAACATACCATTCGCTGTAGACAGCATCCAGCATCTCAGAAAACTGTTCCCCGTCAAATTCCAGATTTGCAAAGATCCCGTAACTGACATGAACGCCCGACACCCCTTCCGTGGCGGATACCCGGGAGACAAAGTCCTCGCTGTACTGCGGGATAAATTCTCCCTCCGGTCCGGGAAAGACGAAAAACTGATCATCCAGAAATTCAAATGAGTAGTTCGTATAATTCTCGATATATTTGTCCGCTGTCAGGCTGCCCAGCACGCCGTTGACGCCAAGGATGCTGACGGTTCCCATAAAAAGGGAGAGGAAAACAAGGAGGGCGCGCTTTTTATCCCGGAAAATATTGTGAAAAGCCATGACAAACAGACTGCCTCCGTTTCTGGAACGGCGGGATTTCTGTTTTTTCGGGGCAAAATTCTGGTAGCGCAGTGCCTCTGTCGGCGAGATCTTTGCCGCTGTTTTTGCGGGAAGGCTGCAGCTGATCCACACGGTCAGTGCAGAAAACAGGATGGAAAACAGAAAAATCAGCGGCTGGAAGGAGACTACAGTTCCGGTTTTGGAATCGATTCCGGTATATCCTGCCCGCAGTACAAAAGGCACCAGTACGACAGAGACAAGGGCGGCCAGAACGATCCCAACAGGAATACCGACACATGCAAACTTAAATGCCTGCCGTTTTACCAGGGACCTCACCTGACGCCGGGAAGCGCCCACTGCTCTGAGCAGTCCGTAGAAGCGGGTGTCCTTTGTGATGGAGATATACAGCACGTTATAGATGAGCAGATATCCGCTTGCCATAATAAAAAGGACCAGCATGGCAGCTATGATCACGATGGAATTTCCGGAGGATGAGCCCGGGGTTCCTATGCCGTTAAAGGACTGTCCCTCTGCGAGGTCTATATCTGCCTCAAGACTGGAAAGATCAAAGGCAGGATTGCTCAGACGGATGGAGAGAATACCGTCGGTTTCCGTGCGATAGCCGGAAGACCGGCACCAGGCTTCCGAGAAAACTGCCTTTCCTGCTCCCGAGTAGTCGCGGAACCAGCCGCTTAAAAGAAAGGTGTCGGTGTGTTCCCCGTTTTTATCTGTATAAGACAGGGGAATCTCCATGCCAATGGAAGGAGAAGAGATGCCCATCTGGGAGAGTGCTTCCATGTTCAGCATGATCTCATTTGTAGCAGAGGGATAAGAGCCTTTGATATCACTGACAGCTTCCCGGAAATGATTTTCCCACTCATCGCTGTCGCAGTACATCAGGGCGATATTCAGGGGATTTCCCGCTTCATTTACCTGATCTGCCGTGCCGATCTCGATCTGATGTCCGGTGGATATGACATAATCCAGTGCCTTTATCTGTTCCTCCTGTTTGCGGGATGGCATATTCAGGGAAGCGTTCGCCGTTGTTCCTGCCTGGCGGATCTGTGAGATCTGCATGTTCGTGATGTAGCTGAAGCCCAGGCTGAACACCGTTGCGATCAGGAAAGTGGTCAGTATAACGGCGAGCACGGCAAAGAGGTTGCGGACGCGGTTGGCCTTCGTCAGCCCTTTTTCTACCTGTCGGAGGGTGGATTTACTGATGGAGTGTGTCTTCATGGCTGTATCCTCCTCTGGCTGTTGTTCCGGATATTGTGCTGCTCATAAGAGTGGGTGAGCGTATCACCGGCGATCCTGCCGTCTTCGATCCGGACGACCCGGTCAGCGATAGCGGCGATTTCCGGATCGTGGGTAATCATCACAATGGTCTGGCGGAACTCCCGGCTGGTCTTTTTCAGCAGGGCGATGACAGCCTGACTGGTCCTGCTGTCTAGGTTGCCGGTGGGCTCGTCGGCAAGAATGATGGATGGTTTTGTTGAGAGCGCCCGTGCGATAGCAACGCGCTGCTGCTGTCCGCCGGAGAGGCTGCCGGGCAGACGGTCAAGTTTTCCCTCAAGCCCCAGCAGGCTGACCAGGCGCATGATAAAGTCCTCATTGGGTCTGTGGTTGTCCAGAGTGATGGGAAAGACGATATTTTCCCACACGTTCAGCACCGGGATGAGATTGTAATTCTGAAAGATAAAACCGATATGTCTGCGCCGGAACACAGTCGCAGCCTCGTCTCCAAGGCCGGAGAGTTCGGTGCCGTCGATGGTGACACTGCCTTCATCCGGCACATCCAGTCCGCCCAGCATGTTGAGGAGCGTTGACTTCCCGCTGCCGGAAGTGCCGATGACTGCCGTGAACCCGTCCTTTTCGATTTCCAGATCCACGCCGTCCAGTGCCCTGACAAGCGCTTCCCCGGAACCATAATATTTTTTCAGCCCTTTTGCCTGAAGAATGATGTGCATATTCTGTAACCTCCGTCCTACTGAATGAAATGATAAACGAAATGATACCCCGGATATTTTTCAGATATTTTTCTGCAGCCGGTTCTGCTGTCTCTGCGGCAGCCGTATGGAGTAGTCCGTCTTCCCTGCATAGACTGCCAGATAAACTGCCCCGTAGAGCGCGATGCCGCAGAGCACGTCAAAGACAGAGTGCTGCTTTAAGAACATCGTTGAGAGCACGATGGTCAGGGCGAGGAACCAGGAAGCCAGGCACAGAATCCGGTGCTTCCTCAGGCTTTCGCACCCACCGATGGCAGCGGCCGCAGCCAGGGAGTTAAATACATGGATACTCGGAAGAATATTGGTGGGAGTGTCGATCTGATACAGGATCCGCACCATTTCCGTAAAGATATTCCCGTCTGCCGTCAGTGCGGGACGGAGGTCATGCCCGTTGGGATACAGCCAGGACACCAGAAGAAACAGCGTCATTCCGACACCGAGGGATGCCATGAACTGCCAGTATTCCCGGGTATTTTTCTCAAAACAGGAAAAATAGATCACGGTAGCTGCCACATAAAAGAACCAGAGTACATAGGGAATAATGAAATATTCGCAGAACGGGATCCTGTCGTCCAGTGACGTGTGGATGATGTGTATTCCGCCGTTTCAGCGCATTTCTAGAAGCCTGAAAGCAAGCAGATAGAAGATGAGATAGCTGATGATCAGCAGGGGATGTTTTTTCTCAAAGTATTTTTTCATAGTCTGTAACCTTCCTCTCTAATTATCTTATCTGATATCTGTAGGATAGCAGAGGAAGGTTACATTTCAGGCGCATGGAAGGTTACAGTATTGAAACATAATATGAAATTTAGAGTTGAAAACGATTCTCAATTATGTTATTATACCCGTTGGTTAGTTGAAACTATCAATGGTAAGACGTATACAACGATAAGGAGAAGGTGTATGAAAACAAATCCATTTAAAATTCTCTGGCTGGCAGCTGCATTTCTGTTTCTCGGGATCGGGGCAGTGGGAGTGATCCTTCCGGTGCTGCCGACAACGCCCTTTCTTCTGCTCGCATCTTTCTGCTTTGCGAAGGGCTCGAAGCGGTTCCACAACTGGTTTATGGGAACGAAACTCTATAGAAACCATCTGGACAGTTTCGTAAAGAACCGGTCCATGACGCTCAAGACGAAGCTGTGCATTCTGCTTCCCGCCTCGGCGATGCTGATCTGCGCATTCCTGCTCATGCAGAATCTTCCGGGACGGATCTTTATTATCTGCCTGATCATCTTCAAGTATGTCTACTTCTTTACAAAGATCCGGACGATTCAGCCGGAGGCGGCGTGAGCAGGGGCAAAAAGAGGCAGATGACACCTGCAATTTTATGATTCTGGGAGAAATGATGCGATGAAAAGAGATGGAACTCCGGGAAAGGCTCCGGAGAGGAAAACCGCAGGAAAGCGGGAGAAGGAAAAACAGGTGATGGAGCTGATGATCCGGCTGTACTGCAGAAAGAACCACGGAGAGCGGCGCAAGAAGGAACTATACAGTTTGGGCAGTGCAGAAGTTCCCGGTCACGGGCAGACAGGAGATGAGCTTTGCAGCGAGTGCCGGGCGCTTCGGGATTATGCCATGCTGCGCATCGAGAAGTGTCCGTTCATGGAGACGAAGACATTCTGCAGCAACTGCCGGGTACACTGCTACAGGGCTGAGATGAGGGAGAAGATCCGGGAAGTGATGCGTTTTTCCGGACCCCGGATGATTTTTTACCATCCGGTTATGGCGGTCCGCCATGTGGTCAGTTCCATACGGGAAAAGAAGAGAATGGAAAGGGAAGAAAGACAATGATTAAACCAAGACTGATGAAGCTGATGAAAGGTTCCGGCAAATATATCGCCGCCAATATCTTCTGGCAGTGGGTAGCGCTGCTGTTTCAGATCGCCTCGGTGATTTCCGCCGGAGTTCTGATTCAGGAACTGTTTGAAGGTTGGATAAGGCAGGAGACATTTTTAACGACGGCAGGCATCGTACTGGCGTCCATTGTTATGCGGTTTGTCTGTGAGAAGCAGGCTGCGCGGGCGTCCTACCGTGCTAGTGCGGACGTGAAGCTCATCCTGCGGAAACAGATCTATGAGAAACTGCTCCGGCTGGGAGCTTCCTATAAGGAAAAGGTGCCCACTTCCGAGGTGGTGCAGGTCTCGGCAGAGGGCGTGGAGCAGCTAGAAGTGTATTATGGGAAATATCTGCCTCAGCTTTTCTACAGCCTGCTTGCCCCGGTTACGCTTTTCCTTGTGCTCTCCCCGGTCAGCATGAAGGCGTGCATCGTCCTTCTTGTCTGTGTGCCGCTGATCCCGGTGTCGATCGTGGCTGTGCAGAAGTTTGCCAAACGGCTGCTGAACAAATACTGGGGGATCTATACGGAACTGGGCGACAGCTTCCTTGAGAATCTGCAGGGACTGACCACGCTGAAGATCTATCAGGCGGACGGAATGAAAGCGGTGGAGATGGATGAGGAATCCGAGCGGTTCCGTAAGATCACCATGAAAGTGCTGACCATGCAGCTCAACTCCGTGAGCGTCATGGATATTGTGGCGTACGGCGGCGCGGCGGTGGGAATGATCGTCACGGTGCGGGAGTTCCTGGCGGGAAATGTAAGTCTTGCCGGAGCATTTGCCATTATCCTTCTGGCGGCGGAGTTCTTTATCCCTCTGCGGCTTCTGGGATCTTTCTTTCACATTGCCATGAACGGCATGTCGGCAAGCGACAAGATCTTCCGGATCCTGGACATGGAAGAACCCGTTACACTGTCCGGTGCCGAGCACAACATGCAGAAAGGTACCGGGTCCGGTCTGAGCGTGAGCCTCTCCCACGTGGGATTCTCCTATGAACCGGAGCGTGCAGTGCTTGAGGATATTACGCTGGATATTCCGGCGGGAAGCTTTGTCTCCCTGGTGGGAGTATCCGGATGCGGAAAGAGCACCATCGCCTCACTTGTGACCGGGCGGAACAGGGGATTTACCGGAGAGATCCTTATCAACGGAGTTCCCATCGGGGAGATACGGGAGACGGAACTGATGAAGAAGATCACCCTGGTCCGTCACAACAGCTGTCTGTTTAAAGGGACAGTGGAAGAGAACCTGAGAATGGCAAAACCGGACGCTACGGCAGAAGAGATGGAGCGGGTTTTAAAAGAAGTAAATCTCTACGGATTTCTTTCCTCACAGGAAGGACTTTCCACCCGTCTGGAGGAGCAGGGGAGCAATCTGTCTGGCGGACAGAAGCAGCGGCTTGCCATTGCCAGGGCGCTTCTGCATGAGAGCCCCATGTATATTTTTGATGAGGCGGCGTCCAATATTGATGTGGAGAGCGAGGAGCAGATCATGCAGGTGATCCGGAATCTTGCCCGCACAAAGACGGTCCTCTTTATCTCGCACCGGCTTGCCAACGCGGTAGAGAGCAACTGCATTTACATGCTTGAGAAAGGCAGGATCACGGAGAGCGGGACCCATGAGGAACTGATGAAAAAAGGCGGAGGCTATGCCGGGCTGTACCGCAGGCAGGAAGAATTACAGGAGGTGAGAGCATAATGGAAAAGAACAGGAAACGAAGAAGCGGAATCCGGATTATGGGGAAACTGATCGGGCTGGTGAGACCTCTGCTGCATGTGATGGCAGCGGCGGTGATCCTTGGAGTTGCGGGATATCTCTGTGCCATTTTCCTGACGGCTCTGGCAGGTGCGGGTCTTTTAAACGTCATGGGACTGTGGGAGAAAGCATCGCTTACGACCGTGTTCGTCTGTCTTGCGGCAGCGGCGGTTCTGAGGGGCGTGCTGCACTACGGGGAGCAGGCCTGCAACCACTATATCGCTTTCAAGCTTCTGGCACTGATCCGTCACAAAGTGTTCGCGGTGCTGCGGAAGCTCTGCCCGGCAAAACTGGACGGCAGGGACAAGGGAAATCTGATCTCGATCATCACCTCGGACATCGAGCTTCTGGAAGTATTCTATGCCCACACGATCTCTCCCATCATGATCGCGGTTTTTACCTCACTGATCATGGAAATCTTTTTCTTTCATTACCATGTTCTTGCCGGTCTGTTTGCACTGGCGGGATATGTGGCGGTGGGAGTGATCGTCCCGGTGTGGAACTCCGGGAGAGGCGCGTCCTGCGGCATGGAGTTCCGGGAGTGTTTCGGGGATCTGAACAGCTTCGTCCTGGAGAGTCTCCGGGGGCTGGATGAGACGATCCAGTACCAGAGGGGAAAAGATCGGGAAGAGGAAATGGTAAAAAAGAGCAGGCAGCTTGACAGAAAGCAGAAGATCATGAAGGATCTGGAAGGAACCCAGAGGGGAGTCACCAATACACTGATACTCCTGTTCTCCTTCGGAATGCTGTTCCTGACGGCATATCTCTGTATGCAGGGACAGCTCTCTTTTGAGGGGGCATTTCTGTGTACCATCCTTATGATGGGATCCTTCGGACCGGTGACCGCCCTTTCCGGCCTGTCCAACAATCTGATGCAGACCCTGGCAAGCGGCGAGAGAGTTCTGTCACTTCTCGAGGAGGAACCACAGATAGGGGAGGTGAGCGGTCAGGAGCATGCAGAATTCGGAGATGTGAGCTGCAGCAACCTTGATTTCGCCTATGAGGATGAGCAGATTTTAAAAGATTATTCCATCCGGATTCCCAAAGGGTCCAGAATCGGCATCCACGGACGCAGCGGGTCGGGAAAATCCACGCTGTTAAAACTTCTCATGCGTTTCTATGATCCTCAGCGGGGAGAGATCTCCATCGGGGAAAGAGGGCTTGTGTCGGTGAATACGAAAGAACTGCGGGAGATGGAGAGCTATGTGACACAGGAGACAGACCTGTTTCACGATTCCATTGCAAATAATATCGCGGTGGCAAAACCGGGAGCGTCCCGGGAGGAGATCGAGGAGGCGGCGAAAAAGGCAGCTCTGCATGAATTTATCCTTTCTCTTCCCAAGGGATATGACACGCAGGTGGGAGAGCTGGGGGATACCCTTTCCGGCGGCGAGCGGCAGCGGATCGGGATCGCCCGGGCGTTTCTCCACGATGCGCCCATGCTCCTTCTGGATGAGCCCACCAGTAACCTGGATTCCCTGAACGAGGGGATTATTCTCAAGTCCATCCGGGAGACATGCCAGGATAAGACCGTAGTGATCGTATCCCACCGGGAGTCAACCATGGCGGCGGCAGAGAAGATCTATGAGATGGAGAACGGAAGGCTTTCGTAGGAGTAATTCTTAAGACTTCATTAATTTAAACTTATGCTTTTCGAGTATCTATTGACCCGTATGGAGACGGATGCTATCTTAAAGTCAGAACAATAATAAGAGGGTCAATTCTATGCAGAAGATAAGTATGAATAAGAGAACAAGGGGAACAGTAAGAAAGAGTACAGGAAGAAAAATATACAGCGGTCGCGGGAGCAGAAATACCCGGCGGAGACTGATGAAAATCGCGCTGGTGATTCTCATACCGCTTCTGGTAGTGCTGGGCGGTGCGCTGCTGTTTATGAAGCTGCACCCGCTGATTCTGAAAAATGAGGTGGTGGAGCAGGAGCTGAAGGAAGATTTCCATCCCATGCAGAATATCGGCTTTGTGTTCGGAGGAAAGATAAGCCAGGTGTCTGTGGAAGGGAATGTAGATCTCACAAAACCCGGGGACTATACGCTGACCTACCGGTTCCACAACTATGAGAAGCAGGCGGTTGTGAAGGTGCGGGATACGAAGCCGCCGGTTCTTGCAGTGAAGCCTTACACTGCTGATCTGACGGAAGAGATTACGCCGGAACTGTTTGTGGAGTCGGTGGAAGATGCGTCTGAGGTGACATTAAAGTTTGTGAATCCTCAGACCTGGGATCAGCCGGATACATATGATGTCGAAGTTGCGGCTGTGGATTCCGCCGGAAATGAGACCGTGGAGAAGACCACTTTGACCCGGGTGAAGGATGAAACCGGACCGGAGATCAGCGGAACAGACGATGTGGAGATTCTCCAGGGAAAGACGTTTGATTTCCAGAATGGTGTGACCTGTACAGATGACATGGATCCGAATCCGGTCCTGGAGGTCAATACAGACCAGGTGGATCTGAATACGCCGGGCACTTACAAGGCGGTCTATACAGCGAAGGACCGCTCCGGCAATGTGACAACGGTTGAGCGGAAAGTGACGGTGGATAAGAATGAAGAGTACGACCAGAAGATCGTTTACCTGACATTTGACGACGGACCGTCAGAGAATACGGGAAAGATCCTGGATATTCTGAACCAGTACGGCGTCAAGGCGACATTTTTCGTTACCGGTAACAACCAGAAGTATGATTCCATGATCACCCGCGCCTATAAGGAAGGACATTCCATAGGACTGCATACATACACACACGATTATCCGGAAGTATATGCATCGGAAGAGGCATATTTCAATGATCTTCAGAAGATATCCGACCTGGTGGAAAGCCTGACCGGAGAGAAGTCGCGGATCATCCGTTTCCCGGGAGGGTCGAGCAACACGAAGAGTGCCAATTATGTGCCGGGGCTGATGACTTCGCTTGTAAAGAAAGTGCAGGAGAAGGGATACCAGTACTTTGACTGGAACTGTGATTCCACAGATGCAACGGGCAACAACGTGGCAGTGGAGAAACTGGTGGCTAACGCCACATCCTGTTCGAAGCAGCATATCAACATTCTGATGCATGACACGGACGCAAAGGATACGACTGTGGAGGCGCTGCCGCAGATCATTGAATATTACAGGGATAAAGGATATACATTTAAGGCGATCACAGTGGATTCTTTTGCACCCCACCATAAGGTGAACAACTGAACCGGTACTCTCTTGACGGAAATACGCCGATCCGTTAGAATATGCCTTGGAAAAGCTGCAGTATCAGCTTTATTTCAGCGGTTTATAAAAAGGAGAGTGCGTACATATGATGTTGTCTTACGGTTTTCTGGCAGCGGCGATCGTGCTGGAGCTGATCGCCACGTCAGTCCTGAAATATACGGAAGGATTCACAAAGCTTTATCCCACGATCGGTTGCATTATTCTGTATATTCTGTGCTTTTTCTGCCTGGCGAGGGCGCTGATGAAGATGAATCTGGGAATTGCCTACGCCACCTGGTGCGGCGTAGGCATTGTGGTATCGACACTGGTTTCCGTATTTATCTATAAAGAAGGAATTTCCTTCCTGGGCGTAATCGGAATCATTCTGATTGTGGCAGGATGCGTGATCCTGAATCTTTACGGCACAGCTCACTGAGTGCCGGGCTGAATCGGCGGGCGGCACGAGCAGATTAACGTCGAGTGCAGCGGAAAGGCGGCGGGGCATCAGTGCTCCGCCATTTTTGCGTGCCGCTGCTTCCAGGTGAGCAGGAAAGCGGAGTTGACGATGACAAGCACCGAGCCTGCATTGTGGACAAGGGCTCCCACTACAGGATTTAAAATACCGGTAATCGCAAGGATGATTGCGACGAAATTCAGGGTCATGGAAAATGTCAAATTGATCCGGATCGTCGTCATCATCCTTTTTGCAAGTCGGAGAAGGTGGGGAAGCTCCCGGATATCATCGTTGACGAGGGCAATGTCCGCGGCATCCACGGCGATATCGCTTCCGATTCCGCCCATGGCGATGCCCACAAATGCTTTCCGCAGCGCCGGCGCGTCGTTGATCCCGTCGCCGATCATGCATACCTGACGGTTATTTTTCTGGTCTTCGTCAATCCATTTCAGTTTGTCTTCCGGGAGACAGTCTGCATGTACCTGGCTGATGTGGAGCTGCTCTGCAATGTGCCGCGCCGCATTTTCGTGGTCTCCGGTAAGGAGCACCGGTGTGACGCCTGTCCGGATGACTTCATCGATCGTCGATGCGGCGTCCTCCCGCAGCGTATCGGAGAGGGCGATAAATCCGGCAGGCTGCTGATCCACAGCGATGTAGATCACCGTACAGCCGTCCTGCAGGCAGGAGGCGGCAGCGGTTTTGACGGAATCCGGCAGCAGGACCCCATGTTCCCGGAAAAGCTCCGGATTGCCCGCAAGGATGGCATGCCCTTCGGCGACAGCCTGAACTCCCCGCCCGGGAAGCATGTGGAATTCTTCCGGGGATCCGGGAGTCTCGCCGTTCTCTTTTTTATAGCACTGTACGATGGCTTTCCCCAGGGGATGTTCCGAATTCTGTTCAGAACATGCGGTATACCGGTAGAGCTGCGCCTCGGAAATGCCGGGAAGGAAGCTTTTTACCGCAGTAACCCGTGGAGTTCCGTATGTAAGAGTTCCGGTTTTGTCAAATGTGATATCGCTGACGGTGGCAAGCCGTTCCAGGGCGTCGCCCTCACGCACGAGAAACCCGTGCTTCGTGGCATTTCCGATTGCCGCCATGATGGCGGTAGGCGTGGCCAGGACAAGCGCGCAGGGGCAGAAAACTACGAGGATGGTGACAGCGCGGATGATCTCTCCGGTGACCAGCCAGGTCAGGGCAGCAGCCGAGAGGGCGATGAGCACGATCCAGGTTGCCCATCGGTCCGCGATTCCTACGATTTTCGCCTTTCCAGCGTCTGCAGACTGGACGAGGCGGATCATGCGCTGGATGGAACTGTCCTCGCCGACCTTGACCGCTTCCATCTCAAATGCGCCGAACTGGTTGAATGTGCCGCTTGATACTTCATCGCCCGGTCCTTTGTCAACAGGCAGGGACTCCCCGGTCATGACAGCCTGGTTGACCGAGGTTTCCCCGGTGAGGATTACGCCGTCCACGGGAATAGTCTCTCCGGGATGCACGCGCAGACGGTCGCCGACCTGTACCTCTTCCGCGGGGATGATCTCTTCCTTGGTACTGACGGATGTGCCGGACGCCGGGGATGCTGTAGAAATGGAACTTTTTGTGATCCGCCGGGCAGTCCGGGGAGTGAGATGGACAAGCTTCTCAATGCCTGCCCGCGCCTTTGCCACCGTCAATTCCTCAAGAAGCCCTCCCAACTGCATGATAAAGGCGACTTCTCCGGCGGCAAAGTCTTCCCCGATGATCACCGAGGCAATCAGGGCGATAGACACCAGTACGTCAGCTTTGATATCAAAGGCGGTGACCAGACCGATGACTGCTTCCAGGATAATCGGGATCCCGCACAGAATGATGGCAATCCACGCCATGTCAAAGGGGAAAGGGGAGAGTCCGGCAATGCTTGCAAGAAGGGCGGCGCCGGATATGACGAGAAATGCAATGTCCCGTTTCGTCCCGCCCCATTCCAGAAGTTCTTCCAGTTTCTTCATGATACACTCCAATCCGCCGCCGTAGGTTCTGTAAATGCGGTCTGTAAATGAGATCCATAAATGAAATCTATAAATGAGACCCGACAGGAAAGAATACCGGCTCCGGCAGCTTAAAATATTATGAAAACAAATATACCTATGTGGGTATGGGTATATTATATACCTATAGGGGTATAGGGTGTCAAGAGGAAGAGAAGATAATTCTGCAGAAAAAAGACCATAAAAAAATCGAACGATCTTATTGATAAAACCGTTCGATTTTTTATAAAATACTCTATCTCAAAGTAATCTATTTCATATTCGCAAACCGTTCCACAGCCTTGGTAAAACTGGCGATCGTCGCATCCACATCCCCATGCTCGATCCCGTCTTTTACACAGTGGTTAATATGTCCTTCCAGAACGATCTGCCCGACTTTATGGAGGGCAGATTTTGCTGCGTTGATCTGGGAGAGAACATCTTCGCAGGGAATGTCTTCGTCAATCATCCGGTCGATTGCCTGCACCTGGCCGATGATCTTCTTCAGACGGCGATGCAGATTATCCGAGTCCATACACTGTTTCATAAGTAAGCCTCCTTCTATCAATATATCCGCAAACCGAAAGCATTGTCGCTGTTTTCCGGTCCGGAACGTGACATTACTTTTCTTATTATAAGTGATGGAAATGAGAAAGTAAACTGCAAAACCGGATTTCCAGATTACAGCACGCTGATAAACCTGCGGAAAGCTTCCAGTCCTTCCTCTGTGCATTTGAACACTCCGGCGTCCTCGAGCACCTGGCAGAAGACCTTACCGACTTCCTGCTCCAGAATGTGGTCGATGTTGCTTTCATTGACGTCAGAATAGGTGGGAAGGAACTCGTCAACCCAGTCCGCATGCTTCTCAATCTGGTCGTTGCTGCGGATATCCTTCCCCTCCAGAATGTATTCCCGCAGAAGTTCCATCTCGCCTTTTAATCTTGCAGGAAGGACAGCGAGTCCCATGACTTCGATCAGCCCGATATTTTCCTTCTTGATGTGATGGAGCTTCTCGTGAGGGTGGTAGACCCCAAGGGGGTGCTCATCTGTTGTAATGTTGTTCCGAAGCGTCAGGTCGAGCTCATAGAGATCCCCGCGCCTGCGTGCGATCGGAGTGATCGTGCTGTGGGGCGTGCCGTCTGTCTCCGCAAAAATAAAGGCGGATTCGTCAGTATATCCTCTCCATTTCCCGAGAATATGGTCTGCCAGGTCGATGATTCTCTCCGGATCTTCGCTCTGGAGACGGATGACAGAGAGAGGCCATTTTACAATCCCGGCTTTCACGTCCTCATAGCCGGAGACGGTAAAGTTCTCGATAATCGGCGCCTTAGCCATGGCGAAAGTATAGTTTCCGCCCTGGAAATGGTCGTGGCTTAAGATGGAACCGCCCACAATCGGAAGATCCGCATTGGATCCCAGGAAGTAGTGGGGGAACAGTTTGATAAAGTCGAACAGCTTGGCAAATGCCGCGCGGTCCACCTTCATCGGGATATGCTCTCCGTTGAACACGATACAGTGCTCATTATAGTACACGTAGGGAGAGTACTGGAATCCCCATTTCTTTCCCTGGATTGTGATGGGGATGATCCGGTGATTCTCACGGGCGGGATGGTTCGCCCTGCCCGCATATCCTTCGTTCTCCATACAGAGCTGACATTTCGGGTAGGAAGAAGATTTTGCCTTCCCGGCTGCAGCGATGGCTTTTGGGTCCTTTTCCGGTTTGGACAGGTTAATGGTGATATCCAGTGTGCCATATTGCGTTTCTACCGTCCACTTCTTGTCCTTTGCGATGCGGTAGCGGCGGATGTAGTCGCTGTCCTGGCTTAAAGTATAGTACCAGTCCGTCGCCTCTTTCGGGGAGACTTCATATTTCTTCCAGAAAGTATCCTGCACCTGCGCCGGACGCGGCATCAGGCAGTTCATAAGTTTTGTGTCGAAAAGATCCCGGTAGGTTACGGAATCCTCGATAATACCGCGCTTTACCGCCTCGTCCAGCAGTTCCTTAAGCACATCCTCCAGGACAATATTGTCCAGATCACATTCCACATCCTCATAACTGTCTTCCTTCATCATATCCAGAAGAAGATTCGTCGTATAGATCCTCTCTGTCTCCGGAGTAAGTCCCGTGCTGATCCCATACTGAACCAGCTTCTTGATTGCTTCATAGAGCATAATTCTTTCCTCCCTGCCTTTTTACTCGATTCTGGAGGCGCCGTCCCCCACATCAACGGTATAGAACTCCGCCTCATGTCCGACTTTCTCCTGATAAGCCTTTCCGATGCTTTCAATGAAGAGATCCACCGCGTCGTTCTTTACAATGCTGACCGTACAGCCGCCGAATCCGCCTCCGGTGATACGGGAACCCACAACGCCCGGAATGTTCCATGCCAGATCCACCAGAACATCGATCTCCTCGCAGGATACTTCATAGTCGTCCCGGAGGGAGATGTGGGACTGGTTCATGAGCTGTCCGAACTTTACAATATCTCCGCTCTTTAATGCAGCTACTGCATCGATGGTGCGCTGGTTTTCATATACGGCGTGTTTCGCCCGCTTTAACTGTATCGGATCGGTGATCAGCCCTTTGTGTGCCTCAAAGACTTCCGGAGTCAGATCGCCGAGTGCTTTGATGTCCAGTTCTTTCTGAAGGGCGGCGAGGGCGTCCGCACATTCCTGTCTGCGGTCGTTGTAAGCGGAATCCACCAGACTGTGCTTTACCTTGCTGTTCGTGATGATGATCTTCGCATCCTCAAGTACAATGGGCGCGTACTCGTAATTCAGTGTGGATGTATCCAGGAAGATAGCGTTATCCTTCTTTCCCATGGCAACTGCAAACTGGTCCATGATTCCGCAGTTGCAGCCGTTGAAATTGTTCTCCGAATACTGGCCGATGAGGGCAAGATCCGTCATGGAAAGACTGTCAAATCCGAAGAGGTCTCTTAAAATCACACCGGTGAGCACTTCAAGGGAAGCGGAAGAGGACAGACCGGAACCGTTTGGAATATTGCCCCAGATCACCATGTCAAATCCGTTTTCCAGAGTATAGCCTTTCTCTGAAAAAGCCCAGACAACACCCAGCGGATAGTTTGCCCAGTTGTAGGATTTCTGATAGGAGAGGTCGTCCAGAGACACCTCCACTACGCCGAAAGATGTCAGGTTCATAGAGTAAAAATGAATCAGACGGTCATCTCTTCTGCGTGCAGCCCCGTATGTACCCAGTGTCAGGGCGCAGGGGAAGACATGTCCGCCGTTATAGTCTGTGTGTTCTCCGATCAGGTTGACGCGGCCCGGTGAAAAGTAGAGGCGCGCGCCCTCAGAACTGCCGAAAAGTTCTGCAAATTTGTCAAAAAGCTTCGTTTTCATCTGATGTTTCCCTCCTGAAAGATGATATTGTAAAAGATCTGCTGACGCAAAAAAGGACTGCTGTCCGTTTATCAGTTCTGATTTTATTATAATAGGAGAAACGGCGGCAGTATATAAAAATTACGTGCAACTATATGTAAAAATGTTGCATGATGGTTGCGGAACGAGGATAGCCGGTCTATAATACAGACAGAAGAAAAACCGGGAGGCACAAAATGAGCGAGACATACAAACATTCTTATAAAGTGGGAGAGATTCTGCTGAATTCTCTCTCGGTGTATAATGTGGGATACCAGAAATGCGAGCCCGAGTACCAGTGGGGACCGGGGGTGCGCGACCACTACTGTATCCATCATATTCTCTCGGGAAGCGGTTATTACACGACCGGAAAAGTATCGGTCCGCTTAAGCGCGGGGGATACGTTTATCCTTTTTCCGGGCGTGGAACTTGAATACCGGGCGGACAGGGACGAGCCATGGGAGTACGGCTGGGCGGGATTCATGGGAGCGGATGCGGCGTCAATCATCCGCAATACAGAATTCTGCCGGGAGACCCCTTATATCCGCAGGGGGCTTGTGCCGGATGAGAAGATCCGGGAGGGAATCGAACGGATTTACCAGGCAAAGGGCGGTACTTACGATGCCGCAGTTGCCATGGCAGGCGGACTGTATACCCTCCTGTCCGTATTTATGCACTATTCCCGCAGGGAAGAGCATGAGACGGACAGTCAGGTGATGTACGTGGAGAAGGCGGAAGGATATATCGAGACCAACTATTCCTATCCCATCACTGTGGAGGATGTGGCAGCCTATGTGGGAATCAGCCGCAGCCATCTGTTCCGGTCTTTCCAGAATTATATGAGGAAATCACCCAAGGAATTTCTCACCGGGTACCGGATCAAACAGGCCTGCAGACTGCTGCGGGAGACGGATCTCTCGGTATCCGCCATCGCCTACTCGGTAGGGTTTGAGAACAATCTGTATTTTTCCAAGGCGTTCCGCAAACAGAAGGGATTAAGCCCTTCGGAATACCGCAGGGACAGGAGAAACACTACAGACTTTTCCTGAATGCGCTGGGCGACTCCCCGTAATATTTACTGAAAGCTTTTGAAAAGCTGTACTGGTCCGGATATCCCACATCCTGTGAAATCTGTGCTATGCTGTCGTAGGTGGTTATGAGCAGACTGGCGGCAAGCTTCATACGGCATTCAATCTGGTATCGCTTTGGCGATATCCCGATATCGTGGTTAAACTTGCTTATGAAATACTTCTCGCTCATTCCGGTATTTCTGGCAAGTTCCTTTATGGACAGGTTTTCCGTGCAGTGTTCATGGATGTAGATCAGGGTTTTGATTAATTCCTGTGACACATTCACCTGCTTTTTATTTTCAAGCGGAGTAAAGTCTGCGGCGGTGAACATTGTGCTAAGCAGCTGCATAAAGTCGCATAAAGAGGACAGCATGTAATTTTCACCTGTCCTTTTTCTTTTGAAATAATTCTTCTGAAAGAGTTTTGCCTGTCTGTTGAGTTCTTTGTTATAGTAGAGTCCGGAGGCGTTTCTGCTGTGGAAAATATCGATCATGTTGCCGGTCCCCATCTTAAAAAACAGGAAGATAAAGCTGCATTTTTCACAGTCCGTATATGCGCTGTAAGAATCTCCCGGGTAAAACAGAATCACGTCATGGGTGGATGCCTTGATGGTATTGCCATTCATTTCTACAATGATATTCCCGTTGGTGACAAGCCATAAAGTATAGTCTTTATTCGTCTTATGCTCATTCCAGGACGCATCCTTGTCAACGTTGTGCTGAAAGATTATTGAAAGAGATATGTTCTGGAAGATATCAAATATTTTTTTGATTTCATTCATAATTTCTTCCTTTCTGCCTGTCTGCCTGCACAGACGGGCATCTGTTCATAGCCTGAAAGAGGCTTCCAAATGGCATTCTACATCAGGGATCATACTTTTTGACAAATATATAATACCATTTTCTATGTCATTTTAAAAGGCATAATGATATAAAAAATATAGGACTTGTACAAAGTTCGACTTTGAGATCACGGGGCGGTTTTCCTGAGTATTTTACAGCGAAACGCCGGGAATACAGTATGGGAGGGAAGAAAAAGAGCAGGATGGGAGAAAAAAAGAGTATATTGATAGGTACAAACTATCATCCTCATGACTGGGACAGAGAAAGATGGCCGGTGGATATCAACCTTATGAGAGATTCGGGGTTTAATGCCGTACGTGTAGGGCATCTTTGCTGGGACAGCTTTGAACCGGAGGATGGCATTTATACCTTTGAGTGGTTCGATGAAGTCATGGACTTATTTTACAGGGCAGGATTTAAAGTTTTTCTGGATATATCCATTCATCCGGCACCGGTATGGGTTCATAAAAAATGTCCGGGAGTCAATATTGTCTCACGCACGGGAACGAAACAGGCGAGTCTCCGCAGATATATGGAAGACATGGCGGATCCGGAATACCAGCATTATGCATTCCGGTTTGCTGAAGTATTCATAGAAAGATATAAAGATCATCCCGCATTATATGCATTCAGCATGTGCAATGAAATAGGCAGCGGCAGGATGTCGTTTTCTGAATATTCAAGACAGCGATTTATCGGTTGGCTGAAAAGAAAATACGGGACAATCGAAGCGCTCAATCATGCCTGGTCAACGCAGAGGTGGTGCAGAAGGCTTTCGTCGTTTGAGGATATTGTTTTCCCCGAGAATGAGATATCCGTGGCAATGCCTGAGGCAAGGTTGGACATGAGAAGGTTTTTCTCTGATGGTCTCGTAGATTTTATGCAGAAATTCAGCAGGATTATAAAAAGACTTGCGCCGGGAATTCCTTATACGACGAATCTGTATCCGGGGGCAAGAGAAATCGGATATGACTACCTTAACTCGGCGGATACATTCATGGATTATCCGGGAATGGGGTATTATCCGGGATTTGATGTAGATGGGGATATGCAGAAGTATTTCTATACCATTATAAAAGAAAATCTGAATGAGCTGGGAAAACCGTTGTGGTTTCTTGAATTTCAGACCGGAAAGGAAGGAATCTGGTACGGACCGGAAGGATATACCTACATGCAGCTTATGTCAGCCCTGTTAAACAGAGGCGAGGTTTTCCTTGCCTGGACATGGCGGACCATGTACAGCGGAGAAGAGCAGTTTTACTACGGACTGCTTGGGCATGACGGCATCCCCGGTCCTAACCTGAATGAATTCAAAAGAGCAGCGGCAGATATGAAAAAACTGGAGCGTTATGGTTTCCCTTATATGCCAGAACCGGAAGTTGCCCTGGCTTTTGACTATGAAAGTTGGTGGTTTTCACAGTTTCATCCCGGACGATTCAAAACGGGCTATACACATCTGATAATGAACGCGCAGAAAGCTTTGACAGATGTGAATGTGGAGTGGAATATGATCAGCATGAAGAAAATGAAACAGGCATATAAACTGGTCATAATACCGAATCATATTGTGATTGATGCAGAGACGGCAGAGGCTGTCAGAGAGTATGTCAGGAACGGAGGATGTGTTGTCATGACTGCGGAAACAGGAATGGTAGACGGAAACGGACATGCCCATACTTCTCCGCATCCGGGACTTCTGGCAGATGTATTCGGAGTCCGGGCTGCAGGATTTTACAGAACAGATATGCCCTGGAGTTTCTCGGAGAAGACAGAGAGAAAGAATAATCAGGAAAATGTGCGGGAGAGCGTGGAAGTCAGTTTCGGCGATGAAAAAGTGGTTACAGATACTGCTTACTATGAAGTGCTGGAACTCAAAGGTGCAAAAAAATTTGCCGGATTTACAGGCAAAGACATAACGGCAGTATCTGTCAATCAATATGGAGAAGGCTCGGCTTACTATGTCGCTGTGGAAACGGACAGAAAGGTTCTTACGAAAACTCTCGACTTCATAACAGAAAAACTTGGTATCAGAAGGGAGATTGAGCTTCCTGACGGCATACAGGGGAGAGAAATATCAAAAGGACAGTTTTTCCTGGTAAATACAACGGATCATGAAATAAACGTGAAGCTTCCCGTAAAAGGAAAACGTGTTTTGGATGCTGAGGATTTTACAGGTGAGATGGTACTGGGGGGCTATCAGAGCGAACTTATTGTATCAACAAGTAACGACGGGAGGAACAATGTATGACGAAATCGAAAAAATCTTTTAAACTATTTCTTTTTGTTTTGCCGGGAATTATTCTGATCCTGATCTTTCATTATCTCCCTCTGTGGGGATGGTCGTTTGCATTTTTTCAGTATAAACCCGGAAGAAGTCTTCTGGACAGCGTCTTCGTGGGACTGGATAATTTCCAACAGCTGTTCGGCAATTCCATCATGCGGAGAAATCTGGGAAGAGTACTGCTGAACACCTTTGGAATTCACTTCCTTGGCTATCTGTTCACACCCCTTCCGCTTCTTTTTGCAGTGCTGCTCAGTGAGCTGAAAAATACAAAATTTCAGAAGTTCGTCCAGACAGTAACCACGCTCCCGAATTTCATAAGCTGGGTAATTATGTTTTCCCTGACATTTTCCATATTCGGGACTTCGGGACTGATCAATACGGTTCTCAGTGATATGGGCAGTGATCTTCAGGTCAACATACTGAATACAAACAAGCATGTCTGGCTGATTATGGTGCTGCTGCAGCAGTGGAAGAGCCTGGGATGGAACGCAATTATCTATTTTGCGGCAATTGCCGGACTGGATCAGTCCATTTTTGAGGCTGCGGCTGTTGACGGGGCGAGCCGATGGCAGAAGATCAGATACATTACGATTCCTCAGCTGATACCCACCTACTTTGTACTGTTGATCATGAGCATAGGAAACTTCCTCAACACAGGAGTTGACCAGTATCTGGCGTTCGGAAATGCGCTGAATATGGAGAGCATAGAGGTGCTTGACCTTTATGTATATAACCTGGGAATCGGAAGCGGACAAATCTCATACAGTGTGGCAGTAGGTATTATGAAATCCATTGTTGCCGTAGTGCTTTTCGCCACAGCAAACGGGGTGTCAAAAGCAGTGCGCGGGACAAGTGTATTTTAAGGAGGACGCAATGTATAGGAAAAAGCATTTAAGTGATAAAACTGCAGATTTCATTCTGTATCTTGTTTTCATAATTATTGCATTGATCTGTATCTTTCCGTTTTACTATCTGCTGATCTGCACCATCAGTGACAGCAAGGCGGTTGACCTGGGACAGGTATTATTTCTGCCGAAGAATGTTACGTTCCGGAATTATATCGAAGTTTTCCAGGTGCAGAATCTCTTCCAGTCATTTCTTGTGACGGTGGCGAGAACGCTTATCGGAACCGTAGGAGGAGTTCTGGCTTCCGCATATGTGGCGTATTTTTTCACAAAAGAGAATATGTGGGGGAGAAAGTTCTGGTATCGGTTTACGATTGTGACCATGTATTTTTCCGCAGGAATCATTCCGGTTTATCTGAATATGCGTATGCTGGGACTTCTGAATAATTTCTGGGTTTATGTGATACCATCGCTTGTCAATGTCTACAACATGATACTGATCAAGACTTCGATTGAATCCATGCCTGCGGAGCTGGAAGAGTCGGCTTATCTTGACGGAGCAGGATATTTTACCCGGTTTTTACGGGTTGTCCTGCCCCTGCAGAAACCGATCCTGGCTACGGTCGCTCTCTTCAGTGCGGTATCGCACTGGAACGATTTCTTTTCGACCAAGCTTTATATTACGGACACAAGCCTGTATACATTACAGTTCCAGTTATATGAATTCTTAAGTCAGATCAGTTCGGCGGCGGAACAGCTTAATACCGCAGATGCTCTTACGTCAATTACACCGACGGGGATCCGGCTTACGCTTACGGCAATTGTTATTGTTCCAATCATATTGGTTTATCCGTTTATACAAAAATACTATGTAAAGGGAATCATGATCGGAGCAGTAAAAGGATAATATTATTTCAAGGAGGAAAAGGATGAAAACAAAAGCAGCAAAAAGAGTATTGTCAGCAGCACTTACAGCAGTGATCACTGCATCAGCAGTAATCGGATGTGCAGGTCAGGGAGATTCGGAGCAGGAAAAAGGCGGCTCCGGCAGTTCCGCTCTGCCGACAATTACAATGTATCCGGCAAATGCCAGCCTTACAAGCGGACTTGTGGGGGGCCATAAGGGAGAGTTCTTTGCGGAGAACGGATTCAATCTTGAAGTATGGGCTCATTCTGACGAGAGAACCAACGCGATTTTATCAAGTGGAGACCTTCCGGATATTATGTATGTGCCGAAAGAGAATCTGAATGACATGATTGAGGGCGGCATGCTCTTAAATCTGGATGATTATATGGACCAGCTCCCGAACGTGACGGACAACGAGAAAATGGATGTGGCCCTGAACTATATCAGAACTTATAACAGTGCGGATACAGGCTCTCTCTATTGTCTGCCCCTGAATGTGGGTGATCTGATCACGGTATATGGCTTTAATGACCAGACAGAAAGAAATGCACTGAAACTGCTCTGGGAGCAGTTCGAAGACATCGGAGCGCCTGAGATCGAGAACTTCGACGATCTTCTTGATGTGATGGAAGAAATGATGGCTGCATCTCCGGAGGATGAAGCGGGGAACCCGTTCTATGGAACTGTGCTGAACAGCGGTTCCGACACCGATTATTTTGCGGGAGTAACCCTCTATTACCGCTGGCAGGGATATGACACGGCACTGCTTGGCTATCTGCTTGAGGAAGATATGGTAAACGGAACAGTCAGCTCAATTCTCAGTACTGACAGCAAATACTATGAGGCGCTGAAGTGGCTGAATGAGGCCTATACCCGCGGCCTTCTTGATCCTGACAGCATTAACACGGACCGCCAGTCCATGTGGAATAAGACTGCGAACCACGTAATGGTTCCGTCAGGAACGCTTCCGGGATGGGCAGACGGCGGATACTATCAGTATCTTGTTCCGGGAACAAAGATTTACTTTAACGGTACATCCACGTATGGAAACGGCGACTATGTTATTGCCATAAGTGCAGAGACGGAACATGTGGAAGAGTGTCTGACACTTCTCAACCTGTTTAATGATCCTGATGCCATCTTCCGGATTCTCAACGGACCTGCAGGAGAGGGGAATATTTATACGATTGAAGGCGATGTGATCAGTCTTACCGATGAGTATCTGGACTGGTATGAAAATACGGACCACAGCGAAGCATTCACTTTGGCAAGCGGCGAGCAGGAATCTTTCTGGAATACAAGCTTCTGTGTAAATACCGGAGAACTTCTTTCCTACAAGGATTCGGAAGGTAACTACAGAACCCAGAGACTGGAAGGATTCCAGGAGCTCAAGGATATTGCTGCTGAAAATGCAACATATAAGACATGGCAGGAAACAACCGGCCATACGGACTGGATGGAGTGGCTCGAGTCAGAAGGCGCACTTGTAACAGAAAGCGATCTGAATAATATCAGTACTTTTGCAGCTATACCGGATGATACGATGAAGCTTACAATCTCCGCTATCAAGGATACGGTTGTGAATGCAAGCTGGCAGATGGTATACGCTCAGTCAGATGAAGAATTTGAGCAGGTCTGGAACAGCATGGTTTCCGATGCCGAGGAGCTTGGCGCAGAAGAAGTGATCGAGTGGAAACTGGCGGATATTGATAACGCAAAACAGCTTCGTGACGCTCTTGCCACGGAATAAGGGCAAATGAATGAAAATGAATACATGAATTTAGTGAGGACAGAGGACAGTTATGACAGGAAATGCTAAGGGAAAGAAAATCTTATATGGCGGCGACTATAATCCGGAGCAATGGCCTGAGGATACATGGGAAGGCGATCTGAAACTTTTAAAGAAAGCACATATCAATATTCTTACACTTAATGTGTTCAGCTGGGGACTGCTTCAGCCAAAAGAGGATGAGTATGACTTTACCATGTTGGACAAAATAATGGCACTTGTAAAAAAATATGATTTCAAGGTATTTATGGCAACTTCAACAGGAGCACATCCGGCGTGGATGCCGAAAAAATACCCGGATACTGTCCGGGCAGAGTCAAACGGTCTCAGGAGGAAATATGGCAGACGTCACTCTCTTTGCCCTAACAGTTCCAATTACAGAAAATTTTCAGCCGCTCTCGCCGGGGAGCTGGCAAAAAGATATGCGGGCTACGATAATATCGTAGCCTGGCATGTCAATAATGAATATACTGGCATGTGCTTTTGCGAGAACTGCGAAAAAGCATTCCGTATCTGGCTGAAAGACAGGTATCAGACAATAGAGAACGTGAATAAAGCATGGAATGCGAACTTCTGGAGTCATACATATCATGAGTTTGATGAAATTGTTGTTCCGGGTGCTCTTTCTGAGGCACATATGAGATGGGGCAAAATGAAGTCGTTCTTCCAGGGGCTTTCCCTCGATTATTCCAGGTTTATGTCTGACAGCTTTCTTGAATGTTTCCTGGCGGAGAAAGAAGCAATCCGGAAATATTCAAAAGACGTTCCGGTGACAACAAATTTCCAGGGAATCATCAAGCAGCTTGATATGCATAAGTGGGCAAAACACCTGGACGTGGTCGGTTGGGATAATTATCCCGGATATAAAGAAGAACCGGCGGCGGTGGGATTCCGGCATGAAATCGTATACGGACTTCAGGATGGCAGGCCCTTTGCTCTGATGGAGCAGTCCCCGGGTGTAAATAACTGGGACGAATACTGCAGGCTGAAGCGCCCGGGCGTTATGCGCCTCTGGAGCTATCAGGCACTTGCGCACGGCTCCGACACGGTTATGTTTTTCCAGATGAAGAGAAGCGTCGGCTCCTGTGAAAAATTCCACGGGGCAGTGATTGACCACTGCGGAAGAGATGATACAAGAGTTTTCCGGGAAGTTGCAGACCTTGGAGATGAACTTGAGAACAGGCTGAAAGGAGAGATCCTGGGCGCCCGGACCAGATCAGACGTGGCGATTATCTTCGACTGGGAGAACTGGTGGGCAGCTGAGTATTCGGCAGGACCATCCTCGCACATAGACTACATGGCCGAGACAGTCAGATTTTATAAAGGGCTCTTCAAAGGAAATATCAGTGTTGATGTGATAGGGACGGATGCGGATTTCTCAAAATATAAACTGATTATTGCGCCGATGCTGTACATGAACAAGAATGGTTTTGATGAGAAGCTGCGAAACTATATCAGGGAAGGCGGAAATTTTGTGACGTCCTTTTTCAGCGGCTATGTAGATGAAAATGATAATATAATTACCGGTGGCTATCCCGGAAAATGGAGAGATTTTATGGGACTGTGGATCGAGGAATCGGATGCACTTCCGCCGGAGGAAAAGAATTTCTTTACCTATAAGGGAAAAACATATGAAGCCGGATTTATCTGTGACCTTTTAAGACTGGAAGGGGCGGAAAGCCTTGCAGTGTATGGAAGAGATTTCTACAAAGGCGTGCCTGTTCTGGCGAGAAACAGGTTTGGAAAAGGAAATACCTGGCATGTAGGGGCGAGAGCAGATGATGATTTTTACAGAGATTTCCTGAAAGATATCTGTATGGAACTGGAAATCCGGCCGATATCCGCGGCAGCGCCTGAAAACCTGGAGGTCACGGTAAGAGAGAATGACAATGGCAGGTTTATTTTTCTGTTGAACCATGACAGCAACGAGATCTGTTTTGAATCAGATATGACAGGAGTGGATATGCTCAGCGGGAATCAGATCACTGCAGGGAAAGCGATGACAATTCCGGGTTACGGAGTAGTTGTGTTAAAGCAGAACAGGTAAAGGAATATTGCTATGAAGATACATTTACTGGAAAACAGGACAATATCCGGCTATACAACATTCGGGAGCGTCTACAGGAAGGGAGAGGTTTCCGGTGACAGCCGGTTTGCTTTGAAAGACTCTTCAGGGGGAAATGTGCCGGTGCAGACAAGGATCTCTGCATACTGGCCTGATGGAAGTGTAAAATGGGCGGCGCATACGGCAGATTCAAAGCTGCTCGGAAGGACTGGGGTGTTGGAACCAGCCGGGATAACAGCAGCTGTTCCATGTACGGAGTATCCTGCTTCGATAACTCTGAACGAACATGAAAACGGATTTACGATTGATACAGGAAAAATACAGGTGGAAGTTCCGCGCAACAGCGGGGCTTCTGCTTCTCCGTTAATGAGAATCCGTTCCTGTTCCGGGAAGGCGGGGGATACAGAGGTGTATCCTGTTTTCAGACTGGAACAGAGAATATCCGGTGATGGTTCCGAAAAGATCCTGCGGGAAGAATATCCCGGGGCAGCGGAGGAGATAACGCTCCTTGAAGCAGGTCCCCTGCAGGTGGT
This sequence comes from Lachnoclostridium sp. An169, assembly GCF_002160525.1. Taxonomy (GTDB): domain Bacteria; phylum Bacillota; class Clostridia; order Lachnospirales; family Lachnospiraceae; genus Mediterraneibacter; species Mediterraneibacter cottocaccae. The sequence goes on from NZ_NFKT01000004.1 coordinate 31,897, forward strand.
TGTCCGTCTGAAAGGTCCATATAAGAGCAGAACCACAGAACACAGAAGCATGCAGTGGATTATCTATGCATATCTGTGGGCCGGAAGCGAGGAAATCAAATTTGTACATACCTTTCTTTATGACGGTGATGCCGACAGAGATTTTATCAACGGCTTCGGTATCCGCCTGCTGACACACCTTTCGGGAAAACCATACAACAGACATGTGAAATTCGGAACCGGCGAAGGGGTATTCCATGAGACAGCACAGAGTCTGTTTTCATGCAGCCCCCGGCTTCCCGACAGTGTGTTTGAGGCACAGATGCAGGGAGCGCTCTCTTTTGGAGAGTACGATGAAATGGCTGATGAGGCATCCAAAGATCTGCCGGTGTGGAATGAGTATGTACTTGCCCAGAACAGCATATCTGACTATTTCATAAAAAAGAGAACCTGCGGTGAGTGCTGCTATCTTGACAGCGACCATGGATTGCGGGCACAAGGGACGGTATCCGTTACGGGAGAAAAGGGCGGAATTGCGGCAGGAATAAAGGATTTCCGGCAGAAATACCCGGGAGCGGTTCAGGTAAGAAACCTTGCGGGGGATTCAGCGGAGACCACGCTGTGGTTCTACTCTCCCTTTACAGAGAGCTATGATCTGAGACACTATGACAGACGGAGTTATGTAAAGACCCTGTATGAAGGATATGATTTTGTTCAGGCGAGCCCATACGGTATAGGAGTGACAAGTGAATGCAGGGTGAAGTTGGTGGGGTGTCTGCCACGGAATGAGGAGATAAAAAAATTCGGCAGGGAAGTGCAGAGACCTCCGGTCTATGCTGCTGATCCGGAATATTATTATGCGAAACGTGCGTTTGGCTTCTGGAGCCTGAAGCAGACGGACACAGAAGTTGAAGAAGAAATAGAAGACCAGTTAAGGCGAGCTGTCCGGTTTTATGAAGATGAGATCAGGCAAAGACAGTGGTACGGGCTGTTTGACTACGGGGACGTCATGCACAAATACGATCCAGTGCGGCACAGATGGAGATATGACATGGGTGGATTTGCCTGGCAGAATACGGAGCTGGTTCCAACTTACTGGCTGTGGATTTCTTTCCTGAGAAGCGGAGAAAGTGATATTTTTGATATTGCAGAAGCCATGACGAGACACTGCAGTGAAGTTGATATGTATCACATAGGACCGCTGAAAGGAATCGGCACAAGACACAATGTAAGGCACTGGGGATGTCCGTGTAAAGAGCCCAGAATCAGTATGGCGGGACACCACCGGTTTTTCTACTATCTTACGGGAGACTACCGGATTAGGGACGTGATGCGTGACAGCGCAGACGCAGAACGGTCAATGAGGAATCTCAGGACAGCGGTAGTTGAAAAGTCGAAAACGGATGGGAAAGAGAAAGTGTTAATCAGGAGCGGCCCCGACTGGACAAGTTTTGTCTGTAACTGGATGACGGCATATGAGCAGACACTGGATCAGACATATCTGCAGAAAATCCTCAACGGTATCGACGATATCTGCAGAATGCCTTTCGGTCTGGCGTCCGGACCCGAATTCCTCTTGGATGAGGAGAACGGACATCTGGAATATACAGGTGAACATGAGGAATCCATTAACATGCACCTGCAGGTGTGCCAGGGCGGGACGCATATCTGGCTAGAACTTATGGATATGCTGGATGGTTATTCTGATTATGGAACAAGATTTGCAAAGCTTCTTGCAGAGTACGGAAAGTTCTATATGCTTTCACCGGAAGAAAAAAGAAAAGCCACCAATGGGCTGATCGACCGCAGACCTTTCTCGTTTCCTTATTTTGCGTCCGGGCTCGCAGCATTTTCTTCCGCATTTTACAAAGATGAACAACTGGCGGGGAAGGTACTGGGGAAGATTTTTTCTGTATTATATTCTCCATCCGATTATTCGGGATTCAGAAAAGAAAAATATATGGCTGCCGAAAACGGGATGGACAGGTATGAAATCCCATGGATAAGCACTAATATGGTTTCCCAGTGGTCGCTGAATATGATACTGGTTATGGAGTTCCTGAAAGAAAAGCTTCCGAAGTCATCAAAGGAACTGAAAGAAATTGTGTCATCAGCAGAAGCAGAAAGTTATAAAAAAGGATAAGAATAAGAGTAATCAAGCCTCCGGATCTGTCAGAGTCCGGAGGTTTTGCTGTTGGATTCTGCTTCTTTCGAGAAGGATATGACTCAAAGGAATCGGGGACATTCCATTTGGCATATAATTTGGTTGAAAATAAAAAAGGTGGAAAATACCGTGAAAAAGAGCAGTACGACTCTGAAAAAACAGATGCAGGCTCTCGGGTTGGTTCTCCTGCTCTGGATATGGCCATTGACAGACAGTTTTATTCCGCGGGAGATATCGAAAGATGTGTCAGGGACAGGGAAGGCAGGAACAGAAATTTCAGAGGCGGATGAAGCCGGAGCAGAAGTTCCTGTGCGCCCTATGGTCGCCCTGACCTTCGATGACGGACCGAATGCGGAATACACAGAGCAGCTTCTGGACGGACTCCTCAAGCGGGATGTGAAGGCGACCTTCTTTGTCATCGGCGTGAACATTGAGAAAGAGGGGAATGAGAAGATCATCCGGCGGATGTATGAGGAGGGGCATCTGATCGGCAACCACACCTACCATCATGTAAACCTGGCGAACCTGAGCTATGAAGATATGGAACGGGAGATCCGGATGACGGACGATCTGGTACGGGAGATCACAGGGGAGGAGCCGTTCCTGGTGCGTCCGCCTTTCGGATCTTTTCCCGAATGCGCGGAGGAAGAAGATAAGCTGTACGTGAAATGGACGGTGGATTCCGGGGACTGGTCTCTGAAAAATACGCAGGAAATTGTGCGAAGGGTAGTGACGGATGTGGAAGAAAATGATATGATTCTCATGCATGACTGTTATGAGACATCCGTGGAAGCAGCCCTGCAGATCGTTGACATACTACAGGCAGAAGGTTACGAGTTCGTCACTGCGGACCGGCTGCTGATGGACTGACAGCATCCGGTCCGCAGTACGGCGGAACAGGCGGTTGTCCCGGCAGGAACAAAAAGCAGTGACAGGAGAAGTAAGATGACAGTAAATGAATTTTCCAGGACAGAGATGCTTCTGGGGACAGAGGGGATGGAACGGCTTGAGAGGGCGTCTGTCCTCGTGTTCGGCGTGGGCGGCGTGGGGAGCCACTGTATCGAGGCGCTGGCGAGAAGCGGCGTGGGCAGGCTCATCCTTGTAGACAGCGATGTGGTGTCGGTGACGAATATCAACCGCCAGTCCATCGCGCTCCACAGTACAGTGGGGCGATATAAAACAGAAGTGATGAAGGAGAAGATCCGTGATATCAGCCCCCGGATCAGGGTGGAGATACAGAATGTGTTTGTGCTGCCGGAGAACATCGGTGAGATCATGGACTGCGGTGCAGACTATGTGGTGGATGCGGTGGACACGGTAACTGCGAAGATTGCCATTGTGGAAGAGTGCCGGAAGCGGGGGATTCCCCTGATCAGCAGCATGGGTACGGGAAACAAGCTGCACCCGGAGCTTTTTGAGATTACTGATCTCTCAAAGACAAGTGTATGCCCCCTCTGCCGGGTGATGAGAAGAGAGTTAAAGCAGCGGGGCATTTACAGCCTGAAAGTGCTCTATTCCAAAGAGAAGCCGCTGACGGTAAAAGAAGGGACGGAAGAGCCGCCTGAAGGACGCCGCGCCGTGCCCGGAAGCATCTCTTTTGTGCCTCCCGTGGCGGGGCTTCTGATCGCCGGGGAAGTGATCCGGGAACTCGCTTTGACAGAAATGACAGAGAAAGGAAGATAGAACATGGATCTGTTTGATTATATGAGAGAGGCGAACAGGGAGAAGGAAGCGCCTCTTGCCTCAAGAATGCGCCCTACCACGCTGGACGAGGTGGTAGGACAGCAGCACATTATCGGGAAGGACAGGCTTCTCTACCGCGCCATTAAGGCGGACAAGTTAAGTTCGGTGATTTTCTACGGACCGCCGGGAACCGGCAAGACCACCCTTGCCAAAGTGATTGCAAGTACCACGAGCGCGGAGTTTAAGCAGATCAATGCCACCGTGGCGGGGAAAAAGGATATGGAGGAGGTCGTGAAAGAGGCGAAGGACCTGCAGGGAATGTACGGGAGAAAGACGATCCTCTTTATCGATGAGATCCACCGTTTCAACAAGGGACAGCAGGATTATCTGCTCCCGTTTGTGGAGGACGGAACCATTATCCTGATCGGCGCCACCACGGAGAACCCTTACTTCGAGGTCAACGGAGCTCTGCTCTCCCGGTCCAGTATCTTTGAGCTGCAGCCTCTCTCCCAGGAGGATATCAAGGTTCTGATCCGGCGGGCGGTTACGGATACGGAGAAAGGAATGGGCAGTTTTCATGCGCAGATTGATGAGGATGCCCTGGAGTTTCTCTCCGATATGGCGGGGGGAGACGCAAGAAATGCCCTGAACGCCGTGGAGCTTGGTATCCTTACCACGGAGCGCAGCGCTGACGGTATCATCCATATTACTCTGGATGTGGCGTCCGAGTGCATCCAGAAGCGGGTGATCAACTATGACCGGCAGGGGGACAACCATTATGATATCATCTCTGCATTTATCAAGAGCATGAGGGGATCGGATCCGGATGCGGCGGTATTCTATCTGGCAAAAATGCTAAATGCCGGGGAGGATGTGAAGTTTATCGCCCGGCGCATCATGATCTGCGCCTCGGAAGATGTGGGGAATGCAGATCCCATGGCGCTGACCGTAGCGGTCTCGGCAGCTCAGGCGGCGGAGCGCATCGGCATGCCGGAGTCCCAGATCATCCTCTCCCAGGCGGCGACTTACGTGGCCTGCGCGCCCAAGAGCAATTCGGCTTCCCAGGCGATCTTTGCGGCAAACGAGGCGGTCCGGAAATACAGGACCACGGTTCCGGTTCACTTAAAAGACGCTCACTATAAAGGGGCGGCAAAGCTGGGGCATGGCACCGGGTACAAGTACGCCCACGATTACCCCGGGCATTATGTGAAGCAGCAGTATCTTCCGGACGAAATAAAAGACGCCAGATTCTACGAACCCGGCGTCCTCGGTTATGAAAAAAATATCAGAGAATACCTACAGGAGATCCGCGAGGATTGATGTGTAGATATCCTGGCTTTTGGCGTCCCAGTTGTTGGCGATGGATTCGGCCTCCTTCTCGGTCGGAACGGTAAGTTTCAGATCGATGAGGCTGTATCCGTTCTCCACAATCTGGCAGCGCACTTCAAATTCGCGGTTTGTGTTCAGATAATAGTCAGCTTTTACAGCCACTTCTTCTTTCAGATCATACTGTTTTTCCTTTAAAAAATCATCAATGTCCTGGCGGATTGCCGGGGAGATCTTATTGCTGAAGAAATGGATCGTCTCAGCCCCGTTTTCCGTGAGATGGTAGAGGGTCCGGTTATGGGTTGTCTCTGCTTTGAGAAGTCCGGAGTCGGTCAGCTCCGAGAGGGTCTCCTGAAGCCGGAAATAGGAGGTGTATCCCTTATCCAGTATAAATTCGGATATCTGCGAGGTCGCAAGAGGGAAATCCACTTTTTCAAGCATATACAGAACGATCAGTTTATACAGTGTAAATGTTTCAGCCATAATACTCCTTTCCCTGCCAGATGTCATTTTCCTTCAGATACTGGTTCAGTCGGTTTAAAACCGTGCGTTTTGCCCCGGTCCACGCAGGGGCGATGAGCAGGTCTTTCGGTCCGTCTCCGGTCAGCCGGTGGATGACGGTCTCCGGGTTAAGCCGGGCAATGCATGTCCCGAGCAGTTCGATATATTCTTCCATGTCAGGCACATGGAAAGGCGCCTTCCCGTATTCCCGGGCAAGATCTGTCCCCCGCAGTACGTGGAGAAGCTGCAGCTTGATTCCCTGGATGCCGGCGCGGTTCAGATAGTCAATGGTCCCGAGCATCTGTTCCCGGCTTTCTCCGGGGAGGAAGAGAATCACATGCACGATGACGGGGATTCCGGCAGCGCGCAGTCTCTTTACCGCTTCCTCAAAAACAGGCAGTTCATAGCCCCGGCGGATATAGCGGGCAGTGTCCGGGTGAATGGTCTGCAGTCCCAGCTCCACCCAGACCGGACGGATCCGGTTCAGGCGGGAGAGCAGCTCCATCACATCGTCGCCGAGACAGTCCGGGCGGGTGGCGATAGAGAGCACTTTCACCTCCGGATCATCCAGTGCCTCGGTAAAGATCCTTTCCAGATACGGCACCGGAGCGTAGGTGTTGGTAAACGCCTGAAAGTATGCAATGTAGGAGCGCACCGGACGCTTTGAGAGAAGATCGGCCTTCCCTTTCCGGAGCTGTTCCGTTATGGAGAGTGCGGCGTCCCCCGCAAAATCTCCGGATCCCGCGGCACTGCAGAAGATACAGCCGCCTCTTCCGATATGACCGTCCCGGTTGGGACAGGTCATGCCGCCGTTCAGTGTGATCTTGTAGACTTTCTCCCCGAATGTGTGTTTCAGGTAGTAATCCAGGGAATAGTACCGCTTTTCGCCCCAGCGCCTTTTATCTTCTGATTTCTCTTTCCCCATCAGATGAGTTCCCTGACTGCGCGGCTGACGGTCTCGGCAACCCTGGGATCGAAAGCCTCGGGGAGGATGTTGTTTTCATTCAAATCCTCGTCTGCCACAAGACCGGCGATGGCTTTGGCGGCAGCCAGCTTCATCTCTTCGGTAATCTGTGTGGCGCGTCCCTCCAGGGCTCCCTTGAAGATTCCCGGGAAAGCGACCACGTTGTTTACCTGGTTCGGGAAATCCGATCTTCCGGTACCGACAACTTTTGCGCCTGCCGCCTTTGCCAGATCCGGCATGATCTCCGGAACCGGGTTGGCCATGGCAAAGAGGATGGCGTCTTTATTCATGGAAGATACCATCTCCTGGGAAACGATGCCGGGAGCGGACACACCGATAAAGATATCCGCGCCTTTGAGGGCGTCGGCGAGGGTGCCGGTTCTGTGTTCCAGGTTGGTCACCTCTGCCATCTCTTTCTGCATCCAGTTCAGATTCGGGGAATCCGTGGAAATGATTCCGTTGATATCGCACATGGTAATGTGCGGGAAACCGTAGGTGAGGAGAAGCTTTGTGATTGCCACTCCGGCGGATCCGGCGCCGTTTACCACAACGCGGCAGTCCTCCTTCTTTTTCCCGGTCACTTTCAGGGCGTTGATGATTCCGGCGAGGACGACGATGGCGGTGCCGTGCTGGTCGTCATGGAATACCGGAATGTCAAGAAGCTCTTTTAAGCGTGTCTCGATCTCAAAGCACCGCGGTGCGGCGATGTCCTCCAGATTGATGCCGCCGAACGCCGGGGCGATGTTCACGACGGTGCGGATGATCTCCTCGGTATCCTGGGTGTCCAGGCAGATCGGAACCGCATTGACGCCGCCGAATTCCTTGAAGAGTACCGCTTTCCCTTCCATAACCGGCATGGCGGCAAGTGCGCCAATGTTGCCAAGGCCGAGGACGGCGCTCCCGTCGGAGACGACGGCAACCGTGTTGGCTTTCATGGTATATTTGTATGCAGCCTCCGGATCTTCTGCGATCACCTTACAGGGCTCCGCGACGCCGGGGGTATAGGCGATGGCAAGATCCTCCCTGGAGTTTACATGGGCCTTTGCTGTTGTCTCGATCTTACCGTTCCACTGTTCATGCATCTGCAACGCTTTTTCACTGTTCGTCATTTGCTTTACCTCACTTTTCGTCTCTTCTTCATTCCGTTATAATACCACTGATTTCTGTGGTTGACAAGAGGACGCTCTGCTTGTATAATAAGAACATATTTTGGTGCATATTTTCGATTTACGTCATTTCAGACGATAATTCCCGAAGCATTTAAAATGAAAAACGAACTGAATCAGTAAAGAAATAACAGCAGTCTTGTTTTGAACAGAAAGGATAGGTTTTATGACAAGAGAAAAGTATGAATCTCTGCCGCTGGCGACTCTGAAGGAACTGGCAAAAGCAAGAAAGATGAAAGGAATCTCCGGTCTGAAGAAAAGCGACCTGATTGACGCGATGCTGGCTCTTGACGAACAGGAAGCGCAGAAAGAAGCTCCTGCCGAGGAGAAAGAGGCAAAATCCGTCAAAGAGGCAAAAGAGGGAAAAGAGACAAAGGCAAAGAGAGAAAAGAAGACGGAGAAAGCCGAGAAGGAAGAGAAGCGCGAGGAGAAAAAGGACCGCGAAGAGAAGAGAGAAGGACGCGCGGACAGGCACGACCGGAGAGACGACAGAGAGAAGGATCACGATAAAGATAAGGAAGAGACCGATATCGAGCAGCTTGACAGCGGATATACGGCAAACGGTATCCTTGAGGTGCTTCAGGACGGCTACGGATTCATCCGCTGCGAGAATTATCTCCCCGGAGAAAATGACGTCTATGTATCGCCTTCCCAGATCCGCAGATTCGGTCTGAAAACCGGAGATATCCTTACGGGAAATACAAGGATCAAGACGCAGGGAGAGAAGTTCAGCGCTCTTTTGTATGTCTCAGCAATCAACGGACTCCGTCCGGCGGAGGCAATGAAGAGGAAGAATTTCGAGGACCTGACTCCGATCTTCCCGAATAAGAGGATCCGTCTGGAAACGCCGGGATGTACGACTGCAATGCGCATCGTGGATCTGGTATCCCCCATCGGAAAAGGACAGAGAGGTATGATCGTCTCCCCGCCGAAGGCCGGTAAGACGACGCTGTTAAAGGAAGTGGCGCTCTCTGTTCAGAAGAGAGAACCGGACATGCATCTGCTGATTCTGCTCATCGATGAGCGCCCGGAGGAGGTTACGGATATCCGGGAAGCCATCGCCGGCCCCAACGTGGAAGTGATCTACTCTACCTTCGACGAGCTGCCGGAACACCACAAGAGAGTGTCGGAGATGGTGATTGCCCGCGCGAAACGTCTTGTGGAACACGGCAAGGACGTAATGATCCTGCTGGACAGTATTACAAGGCTTGCAAGAGCATATAACCTTACCGTTCCGCCGTCAGGAAGAACTCTCTCCGGAGGTCTTGACCCGGCTGCTCTCTACAGCCCGAAGCGTTTCTTCGGTGCTGCAAGAAACATGCGCGAGGGCGGAAGCCTTACAATTCTCGCAACAGCTCTTGTGGATACGGGAAGCAAGATGGACGATGTGGTGTATGAGGAGTTCAAGGGAACCGGAAACATGGAACTGATGCTTGACCGCAAGCTCCAGGAGAAGAGAGTGTTCCCGGCGATCGATATCCCGAAGTCCGGTACGAGAAGAGACGACCTTCTCCTGACCAGGGAGGAACAGGAGGCGGCGGATATCATGCGCAGGGCGATGAACGGCATGAAGGCAGAGGAAGCAGTGGACAATCTTCTCAACATGTTTGCCCGCACGAAAACCAACGCTGAACTCGTCCATCAGATCATAAGACAGAAGTTTATCTAAAAAAGTATTGCAAATAGATATAACTTATGATACAATTTAAAAGCTGTTTAGAAATGATAATTAGTAATTTTGAAATAGAGAGGTGAAAATCATGCGCGAAGGAATCCATCCGGAGTATCATCAGGCAACTGTAACCTGCAACTGCGGAAACACATTTGTGACAGGATCTACAAACAAGAGTATCCACGTAGAAATCTGCTCCAAGTGCCACCCGTTCTATACAGGTCAGCAGAAAGCGGCTCAGGCCCGTGGCCGTGTTGATAAGTTCAACAAAAAATACGGTATTAAATAAGAAAGATTTGCTGGAGGCTGAGGTGGTTGCATCTCAGCCTCTTCTACGTTTACACAGGAGGCAGTATGAAATCATCGAATATCGGCGGACAGGCTGTGCTGGAAGGAATCATGATGAGAAACGGCGGAAAATATTCCGTTGCAGTCCGCAAAACCGACGGAGAGATCGCTGTGGATATTCAGGATTACAAGAGCGTAATCCCCTGGAAGACGCCTCTTAGGATCCCTTTTATCCGGGGAATTTTCAATTTCATTGATTCCCTTGTGCTGGGGATGAAGACACTGATGTTTTCTGCCAGCTTTTTTGAGGATGATGAGGAGGAAGAGGTGGTCACGGCGGAAGAAGCCGCAAAGCGGGAGAAGCAGGACCGTCTGATTATGAATATCACGGTTGCTGTTTCGGTGGTGCTGGCTGCGGTAATTTTCATGGTTCTGCCGTATTTCTTGAGTACGGTTGTGGAAAGGTACACATCTTCGAGAATTATCATGACGGTTTTTGAGGGCATCATCCGAATGGTGATCTTTCTTCTCTATATCTTCTTTATATCAAGGATGAAGGATATCCGCAGGACTTTTATGTACCACGGCGCGGAACACAAGTGCATCAACTGTATCGAGCACGGACTGGAGCTGAACGTGGAAAATGTAAGGAAGAGTTCAAAGCAGCACAAGAGATGCGGAACCAGCTTCCTTTTCTTCGTCATGATTGTGAGTATTATCTTTTCCTTTTTTATCACTGCCCAGTCCCAGGTGCTCCGGGTACTTCTGAGGATCGCCCTGCTTCCCGTCATTGCGGGAGTCTCCTACGAGATCATCCGTCTGGCAGGCAACAGTGATAATCCCTTTGTCAATCTCCTGAGCAGACCGGGCATGTGGGTACAGAACATGACGACAAAGGAGCCGGACGACAGTATGATCGAAGTCGGGATCCGCGCCGTTGAGGAAGTCTTTGACTGGCGTACCTGGCAGAAGGAGAATCTGTGATGACCGCAGGTTTCCCCGCAGGCGGGGAAAAGCACCGGACGGGGCTGCCGGCAGTTCCGGGAGAGAAAACAGAAACGCTCAAAAGTGCCCTGAAAAAGGGGACTGACGTGCTGCAGCAGGCAGGAATCGCGGATGCGGATCTCGACGCCTGGTATCTTCTGGAGTATGTGACGGGGACAGACCGGGCACACTATCTGGCAGATCCCGACTGCATTATGGCGGAAGAAGATAAGGAAAAATATAAGAGCTGCATTTCCCGCAGGGCGGGACGGGTTCCCCTGCAGCATATTACCGGGGAACAGGAATTTATGGGCCTGTCATTCCATGTCAGCGAACATGTGCTGATCCCCAGGCAGGACACGGAGATTCTTGTGGAACAGGCACTGGGACTGCTGAAGCAGGGAGAGGTGCCGGTGGGAGGCTCCGCTCCCTTTACCGGCCGGATTTTAGATCTGTGTACCGGATCCGGGTGTATTCTGATCAGTATCCTTCACTGGGCACAGACGGCTCTGGAAGGAGTGGGTTCGGACATTTCCAGGGAAGCACTGGAGGTGGCGCAGGAGAATGCGCGGAATCTGGGACAGAAGAACGCAGAGTTCATCTGCTCGGATCTCTTTGAGAAAATCAGCGGGACGTTCGGGATGATTGTATCCAATCCGCCGTATATCCGCAGTGCAGAGATCCGGACTCTGGAAGATGAGGTGAAACTTCACGATCCCCTGCTGGCTCTGGACGGAAAAGAAGACGGCCTGTATTTCTACCGCAGGATTACGGATGAGGCGGGGGATTATCTGGAGCCGGGCGGTTATCTTCTCTTTGAGATCGGCTGCGACCAGGCGCAGGACGTGAAGAGTCTCATGGAGAAGGCAGGATTCGAGGAGACTGCGGTGGTGAAGGACCTGGCGGGGCTTGACCGGGTTGTACTGGGCCGCATGCCGTATCGGTAGTGCGTTCTGCATACCGGTGCCGTTCTGTCCGGTTCTCCGGAGAGATATTTTGGAAAAAGTTGTATTTAGATTCAGGAAGAGGAACGATAGAAAATGTTTGACAGATTAGACGATCTACTGATCCGTTATGAGGAACTGATGGGAGAGCTCCAGGAGCCGGATGTGGCGAATGATCCGGAGCGCTTCCGTAAACTGATGAAAGAGCAGAGCGATCTGGCTCCCATCATTGAAGCGTACAAAGAGTACAAGCAGTGCAGGCAGAACATTGAGGACAGCCTTGCCATGCTGGAAGAAGAATCCGATGAGGAAATGCGGGAACTGGCAAAAGAAGAGTTAAATGAGTCCCGCGCCAGAGTGGAAGAGCTGGAGCAGCAGCTCAAGATTCTTCTGCTTCCCAAGGACCCCAACGATGACAAGAACGTTATCGTGGAGATCCGTGCCGGCGCAGGCGGGGATGAAGCAGCGCTTTTCGCGGCGGAGATCTACCGCATGTATGTGCATTATGCGGACAGCAAGGGGTGGAAGACGGAGATGATCTCGCTCAATGAGAACGGGATCGGCGGTTTCAAAGAATGTGTGTTCATGATCTCCGGACAGGGCGCTTACTCCCGGCTGAAATATGAGAGCGGCGTCCACCGTGTACAGAGGGTCCCGGAGACCGAGAGCGGCGGAAGAATCCACACTTCCACGATCACTGTGGCGATTATGCCTGAGGCGGAGGAAGTGGATGTTGTGATCGACGAGAAAGATATCCGGATCGACGTGATGCGCGCCTCCGGAAACGGCGGACAGTGTGTCAACACAACAGACTCTGCGGTACGTCTGACCCACTATCCGACAGGCATTGTCATCTACAGCCAGACGGAGAAATCCCAGCTTCAGAACAAGGAGAAAGCCTTCCGGCTGCTCCGCTCCAAACTCTACGATCTGGAGCTTGAGAAGCAGCAGGCATCTGAGGCAGAGGCGAGAAGAAGCCAGATCGGTACCGGGGACCGGTCGGAGAAGATCCGCACATACAACTTCCCGCAGGGAAGGGTGACAGACCACAGAATCAAACTGACTCTGCACAAGCTTGACTCGGTCCTAAACGGGGATCTGGACGAGATTATCGACAGTCTGATCGCCGCGGACCAGACCGCAAAACTTGCAAAAATGGAGGATTGATAAAGTATGACAGAACCAGTGTTCAAACGGCCTGAACTGGAAGATAAGGAGTGCATCAGCCATTATTTCCGGGAATCGCCCAGCAGGAGCTGTGAGCGGACGTTCGTGAACGTATATCTCTGGTCAAGGTACTACAAAGTAAAATTCGCCGTTATCGAGAATACCCTTGTTTTCAGGAGCGAGGATGAGGGCACGGCGTTTTCCTATCCCGCCGGGGAGCCGGAAGATGTGAGGCGGGCGCTTGAATATCTGATGGCATACTGCAGGGAAAAAGGATGCCCGTTCGTTCTCTACAACGTGACACCGGAGTATTTTTCCCAGCTCGACGGATGGTATCCGGGACGTTTCCGGATCGAGTACGACCGGGATGTGGCGGACTATGTCTATGAGACAGAGAAACTGGCGACTCTGGCGGGCAAGAAGCTTCACGGAAAGAGAAACCATATCAACAAGTTTAAGACCCTCTATCCGGACTGGTGTTATGAGAGCATCGGGGAGGAGAACGTGGAGGAATGTTTCCAGATGGCGCTCAAGTGGCGGAACCAGAACGGGTGCGATGACGATTCGGAGAAAAATGCCGAGATGTGTGTGACTCTCAACTCGCTGCGGCTCTATAAAGAGCTCGGATTAAGAGGCGGCCTTCTGAGAGTGGGAGGCAGGATCGTGGCGTTTTCCCTGGGAGAACCCCTCTGCGATGATACTTTTGTCGTCCATATCGAGAAGGCATTCCCGGATGTGGAAGGGGCATATACGATGATCAACCAGCAGTTCGTGCAGCATGAATGCATGGATTATAAATACGTCAACCGTGAGGATGATACCGGAGCGGAAGGGCTCCGGAAAGCAAAACTTTCCTACCGTCCCGCATTTCTCGAGGAAAAGGGACTGGTGACGGAGACGGCGGAACCGGCACGGATGGAAGAAGAAAATAATTAAGAAATGGAGTGACAGAGATGATTTCAAAGAAAATGGAAAACATGGTGGCAAACAGCTCGGCAATCCGGGCAATGTTCGAGGAAGGTAACCGTCTGGCAAAGATCTACGGCGCGGAGAACGTCTATGATTTCAGCCTCGGGAACCCTAACGTTCCGGCGCCGGAATCGGTGAAGAAGGCGATTATCGATCTTCTGAACGAAGAAGATCCGGTCGTACTGCACGGCTATACGAACAGCAATGCCGGCTATGAGGATGTGCGCCAGGCAGTGGCAGAGTCTCTCAATGAGCGCTTCGGCACGAATTTTGCCGCACGCAATATCACGATGACCGTGGGCGCCGCAGGAGGGCTCAATGTGATCCTCAAGGCCCTGCTCAACCCGGGAGATGAAGTCATCGTCTTTGCTCCTTACTTTGGAGAGTACAGAAGCTATGTGAACAACTACGACGGCGTGATCGTGGAGATCTCTCCGGACACTGCCACTTTCCAACCGAAACTGGACGAGTTCGAGGCGAAGATCACCCCGAAGACAAGAGCGGTGATCGTGAATACGCCCAATAACCCGACGGGAGTGGTGTACTCGGAGGAGACCATTAAGAAGCTTGCGGCCATTCTGGAGGCAAAGCAGAATGAGTACGGTACGGATATCTATCTGATCTCCGACGAGCCTTACAGAGAGCTGGCTTACGACGGGGTGGAAGTTCCCTATCTGACGAAATATTACGCGAATACAGTTGTGGGATATTCCTACAGCAAGTCTCTGTCCCTGCCGGGCGAGCGGATCGGTTATCTGGTGATTCCGGATGAGGCGGCGGACAGCGAGAACCTGAATGCGGCTGCGAATGTGGCGACACGTATTCTCGGATTTGTCAACGCTCCAACACTTCAGCAGAAAGTGGTGAAGGCATGCCTGAACGAGAAGACCGATATCTCCTTCTATAACAGAAACCGGGAGACACTTTACAACGGGCTGAAAGAGCTGGGATTCGAGTGCATCAAGCCGGAGGGCGCTTTCTATCTGTTCGTTAAATCTCCGGTGGCAGACGAGAAAGAGTTCGTCGCGGCTGCGAAGAAGTACAATATCCTCATTGTTCCGGGAAGCTCTTTTGCATGCCCGGGGTATGTGCGTATCGCATACTGTGTATCCTATGAGACAATTGTGAACTCTCTGCCGAAATTTGCGGAGCTTGCGGCAGAATATAAAAAATAAGAACCGCCGGGCACTGCAGACCTGCCAGGGAAAACAGTGAACCGGAGCGGACACAGCAGACCAGAAAGGAACGAAAGACAGTGAGAGCAGAACTTTTAAAGAATATCCGTGCAGCAGAACCTTATGTGCCCGGGGAACAGCCCCGGAACAAGGTGATCAAACTGAATACAAACGAGAACCCCTATCCGCCGGCCCCGGGAGTCGGGCGCGTCCTCCGGGAGATGGATGCGGACTGTTTCCGACTCTATCCGGATCCCACTGCGGGAGACCTGGTAAACGCTCTGGCGGATTTCTACGGTGTGGGAGAAGATCAGGTATTTGTGGGCGTGGGCTCGGATGACGTGCTCTCCCTGTGTTTCCTTACCTTTTTCAATTCCGGCAGACCGGTGCTTTTCCCGGACATTACCTATTCTTTCTACAAGGTGTGGGCCGGACTTTACCGGATCCCGTACGAATGTCCGGAACTGGATGAGAATTTCCGGATCGTAAGAGAGGACTATTACCGTGAGAACGGAGGAATCATCTTCCCGAACCCGAATGCTCCGACGGCAATCTATGAAGAACTGGACTTTGTGGAGGATATTCTCTCCCACAACCGGGATTCCATCGTGATTGTGGATGAGGCATATGTTGATTTTGCAGGAAGGTCGGCCATGGAACTGATTGACAAATATGACAACCTGATTGTTGTACAGACATTTTCCAAGGCCCGCAGCATGGCAGGAATGCGGATCGGCTATGCAGTGTCCAATCCGGAACTGATCCGGTGCCTGAACAATGTAAAATACTCCTTCAATTCCTACACGATGAGCCAGGCTGCGATCGCCTGCGGCGTGGAGGCTGTAAAAGACCGCGAATATTTTGAGCAGGGAGTACGCAGAATAACAGAGACGCGGGAATGGGCAAAGGAAGAACTCGCAAAACTGGGATTCGTATTCCCGGATTCAAAGGCAAACTTTATCTTTGCCAGACATCCGGAGCATGACGCCGGAGAGCTTTTTGAAAAACTCCGGGCGGACGGTATCTTTGTCAGACACTGGAACGGGGAAAAGATCGGGCAGTATCTGAGAATTACCGTGGGAACCAGGGAGGAGATGCAGACACTGTTCGATTTCCTGAAAAAGGAGCTGGGATAAAAGACTCCCTCCTTTTCAAGCGTTGACAGCATAGAATGAAATCCGTATAATGAAAAGGAAGAAAATGAAGGGAAGTATTTTATGATTCAGAAAAACAGTGAAGAAAAACGTAATACGCTGTGGAGAGCGGTGATGAGCGTATCCTCGGTTCTCATTGTTATTATCGCCGTATTTTTCATTATCCGTCTCTTTACGGGCAATCCCATCGAGGGCACCTGGGTAAGTGAGGATAGCGGCGTGACCCTTGAGATCGGCGGAGACGGGAAGGCGACAGTGACGGGAACAGACGAAAACGGTGAGGAGTTCTCTGTCACGGCGGATTTCACAGTGGATAAAGATATAAAGACCTTTACCATATATGATGACGGTACAGAGCTGTCCCGGGAAGTGACGGACGAGTCGGAGAGCGCGGCGGACGGTACCGGGATCTTTGTGGATGCAGAGTCTCTTGCCGGCACATATGACTACAGTGTGGAGCAGGACAGGCTCACGCTGACCGAGCGGGAATACGGCGACTGGATGGTCTTTGAACGCAGATAATCCGGCTTCGGCGGGAAAGAATACGGAGGAATATAAGAGAGGAGGTTACCGGGCGAAGGACAGGCGGAGAGCCTGTTCCGGGCATCGGAAATTTCTTCTCTGTTTTTGTCTATGGAAAGGAGAACAGATATGTACAGAAACCAGACGAAAGAGATCAGAATCGGCAGTGTGAAGATCGGCGGGGACAACCCGGTGGCGATCCAGTCCATGACCAACACAAAGACGGAGGATGTGGAGGCAACCGTCGCCCAGATCCTTCGGCTCGAGGCAGCGGGATGTGAGATTATCCGCTGTGCTGTTCCGACCATGGAGGCGGCGCAGGCTCTGGGGGAAATCAAAAAGCGGATCCATATTCCTCTTGTGGCGGATATACATTTTGACTACCGCCTGGCAATTGCAGCCATCGAGAACGGGGCGGACAAGATCCGGATCAATCCCGGAAACATCGGTTCTCCGGAGCGCGTAAAGGCAGTGGTGGACTGTGCGAAGGAGCATGGTATTCCGATCCGCGTGGGTGTCAACAGCGGATCTCTGGAAAAGCATCTTCTGGAGAAATACGGGGGAGTCACTGCAGAGGGAATCGTGGAGAGCGCCCTGGACAAAGTACATATGATCGAAGAGATGGGGTACGACAATCTGGTGGTCAGCATCAAGTCCTCGGATGTGCTCATGTGCGTCCGTGCCCATGAGCTGATCGCAGAGCAGTGTCCTTACCCGCTCCATGTGGGGATTACCGAATCGGGCACCGTTTACTCCGGCAATGTGAAGTCGTCCGTGGGTCTTGGAATCATCCTCTACGAGGGAATCGGCAATACCATCCGTGTGTCTCTGACCGGAGATCCGGTGGAAGAGATCCGCACGGCGAAACTGATTCTCAAAACACTTGGGCTCAGAAAAGGAGGAATCGAAGTTGTCTCCTGTCCCACCTGCGGGCGCACGAAGATCGACCTGATCGGTCTTGCCAACCAGGTGGAGGAGATGGTTGCGGATATTCCTCTTGACATCAAAGTGGCAGTCATGGGCTGCGCCGTGAACGGACCGGGAGAGGCGAAAGAAGCCGATATCGGCATCGCAGGCGGCGTCGGTGAAGGGCTGCTGATTAAGAAGGGACAGATTGTGAAAAAGGTAAAAGAAGAGGAACTTCTAAATACCCTGCGTCAGGAGTTGTTAAATTGGAACAGGTAAAGAGCGAAAAAACATTTTTTCATGTATTTCCCACTCTGAAAGTGGACGATGATATGCGGATCCTTTTTGCGGATGTGGAGGTGCAGAAGATCACCACCAATTCCACCCGGGATTTCCTGCATGTACATATTTTCAGCCATCATCTGATCCAGAAGAAGCAGATCTGGCAGATGGAGCAGCGCATCAAGGAGCAGCTTTTCGGAAAGACGAATGTCTCCGTGAGAATCATGGAGCAGTACCGTCTGTCCGGACAGTATAACCCCCGTGCGCTCATGGAGGAGTACCGGGAGAGTATTATTCTGGAGCTTAAGGAACTGAGTGTGCTGGCAGCGAATATGTTCGCCCACGCGGATATCCGCTATGAGGACGGCAATGTGGTCTGTCTGGAGCTGCTGGATACGATTGTGTCGGAGGGCAGGAAAGAGGAGATTATCGGAAAGCTGGAGGAGATCTTCAGCCAGCGTTTTCATATCACTGCCGATATCCGCGTGTCGTACCGGGAAGCGGAGAAGAGCGGGTCGCGGGAATACGATGAGCAGAGGATACAGCAGGAGATCAATGCCATCTTTGAAAGGAGAGCGAGACAGCGCGGCGAAGACAGGCACCGCGGCAGCCAGCCGGCTAAGGAGCAGGAATCTTCCGGGAAGAACGGTGTCACGAAGAGCTCCTCTTCCGCTCATCCGAAGGGCGGAGCCGGGGCTTCCGGAGGCGGAAAGGACGCCGGCGGGAAGAAAGAATTCCACAGGAAAGATTTCCGGAAGAAGGATTATGTGCGTCCGGTGAAGATCGGCGATGACCCGAACCTGATCTACGGAAAGAACTTTGACGATGAGCCCATGCCTCTCGAGCAGGTGGTTACGGAGATGGGAGAGATTACGGTTCACGGCAAGATTGTCAGCTTTGATACCCGGGAGATCCGCAACGAGAAGACGATCGTCATGTTTGCGGTGACGGATTTCACGGATACGATTACAGTCAAGATGTTTGCCAGAAACGACCAGCTCCCGGAGATTTTAGGAGAGCTGAAAAAGGGAGCTTTCATCAAGATCAAGGGCGTGACGACCATCGACAAGTTCGACGGAGAACTGACCATCGGTTCCATCACGGGCATCAAGAAAATCGGGGACTTTACCGTTTCCCGCCAGGACCTGAACCCGGAGAAGCGGGTGGAGCTTCACTGCCATACGAAGATGAGCGATATGGACGGAGTTTCCGAGGTGAAGGATATCGTAAAGCGCGCCCACGACTGGGGACATCCCGCCATTGCCATCACGGATCACGGCGTGGCCCAGGCTTTCCCGGACGCCAACCACTACATCGAGACGCTGGACAAGGATGATCCTTTCAAAGTGATCTACGGTGTGGAGGGCTATGTGGTGGACGATATGACGGATATCGCGGTCAATGCCGGGGATCAGCACCTGGACGATACCTATATTGTGTTCGATATCGAGACCACCGGCTTCAGCGCGATCAACGACCGGATCATCGAGATCGGTGCGGTCAAGGTGGTAAGAGGAGAGATTACGGACCGGTTCAGTACCTTTGTGAATCCTCAGCGGCCGATCCCCTTTGAAATCACCAATCTGACGAGCATCACCGACGAGATGGTGATCGACGCGCCCCCCATCGATGTGATTCTGCCGCAGTTCCTCGAATTTGTCGGCGATGGCGCTCTGGTGGCGCACAATGCGGGATTTGATGTGGGATTCATCGAACAGAACTGCCGCAATCTCGGAATCGAGCAGAAATTTACCTATGTGGATACGGTGGCGCTGGCCCGTGTGCTTCTGCCCACGCTGTCCAAGTACAAGCTGAATATTGTGGCAAAGGCTCTCGGTATTTCCCTGGAGAACCACCACCGCGCCGTGGACGATGCCGGGGCGACGGCGGAGATCTTCGTGAAATTCGTGGAAATGCTCAAAGACCGGGAGATTACCACGCTTAAGGAGATGAATCATTTCGGAGACCGCAATGTGAACGCGATCCGGAAGATGACTACCCACCATATCATTATTCTGGCGAAAAATGATATCGGCAGGTACAATCTCTATCAGCTGATCACAGCCTCCCATCTGACTTACTATGCAAGGCGGCCGCGTATTCCGAAAAGCCTGTTGAATGAACACCGGGAGGGGCTGCTTATCGGAAGCGCCTGCGAGGCGGGAGAGCTGTACCGCGCCGTCCTGGAGAAACGGTCCTCGGAACAGATTGCAAGGCTGGCGGATTTTTACGATTACTATGAGATTCAGCCTCTGGGGAACAACCGATTCATGATCGGAAGCGACAAGGTTCCGGAGGTGAGTTCGGACGAGGACTTAAAAGCGCTGAACCGCCAGATCGTAGAGCTGGGGGAAAAGTTCAACAAGCCCGTTGTGGCGACCTGCGATGTCCATTTCCTGGATCCGGAGGACGAGGTGTACCGTCGGATTATCATGGCAGGGAAAGGCTTTGATGATGCGGATACACAGCCCCCGCTGTTTTTGCGGACAACAGATGAGATGCTGGAAGAGTTCTCTTACCTGGGCTCGGCGAAGGCCCATGAGATCGTGATCGAAAATCCCGCGAAGATCGCGCAGATGATCGAGAAGATCTCGCCGGTCAACCCCAACAAGTGTCCGCCGGTTATCGAGAATTCCGATCAGGAGCTGAGGGATATCTGTTACCGGAAAGCCCATGAGATGTACGGCGAAAACCTGCCGGTACAGGTGGAGAGCCGCCTGGAAAAAGAGCTTAACTCCATTATTTCCAACGGCTACGCCGTGATGTATATCATCGCCCAGAAACTGGTATGGAAATCCAACGCAGACGGATATCTGGTAGGTTCCCGTGGATCGGTCGGGTCTTCCTTTGTGGCCACCATGGCGGGAATCACGGAGGTTAATCCCTTAAGCCCTCACTATTACTGTAAGAAATGCCATTACAGCGACTTCGATTCCGAGGAAGTTAAGGCATTCGCCGGGGGCTGCGGATTCGACATGCCGGATAAAACCTGCCCGGTGTGCGGGGAAAAACTTGTGAAGGCGGGATTCGACATTCCGTTCGAGACTTTCCTCGGATTCAAAGGAGACAAGGAGCCGGATATCGACCTGAACTTTTCCGGAGACTACCAGGCTAAGGCGCACAAGTATACAGAGGTTCTCTTCGGCGAGGGACATACCTTCAAGGCGGGAACTATCGGAACCCTGGCGGACAAGACTGCCTACGGTTTCGTGAAGAATTATTATGAAGACCACGGGCAGAGAAAACGCCGCTGCGAGATCGAGAGGATCACGGAAGGGTGTACCGGAATCCGCAGAAGTACCGGGCAGCATCCGGGAGGTATCGTCGTGCTTCCACACGGACACGACATCAATGAGTTCACCCCGGTGCAGCATCCGGCAAACGACATGGAGTGCGGAATTACCACAACTCATTTCGACTACCACTCCATTGACCATAACCTTCTGAAGCTGGATATTCTCGGACACGATGATCCCACCATGATCCGTACCCTGGAGGACTATATTACATCCGACGCCATGGACAATGAATATAATGCGGAACATCCCTTTATCGCAACCGACATTCCCCTGGATGACAGGCAGGTGATCGAGCTGTTCCACGGCACGGAAGTGCTCGGCATCAAGCCGGAGGACATCGACGGCTGCAAGCTGGGCTGTCTCGGAATTCCCGAGTTCGGTACGGATTTCGTTATCCAGATGGTGGAGGATACAAAGCCCCAGACCCTTTCCGACCTGATCCGTATTTCCGGTCTGTCCCACGGGACAAATGTGTGGCTGGGAAACGCCCAGGAGCTCGTCAAATCGGGCAAGGCGACCATTTCCACCGCCATCTGTACCCGCGACGACATCATGATCTACCTGATCAACCAGGGGGTGGACAGCGCCCAGGCGTTCACCATCATGGAGAGCGTCCGTAAGGGTAAGGGACTCAAACCCGAGTGGGAAGAGATCATGAAGGAAAACAATGTTCCGGACTGGTACATCTGGTCCTGTAAGAAGATCAGCTACATGTTCCCGAAAGCCCATGCGGCTGCGTATGTCATGATGGCATACCGCATCGCCTACTGCAAGATCAACTATCCGCTTGCCTACTATGCGGCTTACTTCGGCATCCGTGCCGACGCCTTCTCTTATGAGATCATGTGCCAGGGCAAGGACAAGCTGGACTACTATATGAAAGACTACAAGCGCCGCAGCGATTCCCTGAGCAAAAAGGAGCAGGATGTCATGAAAGACATGAAGATCGTGCAGGAGATGTATGCGAGGGGATTCGAGTTTATGCCTATCGATATCTACCGCGCCAAGGCAAAGATGTTCCAGATCATCGACGGAAAGCTCATGCCTTCCCTGGCAAGCATCGAGGGAATGGGCGATAAGGCGGCAGAGGCGGTGGAGGAGGCGTCCAAGGACGGCCCTTACCTGTCACTGGATGATTTCCGCCAGAGAACCAAGGTCAGCAAGACCGTCATCGACCTGATGAACGATCTGGGGCTGTTCGGGGACCTGCCCGAAAGCAACCAGCTGTCCCTCTTTGATTTTACGTAAAAATTAAGCTTGTGTTTACAGATAAGGTCCGTCCCCGGCAGGGGCGTCATGACGCAGGACCGTTCCGCTTTACCTCAAAGATTGGAATGTTTGTAACGCCATCCTGCATGTTCGTGCAGAGGCACTCCATACAGGATGACTAACAAACAGAACCAATGCTTTTCGGAACGCTCTCACTTAAAGTCCTGCTCTCATGACGCCCCTACCGGGGACTCACTTTATCCGTACCCCAACTTATTTTTTACTTCATGGGAAAAACTGTTTCTTTCTTATAGCGATAACGAAATCCCCTGTCAGGGGATGTATGTGAGTCGGTATAAGAAAGTTTAATTTTTTCAATTTCTCTGTCAGGATTCGGGGAGATGGTGTGTCTAATCAGGTGAAAGGGGGATCAATGATGCCGGCAGAAGAAAACCTTTTGGACAGACTGATGAATGAATATGGAGACGATATTCTGCGGGTGTGCTGCCTGTATCTGAAAGACTACCATCTTGCCGAGGACGCGGTTCAGGAGACATTTATCCGGGCAATGCGGTCATACGGCGGGTTTGAGCACCGGTCAAAGGAGAAGACATGGCTTACCCGGATTGCGGTCAACTGCTGCAAGAACATTCTTCGGAACAGATGGTACAGGACAGGAATGGATGAGCTTGACGAGAATCTTTCCGTACAGGGCAATGATCCGGTGGAACAGCTGATCGAGCAGGAGGGCATTTCGCAGGGGATTTTAAGGCTGGATCCGGAGGAGCGGGAGATCATTCTTCTCTACTATTACCAGGAACTTCGGATGAAGGAAATCGCATCCATAATCGGCACGTCTGAAAACGCGGCTGGGCAACGGCTCAGCAGAGCGAGAAAGAAACTGCGAAGAATTCTGGAAGGAGAAGTGTAAAAGATGGAAAATGGCAGGACAATGGAAAATGGCAGGATAATGGAAAACAGCAGGACAATGGAAAGAAGCGAGGTTAAAGCGGAGCTTGGCAGAGAGCTTGACAGGATCCGGCTGTCTGAGGCGATGAAGGATAAGATCCGCATGGCAGCCGGAGCTGAGAGTTGCGGGAAGAATTGCGGGAATAATTACGGGCGAAATGACCGGGCGGAAAGTGAACGGATGAGGAGTGATCAGGCGGGCACGAAACGAATCAATATGCTGAAAAAGAAGAAAGCAATGTATCAGCGGATTCTGCGGACTGCGGCGGCGTTTGCGGCGGTGGTTGTGCTCGGCGGTACCACGGTTTATGCAGGGTACCGTTTCCTGAACAAGATTAATGTAAACGACCAGACATTGCCGGAGCTTGACCAAATGAAAGTGGTAGATGTACCCGCTTTTCCGGGAGAGCCGGATGAGTGCGGGCTGATCGATGCGGATTACAGTTCCTATGACAGGGTGAACAGCCTGCTGGGAAACCGTTTCCTGGATTCAGATCTGGAAGGGGAAAATCCTTACATGCAGGTCAATGTTTACACGGACAACAAAGACTTCGGTATAATCAGCGTGGAAAATTATCTTGTGGGTGATACGGACGACTATCAGCTTGTGGAAGATGTAGGGCGCTACAACTGTGATCCCGGAGCAGTCTATTCTTCTTCGGTTTCCCTGAAAGTCAGCTACATGCTCAGCACAGAGCAGGAAGAAAACGGATGGGATTCGGACTATCTTGGTTACTACGAGTATCTGGATTCCTACGTTTCATCCGCCGGCTACCGCGTGAATCTGATCGGCAGCACCACCAATACGGACCCGCATTTTGTCACGGAAAAGACCGCAGTCTTTGTGGCGGACGGCGTCCGCTATGAACTGCAGGGCAGGGTATCCATGGAGACGCTCAAAGAGATTGTGGACAGTATGAAGAGCAGTAGTTAAGCAGAGCAGACAAACAAAAAGGAACAGCTGAGCAAAGAGAAAGCAAGGAGAAACAGTGAAACCTGCAAAAAATTTTGCAGTCCGTGCCATACCTGTGATATAATGACCAGGTAGGCAGAGAAAAGCCGCATTTACAAGCGGCTTTTTTCAGGTCAGATTAAACAGGATGGAGGATAATGAGAATGTACGACTTCGACGAAATCATGACAACAGACCCGGAGATCGCAGCGGCGATTGATGCGGAGATGAAAAGACAGAACTCCCACATCGAGCTGATCGCATCCGAGAACTGGGTGAGCAAGGCTGTAATGGCGGCAATGGGAAGCCCTCTGACAAACAAGTACGCGGAAGGATATCCGGGAAAACGTTATTACGGCGGATGCCAGTGCGTGGACGTGGTGGAGGATCTCGCCAGAGAGCGTGCAAAGGAACTGTTCGGATGCGAGTACGCGAACGTTCAGCCGCACTCCGGAGCGCAGGCGAATATGGCGGTATTTTTCGCCATGATGCAGCCGGGAGACACATATATGGGAATGAATCTGGACCACGGCGGACACCTGACTCACGGATCACCGGTCAACATGTCAGGAAAATATTTCCACGTAGTTCCATACGGGGTAAACGATGAGGGTGTGATCGATTACGACAAGGTGCTGGAGATTGCGAAGGAATGTAAGCCGAAGCTGATCGTTGCCGGGGCGAGCGCCTATGCGCGCACTATTGATTTCAAACGGTTCCGCGAGATCGCTGATGAAGTCGGAGCGTATCTTATGGTGGATATGGCGCACATTGCCGGACTGGTGGCAGCAGGACTCCATCCTAGCCCGATTCCGTACGCGCATGTGACGACAACGACGACGCACAAGACCCTGAGAGGACCCCGTGGCGGTATGATTCTTTCGAGCAATGAAGTGAACGAGAAGTTCAATTTTAACAAGGCGGTATTCCCGGGGATCCAGGGAGGCCCGCTGATGCATGTGATCGCGGCGAAAGCGGTGTGCTTCAAAGAGGCGCTGCAGCCGGAGTTTAAGGAATACCAGAAGCAGATATTAAAGAACGCCAAAGCGCTCTGTGAAGGTCTGAAAAAGCGCGGTGTGAAGATTGTATCCGGCGATACGGACAATCATCTGATGCTGGTGGACCTGACGGAGACGGATGTCAGCGGAAAAGAGCTGGAGAAGCGCCTGGACGATGCCTATGTCACCTGCAACAAGAATACGATTCCCAATGATCCCAGATCTCCGTTTGTCACCAGCGGCGTAAGGCTTGGAACACCGGCAGTTACAACCCGGGGCATGAAAGAGGAAGATATGGATAAGATCGCAGAGATCATTGCCATGGTCATCGAGAGCGAGGACAACGTTGAGGCTGCCAGAAAGATGGCAGAAGAACTGACGGCAAAATATCCGCTTTGCTGATCGGCGGAAGCCGGCTGCCGGAGGCGGCCTGCAGTGCGGGAAGAGGAGAGCCAGCGGCGGAAGGTGCCGGGGCTCTCTTTTCGTTTCCGGAGAACGGAGAGAAAGAGGAGGAAAAAATGAATCTTGATATGTTTTGTGAGAGCCTGGGAATAGACCGGGCAAAGACCATGGAACGCTTTGCGGGAAACGAACAGCTCTATGTAAAGTTTCTGAAGAAATTCAGCTCGGATCCGGCATTTTCACAGATTACGTCTGCGGCGGAATCGGAGCCTGCGGACCTGGATGTGCTTGCGAAAAGTGCCCACACGCTGAAAGGAGTGGCGCTGAATCTGGGGCTGGACCGTCTCGGCGGCGCCTGCCAGGCGCTCGTTGCAGCAGCCCGGGAGAAGCGCACGGATGAGATACCGGAACTCTATGACGCCTGCAGCAGGGAGTACCGGGCCGTCCTGGCTGCCCTGGAACTGCTCGGCTGAGCAGGGGTGTGTACGTCTGTATAAACAGGAAATTATTTTATTTTCGCACTTTAACTCACCAAAGTATTATGGTATACTGGAGAAAGGCGAATGTTTATCAGACGAAGGAGGGTACATCAATGATATGGGCAAAGGAAGAGACTCTGCCGAGAAGCGAGATCGAGGCCATACAGCTTGCAAAGCTTAAGGACACGGTGCGCTATATCTATGACAGGGTAAAGCCTTACCGCGACAAGATGGACGCGGCACATATAAAACCGGAGGATATTCATACTCTGGAAGACTTGAAGAAGATGCCTTTTACATACAAGGCAGATTTCCGCGACAATTATCCGGACGGCCTGTTTGCGGTGGATAAAAAGGAGATCATCCGCTACCACGCAAGTTCGGGGACGACGGGAAAACCGACGGTTGTCGGCTATACAAGAAACGACCTGGACATGTGGCTGAACAATGTGGCGAGACTGGCGTGCATGGGCGGCGCAACTGCAGACGATGTGGCGCAGATCTCATTCGGATACGGGACGTTTACCGGGGCTCTCGGGCTTCACGGGGGACTGGAGAAGATCGGGGCATCCGTGATTCCCATGTCTTCGGGCAATACCAACAAGCAGATCATGTTTCTGCAGGATATGGGGGTGACTCTTCTCGTGGCGACTCCTTCCTATGCGCTTCACCTGGGTGAAGAGATCAGGAAGAGAGGGATTGACCCGGAGAAAGACCTGAAACTCCGGATCGGCCTTTTCGGCGGCGAGGGCATGACGGAGCCCATGAGGGATGAGATGCACAAAGTCTGGGGACCGCAGTTTGTCTGTACGCAGAACTACGGGATGAGCGAGCTCTGCGGACCGGGCGTGGCAGGAGAGTGTACCGAACTGTGCGGCATGCATATCAATGAGGACTGGTTTATTCCGGAGATCATTGACCCGGATACGGAGGAAGTACTTCCGCCGGGAGAGCTGGGAGAGCTGGTAGTGACCTGTCTCGGCAAGGAGGCGCTGCCCCTTGTCAGATACCGCACCGGAGATCTGACAAGACTGATGTATGAGCCATGCAAATGCGGAAGGACGACTGCGAGGATGGAGATCATCTCCGGACGTGCGGACGACATGCTCGTTATCCGCGGCGTGAATGTATTCCCGACCCAGATCGAGGAAGTACTGCTCAAGATCGATGAGATCGGACCACACTATGAGATTCTGGTGGAGCGGAAGAACCGCCTGGATGTGATGACCATCACCGTGGAACTCATCGACGACAGGCTGCTCGACAGTTACGGCAAATTAAACGAACTGGAGGCAAGGATCAAATCCATGCTGAAATCCCAGCTTGGACTGGCAACCCAGATCCGGCTTGTGGGACCGAATTCTCTGAAGCGTTTCGAGGGAAAGGCAAAGAGAGTGACAGATTTACGAAAGGATGGACTGTAAAATATGGCAGAGAAAGTGATTATGCTTGGAAATGAGGCGATTGCCCGCGGCGCTTACGAGGCGGGCGTGAAAGTGTCGTCTGCATATCCGGGAACTCCGAGTACGGAGATCAGTGAATACCTGGTGCAGTACCGGGACGATGTATATGAGGAATGGGCGCCAAACGAGAAGGTGGCGACCGAGGTGGCAGTCGGAGCCAGCCTGGCGGGAGTCCGGGCCATGGCATGTATGAAGCATGTGGGACTCAATGTGGCTGCAGATCCTCTCTATTCCGTGTCTTACATGGGGGTAAACGGCGGCCTTGTCATTGTCGTGGCAGACGATCCGGGACTTTACAGTTCCCAGAACGAGCAGGATACGAGAATGGTGGCGAGAGCGGCGCAGATCCCGGTGATCGAGCCATCCGACAGCGCGGAGGCAAAGGATCTGTTCAAGGAAGCCTTTGAACTGAGCGAAAAGTTTGACCGCCCCTTTATCTTCCGCACCACCACAAGGCTCGCCCACTCCCAGGGACTTGTAGAACTGTGTGAGCGGAAAGAACCGGAAGACAAACCTTATGTAAAGAATGTGCAGAAGAACGTCATGATGCCGGGCAATGCCAAAGTACGTCATGTGGCGATTGAAAAACTGAACAATGAGCTGGCAGAGGCGGCAAATACGCTGCCCATGAACCGTGTGGAGATGAACGACACAAAGATCGGCGTCATCACAAGCGGTATTCCTTACCAGTATGTAAAAGAAGCACTTCCGAATGCATCCGTGCTCAAACTGGGAATGGTGAATCCTCTTCCGAGAAAACTGATCGAAGACTTTGCCTCGAAAGTGGAGACACTTTATATTGTGGAGGAGCTTGACCCGGTGATTGAGGAGCAGGTGAAGTCCTGGGGAATCAAAGCCATCGGAAAAGAGATCCTGACGGTTCAGGGCGAGTACAGCGCCAATATGTTAAGAGAAGCGATCCTGAAGGAGGACCTTCACCTGAAGGCGCCGGCACAGGCTCCGGGACGTCCGCCCATTCTCTGTCCGGGATGTCCTCACAGAAGTGTGTTCTATGTGCTGAACAAGCTGAAAATGCATGCGGCAGGAGATATCGGATGCTATACATTGGGCGCGGTCGCACCTTTGAGCGTGATCGATACGACCATGTGCATGGGCTCCAGTATTTCCACGCTCCACGGCATGGAGAAGGCAAAGGGAAAAGATTACATCAAAAACTGGGTGGCAGTGATCGGCGACTCTACATTTATGCACACCGGAGTTAACTCTCTGATGAACATGGTTTACAATCAGGCGACGGGAACTGTAATCATCATGGACAATTCCACCACGGGAATGACCGGGCATCAGGACCATGCGGCAACCGGAAAGACACTCCAGGGTGATCCCACATACGCTATCAGTATCCCGGGAATCTGCAGGGCAATGGGAATCAGAAATGTGGTAGAGGTCAACGCCCTTGACATTGCCCTTCTGGAGAAGACGGTGAAAGAGGAAGTGGCAAAGGACGAGATCTCCGTCATTATCACGAAGACTCCCTGCGTGCTTCTCGACAAGAGGAAGAAACCGCTCTACACCGCCCATGCAGACAAGTGTAAGAAGTGCGGAGCCTGCATGAAGCCGGGCTGTCCCGCAATGACGAGAAACGCGGACGGAACCATACATATCGACGACACCATGTGCACAGGCTGCGGACTCTGCGAGACTCTGTGTAAATTTGACGCGATTGAACTTGTTAGGGAGGGTGAGTAGAGATGGCAGTAAAGAATATTATGATCGTCGGAGTCGGCGGACAGGGCACCCTGCTCACAAGCCGGATCCTCGGCGGACTTACGATTGCAGGCGGCTATGATGTGAAATTATCCGAGGTGCACGGAATGGCGCAGAGAGGCGGAAGCGTTGTCACATTTGTGCGCTACGGCGACAAGGTGGCGGAGCCCATCGTGGAAGAGGGGCAGGCGGATGTGATCATCGCATTTGAGCGGCTTGAGGCTTTAAGATACGCGCATTTTCTCAAAAAGGACGGAGTGCTGATCGTCAATGACTGGAGGATCGATCCCATGCCGGTTGTGATCGGGGCGGCAGAGTATCCGGAACACATTCTGGAAAACCTTGAGAAAGAGTACAAGGTATACAGGGTTGACGCCACAGAGGAGTCGAGAAAGCTCGGAAACCCGAAGGTGTTTAACCTGATCGTCCTGGGCGTTGCGGCGCAGCATATGGACTTTACGAAAGAACAGTGGTATGAGGTGATCGAGAAGACCGTGCCTCCGAAGACCATTGAGATCAACAAGAAAGCATTTGATGTGGGATATACCCTGAACGCATAAATACAGACAGGAAGAAAGGAGGGGAGAAGGTGATCAGACAGATATCGGTTTTTGTAGAAAATCAGCCCGGGAGCATGATGGAAGTTACCTCCGTGCTCACAGAGGCGCAGATCAATATCCGGGCAATCTCAATGTTTGATGCTCCGGAGTTCGGGATCATGCGGCTTGTGGTGAGCGATCCCGCCCGGGCGAAGGAAGAACTGACGAAAAGAGGATTTGTGAACCGTGTAAACAACGTGATCGGCGCGGAGCTGATCGATGAGAACGGCAACCTGAACCATATGCTTAAGATTCTTGCGGACGGGAAGATCAACGTAAATTATATCTATTCTTTTGTGATCCGGCAGGGAAGGGCACCGGTCATGGTGCTCCATACAGACGATTTCGACAGGGCGGAAGAAGTTCTGAAAGCAGCGGGCGTAAAGCTTGTGGAAGAGGAAGAACTGTAGGAGAGAACCATATGTTCAGCGGAAGAGTCTCGCAAAGGAGAAGCTTCAGAAGGAGAAACTTTTAGAAGGAGAAACAGAAATGGCGGCAGTATCATTAGAAAACTGGGTTGAGCGGATCCGTGACCCGAAAATTGAATGCATGAGCAGGGATGAGATGAGCGCCCTGCAGAGCAGACGCCTTGTGGATGTTGTAAACAGGGTGTACAACAATGTGGAGTTCTACCACAAAAAGATGAAAGATATCGGGCTGGAACCCGGAGATATCAAATCCATCGAGGATATCGAAAAACTTCCGTTTACCACAAAGGAGGACCTGAAGAACAACTATCCATTCGGACTCCTTGCAATCCCCATGAAGGATGTGGTCCGTGTCCAGGGAACATCCGGAACGACGGGAAAACTGACGATCGCTCCCTATTCCCAGAAAGATGTGGATGTATGGGGAGAGTGTGTCGCAAGAGGTCTCGTGATGGCGGGACTTACCAATGAGGATATCATCCATGTATGTTACGGGTACGGGCTTTTTACCGGAGGGATGGGACTTGATTTCGGCGCAAAGGCGCTGGGAGCGACAGCGATCCCCATGTCTGCGGGAAACACGAAGCGCCAGATGATGTGCATGGAGGATCTGGGGGCAACCGCTTTTGCCTGCACGCCGTCCTACGCCCTTTACCTGGCAGAATCCCTCCAGGAAGCGGGTGTTGTGGATCGTCTGAAACTGAAGGCGGGAATCCACGGAGCTGAGCCCTGGACGGAAGAGATGCGCAAGAAGATCGAGAGCATTCTCCATATTAACTGCTTCGACATCTACGGTCTCTGCGAAGTCACGGGACCGGGTGTTGCCCAGGACTGCATCCACCATGCGGGACTCCATGTGCATGAGGATTATTTCTATCCGGAAGTACTCAATCCTGCGACTCAGGCAAAATGTGCAGACGGCGAGACCGGTGAGCTTGTATTCACCACTCTTGCAAAGGAGGCCATGCCGCTGATCCGCTACCGCACAAAGGATCTGACAAGCATCGACCACAGCACGTGCGAGTGCGGAAGAACTCTTCCGAGAATTTCCAAGTTTACGGGAAGAACCGACGACATGAAAGTGATCCGCGGCGTGAACGTATTCCCGACCCAGGTGGAGACTGCACTTCTGAGTATGGGCGGGGCAGTGGCGCCGCACTACATGATGATCGTCGACAGAGAGGACAACCTGGATGTCCTGACGGTCATGGTGGAAGTGGACGAGTCCATGTTCTCCGACGAGATCCGGAAACTGGATGCACTCAGAGACAAGATCGCTGCCGTACTCAAGACAGCTCTCGGCATCTCCGTACGCGTGAAACTCGTGGAGCCGAAAACGATCCAGAGAAGCGAAGGCAAGGCTGTCCGCGTGATCGATAACAGAAATCTGTAAAAAGGGAGGTATTTACTATGGGAATCACCATTCAACAATTATCCGTTTTCCTGGAAAACAGAGAGGGACGTCTGGATGAAGTCCTGTCCGTCCTCGCGGGAAATGACATCAACATCGTTGCCCTGAGCCTGGCTGATACCGCAGAGTACGGGATGCTGAGGATGATTGTCTCCGATCCGAACAAGGGGAAGGCTGTCCTCAGAGAAAACGGGATTACTTCCATGCTGACAGATGTGGTTGCTCTGCGCGTACCCCACGAGACCGGATCTCTGAGCCGGGCAATGCATCAGATTGTAGAAGGCGACGTGAACATTGAGTACATGTATGCCTTTGCAAACGGCTCCGACGCATCGGCGGTCATCAAGACGGACGACCCTGCGAGAGTTGTGGACATCCTGCGGGGAAGCGGATTTGATGTCTGGGAGGCATCGGAAGCTTACGTGGCGAACATAAAGGGCTGAGAAAGAAATCAGGAGAAAAAGAACTGCCGGACGACCTGGGAAGAGTTGTCCGGCAGTTCTTTTTAATCTCGTTTTTCTGTATTGCTTTTAAATATTAAATGCCATTCTGGTTTATATAATTAAAAGGTACATTAAAAATTCTGATTAAAGTTTTACTACATTGGTTGCCTGAGGTCCTTTTGCGCCTTCTGTCACGTCAAACTCGACAGCCTGGCCTTCTTCTAAGGATTTGAATCCATCCATAACAAGCCCTGAGTAGTGAACGAAGATATCGTTTCCCTCAGAATCGGAGATGAATCCGTAACCCTTCTGGTTGTTAAACCATTTCACTGTACCTGTCATTGTGTAGCCCTCCATAAAGAAAATAATAAGTTTCTGTACCGGCTCTGCTAAACCGATACTGTGACAGTGTAGCATGTTTAACAATAAAAGTCAACGGATGAAAGATCTGTTTTGTAAAAATATACAAAACATTAACATGGAAGAAACGTTGTAATTCCCGGCAGGAACGGGTAAAATAGGAGTATAGCGCAAAAGGAGGATAACACCATGAAAGTATACAGAAGCATTACGGA
The DNA here is from genome assembly GCF_002160525.1 of Lachnoclostridium sp. An169. Classification (GTDB taxonomy): domain Bacteria; phylum Bacillota; class Clostridia; order Lachnospirales; family Lachnospiraceae; genus Mediterraneibacter; species Mediterraneibacter cottocaccae. Next base: position 64,698 of record NZ_NFKT01000004.1, read on the forward strand.
ACTTGTGGGAAGAACGCCGCTTTTTGAGGCGGCAAATATTGAAAAAGAGCTCGGGCTCCATGCAAGGCTCCTGGTCAAGCTGGAATATTTCAATCCGGCAGGCAGCGTGAAGGACCGGGCTGCCCTGAATATGATTGAGGATGCAGAGAAGAGCGGGAAGATCCGTCCGGGCGCAACCATCATCGAACCGACCAGCGGGAATACAGGGATCGGTCTGGCGGCCATCGCAGCGTCGCGGGGGTACAAAGCGGTGTTTGTGATGCCGGAGACCATGAGCATAGAAAGAAGGAAACTTCTTCTCGGCTACGGGGCGCAGATCGTCCTTACCGATGGTGCAAAAGGAATGGCGGGCGCCATCGAGAAGGCGGATGAACTGGCAGAAGAGACCGAGAATGCAATTGTTCTCGGACAGTTTGTAAATCCTGCCAATGCCATGGCGCATTATAAGACCACCGGCCCGGAGATCTGGGAAGACACAGACGGGGAGATCGACCTGTTTGTGGCAGGAGTGGGAACCGGCGGAACCATAACCGGCGTCGGAAAATATCTGAAGGAGAAGAAACCGGCAGTGGAGATTGTCGCCGTTGAACCTGCAGGTTCGCCTGTCCTCTCCGGCGGAAAGACAGGTCCCCACGGACTTCAGGGGATCGGTGCCGGGTTTGTGCCGGAAGTGCTGGATACATCTGTGTACGACAGAATCTGTCCGGTCACGGAGGAAGAGGCGTATGAGGCGTCCAGACTGCTTGCGCACCAGGAGGGAATCCTCACCGGCATCACTTCGGGGGCTGCCCTTCACGCGGCAATCCTGGAAGCACAAAAACCGGAAAACGAAGGAAAAGTGATTGCAGCTCTTCTGCCGGATACAGGAGAGCGGTATCTGTCAACGCCATTGTTTGATTTGTAGAAATATTTGCAAATAAAGCAAATATTTAAGAAATTATTTTGTGAATCTTTCATTGAAAAAAATCAGGGCGTGTTATATACTTATTACAAAATTACATTGAACCAATAAGGAGGTACCATGTTATGAAAGAATTCAAATACGTGATTACAGACCCGGAGGGAATCCATGCAAGACCGGCAGGAATCCTTGTAAAACAGGCGGCATCCTATCAGTCCGCAGTTAAGATTGCCAAAGGCGAGAAGAGCGCGGATGCGAAGAGAATTTTCGGAGTTATGGGCCTTGGAGTTAAGACCGGGGAAGAGATTACGGTTACAGTTGACGGAGCAGACGAGGAGAAAGCAGCTGCCGAACTTGAGACATTCTTCAAGGAGAACTTATAAGATATGTTTACAATTAGCGGAAAAAGTGTTTTTGGAGGCGTGGCGATCGGCAGAATTACCTTTTATAAAAGAAACCAGAAGGTGATCAAGAGGAGCCATGTCGATGATATAGACGCCGAACTGAAGAGATTTCACGAGGCGAAGGACAAAGCGGTATCCCAGCTTAAGGAGCTCCATGACAAGGCTCTTGACGATGTGGGAGAGGCGAATGCGATGATCTTTGAGATCCATCAGATGATGCTTGAGGATCTGGATTATCTTGAATCAATCGAGAACATTATCCGCTCACAGCAGGTGAACGCTGAGTTTGCAGTCGCAACGACAGCGGATAATTTTGCACAGATGTTCGCTTCCATGGATGATGCTTACATGCAGGGGAGGGCAGCCGATGTAAAGGATGTCTCCGAGCGTGTTCTCGATATTCTCTGCGGTGTGGATGAAGGAGTGCATGAGATGACAGAGCCGTGTATTGTGGCGGCGGACGATCTGGCACCCAGCGAGACAGTGCAGCTTGACAAGAGCAAGGTCCTGGGGTTTGCGACCATGCACGGATCTTCCAACTCCCACACGGCGATTCTGGCGCGGACCATGAATATTCCGGCTGTCATCGGCCTGGGAGAGGATCTTCAGCCTTCCTTTGACGGAAAGATGGCGGTTCTCGACGGATTTACGGGAACACTCTATGTGGATCCGGATGAGGAGACCCTGGCGCAGATGCAGGAGAAACGTCAGAAGGATCTGGACCAGAAGGCGCTTCTCGAACAGCTCAAAGGCAAGGACAATGTCACAAAGAGCGGTCAGAGAATCAATGTATATGCCAATATCGGCAACGTCTCCGATGTAGGAGCCGTGCTGAAAAATGATGCAGGCGGCATCGGGCTTTTCCGGAGTGAATTCCTGTATCTTGAGAACAGTACATTCCCCACGGAGGATCAGCAGTTCTCTGTATACAAGCAGGTGGCCGAGAACATGGCGGGCAAGAAGGTTATCATCCGTACTCTGGATATCGGAGCGGACAAGCAGGTGGATTATTTCGGACTGGATAAGGAAGAAAATCCGGCCCTCGGATACCGTGCGATCCGCATCTGCCTGACGCGCCCGGAGATCTTCAAGACCCAGCTTCGCGCTCTGTACCGTGCGGCCATGTACGGCAACATCTCCATCATGTTCCCGATGATCATCTCTGTGGATGAGATCCACCGGATCAAGGCGATTATCGCGGAAGTAAAGGCGGAGCTGAAAGAGGAAGGAATTCCTTTCCGGGACGAGGTGGAGCTCGGAGTCATGATCGAGACACCGGCGTCAGTGATGATCAGCCGGGATCTTGCGAAGGAAGTGGATTTCTTCAGTGTGGGAACCAACGACCTCACCCAGTATACGCTGGCGATTGACCGTCAGAATTCCAAGCTGGATGAGTTCTATGATCCCCATCACCCGGCCGTTCTGGCTATGATCCGCATGGCGGCGGAGAATGCGCACGCCGAGGGCAAATGGATCGGTATCTGCGGCGAGCTCGGGGCAGACCTGGAGCTGACGGAGGAATTCCTGAAGATGGGGCTGGACGAACTGTCCGTGTCACCGTCCATGGTTCTTCCGCTGAGAAAGCGTATCCGGGAGTGCGAATAAAAAACAGAATATAAGAGACCTGGCGGCGGGAAATTCAATATTTCCCGCCGCTTTTTCTGTGCGGACTTTCCGCCATCTTTCATTTTCCCTTGAAAAGGACAGGACCCTGTGATAATATGAGAACAGAACATATGTTCGAATTGAGAGGTGAGAGATATGTCTGATGAGATTATGCAGAGGGTTCAGAGCCGGGCGATGGATACCATGAAGAACATAAAGGACAGCATACAGTGTGGAACGAAGCATATTGTACAGACGGGATCGGCGGGGCGGAAGAATGTGTATGAGAAGCTGCGCATCCTGTCTGATGCGGCAAAGTATGATGTGGCGTGTACGTCAAGCGGCGTGGACAGGAAGGGGGACGGCACCGGTATGGGAAACTGCAGCAGCGCCGGGATCTGCCATAGTTTTTCCGCTGACGGGAGATGTATCTCGCTGCTCAAGATCCTTTATACGAATGAGTGTATATTTGACTGCAAATATTGTGTCAACCGTTCGTCCAATGATGTGGAGCGTACTTCCTTCACACCGGAGGAAGTGTGCAGCCTGACCATGGAATTTTACCGGAGAAATTACATCGAAGGACTTTTTCTGAGCTCCGGTATCCTGAAAAGCCCGGACTATACGATGGAACAGATCTATGCGACTCTGTACCGGCTTCGTCATGTCTGTAATTTCCAGGGATACATCCATGTCAAGGCAATTCCGGGCGCGGATCCCCGGCTGATTCAGATGACCGGCTATCTTGCGGACAGGATGAGCGTAAATATGGAGCTTCCCACGGCTGAGAGCCTGCGTCTTTTGGCGCCCCACAAGTCACGGAAGAATATCCTGGCTCCCATGAGGATGGTGCAGGAAAAGACGAAGGAAAACCGGCAGGAGATCACGGTTTACCGGAATGCACCCCGTTTTGTCCCGGCGGGGCAGAGCACACAGATGATTATCGGAGCTACACCCGAGACAGACTATCAGATTCTGAATGTTGCGGAAGCACTTTATAAGAAGTTTGAGTTAAAGAGGGTGTTCTATTCGGCATTTGTCCCGGTCAATGAGGATAAGGCGCTCCCTGCCCTGAAAGAGAGCGGTCCGCCGCTTCTGCGGGAGCACCGTCTGTACCAGGCGGACTGGCTGCTCCGTTTCTATCATTTTGAAGCGGAGGAACTGCTGGACGAGGAGAATCCCAATTTCAATATTTTTCTCGACCCGAAGTGCTGCTGGGCGCTGAAACACCTGGATCAGTTTCCGGTGGAGGTGAACCGGGCGGATCACCGGATGCTCCTGAGAGTTCCGGGAATCGGGTACAAGTCGGCGTCGAGGATAGTGAAGGCAAGGAGAATGGGAAATCTTCGGTTTGAGGATCTGAAGAAGATGGGAGTTGTTCTCAAAAGAGCGCTGTATTTTCTTACCTGCCAGGGAAAGATGATGTATCCGACAAGGATGGATGAGGACTATATCACAAGAAATCTTCTCAATACAAAGGAACGCCTGCCGGAGGGAGCGGACGGAATGACATACCGTCAGATGTCGCTGTTTGATGACATGAATTTTACGATGCAGGCGGGAAATTCCCCGGCGAAAGGGCCGGGGCTTCATGTGGAAAGGATGGGATAAGGCGATGAAGCAGGTCTATATCTGTACGGATACGATGACGGGGCTCGGCTCCGCGCTCTATGACGCCTGGAAGGAGAGCCGGGATAAAGAAGCGGGAATCGAACTGCGGGGAAAAGTACAGCAGCAGCTTTTCTGTGAATATAAGACTGTGGTGGAATGTGAGGACAAAGCGGTTAAGATTGCAGGAATGATCAAACGGCATCTGGGTTACAATGCATACTGGGATATCTGCAATGCACTTCTTTCGGATGACAGTGCCAAGGGAGAGGCGGTGTTTCATGCCATGCAGGAAGCAAGACGGATCCCGGACAGCAGAAAGATCATGGAGCATCTGGGCCATCCGGATGTGGCGAAAGTGTTTGAACTGAGCAGGAGAGTGTCCAACGAGGCGCACAGATACAAAGAATTCATCCGTTTCCGTGAACTGAAAAACGGCGTCCTGTTTTCCGAAATCTCGCCCAGGACCCAGATTCTGACCTGCATTGCAGAGCATTTTTCCAACCGTTTTCCGTTGGAGAACTGGATGATCTGCGATAAGACCCACGGGATCTCTCTTGTCCATCCTGCCCGGGATAAGTGCCGGCTGGTGTGGGGAGTGGAACTGAATCCGGAAGCGGCAGGTGCGGTTTCCGACGCGGAAGAGGCATATGAGACGCTCTGGCGGGTGTTCTTTGAATCCATCTCCATCAAAGAGCGGGAGAATCCCGGGCTGCAGCGGAATATGCTTCCCCTGCGGTACCGGGGAGACATGCCGGAATTTTGGACGGACAGGAGCGAAAGTTAAAAAATTCTGGTTGTATAAAACGTCCGGAGAGATTATGATAGTAATGACACCAGATAAAGCAGTTCAGGATATTCCTGACGGAAAAGAGAGGAGACATATGGAGACAGAAGTATTTGTATGGCTTGGCCTGCTTGTCCTGTTCGTGGCTGTGGAAGTGGCCACCGTAGGGCTTACGTCGATCTGGTTTGCAGGAGGGGCTCTGACGGCGCTGATTATCTCGCTGGCAGGGGCGGGACTGGTCTGGCAGATCGCGGGCTTTTTCATCGTATCATTTCTTCTTCTGGCGTTTACGCGGCCATTTGCGCTGAAGTACATAAATTTCCGCCATGAGAGGACAAACAGCGATGAACTGATCGGCAGGATGGTTAAGGTGACGGAGACTGTGGACAATTATGCACAGACCGGCACAGCCCTGGCAAAGGGACTGGAGTGGACTGCCAGGACGGAGAAGGACGGGGAGAAGATCGAGGCCGGGAGCATGGCTGAGGTCGTCAGAATCTCCGGAGTGAAACTGATTTTGAAGAAGCGTGAGGAGGGAAAGGCATGACATTGGGAATTTTTGTACTGATTGTAATTCTGATTATTATTTTACTGCTGATTGCAAGCAGCATCCGGATTGTTCCCCAGGCGAACGCATTTGTCGTGGAGCGTCTCGGCGGATATCTGGCAACCTGGAATGTGGGGATTCATTTTAAGATCCCGATTCTCGACCGGGTGGCGAGAAGAGTATCCTTGAAAGAGCAGGTTGTGGATTTTGAACCTCAGGCCGTTATCACAAAGGACAATGTTACGATGCAGATTGATACGGTTGTGTTCTATCAGATTACAGATCCGAAGAAGTATGCATACGGAGTGGAGAATCCGATCTCGGCGATAGAGAACCTGACAGCCACAACGCTGCGTAATATCATCGGCGATCTGGAGTTGGATGAGACGCTTACCTCCCGCGAGACTATCAATACCAAGATGCGGACGACACTGGATACTGCCACAGACGAATGGGGAATCAAAGTGAACCGTGTGGAGCTGAAAAATATTATGCCGCCCAAGGCGATCCAGGATGCCATGGAGAAGCAGATGAAAGCGGAGCGTGAGCGAAGAGAAGCGATCCTGCGCGCAGAAGGTGAGAAGAAGTCTACCATTCTTGTCGCAGAAGGAGAGAAACAGTCTGTGATCCTTGAAGCTGAGGCGGAGAAACAGGCGGCGATTCTCCGGGCGGAAGCCGAGAAAGAGAAGCGGATCAAGGAAGCGGAAGGACAGGCAGAGGCAATCCGCACCGTACAGCAGGCAACTGCAGACGGAATCCGGTATATCAAGAATGCAGGTGCAGACAACGCGGTTCTCACTATCAAGAGTCTTGAGGCGTTTGCCAAAGCTGCGGACGGAAGGGCGACAAAGATTATCATTCCTTCCGAGCTGCAGGGCATCGCCGGGCTGACGAAGACCATCGCCGAAGTCGCCCGAATGGATGATTTCGGACCTGAGGCGGAAGAGTGGAGCAGAACAGCCGGCGCAGTGCAGAGGTCCACGGATTCCGGTGTGGGTGAAGGCGCAGAAAAATCCGCTGCAGGTCATTTCGCCGGGGAAAATGTGTCCGGGGACGGTTGGACGGAAGAAACCCGCTTCCGCTTTGAGTCCGGAGAAAAGGACGGGGCTGAGCATTGACAGAGTCTGAGCAGAACAGGACCGTCCGTATCTCCGTGCGGAATCTGGTCGAATTCATCCTCCGGGAAGGGAATATCGACAACCGCATTTCCGGGAGTATGGAGAAGGATGCCATGCAGATGGGCGGCCGGCTGCACCGGAAGATCCAGAGAAGCATGGGATCGGAATATCACGCGGAGGTGCCGCTGAAGATCCAGGTCCCGTGCGGTGATATTACCATACAGCTTGAGGGCAGGGCGGACGGGATCATTATACCGGAACATCTGGCAGAGCCGGATGTGGTGATCGATGAGATCAAGGGTGTTCTGAGAGATCTGGAGCTGATCACTGAACCGGTTGGCGTCCATCTTGCCCAGGCCAAGTGTTATGCGTATATCTATGCACAGCAGCATGATCTGAAGAAAATCGGTGTCCAGATGACTTACTGTAATCTGGACACCGAAGATATTAAGCGGTTCCGTCAGGAATTCACGTTTGATGAGCTGGAAGCATGGTTCGGGGATCTTATCCGCAGATATGAGAAGTGGGCCCGGTTCCAGATCGAATGGCGGGAGATTCGAAATGAGTCGATCCGGGAAACCGTATTTCCCTTTCCGTACCGGGAAGGTCAGAAGGATCTGGCTGCGTCTGTTTACCGCACGATCCTGCGGAAGAAAAAGCTCTTTATCCAGGCGCCGACGGGAGTGGGAAAGACCATTGCCACAGTATTCCCTGCCGTGAAGGCAGTGGGAGAAGGACTGGGGGAAAAGATCTTCTATCTCACAGCCAGGACCATTACCCGTACTGTGGCAGAGCAGGCGTTCCGCGCTATGGCCGGACAGGGGCTTCGGTTTAAGACGGTTACATTGACTGCCAGGGAAAAGATCTGTTTCTGCGAGGAGGCGGACTGCAATCCGGAGGCATGTCCCTATGCGGAAGGACACTATGACCGGGTCAACGATGCGGTGTACGAGATGATTACACAGGGCTTTGAGATCAGCCGGAGCGCCGTGGAGGCGGCGGCAAAGAAGTATCGTGTATGTCCCTTTGAGATGTCCCTTGATATTTCCACATGGGTGGATGCCGTGATCTGTGATTACAACTATGTTTTTGACCCCAATGCACATCTGCGGCGGTTCTTCGGGGAGGGTACTTCCGGTGGATATCTCTTCCTGATTGACGAGGCGCACAACCTGGTGGAACGGGGAAGGGAAATGTACAGTGCAGCTCTCTATAAAGAGGACTTCCTGGAAGTAAAGCGGCTTGTAAAGCCGATGGACGGCAGGCTCGCCAGGAGACTGGATGAGGTGAACCGGCTGTTCCTGGAACTGAAGCGGGAGTGTGAGAACTATCAGATCCTTAACAGTGTCTCCCACATTGCTCTGAAGCTCATGAGTCTCTTTACAGAGATGGAAACTTTTCTGGAGGAATGTACGGATCAGGAAAAGCGGGAGCGGGTACTGGAGCTCTACTTTCAGGTCCGTTCTTTTCTGAGCATCTATGATATACTGGATGAAAATTATGTCATATACAGCGAGATGGAACCGGACGGCAGATTTATGGTGAAGCTGTTCTGTGTGAATCCGGCGGTTAATCTGCAGGCTTACCTGGAACAGGGAAACAGTACGGTATTCTTCTCCGCCACAATGCTGCCGATCCGCTATTATAAGAAACTGCTTTCTGTGGAAGAAGATGACTATGCAGTCTATGCACATTCCTGTTTCCCGAATGACAACCGCTTACTGCTGATCGGAACGGATGTGAGCACCCGCTATACCATGCGGGGACCGGACATGTATGAAAAGATCGCCGTCTATATCCGCAAAACGGCAGAGGCGAGACAGGGAAACTACATCGCCTTCTTTCCATCCTACCGCTTTATGGACGAAGTATGTGAACGCTTTGAACAGATGGGAAATGACGTTGATATGCTCATACAGGGACAGTATATGACAGAGCAGGAGAGAGAGGAGTTCCTGGAGGAGTTTGAGCAGAAAAGGGACAGGAGCCTGGTGGGCTTCTGCGTGATGGGAGGAATCTTCTCCGAGGGGATTGACCTGGCGGACGACAGGCTGATCGGTGCCATTATCGTGGGAACCGGACTGCCCCAGGTCTGCAACGAGCGTGAGATTGTCAAACAGTATTTCGACGGCAGAGGGATGCAGGGATTTGAGTATTCCTATCTCTATCCGGGGATGAATAAGGTGCTCCAGTCAGCAGGACGCGTCATCCGTACGGAAAGCGACAGAGGTGTGATCCTGCTGCTGGACGACCGGTTCCGGCAGCGGCAGTACAGAGAGACATTCCCGCGTGAGTGGGACCGGTGTCAGTACTGTACTGTGCGGACGGTCGGAAGCTATATCGAAGAGTTCTGGAAATAACTCAGGAACTCCTGGGATGCGCGGGAGAGGGGAAGGTGTCCGTTGAAAGCGATGGCAAGCTCCCGTTCCGGGAGGTCCTCCTCTGTTTCCAGGACAAAGATCCCGTCAGTTCTGCCGGCGATGCAGTAATCCGGCACAAAGGCAATGCCAAGGCCGATCCGGGCAAGATCTACCAGAAGGTCATTGCTCGTCAGTTCGATTTCCGGCACAAGATCCAGCTGATGCTGCTGGAACAGGCTGTGGAGAAACTCGTTTGTCGTGCTGTTCCGGTCAAGCATCAGGATCGGATAGCGGACCAGATCTGTAAAAGAAAGCTTCCTGCCCTTCAGTTCGGAGAAAGGCTCTCCGGCGATGAACACGTCCCGGAATTTCCGGATGCGCGTTACGGAGGCGGCGGTTCCAAGGTAATTGTTGGGGTAATTGACGACAACCAGGTCCACCATTCCATTCCGGAGAAGTTCTGCACATTTGACAGAGGTCTGGTTGATGACCTTTATGTGCGCGTTGGGGAACGTCTTGTGGAAACGTTCCAGATAGGGAATCAGAAAATAGCGGCAGATCGTATCACTGGCACCGATGCGGATCTGACCGCCTGTGGAGGCCGCTTCAAGGAGCTGGGCTTCCCCTTTGCGGATCAGGTTCATGGCGGGTTCGATGTGACGCATCAGGATCTCGCCTTCCGGAGTGAGCCGGACCTTCTTTGTACTGCGGATAAAGAGAACCTGATCCAGTTTCTTTTCCAGTGTCTTGATGGACTGGCTGACTGCGGACTGTGAGATGAAAAGCTGTTTGGAGGCTTCCGAGAAATTAAGAGTGGAAGCCACATGATAGAATACTTTGTATAATTCATAATTGATATCAATCATAATTATTAGTCCTCCTGATAAATACTGGTTGTATTATAACATGATGAAAGGGTTGACACAATATGAACAAGCTACACTGGGCGGCGGGAATTGTTTTTTCTGTTGCCCTCATGATTATTCTGCTGATTTCAAGTTTTGAGATTGCCATGTATGCAGACTTTAATGTATATCAGAAGGAATACGAGAAATATGACGTGCTCTCTGACCTCGACATGACGATGGATGATGTGATGCACGTGACCAGAGAGATGATGGCGTACCTGAGAGGCGACAGAGAGGCGCTCTCTGTTACGACCACTGTGGAAGGCGTGGAACAGGACTTCTTTAACGAACAGGACCGCTTTCATATGGGAGAGGTCCGGGATCTGTTTATCGGAGGGCTGAATCTCAGGTGGGGTGCCTGCGCCGCCGCGGTGATCTGTCTTGTCTTTCTGCTTGCGGTGAGGGCGGACTGGAAGCGGATTCTGGCGCGGTCCTGGCAGATTGTGCTGGCTGTTACCGGAGCGTTGGTCGTGCTTCTGGGAATTGCGGTTGCCGTGGACTTCAATGCAGTGTTTGTGGAGTTTCACCATATCTTTTTTGACAATGATCTCTGGCTGTTTGATCCGGCGGAGGACTATATGATCCGTATGCTGCCGGAAGGTCTGTTTGCAGATATGGTAATCCGCATCGGTGTGATCTTCATTATCGGGCTGGCAGTGTGCTTCGCATTAAGTCTTATCCCGGGAAGGCTCTCCGCCGGAAAGAAGAAGAACGGTTCCGGACAGCATACCGGGAACTGAGGGGGAGGTCAGGCGGGAATGCCTGCCAGGAAGATTAGGCATTCTTATCATAAACTTTAATTATATTAATTACACTTATGAGGAAAAGTGTGGTACGATACTCTTAGGAAATTTTGAGCAAAGGAGACAAAATATGAGTAATGTAAAGCGCGTGTACGTGGAGAAGAAGCCCGAGTTTGCCGTTGCTGCGAAGGAACTGCGGCATGAGATCAGACGCTATCTGGGAATCATGGACGTGACCGGTGTCAGAGAACTGATCCGCTATGATGTGGAGAATGTCTCGGACGAGACATTCGAGAAGGCGTGCCGGGGTGTGTTTGCCGAGCCGCCGGTAGATATTCTCTACAGAGAAGAAGTTCCGGCAGGTGAAAATGACCGGGTATTCTCTGTGGAATTCCTTCCGGGACAGTTTGACCAGCGTGCCGATTCTGCAGAACAGTGCATCCGGTTCATAAAGGAAGACGAGGAGCCGGTGATCCGCACCGCCACCACTTATGTTATCGAAGGAAATATATCAGACAGCGAACTTGAGGCGATCAAGGAACACTGCATCAACCCGGTAGATTCCCGGGAGGCTGCGAAAGAGAAGCCGGATACTCTGGTAACGGTTTTTGACGAACCGGAGGATATCAAAGTGTTCGACGGTTTCCAGAACATGGAGGAGCAGCCTCTGAAGGAGCTCTATGATTCTCTGGGCCTTGCCATGACGTTTAAGGATTTCCTCCATATTCAGAATTATTACCGCGGAGAGGAACACAGAGATCCTACCATGACAGAGATCCGGGTTCTGGATACGTACTGGTCCGATCACTGCCGTCATACGACTTTCTCTACGGAGCTTAAGGATGTGAAGTTCGACGAGGGAGATTACAGAGAGCCCATCGAGAACACATACAAAGAGTATCTGAAGGATCACAGTGAGATCTTTGCCGGCAGGGAGGACAAGTTTGTCTGCCTGATGGACCTGGCACTGATGGCAATGCGCAGGCTGAAAAGAGAAGGAAAACTTGCAGATCAGGAAGAGTCTGACGAGATCAATGCCTGCAGTATCGTCGTGCCGATCAAAGTAGACGGAGTGGAAGAGGAGTGGCTGATCAACTTTAAGAATGAGACGCACAACCATCCCACGGAGATCGAGCCGTTTGGAGGCGCGGCAACCTGCCTGGGAGGAGCGATCCGGGATCCGCTCTCCGGGCGTACCTATGTCTACCAGGCCATGCGTGTAACCGGAGCTGCTGACCCGACAGTTTCCGTCAAAGAGACACTGAAAGGAAAACTGCCCCAGAAGAAGCTGGTGCGCGGAGCTGCAAAGGGATACAGCTCCTACGGAAACCAGATCGGTCTGGCTACCGGTCTGGTAAAAGAGATCTACCATCCGGACTATGTAGCGAAGCGTATGGAGATCGGCGCCGTGCTGGGTGCTGCTCCGAGACGCGCGGTGATCCGCGAAAATTCAGATCCGGGAGATATCATCATCCTGCTCGGCGGACGGACCGGGCGTGACGGCTGCGGCGGCGCAACAGGTTCCTCCAAAGTACACACCGAGGAATCTATCGAGACATGCGGTGCAGAGGTGCAGAAAGGAAATCCGCCTACCGAGAGAAAGATCCAGAGGCTGTTCCGCAGAGAGGAAGTCAGCCGTCTGATCAAGAAGTGCAACGACTTCGGAGCGGGCGGTGTGTCCGTGGCTATCGGAGAGCTTGCGCCGGGACTGCGTGTAGAGCTGGACAAAGTGCCGAAGAAGTACGCAGGCCTTGACGGAACGGAGATTGCAATTTCCGAGTCCCAGGAGAGAATGGCAGTTGTCGTTGATCCGAAAGATGCTGCGCAGTTCATGGCATATGCAAAAGAAGAAAACCTTGAGGCGACAGAGGTGGCGGTTGTCACAGAGTCCCCGAGACTGGTTCTCGTATGGAGAGGAAAAGAGATCGTCAATCTTTCACGCGCCTTCCTTGATACAAACGGAGCCCACCAGGAGACCAGCGTGGAAGTGGAGATGCCGGACAGAAAAGACAGTCTGTTCTGCAGAAAAGAAGTGGGCGATGTGAAAGAAAAATGGCTCGATATGCTCAGAGATCTCAATGTATGCTCCCAGAAGGGACTTGTGGAGATGTTCGACGGTTCCATCGGGGCAGGCTCTGTATTCATGCCTCACGGCGGAAAATATCAGATGACAGAGACACAGACCATGGTGGCAAAAGTGCCGGTGCTAAACGGCTCCACGGACAGCGTGTCCATGATGAGCTATGGATTTGACCCGTATCTCTCAAGCTGGAGCCCGTACCACGGAGCTGTATACGCAGTGACCGAGTCTGTGGCAAAGATCGTTGCAGCGGGCGGAGACTATCGGAAGATCCGCTTTACCTTCCAGGAATACTTCCGCCGGATGTCCGAGGATCCGAAGAGATGGAGCCAGCCTTTTGCAGCCCTTCTCGGTGCATATGCGGCACAGATCGGGTTCGGTCTGCCGTCCATCGGCGGAAAGGACAGTATGTCCGGAACTTTCCAGGACATTGACGTACCGCCTACCCTGGTTTCTTTCGCCGTTGACATGGCGCTTGACAAAGACATTATTACGCCGGAGTTCAAGAAAGCGGGAAGCAGGATCGTGTGGCTCCGGATTGAAAGAGATTCCAATGATCTTCCGGTTTATTCCCAGGTTATGGATCAGTACGGAAAGTTTACGGAGGATATCCGCAATGGACGTATTATCTCTGCCTATGCCCTTGACCGCCATGGTGTGATGGCTGCAGTAAGCAAGATGGCATTCGGCAACCGGATGGGAGTAAAGATCGAGCACAGTATGGATCCGAGAGATCTGTTTGCTCCTGCATTCGGCGATATCATTGCCGAGGTGCCGGACGGACAGGTGGGGAATCTTGCCATCAGTTATACGGTCATCGGTGAAGTGACGGATAAGGATGTGTTTGAATACGGTAATACGGTGCTTTCCATTGACGAGGCAGAAAAAGCATGGACATCAACTCTGGAGAGCGTGTTTGCCACGAAATCCGCGGCAGATTCGAAGGAGCCGGTGGAGGAGAAGATTTACCGGACTTCAGATATTCATATCTGCAGCCATAAGATCGGACAGCCTACCGTATTTATCCCGGTATTCCCGGGCACGAACTGCGAGTATGACAGCGCGAAAGCTTTCGAGAGAGCAGGCGCGAAAGTGGTTACAAAGGTATTCCGGAACCTGAATGCAGAAGATATCCGGGAATCTGTGGAGGAGTTTGAGAAAGCCATATCCGGGGCACAGATGATCATGTTCCCGGGCGGATTCAGCGCCGGCGACGAGCCGGACGGATCGGCAAAATTCTTCGCTACTGCATTCCAGAATGCAAAGATCAAAGAGGCAGTGGAGAAGCTCCTGAATGAGCGCGACGGACTTGCACTCGGTATCTGCAACGGATTCCAGGCACTGATCAAACTGGGGCTTGTGCCGTACGGAGAGATTGTGGGACAGAAGGATGATTCTCCGACACTGACCTACAACACCATCGGACGTCATATTTCAAAGATGGTCTATACAAAGGTTGTAACGAACAAATCGCCATGGCTTCAGGAGGCGCAGCCCGGCGGAGTATATACAAATCCGGCTTCCCACGGAGAGGGACGTTTTGTCGCAAGTGAGGAATGGCTGGACAGACTCTTTGCCAACGGGCAGGTTGCGACTCAGTACTGTGATCCGGAAGGTAATATTTCCATGGATGAAGAGTGGAATATCAACGGTTCCTACCGCGCAATCGAGGGAATCACAAGCCCGGACGGAAGAGTGCTGGGCAAGATGGCACACTCCGAGCGCCGGGGAGATTCTGTTGCGATTAATATTTACGGCGAGCAGGATATGAAGATATTCGAGTCCGGAGTGAAGTATTTCAGATAGGAGACAACAGGAGCATCGATATGGCAAGGTTAATGGATTTTACGACAGAGACACCGGACTGCTGCGAGGAAGGCGATTATCTGGAGGTGGAGGAATACGTTCTGCCTACATCATACTGGTATATGATCGAACATGCATACGGGGCGAGCGGAAACTTCAAAAACAGGGAACGCCTGCAGACAAGACGGGGAAAAGTCGTGAAGAAGTGGCATGATGACCGCTTCAAATATATTACTCTGGAATTTGATGAGCCGGAGATCGGATGAGTCGGAGATCGGATGAGTCGGAGATCGGATGAGATGGAGGTCGGATGAGCCGGTATATGAGATGATCCGGAGATTCAGATGGAGCGGATGAATGAATCCGCTCCATAATAATGTGTATTATAATTAATTATACCGGGTAGTTCGATTAGTACTAAATGCTGATAAATCCCGGGAATAAGAGGCTGAAAAAGGGCGAGAGAAAAAAAGAAAGAAAAAATGTAAAAAAATGAAAAAAAGGTGTTGACATTTTTCGCCTCTGATAGTATACTTAACAAGTCGGCTGCGGAAGACAAACTTCCGAGAGACAAAAAGATATGGGGTCTTAGCTCAGCTGGGAGAGCATCTGCCTTACAAGCAGAGGGTCATAGGTTCGAGCCCTATAGGCCCCATATATACCAAATGAATATGGCGGAATAGCTCAGTTGGCTAGAGCACACGGTTCATACCCGTGGTGTCGCTGGTTCAAATCCAGTTTCCGCTACTCAAAAAAGTCCATGATTATGGACTTTTTTCTGTATATAATCCCGTATATATTAGAAATTTATCTAATTATCTATTAGTCACCTCCCTTTCACTGAAAAAAACACTATTTCTCATCTTCATTTGTAATGTTGCGCAGATGCATATAAACAGTATTTTTCGAAATTCCCAGGGCATCGGCAACCTGCGGAATGGCATTCTTGATTTGAAAAACCCCGCGCTCATGGAGCAGGCGGATCAGCTCCTTATTTTTATTTACCGGGGCGATACTGTTATTGTACATGATCTGATTGCGGGCATCATTAATCAATCGATGGATGCTGTCTGACGTATCTTTGGCAAAATATTCCTGCTGAGGTTCCCCTCCGTTTGTATCTGTGAGTGTTTCCAGGATTTCCGAAAGCGGAGAATCCAGATACATATTAATGCATAAAATTCCTATAATGCGCCGGTTTTCCCCGAAAATCGGGATTGTGGAAGACTTCAGACGCTCTCCCATAGAGTTGACGGCATTGTAAGAAATATAAGTGTTTGCAGAGGAAAGGCCCTGATCGCTAATCCTTTTCAGCATGTTTAAGGCAAGATCTGTAAGGGGAGCTCCCGCAGTACGTCCGGAGTGATATCCGTTCATTATTTTGATGACAGAATGATCAAGATCTTCCAGACTGTGCAGACTGATTTCATAGACAGTGCCGAGGTAGGCGGAGAGATATTCCACCATCTGTGAGTATGAATCAAGAATTAATCTGTCGGTTTTCGTTAATTTCATATTGTCCTCCATCCAATTAAACTATCTGTATCTTAGCATAGCAAAATGACTTTTACAATGAAATAAACAGGGGATTTCGAATGAATTATTTCATATTGACATTAATATATTTCAGTTTATATAATGTTTACAAAAGTGCACAGGGAGCAGGGGGAAGAAGAGCAGGAAAACGAAAAAAGGAGGCAGCTATGGTGGATCAGAGATTGGAAATTGCGGATGATAAGGGCCTGTTTCGTCTGAAATGGGAATACGAAAAAGAGCAGAAACCATGGGATGACCTTCTTTGTTTCGGAACCGCCGATATGGATTACCGTTCTCCCCAGCCGATTCTGGATGCTCTCGAAAGGGTAATTCAGAGGGGGCATCTGGGCTATCCGATGATTCCGGATGCTTATTATGAAGCAATTCAGAACTGGCTGTTAAGGACAAACGCATGGGAGATTGATGCACGCAGCAGTGTACTGCAGAATGCAGGAATCTATATGGCCGCCTGGACAGCGCTCAATATTCTGACAGCACCGGGAGATGCAGTGGCGATCTTAACCCCGGTCCATTTTTGTTTCAGAGAAATACTGACGTTGAACAGACGCAGGGTTATGGAGTGCCCTCTGATTCTGGAGGAAGACGGTTACAGAATCGATTTTGGTGCTCTGGAAGCGTGTCTGGCAGCCGGGTCAAAAGTTCTCTGGATATGCAACCCGCATAATCCGGTAGGAAGAGCATGGAAGAAAGAGGAGCTGCAGAAAATCGCAGATCTCTGTCTCAGATACCAGGCGTGGATCCTCTCAGATGATGTGTACTGCGGGCTGATCTTTCCGGAGGGCAGGTACACGGCGATTGCATCATTATCCAGGGAAATATCATATCGGACAATTACATTGTACTCGACAAGTAAAACTTATAATACTGCAGCTTTACGCCATGCTTTTATCGTTGCCGAAAATCCGGAAATCTACAAACAGTACCGGGAAGCGCTGAATGCGATGAGCATGGAATACGGACAGAATCTGATGGGAATTGTGGCAACAATCGCGGCTTTTAATGAATGTGATGCCTGGCTTGACAGGCTGAGAAAAGAAATCGCGGAAAATCACAGATTCCTGACACAGTATTTTGAGTCACAGATCCCGGGGAGATGCAGAGTGATGAAAAGTGATGCGTCCTATTTTGCCTGGATCGACCTGAGAAAACTGAGAATCCGTCCTCAGACGCTCAGTTATCAGATCGAACAGGAGGCACACATGATTGTGGAAAACGGATATCCGCTGGGCAGAGGCGGCGCAGGATTTATACGGATGAATCTGGCGACGTCCCGGGCAAATATAGAAGAGGGGGCAAAAAGACTTAAAAAGTTCTGTGAAAGGAGGGATTCGAGAATATAGAGTAAGTTTTATCAGAAGGAAAAATTGTGACAGAATGAGAAAAAGGAGAAGATCCGGAAAAGGAGAAGCAATGGAATGAAGTATGAATTTGACAGGACCTTAGATCATCGGAAAAATTATTCTTATCGATGGGGAATGCCGGGAATGCCGGAAGATGTAATCGGGATGGGAACGGCAGATCTTGACTTTACGTGTGCGCCGTGTATCCGCGAAGCGCTGGTTCCCATAGCCACGGAGAACTGTTATAACTACAGGCAGCATACACCGGAGTACTATGATGCAGTTGTAGGCTGGTATAAGAAAAATTATAACCTTCAGATTGAACCCGAGTGGCTGAGCAATGTTCCGAGTACGATAGGAGCGGTCAGGATGGCGTTGGGAATTTATGCAAAGCCTGGCGATGCAGTCATCGTGCAGACACCGGTTTTCAGTCCCCTTCGCTGGGCGGTTGAGGGAGCGGATCAGACATTGATCAGCAATCCTATGAAACCGGTCAATGGACACTATGAGATTGATTTCGATGATTTTGAAGAGAAAATCAGGAAGTATCATCCGTCTTTATATCTGCTTGTAAATCCGCACAATCCGACCGGACGCGTGTTTACAAAAGAAGAATTAGAACGTTTGGTAGAGATTTGTTATCGATATAATGTCAGGATTGTTTCCGATGAGGTACATTGCCTGATTTTATATGGAGACAACAGACATATCCCCATCCTTGCCGTAAATCAGAAGGCACAGGAGATCAGTGTTCAGATTGTAAGTCTCAGCAAAGGCTATAATATCATGAGCCTTCCGCATGCGATCATCACGGTGGCGGATCCGCAGATGCGCCAGGCGTGGATGCGTCAGATCCAGGCCTATTCGTTTGGATATGCGGTGAACAGTTTTGCGATTGCTGCCGTTACCTCTATTATGAAAGGGGAAGCCGATGAGTGGATGCAGGAACTGACCGGTTATCTTTACAACAACCTGCAGGAGATTCTGAAGTACATCAGGGATAATAATCTCCCTCTGGTTCCGTATGTTCCTGAGGGAAGTTTTCTGTTGTGGCTGGACTGCAGCAAAGCCGGAATAGGAACGGAGAATCTGGGACGGTTTTTTATGGAAAAGGCGCATATCGATCTGGATGACGGAGAAGAGAACTTCGGGTCTGAAGGCAAAGGCTATATCCGGATAAATTTCGCTGTTACGAATAAAGTTCTGAAGGAGGCACTGGAAAGGATACGTGCTGCTCTCAGTGAAGTTTAGACATTGTTGATTGAGTCAGAGGTTGAATCAGAGGAGGACTAAAGATGACCGAAAACAAGAAAATGACACTGAAGGAAATGACAGTTGGGCGTGCTTTGGTTGGTTTTTTTGCACCCATCCTGTTACTTATCATATTGATTGCGTTGGGTGCTGACGTTACGATAGGAGCACTGGGCGCGCTGTTTCTGATGCTTATATTCTGTTACTATATGGGATACAAGTGGGATGTTATAGATTCGGCAATGGCCGAAGGTGTCCGCCAGATCGCGACGGCTACGATGATTATGCTTCTCGTGGGCTGTCTGGTGGCAGTGTGGATGGCTTCCGGTACGATACCGTCTCTGCTTTATTACGGAATGAAGATTATTACCCCGAACCTTTTCCTGCCGATCTGTCTGATCCTTCCTGCGTTTATGGCAGTATGTACGGGTACAAGCTGGGGATCGATCAGTACGATCGGTGTAGTTCTCTGCGGGATGGCAGAAGGACTGGGTATCCCGGTTCCTCTGGCAGCAGGCGCTGTGATATCCGGCGCATTTTTCGGAGACAAGATGAGCCCTCTGTCAGATACAACTCTGCTGGCTTCATCATCCTGTGAAGTACCCCTTTTTACTCATATCAGATCCATGTGGTACACAACGGTTCCGGCTACTGTGATATGTCTTGTCATCTACACGGTACTCGGCCTGAATGCCTCGGGAAATATTGATTCGTCTGCAGTCAATGAGATTTCAAACGGACTTACAGCGAATTTTAACATCAGTCCGGTTCATATTATTCCGGTACTGATTGTACTTGTCCTCTCGGTAATGCAGGTGCCGGCTTTCCTGACATTTGGTATCGGAATCGGAACCGGTATTATCTGGTCCATGATTTTCCAGGGAAGGGGATTTATGGAGGATCTCGACTATGTTCTGAATGGTTTCTCTATTGACAGCGGTGTGGAGGCAGTAGATACTCTTGTAAACAGAGGCGGCTTTTCCAGTATGCTTTCTCTGGTGGGAATCCTGCTTGTCCTGGGAATGCTCAGTGGTCTGTTCTCCGAGACAAATGTGTTAAATGTTCTTGTGAACAGACTTTCCCAGAAGTTAAATACACCAAGAACTATTTTATTTGGTGTCTGGATTTCAAGTTTAATTATCTGTCTTATTGGCGGACAGTATCCTGCAATTGCGATCCCGGCAGTTGCTTTTAAGGATGTCTGCGATGATATGGATATCAACCGTGCTGTTCTATCACGTACACTGGAAGATGTGGGAACCATGGTTGCAGCGATTGTTCCGTGGAGCGCATGGGTTATCGGATATGGAGTGGTTCTCGGAGGAATCAGTGTGATGGATTTTATCCCGTTTACTTTTCTCCCCATGCTCTGTCCGATTATCGGGCTGATCAACAACTCGGTTGGTATCGGGCTCTATCATTCGAAGGATGAGGTGAGATACCGCCCCCTCTGGCGCAGAAAATAAGTTTATCAAATATTTTTTGTTTACTCGGATAAAAATTATATGGACAATGCCGGGAGTTTCCTATATGCTTTAATTGCAGAGGCTCACCGGAGTCTTACCAGGCTCCGGTGAGCCGCGATATGTTTATCAGACAGGACTGTTACAATACAGGAATAAACAAATAGCTCTCCTCTGTGGGTGAGAGTTTCGGGAGATGACACGAATGCATAAAGGACTGCTTTCCATAGGGAAAATGGCTGCGCTGAACCGGATTTCCGTTTCAACCCTGAGGCTCTATGATGAAAAGGGACTGCTTAAACCATGTTATACTGATCCGCAGACCGGCTACCGGTATTATGACATCAATCAGAATGCGCGTCTGGACATGATTGTATATATGAAAGAGCTGGGAATGAGTCTGGCGGAGATCGCCGAGATACTGCAAAAGGAGGACATTTCTCTGATTGAGGAAATTCTTTCAAGGAAGAATGAACAGCTCCATCAGCAGCTGCGTCAGCTGAAAGACAGACACGATGCGGTAGAACGGGCGATTATGTCCATTGAGAGATACCGGAAGTCGCCGGATACAGGGACATTTTCTCTGGAATATATTGACCGCCGCTATATATGGGGTGTCCCCTGCCGGCATAACTTTTATCAGGACGATATTCACAGCTATGAAGACCTGCTCCGGGATCTGAGAAGAAAGCTTGAAAGGGAGGGGGTTACCCAGATTCATTCATACAATATCGGCACCTCCATCACACAGGAAGACTTTGAAAAGGAACAGTTCAGGGCAGGGAGGATCTTTATCTTTACCGGCCGCAGAGAACTGTCCGGCGGAGAAAACGCGGATGTGGTGGAGAGCGGGATGTATGCCTGCGTCTATCTGGACAACTATGATGATGAAATCACTTTCGCGCGCCGTCTTCTGAACTTCTGCCGGGACAACGGCTATACGGTATCCGGAGATTATATCTGTGAGGTCATGACAGGTTTTCAGGTATTTGACAATGATCCGCGCAGCATGTTTCTGCGCCTGCAGGTTCCTGTAAGTTTCCGGAAATAGAATGACAGAAATTTCACAAAATCTCTTGACTCTCAAGCGGCATGAGGGTTTAAGGTTTATTCAGAAACAATAATCATCAATAACAGTCAGGAGGTTTTGTGATGGAAAAGATCAAAGTTGTTCAGTATGGATGCGGGAAAATGGCGAAATATACGCTGCGTTACCTGCATGAGCACGGCGCGCAGATCGTAGGAGCGATTGATGTGAATCCCGATGTTGTCGGAATGGATGTGGGGGATTACGCCGGACTGGGGATCAAAACCGGAGTATGTATTTCCAGTGATGCCGACAAGGTTCTTGACGAGTGTGATGCCGATGTGGCAGTGGTAACTCTGTTCAGTTTTATCGGGGATATTTACGAGCATGTAGAGAAATGTGTTTCCCGCGGAATCAATGTGATAACTACCTGTGAGGAAGCGATCTATCCCTGGACGACTGCTGCGGCTGAGATCAACCGTCTGGACGCTCTTGCGAAAGAGCACGGCTGTACAATAACAGGCTCCGGTATGCAGGATATTTTCTGGATCAACATGGTAGCCATGGTGGCGTCCGGATGCAACCAGATCAAAAAGATCAAAGGGGCATACAGCTATAATGTGGAGGACTACGGACTGGCTCTGGCAGAAGCCCACGGCTGTGACCTGACAGCAGAGGAATTTGAAGCCCAGATCGCCCATCCGGCTGAGTTCGAGCCGTCCTACGCATGGAATGCAAGTGAGGCGATCTGCAGTAAGCTGGGTCTCACTGTCAAGTCTATTACACAGAGACATGTGCCGTATATAGTAGATCACGACGTCTACAGTGCTACACTGGGAAAGACCATTGAGGCGGGCAGATGCATCGGTATGTCGGCGGTAGTGACTATTGAGACTCTGCAGGGGATTACCATCGAGGAGGAAACAATCGGCAAGGTTTACGGACCGGAAGATGGAGATCAGTGCGACTGGTGGATCACCGGTGAACCCGATACGGAATTCCATGTAGTGAAACCTGCAACAGTAGAGCATACCTGTGCAACGATTGTCAACAGGATTCCGTCCCTGCTGATCGCTCAGCCCGGTTATGTAACCTGTGACCAGCTGGAGCCTCACAGCTATCTCACTTATCCGATGGAATACTATGTAGTCTGAGACAGCCGGCTGAATAAAACAGAACCCCGGCAGAATCTGATAAAAACGGAATCAGACAGCAGGAGAAGGACCGCGGCTTATTGAAGCCGGAGGTCCTTCTTTTACTGTCTGGTTTTAATTCTGGTATTGCGAATGCAGTGATGGAGGCAGCGAGTGAGGTCATGAATGTGACTGCCCGGGCGCTTATAATTCCAGGGGCTGCGCCTGGTACAGAAGGGAATACGGGTCCTGTTTTAACGAATACAGTTGGAAATACGGTCCGGGAGAGTTGCGCCGGTCATGCAGAAAGTATGGAGCCGGAGAAAGTCGTGCCGGGAGGGATAAGGCACCTTTGCGCCTTGGGCGGAATCTCTGCCGGCAGCGTCACAGCGTTTTCAAAAATTCCCGGATCTGTTCCGGGGTAAGCATAGAATAAACGCTGTGCTGAAATGAAGCAGCTATTTCAAGTTCACCATAGCTGCTTGATTCAAAATCATACGCTCCGGCAAAAGCATCAGCGATCCGGTCCAGGAGGCATTCTTCTTTCAGCTTTTCTTTTAACATCATACAGCAGGCATGGATGTTGTTGTAATAGCGCTGGTAGTCGGGATGAAATTCGGTCATCCAGTGGCTTGCGCTGTAGGCAAATGTGGTGGAAGGACGGATGACCGGGCAGTACAGAAGCTTCCACTGTTCCTGCTGGACGGGATCTGAGCAGAAGCGTTCCAGAGACTGTTCCATTTCTTCCACAAATCTGGAATAGCCGCAGGGTTCCAGTGCGATAATCTCTCTGGCGCGGATAAACTGTGTTACGCTTGCCTCATCCAGCTGTTCCGGAGGAAGAAACTGGAGATAACGCGCCATTGCTTTCAGGTCAGTGTGGATGTGCGCCGCGGTATCCTGCATAATCTTCTGCCAGAGAAACTGGCGGTAGTCTGTCATGGGGCCGTCCAGATATGCCTGCCACAGATAACGCGCGATCAGACGGGCATCCCGGGATTCAAACTGCGGCTGGCAGCGGGAAAGATCGGGCTGGAATCTGGCGGAGGAAAGCCGGTCCGCAATTTCACTTAATGAGCGGCAGACCGGAAGATCCGCAGTGATCCGGTCCAGTTCTTCCATAACCGTCTCTGCCGAAAGAAGTTCTGTCTGAAGCCGGTTCAGCCGTTTGTGCAGATAATAGGGAGCTGTGCGGGGGTTTGTAAGGATGGCGCGGATATCCGCAAGTGGAACCCCGCATTCTCTCAGACACCGGATGATATTCAGACGTGTGATGTCCTCTTCTGAAAAAATATGATAGCCGTTGTCGGGATTGACCGGAGGGGAGAGCAGTTGGCGGCTGATATAGAAATAGATAGTTCGTTTCTGGAGTCCGGTTTTTCTGACAGCATCACGGATAGTCATAGAAGGGGCCCTCCTTTTTTTCTAAGTGTTCACCTGGTGTAGGCTTTTTTTTATTATAAACAGTCCTGTTAAAAAAATCCATAGGGAAATGTGGACTGAAGACAAAAATATCTATCAGAATTTCACAAAAACAGGCGGTCAAAATTGTGTATTATTTGTTTTTGACTGTCCATCGGATGTATTATGTATAGTAATGACAAGGGCAGTTTTAACGGTTTTCAAAAACTGCTGCAAGAAGAAAAGGAGGCAGGTTACATGTTTAAAAAACTATTCAGTCCGGTCAGGATCAGAGGGATGGAACTGAAAAACCGTGTGATTCTTCCGGCAATGGGAACGAAATTTTCAGGACGGGACAGTTATGTGACAAAAAAGCTGGTCAGTTATCATCTGGCAAGAGTAAAGGGCGGATGCGGCCTGAACATTGTCGAGGTATGTTCGGTACACACGCCCAGTGCGCCGAGAGGATTTCTTTCCATCAGTGAGGACAAATATATCCCCGGTTTAAAATCTCTGACGGATGCCATCCATGAAGCAGGAGGAAAAGCCGGTCTTCAGCTCTGGCAGGGAAGTCTTGCGGTAGGAATGGACCAGACGGCACAGATTCTCGTGGCATCGGACATGCCGATGGGGCCGGGGCTGACGCTGCCGGGTATGACAAAGGAGCAGATAAAAGAGGTGACGGAATGTTTCGGGAAAGCGGCGGAGCGCGCCGTGAAGGCAGGCTTTGACTGTGTGGAATTTCACTGCGCCCACAATTATCTTCCGCATTCCTTCCTGTCCGGAGGCATCAACCACAGGACGGACGAGTACGGAGGAAGTTTTGAAAACCGCAGCAGATTCCCGCTGGAGTGCATCCGCGCAATCCGCGGGAATATGCCGGACGATATGCCGCTGTTTATGAGGATCGACGCCCACGACGACTATCTGGAAGGAGGACTTACAATCGAGGAAGTAATCCGCTTCTGCACAATGGCAAAAGAAGCAGGGGTGGATGTGCTCGATATTTCCAGGGGGAATATCCTGACAGCCGGACTGAAGTATGAAGTGCCGCCGGTTGATATTCCGAGAGCGTTCAACATTGAGAATGCAGCGCGTATCCGGAAAGAGACAGGCATGCTTACCGTCGGGGTCGGGCGTATTAATACGCCGGAACTGGCAGAGAAAATCCTGGAGGAAGACAAGGTGGATCTGGTTGTGATCGGAAGGGCGCAGCTTGCGGACCCGGATTTCTGTGTGAAAGCGCAGAACGGGGACACAGAGGATATTGATTACTGCGTGGGATGCAACCAGGGATGCTATGACGGATTTGAAAATGTGGACTCGCCATGTATCACCTGTCTGCGGAATCCGGCACTTGGCAGGGAAGAAGAATGTGTTCTTACCCCGGCGGCAAAACCGGAGACGGTTCTCGTCGCAGGCGGCGGCATCGGAGGCCTGGAAGCGGCGATTATCCTGAAAAAAAGGGGACATAACCCGATTCTGTGCGAAGCTTCCGCTGTCCTGGGCGGCCAGTTCCTGACAGCAGGGGAGGCCCCGAGAAAAGCGGAGATGAAGCAGGCGGTTCAGAAGATGGCTGATAAGGCAAAGCGTTTGGGCGTTGACATCCGGATGAATACCGAAGTTACTCCGGACCTGATCCGTGAAATTCATCCCCATACCGTAATCAGCGCTATTGGAGCGGTGCCTGTGATTCCGTCTGTCCCGGGAATAGATAAGGCGTTTGTCGTGAATTCCCACGATGTGCTGGACGGAAGGGTTCCGGTAAGCGGAACGGCGGTTGTAATCGGCGGCGGAATGGTAGGAATGGAGACAGCGGAATATCTCGCGGAAAAAGGCGTAAAGGTAACAGTTCTTGAGATGATGAAAGACTTCTGCGCCGATATGGGGAGCACACGGAAGATCTGTGTGACAGAGAGTATCTATGGAGCGGGCATCCGGCCGGAGACAGAAGTGAAGGTTACAGAGATCGCCGACGGAAAAGTGATCGGAGATAAGGACGGAAACAGGGTGGAGTATCCCTGCGATTATGCTGTTGTGGCGGTCGGGGCAGTGAAACGCGACAGTTCCGCCCTGAGAGAGATCTGTTATGATCTGGGGATCGGTTATTATGAGATCGGCGACGCGGCGATGGCGAGAAGAGCGATAAACGCCACAAGGGAAGCCTTTGACGCGGCTTTGAATTTTGACAGGGAAGAGGAGCACAATTACGCGAAGAAGCCGAAGAAGGTCGTATTTCTGACCGGAGCGACCGGAATTATGGGACAGGAGACGATGAAACAGCTTCTTTCCAGGAACAACCGGTTCCAGGTCAGGATTCTGGCAAGACCGTCGGAAAAGAACCGGACGCTTCTTAAAAAGTATATGTGCCCGTCCCTGGAAATTATCTGGGGGGATATGGCGGACTATGAGACTATCAAAAAAGGCGTGGACGGAGCGGACTATGTTCTTCATATCGGGGCCATGGTATCTCCCGCCGCGGATAAATACCCGGAGAAAACTCTGTACACAAATATAGGATCTACGCTGAATATTATCAAAGCCATCAAAGAACAGCCGGACCCGGATAAAGTACATTTCGCCTATGTGGGAACCGTAGCCATGACGGGAAGCAGACTGGAACCGGTTCAGTTCGGACGGGTGGGAGATCCGATGAATCCGTCCATTCATGATTATTACGCAGTGTCGAAAGTATTTTCCGAGGCGGCAGTGTTTGACAGCGGTTTAAAATACTGGGTGTCTATCCGCCAGACCGGACAGCATCCGAGTGCGGAAGGGGCAGGCGAGGAGCCGATCATTTTCCACCAGCCGGCAAATAACGTGCTGGAGTGGAGCACATCTGTCGATTCCGGTATCTGTATGGCAAATCTGTGCGAGGACTGGGTTGATGAGAGCTTCTGGAGAAAGGCATACAATTTAAGCTCGGGCAGAGATTACCGTATGGCGACCTGGGAACTGGCAGGACTTTCCCTGGAGCCTATGGGAATCCGGTATGAGGACATCTATGATCCTCATGATGTGGCACGGTTTAACTTCCATGGCCAGTACTACACAGATTCTGACAAACTGGAAGAGCAGCTTCATTTCCGTCAGATTCCGGCAGATATTTACTGGGGATCTGTAAAACAGGAGATGGAACGGATGATGGCGAATCCGCTGATTGCGTCTATGATGCCTGACGCCGCGGCGATGCGGGCCCACAATAAAGAGATCGCGGCAAAACCAATGGGACCGGACTGGATGGAAGAAAATAATGAAACAGACTGGATACAGGCGTTCTTCGGCTCCCTGGAAGCAAAGAAAAACGCGAAGCCTTTCGAACTGCACCATCCGGCGGAAGAGCCGGCCGTATGTCTTGACCACGGGTACGATGAGGAAAAGGGAATAGAGAATCTTGATCCTGAGGATCTCAGGAAGGCGGCAGAGTTCCGCGGCGGAGAATATCTCGAGGAAACGGTGAAAGATATTTATACGCCGGCAAGATGGCGCTGCGCATCGGGACATGAATTTATGATGTCGGTGAATGCTGTACTGCAGGGAGGTCACTGGTGTCCGGAATGTATGAAGAATTCCTGGGCTTATCCGAAGATTGCGCGGGAGAATCCGTTCTACGCCCAGGTCTGGAACTCGCAGCACAGCCCGGACGAGACGTATGAGATTCCGATGCGTTACAGTGCATTTGAGATTGCAGAGGAGTTAAAGAAAAAACTGGAACTTGAATAGAAAAAGGCAGTCAGGACTCCGCTTTCCGGAGTCCTTCTTTCTGAGCTTCTCTTCTGTACTGAAGCGGCGTGACGCCGTATTTATGTTTAAATGCAGTCTGGAAATGGCTCTGGCTTGAAAAACACAGGCAGCTGCTGATGGAACTGACCGGGCGGTCCGTATAGCGGAGCAGCTGTCTGGCCTCTTCCATCTTGCAGCGCGTGATAAAGTCTCCGATGGAGAACCCCAGTTCATTTTTAAAGTAAGAGGAAAGGTAGCTGCGGCTGAAGCCCATGTATCTGGCCACATCGGAAACGGTGATATGGCTTGCCGTATTCTTCTGGATATAGCGGACCGCCTTCATAATGATGCTGTCGGATGTGACCGGAGTCTGGACTTCCTGAACCCGCCGGGCAAACGTGTATACGATTTTCCCCATCAGTTCGTTGAGCGCATCCGGGTCGGAGATCTGCTCGGCGGTCTGAATAAAGGTATCCGAGAGCTGGAATGCCGTATCGGAATCAAGCCCCCCTTCGATGGCGGCGCGGGTGGACAGAGTCGTTGTAATGATGATGTTGTTCTTAAGCTGGCGCAGGGAAGTGGGACCGGTAATTCCGGCATGCAGACCGGATTCATTGATCATGATATCCTGAAAGCTGTCCGGTCTCCCGGTACGCACCAGTTCCATGAGCACCGTTTCCAGTTCGTGTGAGTTATTGTGCTCTTCGGCAGATTTCTGCTCATAAAGTTTCTCCGTACTCTGCGCTGTCACTGCGACATCGTCGCTTAAGACGGCAGGCAGCACATCTTTGACGGAACGTTTTTCCTGGTTGACACAGTAATTGATAAATACAAGCTTCTGCAGAAAAGAGTTCAGGGAAAACTGGGGAACCATCCGGAAAAAAGACCGGAGGGACGACTGCGCTTCCTGGCGTACGCCGTAATCGTCAAACAGGCGGTGCAGTTCAGATTCCGAATAGGGGGTCAGGTTCACGGGACCGAAGATAAGATAATAACAGCCGCAGAAGTCTGCTCCGGACAGACTGCGGCTGTTATCCTGCGCAGAAAGAGCAGCGCGGACACAGCCGAAATATACGCCGTAAGCGGTGGAAAGATAAGAGATGTGCTCCGGGCTGTCCAGAAGGCGGCCGGTATATTTTTCCGGGATCGGGAAAGATTCCATCCAGTCCGGACAGGCGGACAGAAGACATCCGTCCGCGTCCAGGAGGCAGCAGGGCACTCCGGAGTCCGGGTACAGCATTTCCAGAAAATCTATAATGTCTGAAACTTTATCCATAGAACAGAATCCCTCCCGCTATTATTTATATTATTCTACCTTTACTTTGCTGTTGAATCTGTCCAGTGCAAGCGCCGCGGCGATGCCGGCAATGATGCACAGGGCGTTGACGACAGCGGTACCGGGGCTTAGGAATCCGGATACCGGGATAATCATAACGGTCGCTGCGATTACGATGCCGATAATGCCGTGAAAGGCAATCGAATAAAAATGGTCGAAAAGAGCGTTTACTGCTTTGGCAAGGCAGATGACCGTAACCAGTGCGCCGATTCCCGCAGGAATGAGAATGGCAAGGTCAAAGTGTCCGATGCCGTCCACGAATGGAGTATACAGTCCGAGCGGCATCAGAAGCGTGGAGAAACTCATCCCGGGCGCGATCAGGGACAGGGCAAGACAGAAACCGCAGAACAGGTACCAGAAAAAGTTCGGCACAACTTCTACGGAAGTCATATCAAGCCCGATCAGCAGGGCGAAGATCACACAGGCACAGACTGCCAGGGAAATCCAGGAGCCTCTGCTTCTTCCCTGTTCTCCTGCCTCACGGAACAGAGACGGGAGCATCCCTGTGATCAGACCGATAAACACACATACAGACGGATCAGGGTATTTTTCCAGGAAAAACGCAAGAATATTGGCTACTCCGAGGAATCCAACTGCTGCCCCGGCAATGTAGGGGATCAGCATGGGAACGTGCGACCTGAAATTTTTAAAGGGGTTGGAAAGCAGCTCCATGACCGGTTTGTACACGCCGAAGATCACGCTGAGCACACCTCCTGATATGCCGGGCAGTACGGCGCCGAGACCGATCAGCGCCCCCTGAAGGAGGTGGAGTGCGATGATAAGAGGATTCTTGTTTTTGCGCTGTTTTTGATTCATTAATTTTAATGTTCCTTTCTTGATCTGTTTATTTATCACATCTTTATATTTATATCATTTATTCTCCGGTTTGTGAAGTAAAAAAGAGACAAAAGACAGAACAGAAATATAATTAAAAGACAGAACAAATATATAATATAAAAGACGAATATGAAATACAAAATATGAGGTTTGAAATAGAATAAGCTCATAAAACAAAAGGACAAAGAAAGGATGAGAAAAATGGCAAAGAAACCACTTGGGAAAGACAAAGACGGAATCCAGAAGGTTATGCGCGCAGGCGATTATTTCGGCGACGCCCTTGGGCAGTTTTCCCTAAACGCGATCTCCGGACTGGTCGGACAGCTTACCTATTTCTATACGGATAAGGTCGGGCTGGCAGCGGGCGCCGTGGGAACGGCATTCCTGATTGTAAAAATTCTGGATGCGTTTACCGATCTGATTATGGGAAATATTGTAGACCACACTCCGGCAGGAAAGGAACGCTACCGTCCGTGGCTGCTCAGGATGGCGGTCCCGGCGGCGGTCATGATCGTTCTGCTCTTTACGGTTCCCACGAGCATCAGTTCGACGGCACAGCTGGTATACATGTTTGTTACGAACTTTCTGCTGACTGCAGTGATCTATACGGCAATCTGCATTCCCTACGGTTCCCTGATGGTTGTCCGTACGGCAAGCCAGCAGGAGAGGGGATATATGGGAACCTGGAGAGCGGGAGCCGGATATGTGGCAGGTATGATTATCGCAGTGGCGATCATTCCGATTACCAATATGCTCGGCGGCGACCAGATGGCATGGATCAAATTCAGCGTGGTACTGGCGGTGCTTACCCTGATTTTCCTGCTGATCTGCTACAAGACCGGCAGAGAGACCAATCCCGCCGAAGAAGCGGGAACTGTACCGCCGGATGCGGAGGAAGCGATCCCCTTCTTCAAGGCGATCGTCAATCTCTTCCACAACAGATACTGGGTGATCGTTCTGGTGCTCGGACTGGCTGCAAACATTACATACGGTCTTGCGAACTCAGCCGGAACCTATTATGCGAAATGGATCTATGGAAACGATAATCTGGTAGGCATCCAGGGAGCGGTCGGTCTGATTCCGACAGTCCTCGGATTTGCTCTTGTGGGACCGCTGACAAAATTCCTCGGTGTGACGAAGACGCTGCGGGTGTCTTTCTTTATAGGAATGGCTGCGAATGTTCTGCGTCTTATTAATCCGTACGATTTTGTATACAATACCGTACTCGGATGTTTCAGTTCCTTTGCGAATATTCCGATGATGTGCCTGCTCGGCGTTCTGACGGCTATGGCGATCGACTACAATGAATATAAGTTCAGCAACCGGATGCTGGCGACATCCCAGAGTGCTTCCGGTTTCGGAAGCAAGGTCGGAAGCGGCCTGGGTACGTCCATGGTTGCGTGGTGCCTGGCGATCGCAGCGTACAATCCGGACGCGGCGACGGCTTCACCGGCGACCGTGCAGGCGATCTTTACTTTTAATATCTATGTACCGCTTGCCCTGTTTGCGCTGATGTTCGTGCTCTCTATCCTGTTTGACCTGGAGAAGAGACTCCCGGCTATCCATGAGGAGATCGCAAAAAGGAAAAGCGCGAGATAAAGAATCAGGACCATAATACGAATGACAGGGAATGTCCTGTGCCTGGGCGGAGAGGACTCCATTCCGGCACGAGACGTTTTTATAAGCAGGAACAGCGGAAAATTCCCGTATCCTGCGGAAGAAAAGCCGGAGGAATGTATGACGGAACATCAGGAGCAGACAGAAGAGCAGGAACTGCTGCTCTTTGCGCCGGATTGCGGACGGTGTCCAGGAGAACAGCCGGATCAGCGCCCCTCCGGGAAAATATGAAGCAGTTCTGAGGTTCCGGGACACAGAAGAACTTAAAATCCGGAGCTGGACGATGTTTTCCGGCAGATGACAGGGAAGGAGGATAAAATGAGTGAGATCCACACGATGATATTTGATATGATAATGAAAGGGAGAAGCGTATACGATCCGGATAACCGGCCTGATTACACGGCGAGAAGAAAGCAGGAGGAGGAAATGTCCGCCCAAAGCCCTCTTCCGGAAGGCACAGAATTCAGCGTCGGGGAGCTTGGAAACGTGCCTGTGGAATATATCTCATGCGGCAAAAACCGTACGGACCGGATTGTTTTCTACATTCATGGCGGCGGATTTGTGAGCGGAAGTTCCAGACAGAGCAGGAACATTACCGGATATGTGGCTGCGGAGCTTGGATTTAACGTAATATCCGCAGACTACCGGCTGGCGCCCGAACATCCGTTCCCGGCGGGGGCAGAAGACTGTTTTGCCGTCTACCGTGCTCTTCTGGAGGAGTATCCTGCGGAGAAGATAGCTTTTATGGGAGGAAGCGCCGGGGGAAATCTGGTTCTTTCTGCCGCCCTGATGGCGAAAGACAGGGGGCTTCCCCTTCCGGCGTGTATTGTAACGGCATCCCCTACTCTGCAGTATACAAAGGACCTTGAAAGTTATAAGAAAAATGCCGGGACAGACTGTATGATTACAAATCTGGCGCAAGAAGTAAAGGCAGAATACTTTCAGAGCAGTGAGAGCAATGTATTGGAGAATCCCTACGGCGCTCCGCTGTCCGGTGATTTTCACGGATTCCCGCCAGTACTGGTTAATGTTTCCGGGTCTGAGGTGCTGTATGACGATGCGGTTCTTCTTGACCGCAGACTTAAGGAACAGGGCGTCAGGACAGTATTTCTTCCCCGCAGCGGCATGATGCACGGATACATCTTCCTTCCGGTACTGCCGGAAGCGCAGGAAGACCTGAAAGCAGTACAGAGTTTTATCAGTGAGTGTTTTGGAGAATAAAAAAACAAAAAACAGTTTGTAAGAAAGGACAGGATTGCGAAAATGAAACTTTATGATCTCAGAACAGAATACAGAAAGAATCCTATTGGCCTGGATGTGGCTGTACCGAGATTTTCCTGGAAAATTGAATCAGAGGAAAAGAATACCGTTCAGGAGAAATACCGGATTGAGGTGACGGCGGGAGACAAAAAGGTATGGGATACACAGGAAGTAAAGAGCGCGGACTCCGTGCTGATTCCCTACGGCGGCGAAGCCCTGACGGATGAGACGGATTATCTTGTAAAGGTGAATGTGTGGGATAATCACGGAAAATCGGACTGTGCGGAGATGTCCTTCGCAACAGGAATCTTTGACCCGGCTTCCTTCCAGGCGCAGATGATCACACATGATTTCCCGGCGGATGAGACGGCATGCCCGGTGTTCGGAAAAGAATTTTCTGTCAGGAAACCTCTGCAAAAGGCTGTGGTCTATGCCACGGCGCTGGGGGTATATGAGATGACGCTGAACGGGAAACGTGTGGGGGAGGACCATATGACGCCGGGGTGGACAAGCTACCATAAACGCCTTTTGTACCAGGTGTACAACATTACAGGGCAGCTGAATTCGGGCAACGGAGAAGAGGGGGATAACCGGATTGAGATCACGGTGGGAAACGGATGGTATAAAGGTATGTTCGGTTTCGATCTAAGACCGGACCGCTATGGGGACCGGACCGCTGCGTTCGCCGAGCTCCATCTCACTTACAAAGACGGAAGCACGGATGTAATTGCCACCGATGACACATGGTATGTGCGCACCGGAGAGATCCGCAGCAGCGAGATCTACATGGGTGAGACGATCGATACGACATACGTTCCCGGCGAGGCTTCCGGAAAAGTCCGGATCATGGAATTTGACCGCACAATCCTTCACGCGCAGGAAAACGAGCCTGTGCGGATTACGCAGCGTATCCCTGCCCAGAAGATATTCGTTACCCCGAAGGGAGAGAAAGTGGTGGACTTCGGTCAGAATCTTGCCGGGGCGGCGGAGATCCGGATCCATGGGACGAAAGGACAGAAAATAACAGTCCGGCATGCGGAAACCCTGGATAAAGACGGCAATTTCTATACAGAAAACCTGCGTCAGGCGCGGTCTGAGGATACCTATATCTGCAACGGAGAGGAACAGGTGTTTTTCCCGCATTTTACCTTCCACGGGTTCCGGTATATCTGTGTGGAGGGAATCGAAGAAAAGCATATGCGTCCGGAGATGTTTACCGCCTGTGTGATGCACTCTGATATGGAGGAAACCGGAAGCTTCCATACCTCGAACCGGAAGATCAACCAGCTGCAGAGCAATATTTCCTGGGGAATGCGCGGAAATTTCCTCGATATTCCTACCGACTGCCCGCAGCGGGACGAGCGTCTGGGATGGACCGGGGACGCCCAGGTGTTCTCCTGGACCGCCTCATATCTGCGGAACACGGCGCTGTTTTTCAGCAAATGGATGAGAGATGTATCTGCGGATTCTTCCCTGGAGAAGGGCGTCCCCCATGTGGTTCCTGATATTCTCGGGCAATACAGT
Source organism: Lachnoclostridium sp. An169 (assembly GCF_002160525.1). Taxonomy (GTDB): domain Bacteria; phylum Bacillota; class Clostridia; order Lachnospirales; family Lachnospiraceae; genus Mediterraneibacter; species Mediterraneibacter cottocaccae. The sequence continues at coordinate 99,034 of NZ_NFKT01000004.1, forward strand.
TCTTCGGCGTGGAGCGACGCGGCGGTAATCGTTCCCTGGGTTGTATACCAGACATACGGAGATACACGGATTCTGGAAGAAAACTGGAAATGTATGCATGAATGGGTGGATTATATTACAGACCACCGTGAGAGCAACGGACTGTGGATGAGCGGCTTCCAGTACGGAGACTGGCTAGCGCTCGACAAGGAGGAAAGCGCGGACCGCACCGGGGCGACAGACAAATATCTGATCGCCAATGCTTATTACCTTTACGTGACGGACCTTGTAAAGCAGACAGCAGAGGTACTGGGAAAGAAAGAGGAAGCTGAGAAATACGGAGAACTCTACGGAAAGACACTGGAAGCATTCCGCAGGGAGTACTATACGCCCATGGGCCGGATCGTCAGCGAGACACAGACAGGCTGCGTGCTTTCCCTGTACTTTAACCTGGCGAGGCCGGAGGACCGGGAGCGGATCCTTCAGACACTGGTTGTCAACATTGAAAACCATAAAAACCATCTGGCGACCGGATTTGTCGGTACGCCGTACCTCTGCCATGTTCTCTCGGAAAACGGCGCGCACGGCATGGCGTCCACGCTGCTGATGCGTGAGGATTACCCGTCCTGGCTCTATGCAGTGAACATGGGGGCGACCACCATATGGGAACGCTGGAATTCCATCAAACCGGACGGAACCTTTGACGAGTCCGGAATGAATTCCCTGAACCATTATTCCTACGGCTCCATCGGGGACTGGATGTACCGGAAGGCGGCAGGAATCAGCCAGCTGGAGCCCGGATACAAAAAGATACTGATCCGTCCGATGCTCGTGAAAGGTCTGGAGGAAGTCCACGCGAAACTTCAGTGTCCATACGGACAGATCGCATCCGGATATGTCTGCCGGGACGGAAAATTGAAAATTCACGCCGAGATTCCGGCGAATACAACGGCGGTGATTGTCCTTCCGGAGAAAGAAGAGCAGATTGAAGCCGGTTCCGGTGTGTACGAATATGAGTATGACACCGCCACCAGTCTGAAACGGGATCGTTTTACCATGGAGAGCACCTTCGGGGAGATTCTGTCACAGCCGCTTGCAGTACAGATGTTTGAGCAGATGGTTCCGGGGATGATGGACAATCCCATGATTAAGATGGCCTATGAGATGACCGTATCGGAACTTGCCGGTATGGTGCCGGAGGCAAAACCGCTGTATGAAGCTGTGATCCGGGCGCTGAACGAGCAGGAAGGATGATGTTCCGGCAGAAAAACCAAGGAGGAAAGCAGTATGATACATATAACAGATTTAAAATGTGAACATATGGTACATCCGATGGCGGTGGAGACACAGTCTCCGCGCTTTTCCTGGAAACTGGAGAGCGGTGAAAGGAATGTATACCAGGAGTCGTACCGCATCTGCGTGGAAAAACGGTCCGGCAGGGAGGTCTGGGACAGCGGAAGGGTAAAATCCGCTGCCCAGTCAGAGATCGAATATGCAGGAGAGGCACTTGAATCCGCCTGCGGCTACCGGTTCCGTGTGACTGTGTGGACAGAATCCGGGATGGAGGCAGAGAGTGCAGACGCAGAGTTTGAAACCGGATTTTTCCATGCCGCAGACTGGAAGGCGGTCTGGATCGAGCCGGATCCGCTGCCGCAGCTTCCGGTCAATCCGCTGACCGGAGCGCAGAAGAAGTGGGGGGAGTTTGTACAGGCGATGATGAGAGGAGAGCAGGTGGATATGCTTTCGGATGAGGCAAATCTCCGGTCAAACGGACTGGAACCCTATGATCCTCCCGTGCGGATGCGAAGGCTGTTCCCGGTAAAGGACGGTGTGAAACGTGCGCGGCTTTACATTACCGCGCATGGGATCTATGATGTCAGGATTAACGGGAAGGCAGTGACAGATACACTGCTGAACCCGGGATTTACCACATATGACAAACGAATCCGTTATCAGGCATATCCGGCGGAAACGCTGCTAAAAGAAGGAGAAAACGCAATCGCCGTCACAGTTGCAGACGGCTGGTACAAGGGAAAGATCGCGCTTGGCAGAGGGTGTGAATACGGAGAGACGCCGGGGCTTCTCGCACAGCTCGAAATAGAGTATGCAGACGGGACAGAAGAAACCGTCTGCACCGACGGGGAATGGAAATATTCCTTTGACGGTCCGGTGCGCATGGCAGACCTGTTTCTCGGAGAGACGGTGGACGCCAGGAGGGATATGCAGGATCCTTCGGACATAGATTATCCTGCCGCGCAGGAAGATGCCGCATTCTGGAAGCCGGTCCGCACAAAGGGCGGAATCGGAGAAAGGTATGTGAAACAGGGAGAGAAAGATTCTGGCAGCGCACCCTATGCGTTTCCAATTCCGGAGGGACAGAATTTCCCGCCTGCAAAAGTCCTGGAAGAGTTTCCGGCAAAAAAAGTCTGGACCGCGCCGAACGGTGACATTCTTGCGGACTTCGGACAGAACCTGGCAGGCGTAATCCGCGCCGTCATCCGTGGAGAAGCAGGGGAAACCGTCACCTTTGAGCATGGAGAAGTCCTGGACCCGGACGGGAACTTTACCTATGCGTTTGAAGGGGATGAGACACGCGCCCAGAGAGATACCTATATCTGCGCAGGCAGCGGGGAAGAGGTGTTTTCTCCCCGTTTTACTTATCACGGATTCCGCTATGTGCGGATGAAAGGCGGAAGTGACTGGAAAGCGGAACGCCTTACTGCCCTTGCCATCGGAACCGACAATAAAGTGACCGGCTCCTTCTCATGTTCGGACGGAGAATTAAATCAGCTGCAGCACAATATTTTCCAGAGCCAGCGTTCCAATAACATTACGATTCCTACAGACTGTCCTACAAGAGAAAAAGCAGGATGGACGGGAGACGTGGTTGTATATGGAGCCACAGCGATGTATAATCAGGATATGACCGCTTTCTATGAAGACTGGCTTAAGAGTATCCGCGCAGAACAGAACGGGAACGGACATGTGCTCAATACGGTACCTCTGATTAAAAATTATGTACAGCAGACTGCGGCAGGTTCCCTCGGGTGGGGAGATGTGATCCTGACGCTTCCCATGCAGCTCTATCGTCTTATGGGGGATAAAAAGGTATTAACAGACAACTATGAAGCGATGGGGAAGTGGATGGATGCGATGCGCCTTGCCGCCGCAGAACTCCCGGTAAATTCGCCGTTCGGGGGAATGACCCGGGAGGAGTTTGATTCTCTTTCAGAGAGGAGGAAAGAGAACCAGAAGTATGTGATCAATACAGGATTCCATTTCGGCGACTGGCTTGTGCCGAGTGTGCGGGATGCGAACGGATTCTCCGATGGCCCGGCGTCCTCATTCCTGACTATGAATTGCGTAGATACGGCACTCCTTGCGGCGGATGCAGATATGTACGCGGATGTTTCCGAACTGCTGGGGCATAAGGATACGGCAGAGGAATACCGGACGTATGCGGGCCGTGTAAGACAGGCATTTTACGAGGAGTTTGTCTGCGAAGGAAAGCTTACGCAGGAGATGCAGGGAAATTATATTCTTGCACTTAAGTACAATATGATTCCGGAGGAGGAGCGCCCGGCGTTTGCAGCAAGGCTGGACCAGATGATCCATGAGAACAATGACCGCCTGGACACAGGGTTTATGTCGGTGGCGCATATTCTGGATGTACTCTGTGACAGCGGATGCCGGGACACTGCCTGGAAGGTCCTCTGGCAGAAGCGCTGCCCGTCCTGGCTCTATGAGGTGGAGCACGGCGCCACTACCATGTGGGAGAACTGGGACGCCATCCGGGAGGACGGCGCTGTGTGCGGATGCTCCTTCAACCACTATGCTTTCGGCTGTGTGGGTGATTTTCTGTACCGGAGAATACTCGGTATTCAGAATGAAGGAACCGGCTATGACAGAATCCGCATTGCCCCGCTTTATGACTGTGGTCTGAAATTTGCAGAAGGGAGCCTGGATACGCCCTGCGGCATAGTCCATGTCCGCTGGGAGAAATGCGGGGAAAAGGTATCCTTACAGGGCGAAATCCCCGCAAACGCCGATGCGGTGGTTGTTCTGCCGGACGGAAACGAAAGAAGAGCCGGGAACGGAAGATTCGCGTTCTGATCAGAAAAACCCGGTCCGTTTTGCAGCGGTATCCGGGTCTGCGCCGGGATGCCCTGAAAAGCAGGAAGAACAGGAGGATAACTATGTCATTACAATCCGTATTATTTCGAACAATTTGTACATTTGCTGATGCGGCAAGAGATAAAGGATTAAGAACTCCGCCGGATATTCGGCGCATTGACAATATTCCCTATGGTCCGGAAGGAGCGTGGAATACACTTGATATATACAGACCAAAGTCCGTGCCGGGAAAACTGCCGGTTCTTGTCAGCGTACACGGCGGCGGATATGTTTATGGGAGCACAAAGCAGTATCAGTTTTACTGCATGAACCTGGCGCAGAAGGGATTTGCGGTGGTAAGCTTCAATTACCGTCTTGCTCCGGAGTATAAATTTCCCGCGCCGCTGGAGGATCTGAATCAGGTGATGTGGTGGATTGCGGATAAGGCAGGAATCTATGGGCTTGATACGGAGAGAGCCGCTCTGGTGGGAGATTCTGCCGGCGCCCAGATCGCAAGCCAGTATGCGGCCGTTTGCACGAATCCCGAGTATGCTGAGGTGATGGGAATTTTCCCGCCGTCTGTCAAAATCTGCGCGCTTGGACTCAACTGCGGAATGTACGATCTGAAGGCGCAGGCGCTGCACGAAGAAATGAACGGTCTGAAGAAGTCAGATTATTTCGGTACAGATCCGCAGCAGTTCGGGGAAAAACTGAATGTGCTGGATGCTGTTACGCCGGTTTATCCGCCGGCATACCTTCTGAGTTCGGGCGGTGATTTCCTGAGGGATAAGTGTGAGCCTATGGCTGAGTTTCTGAGGAAGAAAGGGATTCCCTGTGAGTATAAGATCTACGGGGATGAAAACACAGGACATGTATTCCATCTGAATATTCGGTCGGAACTGGCTGAAAGGGCAAATGATGATGAGATCAGATTTATAAAAAAATATCTGTAATTTTTCTGCAAAAAGAAGGGGATATACGGGCATTTTCCGGAGACAGATACACCGGGAAAGCCTGTATATCCCAAACGCTGCGGATTCGGCGCCGAGCGGTTATGCGCTGCTGAATGTCTGCTGCGATTTTCAATAGAAGCGTTCGTTGTATTCTCTTTTTCCGTTTTACGGCACGTATAACACGCTGCCGTCCCCTTCCCATACTATAATATACTCTTGAAAATCGGCATAGATACGATTTAGACAGAATAAAGAAGATCAGAAAAAATATGACAGGAATGTATGGACAAAAAGTGCTTCAAACCTTAAAATGTCTCTTGTACATAAAATTCAGTCCCCAGAAAAGCCCGCAAGTAAAAAGTCAGGCCGGATTTTAAAGAACTTTGAAATTATTACCTGACATGCTGAAGGTGTATTTCTTGCGGGTGCACCGCTTCTGACAGTGGTCTGTAAAAGCGCTCAGAGACATCCTGCGGACACAATCTGGATGCCGGTAAGCGCCAATGAAATATATTGTAGCAGGAGGAAAGATATTAAACATGGTTCATTTATTGTTAACGATTATCTATGTCGCATTTATCAGCCTCGGGCTGCCGGATGCCATGCTCGGGTCAGCCTGGCCGACGATGTACGGGGAGTTCGGCGTGCCGGTATCTTTTGCCGGAATTATCTCCATGATTATTTCCATGGGAACGGTCGTATCCAGCCTGCAGAGCGACCGCCTGACAAAGAAACTGGGAGCAGGCATGGTTACTGCCATCAGTGTTGCGATGACTGCGGCTGCCCTGTTCGGGTTTTCGGTCAGCGGCTCTTTCGGTGCCCTGTGCCTGTGGGCGGTTCCGTACGGCCTTGGAGCGGGAAGCGTGGATGCTGCGCTGAATAACTACGTGGCGCTTCATTATTCCAGCCGGGATATGAGCTGGCTTCACTGCATGTGGGGCGTGGGGACGATCGTGGGGCCTAATGTCATGGGCTATGCGCTGACCAACGGGATGACATGGAACCGGGGGTATTTTATTATTTCTGTAATTCAGATTGTTTTAAGCGCGGGACTCTTTTTAAGCCTTCCGGTCTGGAGAAAGCAGGAAGCGGCGAAAGAAGCGGAAACAGGTGTGCCGAAAGAGAGAAGAGCACTTTCTCTGAGAGAAATTTTTGCGATTCCCGGAGCGAAGGCAACCATGACCGCCTTTTTCTGTTATACAACGGTAGAACAGACGTCCATGCTCTGGGGGAGCAGTTATATGGTGCTGCATAATGGCATTACAGCGCAGGAGGCGGCAGCCTATGCCAGCCTTTTCTGCATCGGCATCACCGGAGGAAGGTTTGTCAGCGGTTTTCTCACCATGCGTTTCAATGACAAACAGATGATACGGGGAGGACAGGCTCTGATTACTCTGGGAATCCTGCTTCTCGTTCTGCCTTTCGGCAATATTGCCGCAGTCGCCGGACTGGTGATCATCGGCTGCGGGTGCGCCCCGGTTTATCCCTGCATCATCCATTCGACACCGGCTATTTTCGGGGCGGATAAGTCCCAGGCGGTAATCGGGGTACAGATGGCAAGCGCCTATGTGGGCTCCTGTTTTATGCCGCCCCTGTTCGGGCTGATTGCCAATCATATCTCGGTATCTCTGTTTCCGGTATACCTGATTATTTTTAACATCCTGATGATCGCGATGTATGCAAAAGTGGCGGGGAAAATACGTTGAAATCCCTGACAGCTTTGCTGACGGGAGCTTTTTTGCGGTGGAACTGCCGCGGATTCTATGTTAAAATGGGGGACAGAGAAGGTTACGGAGGATAAAAGCATGAACAGTAAATACGCATACATTTTCCGGATTGTACTGGCCGCATATCTGGCTTTTCTCGGCGGCAGGCTCCTGTATGTGATGATAGAGCAGAGACCGGCCAACATGGGGGCAATGTCTTTTATTGCCGTGGTCTATATGATCCTTGGCGTGGCTTATGCCATCTATTCCGGCAGAAAGCTGTGGAAGATTCTGAAGAATGAAAAAGCCGTACGGGATCTGGACAAGACACAGGAACTGCCTGTAATCGATGACATGGCTGTACATGCCGCATCGCAGGCGCAGAACACGGCAGCACAGCAGCCGGCAGCGCCGGAACGCGGTGTGGCGCCTGCCGCGGTGACAGATCTGGGGGCAGATACGCCGGATACCGGGGAACAGACCGGGACTTCCGGCGCACGGGAGAATGCGGAACAGACCGGGACTTCCGGCACACGGGAGAATGCGGAAGAGACCGGGGCTTCCGGTGCGCGGGATAATAAAGAGCAGTCAGGGCAAACCGCACAGGCGGAATCCACGGATGAAAAATCCGCAGAGGATAATTAGTCCGTCCGCGTTTTATATTTATTCTGCGGTTTAGAAGAAAAAGAGAGGAGAGATGCAAATGCGTGTCGGTATGGGATATGACGTTCACAAACTGACAGATAACCGGAAACTGATCCTGGGAGGCGTGGAGATTCCTTATGAGAAGGGGCTTCTGGGACATTCGGATGCAGATGTGCTGCTGCACGCCATCATGGACGCACTCCTTGGCGCAGCGGCGCTGGGAGATATCGGAAAGCATTTTCCGGATACGGATCCGGCATATAAGGGGATTTCCAGTATCAGGCTTCTGGAGCATGTGGGAGCACTTCTGGATGAGAAGGGATATATCGTTGAAAATATCGATGCCACCATTATCGCCCAGCGTCCGAAGATGCGCCCCTATATAGACCGGATGCGGGAGAATATTGCGGAGACGCTTCACATCGGGACAGATCAGGTGAATGTAAAGGCGACTACAGAGGAGGGACTTGGATTTACCGGATCCGGGGAAGGGATCTCCTCCCAGGCGGTGTGCCTGCTTGAGAAGTTCACCAACTATGCAAGTGTGGATGTGACAGATTCCGGCACAATGCCGGGCTGCGGCGGGTGCTGTGCCTCCATGGCGTCCGGGGAGGAAGAGTCATGAAGCTGCGCCTGCTGAATACAGAGGAACATGGGAAGACAAGAGAACTGTGGGAAAAGGTTTTCCCGGAAGATACGAAAGCATTCCTGGACTACTACTATTTTATCAAGACACGCAGCAACCAGATCTATGTGATCGAGGAAGATGAGAAGATTGTCTCCATGCTGCAGCTCAATCCCTACCAGATCCGGATTGAGGGGCAGACGTTTCCGGGCAATTATATTATAGCGGTTGCGACAGAGAAGGAATACCGCAGCAGAGGATATATGCGGGCGCTTCTCATCCGGTCGCTGAATGACATGTTCGGACAGAAGATTCCCTTCACTTTTCTCATGCCTGCGGCGGAGGCGATTTATACGCCCTATGATTTCCGGTTCATCTACGATCAGGTGAAGGGAAACCTGCAAAGAGAGGGTGGGGGTGCTGCCGCACCCTGCGATGCGTCTTACCAGACGGCAGATGCGGGGCTGTGGGATGCAGAGGCGATGGCACAGTTTTTCCACGATGGCTTTGAGGACAGATGGCAGGTGTATGCGGTGCGGGATGCCGGGTATTACCAGACCATGATTATGGAGCAGCAAAGTGAGAGAGGCGGCGTGCGTCTGCTGAAGAAGGATGGCAGGATCGTTGGCATGGCCGCATATGCCAGGGAAGAGGCGACAGAGATCCGGGAACCCCTCTGCCTGGACGGCTGCGGGGAGGCGATGCGGTCGGCTCTCAAAGACCTTGCGCAGGACGGTCAGGAGTCCATTCCTGTCTACGGGGACAGCCTCTGTGATTCCGAATCTGCCGGCAGGAGGGAGACAAAGCCGGTCATTATGGCAAGGATTGTCTGTCTGCGCACATTTCTGGAAGCGCTTAAAGTGCCGGAGGGTACGGAAATGAGCTGTTCGTTTGCGGTAATTGATCCGGTTATTCCACGGAACAGCCGGGGGTGGAAGCTGGAGAGCGGCAAAGAGGAAGAAGCGGTCCATGTGCGTGAGACCGAGGATTCCGAGGGGGTTCTCCCGGTCGCTGAACTGACAGAGCTGCTGTTCGGAAGAGTCCGCCCCGGAGAATTAAAAGGAAGGGAAGGCGTGATCCTTTCCGGGAGACTGGAGGCGGAGCTGGGAAAGATCCGGAAGCTGACAAAGGTATTTTTAAACGAAGTTGTGTGATGTAAAGAAACAGCTGTGAGGAGGAAAAGGTTTATGAAAGGTACTGTCAGAAAAACTGCGGCAGTTATTTTCACTGCTTTTATGACGCTTGCCATGCTGTGTGGCTGCGCCCGGGATTTTGATGCGGAGGGATATGTGAAAGCCTGTCTGGACGCTCTCTACATGAGGGAGTACGATGCCTATGCGGACATGGTCGGCATCAGTGCGGACGAGGCAAAATCGGATCTGGAAGGGGATTTTCAGTCCACGGTCGATGAGGCTTTCCTCGGGGATACCGTGACTTCCGAGGAAGACAAACAGGCATATTCCGACGCTATTGTCAATGTATATAAACTGGCAAAATACGAGGTGACCGGAAGCGTGGAGAAGGACGGCAACTATGTGGTAACTGTGGAAGTACAGCCCTGCATGATCTTCGCCAATCTGGAAGAAGAGATGACTGCCAGGGCAGAGCAGGCGGTTGCCGACGGGACATACGACGAGACAAAATACATTGCCTCTCTGAACGGGTATCTCAATGACGCCGTCTCATCCTGCGAATATGGAGACACCCAGGAGGTTCAGGTCAATGTCACACGGGATGAGGACAATGTTTACACCATCTCCGAGGCGGATCTGACCTATATCGAGGGCGCCCTTTTCCCGGGAGCTGTCTGAGCTTTCCGCCTCCGGGGCCGGGAAGTTCTCCGGTCAGTGGGACGTTATGGGAAAAGTCAGTGAGACAGCGGGGAAAAGTCTTTGTTGACAAAACGGCCAAACTTGAATAATATAAGTATATGTCTGAATCAGAGAAAAGGCAGTGAGCGGAAAGAGTAACTGATACGACGCACACAGAGAGGGAACGTCACCGGCTGAAAACGTTCCTGTGAACAGAGGATCAGTGAAGTGCATCCGGGAGCCGACGCTGTGAAAGGAAGAGTAGCGGCGTACGTCTGGCATACGTTACATGCATGTAAGGGAAAGAACAGCGTCTCTTTTGCGGAAAGAGAAGAGATTCTTTTATTAGAGTGGAACCGCGGAAAACTTCGTCTCTAACAGGAGGCGGAGTTTTCTTCTTATGTGCGGCATACACCCGTAATATTATTTTCCGCGACAGATGTACAGAAGGAGGAAAAATGGGCATTATATCTTATATTAAAGAAGAGATGCAGGTGATCCGTGAGCGGGATCCGGCAATCAAGTCGAATATGGAAGTATTTCTCTACCCGAGTTTTAAGGTGATACTCCGCTACCGCGTGGCGCATAAGCTGTATCTGAAAGGGCATTACTTCCTTGCACGGTGGATTTCCCAGAGGGGAGTCCGCAAAACGGGAATCGAGATCCATCCCGGAGCCACTATCGGCAAGGGACTCTTCATTGACCATGGAAGCGGCGTGATCATCGGAGAGACCGCCATCATCGGAGACAATGTGACTCTCTATCAGGGCGTGACTCTGGGAGGAACCGGGAAAGAGAAAGGGAAACGTCATCCCACCCTGGAGGACAATGTGATGGTGAGCGCCGGCGCCAAGATTCTCGGCTCTTTTACAATCGGGGAGAACTCGAAGATCGGCGCGGGTTCGGTAGTCCTTGAGGAAGTGCCGCCCAACTGTACTGTGGTGGGCGTGCCGGGGCGTATCGTGCGCATGAACAATAAGAAGATTCCAAGACTGGACATGGACCAGGTGCATCTGCCGGATCCAGTGCTCAACGATATCCGGGAGCTTCAGCAGGAGAATATCCGGCTCCATGAGGAGCTGCGCGGCCTGCTTGAAAAGGTGGAATGCCTGCAGAAGAATGAAAAAGGAGGAGAAAACAGTGAAAATTTATAATACAATGTCAAAGAAAAAAGAAGAATTCGTCCCGCTTGAGGAGGGAAAGGTCAAGATGTATGTGTGCGGGCCTACCGTATACAACCTGATTCATATCGGTAATGCGCGTCCGATGATCGTTTTCGACACGGTCAGAAGATATTTCGAGTACAAGGGCTACGATGTGAATTTCGTATCCAATTTTACGGATGTGGACGACAAGATCATCAAAAAGGCCAACGAGGAGGGCGTGTCCGCCGACGAGATTTCCAAGCGGTATATCGCGGAGTGCAAAAAGGATATGGAGGGCATGAACATTGAGCCGGCTACAAAGAATCCCCTTGCTACGGAGGAGATCGGAGGCATGATCGAGATGATCAAAACGCTGATCGACAAGGGATATGCCTATGAGAAGAACGGAACGGTCTATTACCGCACGAGGAAATTCAAAGACTACGGGAAGCTCTCGCACAAGAATCTGGACGATCTGCAGTCCGGGGGAAGGACGCTTCTTGTGACCGGTGAGGACGAGAAGGAAGATCCTCTTGACTTTGTGCTCTGGAAGCCGAAGAAGGAGGGGGAACCTGCGTGGCAGTCACCCTGGAGCGAAGGACGCCCGGGATGGCATATCGAGTGTTCGGAGATGTCCAAGAAATATCTGGGTGAGCAGATTGACATCCATGCGGGAGGAGAAGATCTGATCTTCCCCCACCACGAGAATGAGATCGCGCAGAGCGAGGCTGCAAACGGCAAGGAGTTTGCAAAATACTGGATGCACAACGGTTTCCTCAACATTGACAACCGGAAGATGTCCAAATCCCTCGGAAACTTCTTCACTGTAAGGGAGATCAGCGAGAAGTACGATCTCCAGGTGCTCCGTTTCTTTATGCTCAGCGCCCACTACAGAAGCCCGCTGAATTTCAGCGCTGAGCTGATGGAAGCGGCAAAGAGCGGTCTTGAGAGAATTGTGACGGCTGCGGAAAATCTGAAATTCCTTCTGGGAAATGCCGGGACAGACAGCCTGACTGAGGAAGAGAAGGAAAATCTGGAGAAAGCGGCTGCATTTACAGGCAGCTTCGAGAAGGCGATGGAGGACGACTTCAATACAGCAGACGCCATCGCTGCGGTATTCGACCTGGTGAAGTTCATCAATACAACAGCAGGATCCGACAGTTCAAAGGGGTATCTGAATGCCCTCTATGCGCAGATGAAAAAGCTGACAGACGTGCTTGGAATCATCATCGAGCGGAAGGAAGAGATCCTGGACGCGGATATTGAGGCTCTGATCGAGGAGAGACAGGCGGCGAGAAAGGCGAAAGACTTCGCAACTGCGGACCGGATTCGTGACGAGCTGCTGGAAAAGGGGATTATCCTGGAAGATACACGGGAAGGAGTAAAATGGAAAAGAGCGTAGAATTTGGCCTGGAACATTATATAGAGAATATGCCCGGTATGGGGAAGACGGATGTAAAGACCTATTCCCCTCTGGCGCTTGCCTTTATCGGGGACTGCGTGTTTGACCTGATTATCAAGTCTCTGGTGATAAGCCGCGGAAACCGTCAGGTACACAGGCTCCATGAGGAGACAAGCCATTACGTGCAGGCGTCTTCCCAGTCCTTTATGATGCGCGCCATTCAGGAACATCTGACGGAGGAGGAACATGTGATTTACCGCAGGGGGAGAAACACGAGAAGTGTGACTCCCGCGAAAAACCAGTCGATTACAGACTACCGGCGCGCCACAGGGTTCGAGGCGCTGATCGGCTATCTGTATCTTCGCCGGGAGTATGCCCGGCTGACGGAGCTGGTCTCCATCGGTCTGAAAAGCATGGAGGACGCGGAGAAGGAACCGGGAAAACAAGAAAAATAAGTGATACGGCAGGGAGTGGAAAATGGATCAGTATACAAAAGGAAACAGCGAAAGCAGAAGAGAGGAGGAGAACGGCCGGATGGAACACACCCTCACGATTGAGGGCAGGAACGCCGTTCTCGAAGCGTTTCGTTCCGGGCGCACCATCGACAAGCTTTTTGTGCTTGACGGCTGTCAGGACGGCCCGGTGCGGACGATTGTAAGAGAGGCGAAGAAGCATGGCACCATTCTCAATTTCGTGGGCCGGGAACGTCTGGACCACCTTTCAGAGACGGGAAAGCACCAGGGGGTGATTGCATTTGCGGCCGCCTATGACTATGCGGATGTGGAGGACATGCTCCGGCTGGCCGAAGAGCGGGGGGAAGATCCTTTCCTGATTCTGCTGGATAATATCGAGGATCCCCATAACCTGGGAGCCATCATCCGGACGGCAAACATAGCAGGAGCCCACGGCGTCATCATCCCGAAGCGCCGGGCGGCGGGACTTACGGCGACTGTGGCAAAGACTTCTGCCGGAGCGCTCAATTATACCCCGGTGGCCAAGGTGACAAATCTGGTAAAGACTATGGAGGACCTGAAGAAGAGAGGCATCTGGTTTGTCTGTGCGGACATGGACGGGACATCCATGTATGACCTGAATCTGACCGGCCCGATCGGTCTGGTGATCGGAAGCGAAGGAGAGGGCGTGGGAAGGCTTGTGAAAGAAAACTGCGATTTTATCGCAGGAATCCCCATGAAGGGCGAAATCACATCCCTGAACGCATCGGTGGCAGCAGGTGTCCTGGCATATGAGATCGTCAGACAGCGGCTCGGGAGGAAATAAACGCCGGATGGAAGGCGATAGCAGGGAGAACCAGATGGGAAAATATGAAAGACTGACAGATGAGCAACTGATCCGGAAACTGCGGGAAGGGGACCGGAATGTGATGGACTATATTATGGTGAAATACAAGTCCATGGTGAAGAGGAAGGCGCGTGCCATGTACCTGATCGGGGGCGATAACGACGACCTGATCCAGGAGGGCATGATCGGGCTGATCAAAGCGGTGAGGGATTACGATCTTTCCCAGGGGACCTCTTTTTCCAGCTTTGCGGAACTGTGCGTCTCCAGGCAGATGTATTCGGCCATCGAGATGTCAAAAAGGAAGAAGCATCTCCCGCTGAATTCCTACGTTTCTCTCTATGAGGAGAGCGATACCTCCGCGGACGACGGCAGGAAGACCCCGCTGATCGATACGATCGAACCGCCCCAGGAGAATGACCCGGAGAAACTGTATTTCAGCAGAGAGTATACGGAAGCGTTTGTGGAACAGCTCAAGGACAGCTTAAGCCCTCTTGAAAATCATGTGCTTTATCTGCACCTGATGGGCACGGATTACCGGACCATTGCGGAGCTTCTGGGAAAGAGCCCGAAGTCCATAGACAACGCGCTTCAGAGGATAAGGGGCAAGGCGGAGAAGATGCTGCAAAGCCCGGATTAATACAGACCAGGAGAAATGAAATATGACACGGAAATCAACAGGAAAATTCAACTATTTGCTGGCTTTGCTGGTATTCGGTCTTACCATGCTTTTGATGTATCTGGCTGCCGGCGTGCTTACTTTCGGAATATCACTTGCGGCTGTCCTGCTGCAGGGAATGAACGGAGCCGGGAGGGTATACAGCTATCTGATGGATAACATGAATCTGTACAGCGTGCTGGTATATCTGATCGTGCTGTCTGTATTCGGCCTGTGGTATTACTTTGCCTTTGTTCAGAAGACAGGAATGAAGAGCTATGCCCGCGGCAGTGTGGCGCAGTTCAGTCCCCTGTCCTTTGTGTGGATGCTTCTTCTTGCGTTTGCGGCACAGCATGCCACATCGCTTATCATGATGCTGGTTGCGGCGCTCGCTCCAAATGCCATGAATGAATATACGCAGATGATCGAGGTGAGCGGAATGAACAATTATTCTCTGCTCTGGTTCGTGGGAACCCTGATCCTTCCGCCGGTTACGGAAGAGATCATCTTCCGGGGGCTGATCCTCGGATATCTGAGGCGGGCAGGAGCGGGATTCATCCTGGCGAATCTGATCCAGGCAGTCTGCTTCGGCATCTATCACCAGAATCTGGTTCAGGGGATCTATGCGGTTGTTATGGGGTTCCTTCTGGGATATCTGGCAGACCGTTACGAAAGTCTTCTCGCTCCCATGTTCCTGCACTTCCTGTTCAATCTGTTCGGGACAGTGCTCGTGGAGCTTGAGAGCACGTTTATCCCTCAGTACGGACAGGTGATGCTGATCCTCCAGAGTATTCCGCTTCTGGTGGCATCACTGTTACTGATCCAGCTGCGTGTGGGAGAAAAAGGGAAAAAGGTTCAGGAGGAAAAAAGACCATGAGATTTGTAATACAGAGAGTGACCGAAGCTGCGGTACAGATCGGCGGGGAGACAGCAGGAGAGATCGGGAAAGGGTATCTGGTGCTGATCGGGGTGTCGGATTCTGACACGGAGGCAGTGGCCGATAAAATGGTAAAAAAGATGATCGGGCTCCGCATTTTTGAAGATGCGGAAGGTAAGACAAACCTTTCACTTGCCGATGTGGAGGGAGGCCTGCTTCTCGTATCCCAGTTTACCCTCTATGCAAACTGCAGGAAAGGCAACCGGCCAAGCTTTATTGAAGCGGGGAAGCCGGATAAGGCGAACGCTCTCTACGAATATATCATCCGTAAGTGCCGGGAGAGTGTTCCCGTGGTGCAGACCGGGAGATTCGGGGCGGATATGAAGGTGAGTCTGGTTAACGACGGACCGTTCACAGTTCTGCTTGATTCGGATACACTGTAAAAGAGCAGAAATACCGTAGAAAAACAAAAAACTTCTGAAATCTGCGATCTCAGAAGTTTTTAAAAAGCTACCTAGCGGACTTGAACCGCCGACCTCATCCTTACCAAGGATGCGCGCTACCGACTGCGCCAAGGTAGCTTATTTATCTGCGCATCATTTGTGCGCCTTGATTAATATACACTATTCATATAGGACTTGTCAAGAGATTTTTGCTTCAAATGCAGACATTTTCGACCCGGTATATACAAGTATGCTATACTGATAGGACTTGGTGGTATTTTCGAGGCGCGGGCAAGAGGAAAGGCCTATGAAAATCGGAAAAAAAGAATTAAGGACGATGCGCGACGACCTGGAGAAGCTGACGGAATTTATACGGGAGACAGAGAAGGGACACCTCCCATATTTTTACCGGTGCTTTGACACGATGAAGAACAATATTGAGATTTTTTTCTGTGTGGGAAATGATGAGGATGATATCGATGATTTCCTTCCGGTGCTCGAGCGGGACTGGGAGGCATCCCACATGATGCTGATCGGCGTGCAGGACTATGACCTGCGGGACAACAATCCGGATATTGATCCGCGGATGTGCGTGTACTTTGCGGCGCTGATCGCAAGTGTTGCAAAATATTTTGAAAATGACCCGTCGGCGGACTGGAGGCATGTGGAACATGCTGTTACAGGGTAGCTGTACGGCGGCACAGGCTGAGCCGGGGCGGGAGATGACAGACAGAAGGAGTTAATGATTTATGCCGGCATTTTTAGAAGATATTTCAAGGTTTTACGGGACAGGAGAAAAGAACAGGGAGGGACAGACTCTGGAAGAATTTCTGGAGGCGTACGATCCGTACAAATATAAGAATCCCAGCGCAACGACCGATACCGTGGTTTTCTCGTATAGGGACAGGGTGGAGAAAGACCTCAAAGGGTTAAAAGTACTTCTTGTAAAGCGGAGCAATCATCCGAGCATAGGCTTCTGGGCTCTTCCGGGAGGATTCGCCAATCTCCGGGAGAATCTGGACGATACGGCCCGCAGGGAACTGGAGGAGGAAACCGGCGTGGAGGGGATTCCCGTGGAACAGTTTGCCTGCTATGGAGATTATGACAGAGACCCCCGTGCCCGGGTGATTACCACTGCCTATATGGCGCTGACGGATGAGAAGAACGTGAAAGTAAAGGCGGGAGATGATGCGGCAGATGCAGCCTGGTGTACCGTGACCTGTACGGAAGAAGCAGAAAAGGAGTCGCCGGAATGGGGTGTGAAGCAGTATGTTCTCCGGGTGGATAACGAAGACAGGCAGATTCACACCAGGGCTCTGGTTGAGAAAAAGGAGCGGAAAGGCCTGATCCGGGAGAGAAAGTACCGGGTAATCGATGGCGGTGTCATCGCTGTAGACCATGCCGCGATTATCGTTCAGGCTATGGAACTGCTGCGGCAGCGGGTGGAAGAAGTACAGTGACGGGCGCTCTTTAGCTGAACTGCAGAAAAAGCCCCGGGCGGAAAGTTCCTGTAAAACTTTCCGCCCGGGGCTTTTTCCGGCGCTTTTTTCGGAATTATGGCGCAATGTCTGTATTCCCATCCGGCGTGTTCAGAAAATCAAGCGGATAATCTACGTCTGTAACCTGGCAGTCTGTCTTTGAACCGCCGTATACGAGTTCAAGAACTGCTGCCCGTTTGCTCTCACAGCTTGCGAGGATCAGCGTATTCCCGCCGCTTTCTCCGGATGAAGAGATATCCAGTTGCAGCCTGTTCCCGAAGAAACCGCTCCCCGGAGTGACGGAGATATCCGGAAATTCTTCAAGAGCCGGCATGTAGATCAGAAACTGCACGGTAGTCTCATCGCCGTTTTTCTCCTCGTAGCGGAGTACGCCTGCCTCATCGTAATCCAGAGTCAGACTGTCAAGCCAGTCCTCCACCTGGGAGTATCCGGTCTCCTGGATATAATCGTCTGCCGGGAGCGTTGTGACGCTGGCGCCTGCACTTTCAGAGTGAAAGGATGAAAATGCAACGAAGGCAAAAATAATCAGAATGACGGGGATCAGGATCACTGCCGCCAGGATTTTCCAGAGCGTCCGGTCCTTTCTTTTCACCGGTGTGACAATATCGTTCTGAGCCTCAGGAAGAGGAGCCGCACATCTGGGGCACACCTTCCATCCGGGGGCCACCGGGAAGGAGCAGCTTGGGCAAGTGGGCTTCAACTTTGCGCCGCAGACAGGGCAGATCACGAAATCCTCCCGGATATCAGCGCCGCAGGAGCCGCACTTTAAGTTGGAATAATTGCCCCGCACCAGAAGATAGATGATAAAGCCGATCAGCGACGGGGCGATCACCGCGATCAGCGTCCAGAGCACCGCGTTCATGCCGCGGGAGGACGCGTCCCGGAATACATAGACTCCGATGAGTACCGGGATGACCAGGGCGATGGCAAAAATGATAAGAACAGTTATTGAAGCAAGAGCCATAGATCATTTCCTCCTTTTCTTGTACACAGGATTGCGAGAACCGCACTTCCGGTTATTGTCACGGTCACATAACCGAAACAGAAGACCGAGACCACAGGCATATACGGCAGTGCCAGTATGCCGAGCACCAGCATGGCAGTCTGGGAGAGAATTCCCGCCAGTGCAGCCAGTGTGGTCTGTCTTTTCAGAGCACGTCTCTCAAGTTCTGCCCGCAGCATATTTTCATTGAGTGCCGGCGGGTCATGCTGTTCAAAATTGCAGATCTGTTTCATCTCGAAGCACCTCCTTTAATATACTGCGCGCTTTGTTCAGCCGGGATTTTACGGTCCCGGGCGGTATGCCAAGTACCTCTGCCGCCGAGCGGATATCCATGTCTTCAAAATAGAAGAGGATTACCGCCAGCTTCAGTTTTTCCGGCAGGGTGCGCACCGCCTCATAGAGCGGTTCATAATCTTTCTGCTCCGGAGCAGGGACAGCGTGAAGGAAGGCATCCTTTTCCGCAGTGTCCCGAAAGGCGAGAAGCGGGCTCCTGGCGATGCGCCGCAGCGTGTTGCGGTATGTATTGACACAGATTTTTGTAAGCCAGGGCTCAAACTCTCTTGCCGGGTCATACCGGGACAGATTCTTCAGGGCTTTCAGCCAGGTCTCCTGATAGAGGTCTTCCGCCTCATAAGGATCGGCACACAGCGTCAGGCACAGGCCGTAGAGCCGTTTCCCGTATTGTCTGATATACTGATCGATCATTCCCTGTCCCTCCTTTCACATACATATACACCCCAAAAGCAGGAAAGGTTCATTGTTTTCTTAAAAAACATTATATCCCATTGCCTTGTGGTCGGATACATTTTATGGTAAGATAAAGCCTGTGAATGAAGAAAAACGAGGTGAGAAGATGGAAAACGAGAATGTTTCAAAGAATTTTATAGAGCTGGAGATTGACAAGGACCTTGCGGAGGGGGTGTATGACCATGTGTGTACACGATTCCCGCCGGAGCCCAACGGGTATCTCCACATCGGACATGCCAAGTCCATCCTTTTGAACTACGGACTGGCACAGGAGTATGGCGGAACTTTCCACATGCGTTTTGACGACACGAATCCGACCAAGGAGAAGATGGAGTTCGTGGACTCGATCAAGGAAGATATTCAGTGGCTCGGCGCAGACTGGGGAGAGCATCTGTATTTTGCATCCGACTATTTTGACCAGATGTATGAGTGTGCGGTAAAGCTTATCAGGAAAGGAAAGGCTTTCGTCTGCGACCTGACGGCGGAGCAGATGAGAGAGTACCGGGGCACACTGACAGAACCGGGAAAGGAGAGCCCTTACCGCAACCGTTCCGTGGAGGAGAACCTGGAGCTCTTCCAGGCCATGAAGGACGGAAAGTATAAAGACGGAGAAAAAGTGCTTCGCGCAAAGATCGACATGGCTTCCCCGAATATCAATATGAGGGACCCGATCCTCTACCGCGTGGCGCATATGACGCACCACAACACAGGTGACAAGTGGTGCATCTACCCGATGTATGATTTCGCCCACCCCATCGAGGACGCCATCGAGGGAATCACCCACTCCATCTGTACGCTGGAGTTCGAGGATCACAGACCGCTGTACGACTGGGTTGTGCGGGAGTGCGAGTTCGAGAACCCGCCAAGGCAGATCGAGTTCGCCAAGCTGTATCTCACCAATGTTGTGACCGGAAAGCGTTATATCAAGAAACTGGTGGAGGATGGCATTGTGGACGGATGGGACGATCCGCGTCTGGTATCCATTGCGGCGCTGCGCAGAAGAGGATTCACGCCGGAGTCCATCAAGATGTTTATCGATATGTGCGGGGTCTCAAAAGCGCAGAGCTCTGTGGATTACGCCATGCTCGAGTACTGTATCCGGGAGGATCTGAAGATGAAGAAATCCCGGATGATGGCTGTCCTTGATCCGATTAAACTGGTGATTGACAACTACCCGGAGGGACAGGTGGAGTACCTGGATGCGGCGAACAATCTGGAGAACGAGGAACTGGGTACAAGGAAGATACCTTTCTGCCGCGAGCTCTATATCGAGAGGGACGACTTCATGGAGGAGCCGCCGAAGAAGTATTTCCGCCTTTTCCCGGGAAATGAAGTGCGCCTGATGCACGCATATTTTGTGAAATGCGTAAGCTTTGTAAAAGATGAAAACGGAAAGATCACGGAAGTGCACTGTACCTACGATCCGGAGACAAAGGCGGGAAGCGGATTTACCGGAAGAAAAGTGAAGGGAACGATCCACTGGGTACCGGCGCCGTTTGCGAAGAAAGCGGAAGTAAGGCTGTACGAGAACCTGATTGACGAGGAGAAGGGCGTCTACAACAAGGAGGACGGTTCTCTGAACCTGAATCCCAACTCTCTGACCGTTATCAGAGATGCCTATGTGGAGCCGGCGCTCGAAGGGGTGAAAGCCTACGACAGTTTCCAGTTTGTACGAAACGGTTATTACTGCGTGGATGCGAAGGATTCAACCGATGAGAATCCGGTATTCAACCGGATCGTATCTCTGAAGAGCTCCTTTAAGCTTCCGAAATAACAGCAAGGAGTGTGTTGCCATGCAGGAGCTGACGATCAGTCTGCAGTCCGGTTCCGGAAAACCGCTTTACGAGCAGATTTATGCTTATATCAAGAACGAGATTCTCAGCGGAATGATTCAGAGCGGGGAGCGCCTGCCTTCTACCCGGGCGCTCTGCCGGCATCTTGAGGTGAGCCGGACAACGGTGGAACAGGCCTACGAACAGCTTTTGTCGGAGGGGTATATCGAGTCCCGGCCATACCGGGGATATTTTGTCTCGGAGATTGACGGACTTTACCGGCTTGGTCCGGCGGAGAAGCCTGAGCCCCGGAAAGAAGAGGCGGTCAGGAAGAACTACCGCTATGATTTTACTCCCAACGGAGTGGATCTGAACAGCTTTCCGTATAATACATGGCGAAAACTGTCGAAAGAGAGTCTTGTGGATGACAGGGCGGAGCTGTTCCGCCTGGGAGATCCCCAGGGAGAGTATGGGCTGAGAAATGCTATCTGCAGCTATCTTCATCAGGCACGGGGAGTCAACTGCCGTCCGGAGCAGATTATCGTGGGTGCGGGAAATGATTACATTCTGATGCTTCTCTCCACGGTGATCGGAAACCGGCACAGGATTGCCTTCGAGAACCCCACCTACCGGCAGGCATACCGGCTTTTTGAAAATCTTTCATTTGACGTCTGCACGGTGGATATGGACCGGCGGGGAATGGATGTGGAGAAGCTCCGGGAATCGGGGGCGGACATTGCCTTTGTGATGCCTTCCCACCAGTATCCCCTCGGAGTCGTCATGCCGGTAAAGCGAAGAATGGAGATGCTGCGCTGGGCGGACGAGGCGGAAGGCAGATACATCATTGAGGATGACTACGACAGCGAGTTCCGCTATAAGGGAAAGCCGATCCCCGCACTGCAGGGCTATGACAGCAGCGGGAAAGTGATCTACACGGGGACGTTTTCCAAATCCATCGCCCCGGCGATCCGTATGAGCTATATCGTTCTGCCGGAACATATTCTCGAGGTCTACCGCAGACGCTGCAGCTTCCTGAACTCTACTGTGTCAAAGGTGGACCAGCTTATTCTGCAGAAATTTATCGAAGAGGGATACTTTGAGCGTCATCTGAATAAGACAAGAGCACTCTATAAGAGCAGACATGACACGCTTCTCGGGTGCCTGAAAGAGCTGGACGGAAATTTTGCAGTTTCCGGTGAGAACGCGGGCGTCCATCTGCTCCTGCATTTTCATGATTCGGGGACGGAGAGCGATCTGATCCGAAGGGCGGAGGAGAAAGGAGTACGGGTGTACGGCCTGTCCTCCTACTATGTCAGGGATGCGCGTCCGGAGAATCCGGATCCGGTGATCCTGCTCGGGTATGCGAATATGAGTGAACAGAAGATCGCCGAGGCGGTGGCGCTGCTCGGTGAAGCGTGGAGCCGTAAGGAATAGAGAAATGTGATAAAAACAGCCGGGATCAGGGGCGAATGTCTCCCCTGATTCCGGCTGTTCCATATCTTTTCCGGTCTGCCCGGCGCGTAAAAGCGCCGATCTCTGCGGTCTATTCCGCGTTTTCTTTCCCGTCCGGCTCTTCTGTATTCTCCGCGGCCTCTTCTCCGTCGGATTCTTCTGTATTCCCTGCGTCTTCCTTATTCCCGGAGTCTTCTGTCTCTTCCGCGGCACCGGGTCTGCTGTTGAGCGAAACATACTCCCGTTCTGCGGCCGGCTGCAGGTCGGCATCGAGATCGTAGTCTTCATCTTCGGTAAGATCCGGTTCTTTTTCGGCGGAGTCCTCACTTCTGTTCTTCAGGACATATGCGGCGACCACACCTGCAGCGGTTCCGGCAGCGGCAAGGAATCCAAACCATTTAATAAACTTTTTCAAAGCTAATGTCTCCTTTCCGTAAAAAGATGTCCCCGTCAGAAGAAAAGAGAACATCCCGAATTTGTTTTTTATTGTAATACTTTTTCCGCACAATTACAACAAAAAAAGAAATAACGTTTTACATCCCCGGAAAATTATAGTATAATTCTTAAGGCGGTCATTGAAGAATGCCGCCGGTGAACTTTAGAAGCACGATACGCAGGAGGGTTTGAAATGGTAAAAGCAGTAGTTGGTGCAAACTGGGGCGATGAAGGAAAGGGCAAGATCACAGACATGCTTGCAAAAGAAGCCGATATCATCGTCCGTTTTCAGGGCGGGGCAAATGCAGGCCATACGATCGTTAATGATTATGGCAAATTTGCGCTTCACACACTTCCGTCCGGAGTATTTTACGGCCATACGACCAGTGTGATCGGAAACGGAGTTGCACTGGATATTCCGAGACTCTTCAAGGAGGTTCAGTCCATTGTGGAGCGCGGAGTTCCGATGCCGAAACTTCTCGTGTCCGACAGAGCGCAGATGGTAATGTCCTACCACAAGAATTTCGATGCATATGAGGAGGAGCGTCTGGGCGGAAAATCATTCGGTTCCACCAAGTCGGGAATCGCACCATTCTACTCGGACAAGTATGCAAAGATCGGATTCCAGGTGAGCGAACTTTTTGATGATGATCTGCTGAAGGAGAAAGTTGTAAGGGTGGCGGATCAGAAGAATGTTCTGCTTGAGCATCTCTACCACAAACCATTGATCAATCCTGATGAATTATATGAAGAACTTGTCAGCTACAGAAAAATGGTGGAGCCGTATGTATGCGACGTATCCCTGTTCCTTTACAATGCGCTGAAGGAAGGAAAGAATATCCTTCTTGAGGGACAGCTCGGTTCCCTGAAGGATCCGGATCACGGCATCTACCCGATGGTGACATCCTCGTCTACTCTGGCAGCCTACGGAGCCATCGGCGCGGGAATCCCGCCGTACGAGATCAGGCAGATCATCACCGTATGCAAGGCTTACTCCAGCGCGGTTGGAGCAGGCGCTTTCGTAAGCGAGATCTTCGGCGATGAGGCGGATGAGCTGAGAAAACGCGGAGGAGACGGCGGAGAGTACGGCGCAACGACAGGACGCCCGAGAAGAATGGGCTGGTTCGACTGTGTGGCTTCCAAGTACGGATGCAGGATGCAGGGAACCACAGACGTTGCATTTACGGTTCTTGACGTACTCGGATATCTGGATGAGATTCCGGTCTGTGTGGGATATGAGATCGACGGAAAAGTGACAACAGATTTTCCGGTGACTCATCTTCTCGAGAAGGCAAAACCGGTTCTTAAGAAACTTCCGGGCTGGAAGTGTGATATCCGCGGTATCAGAAAGTACGAGGATCTTCCGGAAAACTGCCGGAATTATATCGAGTTCATAGAGAAGGAGATCGGCTATCCGATCACAATGATCAGCAACGGACCGGGCAGAGATGACATTATCTACCGGAATAAATAAATTACCGCATTAAGTGAACTGCTGCAATAAATAAGACTGCCGGAACAGGAAAAAACAGGAATATTTCGCCGGGACGCATAATATACTATAGAGTCGGGATTTGGGAAAAATCCGGGCAGAGAAAAAGAAGAGGAGGTATTTTATGCGTCAGAACAGCGACGGCAGGGTCAGAAATATGATTTCGATGGAAGAATACCTGAAAAGAAGACAGGCATTGAGAAAACAGGACCCGGGAAAAAGAGCAGGGCTTTCTGAGGAGGAAGCATCTGCTCTTAAGCTTGCCGGAATCCTATTTGTCTGAGTCAAAGTCCCGGGAGTCGTCCGTCCTTTTCAGGACGCGGGCGATCAGGCCGTATCCGTACAGCAGGACCGGAATCAGAACGGTAGCAGCGATGGAAGCAGTCAGAAGACGTCCCGCTGCCGGGGAATCCATCAGTGCAAAAACAAGGGTGCTCACATAGAGGAGGACAAGAAGAACAGCTCCTCCGAGAGCAAGGACACGCTTTACATTTTTCATGACATCATACATCCTTTCCAGTTACAGTATAGCGAAAAATGGTATTTACGGCAATCGGAATTTGTTATATAATAAACCGGGTACAGAACTGACCTGTTTTTTGCAGTGCAGATTGAGATTTTGAAAAAAGATAAAGGAGCAGTATACGATGAGTGAGAAATGTTTATTGGACCAGTGGCGTGATATGGCCTATGACAGAAGCCTGTCCAAAGATCAGCTGGAAAGATTCTGGAACAGATATTTTCTGATCGAGAAGGAGATCTATGAGCAGCTTCTCGATGATCCCGATACAGAAGTAAAAGGTACCGTGAAAGAGCTCGCGGAGAAGTACGGCCAGGAAGTGCTTACCATGGTAGGATTTCTGGACGGGATCAACGACAGCTTAAAGGTGGCGAATCCCATCGAGACGATGACAGAGGACACGGAAGTGAGCCTTGCATTTGACAAGGAGAAGCTCTATAAAAATATGGTGGACGCCAAGGCTGACTGGCTCTATGAGCTTCCCCAGTGGGAGAAGATCTTCGATGAGGAGACGAGAAAACGGCTTTACCGTGAGCAGAAAGCTTCCGGAACTATCCGCAAGGGCAAGAAGATCGGCAGAAATGATCCCTGTCCGTGCGGCAGCGGTAAAAAGTACAAATACTGCTGCGGAAGAAATGCCTGATTCAGGTGATAAGGAGTAAGATGAGACTGTATTTTCTGATTTTTGGAATGGTCTGCATTCTCTACTATTTTATACTCAGATTATACACCGGAAGGCGGTGGCCGACATTTTCCGGCTTCTGGCTGATAACGGGCGGCGCGCATCTGGCACTCGGATGCGCGCCGTTTTCTGTGGGTATGCGGACGGTGTTTCAGTGTCTGGTTCCTGCTGTATGGACGGTTTTCCTTGTGGGGGAGATCCCCATTGTGGGCGGCATGCTGAAAAACCGGTACACGCTGATAAGGCATGCAGCGGAAAACAGGCATACGCTGAAAAAATGTCATGAAGAAGAGTATATTGCAGCACACCAGGCCGGCTGCATCATCATACTCGGCGCATTCGTCAACGGGACAACCCTCTCTTCGGCGCTGAAATCCAGGCTTGATACGGCCCTTATGTATCTGTCGTGTTTCCCTAAGACAACGGTGATCGTATCCGGCGGACAGGGAAAAGATGAGGCTGTGCCGGAGGCGGATGCCATGGCGGATTACCTGATACAAAGCGGAGTCCCGGAAGGACAGATTATCCGGGAAGACCGTTCTGTCTCCACCCGGGAGAATCTCAGATTCTCCCGGAAACTGGCAGATTCGCTGTATGATAGCAACAAGAGCAGTCCTGTCGGTGAGAGAACCGGGATTGTCACCAGTGATTTTCATATGTTCCGGACACTGATTCTTGCCAGGCAGGAGGGGTACCGCCGGGTCTGTCCGCTTCCTGCACCTTCCGATCCGGTTTTCCTGCCGAATTATCTGGTACGGGAGTTTTTTGCGGTTGCGGCTGCTGTCTTATCCGGATTTCGAAAAAAAGAAAAAGAATAAAAAACGGACAGACGGGCATAATAAACCTGAATCTGTAAAGAGATAAGGAGGAAACTATTATGCCAGAATTAAAATGTACGGTACAGACATGTGTACACAACAATCAGTTTTTGTGCAGCCTGGATTCCATCAAGGTGGGCGGCGAGAATGCGAGAAATCCCCAGGAGACATGCTGCGACAGCTTCCAGGAGCGCAAAGAGGGAGGCGGCTATATGAACAGTATGCAGAATTCCATGCACAGTTCCATGCACGCTGCTTCCGACTGTGCCTGTGTGGACTGTAAGGCAACCCAGTGTATGTATAATGAGAACTGTGAATGCCACGCCGGGAAGATCAGCGTGGAGGGCGGAAGCGCAAGCGACAGCAGCGGTACAGAGTGCGCCACATTCAAATGTTCTTAACACGGACTGAAAACTGTCTGCCATGAAAACGGCATGACGGCATGAACCCGGCTTCCGGATCCCCGTTCTGTTTGAAAGAAACGGAGTGAGGGTTCGGAAGTTTTTTTATTAAGTTGACTCATACATATCCGGCGCGTTATAATTGATATACTATCGCAATTACAAAACAGGAAAAGAGGAAGAAAGTTATGCCGATTCGAGTACAGAATGACCTGCCGGTAAAAGAAATACTGGAACAGGAGAACATATTTGTCATGGATGAGTACCGCGCCGCCCATCAGGATATCCGTCCGATCAGTATCGGGCTGCTTAACCTGATGCCTCTCAAAGAGGATACCGAGCTGCAGATTCTGCGGTCCCTTTCCAACACACCGCTGCAGGTGGATGTGACTTTCGTGCGTGTGACAAGCCATGTGTCAAAGAACACCTCCACAAGCCATATTTATAAATTCTATGAACCTTTTGAAAATATCAGGAACCACAAGTTCGACGGCTTTATCATTACCGGGGCGCCGGTGGAACAGATGCCTTTCGAGGAAGTGGACTACTGGGATGAACTGGTAGAGATCATGGACTGGACAAAGACAAACGTGACTTCCACCCTGCATCTTTGCTGGGGAGCCCAGGCGGGAATCTATCACCATTACGGGATCAATAAAGTTCCGCTGCCGGAGAAGCTTTCCGGTCTGTACTGGCATCATGTGAGAAACCGGAAGATTCCCCTTGTCAGAGGATTTGACGATCAGTTCCTTGCTCCTCACTCCAGATATACGGAGGTTCCCCAGGATCTCCTGGAGAAGGATGAGCGGATCACGATTCTGGCGGATTCGGAAAAAGCAGGGGTATTCCTCTGCATGGCACTGGAAGGAAGGCAGATCTTCGTGATGGGGCATCCGGAATATGACCGTGTGACTCTGGACTCGGAGTTCCGGCGGGATCTGGGGAAGGGACTCAACCCCAAAGTTCCGGAGAATTACTATCCGGACGATGATCCCGGAAAGAAACCTCTGCTGACCTGGAGATCCCACGCGAACAATCTCTACACGAACTGGCTGAATTATTACGTGTATCAGGTGACCCCTTATGATCTGTACGGGGCGCCCGCTTTCTGAATTTAGAAGAAATTATAACGCTTGAACAAAAAGTCTTTTTATGATACTCTTGTAGTGCTGTAAAAAGACTTTTTTATTGAGGCAAATATAGATGACGGAAGAGGAATGGTAGTATGGACAACACACAGTTTTCAGATCTGGTAAACAATATTCAGCCGGGAATTTTCGGGGCGCTTAACGAGAAGAAGGAAGAGCTGCTCCGGGAGGGGCGGAAAGTATACAACCTGTCCGTGGGTACGCCGGATTTCCAACCGGCGCCCCATGTGATGAAGGCCATGGAGGACGCCTGCAAAGACCCGGAAAATTACAAATACTCTCTGGCAGACCTGCCGGAGCTGATCGAGGCAGTGCAGTACCGGTATCAGAAGCGCTTCGGCGTGGAGCTTGAGGCGGATGAGATCATGTCAGTATACGGATCTCAGGAGGCGATGGCGCATATCGGCCTGGTGTTCTGCAACCCGGGGGATACGATCCTGGTGCCGAATCCCGGATATCCCATGTTTGAGATGAGCGGCATCATGGCGCACGCCAATGTAGAGTATTATACGATCGAAGAGAAGAACGGATATCTGCCGGATCTTGACGGTATTCCGGAGGATGTCCTGGAGAGGACGAAGTATATGATCGTCTCTTATCCGCTGAATCCGGTCTGTGTCTGCGCTCCTGATGAGTTTTATGAGCGGCTGATCGCCTTTGCAGGAAAGCATCACATTGTCATCCTTCATGACAATGCCTATTCGGATATCATTTTCACGAGGAAACAGGGAAGATCTTTTCTTTCTTTTGAGGGGGCGAAAGAAGTGGGAGTCGAGTTTTACTCCCTGTCCAAATCCTACAACCTGACCGGGGCAAGGATTTCTTTCGTTGTGGGCAACCGGGAGATTATCCGGAAATTCCGCCTGCTCCGCTCACAGATTGACTACGGGATCTTCTATCCGGTGCAGTATGCAGCCATTGCGGCGATGACGGGACCGGATGATTTCATCGAAGAGCAGAGGGAAAAATACGCGGCGAGAAACCGGGCACTCTGCGGAGGGCTCCGCAGAATCGGCTGGAATGTGCCGGACAGCCAGGGGACCATGTTCGTATGGGCGAAGATACCGGAAGGATATGAGTCTTCTGCTGATTTCTGTATGAAGCTGATGGAGAAGACGGGTGTGATTGTGACGCCGGGAAGTGCTTTCGGGAGCGGCGGAGAAGGATATGTGCGGATGGCACTTGTGGTGGACGAGGAGACCATCCGGGAGGTAATCGGGGTTCTGGACGAGTCCGGAATATTTCGGAAAGAGCAGAACTGACAGAGAGGAGAAGAGAGCCAATGAAGAGAATTGCAAAGTTTGAAAAGGTAAGCCTGGAGCAGTTCCGGGAAGGGTGGACAGACACCTTCGGACCGGCGGACGAGGGCGTGATTGAGGAGATCTACCGCGATATCCGGCTGCCGAAGCGTGCTACATCCGGAAGCGCGGGATATGACTTTTTTGCACCGGCACGTTTCGTACTGGAACCCGGAGAGACAGTGAAGATTCCTACGGGAATCCGTGTCTGGATGGAGCCCGAGTGGGTGCTGAAATGCTATCCCAGAAGCGGACTGGGCTTCAAGTACCGTCTGCAGCTCAACAATACGGTGGGAATTATCGACAGTGACTATTATTATTCTGATAACGAGGGACAGATTTTTGCAAAGCTGACCAATGATTCCAACGAGGGAAAGACGGTAGATGTAAAGCCGGGGGAAGGATTCATGCAGGGGATTTTCGTGGAGTACGGCATCACCCTGGATGACGATGTGACTGATGTAAGAAACGGCGGTTTTGGAAGTACCACGAAATAACCCGGCGTCCTGCAGGGAGGCGCCGCTTCCCGTATAAGACAGACATCTTACAAAAATGTAAGGACGCCCGGTGAAAACGTAAGGCAATCGTATGGAAGAACCAGCAGGGATCCGGTATACTGAAACTGTAAACGAAAGAGGAACAGGAAAGGCAGGTACCGGAAGATGAAACTGATAAAGCGGCTGTGTTCTTTTATATTACTTTGCGCCATGATCCTTGGCGGCGTCCTTATATGGCAGGGGTACCGGGGATACCGGGAAGCCCTGCAGAACAAGAGTGTGGAGGAGATGGCATCCCAGATCGAGTCTATCGACAATTATACGCCCCTGAATGAACTGCCGGATACATATATCAATGCGGTTCTGGCGGTGGAGGACAAGCGGTTCTACCACCATCCGGGAGTCGATCCGATTGCGATCGGGAGGGCGCTGGTCAATGACATCAGGGCCGGTGCCTATGTGGAGGGCGGAAGCACGATCACCCAGCAGCTTGCCAAAAACCAGTATTTTACCCAGGATAAAAAGATCGTCAGAAAGATCTCGGAGATGTTCATGGCCTTTAAGATCGAGAGTGTTCTGGACAAAGACAAGATCCTGGAACTGTATGTGAATTCCATCTTTTTCGGAAACGGGAATTACTGTGTGGGAGATGCGGCGGAATATTATTTCGGGAAACCGCCTTCCCAGATGAACTTCGATGAGTGTACTCTTCTGGCGGGAATACCCAATGCGCCGAGCAACTACAATCCGGTCGCAAGCCCTGAACTTGCCCGGGAGAGGCAGGCGCAGGTAATCGAAAAAATGGAAAAAGCCGGATATCTGGAGTAAAGGGTATCCGGAGTCGGGAATACCCGGAGTGATAAGACTCCGGGTATTTTTTGTATTCTGAGAGACGCGATGCATCAAATTCCGACAAAACAAAATTACGATGCAATGCGTGTCGTAAAAATCTGAAAAAGCACTTGTCATACTGCTTTGCGTGTGGTATGATTTCACTACATCAAAATCCCAGACGAATTTCATTCTAAAAATTCACCTGTCTGGAAAAGCCTCTCCGTCAGGGGGCGGGAGGGCAGATCTCTACTGTCGCGGCAGATTCGGCCGGAGATACCAGTTTTGATGAGAAATACAAAGAGAAAAGGAGGAGCAGCGTATGAAGCAGGATTGAGACAAAAGAATATTGTTGCAGAGAGTGTTGATTCAGTAAACAAAGGAGAGGTATGCATGAAGAGAAGAACGAGGCTCCTTTCCGGTGTACTGTTCTCTGTATTTCTGTTAGCTGCGGCAGGGGGAAGTCGGTCCTTTGCCGGAGAGGACGAAGGTGCAGACAGCATCAGCGGAAGGATGTCGCTTGCCGAAGAACTGGGGCTATCCGGGTATGTGGACCCGGAGGGGTACCTGACCGAAGAGTATCTTGGAGACAAAAGTACACTGGAGCTGGAACGCTCGGGTACTGCACAGCTGATACGGAGTTATTCTCCGGAAACGGCGAAAAAGAAAGTGCCCGCCGGGGTGAAAAGTGCGGTGCGGACGGCTGTCCCTGCAGCCAGATCTGCAGGAGGGACAGTGACTGCATCAGAACTGGTGCGGTATATGAACACAGTTGTAGGATATTTTGAAGTGAACGGAATCCAGGCGTTTTGCGCAGAACATGGAGTGGACCGCCCTCTTGTCGGCGAAACCACATCCGCTCCGGAAACGGTGACGGATTCGATGCAGAGAAAAGTCCTCTATTACGGGTACAGCGGCCCGAAGCAGTGGAGCGGCATATTCAGCTTTGAGCAGGGAAGAGCGGTTACATCTCTGGCTCTGAGTTACTATTATTCCGGCGCGGATTCCTTAAACTGGGGAATTCACGGAAATTATTCCACCCAGATGGGACTGTCCGGATTTATCGATTATATTGAGAGCGCGGCGGAAGCTCCGGAAGGTTTTAAGGTTTACAAGGTTTCCACGGGAAACGGGGCAAAGCAGGATCTGATGTACTGGGAATATCAGCCAAACGGTTATCTGTCTCTGGCAAAGCGCTCGGCAAATACTTCTGTTACAGCGCAGAATCCTCTGTATTCCCTGGAAGGAGCCAAATATGGGGTATATACGGATGAAGCGTGCAGAACGCCTGCCCTGACGGCAGATACCGGTGTCAATGCCGTGCTGGAGACGGACGCATCGGGAAATGCGGGAACTGTCTGCCTGAAAGTGGGAACATATTATGTAAAAGAAATAAAAGCGCCACAGGGGTATAAAGCGGACGACGCCGCAGTAAAGGTCAGCGTTGCGGCAAACCATACGTCCGCAGTGCCCAATACGCCGGTCGTCACGGATACGCCGGTCATGCTGCCGGTGAGTATCCTTCTGAGAAAAGTGGATGCGGAAACCGGCGGTGCAGCCCAGGGGACAGGCTCTCTGGAAGGAGCCCAGTTCCGGGTGAAATTCTATGGTACCCGGAGCAGCTCGGATCCGGCGAAAGACGGGGATACTCCGCTCCGGACGTGGATCTTCGTCACAGATGCGGAAGGAAAACTGAAGTATTCGACGGAGTATCTGCTCTCCGGTGACGATCTTTACTATGATGCGGGGGAAAAGCCGGCGCTGCCATACGGCACACTGACCTTTGAAGAGATCGCTCCGCCGCCGGGATACCTGGCTGACAGCCAGATTATTACCGCCAGCATAGAAGAGGGAAGCGGAGGCAGCGGAACCATTGTCTATCAGGAGCCGGTTCAGAAGGAAAATATTATCAGGCTGAACCTGAAGAAAGTACAGTCCGGCACGGATCTGCCGGTTTCCGGTGTAGTGTTCGAACATACGGGACCTGACGGAACAAAGACAAGATACACGACAGACAGCGAGGGAATGGCAGTGATCCGCGGACTCCGGGAAGGGAAACACACGGTAAGAGAAGTGGGCGTTCCGGACGGTCTGTCTCTCAATGAAAATGTGATTACATTTACAGTGGACAGGAAAGGAAATGTTACTGTCACATCCAAGGCGGAAGTCACAGAACTGAGCGGAGCGATTGTGGTCACGGCAAAGCAGGCCGGAGCCACAGATATCCGGGTCGAGAACCAGCCGGCGCCATTTACCCTGAAAATCTGCAAAGAGAATGAAAAGGGGAAGGTCCTGGAAGGAGCGAAATTTACACTTTACAGTGACAGCGGATGCAGCCGGACAGTGGCGAAGGCAGTCACCGGAAAAGACGGGACTCTTACGCTGGAAGGACTGCATCCGGGGACGGTCTACTATCTGAAAGAGACAGAAGCGCCGGCAGGATACCGGCTTCCCATGGACGAAGAAGGAGAGGATGTTGTCTGGGAGATCTGTGCCGAAAGCAGTGTGCCGGAGGGGACATTTACCTTCTATGTGAACGGAAAGGCATACACTGACCGGGAAGGCCAGTTCTGTGTGGAAGGAACAAAGAAGGACCGAATCGCCCGGATGACCATATACAATGAGACCGGTATCCGGCTGCCGAAGACGGGATCCGGAGGAACCCTGCTTATGACGGCGGCGGGGATTCTGCTGGCGGCGGCAGCATTTACGGTTTCTGTGAGAGACAGAGGAACAGGCAGACGTAAAAGATGAAAGGGAAAAGTATGAAAAAGAATCAGATAAACAAAGGAACAAGAGAGACGAAAAAGAGCGGTGTAAAGGGAAATACTGTCGGGAGAAAGTACGGTGAACAAAAGAAATACAGTGTCGGGAGAAAATACAGGGTCCGCGTGATATGTACCTGCGCAGCCCTTGCAGCAGCCTTCCCCCTGACTTCTTTTGCTGAGCTGCCCGTTGTCATGGCGGCAGAAGAACCGTGGTACGCAGCGGGAAACCATGTGGCAGAAAAGGGGTATGTAAGTCTGGGAAGCGGAGGAGCCTCTATTACTGTCAACGGAAATCAGGGACAGTCCATGGAAGGCAAAAGGTTCGAGATCTTCCGTCTGTTCGACGCAGTGAATGCAAAGCAGGGTGAATCCATCAACTATACATTTAACGCTCAATATAAAACAGCCCTTCAGACAGTCGTGGCGCAGGCACTTAACAGGAGGGACGGCACATCCCTGAAGGCATCCGCCGTGACGGAATATCAGGTGATCGATTACATTCAGTCCCTGAACACGAATCAGGTGGAGGGCGCCCATGCAGACCAGAAGCCGGAGGGGAGCTATTCGGACTTCCGGTATTTCGTGGAGCAGGTGAGAACCACGATCAAAGACATGGGAGGGGAAGGAGAATACGTCTATGTGGGCAGTGCAAAATCCGACAACTCGGTGACAATCAGCGGTCTTTCCTACGGATATTATATCGTGGATGAGATCTCGGAATATGACGAAGACGGCAGGGAATGGTATGCCTCTTCCCTCTGCATGGTGGACACTGCCAATCCGGCGACGGAGATCGAGATCAAATCCGATTATCCCCGGATCGTCAAGAAGGGGCGTGAGGATGATAATCCGGATTCTGTGGGGGATGACGGATGGAATGATATTGCGGACTACGAGATCGGACAGACTGTGCCATACCGGTTCGTCTCAACGATCTGCGACATGAACGGATATCACAGTTACTACTATGCATGGCATGACCGGATGGATGAGGCGCTGACCTTCAACGGCGATAAAAATGCGATTCAGATTACCATTTCCAACGGAAAGAAAGACTATGTCCTGACAAAAGGAGAATACACCGTGATTACGGAGGGCAGCAGGCTGGACAGCGGCGATACGTTCCTCATCGAGGTGCAGGATATCAAGGCTGTCGTGGACCGGGAGTTTGACAGGATAAACAGTCTGGGACACAACGACTATACCGGTCTGACCGTGACGCTGACCTATGAGGCTACCCTCAATGACCTGGCGGCAGACCGGACAGGAAGGCCCGGTTTCGAGAACGGTGTCCGTCTGGAATTCTCCAATGACCCGGATGCAGACGGAAAAGGGGAGACCGGCTATACCCCCTGGGATACGGTTGTGTGCTTTACGTTCCGGCTCAACGGTCTGAAGACCAACGACCACGATCTTGTACTGGAAGGAGCAAAATTCCGGCTCTACAGTGATGCGGACTGCAGAAATGAAGTCTATGTGAAGGAAAAGAATCAGGGCGGAAGCGGCTATATTGTGATCAACCGGGACAGCACCGGAGGGGATGACCATACCGGCGGAAGTGTGCCGAAGGATGCGGTGGAGATATCTTCCGGACAGGACGGTGTCTTTACCATCTACGGACTGGACCAGGGCGTTTATTACCTGAAAGAGACTGCGGCGCCGGACGGATACCGCACGCTGCTGGATCCCATTGTGATCACGGTTACGCCTGCGTACACCGATGACCGGAACGGATACACGGCAGGGGAATCCGCAGGCAGCAGTATTCTGAAAAGTCTGGAGATGACTGCCCATATCCGGGAATTCTACGAAGGAGAGTACGCGGAAGATACGGTTGACCTGAACGGTGACGCCGCAGATGGTTCCGGTGACCTGAAAGTGATCAACCAGGTGGGGAGCCGTCTTCCGGTGACAGGATCCGCGGCCATGCCTGTGCTCATCGGAAGCGGAGCGGTTCTGATGGTTACTGCTGCGGTGCTCGGCAGAAAGAAGAACAGAAAAGAATAGATAAAAGCGAAACACAGGAGAGAGCATGAAACCTATGGGAAGTAATAAGGGAAAAAAATGGATTTTGAGGATTGTGTTTGCCGCCGGTTTTCTTCTCCTCTGTTATCCCCTGGCAGGGAATATCATTCAGCGGCAGCAGCAGAAATATGCTGTTGCCTCCTGCCGGAGTATTCTGGAGAAACAGGATGAATCCCGGATCCGGGAGATCCTGGACGAGGCGGAAGAGTACAACAGCATGCTGTTCCAGTCAAAAGGAGCGGTGGTGGACAATATGGATACGGGAATCTTAAGCGATGAGAGCTACTGCCGGATCCTGAACCAGTCTGACGGCATTATGGGAAGTATCGAGATCCCGAAGATCGATGTGGACCTTCCGGTTTACCACGGGACAGATGAGGAGGTTCTGTCCGCAGGCGCAGGTCATCAGCAGGGAACCAGTCTGCCGGTGGGCGGCGAAAACACTCACTGCGTCCTGACCGGACACCGCGGAATCCCCGGCTCCAGTCTCTTTACCCGGCTGGATGAATTAAAAGAAGGGGATCTGTTCTTTCTGCAGGTTATGGGAGAGACGCTTGCCTACCGGATCTGCGGGACAGATGTGGTGGAGCCGGAAGATACCGGCGTGCTGAAGATTCAGGCGGGGAGAGATCTCTGTTCCCTGGTTACATGCACGCCCTACGGCATCAATACCCACAGACTGGTTGTCACCGGTGAGAGGGTCCCTTACGAGGAGACGGTGTACGAAAGCATCGCGCCGGGGATCCCGTCTTTTCGAGAACTCACTTTTACGGCTCTGCCTTTTCTGCTCCTTGCAGGGGCAGCCGTGTTTCAGATCACAGATTGGAGGAAAGAGAAATATGTCAGAGAAAAGCAGAATGGAAAAAAGAATGGTTCCCGCACTTCTTCTGTCCGGGATACTTCTTCTGTCCGCGATGCCCGTGTGCGCAGAAGAAGGAGAAGGAACAGGAGGCGGAAACGTTATGCCTGATGCCGGAGCGGGGAAGATTGAGATCCTGCTGACTGAGGGCGCAGAAGGAACATCAAGGGAAGGAGTATGGCTTTCCTGTACAAAGGCAGCAAATGTCACAGAGGGAACCTATGAGCTGACGGACGCCTGCAGCGATGAGCGCATCGACCTGAACAGCATCGGGAGCGCTTCGGAACTGGAGCGGGCGGCCCGGATAATTGCGGAGAAAAGTGTGGCACCGGACACTACCGTGCAGACGGATGCAGAAGGGAAGGCTGTATTTTCCGGTCTGGATGTGGGCGTCTACCTGATTCAGGCGCTGGATGATTCGGGGTATGATGAGATTACGCATTTCCTCATTGCAGTGCCGACCTGGAGTGAGGAAGAGGGGACCATGCTTTATGAGATTACGGTAAAACCGAAACATACCCCCAGACCGGAGGAGTCAGAGGAGAAAAGGCACGCGCCCCAGACCGGAGTGTTCAGCCCGGTGCTGCTGTTTTTCGGGACAGCGGCAGCTCTTTTTACCCTGGGAATTATGATGAATCTGCCGGGAGGAAAAAAAGAGAGCGATGAGAAGGATTGACCAGAGAATAAGAAAATTGGAACGGCGGAAGAAACGGCAGAAAGGAAAGCATACAGCAGAAAGGATCTATACAGGGATTGTTTTTCTTCTTCTCGGAGCGGTGCTGCTTGCGGCGGGGACAGCGGAACTTGTGAAGTTCCGCGATCTCCAGGCGCAGAGTGAGGCGCTGAAAAATGCCGTTGTCAGAGTCCCGGGCGCCGGACAGCTTCTTGACCCGGATGATCCATTTAACCGGAATATTGATTTCGAGAAGCTCCGGGCGATCAATCCGGACATCTGCGGCTGGATCTACGTGCCGGATACGAAGATTGACTACCCGGTGCTGACCGGGGAGACGGATGAGGAGTATCTGTCGCTGGACTATCAGGGGAAAAAAGCAGAAAACGGCGCAGTGTTTACATTCGCCGGGGCAGATCTGGAAAATGACGGCCATATCTGCATTTTCGGCCATAATCTGATCTCCGGCCAGATGTTCGGCGAACTGAAAAATTACAGAAACCGGGACTTCGCCGGCGCCCATGAGACCATGTACCTGTATACACCGGACAGAACGGTAAAGTGCCGCCTGATCTCCGTGTTTCCCTGTCGAAAAGATGACGGGGTATTTGAACTGGACCGCGCAGGAGATACTCTGGAACTGGAAGCGCTCAGCGCAGATCTGCAGAAGAGGAGCATATCGGCGGGAAATGTGGTGGAAAGTCCGGGGAAAATATTCACCCTGGGAACCTGCAGCGGACAGACAGGAAGTGCAGACCGTCTGACCGTACATTTCGCGGCCGTGAAACAAAAATATATTTTATGACAGAGAGAATGCATCCGGCAGTCTGCTGCATATTTTCCGGACAAACAGGGAAATCTAACAGGGAAAAGAAGAAAGGAAAAGCTGCCATGGTTGAGAAAGACACCAGAAAAATCAGCGCGCTGTTTGAAGAAAATATTGCGTACATGAACGAGACTCTTCCGGTGAAGGAGAGCTTTGACATTATAAGAAGAGAGATTGAGATCGGCGGGAAAGCGTCTGTGTTCTACTATATCGACGGTTTTATAAAAGATGAGGCCATGCTCAAGATCATGGATTCTTTCCTGTCGGTGACGGAGGAAGATATGCCGGAGGATGCAGAGGGATTCGTCCGGAAACACGTCCCTTATGTGGAGGTGGACGTACTGGAGGACTTTGACCAGGCGGTTCGGAACGTGCTGTCAGGCGCCGCATGTCTTTTTATTGACGGATACAGCGAGTGTATCTGCATCGACTGCCGGACCTATCCGGCCAGAAGCGTTGAGGAGCCGGACAAAGACAAGTCCCTGAGAGGATCAAGGGACGGATTCGTGGAGACGATTGTGTTCAATACGGCGCTTATGCGCCGGCGCATCCGGGATCCCCATCTGGTCATGGAGATGATGGAAGCGGGGCAGGCGTCGCGCACGGATATCGCCATCTGCTATATGACAGACCGGGTGGACCGGGGGCTTCTGGACAATTTAAGAAATCGGATCCAGAGCCTGCAGATCGGGGATCTGCGCATGACGCAGCAGAGTCTTGCGGAAGCTCTGTTTAAGAGAAAGTGGTTCAATCCGTTTCCGAAGTTCAAGTATACGGAGCGGCCTGATACGGCGGCTGCCTGCCTTCTGGAAGGCAAGGTGGTGGTTCTGGTGGACAATTCCCCGTCTGCCCTGATTCTGCCCACTTCGGTTCTGGATATGATTGAGGAGGCAAATGATTATTATTTCCCGACGATTACGGGAGTCTATCTGAAGGCGACCCGGATTCTCATCACAGTGGCAACCGTGTTCTTTACACCGCTGTATCTGCTGTTTATGCAGAATCTCGAGTGGCTGCCGGAGGTGTTCGAATTTGTGGCGGTCAGAGATGAGGTGAACATCCCGCTGATCTTCCAGTTTCTGATCCTGGAACTGTCCATTGACGGCCTGCGCCTGGCAGCAATGAATACGCCAACCATGCTCAGTACGCCCCTGAGTGTGATCGCCGGTATTGTCATGGGAGAGTTTTCCGTGCAGTCAGGCTGGTTTAACTCGGAAGTGATGTTATACATGGCATTCGTGGCGGTGGCGAACTATACACAGCCGAATTTCGAACTCGGCTATGCTCTTAAGTTCATGCGGCTGCTTCTGCTTATCCTGACAGCATGCTTCAATCTGTACGGGTTTATCATCGGCTGCATACTGGTGCTCTGTTTCCTTGTCTTTAACAAGACACTGTCAGGGCGGAACTATCTGAACGTCAAGCTGAACTGAATGACCGGGGAAGGAGATCAGAAAAGGACAGAACGGAAAAGGAAAGATCATGAACGGCAGATCGATACCGGGACTGCGGTAAAAAGATTTTGCCTTGGTAAGGAAAAGATGGTATGATAGTTAGGTACACATTACTCCTTTAATCAGGGTAAAAAATTTTATCAGGAGGATCCAGTAATATGAGAGA
Source organism: Lachnoclostridium sp. An169 (assembly GCF_002160525.1). Lineage (GTDB taxonomy): Bacteria > Bacillota > Clostridia > Lachnospirales > Lachnospiraceae > Mediterraneibacter > Mediterraneibacter cottocaccae. The sequence goes on from NZ_NFKT01000004.1 coordinate 138,053, forward strand.
TTTTGTAATCACGGTGAACAGTACCGTTGATCTGCCGCGGGAGTGGCTTGAGGAGAGGCATGTGCCTGTAATTCCGCTGAAATATACGATTGACGGGCAGACGTACACAGATATGTACGGGCTGTCCGCAAAAGAATTTTTCCAGAAACTCAGAGAGGGACACATGTCTGTTACATCCCAGATCAATCCGGAGGAAGCGGTACAGATGCTCGAGCCGTTTCTGAAGGAAGGAAAAGACATCCTTCATCTCGGCTTTTCCTCTGCTCTGAGCGGCACGTACAACAGTATGCGCATTGCGGGGGAAGAACTGTCGGAGAAATATCCGGAGGCAAAGATCTATATTATTGATACTCTGTGCGCATGCCTTGGAGAGGCAATGCTTCTCTATAAGAGTCTTCAGCTCAAGGAGCAGGGAAAGAATATCGATGAGATCGCACAGTGGGTGGAGGAGAACAAGCTTCATGTATGCCACAATGTGACGGTGGATGATCTGAACCATCTCCACAGAGGTGGGCGTATCTCGAAGACGACGGCTGTACTCGGAACTCTTGTCCAGATCAAGCCGATCATACATATGGATGATTCGGGGAGCCTGCAGGTGATCGGAAAAGAGCGGGGCAGAAAGAAGTCGCTGAACCGGATCGTGGATATGGCTGTGGAACAGTCGAAAGGATGGGACAATGATATTATCATGATTACCCACGGGGACTGTCTGGAAGACGCAGAGTACGTGGCGAAGCTTGTCCGTGAGAAGATGGGGATCGACAACATCCTGATCAACAATATCGGTACGGTGATCGGAAGCCATACCGGTCCGGGCGTTGTCGCGGTGTTCTGCATGGGTAACAAGCGATAAACGATAAAAAATGGAGGGATCAGCCGATCCCTCCAAAAAATATTCCGAGAATATATACAAGGACTGCGACAATGCAGAAGACATATTTTGTCATCGGTTCAAACCATTTCCCCAGTGTGCGTTTCCGACCGAGCTGTACAGCGTTGCGGGCGAATGTGGAGCCGCATACCCAGAACATGGTGATCCCTGCCAGGAGCGCTCCGAGGGGAATCACATAGATGGAAATACTGTCCATCCAGGGACTTAAGAGGGGACCTTCCACGAAGATGCCCACCACTGCCGTCACGGCCCCGACCAGAAGGAGGGACATTTTTCTGGACCAGCCCAGGCGTTTCTGAAGTGCTTCAACCGGGCTCTCCAGAAGGTTCATAAGGGAGGTCACACCTGCGAAGAGTACCGCCAGGAAGAAGACCACTGCAAAGATTCTTCCGAAAGGAATGCTGCGGATCACAGTGGGAATTGTGATGAACAGCAGTCCCGGACCGGAGTTGGGCTCCATTCCGTAGGCAAATACGGCAGGAATAATCACAAGTCCTGCCAGGAGAGCGGCTGCCGTGTCAAATATGGCGACGTATTTGGCGCTGCTCACCACATCAACATCGGATTTCAGATAGCTCCCGTAGACAACTGTGCCGCTCCCCGCTACAGACAGGGAGAAGAATGCCTGCCCCATGGCATAGACCCATGTCCGCGGATTCGCCATGGCTGACCAGTCCGGCTTGAAAAGGTAGGCATACCCCTCCAGCGATCCGTCCAGAAAGAAAACACGCACGGCAAGGAACAGGAACAAAACATAAAAGGCCGGCATCATGATGCGGTTGACAGTTTCAATGCCCCGGGCGATGCCGAAGGACATGCAGATCAGCACAAGAACCAGACCCAGGAGGTGCCAGGGAATGCTCCCGAAATTCCCGGACAGACCGCCGAAAACTGCAGCGGGATCTTCGGATGAGACAATCTCACCGCTGATAGAATCTGCAAGAAACTTTAAGATCCAACCGATGATGACACTGTAGCCGATGGCGATTCCCAGGGAGCCGATCACCGGGATCAGCCCGATGAATGTCCCAAGCCGTGGCAGCCCCCTCATGCTGTACGCCTTTCTGAAAGCACCTAGAGGACCGGAGTGCATGGCGCGTCCGAATGCCATCTCGCCGATGACCCCGCTGAATCCGATCAGGACGACAAAGATGAGGTAGGGGATCAGGAATGCGGCACCGCCGAACTCGCCGATCCGGTACGGGAAGAGCCAGATATTCGCCATTCCCACGGAACTTCCGATACAGGAGATGACAAAGCCCCATTTGTTATTAAACTTTTCAGAACTCATTTCTACTTTTTCTCACTTTCCCCAGATATTTTAATTATTCCGGATAATCATTGTGCGGTTTCACCAGACGATGAAAGAAAAAAGTCAGATGAATGCCGCAGCTTCTAACACTATATCACGAATAATTTTCCAGGAAAAGGGGGATCATTAATAAATAATATGTTAAGAAATCGGAAATGTAAATGGAGATTTGTTGACATACAGAAAACAGAATGTTATATTTAAGTAAAAAGTAAGTAAAATAAATGGCAGGAGGAAGACATAGATCATATGTGAGAAGGTGTCTGTATCATTTGCGGCAGATTCCGTTTTTGTTTTCTTCACGCCATTTTTTTGCGCAAAAATATAGAGGGAGAAAGTTTATGGGAATTACATTTACTGATTTTTGTCAGCAGGTCTTTTCCAACCCGGTCCTGCTGATTACGGTTGCGCTTACTCTGGGAGTTATCTTTGTCAATGGCTGGACGGATGCGCCAAATGCGATTGCAACCTGTGTTGCCACCAGATGTATGAAGGTAAGGACAGCCATCATGATGAGTGCAGTGTTTAATTTTCTGGGCGTGCTTGTCATGACGCACATCAACAGTGCGGTGGCTTCTACGATTTCCAACATGGTGGATTTCGGCGGAGAGACGGGAGAGGCGCTGATCGCCCTGTGTGCCGCGCTTTTTTCCATTGTTGTCTACAGTGTCGCCGCATCGGTGTTCGGCATTCCTACCAGTGAGAGCCACAGCCTGATCGCCGGACTTTCCGGGGCAGCGATTGCGATTCACAACGGAGTCGGCGGTATCAACTTTAATGAGTGGGTAAAGGTACTCTACGGACTTGTGCTGAGCCTGGCGCTCGGATTTGCCATGGGCTGGGTGATCTGCAAGGCGCTTACCCTGATCTGTGCAGAGATGGACCGGCGCAGTACGAACGGTTTCTTTACGGTGGCACAGATCTTCGGTGCGGCATTTATGAGCTTTATGCACGGTGCCCAGGACGGTCAGAAATTCATCGGCGTTCTGTTCCTCGGCATCGCGTTCTGCAACGGGCAGAGCAGTGTGGAGGGAATGATTATCCCGGTATGGCTGATGCTGCTGTGCAGCGTGGTCATGGGTGTGGGGACAAGCGTCGGCGGAGAGAAGATTATCAAATCTGTCGGCATGGATATGGTAAAGCTGGAGAAGTTCCAGGGATTTTCCGCAGACCTTGCAGGCGCGGTCTGTCTGCTCCTCTCCAGTGTATTCGGAATTCCGGTATCTACGACACACACAAAGACAAGCGCGATCATGGGCGTGGGAGCTGTAAAGCGACTTTCCGCCATCAATTTCGGGGTGGTAAAGGACATGATGCTGACCTGGATCTTTACTTTCCCGGGATGCGGACTGATCAGTTTTGTGATTGCAAAAATATTTATTATGGTTTTCTGACGGCAGTATGAAAACAAAAAAGGAAAATCAGCAGGAGGAGAAGAAATGGCAAAGAAACAGGATCTGTACTATTTTGATACATTTGTGGCATGCGCAGAGGATTCATGCAGGGCGGCGCATATGTTAAAAGAAAGTCTCAACAACTTTCATCCGGACCAGCTTAAGGAGCAGCTGGACGAGCTTCATAAGGTGGAACACAGCGCGGACATGAAAAAGCATGATATGCTGGACCGTCTGGCAAGAGAGTTTATACCGCCCATCGAGAGGGAGGACATTATCTCTCTGAGCCAGAATATCGATAACATCACCGACAAGGTGGAGGACGTAATGCTCCGTGTCTACATGAACAATGTGCAGGATATCGAGTCGGGAGCACTTAAGATGACGGATGTTATCATCGAGTGCTGTGAGGCGGTAAAGGCTCTTCTGGAAGAGTTCCGGGAATTCAGGAAGTCAAAGAATCTGAAGAACCTGGTGATCCGAATCAATGATCTGGAGGAGAAGTCGGACAAGATGTTCATGGAAAATATCCGCAGCCTTTATGTGGAGTCCGAAGATCCCATCCGCATCATTGCATGGAGAGATATCTATATCTATCTGGAGCGCTGCGCGGACGCCTGCGAGCATGTGGCGGATGTGGTTGAAAGCGTTGTTATGAAGAATTCGTAAGTTTGTAAGTGATAAGATATATCCGGGTCCTGGCCTGACAGGGAAGCGGATAAAGTGAAAATTCGGACGGAATCCGGCCGGGGCGGGCAGTGCACGGAAAAGACGGTCTGTTTACTGTCCGCAGGCTGCTTTCTCTATAAGGTATGAATGTGTGAAAATCAGAAGATGAAAAAATCATGTTTTTACTGTTGACAAGAGGATGAGAATGTGGTAAGTTAATACCTGCGTGAAGCAAAAAACAAAGTAGAGTATCCACTCTCACCATAGCACAATCGCGTGACTACTGGTTCGATATTTTTAAGTTTGACGGATTCCGGGTTCTTTTACGGAAAGCGTTGCTAATTGTGTCGGGTGGATATGATATTCACTCGTTTTTTTGTGTCTTCGCATAGGACCTGAGGGAAATTCATTTGACGGAGGTATACTACAATTAGCGATTTAATGATTAACGAGCAGATCAGAGACAAAGAGATCCGTCTGATCAGCGAGGATGGGGAACAGTTAGGCATCATGTCTGCCAGAGAGGCAATGAAGATTGCCCAGGAAGCGGAGCTTGATCTTGTAAAGATCGCACCGATGGCCAAACCGCCGGTCTGCAAGATCATTGATTACGGTAAGTTCAAGTACGAGCAGACCAGAAAAGAAAAAGAGGCGAAGAAAAAGCAGAAGACTGTTGAAATCAAGGAAGTACGCCTGTCACCGAATATCGATACGAATGACCTTAACACCAAGGTGAATAATGCCAAGAAGTTCATCACCAAGGGGAATAAGGTTAAGGTAACGCTGCGTTTCCGCGGCCGTGAGATGGCGCATGTGCAGCAGAGTAAACATATTCTTGACGATTTCGCAAAGATGCTTGAGGACATCGCCGTAGTGGAAAAACCTGCAAAGCTTGAAGGCAGGAATATGAGCATGGTTTTAACTGAAAAACGTTAAAAAATAATATATATTCCGGGATGAATATCCTGAAAAGGCAGCACAATAAAGGAGGAAATTATCATGCCAAAAATCAAAACAAATAGAGCGGCAGCAAAACGCTTCAAAAAAACAGGTACAGGAAAGCTGAAAAGAAATAAAGCTTACAAGAGCCATATCTTAACAAAGAAGTCTACGAAGAGAAAAAGAAATCTCAGACAGGCTACGATTACAGATGCTACCAATGTAAAGAATATGAAGAAGGTTTTACCATATCTGTAAGATTTGGAAGTTGATGAAGGAGGATTAAGAAATGGCAAGAATCAAAGGCGGAATGAACGCTAAGAAGAAACATAACAGAACACTGAAACTGGCGAAAGGATACAGAGGAGCACGTTCCAAACAGTACAGAGTTGCAAAACAGTCTGTAATGAGAGCTCTTACATCTGCATACGCAGGAAGAAAGCAGCGCAAACGTCAGATGAGACAGCTGTGGATCGCACGTATCAACGCTGCAGCAAGAATGAACGGCCTTTCCTACAGCAAATTTATGCACGGCCTGAAGCTGGCAAATGTTGACATCAACAGAAAGATGCTTGCAGAACTTGCTGTAAACGACAAAGAAGGATTCGCAACACTTGCAGCTCTTGCAAAAGAGAAGGTTGCGTAGTATTATAGAGACAGGAAGCCCGGTCCCGGTTGGGATCCGGGCTGTTTTCTTATCTGAGTGACTTACGGGGAAGAAACAGTCCCGAAAACGACAGGGGAGTGGTTGCCATGAGAAATCATGAAGTGACGGCGGTTCAGCCGCTGCTGAATTCGGAAGGAAGGATACAGGAACCGGGGTGGGCGAGGACGCCGGTGTGGACCTATGACAGAAGCATGATAAAAGCGCCCGCCTTCCGGATTAAAGAATGGGATTACTATCTGGTGATGAATCAGGATTACGGGGCGGCATTTACAATATCGGACCTGGGCTATGCGGGACTTCTGTCCGTGTCTCTGCTGAATTTCCGGGAGGGATGGGAACACACGGAAACCATAGTGACAGCCCTGCCCATGGGCAGGATGAAGCTCCATCCTTCTTCCGAGGAAGGAAATACATCTTTCCGGGATAAAAGACTCAGACTGGAGTTTGGCACGGAGCGGGAGAGAAGGACGATTTCCTGTGATTTTAAGGATTTTTATGAGGGAAAGCCGTTCTACTGTGAGATCACACTGGAGCAGCCGGATATGGACAGCCTGGTGATCGCCACACCATGGCAGGAGGGGAAGGCTTTCTACTACAACCGGAAGATCAACTGTATGCCAGCGGAAGGATATATGTCCTATGACAATGTGACATACTGGTTCGAGCCGAAACATGATTATGGTACGCTGGACTGGGGACGTGGCGTATGGACCTACGACAACACCTGGTACTGGAGTTCGGGAAACGGCACGGTAGGCGGAAGACCCTTCGGCTTTAATCTGGGATACGGGTTCGGCGACACAACCGCTGCCACGGAGAATATTCTGTTCTATGACGGAAAAGGGCATAAACTGGATGACGTGACATTTCACATCCCGGAGGACGACTACATGAAGCCCTGGAAATTCTCCTCCAGTGACGGAAGATTTGAGATGGATTTCGTCCCGGTGCTCGACCGGTCCGCTTCCATGAAAGTTCTGTGCATCTCCACGGAACAGCACCAGGTATTCGGAAGGATGAGCGGGAGAGCAGTGCTGGACGACGGGAGATTTATCGAACTGAAGGATTTCATGTGTTTTGCGGAGAAGGTGCATAACCGGTATTAAGCAGGTTTAAGCGGGTATTAAAACAGGTATTGAAAAAGGGGTTGACACCATCAGATTAATGTGGTAAAGTTCCTTTAAACCGATGAGGAAGAGCAAGTAACTTCGATGTGCTTCTTTACAGAGAACTGCAGGCGGTGGAATTGCAGTATGACAGGCGCGGGGTGAATGGGCTTCTGAGGGCGAACTGAACAGGGGTGCCGGAAAAGGATGACCTGGATTATTATTTTCAGGAAAGGCAGCCAAGTAGGAAAGCCGGAGATTTAACTCCGTTAACAAAGAAAGCATATGTTTGTATGCGTGAGAGGATGTATAAAATTACATCAAGCCGGGTGGCACCGCAGGAGTTTGAAATTTTACGCTCTTGTCCCTGCATTTTATTTGCGAGGGACAGGAGCTTTTTTAATGGCCTGCGAACTTCTCTCGCGTAAGTAGAAAGGAGAAGAAAAATGAGTGAACAGAAAATCCCGTACAAAATCTATCTGGAAGAAAGTGAGATGCCGAAAGAATGGTACAACGTCCGGGCGGATATGAAGAATAAGCCCGCGCCGCTTCTCAATCCGGCGACATTAAAGCCTATGACCGCCGAGGAGCTTGGCGTTGTATTCTGCGAGGAACTGGTAAAGCAGGAACTTGACAATGACAACCGCTACATTGAGATCCCCCAGAAAATCCGGGACTTCTATAAGATGTACCGTCCGTCTCCGCTTGTGAGGGCTTACTGTCTGGAGGAGAAGCTGCAGACTCCGGCAAAGATCTATTATAAATTTGAAGGAAATAATACCAGCGGAAGTCATAAGCTGAATTCTGCTATTGCCCAGGCTTACTACGCAAAAGATCAGGGACTCAAAGGTGTTACGACAGAGACCGGGGCAGGGCAGTGGGGAACCGCTCTTTCCATGGCATGCGCGTATCTGGATCTTGACTGCAAAGTATATATGGTGAAATGCTCCTACGAGCAGAAACCTTTCCGCCGTGAGGTGATGCGCACTTACGGTGCAAGCGTGACACCGTCACCGTCGGATACAACGGAAGTGGGAAGAAAGATCCTGGCAGAGCATCCGGGAACATCCGGAAGCCTGGGATGCGCGATTTCCGAGGCTGTGGAAGTGGCTACCCATACAGAGGGGTACAGATATGTGCTTGGAAGCGTTCTGAATCAGGTGCTCCTTCACCAGTCTGTGATCGGTGTTGAGACGAAAATCGCCATGGATAAATACGGAATCAAGCCGGACATCATCATCGGATGCGCAGGCGGCGGTTCCAACCTCGGCGGACTGATCTCCCCGTTTATGGGCGAGAAGCTCAGAGGCGAGGCTGATTATGAGTTTATCGCAGTGGAACCGGCGTCCTGCCCGAGCCTGACACGAGGCGTGTATGCATATGATTTCTGCGATACGGGAATGGTCTGCCCGCTGGCGAAGATGTATACTCTGGGAAGCGGTTTTATCCCTTCCGCAAACCACGCCGGGGGCCTGCGCTATCACGGTATGAGTTCCACACTTTCACAGCTTTATCACGACGGGTACATGGAAGCCAGATCAGTAGAGCAGACGGCTGTGTTTGAAGCGGCAGAGCAGTTCGCGAGAGTGGAGGGGATTCTTCCCGCTCCGGAGAGCAGCCACGCGATCAAGGTTGCTATTGACGAGGCTCTCAGGTGTAAAGAAACAGGGGAAGAGAAGACGATCCTTTTCGGACTGACAGGAACCGGATATTTCGATATGTATGCATACGAAGCGTTCAACGATGGAAGAATGACGGATTATATCCCCACAGACGAGGATCTCAAAGCCGGATTTGACGGGATCCCCAGATTCCCGGGAAATATGGAGTAAGTATAAGCAATAGGAGAAATGAGGGCGGCGGGGATGCAAAGCCATAATTAACTGACAGAAAGAAGGAGCAGCATAAAAACAAAGGTTTTCAGCTGCTCCTTCTTTCTGTCAAAAAGGGATCAAATCAGATCCTTAAACAGTTCCAGATTCGAAGCCGACAGAGGAAGTTCCCCGGACTGTTCTTTTTTCAGGCTCCATAAATTGCACATCTCATATTAAAGCCTCCTCTGATAAAAAAAACTGAAACCCAAGAAATACAAGGGTTCCAGCAATTATTATAAATGCGGAAGATGGGACTTGAACCCACACGACACGAATGTCACAAGATCCTTAGTCTTGCTCGTCTGCCAGTTCCGACACTTCCGCAACTCATTATTCGTAGTCAACTGGTCTCCCGCGCTGACCACAAGTGATATAATACACGTTTCCTGTTAAAATGTCAACACTTTTTTTCTTTTATTTTTAACCGGAATCGTGCGGAGGATTATATCAGTAAAATAGAAAAAGCAAATCCTGCAACCACAGAATTTGCTGTTCTATAATGCGGAAGATGGGACTTGAACCCACACGACACGAATGTCACAAGATCCTTAGTCTTGCTCGTCTGCCAGTTCCGACACTTCCGCACAAGTCTTATGTAAGACACCATTATATAATACATCTTTGACCAGAATCTGTCAATAATTTTTTGAAAAAAATTCCAAAAAAATTCCGGAAAATTTTCTGACTCCCAACGGAAAATAAAACAATCAGTACCCAATATTGATACGCTGCTGATAAACATATTTACAATACGGCTCAGGATTCACTATAATAGAGAAATAGATTAGGAGAGACAGAGCAGAGAAAGAGAGGAAAAACGATGTCCAGAGGTTCAGTTCAGCTTACCGAAGCAAGAAAATCAGAAATTATTGAGGCATGCTCCAGGCTTTACAGGGAGAAAAGTTTTAAGGAGATCAAACTGCAGGATATTGCGGATGCAACGACGCTTACAAGAACAGCGTTATATAAATATTACAGGACAAAGGAAGAAATATTTCTCGGCCTGCTCCAGAGAGAGTATGAAAAATGGAACGAAAGCCTCCTGGCGATTCTGAATGAAAATGACAGCCTGACAAAGGAAGAGCTTGCCAGGGCGGTTTCCCGCTCTCTGGAAGAGAGGATCCAGCTTTTAAAGATCATGTCGATGAATAATTTTGAACTGGAAGAACAGAGCAGGTTTGAGAGAGTAGTAGAGTATAAAAAGGCACTGGGAGATTCGATGAAGATCATGAGGCGGATTCTCGACAAATTCTGCGCGGACTTGAGCGAAGAGCAGAAGGAAAAATTTATTTACACCTTCTTCCCCTTCACCTTCGGGCTTTACCCCTATACGAATTTAAATGAAAAAGCGGTAAAGGCCATGGAAGAGGCAGATGTGGGATTTCATTATTATTCGATATACCAGCTGTCCTATGACTGCATTACAGCGCTTTTAAACGGAGGATTTCCAGGAGAAAGTTAAGTCTGTTTTTGATCGTGCTCTTAAGAACTTTATTTTTTATGCTTTTTATCGCTTCTGTATTTCTGGTTTCTGTATTTTTTCTTCTTTTATATTGACACAATGTCACTTTAGAGTTATTCTTTGATTAGTGACATCATGTCAATATAGAAGGAGGAATACAATGATGAAACAGTACGAGTATCTCAACAGTCCGATGAAACTTGGAAACACAGTCCTCAGAAACCGTTTTGTGGTCGCTCCGATGGGCGTGGGATTCATCTATGAGCCTGACCGGGGAGATCAACACAAAGGGGCTGGAATATTACGAGAGAAGAGCTAAGGGCGGATTCGGTCTTATCTATTCCGGGTCGTTTAACTCGGACAGCACCGTGGATGCTGACAATCCGCTGGCGGCAAATCCGCTGAAAAGTCCCTCATTATTCGTAAAAACGTCTCTTGAGCTGACCAGAAGGGTTCATATATACGGGACAAAGATCATTGCCCAGGTGACAATGGGACTTGGGAGAAATTATCCGGGCTATCTGGCGCCGAGCGCCCTGCCTGTTTACAATTTCCCGGATCAGACGTCCCCGGTCCTGACCGTGGAACAGATCCATGAAAAAGAGCGTCTTATGATCGAGGCGGCGAAACTGTGCAAACAGGGCGGATACGACGGATTTGAAATCCATGCGATGCACTGGGGATATCTGCTGGATGAATTTTCCATGAGCATCACGAATCATCGGACGGATGAATATGGCGGAACACTGGAAAACAGAATCCGTATCGCAAAAGAACTGATCGAAGGGATAAAAAATGCCTGTGGAAGTGATTTTATCGTGACGATCCGTCTGGGACTGAAAGCCTTCATGAAAGATTTCAATGAGGCAAGCTTTGACGGCAGTGAGGAAAAGGGCAGGGATATCGATGAGGCGGTTGAGATCGCAAAACTGCTGGAGTCCTATGGACTGGACGGCCTGTCTGTTGACACAGGCGTATATGATTCCTTCTATTACGCATGTCCTCCGATGTATGTACCATCCGGGTTCGCGATCGATCTGGCAGCCCGGGTGAAACAGGAAGTAAAGATTCCGGTTATGCTTGGAGGGCGTATGGCGGATATCGATCTTGACGAGGAGGCTGTAAGAGACGGAAAGATTGATGCGGTCGTTCTTGGCAGACCGTCTCTCGCGGACCCGGATCTCCCGAAAAAAGTAGAAATGGGCATGCCGGAGCGGATCCGCCCATGCATCGCATGCAATCAGGGATGCATGTACCGTCTGCTGGAGCAGGGAGTGGATTCTTACTGTGCAGTGAATCCGGAGCTTGGCAAGAGCGTAGACTATCTGCCGCAGCCTGCCCTGGAAAAGAAAAATGTGATCGTTGTCGGCGGCGGAGTCGCGGGGATGGAAGCGGCGAGAACACTGACCAGGAGAGGGCATAAAGTTGTCCTGTACGAAGCAAACAGTGAGCTTGGCGGGAATCTGATCCCGGCAGGGGCTCATGAATTCAAAAATGATATCCACAGGCTGAATGCCTGGTATCAGCAGGAACTTGAGCGTCTGCAGGTAGAAATACATACCGGAAGGAAAATATCTGCCGGGGAAATCACAGAGGTGCATCCGGATGCCGTTATCCTTGCTGTCGGTTCGGTGCCTGTGACTCCGAAAGTGGAGGGAATCGAAAAGGCGGTCGGCTGTCTGGATATTTTGAGTGGGAAAGCAGAGCTGGGAGAAAAAGTTGTCGTTGTCGGCGGCGGTCTGGTCGGCTGTGAGATCGCATACGATCTATCCATGAAGAAGAAAGACGTGACAGTTGTGGAAGGTCTGGATCACATTCTGAACGGTCCCGTTCCTTCTATAAATAAACAGTTTTTACTTGATGCATTCAAGTATTACGGGACGAAGGTAAAAACAGGGACCATGCTCTCGAAAGTAACGGATGAAGGCGTCTTTGTAACCGGAGAAAACGGAGAGATGTTCCTGGAAGCAGATACGGTTGTTATTGCAGTTGGTTTCCGTCCCGTGCCATCCATGGCAAGAGAGCTTTACGGACACGGAATCGAGGTCTATGAAGTGGGCGACGGAAAAGAGGTCGGGGATATTTACACTTCCATCGGCTCTGCCTTTGAAGTGGCAAGGGAGATCTGAGGCATCCGGTGCAACAGCATTACAATAAGAGAAGTGGTGATAAAAGAAAAACAGAGCGAGCGGGGCGCTGCAGGCCGATTACTGCAGCGCCCCGCCCGCTCTGTTTTCTGCTTTTCTGTTTTATGAATTTGGACAAGATGAGACTAAAAAGAACAAAATAATTATACATAACGCCTCAACAACCTGTTAAAATGATTACAAAGTTGAATTTTGCAGAAGACAATTTTTTTACAACGGAAGTGAGGTTACAATGAAAAACAGATACCAGCTGGAACGGCTGTCTCTTTTGCTGAGGACAGAAATATTCTGCTGTACGGACGGCGTTCCGGAGGAATACCATACAAGCCCGGAGTTCAATCCGATCCGCGATAACCGGATTTTCCGCGAAAAGCTGATCACCCTGGCAAAGGAACAGGACGTCCCGCTTCTGTATCAGGACGCCTGGCAGACAGTTTGTGCCTGTATCCGTGAAGGAAACGGAACATTCATTCTCGCCGGACCTTTCGCCCTGGAAAATATGGATGAGGTGGAGCTGCGCCGGTATTACAGAGAATACGGGATGAAATCCGGGAACGGAAGACAGATCCCGGTCATGACGCTTTCCATGATCATAGCGGCGGTACAGATGATGGCATATGAGATCCTGAGGAAAGACTTCCCGGAGAAGGATCTTCTGGAAGCAAATCATCTGGCAGGAGAATCCGACGAAGAGGTGGAAAAAGAGCAGATCCTTTTTGAAATCCGGGAGGATGAGAAGGAGCGCTATCACCATACCTACCAGGAAGAGCGCAGGCTTCTTGACTGTGTGAGAGAGGGAAGGACGGAGGAGGCAGTCCGCTATTCCAGTGAACTGGATATCGGTGTAGGGCGTCTGGGACGCCGGGATCTTACCCACTGGACCAATACGGTAGTGGCTGCAGTCACGCTGTGCGTCCGGGCCGCCATTGAAGGAGGATTAAGTCCGGCAGAAGCGTACAAGATCAGTGATTTCTATATCCAGAAAACAGAAGAGTGCCGTAAAGTCTCAGACCTTCTGGAAATCCGGAACCGGGCGGTGCAGGATCTGACGGAGAGGGTCAGAAGAAAACGGGAGAACGGCAAACATTCCAATTACATTGAAAGATGTATGGACTATATCAGCAAGCACTATAAAGAAAAAATCTATCTGAAAGACATGGCGGACAGCCTGGGGATCAGCAGCACGTATCTGTCCAGGATCTTTTCCCGCGAGACGGGAATGCAGCTGCAGGATTATATCAATCAGTTTAAGGTGGAGCGGGCGGCGAATCTCCTGATCTACTCGGAGGAGACGATCGCCTATATCAGCGAGTATGTGAACTTTCCGTCGCAGAGTTATTTTGGAAAAATGTTCCGGAAATATAAGCATATGACGCCGAGAGAATACCGGGAGCGGTTCAAACCGGCGGAGTTTAATTCAAAGGATGAATAAGGAGGAAGAAAACGATGTTTCCGAAGAATTTTTTATGGGGCGGCGCTGTGGCTGCCAATCAGTGTGAAGGCGCATATCTGGAAGATGGCAAAGGTCTTTCCATCCAGGACGTTCTTCCAAAAGGAGTGAAAGGCGCAAGGACAGAAAAGCCGACTCCGGATAATTTAAAGTTGGAGGGAATCGATTTTTACCACAGATATAAAGAGGATATCAAACTTTTTGCAGAGATGGGATTCAAGGTATTCCGCACTTCGATTGCCTGGAGCCGGATATTCCCCAACGGGGATGAGGAGGAGCCCAATGAGGCGGGGCTTGCATTCTACGACAGTCTGTTTGACGAGTGCCTGAAATACGGGATACAGCCCCTTGTGACGATCTCCCACTACGAGACGCCTCTTCATCTGGCGGAAGCCTACGACGGGTGGCTGGACCGCAGACTGATCGGATTCTACGAGCGGTATGTGAGAACCATATTTGCCAGATATAAGGACAAGGTGAAATACTGGCTGACCTTTAATGAGATCAACTCCATCCTGAACTCCCCGTTCATGAGCGGCGGCATCAATACGCCGAAGGAGCAGCTTACGGATTCGCAGTTATACCAGGCGATCCACCACGAGCTGGTGGCAAGCGCGCTGGCTACAAAGATCGGACATGAGATCAATCCGGAGTTCCGGATCGGGTGCATGATCTTAAGCATGCCGGTATACCCTCTGTCACCGGATCCGTCAGATGTGATCAAAGCGATGGAGGAGGAACATAAAAATTCCGTATTCACGGATGTCCATGTGCGGGGGGAATATCCCGGCTATGTGAAGCGCTATTTCCGGGAGCACGGGATCGAGCTTGATATTACGGATGAGGACAGGGAAATCCTGAAAAATACGGTGGATTTCATTTCCTTCAGTTATTATGTCAGCGTCTGCGCGACGGCAGATCCGGCGAAAAATATCCGGGGAGAGGGAAATCTCCTCGGCGGTGTTCCCAACCCCACATTGAAAGCAAGTGAATGGGGATGGCAGATCGACCCGAAGGGACTCAGGTATGTATTGAACCAGCTCTGGGACAAGTACCAGAAGCCTCTGTTTATCGTGGAAAACGGACTGGGCGCGGCAGATACTCTTGTGCCGGACGGAAAGGGAAGTTTTACCGTGGAGGATGACTACCGGATCGAATATATGAGAGACCATCTGCGCCAGGTGGAGGAAGCCATCGAGGACGGGGTGGACGTGATCGGCTATACCTCATGGGGATGCATCGACCTGGTCAGCGCATCCACGGCGGAGATGAGAAAACGCTACGGCTTTATCTATGTGGACCGGAACAATGACGGCACAGGGACACTTGCACGTTACAGGAAGAAGAGTTTCCGGTGGTACAAGTCTGTCATTGAGAGTAACGGGGAGAGTCTGAAGGAGGGAAAGGCAGATGAAATATCTGGTCATTGATGTAGGCGGGACGTTTACAAAATATGCGGTCATGGATGAACAGTGCAATTTCTATAAAAAAGATAAAACGCCGACCATCCAGGACAGCGAGGAGCGTTTCCTTGAGATGATCGTAAAGCTCTATGAGGAGAACAAAGATGAAGTGAGCGGGATTGCCATAAGCTCCGCCGGGGTGATCGACAGTGATGCGGGATACATGTATACAAGCGGATCCCTGCACTGCGTCAGCAACCTGGCTGTGGCGGAAAGACTGGGAGAGTTGTGTCATGTCCCTGTTACAGTAGAGAATGACGCGAAAAGTGCGGCGCTTGCGGAAGTGTGGAAAGGTGCTCTTGCTGACTGCCGGAACGGGATCGTGGTGATCATCGGAACCGCTGTCGGGGGCGCAGTGATCTATGACCGGAAAGTTGTGCGTGGAAGCAACTGTATGGCAGGGGAATTCAGTTATGTCCTGACCGAGAGCAGCGACGCGTTAAATCCCGCGAAAACGCTTGCGAAGACAGGCGGTGTGCCGGCACTGATCCATGTGGTGTCGGAGAAGAAGCATATTCCGGAGGAAAGTTTAAGCGGAGAGAAGATTTTTGCCATGGCAGATGCAGGGGATGAGGAGGTACTTAGCTGTATCCGGGATTATGCCTGCCGGCTTGCCGTGCTGATCAATAACTGCCAGTTTATCTTTGATCCGGAGCGCATCGCAGTGGGCGGCGGAGTCAGCGCCCAGCCTCTTCTGATCGGAATGATCCGGGAAGAACTTGGCAGGATCAGCGGGATCTATCCCTACGAGACGCCGGTACCGGAAGTGACGACCTGCCGGTTCTTTAACGACTCAAACCTGATCGGAGCGCTGTATGTCCATCTGCAGAAAAAAGCATGCAGATGATCAGGCATCTTCGCATCATAATGAATAAAATATAGCGAAAAAATGTACCGGAAAGCCAGAAACTGGTTTTCCATAATGGCTGTTTGCTGATAGAATCAATAACAGAATACTTTGGACGAAGGAGGACGTTCCGATGAATCAAGATTTTTTCAGGACAAACTGGATCTGGATGCAGGACGAAATTCATGACGAACGGGAGTATCCCTGCATCGTATATTTCCGCAAAGAATTTAACGACGCCGGGAAGATCCGCATATCCGCCAACTGCCGCTACAAGCTGTACATCAACGACGTATTTGTGCAGGAAGGCCCCCAGAAGGGGAACGCAGAGACTGCTTATGCGGATTCTGCCGACTTGGGTAAATATGTAAGAAAGGGAGAAAAGAACACGGCAGCCGTGGAGGTGCTGTATTATCCGGAAGATCCGGCCCGAAGAAACGACAGTCTGTATTACAGCCAGTATCCCTGCCTTTATATCGAAGATCTGGGAGATGCGGTGGAAAAGGCACTGAACGGAAAAGAAGGATGGCGGTATACCATGGCGTCCCATATCGGAATCACCGGGGAACCTTTCAACCCGGCGCCTATTCACGGGGAAGAGCGGGTTCATGCGCGGGCGGATCTGGCAGGCTGGATGGAGTCCGGCTATGACGACAGCTCCTGGCAGGAGGCAAAGCCCTATAATTTCCTTCAGGTGAACAAGCCTGTTGCGCCCTTCAATATGGAGGAGCGGACGATTCCGCCAATGCGGCACGAATCCTGCAGATTTGAGGGCGTAGTCTGTGTGCGGGAATCGTCTGCCCAGACGGCGGATTCTTTAAAGGAGCAGTGGGAGAAGATGCTCTCCGGAACGGGAACTGTAGAAATCCCTGCAAATACGACCCAGATCGTGGAGATCTCAGCCGGAGAAGAAATGTGCGGATATCCTGCATTTATCATGGCAGGGGGAAAGGAAGCAGAGATTACGTTCCTCTGCTCGGAGTGTTACGGAGTGCCGCAGCCGGACGTGGTGACGCCGAGCGGGGCAAGGAAGCTCCCGCCCCTGAAAGGAGACCGTACAGATTATGTACACGGCGTTCTTGAGGGTACGACTGACGTCTATTACGCAGCAGGATACGGTACGAAGGAGAAACCGGAGAAATATACTCCGTTTCTGTTCCGCACATTCCGTTATATCCAGGTGAAGATCACCACAAAGGATCAGGGCATGTCCCTGCTTGGCTATGATTATCTGTCCACCGGGTATCCGCTTGAGGTAAAGACGCACCTTGAGACGTCCGACGAGTCGCTGAACAGGATCTGGGATATTTCCATGCGCTCTCTGAAACGGTGTATGCACGAGACGTATGTGGACTGTCCTTTCTATGAGCAGCTCCAGTATACCATGGATTCCCGTGCGGAGATCCTCTTTACTTACGCAGTGTCGGGGGATGACCGCCTGGCGCGCCAGTGTATGGATTCGTTCCGGAAAACACAGAGAAGCGACGGAATCCTGCAGGCGAGCGCTCCGGCGGTGGGGGTCAATGTGATCCCAGGGTTTTCCATTTTCTATATCCTTATGGTACATGATCACATGATGTATTTCGGAGACAAGGCACTGGTGCGTGAACATTTTGCCTGTGTGGACCGTGTTCTGGAATTTTTCCATAACCATCTGACAGAGAAAGGTCTGGTGGGAAGCGTGGGCGGCGTGCTGTTCCGTCACAAATACTGGTCATTCATTGACTGGTGCCCGGAGTGGAATGAATCGGTCGGGGTTCCGGCAGCAGCTTTACAGGGCGACGGTTCCATAACCATGGAGAGTCTGCTTTACCTCTGCGGACTGCTGAGAGCGGCGGAGCTGGCAGAGTACATCGGCAGGGAAGGTGTGGCAGAAGAGTACCGGGAACGCGCGGAAAAGGTAAGAGCAGCGGTTCAGGCATACTGTACCGGAAAGGACGGCCTGATCCAGGATGGACCCGGACTGGAGCTTTACAGCACGCACTGCCAGGTATGGGCTGCACTGACCGATACCGTTTCTGAGGAGCAGGGAAGGAAAAACCTGGAACGGACGTTTGGAACAGAGGGCATTCCCCAGTGTTCGGTGTCCATGAGTTTTTATCTTCTGGAGGCGTTCAGGAAAACCGGGATGCTGGAAAAGGCGGATCAGATGTGGGAGCCGTGGCGCTGGATGGTGAAGAACAACATGACCACCTGCGCGGAGAATTTTACCGATCAGAGAAGCGACTGCCACGCCTGGGGAGCATTGGCGCTGTACGCACTCCCGGCGGTCTATCTGGGGATCCGTCCTGTGAAACCGGGATTTGCAGAATACGAGAAGAAAACAGATCTGGGACATCTCTCCTGGATCCGCGGCGAGATCGTAACGCCAAGGGGAATTCTGCGGATAGATGAGAGCAGAGCAGACGAAAAATAAGAAAAGAGCACAGACCCTCCGGGATCATGATTCCGGGTGCCTGTGCTCTTTTACATACTGGGACGGCGTCATGCCGTAGTATTTTTTAAATACCGTGGAGAAATAGGGATAGTTGCTGTATCCGATCTGCCAGGAGATGTCGGCAGCAGGCTTGTCAGTGGTAAGGAACAGGGTGGAGGCAAGCTCCATCCGCTCCTTTATGATCCACTGATTAATGCTGTATCCTTTCTCCTTCTTAAAGATACGGTTCAGGTAGATCGGGTTTAGATAAACACTTCCGGCGATATCGTTGACGCTTAAGGTGCTGTCACCGATATGGTCCAGAATGTAATTGACACATTTCTCCGCGATCTCCGCCGGGGTGGAGCGGGTGTTTCCTTCTTCCTCCTCGGCGGACGCCGTCTGGATCTGGTTGGCAAGCCAGTTCTTTCCGTAGTCCTGGAGACGTTTTTCCTCCAGATGCTGCTGCCTGCGCAGACAGACTTTCTGCACCGCCTTCGCGATATCCTCGTATTTCGCCGGAAGGGTGATGTAGTCCTGGCAACCAAGGGAGAGCCCTTCCCGGGCATATTCAAAATCTGCATGGCAGGTCAGAAGGACGCAGTCGATATCGTAGCCGTTATCCTGGATCCAGTGGATCAGGGAGAGTCCGTTTTCGTCAGGCATCTCAATGTCGGAGAGCAGGATATCGATATGGTTTGCCTGAATGACCTCTCTTGCCTGCAGAGCGCTGAATGCGGTAAATACGCCGTCAATACCGTACTCTTCCCAGTGGATGTCGGACGCCATGGTCTGCGCCTCGATGGCGATGTCATTTACGATCAGCAGCTTCATCAGTATTCCTCCTCCAGATTGTATGGTATGGTAATCGTAAAAGTGGTGCCTACATTGATTTCCGAGTCACAGACAACCGAAACATTGTCCCCGTAATAATAGCGCAGACGCCAGATGGAATTCTTGATGCCCACATTCTTTCCGTCTTCCACGGAATACTGTTCCAGAGATTCCAGTTCGTTGATGGAGCGGACGGCTTCCTCGTCCATGCCTTTCCCATCGTCTGAAATGTAAAAAGTCACCACCCCATCCTCATACTCGCCGGAGAAAACGATATGTACTTTCCGGTCCGGCAGCAGGGCGTGGGCAATAATATTTTCCATAAAACTGTGGAGTACCAGGGGTGGCACCCGCATCACATCCAGGATCGGCTCCAACTGATAGGAAACTTCAAAAGAGACGGGATAATAGATCTTTGTGATGTTCATGTAATCTTCGATCAGTTTCCGCTCCTTTGAGAAAAGCTGCAGGTCCCCGACGCTGCGGAAGAGGTAGCGGAAATAGTCGGAGAGGAACAGCACCATTTCCTGAGCGTTTTCCCGGTGTCCGCTCTGAATCAGCGTGTAGAGCACGTTGAAGGAGTTCAGGAGAAAATGGGGACGGATCTGCAGCTGCAGGAAATCGATCTGGAGCTGCTTGTTGGAGAGCTCCTTGTCCAGCACCTCTTTCTGGAGCTTCTGAAGGGAGGACGCCATCTTGTTGAAACTCTCGTATGCCGCGCCAAACTCCATGGAATTGGCAGGCTCCGTGATCCGGTAGTCGTCGTTGCCCTGCCGAAGCTGCAGCTGGGCAAAGTTCAGGCGGGTCAGCGGCGTTGCAACGTAGCGTTTCATCAGCTGGTACAGGCAGGGAATCAGCGCCAGATACAGGATGAAAAACAAAATGACAGCAGCAGGCAGCACGCCGGGGCTGCTGTTCAAATCTCTGGATGAGATGGCGGCGGTCAGATAGATGCCGTCCTCGATTTCCCGGCTGAAATAGTGCGTCGTCAGCGTGGATTCCTGCGGTGAAGTCTCGAAAGATAATTCCAGAGACTTATAGCTGGATAACGTGCCATACTGTTCCATAAAGTCATTCAGGTCTATGGCGGCGCCATAATAAACTCCCAGAGCAGAATTATAAATGACACGTACCATCTGGGTGTGATCTTCCGGCAAAAACCACTGGGAACCGTACCGGTCCAGATTTTCAATATATGTATAGTAAGGACGTGTGCCGGAAGTAGCAGCAGTATAATTGGGAACCGGAATATAATCATCACGGTCCGGCACGTAAATGAAGAATGTATCCGCCACGTTGGAGATGCGTATCTGTGATGTCAGGGAATCCACAAGCTGATGGCGGAAAATCAGATACCGGGAATCGTCCCGGGCGCTGCAGAGCGAGGTAAGGGTTGGATTATCCGTCGCAAGATCATAAAAAACAGTGTGCGTATTATAAACTTTGCTGTCCAGCGTAGTTGCCTGGGATTCCAGCGTATATCGGATCACCGTTTCGGCACTTTTTATAGAATTCTGATAGGAAACTACGGATACGACAATGCCGATTATGTTGAAGGGAAGCACCAGAATCAGCAGGATAATAAGTGCTTTTGCCATCAGGGAACTTCTGTTGATCTCAAAAGGCAGTCTGAGTTTCATTTATAATCATCTCCAATCGTCTCCGGAAATATTTTTCGCTTACCGTTTACTGAAATATTTTATCATATGCCGGCAGGTTTTGAAAGTTTAAAATCTATGGCCTGGAACAGGGAGATGAACCGCCCGATCAGAAGTGCGGACAACAGTGTTCCGATCCCGATCCCGATAGTCCGACCGCAGATGATCCATCCGAGTACCGCTGCCACGACCACCATACTGATATCGAAAATATTCCGGATCAGCCCCAGCGGTTTCCCGACATATTCTGCGAGAGTACGGACCAGCCCGTCAGGAGGATTCAAAATAAGATTTCCGGCTGTCATAAGATAGGTCCCCAGGGCAGTGAGCAGGATCGCTGCGGAGAGAGTGAGCAGCTTCAGAACCGGGGAAGAGGGGGCGAATTCCAGAAGAGCGTCATAGATATTCAGGACGACTCCGAACACGAAAGAAAAGGGCAGCTGCAAAAAGGCTTTCAGGTCTGCTTTCCGGGTAAGGATGCACTGAATCCCGATGAAGAGAAAGTAGAGAACCACAGTTGTGGTTCCCAGACTTACTCCCAGAATCTCCGCAGCAGTATAGGGAAGCGTGTTGATGGCGCCGACGCCGAGGGTGGACTTGGTGTTCAGGATGATCCCTGCGGCAAGGATGTTCATTCCCACAAAGGAGAGCAGGCATTTTGTTTTCATGCTCATACTTTTCTGATCTTCCATTATGCCAGATCCTCCCCGTTCGTCGCGATAACTTTCTGATACCAGAAGAAAGAGTCCTTCTTCATGCGGTTGAGGGTTCCGGCACCCGTGTCATCTTTATCGACATAAATGAACCCGTAGCGCTTCTTCATCTCTCCCGTCGAAGCGCTGATCAGGTCGATGCAGCCCCAGGGCGTGTATCCCATCAGATCTACGCCGTCGATTTCTACAGCATCCTTCATGGCCTGAATGTGTCTGCGCAGATAGTCGATGCGGTAGTCGTCATGGATCTTGCCGTCCGAAGCGATCTGATCCACAGCGCCCATGCCGTTTTCCACGATAAACAGAGGAATCTGATAGCGGTCATAAAGTTCGTTGAGAGTCAGGCGCAGTCCGAGGGGATCGATCTGCCATCCCCACTGTGTGGATTCGAGAAGCGGATTCCTGCCCCCGGCAAAGATATTCCCTTCCACCTGTTCGAGACCCTTGCCCTCGATAGAAGAAAAGTAATAGCTGAAGCCGATGTAATCGACTGTCCCGTTTTTCAGGATCTCCTCATCTCCGGGTTCCATTGCAGGGCAGGCATTGTATTTTTTCCACAGGTCCCGGCAGGTATTCGTATAGCGCCCGCGCACCTGGACATCGCCATAATAATAGGTGAAACGCATCTTATCATGTCTTGCGATCTGGTCTTCCGGCGCACAGGTGGCGGCGTAAGTCTGGGGATAGAGCAGCATGCAGCCGATCTGGAATTCCGGGTTGATCCTGTGGCCTGCTGCAACGGCAGCGGCTGACGCCACGAGCATGTGATGGGACGCCTGGAATGCTGTCTGCCATCGGTCTTCGGAGTCGGAGTAAACGATTCCTGCCTGATGCCAGGGGCGCGGACTTGCCAGAGTTGCGTTGATCTCGTTAAATGTCATCCAGTATTTTACTTTGTCTTTATATCGCTCAAACACTGTCTCGCAGTAATGGAGGAAAAAGCCCACAAGCTTCCGGTTCCTCCAGGACCCGTATTTCTGCACCAGATACAGGGGAGTCTCATAGTGGGACAGAGTGACCACCGGTTCGATATTGTTTTTCCGGAGTTCATCAAATACACGGTCGTAAAACGCAAGCCCTTCCTCATTGGGCTCTGTCTCATCGCCGTTCGGGAAGATCCTGGACCAGGAGATGGACAGGCGGAAGCACCGGAATCCCATCTCTTTAAAGAGTGCAATGTCTTCTTTGTATCTGTGATAGAAATCAACTGCCGTGTGGGACGGGTAGTAAACTCCGTCCAGAACGGAATCATCGATCTGCCTGGTTTTCCCGTAGCAGGCGCCCCGCTCTACGTCATTGATGCTCAGACCCCGCCCGCCCTCGCGGTAGCCTCCTTCATACTGGTTGGCAGCAGTGGCGCCGCCCCATAAAAAATCCTTTCTCATAAATTATCATGCTCCTTTCTTTATCTGGCATCTGCTTTCTTTTTATCCGGTCTGCGTTTTGGCAGCCGGTCGTTTTTTGGGAATATTGCTGTGCCAGATAAAATTATAAATGAAAGGAACTGTGCATTTCCATGGTCCGGCCTCATCTTTAAACAGCGTTTACAACTTCCCTGAAAAAAACGGGATATTTATTAAATGATGTATATGTTATGATAGAGGAAGGTTTAATTAGAAGGTTTATTACACGAAGAAAGTTTATTATGAGAGAATTACGAGAGGTGATCATATGCTTATTATGCAGAAAATGGAAAGTATCCATATGTCGGAAAACGAAAAACATATCCGGGATTATATTCTGGACCACAGGGACGAGGCTGTGAACCTTACCGTGCGGGAACTGGCGGATAAGATCTATGTCTCTCCGGCAAGCCTGGTTGTGTTTGCAAAGAAACTGGGGTTTTCCGGATGGAATGAATTCAGGCAGTCTTTTGGTGAGGAACAGACGTATCTGGACAGCCATTTCCACGATATTGATGCAAATGTACCCTTTACCGGGACGGATAATATTATGAAGATTGCCAACAAGATTGCCGTGCTGCAGCAGGAGACGATCTCGGACACACTTTCGCTGATTCGCCAGGACCGGCTGCAGCGGGTGCTCCAGATCTTAAAGAAAACGGAAATCCTGTATATGTACGGGACAAGCATGTCTTATATGGCTGCCCAGGAATTTGCCTATTCCATGAAGCGGATCGGAAAGCCGGTGGAATACTGTGAGCTGCAGGCAGAACAGCTTTTCCAGGCCAGGGCAGTGCGCCAGGGCAGCAGTGCGATGGTGATTTCCTATACCGGAGAGACGCCCCATGCGGCGGAGGTATGCCATATATTGAAGAAGAAAAAAATCCCCATCATGGCGGTTACCGGGATCGGGGAGAATACGGTAAGACAATACAGCGATGTATGTCTTGATATCAGCACCCGGGAAAACGTACATTCCAAAATCAGCACATTTTCCACCAGACAGAGTATCCACACGATTCTTGATATTATCTACAGCTGCTTTTTTGCCCTGTCGTACGAGGAAAATTATCAGACGGTGATAGAGACAAACCGGGCGGTGGAGCGCAACCGGTTTTCCACGAACAGCCGGATCAATAAATAAGCGGAGAAATTCTGAATAATCGATTTTTCTTTTCAGATTCAGAAGATTCAGAAGTTTCAGATTTATAAATTTCAGATGCAAAAGTTTAAAATTCAAAAGTCAGAGGTTTTAAATCTGAATGGTCTAAAAGAATCCGGACGGCTATAATAAAGACATCTTAAGGAGATCACAAGAGATCAGGAAAAAGGAGGATAATCATGAAAAGGAAAATCGTATCACTTATGTTAGTATCGGCAATGGTATTCGGACTGACAGCCTGCAGCGGCGGCGGAGACAGTGAAGGCGGAAACAGCGGAGGCGGTGGAGAAGGAGAAGAACCTTACAATATCGTTATGCAGGTTCCGACCTGGGGACAGGAGTACTCGGGACTTGCCGATGTAGAGGCTGCAATCAATGCCATCATTGAACCGGAGATCAACGCAACAGTGACTCTGGAACCCATCGCAGCCTGGGACATTCCCAATACATCCACACTGCAGATTACCTCCGGCGAAAAGCTGGATCTGCTCTGTATCGAATCAATGGGAAGCAACATGGATTCCATTTCCAATTATGTAAATGTGAACGGGCTGACAGAGCTTAATGATATTTATGATGAGTATGGAAAGGATATTCAGTCCTGCCTCGGCAATCTTATCGATATCGGATACATGGGCGAGACGTTGTATGCAGTTCCGGCTAATTATTACGCAGGCGGAGGCTACTGCTTTGCAGCGATTACTTCTGAGCTGGAAGCGCTCGGCTTCTCCTTTGACGAGAATCAGATCTATACACTGGAAGACGTGGAGGAAGTTCTGGCGGCTTATCAGGAGTCTAAAGGTTCCGGATATTATGCGATTGCAGGTTTTGCAGATGGACCGCTTGTCACAAATCTCGTGCCGACAGACGATCTGGGCGACCCGGCGATAGGTTCTCTGATGAACGGAGGCCTTGACAATACAACCGTTGTAAACCGTTTCGCGACGGATGAGTACAGAGAGGCCTACGAGAGAATCCGGGGTTGGAATCAGGCAGGTTACATAAACCCGGATGTCATTTCCATTACAGACACATGGCCAACACTTCTTGCATCCGGCCAGTATTTAGGCGCTTTTATGTATGTACAAAGCAACGGACTGGAAGGAATTCCGCAGAATGAGAAAACAGTGGGACAGGATCTGACAGTGATCCGCTTCTTCCCGGACTATGCGACGACTACGAAAGCGGCTTATGCGCTGTGGGCGATCCCGGTGACAAGTGAAAACCCGGAAAAAGTCATGGAGTTCCTCAACATTCTCTATCAGGACAGGGAACTTTCTGAAAATGTCAGCTGGCTGCTCTCCGCCGGAATTGAAGGGGAAAGCTATGAAATTGTTGAGACGCTGGACGATGGCAGGATTATCATCGATTACCCGGAAGGACTGGATGCTGCGACAGTACCGTATACCGGTTCAGGTCCGATCTATGGCGATGCGCTTTCTGCACCGAAGTATGTGCCGGTAGATGCTGAGATGTTTGACGAGATTGTTGCATATAATGATACTTCCATCGAATACTCCAAGGCGTTTGGCTATACATTCGACTCGTCTGAGTATTCCAACCAGATCTCTGCGATCAATAATGTGATTGAGACTTACGGGGCACAGCTTGGTTTTGGAATGGTAGACGTGGATACGGTGCTTCCGCAGTTTATCTCAGAGCTTGAGGCAGCAGGTATCAACGACGTAATTGCGGCAAACCAGGAGCAGCTTGACGCATGGCTTGCAGCACAGGAGTAATCAGTAAAATCATCATGATGAGGGCGGTCCGCCGGGGCCGCCTTCTGAATACCCGAACCGGGAAGGACGGAAAATATGAAGACAAAGAGAAAGAGTAATAAAATCGTACGCTGCCTTCCGTTTTATGTGATGGCGCTTCCGGGAATCGCGTACCTGATCTGCAACAATTTCATGCCGCTTTACGGAATGCTCCTTGCGTTCAAGAAGCTGGATGTCCGGAAAGGCATTTTCGGGAGTGAGTGGGTGGGACTGAAAAACTTTGAGTTCCTCTTCAGTTCCAATACAGCGTTCAAGATCATCCGAAATACAATCGGTTATAACCTGGTATTTCTCATCGTCGGAACGGCTATTGCAGTTGCCCTTGCCATTCTCTTAAACGAGGTCCGGCTGAAAGGATTTAAGAAATTTTATCAGAGCATGCTGCTCATTCCTTACCTGATCAGCTGGGTTCTGGCAAGCTATCTGGCATATGCTTTTCTGGCGCAGGACGTGGGACTGATCAACAGCATCCTGAACTTCTTCGGACTTCCGGATGTGGCATGGTATACAAGCAAACAGTACTGGCCGGTCATCCTGTTCATTGTTTATATCTGGAAGAATGTAGGCTATATGCTGATCATCTATTATTCCAGTATCGTCAGCATCAGCGCGGATTATTTCGAGGCGGCGACGATTGACGGCGCGACGAAGTGGCAGCAGATCCGTTTTATCACCCTGCCGCTGATCAAATCTACCGTAGTAACTATGACGATCCTTATGCTGGGACGTATCGCAAACTCAGATTTCGGTCTGTTCTACCAGATCCCGAGAAACTCCGGAGCCCTTTACGACACAACCCAGACCATCGATGTATATGTATATAATGCCCTGATGAACAACAACGACTTCGGAATGTCTGCGGCAGCAGCCGTATTCCAGTCAGTAGTCGGATTTATCTTTATCATGGCTGCCAACGGTGTTGTAAGAAAGATCAGCAAGAGAGACGCGCTGTTCTAAGTGAGGAGGAAAGATTATGAAGACAAGAGACGCCTTTAAATGGCAGGTTATATCACATGTTGTCCTGATGTTCTTTGCACTGTGTGCACTGATTCCGTTTATCCTCCTTGTAGCTGCGTCGTTCAGCGACGAGGTCGCGGTTATGACACAGGGGTATTCCATTATCCCGAAAGAGTTCAGCCTGGATGCCTATACCTATATTGCAACCAGATGGGCGGATATCGGCAGAAGTTATCTGATGACGATCCTTGTTACCCTGATCGGCACCGGCGTCAGCATGATTATTACAAGTATGTTCGCATATACGCTGTCCATGGACTTTGTTCCGGGCGTTAAGATTCTGAACTTCCTGTGTATCTTCACTATGCTGTTTTCCGGCGGTGTGGTAGGAAGCTACTATATCTGGAGTAATGTGTTCCACATCCGTGATACGATCTGGGGGCTGATTCTTCCGAACCTGATGATGAATGCATTCAACGTTATTCTGGTAAAGAACTATTATGTCAACAGCATTCCCGCATCTCTGCGTGAGGCGGCAAGAATCGACGGATGCAGCGAGATTGGAATCTTCTGGAAAATCGCCATGCCTCTGTCCATACCGATCAACGCAACAATCGGTCTGATGACAGGGCTTGCCTACTGGAATGACTGGACAAACGGTCTGTACTATCTGACAGAAAGAAACGGAAGCCAGTACTACACGATCCAGCTTCTGTTAAACAGGATCAGTGAAAATATCCAGTGGCTGTCCACTGCAGCCCAGGGCGCAGGAGTGACGACGGCGAACATCCCGACGACCACATCCCGTATGGCGATCGGTGTAATCGGTCTTATCCCGGTGCTGATTGTATATCCGTTCCTGCAGAAGTACTTTGTAAAAGGTATCACCGTAGGTGCGGTAAAAGAATGATTTTGTGAGTAATCTGAAGCGCTGCTGTGCAGACAGCGGCGCTTTTTTAAAATCCTGATCAAAGGGAAATGTGGACAGACAAGGAGTTGGTGATATGTTTGATGAAAAAAGACGTTTTATAATTAAAAATTACCAGAAGCAGAAAGAATTTTCCAGTTTTCTTCCGGGTATTGCAGGTATAAAGGGAATTCCTGTATGGAGCTTCTACGTGAACCGTGGACAGGGAATCTGCAGCTTTGGGATAAGCGACAAGCAGAATCCGATTATGGAATTCTATCCTGCACATACTTCTTATGAACTTGTAAGAAAAAAAGGATTCCGCACATTTGTGAAAGCAGACGGAAGATATTTCGAACCGTTTTCATCCTATGAAGATGAAAGCTATATGTATGTGGGAAACAATGAGCTTGAAATTTCGGTTAAGAATGAAGAAACAGGCATCAGGACAGAAGTTCTCTATTATGTTCTCCCCGAAGAAAAAAACGGAGCCCTCGTTCGGCAGCTGACGATTACGAATCAGTCAGGATCTTCCATGGATCTGGAGGTTGTGGACGGAATCCCCGAACTGATCCCATATGGCGTGACATTAAATGATATGAAAAATGTAACTCAGACAATACAGGCGTGGATGCAGGTGGAAAATGTCGAAGAAAATCTCCCTTTTTATCGTCTTAGGGCAAGCTCTGGAGATACAACTGCAGTTAAGCAGATCGAAGAAGGAAATTTTTATGCAGCGTTTGATGAGAATGGAAACCGTCTGCCTGTTATTGTTGACCCTGGGGTTTTGTTCGCATATGATACGGCGTTGGAGAATGCGGTCAATTTTCAAAAACATGCGTTATCAGAATTGATCTCTGGAAACCAGACCGTGCTGAATCAGATTCCATGCGGATTTTCCTGCCTGAGCAGAAAGATCGCTCCGGGCGGAGCACTGAAAATTAATACACTGATAGGCCATACAATGGATTATGAGGGGTTGAAATTGTTTGCGGAGAAAGGGCTGGATCAGACATTTTTCGACAGTAAATATGCCAGGACAGAAAAAATCGCGGATGAGATCACTGCCCATATTAATACAGTAACTGCAGATAAATGTTTTGACGAATACTGCAGGCAGACCTATCTGGATAATCTGCTCCGCGGAGGATATCCGGTTCAAATTACAAAAGATAAGATTTTATATATTTACTCAAGAAAACATGGCGATTTGGAACGTGATTATAACTCTTTCTCTATGTCAGCAGAATATTGTTCCCAGGGAAATGGAAATTACCGGGATGTGAACCAGAACAGGCGAAGCGATCTTATTTTTTCACCATTTGTCGGAGACTATAATATAAAAATATTCTATAATCTGATACAGTTGGACGGATATAACCCTCTTGTTCTGCTCCCTGAGACATTTATAACAGAAGATACATCTTTCCTGCAAGGAATTGTGTCCGAAAAAAGAGAAAAGGAACTTGCTTTGATTCTGGAAGAAAAATTTTTCCCTGGCAGGCTGCTGATGGCGTTGCACGAGGGTGAAGAAGAACTGTTCGGAAAGATCCTGTCTCATTCACAAAAAGTTCAGAATGCTGATTTCAGCGAAGGGTATTGGACAGATCATTGGACTTATAACTTAGACCTAGTGGAAGAATATCTTGAGATTTATCCGGAGAAAAGAGAGTATCTGCTCTATGATGATACAGATTATCTGTACTATAGCTCCTGTGCGTCTGTTCTCCCCAGAGAAGAGAGGTATGTACAAACAGAAAATGGAGTGCGGGAATTCATCTTTCTCCGCGAAAAATCAGATGAAAACACTGAAAAATGGGTTCACACTGATTACGGAAAAGGAGAAGTTTACCGTTCTTCTCTTATGACAAAACTGATCCTGCTTTGTATAGTGAAGTTTGCTGCACTGGATATGAAGGGAAAAGGCATTGAGATGGAAGCGGGCAGACCGGGATGGTATGACGCACTGAATGGACTTCCAAGCATGTTTGGTTCTTCCATGTGTGAGACATATGAATTGAAGAGAATGTTACTTTTCGTAGTAGAGAACCTCAAGAGATATAACCGTCCTGTCCTTCTGCCGGAGGAACTGGTGCGACTTCTGGAGGAAGAGAAAGAAGCTTTGAACTCATTTGAAAGTAAAACAGCGGATAAACTGGATGTGTGGAACAGGATCAATATTGCCAAAGAGGCATATCGAACTGCCACAGAAAAAGGTATTGATGGAAAGCAGAGAAAAATTGAGGCAGAAGAGCTCGCAGATATTCTTTCCCATTTTTCTTTTTATCTGGATGATGGAATTTCACAGGCTGTCAGGGAGAACAAGGGCATTCCTCCGGCATACTGTTCGTATCATATGGATGGATTTGAAGAAAAGAACGGTGCGATAACATTCCATAACCTGACGGAATGGCACATGCCGGATTTCCTTGAAGGTCCAGTCCGTTTTCTGAAGCTTCCGGTAAGTCAGGAAGTAAAGAAATCTGTTTTTGAAAAGGTCAGGAATTCAGATTTATATGACAAAGAACTTAAAATGTATAAAATAAACACATCTCTGGAAGATCAGCCTCAGGATATCGGAAGAGCAAGAGCTTTTGGCAGGGGATGGCTGGAAAACGAGTCCATATGGCTTCACATGGAGTATAAGTATCTTCTTGAACTGCTGAAATCCGGGATGTATAAAGAGTTTTTTGATGCATTGCACACGGCATGCGTTCCGTTTATGGATTATCGGACTTATGGCAGAAGCCTGACAGAAAATTCTTCTTTTATCGCCAGCAGTGTCAATGAAAACAAATCTCTTCACGGCAGAGGCTTTGTGGCACGGCTTTCCGGTTCTACAGCAGAATTTCTTGATATATGGCGCAGGATGTTTTTTGGCAATCATTTTGTGAAGGAACAGGAAGGCAGCGTGAAATGTATGTTTTCGCCGGCCCTTCCAGAGTACCTGATTCCAGAGGATGGTGTTGTAAAAGCAAGACTTTTTGGCAGTGTGGATGTTGTTTATCACATTTATGGAAAAGGAGATCTTATCCCGGGTGAGTATGCGGTTTCAAATATCCTGGTAAAATTCAGAGAAGATCCCGAGCCCAGGCATTTGAAGGAACTGGATAGTTCGGTGTATTATAGTATAAGAGCCGGGAAGATATCTGAGATCCGGATGGATGTTTTAAGATAAGAGGGAAAAAAGTTTGTGATGGTGAGAGTTTTTATGAAAAGTTATAAAATAAAAAATTGATTAAAGGAAGGGAATATAATGACGGGAAACAGTGTGAAACGTCGTGAATTAGTAAACATCATGACAAAATATACGGAGGCTCTGATTGAAAAGAATCCGTCTGCACTTCCGTTGGCAGATAACTGCCGGGCAACATATAATGGGATGGAAATCCATCCCGGAGAAAATGAAGTCTGGAAAAATACATTGGTTATAAGAGAAAGACAGACTTTTGTAGATCCTGTCAGTGGAGAAGCTGTATTTTTTGGAATGATGACAAATGAAACAATAGACAGAAATCAGGATTTTAAAATAGATTTTCCGGTTTACGTAATTTATTACCAGTATACGGTACGGATCAAAGTGGAAAACCATGAGATCACAGAAATAGAAGAGCTTGCATGTGACAGGAGAATCCGTAATTTTTATAATGAGATTCATGATATTAAACTTCCTGATCTTGAATTCGAAATACCTGTTCCAGAAGAAGAACGCTCAACCCGCATGGAACTGATTGAGATCGTAGAAACATACTGGGATGCTTGTGAACAGGAAGAAGCGCGGAAAAAGCTTCCGGTTCACCCGGATGCCCAACGAATTGAAAATGGGTATCGTACGACGAATCATTCATATTCATTTTTGGGGGATTTTAAACATAATCCGGGGTTCCGTTGGAAAACACCAAAAAACACCAGAAGCTATCCAGTTGCAGATCCGGTTCGCGGACTTGTTGTCAGTGAGTGTCTGCTTCAGGATAATAAAGAAGCTCCTGATGGATGCAGGGGAATGATGATTGTAGAAGCTTTTAAAATTAAAGATGGGGCGATCTGCCATGTAATGGCGCATTTCCCGCGAATTGCAGGGACAACGGGCTGGGAAAAATAAGTTCTGTACAAGTCAGAACAGAAAGGACTATAAAAATGAATCATATCGTTGAAACCAAATATGGAAAAGTGGAAGGCTTTGAAGAAAACAGTCTCGTGAAATATCTGGGAATCCCGTTTGCAGAGCAGCCTGTAGGCGCCCTTGTATGGAAACGGTGCCGGGAGTGTAAGCCCTGGGACGGCGTCCTTGAGGCAAAGGCATACGGACCGGTGGCGCTGCAGGATGACAAGGGGATCTTTCAGGGGTCCAACGAGTGTCTGACCATTAATGTTGTCTGCCCGGAAAATATTGAAGAGAAAAAGGCTGCGGGAGAAAAGCTTCCCGTTTTTGTCTGGATCCACGGAGGCGGATACATGTGCGGAAGCGCAAGCGACACGCTGTACCACGGCGATACCTTTGCGCAGGACGGCGTGATCTACGTCAACTTCCAGTACCGTCTGGGAGTGTTCGGATTCTATGATTTTTCAACCTACGAGGGATGTGAGGAGATCGAGTCCAACCGGGGACTTTCTGATATGATCATGGCCCTGAAATGGATCCACGAGAACATCGCGGCTTTCGGCGGCGATCCCGAAAATGTGACCATTGCCGGAGAATCTGCGGGAGGAGCGGCTGTAGTTACGCTGATGGCGGTTCCGGCTGTGCAGGGATACTTTCAGAAGGTTATCGCCCAGAGCGCTCTGTGCAACTGTGTGATGACCCCGCAGATGCAGCGGAAAAATGTGGATCTCTTCCTGGAAGGAATGGGATGGGACGACAGGAATCTGGCGGAGAAACTTAAAAACGGAGATGCCGAGGAGATGATCAAAGCCACCCGCTATCAGGAGAGGGTGCACCAGTACCACTATCCGGGGATCTTTGAGCCGGGCCCGGTAATCGATGATCTGCTTCCCCGCCGTCCTCTTGACGCCATCAAAGACGGCTGCGCGAAAGGCGTGAAACTGATCATCGGCGACAACCTCCACGAGGGAACCATGTTCGTTCACGAGGAGAATACCGGATTCCCGAACAGCTGGGAAATGGTACATGATATGTTTGGACAGAACGGTCATCTCGATGGCTATGACGCCATTAAAGCGTACTATGACGATCCCGCGAAAGAAGAAAAATACGGGTCGCCGTTCGTACATTTCGCCACAGACTACGTGTGGGAGATGCCTTCCGTCAAGGCTGCCATGTATCAGGGACAGTATGCGGATACATGGATGTACCGGTTCGAATACCTCACAGAGTTCGCGAAAAAGACGGGAATGCTTGTGACCCATGCCTTTGATCTTCCCTGCGTGTTCGGCGTAAAAGAACATGAGTTCAGCAAGGTGTTCTTTGAGGGAGAGTCCGAGGAGGCGGCGAATAAGATTATCTCCGACATGCACGGAGCATGGGTGCGCTTTATTAAGACCGGAGATCCCGATCCGGAAAACTGGCCGAAGTATGAAGGAGCGGTCTCGCCGGTGAGAATCTTTGACCACGAGACAAGGACGGAAGTGCTTGACCGGTCAGAGCTTATGAACGTCTGGGATGACATGCGTTTTTATGAAGACTAAAATATTTAGAAAAAAGGAAGAATCCAAACGCGATTTTTCCTTTTTTTATTATGATTGTATGATATAATTACAATAATTTAAGGAAACACGTCAATAATATCTGAATAAAGAACCGGAGGAAAAAGAGATGTTAGAAAAAGTTGATCTGACAAAATCGTTGTCTAAGGAAGAATACAGAGCAAAGATGCCGCTGCTCGAGGCGAGGCTCGGACTGCTGCAGAGGCAGTGCAAGGAACTGAAAATCCCGGTGATGATTGTATTTGAAGGATTTGGTGCATCGGGAAAAGGCGTGCAGATCGGGCGTCTCATCCAGAGTATGGACCCGAGAGGATTCCAGGTATATCCGATCAAGAACGAGACAGAGGAAGAGAGAATGCATCCGTTCCTCTGGCGTTTCTGGACGAAGACCCCGGAGCGGGGCAGGATCTCCATCTTTGACGGGAGCTGGTACCGGAAAGTCCTGATTGACCGCTTCGAGAAGCGGACAAAGGAAAAAGATATCGGGCGGGTGTTCCATTCCATTAATTCTTTTGAGGAGCAGCTCGCCGTGGACGGGAATGTGATTATCAAGCTTTTCCTTGATATAGACAAAAAAGAACAGAAGAAACGTTTTGAAAAACTGAAAAAGAACAAGGAGACGGCATGGCGCGTAACCCAGGGAGACCTGGAACGAAATGCGAAGTTTGACGAGTATTCCGCCATGATGGAAGACATGCTCTTTAAGACAGACACAGATTATGCCCCCTGGACGATTATCGAGTCCACGGACCGCAGGTTTGCCACGGTGAAGATCTATACTACCGTGATCAAGGCGCTGGCGGATGCCATCGAGGAAGTGCAGGCTGCGGCAGAACAGAAAAAGGCGGAGAAAGAGGTGGAAGAAAGGGACAATGCCGTCCTTTCCGGCACTGAGAAAATAGCGGAGATTGCGCAGGAAGCTGACCATGATATGAAAGAACTGCAGGTTTCCATCCTCTCAAAAGCAGATCTGTCGCTGAAATATACCAGGGAAGAGTACAAGGAGAAGCTGGATAAGCTTCAGAAGAAAATCGAGAAACTCCACGGCGAACTGTACCGGAGAAGAATCCCGGTTGTGCTCGGATTCGAGGGCTGGGACGCCGGAGGAAAAGGCGGCGCCATCAAGCGGCTGACCGAGAAGATGGATGCCCGCGGATATGTGGTGAACCCGACCGCGTCTCCCAATGATATTGAGAAAGCCCACCATTATCTGTGGCGTTTCTGGCGGGCTATGCCGAAAGACGGACATGTGGCCATCTTTGACCGGACCTGGTACGGACGTGTTATGGTAGAGCGGATCGAGGGCTTCTGCACAAAGGAAGAATGGCAGAGAGCCTACAAGGAGATCAACGATATGGAGAAAGATCTCTATGATTCGGGAGCGATTGTGATCAAATTCTGGATGCATATCGACAAGGATGAACAGGAGAGGCGTTTCCGGGAGAGAGAGCAGAATCCCGAGAAGCAGTGGAAGATCACCGATGAGGACTGGCGTAACCGGGCAAAGTGGGATCAGTACGAAGATGCGGTAAATGAGATGCTCCTGCGCACATCCACGGATTATGCTCCATGGGTGGTTGTGGAGGGCAACGACAAGTATTATGCCCGGGTAAAGGTACTCAGAACCGTAGTCGATGCCATTGAGAAAAGACTGAAAGAAAAGGAGAAACAGCCATGAGCCTGACCATCCGAGAACAGATCGAAGAGCGGGAAGTGGAATATTTAAGCCCGTATGCAACGCTGAGCAGGAATACCCGCGGCAGAGAGCGGGAGGAACCCCAGTGTGACATCCGTCCTGTTTTCCAGAGAGACAGGGACCGGATTCTGCACTGCAAGGCATTCCGCAGGCTCAAGCAGAAGACGCAGGTCTTTCTTCTGCCCAAGGGCGATCATTACCGGACAAGGCTGACACATACCCTTGAGGTGTCCCAGATCGCCCGGACCATCGCCAAGGCGCTGAGGCTGAACGAGGATCTGGTGGAGGCGGTTGCCCTGGGACATGACCTGGGGCATACCCCTTTCGGACATGCAGGGGAGAAGGCCCTCAATCATGTCTATCATTTCTCCCACCACCGGCAAAGCCTGCGGGTGGTGGAGTGCATTGAAAAAGGGGGACGGGGACTGAATCTGACCTGGGAAGTGAGGGACGGCATCTTAAATCATCAGACTGCCGGACATCCTCACACTCTGGAGGGGCAGGTGGTCCGTCTCTCGGACAAGATTGCCTATATCCATCATGATATGGATGATGCTATCCGGGGAGGAATTCTGACGGAGGAGGATATTCCGGCAGAGTTCCGGAGCGTCCTGGGCGAGACCTGCCGGGCAAGGCTGAACTGTCTGGTCCACGATGTGATTACGAACAGCATGGATCGCCCCGAGATCTGCATGTCGCCGGCTGTGGGCGAGGCGATGACCGATCTAAGAAAGTTTATGTTTCAGAATGTCTATCTCAATCCAAAGGCAAAAGGAGAAGAAGATAAGGCTGTACATATGATTGAACAGCTCTATACATACTATGTAAAACATCTGGAACTGCTGCCGCAGCAGTTTCTGGACGCCCTGTCAAATCCGGACAACAGCAGGGAACAGATTGTCTGCGATTATATTGCCGGAATGACAGACTCCTATGCCGTCAAGAAGTTTGAAGAATTTTTTGTCCCCGAATCGTGGAAAATTTAAAGGAAATCAAAATCTTTTGTCGAATATATAGTATAGGGTATTCTTTACTTTACTCTTTCCAGAGGAGGCTGACATGTATTATTCGGATGAACTGATCGAAGAGATAAGGACAAGAAATGATATTGTGGACGTGATTTCCGGCTATGTACGGCTGCAGAAGAAAGGAAGCAATTATTTCGGGCTGTGTCCGTTTCACAATGAAAAATCACCCTCGTTTTCCGTGAGCCGGCAGAAGCAGATGTATTACTGTTTCGGCTGCGGCGCAGGAGGAAATGTCTTCACATTTCTGATGCAGTACGAGAACTTTTCATTTATGGAGGCAGTGAAGTTTCTGGCAGACAGGGCGGGAATTGCCCTCCCGGAGGAAGAATACTCGAGAGAAGCAAAGGAACGGGCTGATCTGAGGTCATCGATCCTGGAAGTGAACAAACTGGCTGCAAAATATTTTTACGTACAGCTGAAATCCGAGCGGGGAAAGACCGCATATGAATATCTGAAGAACCGGGGACTCTCGGATGAGACGATCACCGCATTCGGTCTGGGATATTCGAATAAATTCAGCGACGACCTGTATAAATATCTGCGGCAGAAGGGATACAGCGAGGATCTGATCCGCCAGGCAGGGCTGATTAATACGGATGAGCGTCAGGGCGTCTATGATAAGTTCTGGAACCGGGTTATGTTCCCTATCATGGATGTAAACAGCCGGGTCATCGGATTTGGCGGCCGGGTGATGGGCGATGCGAAACCCAAGTATCTGAACTCACCGGAGACGGCGGTGTTTGACAAGAGCCGCAATCTGTACGGGCTGAACCGGGCAAGGACCTCAAGAAAACCGTATTTCCTCCTGTGCGAGGGATATATGGATGTGATCTCCCTGCACCAGGCGGGATTCACAAACGCGGTGGCGTCTCTTGGAACTGCGCTGACAGCGGGACATGCCTCCCTGATCAAGCGTTATGTGAAGGAAGTCTATCTTACGTATGACAGCGATGATGCGGGAACACGGGCTGCGCTGCGTGCGGTGCCGATTCTGAGGGAAGCGGGGATCCAGGCTAAGGTAATCCGCATGGCCCCCTATAAGGATCCGGATGAGTTTATCAAGAATCTGGGAGCCGAAGAGTATGAAAAGCGGATCGAAGATGCCCGCAACGGTTTTATGTTTACAATCGCCATGCTTGCCAGGGATTATGACATGAATTCCCCGGAAGGAAAGACCGAGTTTTTCAACGAGGCTGCGGCAAGACTCCTTGCGTTTGAGGATGAACTGGAGCGTAACAACTATATCGAGGCGGTTGCCTCCGAGTATAAAGTGACGCCCGAAAGCCTGAAAAAACTGGTCGCAAAGAAGGCGGTAAGTGCCGGGATGGCGCGTCCGGTGGCACGTCCGAAACGCGCGGACGGGACGCAGAAGCAGCAGAAGGAAGACGGTATCCTGGTCTCCCAGAAAGCGCTCCTGACGTGGATGATCGACGATGCTTCTCTATATGATAAAATCAGCAGATACATAACCCCCGATGATTTCACAGGGGAGATCTACCGGAAAGTTGCCGGGCTGCTCTACGAACAGAGACAGAAAGGGGAACTGAATCCGGCGCAGATTCTGAATCATTTTACGGAAGAGGAAGAACACCGACAGGCGGCTTCTCTGTTTCACACGAGAATCCGGGAGCTCAAGACGAAGGAAGAAAGGGAACAGGCGCTCAAGGAGACGATTCTGCGGGTGAAGAGCCACAGCATCGACGTGAAGACCATGAACCTCTCCCCGGACGACCTTGCCGGCCTGCAGCACCTGATGGAGGAGAAGAGAAAGCTGGAAGACCTGAAGAAACTGCATATTTCTATTGATTGAGGATAAAATAAAACATGATAGCCTGCGTTTGTGCGCCGGCGAAGGAAGGATGGACACATGGAAGAGAACACACAGAAATTTCTGGAGAGACTGAAACAGTTGGTTGCCCTGGGAAAGAAGAAAAAGAGCATACTGGACGTTCAGGAGATCAATGACTTTTTTACGGACATGGAACTCAATGCCGATCAGATGGAGAAAGTCTTTGATTATCTTGAGTCGAATAATATCGATGTCCTGCGCATCAGCGGAGATACCGATGATGTGGATATGGATATGGACATGAATCTGGATGATATTCTGGCGGACGAGGAAGAGGTGGATATGGAAAATATCGACCTGTCAGTTCCGGAGGGCGTCAGCATCGAGGATCCGGTCCGTATGTACCTTAAAGAGATCGGAAAAGTCCCCCTTCTGAGCGCAGAGCGTGAGATTGAGCTCGCAAGAAGGATGGAGGAAGGCGACGAGGATGCGAAGAAGGAACTCGCCGAGGCCAACCTGCGTCTTGTAGTCAGCATTGCCAAGCGGTATGTGGGAAGAGGCATGCTTTTTCTGGATCTGATCCAGGAGGGAAATCTGGGCCTGATCAAGGCTGTGGAAAAGTTTGATTACCATAAAGGTTACAAATTCAGTACCTATGCGACATGGTGGATCCGCCAGGCGATCACGAGAGCCATTGCAGACCAGGCAAGGACGATCCGTATCCCGGTTCATATGGTGGAGACGATCAACAAGCTGATCCGTGTCTCGAGACAGCTGCTTCAGGAGCTGGGAAGAGAGCCGCTCCCGGAGGAGATTGCCAAAGAACTGGACATGCCGGTGGACCGTGTCCGCGAGATCCTGAAGATCTCCCAGGAACCGGTTTCCCTGGAGACTCCCATCGGAGAAGAGGAGGACAGCCACCTGGGAGACTTTATCCAGGACGACAATGTCCCGGTACCTGCGGAGGCTGCCGCGCAGACACTTCTCAAAGAGCAGCTTGACGAGGTGCTTGACACCCTGACGGAGAGGGAACAGAAAGTGCTCCGTCTGCGGTTCGGAATGAACGACGGCAGGGCGCGCACCCTGGAAGAGGTGGGCAAGGAGTTTGATGTTACGAGAGAGCGTATCCGTCAGATTGAAGCGAAGGCGCTGAGAAAGCTGCGTCATCCGAGCAGAAGCCGGAAACTGCGGGACTATCTGGACTGATTACTTCCCGGACAGGAGAACAGGAGATGGAATTATCGATTCGATTACAGGCGGTCGCAGATCTTGTGACCGCCGGATTAAAGTTTGCCGACATCGGGACAGATCACGCCTATATTCCTATCTGTCTTGTGGAGAGCGGTAAGAATCCCGGGGCAGTCGCCATGGATGTGAACAAAGGACCTCTCGAGAGAGCGGGAGAGCATGTCCGCGAACACGGGCTGGAAGAGCAGATCTCCCTGCGGCTTTCGGACGGCTTTGCCGGGCTGGAGCGGGGAGAGGTGCAGAGCGCTGTGCTTGCGGGCATGGGAGGCGGCCTGATGATGCGGATCCTGAAAGAGGGCGCTGATGTGGTAAATACCCTTCAGGAGTGCATTCTTCAGCCCCAGTCGGAGATTGAAAAAGTGAGAGCCTTTCTTTTAGAGGAAGGTTTTTTGTTTATCCGGGAAGATATGGTCCTGGACGATGGAAAATATTATCCCATGATGAAGGTGGCGCCGCCGGGGCAGAAAGATACCTGCAGCCGTGAAAGGTGGTCACCGGTGGAACTGCGCTACGGCAGGCTTCTCCTGAGGGACAGGAATTCTGTTCTGCGTGCGTTCCTGGAGCGGGAGATCCGTCTGAAAAAGGAGATTCTCTCTGCGCTTGCAGGCAGAGAAGGGGAGCAGATCCGCCGTAGAAGGGATGAACTTCAGAAAGAACTTACATATGCAGAGAAAGGGATGGAATACTATGCTTTGTAAAGAGATTATACAGGTGATAGAAGCGACGTATCCGAGAAATGCGGCGCTTGATTTTGACAATGTGGGGCTTCTCGCAGGGCGAAGCGAAAAGGAAGTGAACCGGGTCTATCTCGCACTGGATGCGACGGATGAGATTATCACACGGGCGGTGGAAGCCGGAGCGGATATGCTTGTGACCCACCATCCGCTGATCTTTTCACCTCTGAAAAAAGTGACGGATGAAGATTTCGTAAGCCGCAGGGTTATGCGGCTGATTCAGAATGATATTTCCTATTATGCCATGCACACCAACTATGACGTTCTCGGGATGGCAGAACTGGCGGAAAAGATTCTGGATATCCGGGACACGCAGGTGCTGGATGTGACGGGTGCAGACGGGGAGAGAGAGGAAGGCATCGGCAGGATCGGCAGGCTGGAACGGGAGATGAGCCTGGAGGAATGCTGTGTCTATGTCAAGCATAAACTGAACCTGGGAAGCATCAAGGTGTTCGGCGATATGAACCGGCGCGTCAGAACGCTGGCGGTTTCACCCGGATCCGGGAAGTCTGCCATTAAGCCTGCCATCCAGAAAGGCGCGGATGTTCTTGTGACGGGGGATATCGGACATCATGACGGTATCGATGCAGTGGAACAGGGACTTGCGGTTATCGATGCAGGCCACTACGGAACAGAATATATTTTCATTGATGATATGAAGCGGTTTTTCGCGGAGAAGCTGCCGGGGCTGGAAGTGGAGACGGCGCCGGTGATTCATCCTTTCCAGGTGATCTGAGTAAGCAGAAAGAAAAGGCATTAAAGGAGGAGCACAATGGCAGAGACAACATACACGGTTACGGTAGAAGGCGTGAAAAGAGAATATCCCGAAGGTACGTCCTATCAGGAGATTGCCCGGGATTTTCAGGATCAGTATGAGCATCAGATTGTACTTGTGTTTGCGGACCGGTTCCATCTTCAGGAGCTGAGAAAAACGCTGCAGAAAGACTGTGAGCTGTCTTTCGTGACGACGGGAGACCCCATCGGACATGAGACATATAAGCGGAGCATGTGTTTTCTCCTTGTGAAAGCCGTGCATGATGTGGCGGGACATGACAGGATCGAACGGGTGAGGATTCACTTTTCCCTGGGAAAAGGGTACTACTGTACAGTAGAAGGTGACGTCAGCCTGGACGAAGCCTTTCTGGAAAAGGTCGCGTCACGGATGCATGAACTGTCTGATCAGAGAATTCCCATTGAAAAACGGTCGATTCATACCGATGAGGCAGTGGAACTGTTCCACAGACACGGGATGTATGACAAGGAACGTCTCTTCGAGTACCGGCGGGTGTCAAAGGTGAACATCTACAGTATCAATGAGTTTGAAGACTACTACTACGGATATATGGTGCCGGATGCGGGGTGCCTGAAATATTTTTCCCTCCATCTCTACGAAAGAGGATTCGTCCTGCAGATGCCGGACCGGGAGAATCCGGAAAAGGTGCCGGAATTCAATCCATGGCCGAAACTGTTCCATGTGCTCCGGGAATCCGTGGCGTGGGGGGACAGTCAGGAGATCGATACGGTAGGAGCCCTCAACGACATGGTAACCCACCAGGACATGCGGGAGGTTGTGCTGGTCCAGGAAGCTTACCAGGAAAGAAAAATCGGAGAGATTGCCAGGCAGATCGCAGAGAGGGGAAATGTGAAGTGCGTTCTTATCGCCGGACCTTCCTCCTCCGGAAAGACTACATTTTCACACCGGCTTTCCATCCAGCTGAGGGTCAACGGGATGAAGCCCCATCCCATCGCAGTGGACAATTATTTCGTGGACAGGGAACATACGCCCAGGGATGCGGACGGAAACTATGATTTTGAGTGTCTGGAGGCTATCGATGTCCCGAAGTTCAACGAGGATATGGAGGCTCTTCTGGACGGGAAAGAAGTGTATCTGCCGGTCTTTGATTTTACTACGGGAAAACGGAGCACCATGACCCATCCGAAGAAACTTGGTCCCCAGGATATCCTTGTGATAGAAGGGATTCACTGTCTGAATCCGAAGCTGACAGAGATGCTGGATGACGATAACAAATTCCGGATCTATATCAGCGCCCTGACCCAGCTCAATATTGACGAGCATAACCGGATCCCATCCACAGACGGGCGGCTGATCCGCAGGATTGTGCGGGACGCCAGGACGCGGGGAGCTTCCGCCACAAGAACCATATCCATGTGGCCTTCGGTGAGGCGGGGAGAGGAGAGGAATATCTTCCCCTTCCAGGAGCAGGCGGATGTGATGTTCAATTCCTCCCTGCTCTACGAGCTTGCCGTGCTTAAGCAGTATGTGGAACCTCTTCTGTTCGGAGTAGACAAAGATACGGAAGAGTACCTGGAGGCAAAGAGACTGCTGAAGTTTTTCGATTATTTTGTGGGGATCGGAAGCGAAAATGTGCCGACGAACTCCCTGTTGAGGGAATTCATCGGCGGGGGATGCTTCCGCGTATAGAATAAGCCTTACGGCAGATAGATTTTCCGGAGATGATCCATTCGTGCGCCCATATTCTGGAGCAGAAGGTCTGCCAGGGTGACGGCGGTCATGGACTCGACGACGACTACGGCCCGGGGAACGATCACCGGGTCGTGGCGTCCGTGAATGGAGATCTCCACGTCTTCACCGGATTCATTAACGGTGTGCTGTTTCTTCGCAATGGAAGAGGTGGGCTTGACTGCCGCCCGCAGGATCAGCTGAGAGCCGTCGCTCATACCGCCGAGGGTTCCTCCCGAGTGGTTGGTCTTCTTGCATACTTTGCCGTCTTTCATATAGAAAGGATCGTTATTGCGGCTTCCTGTGGAGGCTGCCGCTGCAAAACCGTCACCGATTTCCACACCTTTCACTGCACCGATGGACATGACCGCCTGGGCGAGCAGGGCGTCAAGCTTGTCGAAAGCCGTCTCTCCAAGCCCGACGGGAAGCCCGTCAGCGCGGCATTCGATAATTCCGCCGCAGGAGTCTGTCTGCGACATCAGGGAGGAAACATACTCTCCGGCTTTTTCCGCGTAGGCATTTCCCGGCATGTAGAAACTGTTCTCATTGATCTCGTCCAGTCTGTATTCTTCTTCCGGTATTGTCACCGGACCTATCGCTTTTGCGTAAGCCATGACTTTGATTCCGAGTTCCTTCAGAAGAAGGGAGGCCACAGCGCCCGCCGCAACACGCGCTATCGTCTCGCGTCCGGAGGAACGTCCGCCGCCGCGGTAATCCCGGAAACCGTATTTTTCCTTAAATGGATAATCTGCGTGTCCCGGACGGAATGTATATGCGATCTCTCCGTAATCTCTGGAACGCTGGTCTTTGTTGTAGACGGCGATACAGATAGGCGTGCCGGTTGTCTTTCCCTCGAACACGCCGGAGAGAATCTCCGCAGTATCGGATTCGTTTCTCCGGGTAGTGTATTTGCTCTGTCCCGGTCTGCGGCGGTCCAGATAGCGCTGGATATCCTCTGCCTCCAGGGGAAGACCTGCCGGGCATCCGTCGATCACCACGCCTACCGCCAAACCGTGGGATTCTCCCCATGATGTAATACGGAATAACTTTCCAAATGATGAACCACTCATTATAAAATACTCCTTTCTGAGTCATACTTTTTAGAAAAGGGCAGTGCAGAAAACGGACCGGCTGACAGGCGGTTCCGTCTGCACACGGACATAATTATATATGAAGTTACCCGGTCGTGCAAGCACGGGCGGCTTTATATCCTTAAAAATGTTTTAAGAAATTTTATTTTTCTGTACATTTTTCCGGTTTCGTACTATAATGATGCGTGATACTGGAAAAGGAGAGATGGACATCAATATGAACAGCGAAAAAAAGAACAGCAGTGATGCACTTACTCCGGAAGAAGAGATGCTTAACGCACAGACAGAACCAGAACTGACTGGAGAAGGGACAGAAGATTCCGTCTCCGCAGATAAAGCAGATAGAACAGATGAAAATACCGGAGAGGAAGAAACACATCCTGAAGCGGATGCAGAGGGCAGGGCAGCAGACGAGGGGACGCCTGGCGAAGAATCTGCCGGGAAAGACCGGAAAAGGCGCCGCGGACGCCGCAGAGGCCGGGGACGCAGAAACAGGGCGAAGAAAGACTGGGGAAAGAAGCCGTTTATTATAGCAGGCGGCATTGTCGGCGGGCTTCTTGTAATTTATCTCGGTATATCCGCGTTTTTTATCAGCCACTTTTACTTTAATACGATGATTAACGGACAGGATTTTTCCGGAAAAACCGTCAGTGATGTGGAAGATTATCTGAAACAGCAGGTTTCCGGATATTCCCTGACAGTACGGGAACAGAACAATGAGACGGATGTGATCAGCGGGGCAGATATTTCCCTGACTTATGTGGAAAATGATGATATCCGGAATGCGCTGGACAGTCAGAATCCGCTTCTGTGGCCTTCTGCACTCTTCTCACAGTCCTCAACGGACGTGACGGTGGAAGTGGGATATGATGAGGCGGCTCTGACGGAGAAGATCCAGTCGCTGAAAGCAGTGACAAAAGAGCAGACCCAGCCGACTTCGGCGTATCCCAAGTATGACGGGAACTCTTTCGTGATCCAGCCGGAGACTTACGGGACAGCGGTGGATCTGGAAGTGCTGA
Organism: Lachnoclostridium sp. An169; assembly: GCF_002160525.1. Taxonomy (GTDB): domain Bacteria; phylum Bacillota; class Clostridia; order Lachnospirales; family Lachnospiraceae; genus Mediterraneibacter; species Mediterraneibacter cottocaccae. Next base: position 182,857 of record NZ_NFKT01000004.1, read on the forward strand.
CGGAAAAGGTAAAACAGTATATTACGGAATTTAAGACAGAACTACGCCTGATGGATGAGTCCTGCTATATTATGCCCACATATACAAAGAATTCTGCTGAGGTGCAGGAGGCCTGCGATACCATGAACCGGTACTGCCAGGCGAGTATCACCTATACCATGGATAAAGATGTGGTGGTTGACAAGACGCTGATCTCCACCTGGCTGACATGCAGCGATGACATGCAGGTATCTGTGGACTATGATTCTGTCCGCGCATGGATGCGTGAGTTCGGAAAAACCTACGACACTGTGGGAACTACAAGGACGATCACCACGCCCACCGGGAAGACCGCCCAGGTATCCGGCGGTACATACGGCTGGTCGGTGAATGAGGATCAGGAGACACAGGATCTGATCAACAGTATCCAGAACGCGGAAGTGGTGGAGAGGGAACCTGCCTACAAGCAGACGGCGGCTTCCCGCGGAGCCCAGGACTGGGGAAACACGTATCTGGAAGTGGACATGAGCGCCCAGCATATGTGGTATATTGTGAACGGTTCCGTTGTGCTTGAGACCGACGTGGTTACAGGACGGCCCACGCCGGACAGAGAGACGCCGCAGGGAGTCTATTCTGTGGTCGAGAAAATGAGAAACAAAGTGCTTCGCGGTTCCATTGATCCCGCTACAGGAAAACCGGAGTACGAGACACCGGTATCCTACTGGATGCGGATCACCTGGACGGGAATCGGTTTCCATGACGCAACATGGCAGGCAAAATTCGGAGGAGACTGGTACCAGAACCATGGTTCTCACGGCTGTATCAACATGCCTCTGGACAAGGCAGCGCAGCTCTATGATATGCTGGAGATGCACACTCCGGCGATTGTGCATTACTGATGATACAGCGCACGGCTTTGAGTACTACTTTGCCTGATGCATAGGCTTATCAGGCATGATCGTATGATTATTATATATTATGATAAGGACAGAATATGAGTATAAATACGTATGAACTACTGAAAAAGGACGGACTGGCGAAGCGGGGGCGCCTTCACACGGTCCACGGAACCATAGAGACCCCCGTGTTTATGAACGTGGGGACGGCAGCCGCCATCAAAGGGGCAGTTTCCACAGATGATCTGAGGACGATCAGGACCCAGGTGGAACTTTCCAATACCTATCACCTGCATGTCCGTCCCGGGGATGAAATTGTAAAGAAACTGGGCGGACTTCACCGGTTTATGAACTGGGACAGGCCGATCCTCACGGACTCCGGCGGCTTCCAGGTGTTTTCCCTGGCTTCCTTAAGGAAGATCAAGGAGGAAGGCGTACACTTTAATTCCCATATTGACGGGCGAAAGATCTTTATGGGACCGGAGGAGAGCATGCAGATCCAGTCTAATCTGGCGTCCACCATCGCCATGGCGTTCGACGAGTGCCCTTCCAGTGTGGCGGATAAGAAATATATCGCCAACTCGGTGGCGCGCACGACACGCTGGCTGAAACGGTGCAAAGATGAGATGGCAAGACTGAACTCGCTGCCGGATACGATCAATCCCCATCAGATGCTTTTCGGCATCAATCAGGGCGGAGTTTACGAGGATATCCGGATCGAACATGCACAGCAGATTTCCGAACTGAATCTGGACGGGTATGCCATCGGCGGACTTGCCGTGGGCGAGAGCCATGAGGAGATGTACCGGATCCTGGACGCAGTGGTGGGATATCTGCCGGAGGACAAACCGACCTACCTGATGGGTGTGGGTACACCTGCCAATATTCTGGAAGGCGTGGAGCGGGGCGTGGACTTCTTTGACTGTGTGTATCCCAGCCGGAACGGGCGCCACGGACATGTATATACAAACCATGGAAAGATGAATCTTTTCAATGCAAAATATGAACTGGATGACCGGCCCATCGAGGAAGGATGCGGATGTCCGGCCTGCAGAAGCTATAGCCGCGCCTATATCCGTCATCTCCTGAAAGCAAAGGAGATGCTCGGCATGCGGCTTTGCGTCCTGCACAACCTCTATTTCTACAACACCATGATGGAGGAGATCCGGGATGCCATTGACGCGGGACAGTTTCAGGAATATAAGAAGAAAAAACTGGAAGGGATGATGCAGAAATAACATCTGTCCATAATATTTTCCAAAATACTCTTGAAGATTCTGCCATTTTTGTGTATAGTTATTTTATTGCGGTAACTTTAGCAGTTAGGAGGAAATTATAATGGATTTAGTTGGCATTATCGTACTTTATGTCGTTGTGATCGGAGGAATGTGGTTCCTGCTTATGCGTCCCCAGAAAAAGGAGCAGAAGAGGGTTCAGGCCATGCTTTCCACGATGGAAGTAGGCGACACAGCCCTGACGACAAGCGGATTTTACGGTGTGATCATTGATATTACCGACGATGATGTGATTGTGGAATTCGGCAACAATAAGAACTGCCGTATCCCGATGCAGAAATCAGCGATCGCTCAGATTGAAAAACCGAACGCAGAGTAAATGCGCAGACGGAGGACAGATTATGTCCTCCGTTTTTTAAAATATACATTTTAGAGCGCCCTCTATTTTTTTGACGGGAATACTTGAAACAAACAGCGAAATGAGGTATGATAGACAATAGTATTTCTGAATTTGGAAGGATGATTTGTAATGGACATGAAAATCGGAGTTATCAAGGGGGACGGGATCGGTCCGGAGATTGTGGATGAAGCGATGAAAGTTCTGGACAGGACAGCAGAAGCATACGGACATTCCATCTCCTATACACAGCTTCTTATGGGAGGCGCATCCATCGATGTGAACGGAGTTCCGCTGACGGATGAGACACTGGGGCAGGCGAAGAAAAGCGACGCTGTCCTGATGGGATCCATCGGCGGAGACGCGAAGACTTCTCCCTGGTATAAACTGGAACCGTCAAAAAGACCCGAGGCAGGGCTTCTGCAGCTGCGCAAGGGACTGAATCTTTTTGCAAACCTGCGTCCGGCAGTGCTCTATGAGGAGCTCAAAGACGCCTGCCCGCTGAAGAAAGAGATCGCGGACCAGGGATTCGACCTGATGATTATGCGGGAGCTGACCGGCGGGCTTTATTTCGGAAAGCGCAGTACGGAACCGGTGGACGGCGTCATGACTGCCCGGGATGAGCTTACATACAATGAGAATGAGATCCGCAGAATCGCAAAGCGGGCCTTCGACATCGCCATGAAGCGCAGGAAAAAAGTGACAAGCGTGGACAAGGCCAACGTCCTGGATTCTTCCCGGCTCTGGAGAAAAGTCGTGGAGGAAGTGGCGCAGGATTATCCGGAAGTCGAGCTGGAACATATGCTGGTTGACAACTGTGCAATGCAGCTGGTGAAAGATCCGGCGCAGTTCGATGTGATTCTGACAGAGAACATGTTCGGAGATATCCTTTCTGATGAGGCGAGCATGGTGACGGGCTCCATCGGTATGCTGGCATCCGCAAGCCTGAATGAGACGAAGTTCGGTCTCTATGAACCAAGCGGCGGCTCCGCACCGGATATTGCAGGAAAAGGCATTGCCAATCCGATCGCCACGATCCTGTCCGCTGCCATGATGCTGCGGTTCTCCTTTGATCTGGACGAGGAGGCTTCGGCGATTGAACGCGCGGTTGAGAGCGTCCTCAGAGACGGATACCGGACGATCGACATCATGTCCGAAGGAATGAAGCAGATCGGCACGAAAGAGATGGGCGACCGGATCTGTTCCTATATCAGCAGACAATAAAAAATCAAAATAGAAATGAGGAATTACCATGAGAAGTGATACAGTTACAAAAGGCGTACAGCAGGCACCCCACCGTTCTCTTTTTAATGCGCTCGGACTTACCGAGGAAGAACTTTCACGTCCCCTGATCGGCGTGGTCAGCTCCTACAGCGAGATCGTGCCGGGACATATGAATCTGGATAAAATTGCAGAAGCAGTAAAACTCGGAGTTGCAATGGCAGGTGGAACCCCGATTATGGTTCCCGCTATCGCGGTGTGCGACGGAATCGCCATGGGGCATATCGGAATGAAATACTCGCTTGTGACGAGAGATCTGATTGCGGATTCCACAGAGGCGCTTGCCATGGCTCATCAGTTCGACGGACTTGTCATGATCCCCAACTGCGACAAGAATGTGCCGGGACTTCTGATGGCTGCGGCCCGCGTCAATATCCCTACAGTATTTGTCAGCGGCGGTCCCATGCTTGCCGGCCATGTGAAAGGTGAGAAGACCAGCCTCTCCAGTATGTTTGAGGCGGTAGGAGCCCATGCTGCAGGAAAGATCAGCGACGAAGAACTCTGTGAATTTGAAAACAAAGCATGCCCGACCTGCGGATCCTGTTCCGGAATGTACACGGCAAACAGTATGAACTGTCTGACCGAGGCGCTGGGCATGGGACTTCGCGGAAACGGAACCATCCCGGCTGTCTACTCCGCAAGAATCCAGCTCGCAAAACATGCGGGAATGCAGGTGATGGAACTGGTGCGCAAAAACATCCGTCCCCGGGATATCATGACGGAGGACGCTATCCTCAATGCCCTTACGGTTGATATGGCTCTGGGATGTTCCACCAACAGCATGCTGCATCTTCCGGCTATCGCCCATGAGATCGGCATGGATTTTGAGATCGATTTCGCCAATACGATCAGCGAGAAGACACCTAACCTCTGCCACCTTGCACCGGCAGGACACACCTACATTGAGGACCTCAATGAGGCGGGCGGTGTTTACGCGGTGATGAATGAACTGAATAAAAAGGGACTGATCCACACGGACTGCATGACCGTGACCGGAAAGACCATCGGAGAGAACATCGCCGGGTGCGAGAACAAGAATCCCGAAGTTATCCGTCCCATCGACCATCCATACTCCGAGACAGGCGGTCTTGCTGTCCTGAAGGGGAATCTGGCTCCGGACGGCAGCGTGGTAAAACGTTCCGCTGTCTGCGACGAGATGCTTGTACACGAAGGTCCGGCAAGGATCTTCGAGAGCGATGAAGAGGCAACAGCAGCTATCAAGAGCGGTAAAATCAATCCGGGTGATGTCATCGTGATCCGCTATGAGGGACCGAAAGGCGGACCGGGTATGAGAGAGATGCTCAACCCCACATCCGCGATTGCAGGCTATGGCCTGGGTTCCAGCGTCGCCCTGATCACAGACGGACGGTTCAGCGGAGCTTCCAGAGGGGCTTCCATCGGACACGTTTCTCCGGAAGCGGCAGTGGGCGGTCCCATCGCCCTTGTGGAAGAAGGAGATATCATCAAGATCAATATACCGGAGCTGAAGCTTGAACTGGACATTTCCGACGAAGAGATGGCAGCAAGAAGAGCAAAATGGCAGCCGAGAGAGCCGAAGGTGACAACCGGATATCTGGCGAGATACGCCGCCATGGTGACATCCGGAAACCGGGGCGCGATCCTGGAAGTGCCGAAACAGAACTAAAGAGAGATGGAGGAAATGCACCATGCAGTTAAATGGAGCAGAAATAGTAATCGAATGTCTGAAGGAACAGGGCGTGGACACTGTTTTCGGATATCCGGGCGGCGCAATCCTCAACGTATATGATGCGCTCTATGCCCACAGAGACGAGATCCGTCATATCCTGACCTCCCACGAACAGGGAGCGTCCCACGCGGCTGACGGATATGCCAGAGCAACAGGAAAGGTGGGTGTCTGTCTGGCTACAAGCGGCCCTGGAGCGACCAATCTCGTAACCGGAATCGCCACAGCCTATATGGATTCGATCCCGATCGTGGCGATCACCTGCAATGTGGGAGTCTCCCTTCTGGGAAAGGACAGCTTCCAGGAGATTGACATCGCCGGGATCACAATGCCGATTACAAAACACAATTTCATTGTTAAGGATGTAACGAATCTTGCAGATACGATCCGCAGGGCATTCCGGATCGCCCGCTCCGGACGACCGGGGCCGGTCCTTGTGGATATTCCGAAAGATGTCACATCAAATGTTACCGAGTATGTACGCCAGGAAATTGAGGAATATTTCCCAGACGAATCCCATATTGATGAAGAGAAGCTTGACGCGGCTGTGTCCATGATCGAAAAGGCAGAGAAACCCTTTATCTTTGTGGGGGGCGGCGCAGTACTTTCCGGGGCAAGTGAGGAGCTTATGGAGTTCGTAAACCGGATGGACGCGCCTGTGACGGATTCCCTTATGGGAAAGGGCGCATTCCCGGGAACAGATCCCAGATACACGGGCATGCTCGGCATGCACGGTACAAAAGCTTCCAACTTTGGAGTCAGCGAGTGTGATCTGCTCGTCGTTGTAGGCGCAAGATTCAGTGACCGTGTGACCGGAAACACAGAGAAATTCGCACGGAACGCAAAGATCCTGCAGATCGATATCGATCCCGCCGAGATGAACAAGAATGTGATTATTGATCTGGGCATCGAGGGCGATATCAAAACCGTTTTAAAGAAACTTAATGCAAAGCTTCCGCAGCAGGAGCATAAAGAGTGGCTTGACAAGGTGGAAGAGTACAAGGTGAAATATCCGTTGAAATACCACCATGATGTTCTGACAGGTCCTTTCATTGTAGAGGAGATCTACAGACAGACGAACGGGGACGCCCTGATTGTCACCGAGGTAGGACAGCATCAGATGTGGGCGGCGCAGTACTATAAATTCACAAAGCCCCACACACTGTTGACTTCCGGCGGCCTCGGAACCATGGGGTACGGCCTGGGAGCTGCTCTCGGAGCAAAGACGGGACGTCCGGAGAAGACGGTTGTCAATATAGCAGGAGACGGCTGTTTCCGCATGAATATGAATGAGATTGCGACTGCGGTCAGACACAACATTCCGGTTATCGAGGTGGTTGTGAACAACCATGTGCTCGGTATGGTCCGCCAGTGGCAGGATCTCTTCTATGATGAGAGATATTCCGCTACGGTTCTGCGCGATGCCGTTGATTTTGCAAAGCTTGCGGAGGCGATGGGAGCGGAAGGCATCCATGTGGAGACACAAGATGAGTTTAAGGAAGCGTTTGCAAAAGCGCTGACACTGAACCGTCCGGTGGTCATTGACTGTCAGATCGGCAGCGATGACAAGGTATGGCCGATGGTGGCGCCGGGAGACGCGATCAGCCAGGCATTTGATGAGGAAGATATGGCAGAGTAAGTTTGCCGTATGAATAAATGAGATTCAGGAGGTAATGAAAATGAGCAGAGTTTACAATTTTTCAGCAGGACCTGCAGTCCTGCCGGAAGAAGTGCTGAAAGAGGCGGCGGCAGAGATGCTGGATTACAATGGAACCGGCATGTCCGTGATGGAGATGAGCCATCGCTCCAAGGCGTTTGAGGAGATTATCACCACAGCGGAGCAGGATCTCCGTGATCTGATGAACATCCCGGACAACTACAAGGTGCTGTTCCTTCAGGGCGGCGCTTCCCAGCAGTTTGCAATGATTCCCATGAACCTGATGAAAAACAGAGTTGCAGACTATATTATCACAGGACAGTGGGCGAAGAAAGCGGCGAAAGAAGCAGAGAAATACGGAAAGGTGAACCGGGTTGCCTCATCCGAGGATAAGACGTTCTCCTATATTCCGGACTGCTCAGACCTTCCGATCTCCGAGGACGCAGACTATGTATATATCTGCGAGAACAACACGATTTATGGAACAAAGTTTAAAGAACTTCCCAACACAAAAGGAAAGACACTTGTGGCGGACGTTTCATCCTGCTTCCTCTCGGAGCCGGTTGATGTGACCAAATACGGACTGATCTACGGAGGTGTCCAGAAGAATATCGGACCGGCAGGCGTGGTTATCGTAATTATCCGTGAAGATCTGATCACAGAGGATGTGCTCCCGGGAACACCGACCATGCTTACATATAAGACACATGCGGATGCAAAATCTCTGTACAATACTCCTCCGGCATATGGAATCTACATCTGCGGAAAAGTATTTAAGTGGCTCAAGGACATGGGCGGACTTTCTGTCATGAAAGAGAGAAATGAGAAGAAGGCCAAAGTGCTCTACGATTTCCTTGACCAGAGCAAACTGTTCAAAGGCACGGTAGAGAAGAAAGACCGTTCTCTCATGAACGTTCCGTTCGTGACAGGAGACGCGGATCTTGACGCGAAATTCGTCAAAGAAGCAAAAGAGGCAGGTCTTGAGAACCTGAAAGGACACCGTACCGTAGGCGGAATGCGCGCAAGTATTTACAATGCGATGCCGTATGAGGGCGTTGTTGCACTTGTTGATTTCATGAAAAAATTCGAAGAGGAGAATCTGTAATATGTTTAAATATCATTGCCTGAACCCGATCTCACCGGTGGGACTGGGCCAGTTAGACGAGAATTATGTGAACACAGACCAGGCAGAGGACGCGGACGTCATCCTGGTGCGCAGCGCCAAGATGCATGAGATGGAGTTTGCACCGGGTCTGAAAGCTATTGCCCGCGCAGGCGCAGGCGTAAACAATATCCCGCTTGACAGATGTGCGGAGCAGGGAATCGTTGTATTTAACACACCGGGAGCCAACGCCAACGGTGTAAAAGAGCTCGTGATCGCCGGAATGCTTCTGGCAGCCCGCGATATTATCGGCGGCATCAACTGGGTGCAGGAGTATGAGGAAGACGGCGATATCGCCAAGATCACGGAGAAGAAGAAGAAAGCATTTGCAGGAACCGAGATCAGCGGCAAGAAGCTGGGCGTCATCGGACTTGGAGCCATCGGTGTTCTGGTGGCAAATGCAGCGACTCATCTGGGAATGGAAGTGTACGGATACGATCCCTATGTATCTGTCGATTCCGCATGGAGACTGTCCAGAAATATCCACCATGCGAAAACGGTTGACGAACTGTACAAAGAATGTGATTACATCACCATTCATGTTCCGGCAACAGAGGATACAAAGGGAATGATCGATAAGAATGCCATCAGCCTGATGAAACAGGGCGTTGTGATCCTGAACCTGTCAAGAGATGCCCTCGTGAACCAGGAGGATATCGTGGACGCACTCGTGTCAGGAAAGGTACACTGCTATGTAACGGACTTCCCGACCAAGGAGATCGTCGGCGTGAAGGGCGCAATCGTTATCCCGCATCTGGGCGCTTCCACGGAAGAGTCCGAGGACAACTGCGCGAAGATGGCGGCGGAGGAGATCCGTGATTTCCTGGAGAACGGAAATATCACACATTCCGTGAACTTCCCGGACTGCGATATGGGACCGAAAGGAGAGGGACCGCGTATTACGATCCTTCACAAGAATATTCCGAACATGCTCGGACAGTTCACAACAATCCTTGCTGACAAAGGAATCAACATCTCCCTTATGACAAACAAGAGCCGTAAGGAGTATGCCTATACAATGATTGACGTCGATGCGGAGGTTCCGGCTGATCTGAAAGAGAAGTTGGAAGGCGTAGACGGCGTTCTGAAAGTCAGAATTCTCTGATAATGAGATCAGAGCCATATCCGGGGAGGAAAGGTGACAATTATCCTCTCTGTTCCCGGATATGGCTTTTTCTGTTTCCGGCTTTTTATAACCGGACAGATCCCGGCTCTTTTTGCAGATTCCGGGTTGACAAAAAGTGTATAATTGTATACAATTATACAAACCGCAGGGGAAGGATTTGCAGAGGGCAGGGTAAGCCGGACCGGTCCCGGCGGAGAGCAAACAATCAGGAGGTGGCTGCGCCATGCAGGACAGAAAAGTATTTTTAAATAAACACACCAATCTTCTGGAACTGGAAGAGCACATGTATCCGTTGGTCGATGTGGATACCCCCAATGTGTTCCGGAACCTTTTCCACTATGATGAGATCCCGAAGATTGCTTTCAATGACAGGATTGTGCCGCACAATATGCCGGATGAGATCTGGATTACAGATACCACGTTCCGGGACGGACAGCAGTCCAGAGCGCCCTACACGACGGAGCAGATCGTCACGATCTATGATTACCTTCACCGTCTTGGCGGTCCTCAGGGAAAGATCCGTCAGAGCGAGTTCTTCCTCTACAGCAAGAAAGACAGGGATGCTGTTTTTCAGTGTCTGGAGAAAGGCTACGAATTCCCGGAAGTGACAAGCTGGATCCGGGCAAGTAAGAAAGACTTTGAGCTGGTAAAGGAGATCGGCCTGAAGGAGACAGGAATCCTGGTGAGCTGTTCCGATTATCATATCTTTTATAAACTGAAAATGACGAGAAAGCAGGCGCTGGAGCATTATCTTTCCGTAATCCGCGAGTGTCTGGAGACAGGGGTCAGACCGCGCTGCCACTTTGAGGATATTACGAGATCAGATATTTACGGTTTTGTTATTCCGTTCTGTGTGGAACTGATGAAACTGATGGATGAATATCAGATTCCCATCAAGATCCGTGTCTGCGATACCATGGGATACGGCGTCAATTTCCCGGGCGCGGTGATTCCGCGTTCCATCCCCGGCATTATCTATGGTCTCATGACCCATGCGGGCGTAAAGAGCGAACTCCTTGAGTTCCACGGACACAACGATTTCTATAAGGCTGTAACGAACTCGACTTCCGCATGGCTTTACGGAGCCTGCGGCGTAAACTGTTCTCTGTTCGGCATCGGGGAGCGGACGGGAAATACGCCTCTGGAGGCAATGGTGTTTGAATATGCACAGCTCAGGGGCACGCTGGACGGAATGGACACTACAGTGATTACCGAACTGGCGGAATATTACGAGAAGGAGCTGGGCTACCACATTCCGGAGAGGACACCTTTTGTAGGGAAGAATTTCAATGTCACAAGAGCCGGAATCCACGCGGACGGAATGTTGAAAAACGAGGAGATCTACAACATCTTCGACACGGAAAAATTCCTGAACCGTCCTGCCCTCGTGTCAGTCTCAAACACATCGGGAACCGCAGGCATTGCCTACTGGATCAACGCCTATTACAGACTGCCTCAGGAGCGTCAGGTGGACAAGAGTTCCCCTCTGGTGCTCAAAGTCAAGGAGTGGGTAGACAAAGAATATGAAGACGGACGTGTTACGGTCTTGACGGATGAGGAATTAGTTGCCAAAATAAACAGTGTGTGCCAGGAGCTTCACATTACATTGTAACCAGGAGGAATTAGGCAGGATGGAAGAGTATCAGGACCATTCCCTGGGAGGACGTGTGTTCCAGAAGATCCGCAGCGATATTTTAAGCGGGAAATATAAGGAAAACGACGAACTCCGGGAAAATACAATCGGGAAAGAGCTTGGCGTGAGCCGCACTCCGGTCAGGGAGGCTCTCCGTCAGCTTGAATTGGAAGGGCTTGTCACGATCATACCGAACCGCGGAGCCTACGTGACCGGGATTTCCCACAAGGATATCTGGGATATCTATGTGATCCGTTCCATGCTTGAGGGGCTCTGTGCCCGCTGGGCCGTGGATCATATCACGGAAGAGCAGCTGGATGAGCTGGACGAGACAATCCTTCTCTCGGAATTCCAGATGAAGAAGGAGAGCGGCTTCAGTACCGACCAGGTTGCAGCTCTGGACGGCAGGTTCCACGCTGTTCTCTATGAGGCGTCCGGAAGCCGGATTTTGAGCCATGTGCTCACTGATTTTCACAACTATGTGCAGACTGCCAGAAAGTCATCCATTGTCTCGGAAGACCGCGCCAGAAAGTCGATCCGGGAGCACAAGCAGATCCTGAGGGCCATAAGGGAGCGGGATCCGGAGATGGCAGAGCAGCTCGCCAACGAACATATTCTGCACGTTATGCAGAACCTGAAGAAGCAGGGCTACGAAGCAGAGTAGGCAGCATCAGAAAAAGAGCAGAAGAAAACAAAGAAACAGGAGGAGACAGACAATGGAAAAAATTAAGATGACAACTCCCCTTGTCGAGATGGACGGGGACGAAATGACAAGGATTCTCTGGAAGATGATCAAGGAAGATCTTCTTGAGCCGTATATCGATCTGAAGACGGAGTATTATGACCTCGGTCTGGAGCACAGAAACGAGACGAACGACCAGGTGACCATTGATTCCGCAATGGCGACGAAGAAATATAAAGTCGCAGTAAAATGCGCTACGATTACGCCGAATGCGGCACGTATGAGCGAGTACAACTTGAAAGAGATGTGGAAGAGCCCCAACGGAACGATCCGTGCCATTCTTGACGGAACCGTATTCCGTGCGCCTATCGTGGTAAAGGGAATCGAGCCCTGCGTAAAGAACTGGAAGAAGCCGATCACTATTGCAAGACATGCCTACGGTGACGTTTACAAAGGATCAGAGATGAAGATTCCGGGACCGGGAAAAGTAGAGCTTGTGTACACGGCAGAGGACGGCACCCAGACAAAGGAACTGGTTCATGAGTTCGACGGGCCGGGAATCGTGCAGGGCATGCACAACCTCAACAAATCCATCGAGAGCTTTGCGAGAAGCTGCTTCTCCTATGCGCTTGACACGAAGCAGGATCTCTGGTTTGCCACAAAGGATACGATCTCCAAGAAATATGACCATACATTCAAGGATATCTTCCAGGAGATCTATGACAAGGAGTTCGATGAGAAATTCAAAGCTGCGGGAATCGAGTATTTCTACACACTGATCGACGATGCAGTTGCCCGTGTTATGAAGTCCGAGGGCGGATACATCTGGGCGTGCAAGAACTATGACGGAGACGTTATGAGCGACATGGTATCCTCTGCGTTCGGTTCTCTGGCAATGATGACTTCCGTGCTCGTATCTCCGGAAGGATACTATGAGTACGAGGCGGCGCACGGAACAGTACAGCGCCACTACTACAAGCACCTGAAAGGCGAGGAGACTTCCACAAACTCTGTGGCAACGATCTTTGCATGGACGGGCGCCCTGCGCAAGAGAGGCGAGCTGGACGGAAACAAAGAGCTGATGGAGTTCGCGGACCGTCTTGAGAAAGCGACGATCGATACCATCGAGGCAGGCGAGATGACAAAAGATCTGGCTCTGATTACGACCATCGAGAATCCGACGGTGCTCAACAGCGAGGGATTCATTAAGGCGATCGCAAAAAGGCTGTAAGAGAAAGAGACGTAAGTGCCGGATGATGAGAAGGCTGAAAAAGCCGGAATAAAATCACCAACAGGATAAAAAAGAGATAAAAAAGATCAGGAATCACAGGAGACATGGAAATATGCCTGTGATTCCCGATCTTTTCTTTTGGCGGACAAACATTTCTTTTATTTCTCTGACGGCGGTTATTCCTCTGCCAGTTCCTCCCAGGCTTCATACAGTTCTTCAAGCCGCTCATCATTCTCCGCCCGCTCTGTTGAGAGTTCCTGGCACTTTACGGAATTCGAGTATACTTCCTCCAGTGTAAGCTCCCGGTCGATTTCAGCATTGCGTTCTTCCAGACGGGCGATCTCATCCTCTGTCTTTTTCAGATCGTTTTTCCGCTTTCTCTCCCTCGCCTGCTGTTCCTTCTGTTCCTGCCAGCTTAATTTGGACTCCGATGCTGCCGGTGCAGCGGCGGATGTACTGCCGGATGACGAGGCGGATGCGGCAGAGCCGGAGCCAGATGTGGCAGATCCGGCGTTCCTGCCTGTGCCGGAACTATTTCCGGAAAGGGCGGATTTCCCTGTCCCCGCGGAAGCATAGGCGCGGGTAAGTTCGTCTTTCTTTTCCAGATAGTAATCGTAGTTCCCGATGTAGTTGACAAATGTCTGGTTGACCAGTTCCAGGATGCGGGTGGCAGTCTGGTTGATGAAATACCGGTCATGGGAGACATAGAGGACGGTGCCGCTGTAATTGTTCAGCGCTTCCTCCAGGATCTCCTTGGAATTGATGTCCAGATGGTTGGTGGGCTCGTCGAGAATCAGGAAATTTGCCTCGGAGAGCATGAGCTTCGCCAGGGATACCCGTCCTTTCTCCCCGCCGCTTAAGGCGCGGATCTCTTTGAATACGTCGTCTCCCGTAAACTGAAAAGCTGCCAGTGTGTTGCGGATCTGCGTGTTCGTCAGAGACGGGTAGTCGTCGGAGATCTCGTCGAAGATCGTCTTGTCATCGTGGAGCACATGATGTTCCTGATCATAGTAACCGATCTGCACTTTCGCTCCCAGTGTAAACTCGCCGGCGTCGGCGGGAGTGATCTGATTGAGAATTTTGAGCAGGGTTGTCTTGCCGGTGCCGTTGTCTCCGATAATGGCAACATGCTCTCCGCGTTTGATCTCAAAACTGATATCCTGAAAAAGCACCTGGCTGTCAAACTGTTTGGACAGTCCTTTTACGGAGAGCACATCATTTCCGCTGATGCAGGAGGGCTCCAGAGTAAAGTGCATTTCCGTGGCAACCTCTGCAGGTTTCTCCACGGGTGTGATCTTGTCCAGCATCTTTTCCCGGCTCTCTGCACGACGGATGGATTTCTCCCGGTTGAAGGAGCGAAGTTTCTCAATGACCGCCTGCTGGTGCCGGATCTCGCGCTGCTGGTTTATGTATTCTTTGAGCTGCGCGTCGCGGATCTGCTGTTTTTTCTCTGAATAGGCCTTATAGTTTCCCATATACATCCGGATCTCACCGTGCTCGATCTCCACCACCTTGGTGACGACGCGGTTCAGGAAGTACCGGTCGTGGGAGACGATGAAAACAGCTCCCGGGTAGTTGAGCAGATAAGTCTCAAGCCAGGCAATGGAATTCAGGTCCAGGTGGTTGGTGGGCTCGTCCAGAAGCAGAATATCCGGGTTGGTGAGCAGAAGTTTTCCCAGAGAAACACGGGTCTTCTGTCCGCCGGACAGGGTGTCGGTCATCTTGGAGAAGTCCTCCTCCGAGAAGCCGAGACCTTTAAGCACACCGACGATTTCACTTTCGCAGGCATAACCGTTGCGCGCCTCGTACTCGGACTGGAGCCGGTTGTATGTCTCCAGCCTGGAGACAAGAGCATCGCCGGACAGTTCTTTGAGTTCGATTTCAATGGAGCGGATCTGTCGTTCCATCTCAAAAATATCGGCGCGGGCGGTCCGGATCTCTTCGTAAATCGTGTTTCCCGGACTTAAGGCCTGGTGCTGTGCCAGGTATCCGAGAGTCTTCCCTTTTGCCAGCACGACGCTTCCTCCGTCCAGAGGTTCCTCGCCGATGATCATTTTCAGGATCGTGGACTTCCCGGCGCCATTGATCCCTACAAGAGCGGCCTTTTCGCGTTCCTCTATATGAAATGAGCCGTTTTTTACAATGACGTGCTCCCCGAACGATTTTTCTATATTGTGACATGCAAGAATCATGTGTATCCTCCGTATTTATCGAATTCATATTTCTGTGTGATCCTATCCGCCGCTGTTCGTTCCGGGCGGGTGGACAGTAATTACTATTATAACGAAAAACCAGGAAAATACAATAAAGTTTGACAGAATATTAACTATTTTATATAATAGGTAATAGACTGGAAACGGAGGACGATGAGTTTTGGAACACAGGAAAATATCACGTGCTGTAATTGCAAGACTGCCAAGATATTACAGGTATCTGGGGGATCTTTTGGAGAGCGGGGTTGAGAGGATATCTTCCAACGATCTGAGCAAGAAGATGCACGTAACCGCATCTCAGATCAGACAGGATCTGAATAATTTCGGAGGCTTTGGACAGCAGGGATACGGATATAATGTGAAGTATCTCTACACAGAGATCGGAAAGATCCTCGGGCTTAACAAAACCCACAACTTTATCATTATCGGCGCGGGAAATCTCGGCCAGGCCCTTGCCAATTACGCATCTTTTGAACGGAGCGGTTTTGTCCTGAAGAGCCTGTTTGACGTGAATCCCCGGCTGGAGGGTGTGACGATCCGCGGCATTCCGGTGCGGATGATGGACGAACTGGTTGATTTCCTTCAGAACAACGAGATTGAGATTGCGGCGCTGACGATCCCGAAGTCAAAGGCAGTGGAGGTGTGCGATATTCTGATTGCCAACGGGATCCGGGCAATCTGGAATTTTGCCCACACGGATCTGAATCTTCCCAAAGATGTGATTGTAGAGAGTGTCCATCTTTCGGACAGCCTGATGCAGCTCTCCTACAATATCAGTCAGCGCGAAGAAGGAAAGAAGAATAAATAAAAAGAGAAGTACATACATGTGTACACAGGTGGAACCCCGCAGCATGCTGCGGGGTATGGTTTTGAGAGGCAAAACTGTTTCGCGACAGGGCTGCTTCCGGGAAAGGAAGAGATTAAGATGAGATATCTGCCGGATGGAAACCAGATGAAAAATGCAGACAGCCATACCATTCATGAAGTGGGAATCCCCTCCCTGGTGCTTATGGAGCGGGCTGCCCTTCAGACTGTGAAGGTTATGGAAGAGTACGGAATCGACACTTCGAGAGCTCTTGTTGTCTGCGGAAGCGGAAATAACGGAGGAGACGGTTTCGCCATAGCCCGGCTACTCCGGGAAAAAGGGCATGAGGCGGAAGTCCTCTTTGCAGGAAAGGAGAGTTCTTTGAGCGAAGAGTGCCGGCTTCAGAAACAGATAGCGCAGAGACAGGGAATTCCGGTATTCACCAGTTATCCCGGGAAGGAATATACTGTTGTAATAGATGCCGTGTTCGGTGTGGGCCTGAGCCGGGAGATTACAGGGAACTATCTTGAGATTATCCGCCGGATGAATGAGAGCAGCGGACGGAAGGTGGCGGTGGACATTGCTTCCGGGATCTGTTCCCGGACCGGACAGGTGCTGGGGACTGCCTTCCGGGCGGAACTGACCGTGGCGATGGCGTGTGTCAAGCTGGGAAGCGTACTTTATCCGGGAGAGGAGTACTCCGGCAGGACGGTGGCGGTTCCCATCGGGATAGATCCGGAATATTTCCGGAAGAGTCCGGAGGTCTGCTTTACTTATGACCGGGCGGATCTGGCAGGGCTTCTTCCGGTGCGCAGGGCGGATTCCCACAAGGGCACCTACGGCAAAGTACTCATGATTACCGGGTGCGCGGGTATGGCGGGAGCGGCATATCTCTCCGCCGCGGCGGCATACACGGCAGGGGCGGGACTTGTGCAGATCTATACGGCGGAAGAAAACAGGGTGATCCTGCAGCAGCTCCTGCCGGAAGCGATCATTTCCTGTTACGGCACTTATGATGAGGAGCAGCTTGACAGGCTTCTTGCGTGGGCGGATGTGGTCTGTATCGGATGCGGTCTGGGACAGAGCGGATTATCCGGGAAACTTCTGGAACATACGCTTGAGACGGCAAAGGTTCCCTGTGTGATCGATGCGGACGGCCTGAATCTCCTGAGCAGGAGAAAAGAGCTTCTGGACCGGGCCTGCGTGCCTGTTATTCTCACGCCTCATATGATGGAGATGTCCCGGCTCACCGGACATACGGTGGGGGAGATTGCGGAAGACCGGATCGGATGCGCGGCGGAACTTGCGGAGCGCTGCCAGACTGTCTGCGTCCTCAAAGACAGCAGAACAGTGGTCCTGGAGAAAGGAAGACAGCCGTTTGTCAATCTGGCGGGAAATTCCGCCATGGCGAAAGCCGGTTCCGGGGATGTCCTGGCGGGCGTGATCACCGGACTTCTGGCCCAGGGAACAGAGCCGTTCCTGGCTGCGTGTGCAGGAGTGTTTCTCCACGCCTGCGGCGGGGATGAGGCACGGGATGTAAAGGGGAGTTACAGCGTGCTTGCCCGGGATCTGATCGCGGGGATTCAGAGGTGTATGAAAAAATCAAAGGAGCAGACAGAAAGATGAAACAGTATAACAGGGTATGTGCCAGAGTTGATCTGGACGCCATTGCATATAACATGGAGCAGATGAAAAACAGGATCGGAGAGAATGCGAAATTCATCGCCGTTGTAAAGACTGACGGGTACGGTCACGGAGCCGTTCCCATTGCGCGGATGTTTGAGAATGTCCCTTACGTATGGGGATATGCGGTTGCCTGCCTGGAGGAGGGTGTTATGCTCCGGAACAGTGGAATCCGCAAGCCGGTTCTTGTCCTGGGATGCGTGTTCCCGGACCAGTATGAAGCCATGGCGGAACACGGTATCCGGGCGGCTGTATACACGGAAGATATGGCGCGGGGCATGTCGGAAGCTGCCGTCAGGCTTGGAAAAACGGCATATCTGCACATTAAGATCGACACGGGCATGGGGCGGATCGGATTTCCTGTAACGGAGGAGAGCGCAGATGCCATTGCCCGGATCAGTCGGCTGCCCGGTGTGGAGACGGAAGGAATGTTTACCCATTTCTCCAAGGCGGATGAGGCGGATAAGACCTATACGCTGGAACAGCACCGGAAATTCCTCCGGATGAAAGACCTGACGGAGGCGAGAGGTGTCCCGATCCGCTACTTTGACTGCGATAACAGTGCGGGAATTATCGATTTTCCGGATATGAAGCATGATCTTGCCCGCGCGGGAATCTCCATGTACGGCATGTATCCCTCCGATGAGGTGAACAAAGAGGCGGTGGACTTAAAGCCGGCGCTCTCCCTTGTCAGCCATGTTACTTTTGTGAAGGATGTGGAACCGGGCACGTCGATCAGCTACGGCGGTACCTTTGTGGCTCCGAAAAAGATGCGCGTCGCCACGATACCGGTGGGGTACGGAGACGGATATCCCAGATCACTGTCAAACAGAGGCGCTGTCCTTATCCGCGGGCAGAGGGCGAAGATTCTCGGAAGAGTCTGCATGGATCAGTTCATGGTGGATGTGACGGATATCCCGGGCGTACAGTTCATGGATCCGGTGACTCTCGTGGGAAAGGACGGAGAAGAGGAGATCACCGTGGATGAACTCTCGGCACTGTCCGGACGTTTCAACTATGAGTTCGTCTGCTGTCTGGGAAAACGGATTCCACGGGAGTATCTGTCCGACGGAAAGGTTACAGAGCAGAAAGACTGGTTCTGACAGATCATTTGAATACACTCGGTAAATCAGGGAATACTTAAGTTCAGAAACGAAATTGAGATCGGAGTGTAGATGAGATGGTGATCAGACGCGGAGATATCTATTATGCAAACTTAAGCCCTGTAGTAGGGTCTGAGCAGGGCGGCGTGCGCCCGGTGCTTATCATTCAGAATGATGTGGGAAACCGGCACAGTCCCACGGTGATCTGTGCGGCGGTCACATCGAAGATGAACAAGGCGAAGCTTCCGACCCATATAGAGATCAGCACAAAGGATTACAATATCGTGAAGAATTCTGTGATTCTTCTAGAGCAGATCCGCACGATTGACAAGCAGAGGCTGAGAGAATTTGTATGCCATATCGACGCACGGATGATGAGAAAGGTAGACGAGGCAATCCGGATCAGTCTCGAGCTTCCTACATAATTTCTTTACAGATCGCAAAAAGAGTGATAAAATTGTAAGGCATAATATGCAGTTTGAAGCGAAACTGTGATTTATCTGATAGAAAACAAAGAGGAAAGAGGAGAATTGCAAGATGTCAGGACATTCAAAATTTGCAAATATTAAGCACAAAAAAGAAAAAAATGATGCGGCGAAGGGAAAGATCTTTACAAAGATCGGCCGTGAGCTGGCGGTAGCGGTAAAAGAGGGCGGCGGTCCGGATCCGGCAAATAACAGCCGTCTTCGCGATGTGATTGCCAAGGCAAAGTCAAACAACATGCCCAACGATACCATCGAGAGGAATATTAAGAAAGCGGCAGGCGAAGGATCCGCTGACAACTACGAGCATATTACATATGAAGGATACGGACCGGGCGGAACTGCCATTATCGTAAAGACGCTTACGGACAACAAGAACAGGACCGCGTCCAATGTGAGAAATGCATTTACAAAGGGAAGCGGAAATGTCGGAACTCCGGGATGTGTCTCCTTTATGTTTGACGAGAAGGGACAGATCTTCGTGGCGAAGGAAGACTGCAGCATGGATGCCGACGAACTGATGATGCTTGCGCTCGACGCCGGAGCGGAAGATTTCGTGGAGGATGAGGAGAGCTATGAGATCCTCACGGCGCCGGAGGCTTTCAGCGATGTCCGCCTGAAGCTTGAGGAGGCGGGAATTGAGATGGCAGAGGCTGAAGTGACGATGATCCCGCAGACTTATGTAGAACTGACCGACGAGAATGATATTAAAAATATCCAGAAAACTCTGGATCTTCTCGAGGAGGACGACGACGTTCAGGACGTATACCACAACTGGAATGAGTAAGAAGGAGGATCTTACAGATGAGCGACTACAGGATTGAAACAAAATGCGTACAGTCCGGCTATCAGCCGGGAGACGGAGAGCCGAGGATCCTTCCGATCTATCAGAGCACTACGTTCCGTTACACAAGCAGCGAGCATATGGGGAGGCTGTTTGATCTGGAGGAGTCCGGATACTTCTACACCAGACTGCAGAACCCGACCAACGATGCTGTGGCTGCAAAGATCTGTGATCTGGAGGGCGGTGTGGCTGCCATGCTCACATCTTCCGGCCAGGCGGCAAACTTCTATGCGGTTATGAACATTGCCCAGGCAGGCGACCACATTGTATGCGCGTCTGCTCTCTACGGCGGTACATATAATCTTTATGCACATACAATCAAAAAGATGGGAGTGGATGCCACATTTGTGGATCCGGACTGTTCTGAGGAAGAGCTGAACGCTGCCTTCCGTGAAAATACGAAAGCGGTGTTCGGAGAGACGATTGCCAATCCGGCCCTGGTTGTCCTGGATATTGAGAAATTCGCGAAGGCAGCCCATGAGCACGGCGTTCCGCTGATTGTGGACAATACATTTGCGACACCGGTGAACTGCCGGCCTTTTGAATGGGGCGCGGACATTGTGACACACTCCACCACAAAATACATGGATGGACACGCCGCATGTGTGGGCGGCGCCATCGTGGACAGCGGCAATTTCGACTGGACAGAACATGCGGACAAGTTCCCGGGACTGACAACGCCGGATGAGACATATCACGGCATGGTCTATACGGAGCGTTTCGGGAAAGCCGCCTATATTACAAAGGCTACCGCGCAGCTTATGCGTGACCTGGGATCCATCCAGTCCCCGCAGAATGCATTTCTGCTCAACATCGGGTTGGAGACGCTTCATCTGCGCATGCCGAGACACTGTGAGAATGCAGTGAAGGCCGCAACCTATCTGAAAAATCATGAGAAAGTGGCATGGGTGAACTGCCCGTCCCTTCCGGACAGCAAATATTATGATCTTGCACAGAAATATATGCCGAACGGCACCTGCGGCGTGATCACCTTCGGCCTGAAGGGCGGAAGACAGGCAGCCGTGGAAATGATGGACAAGTTAAAACTGATCGCCATCGTTACCCATGTTGCCGATGCCAGAAGCTGTGTGCTTCATCCGGCAAGCCACACCCATCGTCAGATGAACGAGCAGGAACTGCTTGAGGCAGGCGTTCAGCCGGATCTGATCCGGTTCAGCCTGGGAATCGAGAATATCGAGGATATCATTGCGGATCTGGAACAGGCACTGAGTTAATGAAAATGGTATGGATGTATACAATCTGCATCCATGCCATTTTTGCGCATGGAAAACCTGCTGTAAACATGCTGCTGTACATCAGATCCATGAAAGACAAAAGGAAAGGAACATGTATAAAAAAGAGCCTCCGTTCAAATACTAGCAGGGAAAAGATGCTGCCGGTAAATAGTGTGCTGACAGCAGAAGCTGCTGACAAGGAGGAAAAATGAATGGAGAAGGAAAACCGCGAAGAACCGGACCGGGAAAATACAGATGTACAGGAAGAGAGGAACAGAAAAGATGAAGAAATCCGTGAGATGGGAACTCTTTCTCTGCAGAACGGAGCAAAAAAACGGGGAATTCAGCTCCTGACGATCATCGGAGAGATTGAAGGGCATGAGGCCGTTTCGGGTAATACCAAGGCTACAAAATACGAACACCTGCTGCCGCGGCTTGCGGAGGCGGAGGAGGATGAGGAGACGGAAGGAATCCTGATTCTTCTCAACACCCTGGGCGGAGATGTGGAGGCCGGCCTTGCCATCGCGGAGATGATCGCATCTCTGAGCAAACCGACGGTATCCCTTGTTCTCGGTGGCAGCCATTCGATCGGCGGCCCGCTGGCCGTGTCGGCGGACTACTCGTTTATTGTCCCGACGGGAACGATGATCGTCCATCCGGTCCGCTCCACCGGCATGTTCATCGGAGTGATTCAGAGCTACCGGAACATGGAGAGGACACAGGACAGGATCGCCAGGTTTATCGCAGACCACTCAAAGATCTCACAGGAGCGTCTTCTTGAGCTGATGCTTGACTCCACCCAGCTGGTCAAAGACGTGGGAACCATGCTGGAGGGGAAAGAAGCGGTGGAAGAGGGGCTGATCGATGAAGTCGGGGGAATCAGCCAGGCGCTTGCCAAGCTCCGGGAGCTGATCGATGAGCGGCGGGCTCTGGACAGGAAATTCAAATAATGATATACTATTGAAATAGTATGTTTAATTAACAAGGGGGAAATTTGATGGCTGCGAAACAGACAAAACGGAAAAAGAGCACAAAAAGCAGGCCAAAAAGCAAAAAAGCACAGCAGCAGAATACGGAGATTATGGGAGAAATCTTCATTCTTGCCGCACTGGCGGTATGTATTCTGCTCGTATTGAGTAATTTCGGACTCGGTGGAATCGCAGGGGAGGCGGTCTCATCCGTACTGTTCGGACTGTTCGGACTGATGGCATATCTTCTGCCGTTTGTCCTTTTCGGCGTGACGGCGTTTCTTCTCTCTAACAGAGGAAATTCCCACGCCTATATAAAGACGGGAGCAGGGATTGTCCTGTTCCTGCTGATCGCGGCGGTTCTGGAACTGATTACGAATCAGTATGAGCAGGGAACGCCGGTCCTTACATATTACCGGATGTCCGCGGAAGGAAAAAGCGGCGGAGGCATAGCGGGGGGATGCATAGTGACTCTGCTCTGTCCTCTGATCGGAGAGATCGGCACATATGTCGTGCTCGTGATTCTCTCTGTTATCTGCCTGATCCTGATTACAGAGCGGTCTCTGCTCTCGCCGATAGGAAAGCAGGGAAGAAAGGCATACGACGAGGCCAGGAAAAAGCATCAGGAGACAGTGGCGCTGAGAGCGCAGCGAAGAGCGGAAAACGCTGCAGGAGGCACTGCAGGAGACACTGCCGCGGATGGAAACAGAGGCAGATCCGGGAAACGCAGGGACAATAAAGTGTCCGGTGTATCATTTGCAACGACTCTCGCTCCGGAGGAATCTGCAAAAGGGCGGAGAGGAAAGAGAGGACGGAAGTCCCCGGAGATTCAGGAACTGACTCCGGACGGGGCTGTTCCGGTGTCTTCCCCGGCATCACAGCCTTCCCAGATGTCACTGGACGAGTATTTTGTGATCAACCGCGCCGAAGAGCCGGAGACGAAAGGCGAGAGCGGAGCGGAGACAGAGACGGCACGTGAGGAGGCGCCCCGCGAGACGGAGCACACATCTGCGCCGGAGCAGGCGGCTGCAGCGACGGTCCAGCCGTTTAAGAAAGGACGCCGCGGATCGAAACAGGATGCCGCGGAGGTGGCAGCTGAGGCGGAGAATGTTGCAGAGTCCGTGCGGGAACATGAGGAAGCAGTCAGACCGGAATACCAGTTCCCGCCCATCTCGCTTCTGAAGAAGGGAAAGAAATCCGGCGGAGATTCCGATGCCCATCTGCGGGCTACGGCTCTGAAGCTGGAGCAGACACTGCAGAACTTCGGCGTAGGCGTACATGTGACCAATGCGAGCTGCGGACCGTCTGTCACCCGGTATGAACTTCAGCCGGACCAGGGCGTCAAGGTGAGCCGTATCGTGGGACTTGCCGATGATATCAAGCTGAATCTGGCTGTGGCTGATCTGAGAATCGAGGCACCTATTCCCGGAAAAGCGGCAGTGGGAATCGAGGTCCCGAACAAGGAGAACACTGCTGTCATGCTGCGGGATCTTCTGGAATCCAAAGAGTTCCGCGCAAGCAAGTCGCCCATCACCTTTGCCGTCGGAAAGGATATTGCCGGAAAGGTCGTGGTTGCGGATATCGGCAAGATGCCACATCTTCTTGTGGCGGGCGCTACCGGTTCGGGTAAATCAGTGTGTATCAACACACTGATTATGAGCATCATATATAAGGCAAATCCGGATGAAGTCAAACTGATCCTTGTGGATCCCAAGGTCGTGGAACTCAGTGTCTACAATGGAATCCCGCACCTGATGATTCCGGTTGTCACAGATCCTAAGAAGGCGGCAGGCGCGCTGAACTGGGCTGTGGCTGAGATGGAGAAACGCTACAAGCTCTTTGCAGAATATAATGTGCGTGACCTGAAGGGATTCAATGAGAAAGTCGTCCGCGGGGAGACCGGGGACGAGATCAAAAAGAAACTTCCCCAGATCATTATCATTATCGACGAGCTTGCGGATCTTATGATGGTGGCACCCGGGGAAGTGGAAGGGGCAATCTGCCGTCTGGCACAGCTTGCCCGCGCCGCGGGACTGCATCTGATCCTGGCGACGCAGAGACCTTCCGTCAATGTCATCACCGGACTGATCAAGGCGAATATGCCATCACGAATCGCGTTTTCTGTTTCTTCAGGCGTAGATTCGCGGACCATCATCGATATGAACGGTGCCGAGAAGCTGCTCGGAAAAGGAGACATGCTTTTTTATCCGTCAGGATATCCGAAGCCGGTCCGCGTACAGGGATCCTTTGTCTCTGACGAAGAGGTGCAGGGCGTGGTGGATTACCTGATCAACAATAACGGCAATGTCTCCTACGACGAGGAGATCGAGGAACATATGAACACGAACCTTCCCGCTCAGGGAACAGGTCCGGCAGCCGAGGAGGGCAGTGACAGAGACGCCTATTTTGCCGAGGCGGGAAAACTGATTATCGACAAGGAGAAGGCATCCATCGGCATGCTCCAGAGGATGTTCAAGATCGGTTTCAACCGGGCTGCAAGGATCATGGATCAGCTGGCGGAAGCCGGGGTAGTGGGACCTGAAGAGGGAACCAAACCCAGAAAAGTACTGATGACAAAGGAAGAGTTCGATACATACCTGGAGGAGAACGGCTCATAGAACAACGGAAGAAAACAGGAAAATAGATAGAAGATTAAAAGAAGATTATAAACGGAAGATAATAAAAGGAGGAAAATGACGGATGAAGACAGACATTCAGATCGCACAGGAAGCAGAAATGGAACATATCAGGGATGTGGCGGCAAAGATCGGAATCCCGGAGGAGGAGTTGGAGTTTTACGGAAAGTACAAGGCAAAGCTGTCCGATGATCTCTGGGAGAGAATCAAGGACAACAAGGACGGCAAGCTGGTCCTTGTGACAGCGATCAATCCCACTCCTGCAGGTGAGGGAAAGACAACCACTACGGTGGGACTCGGCGAGGCGATGGCAAAGCTCGGCAGAAAGGCACTGATTGCCCTGAGAGAGCCTTCCCTGGGACCCTGCTTTGGAATCAAAGGAGGGGCTGCCGGTGGCGGCTATGCCCAGGTAGTTCCCATGGAAGATCTGAACCTGCATTTCACCGGAGATTTCCATGCCATTACATCAGCCAACAATCTCCTTGCGGCAATGCTGGACAATCATATCCAGCAGGGAAATGAACTTGGCATCGATCCGCGCCAGGTTGTATGGAAACGCTGTCTTGACATGAATGACCGGGTGCTGAGAAATATTGTGGTAGGCCTGGGAAACAAGACGGACGGAATGGTCAGGGAGGATCACTTCGTGATCACTGTTGCCTCAGAGATCATGGCAATCCTCTGTCTGGCAGATAACCTGGCAGATTTGAAGGAGCGGCTCGGCAGGATCATAGTGGCTTATAACTTCGCCGGAGAGCCGGTCACTGCAGATGATCTCCATGCCACAGGCGCCATGACCGCACTTCTTAAGGATGCCATCAAACCGAATATTATCCAGACACTGGAGCATACGCCTGCTCTGGTACACGGCGGGCCTTTTGCCAATATCGCCCATGGATGCAACAGCGTCCGTGCCACAAAGATGGCCCTCAAACTCAGTGATATCACGATCACAGAGGCCGGATTCGGTGCCGATCTGGGAGCGGAGAAATTCTTCGATATCAAATGCCGGATGGCGGGACTCAAGCCTGACGCTGTAGTTCTTGTTGCAACTGTCCGTGCTTTGAAGTATAATGGAGGAGTTGCAAAGAGCGATCTGGCAGAGGAGAATCTGGATGCTCTTGCAAAAGGAATTGTCAATCTTGAAAAGCATATAGAAAATATACAGAAATATGGTGTTCCTGTGATCGTCACCCTCAACTCATTTGTGACAGATACGGATGCGGAGAATGAGTTTATCCGCAGATTCTGTGAGGAGAGAGGCTGCGAGTTCGCGCTTTCCGAAGTCTGGGCAAAAGGCGGAGAAGGCGGTATTGCGCTGGCAGAAAAAGTGCTTGATACTCTGGAAAACAAAGAGAGCCATTTCGCGCCGCTCTATGCGGATGATCTCTCCATTAAGGAGAAGATCGAGACAGTGGCAAAGGAGATCTACGGTGCCCGGGGCGTTGTCTATGAGCCGGCTGCAGAGCGTCAGATTGCAAAGATTGAGGCAATGGGATTCGCCTCCTTCCCGGTCTGTATGGCAAAGAACCAGTATTCCCTGTCTGACGACGCGAAGAAACTTGGCAGACCGGAGAATTTCGATATTCATATCCGTGAGGTGTATGTGAGTGCGGGAGCCGGATTCGTGGTGGCGCTTACCGGCGCGATTATGACCATGCCCGGACTGCCGAAAGTACCGGCTGCAAACGGAATCGATGTCACAGAAGACGGAAAGATCACAGGACTGTTTTAAAGGAGAAATCAATGCCACAGTTAATCGACGGAAAACGGATATCACAGCAGATCAAAGACGAGTTGAAAGAAGAAACAGCAAAATTAAAGGAAGCGGGAATCCGCGTATGTCTTGCAGTCGTACAGGTCGGAAATGATCCGGCTTCCACGATCTATGTAAACAATAAAAAGAAAGCCTGCGCCTATATCGGAATCGAATCCCGGTCTTATGAGCTGCCGGAAGAGACGACAGAAGATGAGCTGACTGCCCTGGTAGAACGGCTGAATGAGGACAGGGAAGTAAACGGGATCCTCGTTCAGCTTCCCCTTCCTGCGCATATCGATGAAGACCGGATCATCCGGACCATTTCCCCGGATAAGGATGTGGACGGATTCCATCCGGTCAGTGTGGGCCGGCTCTGGATCGGAGAGAGAGGCTTCCTCTCCTGCACGCCGGCGGGGATCATCCAGCTTTTAAAGCGTTCCGGCATTGCAATCGAGGGAAAAGAATGTGTGATTGTCGGCAGAAGCAATATCGTAGGAAAGCCGATGGCCGCGCTGCTCCTGCGTGAGAACGGAACAGTTACCGTGACTCACTCCAGAACAAAAGATCTCAGAGAAGTAACGCGAAGAGCGGACATTCTTGTTGTTGCCATCGGGAAAAAGCAGTTCATTACCGCAGACTATGTAAAAGAAGGGGCTGTCGTGATCGATGTGGGAATGCACCGGGACGAGAACAACCACCTCTGCGGAGATGTGGATTTTGACAGTGTGGCGCCGAAGACATCGGCGATCACTCCGGTTCCGGGAGGAGTCGGTCCCATGACGATTGCCATGCTGATGAACAACTGTGTTGAGACGGTCAGGAGGCGGGAGGATACGCTATGAGATGTACACGCTGCGGAGCAAATATTCCGGATGACCAGATGATTTGTCCCGAATGTGGCGCGGAAGTACAGATCGTACCGGACTACAATCCTCTGGATGATGTCCTTACACGAGAAGTCAGAGGATCCGTCGAGGGGGCGACAAGGCAGATTCAGACTGACGATATCAGAAAGTACCAGAGAAAAAGCGGAACACAGAACGGGAATTCGACCCGGGTGCTGAGTCAGGAAGAGATGGACCGGCTCCGGGAAAAGAGAAGAGAGCAGGCCCGGCGCTCCAGAAACGCCGGGAGAAATACGGAACTGCGGCGGCAGCAGCAGAGGGCAAAGCGGCTGGAAGCAGCCAGGAGAAAGAGAAGGAATCTTCTGATTACTCTTTTTGTCCTTCTTGTTCTCATTGTTGTGGTGATCTATGTCGCCTACATAAACTCCTATACAGGAGTGATGAAGAGCGGTTACCGTGCCCTGCAGGAGAGAAATTACGAGACGGCGGAGGAATATTTCAACCGTGCCGTGGTAAAGGACCGTTCGAGAGCGGAAGCTTACATCGGCCTTTCGGAGATATACCGGGATCAGGATGATCTGGATGGTGCGGAAGATGTATTTCTGACAGCGCTTGAGAGCCAGCCTACAAACACGGCGATCTATCAGGCAGTCATTGATTTTTATATGGACACAGAGCAGCAGGAGAAGATCTCGGTACTCCTTGCTTCCTGCGATGATCAGGGCGTGCTGGATGCTGTTGCGGATTATGTTTCCGCTGCGCCCACGTTCAGTCTGGCGGACGGGACTTATGAAGAAGTGCAGGAGGTGTCCATTACCTCCGAGACGGGAGGAACCATTTACTACACTACAGACGGTACGGATCCGACGACGGCGAGCACTCAGTATACGGAGCCGATCCTTCTGCAGAAAGAAGAAACTACAGAGATCCGGGCGATTGCTGTCAATGCAAATGATATTCCCAGTGTAGTGTCCACGGCGAAATACACCATTGAATTTCCTCTTGTTGACGCGCCGGCTGTGAATCCGGCAACCGGACAGTATACGGAGCCGACCCAGATTACGATTACTGTTCCGGAAGGGTATACCGCATATTATACGACAGACGGAAGTACGCCGACTGCGGATTCCACACAGTACACCGGACCTGTCGATATGCCCCAGAACCAGCAGATCATATTCAGCGCAGTTCTGATTAATAATAACAATGGAAAAGCAACCGCAGTTACGACGAGAAATTATATTTCCAGAATAGATTAAAGAAGATAAAAAGGCGTTTTCCGCCGGTTTTCAGAGCAGCCCTGTCTGCGTTAAAATTTTATCAGATTTTAACACAATCAGGGTTGCTTTCTTGTATATATAGAGCTATAATATAAGCGTTAAAAAAATAACAATATACATAAAGGAGATGCTTGAGATGAGCAGATTTTGTTTACCAAGGGACATTTATCATGGAAAAGGAAGCCTGGAGGAACTGAAAAACCTGAAGGGTAAAAAAGCCATTCTCGTTGTTGGCGGAGGTTCCATGAAACGTCAGGGCTTCCTTGCAAAGGCTGAGAACTACCTGAAAGAAGCCGGCATGGAAGTACAGGTTTTTGAAGGGGTTGAGCCGGATCCGTCTGTTGAGACCGTTATGAAGGGTGCAGAGGCTATGCGTGCTTTCGAGCCGGACTGGATCGTTGCCATGGGCGGCGGATCACCGATCGATGCTGCAAAGGCTATGTGGGCATTCTACGAGTATCCGGATATCACATTTGAGGATCTTATCACACCGTTCAGCTTCCCGGAACTGAGACAGAAAGCAAAATTCGCTGCAATTCCGTCCACATCCGGTACAGCAACAGAGGTAACAGCTTTCTCCGTTATCACCAACTATCAGACAGGTGTAAAATATCCGCTTGCTGACTTCAACATTACTCCGGATGTTGCAATCGTCGATCCGGATCTTGTATCGGGACTTCCGGTAAAACAGGTCGCTTACACAGGAATGGATGCACTGACACATGCGATTGAGGCATATGTATCCACACTCCACGGACCGTTTACAGATCCCCTTGCACTGCAGGCAATCGAGATGGTACTGGATTACCTTCCGGCATCTTATGACTGCAACATGGAGGCAAGAGAGCAGATGCACTACGCACAGTGCCTTGCAGGTATGGCATTCTCCAACGCACTGCTCGGTATCGTTCACTCCATGGCTCACAAGACAGGCGCCGCGTTCTCCACAGGACATATTCCGCACGGATGCGCAAACGCAATTTATCTTCCTTATGTAATTCAGTATAACGCAAAAGATCCGGTAGCTGCTTCCAGATATGCAGAGATCGCACGCAGAATGGGACTTCCGGGAACATCCGAGCAGGCTCTGATCAACAGCTTAAGAGAGAAGATCAACGAGTTCAACGCAAAGATGAACATTCCGAAGACACTGAAGGACTTCGGCGTAAACGAGGAGGAGTTCAAGGAGAAACTTCCGGAGATCGCTGAACTTGCAGTCGGTGATGCATGTACAGGTTCCAACCCGCGTCCGATCGATCCGGCAACGATGGAGAAACTTCTCACATGTACATATTACGGAACAGAGGTAGACTTCTAAGAGACGGATTTCCGGGAGGAATATTTCGAAACGAAAAACGCTCTTTGAAGGATATCTTAAAATAACAGTAACGGGCAGACACTGATTAAGGTGCCTGCCCGTTCTGCGGTCAGGCAGAAAGTGCAAAAGAGCACAATCAGTGCTTGCCAATGTCCTGTTTATGGCGTATTATAAAAAAAGGGCGATTTTTTACAAGGAGGAGAAACATGTATAAGATATTAAAAGCAGAAAAACTGGCGGACAGAATTTTTCTGATGGATGTACATGCGCCGCGTGTCGCAAGTCACTGTCAGCCCGGTCAGTTTGTTATCGTGAAAATTGACGAGAAAGGCGAGCGTATTCCGCTGACAATCTGCGATTACGACAGAGAGGCAGGAACGATTACGATTGTTGTTCAGGAAGTCGGCGCTTCCACAACAAAGATGGGAGAGCTCAGGGAAGGAGACAGCTTCCGCGATTTCGTCGGACCTCTTGGATGTCCTTCCGAGCTTGTCCATGAGGATCCTGAGACACTGAAAAACAAGAAGATCCTTTTCGTTGCCGGAGGCGTGGGAGCAGCTCCGGTTTATCCGCAGGCAAAATGGCTTCACAAGAGAGGTGTTGCGGCGGATGTGATCGTCGGAGCCAAGACGAAAGACATGCTGATTCTTGAGGATGAGATGAAAGCCGTGTCCGGAAATTACTATCCGTGTACAGACGACGGTTCCTACGGACACGCAGGAATGGTTACAAGCATGATTGAGGAGCTTGTAAATGAAGGAAAGAAATATGATGTCTGCATCGCGATTGGACCAATGATTATGATGAAGTTCGTCTGCCTTCTGACAAAGAAACTTGAGATCCCCACTGTTGTCAGTATGAACCCCATCATGGTGGACGGAACCGGAATGTGCGGCGCATGCCGTCTCCAGGTCGGAGATGAGATCAAGTTTGCATGTGTTGACGGTCCGGAGTTTGACGGACACCTGGTAGATTTTGACCAGGCAATGAAGAGAAGCCAGATGTACAAGACCCAGGAGGGACGCGCAATGCTTAAACTCCAGGAGGGCGATACACATCACGGCGGATGCGGACATTGTGGAGGTGACGAATAATGGCAGATATGTTAAAGAAAGTTCCTGTAAGAGAACAGGATCCGAAAGTACGTGCGACAAATTTCGACGAAGTTTGTCTTGGATATAATCTGGAAGAGGCTATGGATGAAGCGACCAGATGTCTGAACTGCAAAAACGCAAAATGTGTGCAGGGATGCCCGGTTTCCATCGATATTCCGGCTTTCATCCATCAGGTGAAAGAAGGAAATATCGAGGAAGCCTATAAAGTAATTGGAAAATCAAGTGCGCTCCCGGCAATCTGCGGCCGTGTCTGCCCGCAGGAGTCCCAGTGCGAGGGCAAATGTATCCGCGGAATCAAGGGCGAGCCGGTATCTATCGGAAAGCTGGAGAGATTTGTTGCGGATTATGCTCTTGAGCATGATATCAAACCGGAAGTGTCTGAGACAAAGAACGGACACAAGGTAGCTGTCATCGGTTCCGGTCCGTCCGGCCTGACATGTGCGGGAGACCTGGCAAAGATGGGATATGATGTCACAGTATTTGAGGCTCTCCACGAGCTGGGCGGCGTTCTTGTATACGGTATTCCTGAGTTCCGTCTTCCGAAACAGAAAGTCGTGGCAAAAGAGATCGAAAAAGTAAAAGAACTGGGCGTGAAGTTCGAGACCAACGTGGTAATCGGAAAGTCTACGACCATTGACCAGCTTATGGAAGAGGAAGGATTCGAGGCTGTGTTCATCGGTTCCGGTGCAGGTCTACCGATGTTCATGGGAATCCCGGGAGAGAATGCGAACGAAGTGTTCTCCGCAAACGAGTACCTGACAAGAAGCAACCTGATGAAAGCGTTCGATGATTCTTACGATACTCCGATTGCTGCCGGAAAGAAAGTTGCTGTCGTAGGCGGTGGAAACGTGGCAATGGATGCGGCGAGAACAGCACTGCGTCTTGGCGCTGACGTACATATTATCTACAGAAGAAGCGAGGCGGAACTTCCTGCCCGTGTGGAAGAGGTTCACCATGCGAAGGAAGAAGGCGTTGTCTTTGATCTGCTCCGGAATCCGAAGAAGATCAACGTGGATGAGAATGGAAATATCACAAGCGTCACAGTGATCAAGATGGAGCTTGGCGAGCCGGATGCTTCCGGAAGAAGACGTCCGGTTGAGATCCCGGGATCTGAATATGATATCGAAGTGGATACGGTTATCATGTCCCTCGGTACATCCCCGAACCCGCTGATCTCCTCCACTACAAAGGGACTGGAGACGAACCGCAGAAAATGTATCGTTGCTGATGAAGAGAACGGACAGACCTCGAAAGAGGGCGTATTCGCCGGTGGAGACGCTGTGACAGGCGCGGCTACGGTTATCCTTGCCATGGGCGCAGGAAAAGCAGGTGCAAAGGGAATCGACGAGTACCTGAAAAATAAAGAGAAATAAACCACATCACACTTTATGAGAAGGATAACAGAAGAGATCCGCGAGCACCTCTACGGGCTTGCAGAGGAAGATTACAAAAGTTTTAACAGGAATATTGTGCCGGGAGAGGAACGGATCCTGGGAGTACGTCTCCCAGCGCTCCGGAAACTGGCTCGGGAGACTGCGAAGAGGTTTGGGACAGCTTATCTGGATGATGCGGAGAAGTCGCTGAACGCAGAGTCGCTGCATGAAGAGATTACACTTTACGGACTGGTAATTTCATGCCTTAAGATGGACCGGGAGCAGCGCAGTATCCGGCTTGACAGATTTGTGCCGCTGATCCGCAACTGGGCGATCTGCGACACCTGTGTCACAAGCTGTAAGTTCATGCCCGAAGATCCCGATTACTGGTTCGCCTACCTGGAGAAATACCGGGACAGTGATAAGGAATACGATCTCCGGTTTATGATTGTGGCGATGATGTCCCATTTTATCGATGAGGAGCACATTGACCGCATTCTGGATTACTGTAACCGTATCCGGCACGATGGTTATTATGTGAAGATGGGCGTCGCATGGGCTGTGTCCGTGTGCTATGTAAAGTTCCCGGAAAAGACCGGAATATTTCTGGAAAATGATAGAATGGATGATTTTACCCATAATAAATCGATTCAGAAGATCCGGGAATCCTACCGGGTGAGCCGGGAGGAGAAAGACGCCCTGAATCTCCTGAAAAGAAAAACGCGGTAATATTACAAAACGAAAAGCCCTGATAGCGGTCCCATATAGGATCGACATCAGGGCATATATATTTTATTCGTAAATACCGTTGATCGTAACCGTAAATACCGCGTCCTGTCCGGCAAGATCTGCTGTGTAATCGTCCGGGAAGGTGACGTTTACCTCAACGGTATCTCCCGGGTGGGCGCCGATAAGCTGCTCTTCAAAATCATCGATGTAGCTTCCGGAACCGATTACCAGATCTGTACCTGCGCCGTTGGTACTGCCGCCGTCAAATTCCACGCCGTCCACGGTACCGACATAATCGATATTGACCGTGTCGCCGTCCTCGACAGTGAGGGAGGTGTCAGTGGAATATGCTGTACTGCTGTTATCTGTGCTGTCTGCGGATGATCCGTCAGAAGAATCGTCTGTGCCTGACGTATCGTCTGCTCCGGTATTGCTTTCTGTGGTTGTGCCATTTCCGGAAGTGTCGCCGCTGCCGGACTGCGAGTTGTTATAGACGATGATCGCCACAACAATAATAACAACGACAAGCAGAGGAATTACCACTGCCAGGATCTTGCTTAATTTCCTGCGGAACTCCCGTTTTCTTCTCTCTTTTGCCCGGCGCTCCTGTGCCATTTTTCTGTTTTCCTTTTTCATTGCAATCAACCCTCATTTCATATATACTGTTATAACACCTGATATTTTAATGAAAAAGTATGACTAAACTGTGATCTTTTTTCGAAAAATACATGGTATGCCGTGAACGGTTTGTTCTGCCTGTATGCTTTGAACATTCGGCAGGGCTTTCGCGGACCGGAAAATCATGGTATACTGTTATATACTGTGACCTGGCTGCTTCCGGCAGATGTGAAATTACAGACCAACAAGAAGCAGCAGACAAACAAGAAACAGCAGAAAGATTTAGAATTGCAGACAATAGATTGATTTTTGGGGAGTAAGAAACGATGACAGAAAAAATAAATACAGAAGTAAGAGAAAACGAAACAGATACTCCGGCAGATCCGGGAGGAAAAAAATTCCTTGAAAATGTAGAGACAAAACTGAAGAAGCGTCTTGAAGACATCAACAATACACTGGATGAAGGTGCAAAGGAAATTGCAAACATGCAGGAGTACTACTGGGAAAACTATACGGAGATGGATCAGTACGGCTACGAGGACTATGATAACCAACAGGCGCTCCTGCATCAGGTGAATGCCAACCAGGATCAGCTTGCGCTGAAACACCGGTTTGAGAAAATGCTGGATTCCCCGTTCTTTGGCAGGGTAGATTTCTGTTTTGACGGGGAGGATGAGGCGGAACCGTTTTATATCGGCATCGGGAATTTCGCGGAGCGGGCGGGGATGACGCCTCTGATCTATGACTGGAGGGCGCCGGTGAGCGGACTGTTCTATGACTATGATAAGGGCCCTGCTTCCTATGAGGCTCCTGCGGGACAGATTGAAGGAGAGATCTGCTCCAAATGGCAGTACAAGATCCGGGACGGAAAGATGGTCTATGCCTTTGAGAGCGATACGAAGATTGATGACGAGATCCTCAAGCAGGAACTGGGGAATAACGGCGACGTCCGCCTGAAAAACATTGTGCGGACGATCCAGAAAGAGCAGAATGCCATTATCCGCAACACGAAGGATAAGATTCTCGTTATCCAGGGGGCTGCGGGAAGCGGGAAAACATCCATCGCCCTGCACCGGATCGCATACCTTCTCTATCACGACCGGGCAAACCTGAAATCATCCAATGTGCTGATCCTTTCTCCGAACAGTGTGTTTGCGGATTATATCTCCCATATCCTGCCGGAGCTGGGGGAGGAAAATATTCAGGAGATGAGTTTTGATCTCTTTGCGTACCGGGAACTGAAAACCGTTGTCGCTGACTGCGAGGACCGTTACGACCATCTGGAGAGGATGATGAAATTTCCGGATCCTGAGATGCGTGAGCAGTTCCAGATGAAACAGTCGGCAGATTTTGCAGGACTGATCGAGGGATTCCTGGCGGTTTCCGAGGACAGCCTGATGGATTTTCGGGAGATCAGTTTCCATGGGATGAAGCTCTCCGAGGAGGAACTGATCCGCCTGTTTTACTTCAAATTTCCTGGAACGCCGCTCCTTGCAAGAATGGATGCGGTGATGGAGTATTTCATCGATGAGTATGAGACGCTGCGGGGAAAAGACATTTCTGATGAAGACCGGGAAGTGCTGCAGAAAAAGTTTGATGCGATGTACACTACAAAAGACATCTATGAGATCTACAGCCGTTTCCTGGAAGAATATGGGTATGAGCCGCTTCCGGAAGTTCCCTATGAGCGCAGAAAGCTTCAGTATGAGGATGTGTTCCCCATGCTTTATCTGAAATACCGCCTGACCGGACGCAGCCGTAACAAGAATATCAAGCATCTGGTGATCGATGAGATGCAGGATTATTCTTATATCCAGTATCTGGTACTTCAGACTCTCTTTGACTGCCGCATGACAATCCTCGGGGACCGGGCGCAGACACTGGACAGCGAACAGCAGGATGTGCTTACATTCCTTCCGAAGATTTTCGGAAAGAACATCCGGAAAATTGTGATGAACAAGAGCTACCGGAATACTTACGAGATCGCGAAGTACGCAGAGAAAATCAGCGGTGTAACAGGGCTTGAACTTCTGGAGCGGCATGGAAAAGAAGTGGTTGAGCAGGCATTTTCCACAGAAGATGCGATGCTTGAGGCAATCCGCGCTCATCTGAATCTGGGAGCAGACGGCTTTGAGACCGCCGCAGTGATCACCATGACGGAAGAGGAGGCTTATGACATTTACCGTCTTCTGCTGAATATGGGTGTGGATGCAGCTTATGTGGACAGGGACAGCTCGGCGTTTAAGAAAGGGCTTACTGTGACTACATTTTATCTGGCAAAGGGACTGGAATTCGATCAGGTATTTGCGGTGAAAGGAAAAGAAGGAAATCCGCTGAAAGAACAGGCAGAATATATCTGTGCTACGAGGGCACTGCACGAGCTGTATATGTATGAGACGATCTGAGAGGAGATTTATTTTGAAGATCACATTAATCACAGTAGGAAAAATCAAAGAAAAATATCTGCGGGACGCCATCGCAGAGTATACGAAACGGTTGAACAAGTACTGTAAACTGGAGATCATCGAGGTGGCGGATGAGAAGACGCCTGACCAGGCAAGCGGGACTGTGGAGGAGAATATTCGGACGAAGGAAGGAGAGCGCATCCTGAAATATATCCGGGATGATATGTATGTGATCACTCTGGAGATCGCAGGAAAGATGCTCTCCTCCGAGGAGTTTGCCGAAAAGGTCGAGACGCTCGGAATCCAGGGGAAGAGCAGTATTGCCTTTGTCATCGGCGGTTCCATCGGTTTGGGGAAGGAAGTGCTGAAACGGTCTGACTTTGCGCTGAGTTTCTCAAAGATGACGTTCCCCCATCAGCTGATGCGGGTGGTGCTGTTGGAGCAGGTGTATCGGGCGTATCGGATAATCAATGGGGAGCCGTATCACAAGTAAGTGCGGTTTTTTCGCATTTAGTTGTAATATGGTATGAAGTAATGAATCATGTGGAGTATTTGAAAGGGAGTGGACGATGATGTTCCGCTCTCTTTTCGTATGGGTAAGAAAGACAATGACAGGGAAATAAACGAATGGTATAATGAAGTAAAAATAGGTCGACAGATTGGAATTTACAGGACTCAAGGCTATAAACTAATAAAAATTTCCTTGTCAAAGAATCTTTGCGTTTAAAATAACGGACTGTAAAAGAATGTTTGCTTTTCTGTTTGTAACATTCCACTGATAATGTCCTTAGGAGGTATAACGATGAGTATTGGAAAAACAATATTAAATGTTCGAAAGGAAAAAGGAATGTCACAGGAGGAATTCGGCGGATTATTCCATGTTACAAGACAGACGATATCAAATTGGGAGAATGAAAAAAACTATCCAGATTTGAATACGTTAGTAACTATGAGTGATATGTTTGAAATTTCTCTGGATAAATTATTGAAGGAGGACAAACAAAT
>NZ_NFKT01000040.1 GCF_002160525.1 Lachnoclostridium sp. An169
CTTACCAACTCATGTAAAAAACTCCTTACCGCATGATGTAAAAAAGTTCTTACCGCGGCATGTAAAAAACTCCTTACCCTGTGGCTGTAAAATCACCTTACCACGCACAGGGAAGGAACCGGCTTGGATGAGAAGGGATACGACGCGGAGACCGGAAAGATGCTTGTCTGCGTGAATCCCGCGTGGTTCCGCCCGACAGATGTGGACAATCTCTGGGGCGATCCCACCAAGGCGAAGACAGTCCTGGGATGGAATCCGCAGAAGACTTCCTACGAGGAGCTGGTCGAGATCATGGCAAAACATGACCGGGAACTGGCTAAGCGCGAAAAAACCTTAAAGGAGTGTGAATAAAATAATGATGGAAAAAGATGCAAAAATTTACGTTGCAGGGCATCGGGGAATGGTGGGTTCCGCCATTGTCCGTGAGCTGGAACGCCAGGGATATACGAATATCATTACCCGCACCCACAGTGAACTGGATCTGTGCCGCCAGGAAGCGGTGGAGCAGTTTTTCGCTGAGGAGAAGCCGGAGTATGTTTTCCTCGCGGCGGCAAAAGTGGGCGGCATTGTGGCAAACCAGGAGGCGCTGGCGGACTTTATGTACGACAACATGATCCTGGAGATGAACGTGATCCACTCTGCATGGCAGAACGGCTGTAAGAAGTTGGAGTTTCTGGGAAGCTCCTGCATCTATCCCCGCATGGCGCCGCAGCCCATGCCGGAGAGCTGCCTGCTGA
The DNA here is from genome assembly GCF_002160525.1 of Lachnoclostridium sp. An169. Classification (GTDB taxonomy): domain Bacteria; phylum Bacillota; class Clostridia; order Lachnospirales; family Lachnospiraceae; genus Mediterraneibacter; species Mediterraneibacter cottocaccae. Next base: position 738 of record NZ_NFKT01000040.1, read on the forward strand.
CAAGTGAACTGGAGAAGACCAACGAGGCATATGCTCTGGCGAAGATCTCCGGTCTGAAATACTGCGAGTTCCTGAACCGTCAGTACGGCACGGACTATATTTCCGTAATGCCTACCAACCTTTACGGTCCTAACGACAACTATCACCCCACCCACAGCCATGTCCTGCCGGCGCTGATCCGCCGTTTCCACGAGGCGAAGGAGCAGAACCTGCCTTATGTGACCTGCTGGGGCGATGGCTCTCCGCTGCGTGAGTTCCTGTATGTGGACGATCTGGCCAACCTGTGCGTGTTCCTGATGAACAATTACAGCGGCAATGAAACGGTAAATGCAGGAACCGGCAAGGAGCTGACGATCAAAGAGCTCACCGAGCTGGTGGCAAAAGTCATCGGCTACGAGGGAGAGATGTCCTTCCGCAACCTTGCACACACCTCTCTGGTGACGCCGCCATTGTCTGAGAGAGTATTCTTCAGAATTTTTCTCCATTTGGTTTTCTTTATAATAAGTATAGGTTATATATATCAACACAACGGTTACGCAAACAATATTCGTTAAGAATACTCTTTTAATTTATTCCCAATTAATGGGAGGCCGGTTACTATTTTATAAAGCTTTTTATTCTTTCTGATGCCTCTCCTCAGCCAAATATATAAAGTTTTATTCGGATAAGCTTTGATTAATGCCTTTATTCCACCTTTATCATTATATATATTGCAGAATCTATCATAATTTACGGGTTTATGAGCAGGCTCTCTCAAAGGATGGTTATATGGAATTGCTTCCTCCAGTTTTCTTTCTTCACAGTTAAATGAATTACTTATTTCTCCCCAAAGCCTCATCCCTTTATCCGAATTAATAGCAACAAGATTAACACCTTTGCTAATGTCATACTCATTTTTTAATCCCCAGAAATCACCAATTGTAATGTCACCACATCTGTTTTTACCTGCATATTTACAGGCATAACAATTTTCTCTAAAAATATATCCCTCTACAAACCCATTTAACCAAAAACTTGCTCTATAGGGCGTTTTAAATATACAATTTCCACCATTATCGTATCCTTCTAAACAATACTTATTGCCATCCCTGAAAGAAACACTTGAAACGGCTTTTTTTGTCTCCAAATTTATTCCGCATAGAAAGCAATCTAAAGAGGATACTCCATGACACAGAATATCTATTAATATCAAATTGTCAGGTATGTCATTTAAATAGCGTGATACTCCGGCAATCTGACATGGTGTTCCGATAAAAACGATTGGAATATTTTGTTTCAAATCAGACTCCACCTGTTTATATATATCATACATGTGGCTATGAACATATTTTGATCCTTGAATTTTATCTATATCATTCAACGAAGTAATACGAATATGTCGTACCTCCATCCCAATCATTGCAGCTCCATAAACTACGCCGCCACATCTAACAGTGTATTTTGCAATCTCAGTCGCCACACCGCCTGATGTAGATGATCCTCTTACCGATAAATCTTTGCTATAAGCAGCAAAAACTTTTTGGGGTTCACTTGCTGGTATTTCCTGTAATGCCGGGCACACCTTAATGCAGCTTCCGCATTGAATACATTTATTCTTATCGATCTGAGGGTATAAAGAGCCACAGTTTTCTTTGACCATAGAAATACAGATTTTAGGGCAAGTATTAACACAAGCAAAACATGCACAGCACTTATCTTTGGTAATTTTTTCGATTGTATCTCTCACTTAAGTGCCTCCAATAAAAATTCTAAAGAATCTTGTCGCATTTTTCCAAGTATACGGTCAGCATAATTCCACTGTTTTTCGCTAATTTCCGTCTTCTGTGGTACATTTCCCCATCTTTCTCGTAATCCAACAACATCAAGAAATTCCAATATCCTGTTATTTTGTTCCGGTCTGCTTGAATCTTTCTCTAAAACAATGAAATTGGTATGACATAAAACGGAAATAACAGTAGCATGGAATGAATCCGTAACTACTATTGAAGCTTCATTTATATAACTGACAAATTTCCATGGATCAACATCCCAATCTGCATATTTTTCTAATGTTTTATCCGCCCTATAATCACTTCCGGCATTAATTACTGCATGAATTGGCAACTTCATTTCGCTAGATTTTAATATGGCCCATTGCCGATGCTTTCTGTTATTTCCCAAAAAATAGCAAAACATATATGGGGGTAATACCAGCCTTATTGCATTACGGAGTAAACCATCTCGTCCTAATAATACAACGGGGTCAACGACAGTAGACACTGGCTTCCCAACAATTTGTGCTAATTGATCACGACACATTCTATCTCGAATTGATATTGCCTTAAAATCCTTCAATGCAGTCTCAAACAAATGCTCATACTCTGCAGGAATTGATTTAGTGCTAAGACTTGAACCATAAGATAATTTTTTTCCTGCTTTTACCCATTCTAATAAATAGGTTGAATCAAGAGCTTCCGGATTCCATATCTGATCACTACCTGAAACTACTAAATCATAGTTTTCTCCAAGCTGTTGCAGTTCGATAACATCTTGAACATAATGGTCAGTCGCAAAATTAAAATTTTGTCTCAAAAATTTATCAAATGCTTTTTCTCTTAAATTAAAAAGTATTTTCTTCTTTTTGTATATTTTTTTATCTTGAATCTGTTGTAACTTAAGTAAATATGAATGTGGAAAAAATAATTTGATAAATCTATTATTTTTTCTTTGTTTTTCAGGTTTATGTGGAAGAATATCACATATGCACTCTTGCATTGCTACATTTAAGTCTAATCCCGTAATCATTGGTTTCTCAATTATACTTTTCAGAGCATATGCTTGTAACGCTGTACCATAATTATTATTTTCGTACCATGTAACAAGTAATATTTTTTTCATATCAAACACCATTTTTCTTATATTGCAGTTTCTATTGGGAAAATTATAGTAATTTAAATATAGAACATTATCATTTTCCGATTTTTTTTCTTAACTTCCTAATCACAGCCTTTAAGTCATTACTATAAATAAACAAAAGAACTATAAATGTAATCATTTCAAAGATATACATAAAAGAACGTTTATTAACAGATAAACAAATTGACTGAATTATCAAAATAATATACGAAATTATATCTCTCTTTAAATTAATATTTATACTTACAAGTTTTTTTGCAGCCCTTAATCTAACGCCCCACACAAGCACATAAGAAATTAAAGTTGCGATTGCAGCTCCAACAGGACCAACAAAGTATACAAATACAATATTTAGAATTGTATTAACACCGGCACCCGTTGCGGTAGTCCTGGCAATAATCTTTGAATCCTTCGCCGCAGTAAATATTCCGCCTAAAAGACCAGAAAGAGATCCAAATACAACGGAAAGCATTAAATATGGTGCATACTCCCATGCCGTATAAAAATCGTTTGCAAAGAGAACATGCGCTATTATTTTATCTCCTGCAATTAGGATTGAACATACTAAAACCATTCCGCAATTATAAAGTTTATAAATACTTGTATAAAACTGACTTCCTTCTTCATCTAGCTCTTTTACAGCTGATAAAGTCCACGCCTGATTAAAAATTGTTTGAAATACAGATAATAGAGACGGAATTTTATAAGCAACAGAATAAATTCCATTTGCTGCCGTTCCACATAGCCATGTAACAATATACCTATCGGATACATTGTTAATCCACCAACCGATCTGATTTAAAATTAATGGTAAACTATATGTAACCATTTCCTTCTTTAAACATTTTGATATGTGGCATTTTAAATATTTCCATATGCGCAGGCGGAAAATAAGATATAAAGCTGTAATTCCAAACGCTGAACTATTTGCTATAAAATATCCTTTTATTCCAAGTGGAAACACAATCAATAATACTATATTTAGAGAAATTGTAGTAACTGAGCTTAAAATTCCAGATACTGCTACATCGAATATCTTTTCAAGTCCACGCGCAAATTGCGTTAAGATGTCTGACAATAAGCAAAGGCAATAGTACAACAAGAAAAATATTGGATATTCATTGAATATATCAATTATCCCAAACATATAATTAATGGCAACTAAAACAAGAACACAGATACATGCCCTTAGGTAGAATAACATACCAATTGATAACACATCTTCAGGACTCTTTTCCTTATCAAGTGTAAATCTTAACACTGCATCAGAAATGCAAGCAGATAGTAACGGTATTAATAAAAAAGCTGTTGTTGTATATAAATCATAAGTACCATATTCTTGAGTCGTAAGTACGGTTGTATATAATGGTACTAATAAAAAAGACAGAATTTTGCTGGCAAAACTACTTATAGTCATCAATCCCATATTCTTTAATAAATACTTATATTTTCCGAGCATAAATACACCTCTATAACTCAATTGATATAACGCTTCAAAATGTCTTTAAGTACTGAATATTTTTACTTACGTTGTCTACGGAAAATGCAAATCCGGCAGTTTGAAACTGATATTCCGGATGTCATAAGCCGACTTAATGGTCTTACATATCAAATGTAATAAATATTTAGTGTTGTCTAATCTTGTATCATAATTTTTTTAATTATCATTATTTTGCAATGGTTGCTTAGAATTTAAAACCATTGCTATAGCAATGAATCCTATTATACCTGCTCATGATGACAGAATTGCAGAACCAACCGCGTGAATCATATATGAAATAAAGCAGGAGTATAGCAAAGCTTTTTTATCAGGCGAAAAATTATCTTGTATTTTAAATGATATAAAAATACGTAAATAGACGAAGCAATAAAGAAAAAATCCAATCCATCCAAATTGTCCTAAAGCCATAGCCCAAAAAGTATCACTTAAAAATGATCCGTCGTCAGGATTCATTCCAAACAAACGAGTAAACCCATAAAGATAATATAACGGAGAGTATTGTCGTGCTGCTTGGTCAGATCCAAATGTCGCAAATCCCGAACCGAGCGGAAAATAATCGTTAGCTGTCACACTACCGTAATAGAAGAATAAGTATCTCGGCGCATTTTCATTCATCAAGTAAGTTTGTATTTGAAAGGAACCAATTAATACAATCACAATTACGAGAAATACTAACGTCCTCATCTTAATTTTATTTTTTCGTCTGAAATAATATAGAAAAAATAAAAACATAATCCCAAACAATAAAGGAGAACTTTTTATAGAAAATATTAGACTAATACAGCCCATAATATAAAATTCTATATTTAACCAAATTGTTAAGAGATAAAGTTGCAAATATGATTAAACTAACAGCCAAAAATTGGGAACTCATTGGAAAATAAAATTAAGCCCCTGAATTCCATATCTTTCCGATCCCGTCATGCCAATATTGGCAAATTGAGACAATATGCTGAAAAGAAATGCTAAAACAATAAACTTCTTTGCAACCGGAGTTAACATTCTAACCAAAGATTTTTTTGATTTACTGTTGATAAAATATTTTATTGTAAAAAAATCCATAACACCTTTGTTTCTGCTATAATATCAACAATAACTGAAAATGCTGGAACAGAAATTCCACTCACCAAGTTAGATAGAAGCCCTATTCCAATTACACAAACCCTAAGTAATATGTTTACACCATCTTTTTTGGTAAGTTTATTTTGAAAAGCAAGTAATATAATATAAACAATAGAAAATAAACAAAGTATTTCATCAAAGTAGCTACGTCCACCGCGAATTTCAAAATATATTAATGCAAGTAAAGTTGCAAATACAACTCATGCATGCCATCATAAATTTTATTTCCAATTTTAATATCTCTCATTACTTTCTCTACCTCTACTTTCTATAATTCTAGATTAAACATGAACTATGAGATAAATATTGGTATAGAAAGTAATTTTATTAACTGCGCAAACTATTATTCTATTGATTCTTTCTATAAACCAATTTAGAATTACCTCCTCCCAGACGTAGCTGTGCATCATATCTTACAACCAGTAAATAAAACGGGAACGAAAGTGCTGCGCAAAAATACGTATAAAACATATTAAAAAAAGCGTTAAAGGCCCACATTATAATAAGGGTAAGAATTAATATTCGAGAAATTCCTTTTTTTTGAAGGAAATAGGTCATAATACGTTTTATACTCCATAAATAGATGCCCAATCCGAACACTCCATAATCACTTAATATTTGTATGAAGTCATTATGGGCCCACAAAGGATTATGAAATCTTTCCCTATTCAAATTAAACAGCCAATTGACACCATTACCAAAAATAATTTTAAATGGCGAGTTTTGAAATATAGCATTAATATCATAAGCCCAAAACACTGAACGTCCACTGGTAAATGCTTCAAGCGGATTCATACCAAGACTTTCACTTCTGCTACTTGTGGTAATAAACTTTTCGCTAATAGGCGACGATATTACTACCACAATAAAGGCACTAATTCCCATAATCATTACTGGAAAAAACCATTTCTGCTTTTTCATATTAATATAAATAAAAACTAACCATGCACATAAAAGAACCATTAAATATGTTCTTGTCGTACCCATTAGAATACATAAACTTGGGATTAAAAGTGCTATCATATATATTTTTTTTCTATATTCATAATATTGAAATGTCAATAAGGCAAATACATATACCGCCATTGCACACAAAAGGAATGTAGTACCTGCAAATGATACAAATCCACGTGTTTCACCTTCATATACATAACTGCCGGAAAAGAAGAATGATATAAATACCATTCCATTCCATATAATCAATATTGCATCGATATATCGCTTATGGCTTTTCATGAAATCTAAAACATAATCTGAATTTCTTATATAAAATCCAAAATATATCAGTAAAAAGGGTAGATAAAATAACATGTTATCTTCATAGTAGTTAAGTCCCCAAATCATTACATTGTACACTAAAGTCAAAAAAATATATATCAGAATAAAAAAATCTTTTTTAGGAATCCCATTATTAAGATAATATAAAAAAAATAATATAAATGTTAAACCCGTCAGCAACAAATTTAATGGTCCAATATACACTTTCAACATTGATGAAACTGGAAATAATAATAACACATACATAATCCAGTTCCTTAAACTACCTTTTTCTATTAAATTTCTTTCATAAACTACATTATCATTCATTGGCGAGTGACCTCATTTTCTATCTACAAATATCAGTCAAATGGTCGGCTGTACTATCCACAGAAACTTTTTCAAATTTATAGGTAAGTTTATGTACAGATGTTAGATGTTTAATTCCCTCTATCCTATCAATATCATAAGTCTTTCCAAGTTCATTCATCAAAAAATGACTATCTATCTGATTATAATATAAAACATTCTGCCACTCCATTTTATACTTATTAGCTACCATTCGAAAAAACATATGAAATATAAAATAGTTTTTTACATAATCATACTGTTTCCAGTATTTATATAGCAATTCTAGCGTATTTAACAAAAGAATATTATTGGTTTGTTTACTATAAATTAACCAATTAGCCATATTTATCATTTCCATATCCATCCAGCCATTTCGATAGACGAAAAAATCTTTTTTTGTAATATATTCAGGAAGCGGACCGGTAAAAAAAGTTGTTGCATCTAGCCACATACCACCATGACGGACTAATAACTCAAGCCTTAGTAAATCTGAAAAATGTGTATTTGAAATAATTCTACTTTTCCATTTTTCAACAATGTACTCTGGAAAATGTGCATATTGATCATAGTTTTCTTCAGTGATAACAATGATTTTTTTATCTTTCAGCCAGTAACAGATGGACTCGTAACAGTCCTGTACAACCTTCGGAGCATTTTCTATTCCCTGAAGCCAACAGATCCATACATAGTCCTCTTTCATTTCTAATTGTTTACAGTCTATATCCTGTACACTCTTTGCATCTTCTAATTCACATCTAAATCTTTTTTCGAGCCAGTGATATGCCTTGTACATTGTAACCTGTCCGGCAAGATATTTATCTGCAAAACCGGTTTTAATAAGTCCATAACCGAAAATATCTGTAGCCAATGTATGGGATTTAATACTTTTGTTAATTAATCTTTTATATTCAAACATATTTTTCCCTCTTCATTTTAATTGCTTTTGACGGCTCTATCCAAAAGAGAAGCCACCATTTCCTCCGGGCAATTTCATACAGCAAAACTGGAACAAGAATGCTCACTAATAATCCTGCTGAAAAATGGACAGAAAACGAATTAATACCTATTTTCAATAGTATTGTTCTGAATCCCGCGGCAACGATTGTATGTATTAAGAATACAGGCATGAAATATTTACTAAGCTTGGGAACTATATTTTCGCCTTTTTCACTAATCACGACAGCGAAAAGACAGACAAATGCATAAACGAACATAGCAGCTATAATAAACTGTACAGACATAGAGTCACAATTTACACGATAATATATCAATGACAAAAGAACTCCTATAATAAAACAGATTGCCATTACTGCTTTATTAAGGATTTTCTTCCGTAATTCACAGTCTGTCAGAATCATGCCAAATGAAAACCATATTGCATTTCCAACTACTTTTCCTATAATATCAGGAAAGGTAAACGGCCATGGTATAAATACATAAAGGATCTTAGCAATTACTGAGATTAAAAAAATCAACACCAGGTTATTTTTATTTTTTTGTCTTGGAATTACACAAAATATAAAAAACAAGGCATATAAATACCAATATGGTGCTACCGGTTCCCAGAAAATTGTCCGTATTACAGGAGTTGCCTGATTATTCACAGCATCTGAAAAGATAATTTTCAGCATAAGGGTGATCAGAGTAAAAAGCAAATAAGGAACTCCTAAATTCAGCGCTTTATTTTTAATATTGTTTATATGTGAACGAACGGAATATTCGACCTTTTTACATTGATACAAATATCCACTGCAGACAAAGAAAAGAGGAACATGAAATGTGTAGACGGTCTGTATTGGAAAGCAATAATAAAAAGCATCTCCCGCAATCCAGCCGCCTGCTTCCATAGACATATATAGATGCCCGACAACCACAAGCAGACACGCAAACAATTTCATGCTGTCAATCCATACGATTCTATTCTTACCTTGAGCTGTCATTCAAGTTCAACCTCCAAAGTGGACATTATCGGTGTCCTTTACGTCGTACCATTTCTTCTACTGTACAGGGTTCTCTCAGTCCCATATCCAAATATGGCTTACTGAACGCAAGCAGTTTCCTTTTTGATTCCTCATAACTTCCGATCACTTTGGCAGGAACACCAGCAACAACACTGCCGCTTGGAACGTCTTTTGTAACGATTGCTCCTGCTGCTACAATACAGTTATCACCAATCGTAACGCCAAAATTAATAATAGCGTCTGCTCCTATGTAAACATTGTTCCCAATCTCTACTTTTCCGTACCGACACAGATATTGATCTGTATGCTCCTCGTGATTAAATACTGTATTTAATGCTGAATGGGTAATTAATCTCACTCCTGCCGATATAGCTACATTATTATGTAAATGGACTAAAAAAGGCTCTGCAGGTAAAATATTGGATTGATAATAACAGTTTTCACCTATCTCAGCAAAAAACTTGTGCTTTTTCATATAATCCATTTTCTTCCAACCATCTCTGATGGACAACATTTTAAACTGACGCCAGTAACGCCGGAATTTATCAAAAAATATATATGCCTTCATATTTTCCTCACTTCTTGTATGCCAGCATACCTTTAACATTAAAGATGATTCTTTCTAATGTAATTTTCTTTCTGTTAAACCAGATACTTTTCGCATAATATTTTATTTTGCTTCTTTTACTTTTCTTTTTAATCAGATCAGGTGTAATTTCATAGTATTTATCTGTTGTGGTGTCCGGATAAATCAAATACTGTTTTTTCGGGCTATACTCTTTGATCTTAAATGTTGTTGGACGGCACCAATAATGGAGATACATATATTCTTCAGTTTCTATTTTCCCTTGGTATAAATAATATCTTGTGATTACTCCGTTTTTCCAAGTGAAAATCTGTGCTTCGTTTTTCTCTCTATCTTCCTCTGACTGCCAGTCCAAATAAAATCCATAATCATATTTCAAAAGATTTGCGAAATCAATCCCTTTATACACAGGTATTCCCAATCCTTCATAGATCGTATCCATTCCAGGCTCATCAAAAGCATATCCTTTATCTGTAGAATAAACCTCTTTATAATTGAGCTTCCCATCCAGACATGCTCTGAAACGCGCACACACTTCCGGTGTGTTTTTAAAAAGCATCGAATGACCATTAAACCCAATTTTTTCATATTTGCTTAATAGCTCATCTGTATAGAACCTACGAATATTACCCCAAACTAAATCAACATCGCAATCTCCCCAAAAGTCATAACCCTTAAGCTCATCTGAAAAAATCTCACCATATGCAGGTTTGTAATCACAAAGTTTGTATGGTCTTTCCAATGAAATAGGAAAATCAAAAATCTTTTGGACTCTCATTTTCATTTGTTCAAAGGTCCAATACTGTACTTTTACATTAGCCGGATAATCATAATCTGTATGATCGTCTGTAAATATGAGCCAGTCAATCGTTGGATTGCATCCGCAGCTCATCAGCCAGAACTGAAATCCTTTCGGGAATTTTCCAAAGTATGGTACAACGTAAGCTATCGAATACATCCCAATTCCTCCATAAATTACACATTGGTTAAAGCGTCAATTATTTATATATGTAGCTAACTATATGTTTTTTTCCATTTCTGGTAAATAAACAGGCCAGGCAAAACACATATTGTCACGAGTCCCCTGTATTTTGATTTTTTTATTAAATCTCGAATACTTAATCCGGCAAATTTTCCATATATAACATATTGAAGAGCTCCCTTGATTCTGTAGTTAGGTTTAATGTCTGATTTCAAAAATTCTTCAGCGCGATACATACATCCAACCGGAGAAACAATATTGTGCTTACGGCGATTATTGGTAAGTCCATTTTCCAGATAATCACCTACATATATTGCTTTATTCACATGAACCATCTTATATTTTCGGGCCATACGCACCCATATAAGATCTTCACCCAAAAACTTTTCTCCCGGATATTCAGGAAATGGAAATTCTATCAGGCAATGGGTCCTAAAAACTTCTGCTTTATCGGCGTTTGTATCATCACCGTTTACCCGCGTATCTATATAGGAAGCAATCTTTTCATCCGGCTGAAACTTTTTCCCATTAATTTTTCCGTCAGGAAAACAGCGAAGAAATACATAGCCGCAAAGATTTGATTGATTCTGATATTTTTCATGAATCTTTAAAATCGATTGCACCGCATCATTTGTAATATAGTCATCAGAATCCACGATAAATGTCAACACACTTTTAACTGTTTTTATTCCAACATTTAAAGCTGTATGCTTTCCCCCATTTTCCTTGTAAATATATCGGATTGGAAAATCTGATTCTAACTGAAACTGCTTGATGATGCTTTTTGTATCATCTGTACTACCATCATCAACTACCAGCCATTCAAAATCTTTACTGGTTTGATTTTGTAAAGAAATCCAGAGTTTTTTTATTTCGTTGCAACGGTTATATGTAGGCGTTAATATTGTTAAAGTCATAACTTTTTTACCTTCTGAAACATATTATTCTCGATTGTTGTCAAAACTTTTTTCATAACAACAGAAAATACTACTGCAAAAGCCAGAGTTATTACTGCTGTCACAATATAACCAGCTACTTCATTGTTGAAAATATGTGTTAAATGTAATTTCTCAACTATACGAAACATCATCATGTGACACAGATATATCTCCATGCTTATACCACTGATGAAATGAGTGAACCTATTCTCCAGTATTCTTGCTCGTTTATAATTTCCAATCGCATAAACCAGAAGGAGACTGCATAACAACAACAATGTAAATGTTGATTTTCCTAATGAGAAGAATACTACTGCCGCCAATATACATGCTGTGAAAGATACTATTCTGAGCTTGCCGCATAATTCACTTAATCTTTCCCGATAAAGGAAAATCAACCCTCCCGCGAGAAAATAAACGGAACAATATAGAAAATTCGACCGATAATCAAAACCAGCAATCATATGATCCGAATTAAAAAAGTAAATTTGGCAGAGAATATTAAATACTAACGCAATTACAAAGGAACACCATGCCCGTCTTTTATTCTGGAGTAAGTAGCCGGCAAAAAACGGAAATATCAAGTAAAAAACAAATACAACACCCAAAAACCATCCAACGCCAATGACTGAAATGTTGGCATTTGGTAACAAGCCAAAGCACAAAGTTAAATTTGCAAAAGTTTCATATAAGGCTGGAAGACTTGGTGAGATGATAAAGTCCAACAGGCAAAGCACAGCAAAGTACGGCCAGATTTTCTTATACCTTTTGCTGTAAAACTCTCCAATAGTAATTTGATTATTTATAATGCGTTCATAATAGCCACAGCACATCGAAAACCCACTGATTATCATAAACAGAAATACAAATTCGCCCATGGTTCCTATGAGACTTTCACTGATAAAACCAGGTATCTGGTAATTTCCATTTGCCTTAATATGCATCAGTGCAATTCCGAGAGCTGCGTATGTCCTTAAGCCGTCAATAGCACCATAATATTTCCTTTTTACTTCCATAGGTTAAGCCTTCATCTGGCGGGCAATATCCGCATCCACAATTTCTTCGCCAGTTTTATCCTTAAGCTGCTCTTTACTTGCCTCGCTCAAACCATCATTAACTACTGCATTAAAATCACAGGTACTGCATTTATCCAACTGTTCTTTTGTTACTTTTCCATCTCTGTAATCCCGGCAGATCTTCAGTTCATACATGCTGTAGGGATGTTTGGTAAACAGTGATTTAAATTTATGACGAATAACCCACCAGGCCGGCACCCAAATATACTTATGCATAGCGGGAGAAACCGAACCGATCATCCAACAGTTCCGGTCACAGTGACGTACCTTTCGGCGTACCTTTTCTGCTTCCGGGCTGTTCCAAAGTTCATTCCAGCTTTGGGTATTCAGGTTCCCCATAACCTCTTTGTCCTTTGTACCATTGCAGGGCATAACATCACCGTATGGATCAATAAAGAAAGTATCAAAGCTCATATCACAGGGCAGCAGCCGTTTTTGTCCGTAAATATAGTTGATCAGTCCATGGTTGAAATACGCCCTGAACCATTTTTTGGGACTGTTACTGCGGAGCAGCTCATTGACCAGATTTTCAAAATTCTTAGCTACCATAGGACGGTTATGGATGATATTCTTTGCTTCCACAAAATAGAAACTGTTGTGTAAGGAAGCAGTAGCAAACTCCATCCCCATTTTATTGCTGATTTCATAAAGCGGAACCAGATCCGGGGCGTTCTTATCCTGTACCGTCATGCCGAATCCTACGTCCTTCATTCCCATTTTTCTCAGCGTTTTTAGGGTTTTATATCCCCGTTGAAAACCATCCTCCAGACCGCGGATCTCGTTGTTGGTCTTTTCCAGTCCTTCAATAGAGATACGGATTCCGATCTGTGGGAATTCTTTACAGAGATCGACGATACGGTCTGTAAAGAACCCGTTTGTGGAAATTACAATACGATCACTCTTTTTGTACAACTCCCGAACAATATCTTTCAAGTCGGTACGGATGAACGGTTCCCCACCGGTGATATTAGTGAAATACATTCTCGGCAGTTTCCGAATCGTTTCAATGGAAATTTCTTCATCCGGCTTAGACGGAGCTTTATACCGATTACACATGGAACACCGTGCATTGCAACGATATGTCACAATAACTGTGCCATTCAATTTTTTTTCTTTGCCCTTTTGTTTAGCCATAGTCTTTTCTCCCTTTGCAACATTGATGGCTGATGATTTTTTTCCTTTATAAATTTTCATCAGCTTCATTGCATATTTTTCAATATCATCAAAACGGATGTCTTTACAGTTATGACTGTACTGATCAGTGAGTTCTTTATTGCTCCAAAGTTCCTGAATTTTATTCTTCAGTTCTACAGCATTTCCGCTTTCAAAAAGTTCTCCTGTCTTATTAATCTGGATCAGTTCCGGGATACCACCGATATCCGCTCCAAGAACTGGTGTACCGTACATCTGACTCTCCATGACAGAAAAGGGGCAGTTCTCATACCATTCGGATGGATAGATACTGAACCGCGCTTCCCGGATCAGTGTTTCCAGTGATTCACCGCGTTGGAATCCAACATTTTTTATATTGGAAATGCCATTGATCTCGCTTTCCAACGGGCCAGTCCCGGCAAAGATGAAGGGAATATCCGGAAGCTCTTTACAGACTTTAATCAGGGTATTAATTCCCTTTTCTTTGGAAAATCTGCCAAAGTACAGAATATAATCTTTTTTAGGGGTGTCTTTCCATTCCACTCTGTCAACAAAATTGTGAAGCGCAACCGTTTTTCTGGCAAACAAAGGATTGCTGTCCAGTTTTGTTTTCAAGAACTTTGAACAGCAGATCATCGTATCGATGTATTTATAGGCACCATTCAGTTTCCAGAACTCTGCTTCCATTGTGCCGATTATACTTTTCGCTGTACTTCCATGGATACATTTGCCCTTTATGCAGTTTGAAAAGTGACCACCAAGACATTTTTCACAGTTTTCACCCGAATTAGGGTTATTACACATATGATTCGGGCATACCAGCTGATAATCATGTGCCGTAAAGATAATCCGGCACTTATTTCCCTCGTTGCGCCATTTCTGAATTTCCAGAATAATACTTGGAGTCAGCTGATAATTAAAATTATTGAGATGACATACATCCGGTTTAAAATCATCCAGAACAAGCCGCAGCTTTTTCCGCGCCTCAGATGAATAAATGGTCTTCAGAGGATATGTCAGCTTTGCCAGTTTAGAGCCGCCGTGAAAATCCATATCGGATGTGTATGCATTCACAGCATTTCCTACGCAGCGTCCCTCATGTTCCATACCGAAATACTGAACCTCATGTCCCTGGCTCTTCAGATAATCTCCTAATTTAAATATGTATGTTTCACTGCCTCCGTTTGGATAGAGGAACTTGTTGATCATCAAAATCTTCATGACACGATCTCCCCCGAATACCGATCCGCCTCAGCCGCCCTGTTTTCATACAGCCCCAGCGTCTTCTCCGTCACTTCATCCCAGTTATATCTGCCGCAGATATAATCCGCAGCTTCATCTTTATATTTCCTCACAGTTTCCGGCTCGTCCTGCAGTTTCTGCAGAACCCTCGCCAGATCTGTGCTGTTTCCTTTTTTAAACACTGCCGCTTTATCTCCGACCACCTCGGTACATTCCACGATATCTGACACAAGGCAGCAGTTACCATAACTCATCGCTTCCAACAGACTCAAAGGCATGCCTTCCAGATCCGAAGGCAGTACATATACATAAGCGTTGCTGTATAGTTCTTTCAGGAGTTTCCCCTGCACGAATCCGGTAAACAAAATGCGGTTATCATCCTTTGCCAGTTCTTTCAATTCATCTGCATAGGCATCGGTATCCGAAGAGCCTCCTGCAATGACAAGCTTCTTCCCGGTTTTTACCTTTTTGAAAGCTTCGATCAGGTATTTCAGTCCCTTCTCCGGAACTAGCCTGCCGAGATAGAGGTAGTAGGAATCCTTTTCCAGCTCAAACTTCTTTGTGATCAGCTCGGCTTTTTCCGGAACAGGACGGTTGACTCCGTTAGGAACAAACACCGTTTCCCTTCCATAAGTTTTTCTGAAATAATCCTGAACGCCCCGGCTTAGTACGATGACTTCATCGGCGAACCTTGCGGCGCATTTTTCGCCGAGCATGATATAAGCACTGGCGAATTTTCCCCACTTGGCTCTTCTGTGATCCAGGCCGTGGATCGTAGCCACACACCGTTTGCCAAACAGCTTCGGCAGCCAGAGCATGGCGCACGGTCCCTCCGCGTGGAAGTGAACCACATCATAATTCCCAAATGCGCAGTGTAGGGCCGCAAAAAAAGAAGCCGACATTGCTGCAAGTCCTTTCTTGTCAATGGTAAATACGGATTTCAGCCGGACTCCTTTATAAGAATCTGTTTTCTTTGTATCAAAGGCTTTTCCACTTACGTGGTGCCCCTTCCGGTTATAGCAGGTTACGTGATGTCCCAGAGCAGCCATGCGTGCCGAAAGCTCCTCGACCACCACTTCGATTCCTCCCTCACGGGAAGGAATCCGCTTGTGGCCGAGCATTGCGATGTTCAGTTTTCCATCGTTATGTACTGGTTTCATAAGTAATTCCTGCCTCTTTTCAGTGCATGTTTGGCCTGTTTTCGCCTAATAATTGTTATTATTCATGTCTGTTTATTTCACATTTTGTTTACCTAATAGCTTTTAAAAACAATATATTATCAGATAATTTTTGAAATTGTTTTTAAATCGAGTTTATTTTTTATATTATTTATGTTCCTCTCTCCGGTTCTTTTTAACTTGTTAGACTTCACCAAACCAACAAATTATCATTTAATTTCCCAAGTTGTTTCTTTCGTCTAAAAAGCATCAATAATTGCATTAATATACGCAACAATGGCACTATATAATGTTTTTCTAAACACACTTATAGTTTTATAAACAATCATTGAGTCGCTTGCATTCCATCCTGTCGGATGCTATGATTGCAGTAGAAAAAGAACGTCCCGGGAATTCGTTCTGACAAATATGACAGGCAGGTGATTATATGGAACAGAGGCAGGGGCGGTCGGCAGTCCTTGACTGCGTGGCAAAAGACAGTTCAGACAATCGATTTAACGTAGAAGTGCAGCAGGAAAACGAAGGAGCTTCTCCCAAGCGGGCGCGTTACCACAGCGGACTTCTGGATATGAATACGCTGAATCCGGGGGAAGATTTTGACAGCCTTCCAGAAGCTTATATTATTTTTATAACAAGGGATGATACACAGGGAAGTGGACTCCCGATTTATCACATTGACAGAAAGATTGAAGAGACACAGACTTCATTTCATGATGGGTCCCATATCATTTATGTAAATTCCAGTATTCAGGATGACACTGAGTTGGGACGGTTAATGCATGATTTCCACTGTCGAAATGCAGATGACATGACAAGTATAATACTGGCAGAACGGATGCGGCAGATTAAGGAGACTTCGAAAGGAGTAGAAGAGATGTGCAAAGAAATGGAACAAATTTATAATAAAGGGATCGAAAAAGGAATTGAAAAAGGGATCGAAAAAGGAATCGAAGAAGGAAAAATGAAAAAGGCAAAAGAAATGGCTCTTTCTTTCTCGCACATGGGAGTGCCTGCAGAACAGATTGCTGAAGCTGCGGAAGTAAGCGTGAATCTTGTGCAGGAGTGGCTCTCAGAAAAGACTGGTGCGGCAAAATAGTAGGAGGGATATTCGGAGTGGGAAATTATTTAAATGTCGGAAACGCAGGATTTACTGCTGTTCGAAAGGGAATCTATGTTGACAAAACCGGAATGATTTCTTTTATTAATAGTACTTTAGGAACCACGGATAAGATGACCTGTGTAAGCAGACCACGGCGCTTCGGCAAATCGTTTGCGGCTAAAATGTTATGTGCGTACTATGATAAAAGTTGTAATTCCCGGGAGTTGTTTGAAGATCTGGAGATTGCAGGTGATGAATCCTTTGAAAAATATCTGAACAAATATAATGTGATCTATCTGGACATTACATTGTTTATATCAAGGGCAGCGAATATAAAAGATGTAGTAAAAAATATTAATAATGAAGTTATGAATGAAGTTGCAGAGAATTTTCCCGGTGCGCCGAGAAATGCTGATCTGGCAGAAGTTCTGGTATATGCTGCAAGAACATCGGGCGAGAAATTTATCATGATCATCGATGAATGGGATGCCCTGTTCCGTGAGGCGAAAAACGACAGCTCGCTTCAGCGGGAGTATATTAATTTTTTAAGGGGGCTATTTAAGAGCAGTTGGACAGACATTATTTTCGACGCCGCTTATATAACAGGTATTCTTCCGATAAAAAAATATGGAACTCAGTCTGCCATGACGGATTTCAGAGAATACACCATGCTTACGCCAAAGAGACTGGCAGAATATGTGGGCTTTACAGAAGCGGAAGTTCAGGCGCTTTGTAGAAAGTCAGGAATGGATTTTGATCAGATGCGGAAATGGTATGACGGATACTCTTTTAGTCGGGTCAAATCTGTATATAGTCCGAATTCAGTAATTGAGGCAGTTAAAAATGGGGAGTTTCACAATTACTGGACACAGTCGGAGACTTATGCTTCATTGCAGCTCTATATTGATATGAACGAAGACGGATTAAAGGAATCCATTGTTCAAATGCTCGGAGGGGCGCGTATCAAAATAGATGTTGTTACATTCCAGAACGATATGACAACAATCAGAGGCCGGGATGACGTTCTTACTCTTTTGGTGCACCTTGGGTATCTTGCTTATGATTCAGAAAGCAGGACCGTTCATATTCCCAATGAAGAAATTCGGGAGGAATTTGTCCGTGCAGTTACGACAGGAAAGCATACAGAAATCGCCAGGCTTATTCGTAGTTCCGACCAACTTTTAGAAGCGACACTGAACAAAGACGAAGATGCGGTGGCAGCAGCTATTCAGGAAGCACATAAAGCAGGAACTGCACCTACATTTTATAACAATGAGCAGGCTCTTCGAAGCGTGATTCGAGTGGCCTATATCAGTTGTGTGGATGAGTTCTTGAAAATTGATGAACTTCCTTCCGGACATGGCTATGCAGATGTGGTATTTTTCCCGAAAAAGGCATCCTCCATGCCATTGCTTCTCGTAGAACTGAAATGGAACAAAACGGAGAAAGGCGCTATTGCCCAGATCAAAAACAGGGATTATCCACAGATATTAAAGGACTATGGCGGTGATATTCTTTTGGTCGGAATTAATTATGATGCAAAGACGAAGCAGCATACCTGCAGAATAGAGGAATACACCAAAGACTGAACCGATAAACATAACAACTCATTATCCATATAAGGAGCGGCAATGGACAGCAGGAAATTTATCGAAACATTTGACAGTATTTATCAGGACGTCTACGAATATGAGTGGGACGAAGATTTAAGCAGGGTTACCCTATGGTTTAGCAATGAATTTAATGTAGATATTCAGGCAATTCGTATTGAATACAATGGTAACAGATACAGCATTTACCGGGAGTTTCTCTATGAAGACTATTATGGAGAAAATACCGCCTTGCTTATTGCGAAAGAAGAGCTGTTGTTTTATGACTGCATGAAAAAGGGCAGTGACACGATTCCAGATATTGGCTATGAAGATTCCATGGGATGTCCGTTTTTCTGTGAATTAGTGGGCTTTTTTGATATTCCTTTTTCCTGGAATGATTTAAAAATGCGGTTGGGATTAATCGAACGCGCATGCCGCGACGCAGGAACCACTGATTTTGAATCCGTAGATAAAGACACTGAGCTTTACACATCGTATCAGGAACTCCTGCAGAAACTGTTTCACAAAATGCAGGATCTCTCGCCGGATTTATGTAATACCCGTCTTAAGGATTCCGTGCTGAATAAAGATCATAGCCTGGATTTCGTACCGGCCTACATAAACGGACGCAATACAATTCTGACCGGAGTGGGGACAGAGTATCTGCCACAGGTTTGCGGCAAATTTTCTGCAGATAAATACACCTGCTATTCCGGAATCCGGTATTTTATTATCCGTTCCGATGGGACAAACGGCAGGACTGTGATAGCGGATATGGAACTGATCAATAAAGTAAATGCATTATTTCAGTCCTGTCATGACGATGATTTTGAGTATTTTGTAAATTATTCTCTGGACAGAACGAACCGTGTGGTGATGAGCTGTGGAGAAGTATGGGCTGTCATCTGCCCGATTCAGCAGGAAAAACATGAAGCATGCTATACTTTTGAGAAAAACAAAATAAAAAGTTTGGAGCGTGAGTTTATTGAAATTGCTCCTCCGGGGCTGTGGAAACGCACGTATGATTTTTCCATCCTGAATGCAGAGGAATTCGAGGCTATGTGCCGGGATCTGCTTTTTGCTATGAATTTTCAGAATATCCAGGTACAGGGGAAGACCTTCGCGCCGGATGGCGGCGTCGACATCATCGCGGAAGAAGAGTATTCGACTCTGATCAGAACAGAAAAGCGAAAGTGGATCTTTCAGTGCAGACATAGAAAGGGGCAGGTCAGCCGGAAGGATTTTTCTGAAGTACGTGATCTGCTGCCGCAGTTTCAGGCTGACTGTTACGGGCTTTTTTACAGCGGGTATCTTACACCGAATACGCTGGAACGGATAGAAAGTATAAACGCAAACAATCCTTTTATTGTGCAGGTCTGGGATCATAATGGACTGGAGATACTGTTGGCACGGTATACGGATGTATCGGCGAAATATTTCGGACTGTAAATGTTTTCGGGGCAGGAAGGTGTTAACTGCCGTTTTAAAAGGAGAGAGTGTAATAAAGGAGACACTATAATAATGAAGGAACAGGTTCAAAACGACACAGAATCACTTACAACACAACAGGAATCCGACCGGGAAAACGCTCTGGCGGTTCTCCACGAAACTATGACGGAGGAGGCCCTCTGGAGCTGCATCACCGCCTTTCAGGAGTACCCTTTTCATACGGCTTCCGGTCTGCCGTTTCAATACACGCTGAAAAAGGGAAGAAACGGGAAACTGACTCATGAGCTCTGGATTGACCGCAGGGAAGGGAGCAAAAGTCTGACCTGGAGTTCCGTGCGTCTGGCATTTCAGAATGTGAAAGAAATGCGGGAAAATGGGGAGCGCCCTTTTGTGGAACGCCCAAAAGGTTTGGGGGATATCCGCGGAGTTTCTTACATATATCCGCTTTTCATGCGCTTCGGGCTGATTGAAGTGCCGGAGAAATTTGCGGGAAATATGACTTACCAACAGCTGACGCTTCCCAAATCTTTGCTTCAAGGGGACTGATTCTGGCGTCAGCCCCTTTTCGTTTCTGCGCTATGTATCTACACATCCATCCGGTTTCTTCCATTATACTTTAACAGCACTTCTTTCTTCCGGGACAGAGACACCTCCGTGTAAATTTGCGTTGTCACAATACTGTTGTGCCCCATCAGCTCCTGCACGTCCCGGATTCCGGCACCGTTGTTGAGTAGTTGGGTTGCAAAGCTGTGCCGCAGATAATGGGGCGTTGAGTGTGGATTGATCTGGGTTCGGTCCCGGTATTTGTAGAAAATGTTTTCGATGCTATAAATGCTGAGCCGTTTTCCCATACGGCTGACAAACAGTGCAGGATCATCAGGATTCATTTCCCCGCGTGTCAGGAGCCACTGGTTGAGCTTCTGGCTGACAATCGGGGAAGAAATGAAGAGAATCCGCTCCTTGTTTCCCTTCCCGTGGATCAGCATGGAATTTTCCTCCCGTCGGTAATCAGCCAGATCCAGTGCGCTGATTTCGCCGATCCGCAGACCCAGACAGAAGAGAAGTTCGATGATGCACATATTTCTCAGGCAGAGTTTGCGGAAATATTCGGAGTGACTTTCCTGGTATTCCTCATTTACCGAGACAATCAGCCGCTTGATTTCCTCTGTAGTCAGCGTCTTGGGAAGTGTTTTCGGCAGCTGAAAACGGCGGGAGGAAAATGTGAGAAAATGTTCGCCCGGAGAGTATTTTCTGCTCAGGAAACTGCAGTATTGCTGGATGGACACATACTTGCGCCGGATTGACCGGGCGGTGAGTTCGATTTCGTTCTGCAGATAGAAGAAATACCGGGCAATCGTCTCGCTGTCCAACTCTGTGTATTTTCGCAGCTCGATCCACTGCATCATACAGGAAATGTCGCTGCGGTAGGCCTTCAGCGTACGGATCCCCAGATTGCGCTCAAGCGATAGTCCATCGATAAATTCATCTGTAAGTGCTTTTTGCTGTTTTGCATTGTACTCCATTGCTTTCCCTCTCTTTCGTAAAATTGTACATTGTTGTATTGTACGGTTAAATGTGGTGGTTCTATTGTATCCCCATTTGGATAAAAAAGGAGTACACTTTCAGACAGGAATTGAAATCTTATGGATTCTTTACCGGTAATTGATCCGTGCAGCAGAAACCGTCTGAAAAGACAGAGGCGAGTGTAATAGAGCATCGGTGCCGGCACGAAAACGGAAGCTTGTCTCTGAAATTGGAATATGCTATTATAATGCTGTGGTGACAGATTTCTTGGAAAGGGGGGAAGTCTGTCCTTTTTTATGGAATAACGTGGAAAACAGACAGCGCCCGGCCAGGTCTCGGAAAAGGAGCGGACTGACAGATGGCAAAAATTTTTAATGTTACCGGAGCGTGTGATCCGCAGCTCCACTACATGGTCGATATTCGGAAGCGCCTGGAAGAGATCAGGGCTCTTGTGGACGCCGGGGCATATTTCACGATCAACCGGGCGCGTCAGTACGGGAAGACTACCACCCTGAACGCTCTGAGCGATTTCCTGAAAAATGATTATATTGTAATTTCTCTGGATTTTCAGCTGCTGAGCAGCAATGATTTTGAAAATGAGACAGCGTTTGCCAATGCTTTTGCGGCGATCTTCGTCTCGGCAGTAAGGACGGGGGCGGCGGCAAAGGCAGGCGCGGCGGTAAAGACAGGTGCGGAAATGAAGCTGCAGGAAACAGATGCTTTCACGGTCCTGGAGGCTGCGGCGGATGCGGAAAATATCAGCGGGCTCCGCAAACTTTTTGTCTGCCTGTCCCAGATCTGTGCGGCCGCGTCAAAGCCGCTCGTTCTGATGATCGATGAAGTGGACAGTGCGGCAAACAATCAGGTGTTTCTGGATTTTCTCGCACAGCTGCGGGCATACTACCTGACCCGGAAGCGGACGCCGACGTTTCAGTCTGTCATTCTTGCCGGCGTCTATGACGTGAAAAATATCCAGATGAAAATTCGTCCGGATGCGGAGCACAAGGTCAACAGCCCCTGGAATATCGCGGCGGATTTCGATGTTGTCATGAGCTTTTCGGCAGCGGACATTGCAGGAATGCTGGAGCAGTATGAAAACGACCACCACACCGGGATGGATGTGGAAGAAATGGCGGAGTTCATTTACGATTATACATGCGGCTACCCCTATCTTGTGTCCCGCATCTGCAAGCTGCTGGATGAGAAGATCGCCGGAAGCGGTCATTTTCCGGATGAAACGTCAGCCTGGACGAGGGACGGCGCGCTTGAGGCGGTGAAGCTGCTCATCAGCGAGAAGAATACTCTCTTTGATTCCCTGACCGGGAAGCTTTACGACTATCCGGTTCTTCGGAATGTTCTTTACCGGATTCTGTTTGCCGGGGAGAAGGTGGTCTATAATCCGGACGAGCAGTGGCTTGACATGGCGGTAATGCTCGGTTTTCTGAAGATTGTTGACGGAAATGTGGCGATCGCAAACCGCATTTTCGAGGTGCGGCTGTACAATTATTTTCTGACCACAAACGAGTCCCAGAACAGCGAGATCTTCAAGGCAGCCGCCCGGAACAAGACACAGTACATCCGAAACGGACATCTCGACATGGAGACAGTTCTGGCGAAATATGTGGAGCATTTTGACAGCATTTACGGTGATGCGGCAGAACCGTTTTCCGAGGAAGAAGGACGGCGCCGTTTTCTGCTGTACCTGCGGCCGATCATAAACGGAACCGGGAATTATTATATTGAGGCTGAGACGCGGAATGCACGGCGCATGGATATTGTCGTGGATTATCTGGGCGAACAGTTTATCATTGAGCTGAAAATATGGCGTGGCAATGCCTATAACGAGCGCGGAGAAAAGCAGTTGGCGGATTATCTGGACTATTTTCATCTGAAAAAAGGCTATATGCTCAGCTATAACTTTGGACGGAATAAAGAGATCGGAGTGAAGAAAATTCCGGTTGGGGACCGGGTGCTGGTGGAGGCTGTGGTGTAGAGACGGGGAAAAGTTTGATTTTTCATTTTAAAAAGACAGGCATGCCACACGAAGAAACATTCTTTCAATCGTATGACATGCCTGTTTTTCCTTATTTTTCTCCCAAACTGCTTCAGCAGTTCAAGTCTCAAACTTTTCTATGATGCACTGATGCTTTTTACTTTTTTTATCATAATTGATTCCTACAAGAAGAATCGAGCCTTTATAATCTTTTAAAGCAGCAGGATATTTGCGTTCCTTGATCTGCTGAATTGCCGCATCAGCGCTTTGATTCCATTTGAGTTCTGCCAGCAAAGCAGGGTAATCGATGGCATATTCCGGCTTCGGGATAAATATAAAGTCCGCAAATCCTTTCCCGGCAGGCATTTCCCGAATTGGTTTGAAATAATACTGCATGGCACTTAAATATCCGATGGTCAGTACACTGCTGAGCGAATTTTCGTTATTATACTGAATGGCAGAGGCATACTCCTCGTG
This sequence comes from Lachnoclostridium sp. An169, assembly GCF_002160525.1. Taxonomy (GTDB): domain Bacteria; phylum Bacillota; class Clostridia; order Lachnospirales; family Lachnospiraceae; genus Mediterraneibacter; species Mediterraneibacter cottocaccae. The sequence continues at coordinate 25,113 of NZ_NFKT01000040.1, forward strand.
GATTTTTTCAATTTCCTCCGCAACAGTTTCTCCATCCATATCAAGCGTCGCTTCCAGAAGATTCACAGACTCCTGCTGAAATCCGATAAATTCATCCCATCTGTTTTCTTCCACCACATCCAGAAATTCGCTGCGTATCTCTTCATTGGGAACAAACGCTGTCTGATGAATCTGGTCGTAGGCCAGATATCCCAGATGGATCAGGGCTGTTATGACATCGTCCTTATTTCGGAAAGTAACCATGTCGTTCTGATAAGTTTTTGTACGTACTTTTACCCGTTCGCCGGAAAGCATGGTTATGATCGCTGTTTTTAAACCGTCGAAATCCATATTGATCAGAGGAACAATAGATTCGTATGTTCCGGTCTGAGACCAGTAGCTCTGAAAATCGCCCCGGAGCATTACGCTCACCACGGCTTTTGGGTTATAAACATGATATCCTGTGAGCTGGTATCCGTCGTACCATCTTTTTACGTTCTCAAAATCTCTGCCGTATCGCCGGCAAAGCTCCCGGACTTCATCCTCTGTGAAACCGATGTAAGGCGCCAGTATACTGGCGTCCAACATGGTAAATTCATCGAAATTATTTAATGCGGACTGCGTTTTTACTTTCTTGACCGGCAGGATTCCGGTCAGATATGCAAGATGAATGAACTTTGTCGGCTCAGTCCCCTTGAACATCCCGCGGAGGAAATTAATATATTCTTCCTGCACCTGATGATTGGACGCTTCGTCGCGGATCAGTACGTCCCATTCGTCGATAATGACGATGAATTTTCTCCCTTCAGCGGTGTTAATGCAGGAGAGGGCGTCCGGCAAAGAAAACGTTGTCTCCGGCAGTATGCCCGGATATACATCTTTCAGCTCACCGATAACGGCATTTTCAATATAAGAAACAACATGTTCAGCTCCGCCTGCGGGCGCCATGCTCCACTGCATGTCGATGTGGATCACGTCGTATTTATTGAGATGATTCCGAAAGCTTTCTTCTTTGCTGATCGCAAAATCGGAAAACAGCTGTTCGGAATCGCAGCCTTTGCTATAATAAGCGGTCAGCATATCCGCTGTGATGGATTTCCCGAAACGGCGGGGTCTGCTGTTGCAGATCAATGCCTGTTTGGTATCCAGCACTCTGTTGGTATATTGCAAAAGACCTGTTTTATCCACATCTATTGTATCCGAATCTGTGCTTTGTTAAAAATTGTATCACAGGCGGACAGATTTCACAATCCGTGGTCCGAATAATCCCTGTGAAGTTGGGAAAAAATACATCCTTGACACTATACTTTTATCTGTAGTATGATAGCAATAGCAAGAGAACATACGTTCGAATTTAATGAGTAAGAAAGGAATTGACATTAGCAGGAAGGGAAGGTGTTTCACATGCGTCAGAACCGGCATAACAGGGAACGGATTTATGTAAGCGTTGATTCCACGTTTGACGCGACCGGATACATGCAGCCCACCGCTATTACCTGGACCGACGGACGCACTTTCCCCATCGAGTGCGTCCGAGATTACCACCCGGCGGATGCGTCGGTCACTCCTCATGGCGACTGCTACACTGTGGTGATCCACGGGCAGGAGAAGCACCTGTTTTTTGAACGCACAGACCCGCTGTTCCCGAGCCGGGTTGGAAGATGGTTTGTAGAAAGGATCGCGAGGGAAAATGAAAACGTATCTGGCCATTGATCTGAAATCCTATTACGCATCCGCCGAGTGCGTTGCCAGGCATCTTGATCCTCTGACCACGAATCTTGTGGTGGCGGACTCTTCCCGGACGGAGAAGACGATCTGTCTGGCAGTGTCCCCCGCCCTGAAAGCATACGGAATCCCGGGGAGGGCACGGCTTTTCGAGGTGGTGCAGAAGGTGAAGGAAGTCAATGCCGCCCGACTGCAGGACACCATCCGCAATCATACTGCCCTGACAAAGGACGGCATGCCGTCTCTGGGAGCGCCTTCTTTTGACGCGGAAGCGCTGAAAAAAGATCCCACACTGGAGGTTTCGTATCTGGTGGCGCCGCCCCGCATGGCTTATTATATGGAAGTTTCGGCAAAGATTTACGGAATTTATCTGAAATACATCGCCCCGGAGGATATCCATGTCTACTCCATCGATGAGGTATTTATGGACGTTACTTCCTATCTGGGGCATTACCAGATGTCGGCGCGGGAGCTAGCGAAAACCATAGTCCGGGAAGTGCTTTATTCTACGGGGATTACGGCTACAGCCGGGATCGGCACGAATCTGTACTTAAGCAAGCTGGCCATGGATATTGTTGCCAAGCGGACGCCGCCGGATTCCGACGGAGTCCGGATCGCAGAACTGGATGAGGAGTCTTTCCGATATCTGCTCTGGGATCATAAGCCGCTCACGGATTTCTGGCAGACCGGAGCCGGAACAGCACGCCGCCTTGGAAAAATGGGGATTACCACAATGGGAGAACTTGCCCGGGCGAGCCTGGCGGATGAAGACAGACTTTATAAGGAGTTTGGAATTGACGCGGAGATCCTGATCGACCATGCCTGGGGGATTGAGCCCTGCAGAATGTCGGATATCAAGGTGTATCAGCCGTCAGAGAACAGTATCTGCGAAGGCCAGGTACTGAGCTGCCCTTATGCATACGAAAAAGCAGCCATTGTTGTGCGGGAAATGGCGGAAAGCCTGGCCTTTCAGCTTTCCGACCGGGGAATGGTCACGGATTCCCTGACTATGAGCGTGGGGTATGACAGGGAAAACTGCGACAGCGGCTCCTACCGGGGAGAGATTCATATTGACCACTACGGGCGAAAGGTTCCGAAGAGCGGTCATGGCACGATACGCCTGGAGTCTCCGACCAGCCTTGGAAGCCAGATCATAAAAGCTGCATCCGACCTGTTTGAACGGATCGCCAGTCCGGCGCTCCTGGTGAGACGTATTACGATCACGGCGAATCATGTGACAAAGGATGAAGGGATCTTTCAGCTCGATCTTTTCACGGATACGGAAAAACTGGAAAAAGAGAAGAGGCTTCAGGAAACCATGTTGGGTCTGAAGAAACGGTTCGGGAAAAATGCCGTTCTGAAAGGGACTAATTTCCTGGATGGCGCGACCATGAGGGAGCGGAACGGACAGATCGGAGGACACAAGGCATGAGAAGGCGTAGAATGCAAGACCTGCGGGAAATGGGCGACTTCAGATGCAGGCGATTGGAGAGTGGTTTCTGTGGATTATAAAAAGACACAAGAGGGGAGAACGGTTGCAGCCAAATACGGCGATATTCTGCATCTTTCCCGTCCGGAGCCGTCCTGCCGCCATCCCAGGATGCCGGTGGAAAACCGCGCCAAAATCTTTTCGCCTTTTGCCGCGCTCCGGGGCTATGAGGAAGAGATCGCCGAAGAAGGATGGAAACGGACCCGGGTACCGAAAAAGCTCCTGCCGGAAGAAGATGCAGAGCATATTTCGGAAATCCTGTCCCGAATCAAAAAGGGCAGCAGGATCACCGCCGTATATTTCAAAGAGGATACCCTCCATCCCGCCACGCCGCCGCTTGGCACATATGAGACAGTGACCGGCACAGTGGTCAGGATTGAGCCGGAATTTCGGAAACTCAGGATATCTGACGGGGAGACGGAAACAGACATCGGGTTTAATGAGCTGGGGGCTGTGGATTTAAACAACAGCTTCGATTAAAAGTTTATCGTTCAGAGCGATTTCTTTTATTCGTTGCAAATTCATCGGAAATAAAATTGTTATAGAGGACTGTCTCAAAAATCCGGTTGGAAACAACAACGGTATCATTTTCGTTTTTTATAAATCCGAACATTGCTGCATCCTTGATATAGTCATTTGTTGCCGTATAGGGAATGACTCTGCCGGAAAAAAGTAATTCATACAGAATTGTCTTTAATTCCGGATACAGTTTCAGCTTCCCGAGTAAAGATTCATAAAGGGGATTATCTTCTTTTACGATCCTTTTCTCCGCTTCATAGAATTCATCACGGATTGCTTCCAGTCTGCTTCGAAGGCTGACCATGTAATGTCTGTCCGGTTTACAGGCTCCGTTTATATTAAATGTTTTCGGCATCTTTTTTCACACTCCCTGATCTGATCTTCCGCCCTTTTTACAGAATTCCTGTTTAAAGGTATCATAGCATATCCCTGTTTTTAAGACAAGCAGAGACGAAGCCTCATTCATGCATGCCCTGAAATTTATGGAAGGACTGGTACAGCAGGAGTAGCTCCTACGGTGTCCAGGCAGCAAAGGCAGGATCGCGGCAGCGGCACTTGGATGCTGGATTCCATCCTGACCTGCGGGAAACTGCCGGAGCCCCTCAGATAAGATAAATGTCGGATCTGGATGAAGCTGACGAAGGGGTGATGACACAGACCTTTATCAACGATATGATCTACGATATGGATCTTGTAAACAGCATGAGCTACCTGTTGGAAACAAGAAACTGCAGAAAAGGCAACAGAAGGACAGGTAAAATCCAGAACGCCTCCTCTATTTGTGATGTAGAACAGCAGTGAACTTTCAAAGAGAATGAGCGAACAGGCTGAACGAATCCGCGAATTGAAGAAAAAGCTCCAGGCACCCCAGGAATTGAAAGCTTCTCTTAACATGCTGTTCCCATATTTCTGTCCACTTACAAGGGAAGAGTTCGAAAGGCACGTCGACGATAAAGAAATCACAGACATCCTTTCAAAGTTTCAGATTGATGATCCCTATGAGATATGTTTCACAGGACGGTTTTCCTGCCTCCGGCACTTATGGCCGTCTGGGATTGTGGGACGGGCAGAGAAGCCTTTCACCGACAGCAGCAGAACTTTACACTCCGGTCTATGCGGGTGAAAAGTTCGGAGCATATGAACAGGGAGAGCGTTTGAATGCAGCACAGCTCGTATTTAAACTGAGCGGCGTGGTTCTGCCCCGGAATTATCGAAATGTAGGGGAGCAGTATGGCCGTAATACTGCTCCCCAATGTGACCTGGTTAATTGTTCCTGAAAAATCTGATACATACCGGAGAGCCGATATCTGTTTTATTCACCGGGTCAGGACGTCCGTTTTGCGTTATACGGAATACGGTAATGTTATCGCTGTCCTGATTGCCTGCAAGGATATATCTGCCGGTTAGATCAAAAGAAAAATTTCTTGGGGTACGTCCACCGCATTCTATATGGGAAAGATATGCCAGATCTCCATTGTCCATTACTTTATAGTATACAATACTGTCATGTCCACGGTTTGAAGCGTACAGATATCTGCCATCCGGACTTAAATGCAGATCCGAACAGAACAGGGGGCTGTTCCATGAAATGTTTTTATTTTGTTGACTGCATAGATTATTCTGTTTTCTTCATTTATGCATAAACTAGGAAGGACTCTCGATAGGCAGGCTGTCAAGGACAGTTATTCTGCCATTATCATCATCGAACAGGCAGATCAATACGCCTTTCCCCTTTCCGTGAAATAGTTCTCTGGTTCCGAAAAGAATATCTTCCGTATATGTTCCCAGGGCAAAAAGCTGTTTCATTTGCGAATTGCTTTACAATCTTTGCGCTTTTTATTAAAGACGATAATATTACTGTTCATTCAACCTGTGCGGTTCCCCGTATTTCCTCGAATGAATTTATCCCCAGTTTTTGCATCAGGTTTTTCAGATCGTTGATTAGCCTCGGCATAAAATCCGGCCGGGAGAGATTTGCCGATCCAACCTGAACTGCATATGCTCCTGCCATAATATATTCAATAACATCTTCAGCGCAGCTGATGCCGCCGATCCCAATGACCGGGATATCTACAGCAGCGACTGCGCGTCTGCACATCAGCAGCCCTACGGGCTTAAAGGCAGGTCCGGAAAAACCGCCGGATCCTCCTCCGCCGCAGCGGTATTTCCGGGTATATATATCAATTACCGAACCATTAAGACTGCTGTAGCTTGTGACAGCATCTGCCCCGCCTGCCTGACAGTCTGTTGAAATCTGTTCAACCGGGATATCTCCTCCGGGGACTTTGGCAATTAACCATTTGTCCGGAGCAGCATTCCGTACCCGTCGAACAAGATCCTTCAGCTGTTCGGAATTCTGCCAGTAGGGCGTTCCCGGCCCATAGGGGCAGTTTAAATTAATCTCTATTCCTTTGATTTCTTTTATATCATTGATAGCGGCCGCCAACTTTTCCATCTGGTACATGTCTGTTGCTTTCATATCTATGATAAGCGGCGTGGTCTTCCATGGAAGATATGGGATTATTTCTTCCTTAAATTCGAAAATGCTCATGTTATTTTTCGAGAGAGCGCTGATAAATCCATTATTTGTCTTACATATTTTTTTGGCTGTTGTTGGGGAACCGCTGTCAATGAACATGGAATTGGGGAGCATTGCGCCTAATTCATTCAAATCAAAATATCTGGCGTGCTCGATCAGATTGCCCAGTGTTGCAGCAGCCGGCATAAGTGGATTCTTTAACGGTATTTCTCCGACCGAAGAAGGAATTGTTACATTCAGATTCATTTTATTCTCCCTTCAATTGTTTATTGCTTTTTGTTTGTTACATAATTGATATTTTCAGTTACCGGAAAATCTGAAAACATTTTCGGTCCTGTGAAAAATCAATCAGATCATATGGCAAATATGGTCCGTTGCAGCAGACCGGTATTCCCATATGGATTTCCGGACTGTGGAGATAGCATGCTTTACAGGCACCAATGCCGCATCCGATTTGTGTACTGACAAAACAGGTGATTCGTTTGGTTAAAGTTTTATCAGACGGTTCTGCTATTTTTTCCAGATTAGTAATATTAAGCGCCATAAAAACCGGTGCTGACGAGGCGTGCAGCAAACGGGAAATTTCTGAAAGATCTGAGGTAAAAGGCTCCCGGCCGGCAGAAGTTCTGGAAAACATTCTGTTGGACAACCGTATATGATTACGTTCAGAGAATCAGCAGAACGGATCAAAGGAAGAGCCAGATGCATCATGGCCGGCTCCGCAATGATGGTCTCGCTGCCGTTCAGGGTATACCCTTTCCCATTTGCTCCCCAGAGGGCAATCTTTTCTCCGGGGCTGCTTTGAAACAGGGAACTGTTTTGTGTTGCTATTATTTTTAAATGCTGTGTGGTATCTTCATAAATCATATAAGGATAGGACCAGGCAAATCCCTTATCCTGTTTCTGAATCATTACAAACTGTCCGGGAAGACCGGTGAAACCGGGATTGTCGATTGTGATGAGGTGATAACAACGCCCGGCCTCGTTTGTGATAGCTTTTACATCTGCAATATATGTATCAATTACCGGAAGATAAGACATTTTTCAATCTCCTTTCTGTAAAATCTGGTTTGTCGGCTGTCTCTGCCATACTCCATCGAGAATCATTTCCTGTTCCAGTGGCCGTGCAAGCTCAAGGTATCGATCCCAGTCAGGTGCACGGTTTTCCGGATCAGTATATGGAAGATCGATCAGGTCAAGAAGATTCTGATTTGCTATTACGGACTTTGTCAGCAAATCAGACAGAGAGTTAAATCCTGCGCCGCTGGTAGATATATAATCCGGACAATGATACTTGGACTGTCTATAGTATGGCTTTAATTCCGGATCTGCTATTTCTTCCCGGGTATCCGCAAATATTTCATCATAAAAGAGCCGGATAATCCGTCCCTTTTCTACGACAATCTGAAGCCGCCCTGTTACACCTGGTTCCAGTGCTTTTGTTAATCCATAGTACTTCTGGGGGGAAGGAATCTCAAGTTTTGCTGCAATTTTTTCTGCAAGAGGAAGCATGGAACGTTTAATGCTGTTGGATGCTCCTGCGACAAGATCAAAATCTCCTGTTAATCTGTTGGCAGCTACCATTTGCTGTTCTACGGCTGTAATTCCATTGACCAGTACAACTCCGGTAGCTGCAGTTCTTTCTTTTGAGGCCTGGAAAAATCCATAATCAGATAAACGTTTGTCAACATTCTGGAATCTGCGAAGATAGTATGTGGGGCTGCACTGTTCGTTAAACTGTACCATTAAGAGCTGCCCGTCATTTTCAACGACCTCAAGAATTCCAAGATGCCCGGGATCACCGTGAAAGCAGGACGAGAATCTCTCCTCTTCACGGTAATAATTTCCTTTGATCAGCCCTTTCGGAGGCTGCACGGACCAGGAAAGCCGGTCGAGAATGGATACGGTTTTTTCGCGTTGCTTCATTTGTTCATTCCTCCTTTAATATGTTTTTCAATAAAAAGGATAGCGCATTGCAAGAAACAGAATCTATAATAAGAAAGAACAGAAATATCAGTATTATGACTGTTGGTATTTTGAAAAAACAAAAAATATAGATAAAAAACAAAAATTTACAGAAAATAAAGTCTGTTTTATATAATTAGGCGTCTTGGCAGTTATAGATACAGCTTTAAGAAAAAGTTTATTATAAAGGCGTAACGAAAAGCTCAGAAAAGTAAAGGAGATGAAGATTATGAAAAAAAGGTATCTCAAAAGAATGTGTAGTCTGATCATAAGCTGTACTGTTTTGGGAAGTGTTTTGGCAGGATGCGGCGGGCAAAACAGTGAGCAGACAGGAAATACCGGCGGTGATTCAGATAATTCGGAAGAACCCTATGAAGTTACGATGTTAACCCAGGGAGAACCACAGGAGGATCAGCCGAGAATTATGGAGAAGGTAAATGAGATTCTCCTTCGGGATCTGAACATGACGCTGAATCTTATTGTATCCCCTTACGGAAGTATCAGTCAGCAGCGTCAGTTAATGCTTACCAGTGGCGAGCCCCTTGATCTTGTTTATCTGGATGCTGCATCAGCAACCGGTTTTATCAATAATAATCAGATTATTGATCTGAGCGACCTGATTGATAAATATGGAACAAATATAAAGAAATACTGGGGAGACGACGCAAAGTCGGCAAATATTGGCGGATTTGTTTACGGAGTTCCCAATTTTAATGAAGTCGGAAATATTCCTGCCATTGGAATGCGCAAGGATATAGTCGAGAAATATAATATAGACGTTGAAAGCATTACCTCGTTGGAAGATCTTGAACCGGTGCTGGAAATTATTAAAGAAAATGAGCCTTCTATGACTCCGGTATATGTCTGCTCGGATCAGCCGCCGGTTTCCAGGCAGCTTAGTGCAGTGGATCCGCTGACGGATGGAATAGCGGTTCTGGACAACAGCGGTCTGGATAATACCACGGTTATTCCTGTTACACAGAGTAAGTCATACAGAGAGAAATGTGAACTGCTTCATAAATGGTATGAAGCCGGGTATATTAACCCGGATGCAGCTACGACAACAGTCCAGTTTGAATCAGCATTCAAAGCAGGCAGTGCGTTTTCTGCCATCATGGTATGGCATCCGATGTCCCCGGCCAAATTTGGCGGAGTAGATGTAGTTTACGCATATCTTGGAGATCATATCGTTCTTTCAGGCGCTACGGGCAATTCTGATTATGCTATAGCTGCTAATTCCAAGAACCCGGAAAAGGCAATGCAGATGTTGGATTATCTTTATGGCAGTGAAGAAGTTGCGCAGCTGCTGAACTGGGGAGAAGAGGGAATTGACTGGGTATATGCCGATGATAATCATGATTTGGTTACATGGCCTGAAGGGGTAGATGCTAATAACGCGACTTATCATGCACAGTTATCATGGGCGCTTCCGAATCAGTTTATGTCAAGCCCATGGCAGGATGTCTATCCGGCAGATGTGTTTGAGCAGATGGTTCAATTTAACCAGGAAGGAGAGCGGTCAAAGGCTTTTGGTTTCTCTTATAACACGGAGCCTGTCTCTACAGAACTTGCAGCACTGAAAAATGTTCAGGAAAAATACAGAAATTCTCTGGAAACGGGATCAGTTGATCCTGATGAGTATCTTCCCATGTATGAAGAAGAGCTGGAAAAAGCAGGACTGGATAAACTCATTGAGGAAAAGCAGAAACAACTGGATGAATGGCTTGCCGGGCAGGAATAACAGAAACGTATAACCGGGAATACATCAGAGTTCCCGGTTATATAATCATGGAGGAAGACGATGAGAGCAAAAAGAAAAACAGGAAAATTTCGATGGCGAAAATGGATCCCGATATTTATTATGATGGCTCCGGGACTCATCTATCTGTTTATCAATAACTATATTCCGATTTTTGGTCTGGTGATTGCGTTTAAAAAACTGGATTTTCAGGCGGGGATCTGGGCAAGTCCATGGGTTGGACTGTCAAATTTCACCTATCTGTTCAAAACCCCGGATGCTATGGTTATAACAAGAAATACAATTTTATACAACCTGGCGTTTATTAGCATCAATACCTGTTTAAGTCTGGCATTCGCAATTTTTATAAACGATATGAAAAACAAACTGTGTAAAAAAATATATCAGTCAGCTGTATTGCTTCCTTATCTTATGTCCATAGTTATTATCAGTTATATCGTATTTGCCCTGTTAAGTCCGGATAAAGGAATGATAAATAACAGTATTTTAGAGCCTTTGGGAAAGGAGCCGGTTTCCTGGTATATGGAGCCCGGGTACTGGCCGCTTATACTTATCATTGTAAATGCATGGAAAGGTGTTGGTTACAACTGTCTTGTGTTTATTGCAGGAATCGCCGGGATTGATCCGGGATATTATGAAGCGGCCCAGCTGGATGGCGCTACAAAATGGCAGCAGATAAGATTTATTACCCTTCCCTGTTTAAAAACAACGATTATTACCCTGACACTGCTGAACGTTGGAAGAATTTTTTATTCCGATTTTGGCTTGTTTTATCAGGTGCCAATGAATTCGGGTGCCTTGTTTGATGTGACGAATACAATTGATACCTACGTATACAGAAGCCTCCTGCAGCTTGGCAATGTGGGAATGGCATCTGCGGCCGGATTTTATCAGTCACTGGTTGGATTCACCCTTATTATGATATGCAATTTTATTGTGAGAAAAGTGGACAGAGACAGTGCTTTATTCTAGAAGGGAGAGATTGAATGAAATCCAAAGATCAGAAAATATTTACAGTGATTTCTCATGTAGCGATGATACTGGTAACCATATGTGCTGTTTTACCGTTTTTGCTTGTGTTCATTTCTTCCATTACGGAGGAAAACACTCTGGTGCTGAACGGGTACTCCTTTTTCCCTGAAAAGCTCAGCCTCTATGCTTATGAATATATTATAATGAACGGAGATAAAATATTCAGAGCGTATGGCATAACAATATTTGTTACTGTTGTAGGTACTTCTGTGAATGTTATGATGTCTTCCATGCTGGCATATGGTCTGTCTCTGCCTAAACTGCCGGGAAGACGTTTCTTTTCTTTTTATGTGGTATTTACGTTGCTTTTTAATGGAGGACTGGTGCCTACATATCTGACGTACACTTCCATTTTTAATGTGAAAAATACAATTTTTGCTTTGATTATACCTACTTTTCTTATGCATACAATGAATGTTCTGCTCATGAAAACATATTATTCGGGGAATATACCGGTGGAACTGCTGGAAGCGGCGGAAATTGATGGGGCGAGCCAGTTTAAGATTTACGGAAATATTATTCTGCCGTTAGGAAAGCCGATTATGGTAACCATGGCGCTTTTTTCCGGCCTGAGCTATTGGAATGACTGGACAAATGGTTTATACTATTTGACAGGATATGAAGGAGAAAAACTATACAGTATACAGAATTTTTTAAATAAAGTCGTAACGGATATACAATATTTGAATTCCAGTCAGGTGGGAGCGAATTCAGACATACTTGCAAAACTGCCGACAGTTTCTGTACGGATGGCAATAGCATTTGTGGCGATGATCCCCATTCTGATTTTGTTTCCGCTGCTTCAAAAATATTTTTCAAAAGGTATTTCCATGGGGGCTGTTAAAGGATGACGGATGGAGGTATGGGAATGAGAGGTACAAAGAAAAAAATGAATTCGATTCGGGATTATGTAAAATGGATTCTTATGGTTCTTGTACCTCTTATTTTAATATACAGCGGCATCAGTGTTGCCAGCGCAGTGAGCTTCCGGCATCAGATTGAAGACTATGCAGAAACTTTCATGGATTTTTATATGCAGCAGATTGACGATACAATCTCAAACATCAATTCACGGATGAGCATGTTTGTATTGAGCGAGAATGAAACAGGTGAAAATTTAAATAAATACATTTATGTTATAGAGACAACAGACAATATGGCGTTATGCAATTATTATTCTAACCAGCTTCGGGATGTGTTTTTAATGTATTCGGCAGAATATGGCACATACTACAATTTCTTTTCATTTCTGCCTGAAAAAGGCCTTTTTATAGGTGCAAATGCAAATAATCATATGGAGCCGAAAGAATGGGAAACCTATAGAGAAGATATTATAAATAAACTGGAAACCCAGAGCCTGGTTCCCAATTCGGGCACTCAGTACTGGCAGCTTGTCAGCGGTGAGAATGGGTACAATTATATTTTGAAACTTTATTATTTTAATAATGTATATGTAGGCTGTTGGATCCGGCCTGAAGATTTAATTGAACCGTTGGAAAATGCTTTTAAAGATTATAGAAACAGTGTGTATTTGTATGATGCCGATAACAGTCTGATATCCAGTAAAGGTCCTGATGTTTCTGAAGCTGCTGCCATAAAAGAAAGTTTCAGAACAATACCATTTAAAGTAGAGATGACAATTGCTGATTATGGACTTTTTGAAAAAACATTTTTGATTAATATGGTTCTCTCATTGATTGCTCTTGCAATTTTTATAACGATTCTCTTCAGTGCAGCAGTTCTTTATAAAAGAGTTATGAAACCTATCAAAAATTTTTCGGACAATCTGGAAAACATAGAAAAAAAGCAATTGCATATGGATAAAATAGCTTCAAATGAATTAGTTGAATTAGAACAGGCGAATGCAAAATTCAGACAATTAATTCAGACTATTACAGCTTTGCAGAATAAAGTGTATGAAGAAGAAATGAAAAAACAGATGATGTATATGGAATATTTAAAACGTAAGTAGGTAATCATCCGTATCTTGACAAAATATGAAAATCCCCCAGTATTTACCGGGGGAAAATTAGTCTCTCATTTTTCAGTTTGCTGCGGCAGTCAGCCGGCAGG
>NZ_NFKT01000041.1 GCF_002160525.1 Lachnoclostridium sp. An169
GCAAGAAGTGCAGCAAATGCGGGAAGGTGAAAGAAACACTGGAATTATCCGAGCGGACCTATCATTGCGGCTGTGGAAATCATATGGACAGGGATGTAAACGCGGCGATCAATATCCGGGAGGAAGGAAAGCGGTTATTATGCGCATAACTGCGCGGAAAAAGATGTCCGTATCCGGACAATAAAAGAACCGTCGGGTCGGCGGGGATAGCCTGTTGATACTTAGCCCGTTGGGGCTGATGAGCAGGAAGCTCCCACTTCAAACCGTCAGGTTAAGTGGCGAGAGGAGGTCACAATGTATGGGTATCCGAGTGTGATCCATTAGGGACGGAAGGACAGTGGATGAACAGCGGAGAGCATGGGGGAGAAAAAGAAAATGAGCAGAGTGGCAGAGAATGAAGGAAAAAGCGAAACGGGAAAACATCTTTACCTGATTGGAGGGCCGATGGGAGTGGGGAAGACGACGGTGGGACAGATCTTGAAAAAGATGCTTCCAGACTGTGTTTATCTGGACGGCGACTGGTGCTGGGATATGGATCCGTTTACCGTGACGGACGAGACAAAACGCATGGTGATCGAAAATATCTGTGCACTTCTAAATAATTTTCTGAAGTGCAGCGCATATGAAAATATCGTGTTCTGCTGGGTGATGCATGAGCAGGGGATCATCGATGAGATTCTGGCACGGTTAGCGTTCGGCGGTGACGCAGACAGTGATATCGGAAGCGATATCGGCGGTGACGCAGACAGTGATATCAGGAGTGATGCCGGCAATGACAGAAGTGGGAAGACTTATGAGGTCAGGAAAATCTCGCTTGTATGTGAGAAAGCGGAACTGGAGCGGAGGATCCGCCGGGACGTGGAGAGAGGAGTGCGGGAGCCGGGCGTGCTCGAGCGAAGCCTTGCCTACATCCCGCTGTACGAGACGCTCGATACGGTAAAAATCGATGTGACCGGGCAAACATCATGGGAGACGGCGGAAACGATTGTCAACCTGGGATAAAGCGTCCGATGACGGCGCAGAACTTTTTACGGTCTTGACTTTCTCCGGTCCGTGTGCTAACCTTTTTACAGACCAAAAATCTGGCAATATTGAAAAAGCATTGACGAAGAGAGTAGTCTGTCAGAGATTCTACAGAGAAGTCCCGTGAGGCGGTGAGCGCCGGAGCTGAGAGGGATGGATGGAAGACAGATGAAGATGGCTTCCGAGCAGCGCACCGAACTGGGAGGGATGGCAGAAAAGGTATCTGTGATCCGGAGATTTTCAGCAAGGCTGCGATGGGTCCGCCCGTTACAGCGGAGGAGTACTGACTGGTACTCGCTGAGGTCCGTTTCCGTGAGGGTTGGACGAAAAGAAGTGGTAACACGGTTTATTCCCGTCTTCTTGGTTGCAGGAAGGCGGATTTTTTTGTGCTTCTGTGAGGCATTTGGGGACAGGTCTTTTTTCAGTTTGGGACACACTGCCTGTTAATTGGGGACGTAGCACAATTAAAAAAGGGACAGGGCTGAGACGGCAGGAAGCGGCCTGAGGAAAGCGGGGTACGGCGAAAAGCCGCGAGAAATCAAGGCTTTAGAGATTTTGTCAGAAGTTGATCGGAAGAAGATTCAGACAGAAAATGGTCGAAAAAGGGACGGGGTAAAACTCAAAAAGGGACACAGCAACGTTTAATCGGGGACGTAGTAAAATTGAATTTTACTACGTCCCCGGAAGGAGGTAATTATGTCAGAGAAACCAAAATACTACATCACCACCGCCATCGCCTACACTTCCGGCAAGCCGCATATCGGCAACACGTACGAGGTCGTGCTTGCGGATGCGATTGCGCGCTACAAGAGAAGCCAGGGCTATGACGTATTCTTCCAGACCGGCACAGACGAGCACGGTCAGAAGATTGAGCTGAAAGCGGAAGAAGCAGGTGTTACGCCGAAAGAATTCGTGGACAGTGTATCCGGCGAGATCAAAAGGATCTGGGATCTGATGGATACGTCTTACGACAAGTTCATCCGGACTACGGATGACTATCATGAGAAACAGGTACAGAAGATCTTTAAAAAGCTGTACGAGCAGGGGGACATTTACAAGGGATATTATGAGGGAATGTACTGTACTCCGTGCGAGTCATTCTTTACAGAGTCACAGCTGGTAGACGGGAAATGTCCGGACTGCGGCCGCGAGGTACAGCCGGCGAAGGAGGAAGCGTATTTCTTCAGAATGAGCAAATATGCGGACCGTCTGATCGAGCATATCAACACGCATCCGGAGTTCATCCAGCCGGTATCCCGCAAGAACGAGATGATGAACAACTTCCTTCTTCCGGGACTGCAGGACCTGTGTGTGTCGAGAACGTCTTTCAAGTGGGGCATCCCGGTTGATTTTGACGACAAGCATGTGGTCTATGTATGGCTTGACGCGCTGACCAACTATATCACGGGAATCGGATATGACGCGGACGGAAACAGCACGGAGCAGTTTGAGAAGCTCTGGCCTGCAGACCTGCACCTGATCGGAAAGGATATCATCCGCTTCCATACGATCTACTGGCCGATCTTCCTGATGGCTCTGGGCCTTCCGCTTCCGAAGCAGGTGTTCGGCCATCCGTGGCTTCTGCAGGGAGACGGCAAGATGAGCAAATCCAAGGGAAATGTGCTCTATGCCGACGAGCTGGTTGATTTCTTCGGGGTGGATGCGGTGCGCTATTTCGTGCTTCATGAGATGCCTTTTGAAAATGACGGCGTCATCACATGGGAGCTGATGGTGGAGCGCCTCAACTCGGATCTTGCCAACACTCTTGGAAATCTTGTAAACCGCACGGTTTCCATGACGAACAAATATTTCGGGGGAACAGTGACGGACAAAGGTGTGGCGGAAGAGGTTGACGCTGACCTGAAGGCTGTTATGGAAAACACTCCGAAAGCCGTTGACGCGAAGATGAACGATCTGAGAGTTGCCGATGCCATCACAGAGATCTTCAATCTGTTCAAGCGCTGCAACAAATACATTGATGAGACGATGCCCTGGGTTCTTGCAAAGGATGAGGCGAAGAAAGACCGCCTGGAGACCGTGCTCTGGAACCTGATCCAGGGAATCTCCGTGGGCGCAAAGCTCCTTGAGTCCTTCATGCCGTCCACCAGCAAAAAGATCCTGGAGCAGCTCGGCGGCGGACATGTGACGGATAAGCCGGAGATCCTCTTCCAGAGACTTGACCTGGAAGAAGTGATGAAGAAGGTGGAAGAGCTTCACCCGCACAAAGAGGAAACTGCAGCGGACAGCGGAGAAAATGCATCGCCGCAGAATGGAGAAAACGGTACAGAGAAGGCAGTTATCGATATTGAGCCGAAGGACGAGATCACTTTTGAACAGTTCGGCACAATGCAGTTCCAGGTGGGCGAGATCATCGCCTGCGAGGCTGTGAAGAAGTCGAAGAAGCTGCTCTGCTCCCAGGTGAGGATCGGCAGCCAGGTGAAACAGATCGTTTCTGGAATTAAAGCGCACTACACACCGGAAGAGATGGTAGGCAAGAAGGTTATGGTCCTTGTGAACTTAAAGCCTGCGAAGCTCGCCGGAGTGCTCTCGGAAGGAATGCTGCTCTGCGCGGAGGACGCAGACGGCAATCTGTCGCTGATGGTGCCGGAGAAGGATATGCCGGCAGGAGCGGAGATCTGTTAAAAACAGAATACGGAACAATGGGAACAGAATCCTGAACAAATGGAAATAGAATTCTAAACAACGATATGCCCCGCAGGAACGGCAGTGTGATTGCACACAAGGCTGAACCTGCGGGGCACTTTTATGCGGCTTTATCCAAAACATACGGGAAATTTCAGAATAGAGGGAATTATTTTCTGGCTCGTTTTGATTTTCTGATACTGTGTCTTCTCTGGAATGCTCCAGATCGAAAAAAACGTCCGGGCTGATATCATATAATTCACATATTCGCTGAAATTTCTCCAGGTCAGGCAGACATACATCATTCTCCCACTTTGAGATTGTCTGCCGTGAAACCAGAAGCTTTTCTGCGGCTTCACTCTGGGACAGCTTTTTTGCTGTTCTGGCAGTTCTTAATTTTTCTCCGACAGTATTCAAAATTTCATCTCGCGCAATTAAATAGTGTCTTATGAAGCATAATTATACCAGATAGGATGTGTGTTTTCAATTTGCAAAAAGTTAAGGTGAAATAGATTGGACTTGGAAAATGCTGCTCAAGCCCCTGATCCGACGGGGGAGGATTGCAATGACGATTCCGGATAAACATCATCAAACAAAATATCAAAAAATAACAATTCTATTCTCAAATAATGAAAAGAAATTCCTTTGTTTTTCCTCTATAATTTATAAAGCAGCAAAAAACAGATTATCAAAAATATGACACCCACCCGGATATCTGATATACTGACAGAAAAAAGGATATCAGGTGAGAAATATGGCTGAACTATACGAAAAGGAACTGTTCATCTTTAATCAGGTCCCGGTGAGGATTTTCAACCATGCGTTTGAGCGGGAAAATATTTTCACGCCGCTGCACTGGCACCGCAATATTGAATTCAATCTGACCACCGGAGGGCGGATCCGTTACATGATTGACGGATGTGAAAGCGAGGAGCATCCCGGGGACTGGAATGTGGTAAACAGCGGCGAGCTCCACTCCAACCACTGGATCGGCAGGGAGGACATTTTTACCGGTGTCTCCGTGCAGATTTCCAAATCATTTATGGATACCTGGATGGGAGAGAAGGCGCGCTTCTGTCTGCCGGAAGAGAAAAGCCGGCGGGAGAGAGGGGCTCAGATCCTGACCCGGTTCGGAGAACTGAAAAAAAGACAGGGGAACAGCAGAAATGCCGGTGTTCTCGAGGAGATGGAGCTGGTCTTTCACTTCCTGCGTTTTCTGCAGGAGTGCTGTATTGCCCCGGACGCCGGGAAAAGTTCTTCCGGTTCAAAGCCTCAGGAAAATATCAAGAAGATCATCAACTATCTGGACCGGCATTATATGGAAAATGTAACGCTGACAGGCGTGGCGGAAGAATTTCACTATACGCCCGCCCATCTTTCCCGGATGTTCCGGGAGCAGATCGGCTTCAATTTCCATGAATACCTTCAGAGTGTGAGACTGATGAACTGTGTCAATGAGATGAAAAAAGATCCGCAGATTCAGCTTATGGCATGTGCCCTTAACAACGGATTTCCGAATGCCCGCTCATTTATAGAGACATTCCGGAAAACGTTCGGATGCACGCCGTCCGAGTGGATAAAGAGCTGAATGAAGAATCAGGAGGGGAAATTATGGCATTTTTAAAACTGCAGTACAAATCTGCCGCGCTGATGCGGGGAATTACGGTAAACATTTATCTGCCGTCTGACGCCATGAGCGGGGAGGTGACGGAACCGCCTTACAGGACGGTGTATTTCCTGCCCGGGTACAGTGCGGACAGCACAGAGATCATGACATATCTGGGAATGCGCAGGGAATGTGAGCTCAAAGGCATCGCTATTGTGATTCCGGACGGATGCAATTCTTTTTATGTGGATCATGAGAAGCGGGGGACATGTTTCTCTACGTTTGTCGGAAAAGAACTGGTGGAGACAACGAGAAAATTCCTGCCCCTTTCCCACAGAAGAGAGGATACATATATCGGCGGCATTTCCATGGGAGGCTACGGCGCGCTGTACAACGGACTGCGTTTCCGGGATACATTTTCAAAGATCGCGGCATTATCGCCCAGCGCGGACTGCTGCGATCTGCTGTGCGGACATGCGGATGCGGGCTTCCAGGAAGAAATATTTGCCAACACATTCGGCAGCAGGGAAGCTTACTATGAAGGCGACACCAACCTTGTGAAATTCTATCAGGAGACGGCAGCGAAGGAACGGGAAATGATTCCGGAGCTGTTTATCGCCTGCGGCGTACAGGACGGTCTGGTTTATCCGGCTGTAGAGAAGTTTATGAAGGGGCTGGATGACGGCTGTATTCCATATATATACCGGGGCGGAAACGGCAGCCATGAACTGGACTACTGGGAGCGGATGCTGGATCCGACGTTCTCCTTCCTGACGGGAATTAAAGAGGGGACGAAAGACAGGCTGGTTCTCAATCTCCCGGAGAATGAGAGGTGAAATCATATGGAAAGAACAGATCTTACGGCGCAGCCGCTCTCTTTCTGTCCGGTGATCCCGCCGGCAGGGGAGCCGCAGCCGGTTACGCAGGACAAAGAGGGAAATGTGTGGGTCAACATCCGGGCGGATCATGCGTCCCGGGTCGCGATGCGGATTTACGAGGAGGAGTATCCTTTTGAGAAGGGAGACGACGGAATCTGGCATCTGAAATATCCTTTCCGGGACGGCATTGTCTATGTCCAGCTCCTGATCGACGGGATGGAGGTCATGACGCCATATCTTCCCGTCTGCTACGGATACAGCCGCCCTTACAACTGTATTATGCTGGAAGAAACCGAAGAACGGTACGATGTACCGGAAGGGGAGTCCGGAGCTGCGGAACTGGCGGGCACGGTGGATTTCTACCGCCTGAAAGATGTGTCCCACGGCGCAGTGCGCAGGGAGTATTATTTTTCCTCCGTGACCGGAGAATGGGAGAGCGCGCTTGTGTATACCCCGCCGGGATATGATGAGAATACGGACAGAGTATATCCGATTCTCTACCTGCAGCACGGGCACGGGGAGAATGAGACGGGATGGACAGCTGCCGGAAAGGTGAACTTTATACTGGACAACCTGATCGCGGAAGGAAAGGCGGTTCCGTTCCTCGTCATTATGAATAACGGTATGGTGCAGACGGCAGCAGGCGAACGGCGCCGCGTGGTGGACCACACTCTGTTTCCGGAGCTTCTTATGAAAGATATCATCCCCTGGGCGCAGAGCCGGTTCCGGATCGGCGAGGGGAAAGAATACCGGGCGATGGCAGGTCTGTCCATGGGCTCAATCCAGACGGCGGTCACCACGTTCACCTATCCGGAGTATTTCAGTTACGTGGGAATCTTCAGCGGATTCCTTCATGATTTTATCCAGGGGCACGGGCAGATGGATATGATCCGCAGGGGACCGTCTGAAAACGCTCACCTGAAAGCTCTGGACGATCCGGAGAAATTCAGGAAGGACTTCCGGGTGTTCTTCCGGGGGATCGGGAAGAGTGATCCGTTTCTGGATTATTTTATGGAAGATGAGAAGCTCCTTGAGGAAAAAGGCGTTTCCTGTGTGAAGAAGATGTACGAAGGAGCTCATGACTGGAATGTGTGGAGAAGGTGTATCCGGGATTTCGCACAGTTAATTTTCAAGGTGTGAATATACGGCGGCATAGCCGGCGGCGACGGTCGTACAGAATACAGATAAAAATATAGATAAGGAAACGAAAGTAACAGGAGGCAGGTAAAGTGGCAGGAGAGATAAAACTAAGCGCGGAGGAAGTGCTGAAAATCCACGTGCAGTGCGAGGACAGTATGGATGTGAAGGACAGCCGGGACGGATATCTGGCGGTGATACCCATTGTGAGCGGGACCTTTGAGGGGAAGATCAGCGGAAAGGTCATCCCCGGCGGTGCGGACTGGAGTACGAGGCAGAAAAACGGCGCCCATGTGTTTGCAAAATATCTGCTCCAGGCGGACAACGGGGAGTATATAGCCGTTGAAAATGAAGGGTTTCTCGGCAATGGACAGGATCCCTGCATCAAGACGGTACCAAAGTTCAATGCGGATGAGAACGGGGCATATGCATGGCTGAATTACGGCGTCTATGTGGGGAAGCTTGAGGCGGGAGAAAAACCGTGGCAGGTGGAGATTACAGTTTTTCGCCTGAATTAAAGAAAAAGTCCTTTTTTTAAAATTTCAGAGTCTTTTTCTAAAGAAAATGGTGTTGAAACAGATTAAGATAGTATCAACAGCAATACTTAAACAAAAGGAGGATATGTAATTATGAAACGAAAAAAAGTATTGTCACTGGTACTTGCCGGAACTATGATGCTCAGCCTGGCAGCGTGCAGCGGAGGAGCAGGCGGAGACGGAGATTCCGGAGATGACAGCGGGTATGATCAGGTTACATATGCATACGCGACGTTCAACAACATCCCCACAGAGGAAGACCTGGATGTGGTCGAGGAAGCGATCAATGAGATTACCAGAGAGAAGATCGGAGTGGAAGTTACATTACGGCCGATTGCCATTTCCGACTACTCAAGCAAGGTGAGCCTTTCCCTTCAGGGCGGAGAGAAGATTGATGTCTATCAGTCTCTCGGAGATTTCAACAACTATGTGTCAACAGACATGGCTCTGGATCTCACAGATCTGATTGACGAGTATGCATCCGGAACAAAAGAGATCGTAGGTGAGGAGTGGCTGCAGGCATGCTCCACGGACGGAAAGATCTACGGTATCCCGACCATGAAACCGGTAGCTCTTACCCCGATGCTGGTCTACCGCCAGGATATTGCGGATGCGATCGGAATCGATATGAGCACGGTAAATTCCATCGAAGATGTGACAGCAGTTCTTGAGCAGGTGAAGGCTTCTTATCCGGATATGATTCCGCTGACAGCGGTACAGACCGGTGAGATCGGTGTTTCCGTGTGCTACGGTGATGTAGATTTCCTCAATGATGACAGATATTCACCGGTCGGCGTGCTCATCGGGGACAGCCTGGAAGTACAGGATCTCTACTCTACAGATGAATTTGCAGAACTCTGCCAGCTGGTAAGAGGATGGCATGAGGATGGTCTGGTTATGCAGGATGCGGCAACTACGACAAGCGCGGCCGCAGAGACAATGAGTTCCGGAAACTACTTCGGATATATCGCAGCGTACAGCTATCCGGAGGCAGATACGGCAGCTTCCCTGGAAGCACAGTGCGGCGGTTATGATATCGGAGCAAAGATCATTGGCGATGCTTATCTGTCAACCGGAGACATCAACGCGGTAAGCTGGCTGATCGCATCTACTACAGACGTGCCGGAAGCGGCGCTGAAATTCCTTGACCTTACCTATACGGATGAAGACATCATCAACCTGCTGATCTATGGTATCGAGGGCAGAGACTATGTGAAGAACGATGACGGAACCGTGGCTTATCCGGAGGGCGAGGATGCTTCTACTGTTCCGTATACAGCACAGCTGAGCTGCGGTACTCTGGGCAACTACTTCAAGATGTATCCGCTGGTAGGAACCGACCCGGCATCCCTTGACTGGGAACTGGAGCAGAACCAGACAGCCGCAACTTCGCCGGCTATGGGATTCACCTTTGATTCTTCATCCGTGAAGAGCCAGTACACAGCGGTAAAGAATGTGATCTCCCAGTACCTGCCTGGCCTGATCTGCGGAAGTCTTGATCCGGACACGGAGATCGACAAATTTGTTCAGGCGCTGAACGACGCAGGCTATCAGGATATCCTGAATGCAAAACAGGAACAGCTTGACGCATGGGCTGAGGCAAACTAGGCACAGATAAACATAGTTTTGTAATCGAATGCCGGGGCGTAAGGAAATTATTCCTGTGACCCCGGCGTTTATAAGAGTGGAGGAAGATTATATGCCAACAACAAAGACTACGGGGAAAAAGAAAAGATTCCGTAACCTTCCCCTTACGCTGATCGCTCTTCCGGGCATTATCTATCTGGTGATCAATAACTATATTCCTATGTTCGGAGTGTTCCTTGCGTTTAAAGATTACAGTCTGGTAAAAGGTATTTTCGGAAGTGACTGGAGCGGATTCGCCAACTTCGAGTTCCTTTTCCGGACAAAAGACGCCTGGATCATGACAAGAAATACAATCCTCTATAACCTCGGATTCATCATAATCGGAACAGTATGTGCGATTGCAGTTGCCATTATGATGTGTGAGCTGGGAAAAAAGGTAAGAGTAAAATTCTTCCAGGCGTTCCTGCTCCTGCCGAACCTGCTTTCCTGGGTTGTCATCGGATTTATCGTCTATGCGTTTTTAAACGCGGACACAGGATTTGTAAACAACAGTATTCTCAGGACGCTGGGGATCGATCCGGTATCCTGGTATTCCACGACAGGACCGTGGCCTGCGATCATCATCATCGTTTACCTGTGGAAGAATATCGGATACCAGTCCATCGTGTACATGGCGGCAATATCCGGAATCGACAAATCGATCTATGAGGCAGCTGCAATCGACGGAGCCACAAAGATGCAGCAGATCTTCCGCATCACACTGCCGATGCTGAAATCTACGGTAGTCACCCTGACGCTGATGAGTATCGGAAGAATCTTCTACTCCGATTTCGGTCTGTTCTATCAGGTGCCGCAGAACTCGGGAGCGCTGTTTAACGTGACGCAGACCATTGATACATACGTGTACCGCGGCCTGATGGAGTTAAACGATGTGGGAATGTCCGCAGCAGCCGGACTGTATCAGTCTCTTGTCGGATTTATCTTAGTGCTTGCAGCCAACTTTATCGTGCGTAAGGTTGACGCTGACAACGCACTGTTCTAGGAGGTGCCGGAAAATGACAGAGAGCAAATCATTTAACAGAGTGGCCACGATAATTCTTACTATCCTCGTGGTGATCGCGATGCTGCCGATCCTGCTGATCGTCATCGCATCCTTTACCGAGGAAAATGCACTGGTCAGAAACGGCTATACTTTCCTTCCGGAAGCGCTGAGCCTGGATGCTTATTACTATATGGTGAAACAGGGATTCGTCATCGTGCGTGCCTATGGAGTGTCCTTCTTTGTAACACTTTTCGGTACATGTGTCAGCGTAATCCTGACCACCATGCTTGCCTACCCGATGTCGAGAAGATCCTACAAATACCGCAATATTCTGGCGTTTTTCGTATTCTTTACGATGCTGTTTTCCGGTGGTATTGTACCGTCCTACATCATGTGGAGCCAGATCTTCCACATCAGAGACACGATCTGGGCGCTGATCATACCGAACTATCTGGTTACGGCGTTCAATGTAATCCTGGTGAAGAACTATTTCCAGAACAGCGTACCGGAGTCGCTGGTTGAGGCGGCGAGAATCGACGGTGCCGGCGAACTGAAGATCTATATCAGAGTCATGCTTCCGCTTGCGATTCCGACAGTGGCGACAATCAGCCTTTTCACGGGAATCACCTACTGGAACGACTGGACCAACGCTCTGTACTATGTGGACAATGAGAAACTGTACAGCATCCAGCAGCTCCTGATGAAGATCATGAACAACATCCAGGCACTCCAGTCCAGTTCAAACGCGTCCCTTCTGGGAACCGGAACGGTGGATCTGCCGAGCACCTCAGTGCGTATGGCAATGGCGGTAATCGGAATTCTTCCGATCGTAGTCATCTATCCGTTCCTTCAGAAATATCTGGTCAAGGGTGTTATTGTCGGAGCTGTCAAAGGCTGATATGCTGCCGGCAGAAGAGTAAATAAAACAGGGTTTGGGAAGATACAGTTCACGCCGGGGGCCGGGGTGGACTGTATCTTTCAGATAAGGAGAATGATATGGCAAATTTACAGGTAACTTATTTCTCACCTTCTATCATGCGTTTTACAACATTTCAGATGGCTCTGCCGAACGACACGCCGCCGGCGATGAAGGAGAATAACAGGCATTATGACCGGCCCATGAAGACGCTTTTTCTGCTCCATGGATTTTCCGGGTGCTCTGTGGACTGGGTGACGGGAAGCCTGATCAATGAACTGGCAGGCAGGTACAACCTGGCGGTAGTCATGCCCTCCGGGGATAACAGCTTCTACCTGAACGGAGCCGGAAGCTGCAATAAGTACGAAGATTTTCTCTGCGGGGACCTGGTCGCATATATAAGGGATACATTCGGTCTGGCGAAAACGCCGGAAGATACCGTCATCGGGGGTCTCTCCATGGGCGGTTTCGGCGCGATCCACAGCGGTCTTGCGCATCCGGATGTGTTCGGAAAAATGTTCGGGCTGTCATCCGCGCTGATCTGTGATACAATTCAGGGTATGAAACCCGGAAGCGCGGACGGTATTGCAGACTATGACTATTACCGGCAGGTGTTCGGTGATCTGGACCACCTGGATGAAAGCCCGAAGAATCCCAAATACCTTGTAAAGCAGCGCGTGGCAAAGGGAGAGAAGATCCGCCCCGTGTTCA
Organism: Lachnoclostridium sp. An169; assembly: GCF_002160525.1. Taxonomy (GTDB): domain Bacteria; phylum Bacillota; class Clostridia; order Lachnospirales; family Lachnospiraceae; genus Mediterraneibacter; species Mediterraneibacter cottocaccae. The sequence goes on from NZ_NFKT01000041.1 coordinate 12,080, forward strand.
TGGCCTGCGGCAGCGAGGATTTCCTCATTGAAAACAACCGGGATTTCCATGAGTTTCTGGTAAAACACGGCGTGGATGTGACTTACCGGGAGAGCCCGGGAGTCCATGAGTGGAAGTTCTGGAACGAATATATCGAACCCGCCATCGAGTGGGCTCTGGAGAAATAGAAAGGAAGGACTGGGAATATGAAAATACAGGAAGTAATTGACAGAATTTTAGCATACCATCCACAGTTCCCGGCGGATTACGCAGGATGCGACGGCTTCAAATGCGGCGATCCCCAGGCAGAGTGTACAGGTGTTATCACGGCGATCAGCGCCACCATCGATGTGATCAGGACGGCCATTGAGAAAAACTGCAACCTGATCGTGGTTCACGAGCCGACGTTCTACTCCACTCCGGATTACGCGGGCTGGAGGGCAGATTTTAAAAATGAAGTCTATGAGGAGAAGGCAAAGCTCTTAAGCGACCATGGTATCTGCGTGTGGCGCGACCATGACCATATGCATGCCCATCAGCCGGACGGTATCTTTACCGGTGTGATCAAATGGATGGGATGGGAGCAGTACCAGAAGCCGGTTCCGGAAGGAATTCCGTTTTCCTTCTATTTTGAAATTCCGGAGACTACGGTAAAAGATATGGGCGAGCTGCTCAAGGAGAAGCTGCGGCTGAACGGTCTGCGCTATATCGGCGATCCGGACGGCGTGATCCGTAAGATTGCCCTGGTGGGACATCTCTGTGTCAACGCGTTCGGCACGGACCACGAGGACGAGAACGGCTACCTTCACGAGTACGCCACCGAGGTGATCCGCCTCATGGAGAACGGCGTGGATGCCATCATTCCGGGCGAGGTCATCGACTGGACGGCAGTCTCCTATATCCGTGACGCGCATATGCTGGGAAAGAACAAGACCATTTATAATGTAGGCCACTATAACTGGGAAGAACCGGGCATGTGGTATGCGCAGCAGTGGATCCAGGAGCTGGTGGGAAATGAAGTACCGGTTATCTTTGTACCGGCGGGAGATATCTACCAGTTTATGTAAAACAGAACATACAGGAGGAGATCAGCGATGAAGAATCAGGTAATGCTTATTACTTACGGCGACAGCCTGGGGAGAAATTTCCGGGAACTGGAAGAGATTATGGACAGATACTATAAAGGGGCAGTGGGAAGCATACATATTCTTCCGTTCTTCCCCTCCTCTGCCGACCGGGGATTCGCCCCGCTGCGGTATGACACTGTGGATGAGAAATTCGGAGACTTTACGGATATAGAGCGGCTGGGAAAGAAATACGATCTCGCCTGTGATTTTATGGTGAACCATATATCGGCGCAGTCGGAGTATTACCGGGATTTTCAGGAGAAGAAAGAGAACTCCCCGTATAAAGACATGTTTATCCGCTGGGAGAAATTCTGGGGAGGGGAGCCCACCTGGGAGCAGGTGGATAAAATCTACAAGAGAAAGCCGAAAGCTCCCTGTGTGGATATCACCTTTGCCGACGGAACCACGGAAAAGCTCTGGTGTACATTTTCCGAGGAGCAGATCGACCTGAACGTGGAGGCGCCGGTGACGCAGAAATTTATCGATGACACGATCCGTTTCCTCTGCACCCACGGAATCTCCATGATCCGTCTGGATGCGTTTGCCTACGCGGTGAAGAAGAAGGACACAAGCTGCTTCTTCGTGGAGCCGGAGATGTGGGAGCTCATGGAGCGGATCGCGAAGACTGCCGCAGAGTATCAGGTGGAACTGCTCCCCGAGATCCACGAGCACTATTCCATCCAGATGAAACTGGCGGAAAAAGGGTACTGGGTCTATGATTTTGCCCTGCCCATGCTCGTGCTCCATGCCCTGTATTCCCACCGGGGCGACCGTCTGAAACACTGGCTTGACATCTGTCCGAGAAAGCAGATGACCACTCTGGACACCCACGACGGCATCGGCGTGGTGGATGTGGTGGATCTGCTCACACCGGAGGAGATTGAGGAGACAAAGGAAAATCTTTATGCCCGGGGCGCCAATGTGAAGAAGAAATACAGCAGCGAGGAGTATAACAACCTGGACATTTACCAGATCAACTGTACGTTCTACTCTGCCCTTGGAAACCGGGACGACGCCTATCTTCTGGCAAGAGCGATCCAGTTCTTCGCACCGGGAATTCCTCAGGTCTATTATGTGGGCATGCTCGCAGGGGAGAACGATCTGGAGCTTCTCGAGGCGACAAAAGAGGGAAGGAATATCAACAGGCACTACTATTCCGTGGAGGAAGTGGAAGAGAACCTGAAACGTCCGGTCGTGCAGAAACTCCGGGATCTTATGCGGTTCCGCAGCGAGTGCCCGGCGTTTGACGGCGAGTGCATCTGCGAGGCGGAAGGGACAAAGCTGAGAATCGAGAGAAACAACGGAGAAGTAAAAGCAGTTCTGGAGGCAGACCTTGAAAGCTACGAATTCACAATCCATCATTAAAAAGACAGTCCGGCTCCTGGGAATCCAGTGTATGCTCCTCCTGACCGTCCTCGTGGCGTTCCTGGCGGTAATCTATCATACGGCTTCGGAAAATCTGGAGACAAGCGCCCGTAACCTGATCGAGGTATACGGGCGAAGTCTTCAGATCACAATGGAAAAAGTGGATACCATGCTGGAACAGCTGATGTACAACAACAGTACGTATACACTTCTGCAGAGTGAGAGCGAATCTGTCCGGTACTATGCGTCGGTGGAACTGAATGAAATCATTGCCAATTCTGCGGCTTACGCAAGTTATGTGGACGCGGTGGTTGTCGCGGAAGCAGAGTATGGCACCTGTCTGTATTTTGACAACGACAAACTTTCTCTGGAGGAACAGCACGCGGTGAATGATTTCACCATGAGCCTCGCTGAGAAGGGAAGCATGCGGTCCAGATGGAGTGTGAATGAAATCGGCGGCAGGCCTTATGTCTACAAAATGTATGTGTGGAACGATGAGGCGGTGGCCGTGTATATTGCCGCGGAGAATTTCATGGATGTGACAGCGGAGGAAACCATCGACGGAACAACAATGATTCTCACGGACGAAGAGTCCGTGGTGTGGGACATACAGGGAGTGCGGGAAGACATTCAGACAGTTGGAGAGCCCCTCAGGGAGGTCTCCTCTTTTGCGTTTGTATCGGAAAGCTACGAACTGGAAAACGGGCTGGTCCTGCAGGAGTACGTCAGCCGCAGCGCCATTATCAGCCAGTTCAGCATCAGTATGGCGGTGGTATTTCTGATTATCGTGATTCTGGGATTCTTCACCTATCATCTGGTGGGGTATATCTACCGGCAGATCATTCATCCGATTCATGATATGCAGGAAAACATGGAAAAGATCCAACAGGGAGATACAGAGCTCCGCATCCGCGGGCAGTATGGAGGAAGGGAGTTCATCACCCTCCGGGATACCTTCAACCACCTGATGGATGAGATCATGAACCTGAAAATCGAGGGGTACGAGAAGCAGCTTGATCTTCAGGAGGCGGAGCTCAGAGCGGTAAAACTGCAGATCCGTCCCCATTTCTTCCTGAATGCCATGACCACGATCTCCTCGCTGAGCCAGCAGGGACAGAATGACCGGATCACCGCGTATATCAGTGCTCTCTCCAAGAATATCCGCTACATGTTCCGCAGCGGGCTTCACACGGTACCGCTGTCGGAAGAGATCAAGCATGTGGAAAATTATTTTGAGATGCAGGAGATGAAATACCCGGATAGCGTCTTCTATAATATCGAGATTGATCCGGAGGCACAGGACTGGCCGGTGCCCCAGATGCTGATTCACACGATCATTGAAAATGAGTATAAATATGCCGTAAATGTGGATCAGATGCTCACTATCCTGATCAAGGGGACAGTCTGGGAGAATGAAGGGGAGAAGCTGCTTTTCCTTGAAATTGAAGACGACGGGGAAGGCTACCCGGAGGATGTGCTGGAACAGTTCGGCGCCGCGCGGGAGAATGAGAGCGATTCCGCACAGCAGCCGGGCAGCGGGCAGCAGTCAGGCGGCGGACGGCGCGGCAGGGACGCATCCCGCGGGAAAGACGGAAGCCGTGTGGGGCTGTGGAGTCTGCGGAAGATGATGGCACTGATGTATGAGAGAGACGATCTATTTACGATAAGAAATATAGAGCCTCACGGGTGTAAAAATACATTTATTATTCCGCAGAAGCCGGTGCATGAAGTGCGGGAGACAAACGATACGGAATAACTGGGGGAAGAGAGAATGCAGGTACTGATAGTAGACGATGATATTGCGACAGTGGATGTGATAGAGAAGAAGACGGACTGGGAAAGCCTGGGAGTAGACCATGTGTATACAGCGTACAATATTAAACAGGCGAGAGAACAGATTCTGACGAAAGAGATCGATGTGATCATCAGTGATATCGAGATGCCGAAGGGGTCGGGGATTGAATTCCTGGAATGGTACCGTCAGCAGGGGCTGGACGGGGAGGTGCTGTTTCTCACCTGCCACGATAATTTCGGCTATGCGGCGAATGCCGTGAAACTCAGGGCGGCGGAATATCTGCTCAAGCCTTTTGACGTCCAGATCATGGAGGCTGCGCTGAAGAAGATCATCTATGAACTCAAGGAAAAGCGGCGGGTCCGCGAGGAGAGCGCTTACGGGCAGTGGATGAAAGGAAATCCGGTCAGACAGAAGAACATGCTTCTCAATGATCTCCTGACAGCGCAGATTTCTCCTCAGAAGGAGCAGGTACTTGAGGAGATCAGCAGGCGGAAGATTGATATGGGAGCAGATCTGTATGAAAAATCCTGCCGTCTTGTGGTATCGAAAGTCATGGATAAAGAAAAAATCCATGAGAAAGTCAACGCAAATCTGGCACGTTTTATCCTGGAAAATATTCATTCCGAAATGCTGTGCCGGGATGCGGAGGACGCAGTTGTGAGCTGCTTTGAGTTCAAGGACTATTATGTGGTGGCGACCGTCTGCGGGAAAAAGGGAGAACTGGCAGAGATATGTACCTCTATGATTGCGTCATTCCGTGAACTTCTGGAGGCAAATACAACCTGCTGTATCGGAGAGTGCTGTTATGTATGGGAACTGTATGACAAGTATCAGAATCTTCTGGAACTGATTGATGAAAATGTATCCTACTTCGGGACCGCCTTCTATGAGGAGGAGAGCGTGATAAGCGCCGATGAGTCTCGGGACGCGGTGCTTGATCTGGATGAAATGGACCGGCTTCTGGAGGAAAAGAAAAAGCTGAGATTCTTAAGCTGTATCAAACAGGAGCTGGGAGAGCGTATGAAAGACCATTCTCTGAGCGACCAGACTTTGAGAAAAGTCCGTCATGAGATCCTGCAGTCTGTCTATACTTATCTTGGAAAGAAAGAGATATCCGCGTCAGGACTGAACGATGACGGCAGCCTGAACCGCCTGGAGGAGCGGGCAGTGCAGTCCGTGACAGATCTGATCCGCTGGGTGAACTGTCTTCTGGAACGCCTGTTTTCCTATGAGGCGGAAGTGAAAAATTCCTATCAGCTGAGCCAGAAGGTTGATGAATATATCCGGGAACACTATATGGAGCCTATCGGCAGAAATGAGATCGCAGCCCATTTTTACATGGCTCCCAAGTATCTCTCCAAAATCTATAAAGAGCAGACCGGAGTGCGGATGATCGATACGATTACCGCATGCCGCATCAGCCAGGCCAAACTTCTCCTGGAAAAGGGGGAGAGAGTCAGCGATGTGGCGACAGCAGTGGGATTTGAGAATTTCACTTATTTTTCTACAATATTTAAAAAGTATACCGGAGTTACCCCGAATCAGTACCGGAAAAATGAGTGAGAAAGCAGATATAAAATGAGCCCCTGCGGGCAGAGTGCGGTGAAACACTCTGCCCGCAGGGGGATTGCTAAATTAATTTTTTTATAAGCTGATATGCCATGGCGAACCAGCTTGTGAAATCTTCCGGGCGTTCGTCCAGCCAGCGGTCCAGCTTTGCAGGGCTGATCCACATGGAATCCTCCGCTTCGTCATGGTTCAGTATGATCTGTTCATCTGAAATGGCACGGCGGCAGAGAAAGACGTAATCCCACTCATGTTCCGCCAGTTCCCCGTAGTGGGAGTAGTATTGAAATTCTCCTGCAAGGGTGAAGTCATGTTCCGGACTGCCGGAGAGATCGGGAACAACCGGGAAATCAAGACCGAGTTCTTCCTGAAGGCAGCGGGAGAGGGATTGGCTCCAGGTTTCTCCTTTCCTCGGGTGTGAACAGCCGGAATTGCTCCACAGTCCTCCGGAGTGGTATTTCCCTTTTGCACGCTTCTGCAGCAGCAGTGCCCGGCGCTCCGGGTCATAGATAAATATGGAAAATGCACGGTGGAGCTGACCACGGATATGCGTGTCCAGTTTTTCTCCGTATCCGATGACTTCATTTTTTTCATTAACCCATATGAGGAGCTCCGGGGCTTTCACGGGTGTTTCCGCAGGGGTTCTGTTATTGTCGCTGATTGTGTCCATTTTCAAAATAACTCTCCTGTATTCCATAGTATAGATTTACGGAATATTTCCCGTCTGTATCCAGACAGAATGCGCATCCTGCGGGTTCCAGCTCGGGGTGTGTCCGCAGCCATCTGCAAAGTCTGTCAGCTTTGCCTGCCAGAGCATGCAGACCTTTTCCCTGCATGCCATCTCCCTGCAGGTCCTCTCCCTGTATGCCATCTCTCTGCGGGGCTTCCTGTGAAAAGAGCCCGGAAAGGACAGGGCAGAGGTCGTGGAAGTATTTGACATACAGTTTATATTTTTTCCAACCGTTTCCCATAACATCCAGTCCGGTCATCCAGAGATGGCAGCTACACGCTTTCAGTACAGCTTCTGCATGACGGGCAGGCAGCAGGTAATGTTCGTCCGGCAGAGCACGGAGATATTCCAGATAAATACTGTCATTATACCAGATATTTTCGGACAGTGCATCAGGATCCTGACAGAAACGGTTGATCCAGTGGAATTTCAGCATTTCGCTGGAATCTGTTCCGGTGTAAATGGCGCCGAGAAAATACAGAGAGGCATAAAGGTAATTTTTTCCCGTAGTAACCGGCATCTTTGAAATCGTGCGGATCAGTTCTTCGTTCTGTGAAAAAGCGGGCTCATGATCTGCCAGAGCAGAAAAAAGGTGCTGCATATTTGAATCTGTCCGGCTGCTGATGCGCATATCTGACTGGTATTTCCCTGTTCTGCCGCTGTGTTCGACGGTTTCTATATACTGCAGCATCCGGTGTTCTTTCAGCCATCTGGTGAGCCAGTGGTCAAATGGGGCGGAGCAGTGGTCGCTCCAGTACATTTTAAAACGGCATGGAACGGAGGCGTCTGCATCCAGGCAGACGCCAATGTAATCGATATTGTGATATTCAAAAGGGTAGGCAAGTTCTGCACGAAATTTTTCGTAATACTGCTCAATCTCATTCATAATCTGTGTTCTCCATTACTTTTCCTGCAGCGGATTCAAGTGCCTGTCTCATCTTTGCCGCAGAAGGGAAACGTGCGGCGGAATCAGCCAGGATGGCTTTTCTGGCGATCCGGGCGAGCTGTTCCAGAAGCGGCCTCTGTTTCTCTGTAAACGGAACCCCGAGACGGGTCTGTGTGCAGGCAGGATTCGAGGCACAGTCCGCAGCAGAGGGGAGCGGGGGATCCTCGCCACGAAGACGGCGCAGAAGGGCATGATCCCGTTCCCCGGGGGTAAAGGGCCCGGGATAGGAAGGGAGAAACGGAATCCGGTTGTCGTTCAGAAGCCGGTAAAGGATGATGCCGAGTGCATACAGGTCTCCGGCATGGTCTGCGGGAGAGCCGGCGTAGATCTCCGGGGACATATGGGTCAGAGTTCCGGCGCGCCCTTTTTCTTCTGTTGGCCGCTGCAGATAGTGGGCGAATCCGAAGTCTCCCAGCTTATAAGTATCCGTCGCCTCCTGCCAGAAGATGTTTTCCGGTTTTACGTCCCGATGGACAATCTGTGCCTGTTCACAGGCTTCCAGGGCAGTACACAGATGGATCCCGAAGCGGCAGATATCGGATGGCGTCATGAGAAGATCCGTCATCCGGTTTATAAAAGGCTTGAGAAGTTCCATGCGGATCAGGACAAGCCATCCATCGGGAAGTTCCCGGATCAGGTAATCTTCTAGCTGCACGATATTGGGGCAGTGGGAGAGCTGTTCCATCATCCGGATCTCTCCCATAGTTTCCTCCAGAACTGCGCGGAAAAAATAGCGGATGCAGGAAGCATCCATCCCTTGTGCCCGGGCAAAGCGGAAATTTCCGGTGTCTGCGGAGATGGTGATCTGCTTCAGAGCCGCGTATTCCGGTCCGGCAGGCGTACTGCGGCAGATGCGGATGACTTCCCCCACAGAGCCCTCCCCCAGGGTGTCCACAGGGTACCACTCACCCCACACAGGGAAGAGGTCTTTTTCATGTTCTGTCATGGCTTTAACTCCTGCACTGCTTTCACGTTTCTCAAAAATTTCAGTTCCGTTCCCTCGTCTTTAAATGTCTTCCTGCCGCATTGCCAGAGACGGTACTGGAACATGGCGTTGGCAAGAAAATGAACTTTCATCATGCGGCAGTAGTCGTCTGCAATGTGATAGACATTTCCCGTGGCGCCGAAATTGATGCCGTAGCAGGTGGGGCAGTTCCCGATCAGCGGGCATTTCCGACATTTTTCATCGTTCTCTTCCAACCGGAGCGGACAGGAAAAATCCAGTTTTTTCGAGGCTTCTGCTTTCTCCTTGCCGATGCACAGCGGAGCGAAAGCGTGGCAGGGATAAGCGATGCCGTCCGTGTCGTATGAGCGCATCATGGGACCGACGCCGCAGAAACGCCTGGGGTGTTCGGTTCCCGGTGAAAGGTCTTCAATTCCTGCCCGGAGAATCGTGGAGACAGGGACATCCGGGTGTTCCAGATAGTACGAGGACAGAAGATTCATCTGCTCTGCAAGGATACCGGCACATTCCTCCGGCCAGGAGATGCCCTCCCCCAGATTGCAGGAGACTTCAAATCCCTGTTCGTGAAGAGAAATAATTCCTTCGGCGAGCTGGGGAAGTGTCTGAGGGGTGGCAGTCATTTTCGCGAAGGGGAAATATTTCCGGAAGAATGCAGTATCGATCATATCGTAGGAGTTGGAGCGGTTCCGGTTGTGCATCTCCGGCGTCCCGTCCATGCTTAAGTACACTTCCATTGTCTCATAGTTTTCGACGAGCCATTCCTGGATCTCCCCGTGGACAAGGGTGCCGTTTGTGGTGGTGAATCCGTGCCAGCCTTTATTCCAGTTCCGGCTTTTAAGAAAGTCGTGGATCACCTTTATTTTGTCAAATTCCAGATAAGGCTCGCCGCCGAAATAGTAGATACAGGCGAAGTCTGAACCGTCGTCTGCCGTCATTTCGCGCTCCACAATATTCAGGGCAGTCTCAAGCGGCATCTCACGGGTCTCTTTGTTGTGCTCATAGCAGTAGGTGCAGCGCAGATTGCATTGGTTGGTCAGGGTGAGGATAATGATTTTCGTGCCGGGTTTCCCCATAAATTTATCCAGATTTTTTCTCATATTATTTTGCTCCGATCATTGATTTTTCTTCCGGAGGAACCATCGGGAAACGCCGGCCGCGAGTGGCCGGCGTTTCCCTGTTCGCTCTTTGAGTTTCTGCTCTGTATTGCGTCAGATTTGCGGGATTAATCCCATGCCTGGCAGTGTCCTGTGGCGCATCCGCTGAAGTTCATTTCTCCGGAGTGCTCATCGGAAACCGTAACGCCCTGTGCAAAAAGATCTTCCATTCTGCCTGTGAGAACGCTCAATTCTTCTTCACTGAGATAGATGTTGCTCATGTCTGAAATCCTCCTTTTACTAAGATGAGAATAAAGTATCACCTTAAGGAGGCGGCTGCAACTATGTAGAGTCTAACATTTTCCGAATCTGAAAGCTTATAAGTCCTTCCGCCATTTGCGGATGAACGCAAGAACAGCAGTTATGACAATGAAGCTCAGGATAAAGGGCACGCTGGATACGGACTGGATGATCAGACCTGCAATGGCTGCGATGATCAGTGTGCTTCCCCATTTCTTAAAGAAGCCTCCGGAGCTGTCTGCGGACGTCCGGGATCGGGCAGCGGAGTTGTCGGCAGCCGTCCGGGCGCTTCCTGTGGAGCCGGTGTCTGCACCTTTTACCCATGGCGGCAGGGGAAGGGACATCAGCGCTTCTTTGGGAGAGGAGAATTTTATGAACAGATCCGGCGCGTCATCATTCTGGAGCATCTTCTCAAGCGTTGCCATATCGGGGGTGTATTCGGGGAAATTGTTCAGCCAGTAGGTGGCATATCCGTTATCCAGGGAAGAGGCTTCTGTGAGATAGGCATGGGCATCCTCTCTTGTCTCTTCCATCTGGTCTGCAAGGTGGTACTGGATGGCGATCGCCTTTGCAATTTCGCGTCCGCCGGCCTTTTCTTCCGGAATCTGGATGCCGGGATCCCAGAGGCGGGAGATCAGCTGATCGATGTAGGCAGCTTCTTCGGAATGACCTTTTTTCAGATACCACTGGCGGGCAAGGTACAGGCCTTCCGCAGAGTCGGCTGCAGTGCCGTAACTCAGGCAGATGGATTTGAAGAGATAGTCTGCCCCTTTGATGTCCCCGTTCTTTAAGAGGATCATGCCCAGGTATTTTACAGAGTCTCCCTCGTTCAGGTCTGCGGCATACTTCAGATATTTTTCTCCTTCGGCATGATCGACGGGAACTGCAAGCCCCCAGTAGTATGTGGCGCCGAGCTTATATGCCGCGAAGCAGCGCAGCTCGTCCTCTCCGCTGTGATAATAGCAGTCCTCAAGTACGCGGATACGCCTCTGCGCATGGTCCGGGTTATAGTCGTTTTCCAGTTCCAGGTATTCTTTCCAGTAGTCTTTTTGTTCGCTCATATCAGTTTTCTCCTTTTCATTTGGGTGTTGTGCCCGGCAGATTAATTCCGGGCGGTAAATTCTTCAAAGCTGCGCAGGGAAAGCCCCTGGCTGCTGCTGTCGGAAAATCCGGCGAGACAGTACAGGCATTCTGCCAGGTAAGCTTTCCGCAGGGCATCCTGGTCGTCCGTGGGAGTCGGATATTTCAGGATCATCCATTCTGCCGGACCGCCGGATACATAGAGTGTGCTGACGATGACCACATCCAGTCCGCCCTCCTTTGCCGTCAGATAAAAGTGTCCTTCATCGTCGCCGTCTGCGTATGCGAGAAGCTGCACATCGGTCATCCCCGAGGTGAGGCTCCGGGTAAGCGTCTCCCTCCATTGCTGTGACGAGTATTTCGTAGTCATGGATTTGATATGATACTCCAGGTATGAGTCGTCGGTCCCTGTAAAGACATAGGAAGTATCAAATGTGTCGCTGACCAGATTTACATCCGTGTACAGATTGCGCGGGTAGGCGAAGGTAAAGTTTTTCCCACGGGCTTCATAACGGGAGTAGCTGTGCAGGTCTGTCACATTATCCCCGTAGACGGTGGTGCCCACAGAATCCAGAGAAATCTCGGATTCCAGACGGGGCTGGTAAAGTTCCGGCTCCTGTTCTTCGGCAGTCTGTGAGAGCCCTTCTGTGGAATCTGCGCCGCTTTCGTCTGTATCGTCACCTGAGTTGCTGCCAGTGCTGTCATCTGTGCCGCTTCCTGTGGAGTTTTCGCCCGTGCCGGCTGTGCTGCTGTCCGCATCTGTATCCGATCCTCCGGACAGCCGGGGGACGAACCATATGAGAAGAGCGATGGCTAGAAGAAGGACAAGCATTTTCTTTTTTCCTTTCTTCTTTGCGGGGGCAGAGGTCGGGGCAGAAGATAAAGCGGAGGGTGTCTGAGCAGGATGTCCTGCAGTCAGGTTCTGTCCTGCGGATGCCGCCTGCGCCCCCGATCTGCCTGGGGCTGCCGGGTGGGCGGCATCTGCAGAGCTGCCTGCAGATTTCCCTGTGTCTGCCGTCTGTCCTGATGCTTTCGGCGATCCTGCGGATTCAGATTTACCGGCAGAGGAGGAGTCCCCCGTCAGCGGAAACGGGTATTCCCTGCCGAAGAGATCAAGGACGGCTTCGAGAAAAGCATCGATATAGCAGTCTGCAATGAAAGCGGACTGAAGCTTTTTCTGGAGCAGACGGATCTGGCTGCGCTCGTCCTTCTTTTTGACGATCAGGGAGACCAGTTTCCGGACGTCCGTGCCTGCCGCTTCATAGACCCGTTCCACCAGGCGGCGCTCTTCGGAGAGACCGGCGTCCTGATCTGCGAGAAGACTGGACAGGATAGTACCGCTTTTCCAGAGCTCGTTCTCATATTTATCGTCCAGAGCCTGAAGCGCGGCGGAAAAGCGGGCAATACTCAGCGCGGGGGCAGAGGGGAAATGTCCGTCATCCACTAGGTTAAAGTCCCGGTCAAAAACTCCGAGAAGAATATTCAGGAGATCACGGCATTCTCCTGCAGGGAAAAAGGCTGCAGCCAGTGCTGCTTTTACCTGGTAAACGGTCTCGCGGATCTGCGTATCGGAACCGTTTCTCCGGAGCGCGTCAATCAGGGATGCGATCTCCGGCTCTGCACAATGATATACGGCTTTCATAAGAGGGAGAGCGTCAGCCGTATCCTGCCCCCGGGAAAGATCAAGGACGTAGGAAGAGAGCCTGTCCACGTTCAGAAAGACGGCGTTTCCCTGTGTGTCTCTGATATCTTTCAACAGGGTTATGATTTTCTGTGTATCCATGTTTCACTCCTTATGTTACATTGTGTATTTTCCGCGTATCTACAGGTAGTCCGATTTGAAATCGTTCCACGAGGGATAGTCTGTATTTCCGCCGAAACCGCACAGATCATACATAACCTGCGCATAATATTCTTTCAGGGCAAGGTCTTCGGTACCGGATGCTTCCGGGTATTTCAGGACCATTCCCTGGATGCATTCGGAGCTGATGCTGTAAAGCTGATAGATGACAATGTCCGGGTTTTCCTTATCCGTGCCTTTGACATACAGGGTGTAGCGCTCCTGGCTTCTGGTGTCGGCGAGTGCGCCGGACATAGATTTCCGGTCGGCAAGGATCTCCGCATTATTTACGGAACCGGTGGCATAGTCCATCTGTGCGTCCCGGTATTCCTGGGCGGATGTGTCTACCGGATGCCGGAAGACGCTGAGGGAACTGGGATCGCCTGCACAGGAAAATACGATATCGATATCCTGTCCGTCATTCTCGAAGGTGTAGGAGACATCGTCATAGAGCACCCTCGGATAGGAAAAGGAAAATGTGTTGTCCGGTCCCTGGTACCGGGCATACCGGGAAGGTGAGGCGATATTGCCTATGGCGTAGAGACCGCTCTGTGTGGAACTGGTGCTCACGGACGGGGCAGGATAGGGATCGGATGCAGTGGCGGTGTTATTCCCGCTGTCGGCACCATTCTCTCCATCGGTGCCACTGCTGCCGGTACCGTTCTCCCCGCCGGCGCCATCGCTGCCGGTGCTGTCCTCCCCGCCGGCGCCATCGCTGTTAGTGCTGTCCGGGCCGTCTGATCCGGCGCTGTTCTGTGCTTCGATGGCTGCACTTTTGTTGGCTTCTGTGGTGAAATGATCGATCACAGGTTTTACCACATAGAGGAAAACGAAGTAGAGGACAAGTGCCGTGAGGATGAGCTTCGGCAGAGAACGCTTCTTCTTTGTGGCGCGCGCCGCTGCGGCTCCTGAGCCGGAGGTGGCTGCTGTTCCGGAAGCTGCCCCCGAGCCGGAGATGCTTGAGGCTCCGGAAGCTGCGCTTGAGCCGGAGGCGGGTCCGGACCTTCTCGGACGGTGAGGAGGCGCGCTGCCCGGAGCGGCAGGGGGATGATACAGCGTCTGGGTGTATTCAAGTCCGGCAGACTCCAGAAGAGAGCCGACAAGGAAATCGATATCCTGCAGATCCATAAAAGCGCTTTTGAGCTTTGCCTGCAGGCACGCTGCGGGCATCTTTTCATCATCATCTTTCCGTGCTGAACTTAAGACGGTTTTCATGAGCGTGTATAGCTCGTCTCCGGCTGTCTGACCGGCGCGTTTCAGAAGTCCGGCTTCCTCCCGGAGCGCAGGATCATGGTCGGTGGCAGCAGCCGCGGCGGTATCCGGATTTTTCCAGAATTCGGATCCTTTCTGACGATGAATCTGTTCCAGACATTTGACGAATCTGTCTTTGTCAAGAGAGCGGGGACGCTGTCGGAGCACGGGATACCCGGGACCGCCGAGGGTCTGTTCCGGATCAAGGGAGCAGGCTTCGAGAAAAAGACAGACAGCCTGTTCCATGTAATTTCCTGCGAAGAAAGCCCGGTGAAGAGCCCCTGCCAGTTTCTTCAGGGACTCACGGGTGTTTCTCTTTTTTGAAACTGCTGTCACAAAGCCGCTGAGTTCCTGCTCTGCTGTACTGTACACGGCGCGGAGCAGGCGGATGTCGTCCTGGCAGGACGGCATGATATCCGGGAGCATTGACAGGACGATCCGGCTCTGCTTTAATATTTCCGCTCCACGGGAACTGACGATGTACAGAAGTGCTGTCCCTGCGTCAGTTACCGTGATGTCGGTAAGCGGCAGAAGCATCCGGCAATGGGGACAGAAGATCTGGTTCTCTTTTTTCTCAAAGCTCTGCCCGCAGGACGGACAGACGGTTTTCAGGGAATTCATGTTTGCTGACCTCGCTTCATCTTTCAGGATAAATAATTCTGCGCCATATGTACCTTACCGGCTCATGCCTTTGGACGAAGACTTCCCGCCGCCGGAAGCGCTTCTGCCGCCGCTCTTTCCGGCGAACCCTTTCCGTCCTCCTCCGGTCTGCATCTTCGCGCCGGATGATTTCGCCACCGCCGATCTTGCCATTGTTGATCTTGCGGTACTTTTCGCAGCGGTCATCTTCGCTGCTTTTGTCCGGTTCATTGCAGCGGCTTTCTGATGGTATGACGGAGCGCGCAGTGTGCGGCTGTTTTTGATGGCGCCGCTCTTGTATCCGCCGTTGGTGATGGTCTGCATGCCCCCGCCTTTTCTTGGCATGCCTTTGGGGTCCGCCTTCTGGAACTGCTTCTGCGGGGCGATCTTTCCATATACCAGGTTCTGGTTTTTCGCCAGCTTCACATTGGTCTGCTTTGTGGCGGGATTGGACGGGGGAAGGGCTCCTTTGTTTACTCTCTGGGAAGGATTCCGCCCCAGGGATTTTTTGGAGACGAAGTTCCCCGACGCTCCGTTTTTCCCGGAAGTCACTTTGAAATTCTCGCCCTTTTTCGCATGGCGTGCCATGACAGGCGTTTTTGTGGAGTGGGAAAAGGAGTTCCACATGTTTTTCGTGTCTGTTCTGCTTAAGTTCCTTCCTGTCATAAGTTTTCGGAAATTTTTGGAGTTCATCTTTGCCGCCTGGCTGGTAAGTCCCTTCTGGCCGTAGCGGCTTGCCTGCGTTCCTTTTCTTGTCCGGAGCACGTTTTCCCGGATCCGGTCAGCCTGTGTTTTGTCCATAGCGCACCTCCTTTTGTGTTTTCTGTGTTGCCGGTGCAGGGGAAACGTCCTTACCGGTACATGTCAAAATAGAAGCGGAACGGCTGGGAGAAGGGAAGACCGACGACAGCCTCACCGACTTTCAGGTCATTCATATCCCAGTCCTCCACGGTACAGCCGTTTCGCTTTTCTTCTACATAGGTATTGTCCATCTTTTTATACTGCTCCAGGACCAGGTTCTTCCCGTAGAGTTCCGAGAGGTATCCGCGGGTGGTGACGTCGTTTGCCCGGAAGCCGATGATGGAGGAGAATCCTGCGGCGAGGTTTTTCCCCCGGCTCTGCCCGTAGATCTCGTAGAGCTGTTCGATGGACTGAAGCCCGGCAAAGATCTTTACCCCCAGGCTGCGCCCGAAGTTGACGCCGTCGTCGATGTGCTCCAGATGAGGGATGAGCTTGAATTCGTCACAGAAAAAGTAGACGTTCCCCTCTGATTTATTCCGTCCCATGGCCTCCTTGAGCGCCAGGTCAAAGAGCTGTTTGTATACGGGGGTGAGGACGCTTCCGATGGACAGGTCGTACTCGATGAAGAGCGTCCGCCCGCCTTTCCGGCGCACGAAGCTGCGCATGGAGAACCCGCCTTTCTGCGCGAAGACGCCCATGAGGATATCGCGCATGACGGAGAACATTTCCGAGAGCACGCCCATCCCCTGGGGCCCGTCCCCTACGATGTAGCTTAAGACAGACTGCATATCCGGCGAATCTTCCAGAAGATCAATGAGGAGATCCGCGGTACATCCGTCCAGGTATTCCCGGAGGGCGCTGTTGTACATCCACTCATTACAGAATTCCTTGTCGTCCCGCCCCATTCTTACGAAAGTGACGAGGATGGCAGCCAGCAGATCCCGGGCTGCGTTTGGAAAAAAAGCATTTGCAGAGCTGTTTTTCACGCGCTCGGCAAAAAATCCCTTGCAGATCTCCTGGGCGTTGACCAGGATCTCCGGATCGTCCCAGCCGTCGGACACGATCTCGCGGAAAATATTCCAGTGCTCGGAATTCTGGCGGTACTGGGACGAGTTGCCGATCACCACGTCCCCCGGCCGGAAAAAGCGGGAGTAGAAATCCCCCTTGCTGTCGAAGATGATCATGACGTCGTCCGGGGTCATCTTTGCCTTGAGCTGGCTCATGATATGGTAGAACAGTGTGCTCTTTCCGCATCCGGTCCCGCCCACGAGCATCATGTGCTTGCTCAGGATATCGTTGTCCAGACCAAAAGAGGCGGGCTTTCCGTTGAACTCGCCTTTTAAGATCACTTTCGGGTCTGCGGGCAGAGCCGGGGGAATGTTTTTTGAGATGGAGCTGCCGTATAAAAGTGTTTTTCCTACCGCCATTTTTCTTCTCCTTTTCATCGTCAGCTGCTGCGGCTGAACGTTATCTGAGATATTATCGGAACGTCAGTTTCAAAATCAGTTTGAAGAATACCCAGCCGAGATAAAACACGGCCGTGATATAGCCCACGATGATGCACAGCACCGCTTTTACGAGACGGTTCGGCATGACGGGGGCGTCCAGCCAGGCTGAGCGGTAGGAGAGCAGGGCGCTTCCCGCCTTCAGCGCGATAAATGTATAAATTGCGAGAACGATCAGGACCGAGAGAATTAGTTCCATGAGAAATCTTCCTCCTCTTCTTCCGGATATGCAGGCTTCTCTGCCATCCCGCTGTCCTCTGCCTGAGCGTGAGCCGGCGTCTGCAAGTCAGCGTCCTCTGCCTGAGCGTGAGCCGGCGTCTGTGCGTCAGTGTCATCTGCCGGAACGTGAGTCTCGTCCTGCGCAGGATCCGCCTCTTCCGCTTCCTCCGGCAGTCCTGCGCGCAGACGCCGGATCTGTTCAAGCATCCCGGCCCGCTCAGCGGTCAGATCCTCATAACGTTTTTTGTAGTCGTTATATGCTTTTTCTGCATTCTCGTATTTCTTCTGCTTCTCTTCATATTCCGGGTCCGGGATCATGGGAGGGAAGAGAGAGTCCGGAGAAAGCGAACGCCTGGCTTTCAGCCAGATCTGCTCCGCGTTATTCATTTGCCTTTGCAGATACTCCATTTTCCCGCTCTCCATGGAGGTGATCCGGTCGTTTAACAGTTTCAGGCTGCTCTGCAGATCTGTTTCCCGGTTGGCGCGCACAAATACGTGGATAAGGGACGATACTTTTTCCAGGTCGATGAATCCGCAGATGGTCGTGTCATCCCGGCTCCCTTTCTGGGAAAATTCCGGCAGGGTCTCATTCAGGTGTTTCAGAAGCCCCTTCACCCCGTGTTCCGATGCATAGATCAGAAGCTCCCGGTAATAAGAGTGCATCTGATCCATGGAGAAAAAGGAGTCCTCCACCCCGTCGCTCCCCGCCATGCATGCGCTGATGGGATAGACAGCCAGATCGATCACGTGGTAACGGCAGCTTGCGATGGCGTCCGTGTCGCACAGCGAGGTGGTGACATTGGCAAAACAGCGGTCGTCCCAGGGGATGGGCTGATCCACATGGCCGTCCTCATAAAATACATCGCATCTCCCGTCGCCCTGCTGGAGCAGGAGGAGATAACGGTCCGTGAGGAGCCCGGCGATCATGGTCGTGCCGTAGACGTGTTCGATCCGTTCTCCCTGGTCATAGCGGGCGATGTAGCTCCGGGAGCCGGCCCGCTCTTCGTCTGTGAGAGGATTGCGGTTGAAGTCATCCAGGACGGTCTGGGTCCATTTCCCGAAGATGCTGGTGATGAGCTGGCGGATCAGCGGTTCTTTCCACCGGCTGTCGAAGAGCCGGTCCGTCCAGTTCTCCTCTTCTATGGAGACGGCAAAGGAGCGCAGTTCCTCTGAGGCGATCCGGCAGATCGTTTCAGAACCGAAGCTGCTTCGGGGACAGTTGGAATCCCCGTGGCCGTCGGCGGCAACGAAGATCCGGCAGAGTGCATCTTCTGTGGAGATGCTGTAGTCTTCACAGGGCTGGCCTGCTTTGATATGGCCTGCTCCGTGTATGGTGATGTTGAATGTCTCATACATATCTGTATCCTACCTCCGGAAATGTGAAACGATGTCCTAGTCCCAGTCGTCGTCCCATCCGCCGGATGATCCTGTATCCCATCCTCCGCCGGAAGCATCTGTGTTTCCGGTATCAGGAACAGGATCCGGCTCCGGAGACGGTTCCGGGATGACGATATCGGGATCGCCTTTCATCTCCCTGCTGATCTCCCGGAGTACCTCGCCGGTCTGGCTCTCATCGGCACGGCTCTTGCTTCCGACCATGGACGCGGTGACGGAAACAACCCGAATGAGTTTCTTTAAAGTCTCGTTGTCGTTGACCTTGATGACTGCCTCCCGGTTGCCCGCGATCTTTGCCAGAGCGTCTGCGTCAAAGTCGTCACCCACGCCGATGGCGATCTTTGTGGCGATTTTATACCATTTGTTTCCGGCGCTGATCTTTTTCAGTGCCTTTTCATAATCGTCGGTGGGATATCCGTCGCTCATGAAGATGATGACCGGTGCTTTGTAGCCTACTTCACTGTCGAGGAAAGCGCTGCGGGAGAGCTTCTTGTCCAGCTCGTCGAGGGCCGCGCCGAGTGTGGTGAGCCCTCCGGCTTCCAGATCATTCCAGAAGTAGTCCTCCATGAAGATCAGGCCGTTGGTCACCCAGCGGGCGTTGGAGTCGAACTGCAGGACGCCCACTTTCAGCTCCGCGGTGGGATTGTTTTCGGACACCTCTTTTAAGACGTCCACCGTGTCGTTCATTGCCTCATTGACTGAGGAGATCCGGTCTCCTGTCATACTTCCGGATGTATCGATGACATAGATGATGGGTAACAGTTTCCGTGCGATTTTTTCGGTTTCTTCTGCTCTTGGCATGGTTCTCTCTCCTTTTTACAGATTATTCTCTTTTATCCGTTGATTCTGAGCATCTTGTATCAGTTGATCCCGATGGTCTTTCCGCCGGGAAGCTGCAGGGTGATCCCTGCCTTGAGGGGAACAACGTCCCCGGCCTTTAACTGCTTCTGCTTTCCGCTCGGTGTGATGGCGAGGAAGGTATCTTTCGTCATGTTGCGGAAACCGAGCATATTCGGGTCGTCATCCCTGCTGACGATCACGCCGATGCGGTCCAGGGCATCGTCCGCGTTGCATGCGCCGAGCTGACAGCGGTAGATCCGGGTGCCCTTCGCCGCGGTGATGGAGTAGTCCGCAAGCTTCAGGGTATGCTTTACTTCCACTGTCCTCCCGCAGTCGTCGCACCGGGTGTCAGAAGCGTCCTGGATAAAGACTTCGTTCCGGCAGTGGGGACAGCGGACGATATCGCTCTGAAAGCGGACCAGGACTTTCAGCCAGTCCAGTTCCCTGAGACGGCGGGCCGGATTATGGATGGCCTCCTTGGAAAACGCAGTGAAAAATGCGTCCTGGATATAGGAAGGCATGTATTTCCAACGCTGGAGGACGTTGTCATGTACCCCTTTGACCGGGCGGTTGGAATCGTCGTCCTTGTCAAAAATGAAGACTGCGTCGCTGCCGTAGAGTTTCTTCTCCATGGCAGGGGTCAGGCATGGCACGAGCCAGTGTTTTCCCTCCAGGGGATGGTTCATGCACAGGATCATGAACAGCACGACAGCCAGGGAAAAGCGGTCGGTCTGGGTGTTCGGCTTCTCTCTGCCACCTGAGACCACGATCTCCGGCGCCATGTACCTGGGCGTGCCAAGAATGAAGGTGTCCGTCTTATTGGCAGTGATATTGTCGTTGTCGCAGATGCGTACATCCCCAGTTTTCGGGTTGATGAAGAAATTTCCGTCGTTCATATCCTGGTAGCAGTAACCGCTGTTGTGCAGGAGGCGGAATGCGGACACGATGCGGATACATGCTTCCGTGGCCGCCTTAAAGGACGTGAAGGTCACTTTGGCAAGGGTAAAATCACAGAGTTCATAGTAGCCTTCCGCCCGCAGGTCCATGATGTAGCCGAAAGAGCCGTCCACCTGTTCCGTGGCGGTGATGGGCCACAGGAATGCCGGATCCGGCGAGCCTTTCTCCGCGTTCTTCACCAGATTTTTATAGAAGAGATCCGAATTTTTGAGTGCGCCGTCCTTATACCATTTCATAGCTTTCTTCTCGCCTCCGTACTCCACGACATAGACGACTCCCTGGCCTCCCTCGGCGAGATATTTTACGACTTTCGCGGGGATGCCGCTGCAGGTTGGGATGATTTTCCCGGGTGCAAATGGTTCCATAGTGTTCCTCCTTATGTTTTGATTTTGATATTAAATCAGCAGTTGGATGTGCGCGGTCTCCCGGCGTGCCTGGGAGATGATATAAGCTTCGGTATCCCCCATGCCGGAGATCCATTCCGGCCGCACTTTGTATGCCCGGTTCCGGCTGGTGGAAGTGGAATTCCCTGAGCTGTGGGAACTCCAGATATCCCGGGGATTGGTCTGGGTGCCGTAATTTTTCGAGTAGGAATCCACCCACTCGTCATACTGGCCGACAGCGTCCGCCCATTTCTTTGCGCTCGCCCCGGACTTGTGGGAGAGGATGACCGCCAGACCGCTTCTCCCCACAAAGGAATCGAACAGTTTGTCGTCTCCGCCTGTCATGGCGTAGAGGTCGTCCGAGACAAGGGTCAGGGCAAGGAGATTGGAGGACATCTTCAGGAAGTCCTGGTACTGTCTGTTCGCATTGACAGGCAGGGAATCAACGACGAGCATGAAGGGCATCCGCCGGGAGAGAGCGAGTTTTAACTGATAAATGATGATGTTGGTCATCATCTGGCTGCTCAGTGACACAATGTCGAAACAGAGAATCTTATGCTCCTTTATGGCGGTAAACACATTGACCGGCTCCAGACCGCAGCCGCTCTTCCATAGGACCGGGTCCATCTCCATCTGAAGACCGGCAAGGACGCTGTCGAGCTTGAAGTTCTCCGACTGTCCCATCATCAGTCTGGACCGGATCTCCTG
Source organism: Lachnoclostridium sp. An169 (assembly GCF_002160525.1). Taxonomy (GTDB): domain Bacteria; phylum Bacillota; class Clostridia; order Lachnospirales; family Lachnospiraceae; genus Mediterraneibacter; species Mediterraneibacter cottocaccae. The sequence goes on from NZ_NFKT01000041.1 coordinate 33,504, forward strand.
CGCTGTCTGGTCCGTGATCTTCCCCTGTGTCTGGGCGTCATCCACCAGGTCGAAGATCCGCAGGTGTGGACAGGTGGCAAACATGTGGAAACTGGTGCTCTTCCCGATGCCGTTCATGAGGGAAGCCACTCCGTCCAGGTAATATTTCACATTGTATTTCATGTCGAATTCCGGCGGCGTGCTCTGGACGATCTCGTTGGAGATCTCCAGGCCGGAAAGCCCGTACATCGGTTCAAATGCGGGAACCTGCGGACTGATCTCTGCATACCGCGGATCCTTTCCGAAACGGCTGCGGACAGCTTCCGCAAGCTGCAGATCCCCCTCGTGGAGGATGATGACCGGGAGATGATTCTCTGCGGCGCAGGCGATCTGGGCACAGACGACATTGCTGCGCACGGCATCCACGCCTCCGGAGATTACGCAGCTGCACGATGCTGACCCGGGCGGAAGGAATGCTTCGATCCGGTTGGGCTTATATTCAATAACGCTCCGGTTTATGTGGTTGATGCGCTCGGTCCGGCTCTGGAAAAGAGAGCTGAAAAATCCGTCTGCCCTCTTTAATTCAGGAACATCGGATGAGCGTCTGACAAGGTCGTTTCCCATAAGTAAGTTACCTCCTGATATCCTCTCCGCCTTCTGAGATCCGGTAGAAAAAAATTCCCAGTTTCAGGTTGTGGGAAGAGTTTAAAATTGCACCGAAAGGAAAGAAAAACGGCATTTTACGGAGCAGCATGGCCTCGAGGGCACGCTCTGCTTTCGCCAGCACATCATCCGGTGCCAGAAGTTGGAAATAGAAGCTTCTGCGCCCCTCTTTCAGTTTTTTGGAAATATAGGATTCGCACTGGCGCAGTTCTGTGAACTGACGCCGCGTCTGTTCAAAAAAGGTAAGCCCGCTTCCGGCATCACAGTGCGGTGTGCCGGAATAAACATGGTCTGTACGGATCAGGTCGTCCGGCAGGCAGAAATAATCATATCGGATAAAATGCAGGGGAGCGCTCAGGCACAGGTCCCATGTGACATCAAGGTGGGCATGCTTCCCGTCTGTGGTTAAGAGATTCCATCCGTGACTGTCATCGAGACCGGCCCGGTCTGATATCCCCTTTCCGGTGATGACAGGGAGAGAAATTCCCAACCGCTCACCCAGATATTCCACGGCAAGGGAGATCCCTTCGCATACGGCGCTTTTCTTCCGGAATACACCGAGAACGGAATAGGCTTCCAGATGCATCTCCGGGAAGCGGAGCGCCTCCTGGTTATAGGAGACATTCTTAACCAGTGTGTCATGAATCCAGCGGCATTTCTCCAGAGGCGGAGCTGTGCATACATTTTTTCCGGAGGCGAGGATACGAGATACCTTTTCCTCCAGAAGGAGCCTCAACTGTATAATCTGCTTCTTCGGATACAGATAGTCCACATCCCAGATCAGCGAGGTGCCGGAGGTATTTACCGTAAAGCGGTGGAAATCTACGTAGAAGATCTCCGGGTGATCAAAAGAGAGAAGCGTAATGATCCGGGAGAAACGCTCCATGTCGGCTGCGGGGACCCGGATATCCGGGCGGCATGCATTGAGACCATTCAGAGCAGCCCGGTATACTTTCTTTTCCCGGGGATCAAGGGTGTTGTAATAGTATTCGGACATTTTCCGCCTGCACCTCTGTCTGTAAAATGAAGCTGCCGAAAGGACGGCAGAATAATCTCCGTTTACGGTAACATTTTTGAAGAGGCGCATCAACAAAGTAAACTTTAACAATTTTCGAAAAATTATTTTGGAAAAAAATAGAAAAGATGGGGATACAGCAAAATCCGGTATGGTTTTTATGGCAGCAGTGTGCTAATATATGCTCAAAGCATTATTATTTCTGATATATTTCATCTTATCTGCGGATCTTTCCGTATCAAAGATTCTATGATCAAAAGAAATCTCAATGCTTTTATATCCCATTGACACAGCAGCGAGGTTTCTGGTTGAAAGAAAAAGAGACAGGCAGAGAAGCCTCCTGCGCATTTATTATTAAGAGGAGGAATTCTATGCAGACAAAAGAAAACACCGCATCTGTCACACCAAACCGGACATATAAGTCCCGGATCTTTATCATGATCTTTGGCGATGAGAAGAATTTACTGGAACTTTATAATGCCATGACTGGAAAACATTACACAGATCCGAAACTGCTCACGATCAATACTCTGGACAATGCCATTTACATGTCGATGAAGAATGATCTTTCATTCCTGATCGATTCCCGGCTGTCCCTGTATGAGCATCAGTCCACATACAGCCCGAACCTTCCTCTGAGATTTCTTCTTTATCTCT
>NZ_NFKT01000042.1 GCF_002160525.1 Lachnoclostridium sp. An169
TCAAGCAGCTTATCTTTTAGCAGATAACTGTCCAACTAAAAGTAGAAGGGGGATTTTCGCCCTTTCGCAACTTACAGATACACCAAAACAAATTAGCACAACAGGTTAACTTATTGATATTATATGCAGGCTGTCCCAATATAGAACTTTTTCAGAAAATATTCTTAATATTTAATTGATAAAACAAACCCTTTTGGGAAAAATTTTTTATTCTGGGACACTTTCTTGCAATTTCTACTTTTTAACACCAGACCTCCAGATGGTGATCAGATAAGGAATAAATCGGTCACATTTGCTTGAATACTAAACAAGGGAGACTGACAAACTGGGACTCTTATTATCCGCAGTCTATCAGTCTCTACATGATAGCTGTTAAAGCCATTCTGTGCCTCGCTATTTCATACCGTTCCAAAGCATTATTCCCTGACGCCAGAAACTGATCTGCTTTGCCACATTTACGCTGCCGTAGCATAATCCAGAATGTAAATCTTACTTGCTATTTTTTCAATTCCATCCAGAATATCATCGATCTTCTCTGCTGCAGACGACTTTAAAAATTCATCTCCACACTGGCTGCATTTCATACAAGGGACATTCTCAATAATCACATAGCAATCATTTAATTGTGCGAAATATGTTGTTTTTGCTTCTTCCATTTCTCCATATTTGCAGCTCATGCATTTCATTATTTTCTCTCCCTTCTCGTCTTTAAATCATCTTCAAATTTCAAAGTATCCGGATATTGTTCTATTAATTTATCACTTCTCCCCCGTGATTATTGTAAGATCTATCTATGTACTAATTATATCAATATTTTTATAATGCAACAATCCTCACCTAAAGGAATTCCACAAATGCTGAACTGTTCTGACTATTGTCTACGATAACAAAAACCGGATAGCCCGAAAGAATAATATATGGAATACATATTAGAATATCCTTTGCAAGATTCCGAAACGTATTCTGTCCCACAACCTCTACTTTCTGACAGAACTGCTTTTGTCCCGGCAGGTCTGTATCAAAACTATGTTTTCGGATTTTGACAGATATATCAAAAATCATGCGCTTTTTGAATCACTCTCATACTTTCGCGCCATCCGGTAGAATGTACTGCTTGACAGTCCCATTTTTTTCATTGCCTCTACCGCTGTAATCTCATCCCGTTTCCATTGGGCATATATTTCACCAAACTCCTCCGGCTGTTTTTTTTTGGGTCTGCCCAGATGTTTTCCTTTCGCTTTTGCAGCCTCGATTCCTTCTCTTTGTCTTTTTCTGATCATAATTCTCTCTTGTTCTGCTAAACTTCCCAAAACCTCTATAAGGATATTCTCCGTCATCCGTATAAGCCACTGCTGTCCATCCGGAACCTCTATCAGTGATGTCGGAAGATCTAAAATTTTCAGCCGCACCTTCTTCTCTTGGAACCACTGCAGTTCATTCTTTATATCTTCCTTGTTTCTTGACAGCCGATCCAGAGATGTAATAACAAGCGTATCTCCTTCCCGTAAACCCAAAGCTCCCTTTAAAGCCTGATAAGCCGGACGTTCCAGATCTTTCCCACTGGACTTATCCGTCAGGATGTTCTCCTCTTCCACGTACTCTTTCAGCGCCAGAATCTGCCTGTCTAAATTCTGCTCCCTGCTGCTTACTCTTGCATAACCAAATGTTCTTCCCTGATTTTCTGTTTCCTTTTTCATCCTGCAATTACAACCTTTCCGCTTCCCAGTTCATAATGATAGACCGAATCCGACAGCCTCTCCTCCGGTTTCACAAACAGGCGGTTCGTATCTGTCACGCACTCCTTCATCTCTTCCAGACTGACTTCAACATTATCCGGCATCAGCATAACCTCATTTACAGAACTTGGGAAGATAAATATCCCGCAGTGATGCTTTTGTCCGAGCTGTTCCAGAATATCGGTACGGAACATCCCGGATGCTCCCCTGTTGCAAAAACGGTTGGTCAGCATATATAAATTTTCCTCGCCTTCCTCCTCTTCCGGCACCTCTTCCCCCAGATACCGGAGAATCCATCTGAGGAAATCCCCTGTAGACACAACCTCAAATCTCTCTTTTCGGAAAAGCGCTTCTGCCTGCTCCCACATCTGCTCCTCTGTAATTCCCCAGAGCGGAAGCATTGACTGCCTGACCACAAGCGATACAATGCCGCTCCCGCTTTCTTTAAATACAAGCCTGCAGTACACTGCCAGATCGAGTATCTTCCTGTGCAGTGTGTTCTCCAGAAAACTGCTCTCCCGTTCCGCATTTACCACCTCAATCCGAAGATAATTTTTCATTCTTTCCCAGTTATGAAAGTCCCTGCTCACAGCTAACCGCTGCATCACACCGCAGTTTTCTACTATCAGGGTGGTACACCGGTCAAGGGATTTTCCACCCAGATACTCCGCATATAAACCGCCCAGGGAAAGTGCTGTAATGATTTCATCGTTTTCCTCCGGAATATACAAAATTTCCTGTCTTTGTTTCCCGTTTTTCCCTTCAACGAACGTCTCTCTAATCACGGCATTTTTTCCTGTTTTCTCCCGAATTTTTTCAAGGAGCTGTTCCTTAAATTCCTCATATTTTAATTTTAGCATTGCTTATTCTCCTTAATCTGTTTCTTCCATTTAATGGCTGTTTAATCACAGTAACGAAAACAGCCCACAGGTTTTCTTCCCATGGGCTGCTCATTTACAATTCTTCTGTTGCTCCAGGTTAAATTTTCAAAGTCCCAGTGACTTCTCTGCTTCATCCGCAGAAAGCCATCCTTCCTCTCTTGCTGACTCCTCGCCTTCTTCCAGTTTGGATAAAATTATTTCAAGCTTCTTCTGTCCCCTGCGGTAATAATAAATATTCTCCGAAAGATCCCCCTCGTCCGGGTAAAACTCATTATTCTTCTTAACCAGTGTCCGCAGAAACTCCGGTGTCTGGTTACCCCTGTCAGGAATTACGAGCACCTCATTCACAGAACTGGGCAGAACAAAGAGGTCTGCTTCTTTCTGCTCTGCGAATTTCTCCAACAGGTCAAACCGGAGCATTCCCACAGCCCCGCTGCAGCGGTACTCATTTGTGAGGATATAAGTTTCATCTTTACAGGGTGGCAGCTTTAATAATTTTTCCAGAATCTTTCCGCTGATTCCGATTGCTTCATCGATATGCCGGATCCAGAACTTTTCCTTCCGGAAACTGCTCCGGGCTGCTTCCCACAGCTCCTCTTCCCCGACTCCCAGATAGTGGAGCATGCTCTTCTTAACCGCTGTACTTGCCGTGCCATTTTCATTTTCTGCCAGAATAACCCTGCAGTATACAGCCAGATCCAGGTATCTCTTATGTGGAATATTTTCCAACTCAGCTTGATTTCTTTTCAAATTAGCGACCCTTACCACAATTCTCGGCTTTACCACTTCCCAACTTTCAAAATACTGTTCCATATGCAGATCCATCATGGAGTGGTACAGCCCGGTCACGAATCCGACACAGGCAGAAAAATCTCCGCACATACAGTACTGTTCATAAAGGCTTTCCACATAAACAAGCGGTTTCAGACCTCCGGTATTTCCGTGAATTCCTATGGTTTCTTTCAGAATCCCGTTATTCTTATTCACGGGAATAACCTCAGCTTCTCCATCTTCTCCCAACCTCTCACTGACCTGCCGGAGCAGTTCCTTTTTAAATTCTTCATATTCCATTACCGTTTTCATCGTGTATTTCCCCTTTCTTCTTTATCCCAGTGCTTCCGACAGAAGCCGGATGCAGAACCGGAAACCGTTTACAAATCCCTGCTCCTGACCAATGATAACGGCATTGCACAGCAACAGCTCCAGTCTCTCCTTATCCAGTTCCTCTATGGGTGTTCCTATGAGTGCGGATAACCGGTCGCTCATAACCGAATCATCCGCTCCTGTTTCTTCCTGCATTTTAGCGTAGACTTGTTTATATATTTTTTCAATCAGCATAATTCCTCCTAAAACTTTTTACCCGTTCCATTCATGCACTCTGCTCTGTATAGTCAGCGTCAAAGATATTCTCTCCCTGTATGTCTGACATTTCCTCTCCGATTTCATTCTTAATCGTTTCATCCGCAGATAAAGCCCTTCTGAAATCAGCCCTAACCGGGGCATACTTGAGAGCCTGCTTAATCACGGTCTTTTTCGCCATGGCTTCATAGTTGGTTTTCCACGGACTGAAGGAAGAATCAAAAGATTTCGAATATTCCTTCGCGTATGCATCCACAGCCTCCTTACTCATCACTTCAAAACCGAACCCACCGTTTACAAGCTTAAAGAGACCATAGAAAAGCCGGATCTCTCCGCGGTCTGTAAGCGCCGGTCTGTGCTCCAGTTTCGGATTCAGACCAAGTTCATATTCGAATTCATCATTCTCATAGACCGTCTGTGCCGAAACGATCTGCATCTGGGGATTCCGGTATGCCAGATCGATCAGCCCTTTATAACCGATCTGGAACTGGCACTCCATAACTTGCTTATTGTTATACGGGATAAGGTAAGCCTGACCCAACGGTGTGTTCGGCTCCAGACCGAGCTGTGCCGCATTCATCAGCGCAGCAAGGAAACTCATCTGGGTACATTCCTGCAGTTTCGGAGTTGTATTCAATGCTGATAATGCCATCCTCGTGAATCGCTCCGGTGTAATGACTTCCGGCAGAGCTTTCTTAATCTCCGGTGTCATTGCTTTTATCAGGTCTGCAATGCTCATGGACTTCTTCAACTTTGTTTCTCCTGCCGTGGTTTCTGCTTTTTTGGCAAGTTCCTCTTTTACACTGTTTGTGGCTCTTGGCGCCATAATCTAATCCTCCTTCAATAGAATCCTTAAAATCCAGTATAATAATCTCTCCCTGTGCTTCATGCCTGTCTCCATCCGGATGCTATGCCGCCCTGACAGTGAATCTCCGGCTTACCGTTTCCCGGCGGTACTTCCTGTAGATCTCCGGATTTTCTTCCTTTAAGCGCTTTTCGTCCAGACTGCTCCTGCTTACGTTCTTCCAGGAAACACGGAAATGTTCATTCTCCGCTGTTTCCGCATCCCCAAGATATATTTTCAGTTCCTGGTCGATTTGTTTCTTTTCTGTCTCCATCCGCTCCATAATCCCCACAAGCTCCTGTCTGCGACGGAGTTTATCGTCAAATCCGGTAAGCGGTATGCTCCTTCCGCCTGTCTCCGGGAAATATTCCGCAATGACCTGCTCCGCTGTTTTCGAGCCGTCCGGATCCGGCATAATTCCGGCTTTGACGTGATTTTCCCAGAAACTCTTTTCAATCCGGATCAGGTTGTCGATAATCTGCTCGTCCCGCTCAATCCGGTAATACTTGAACTCCTTCCCATAGATCAGGACGGCAATGTACCAGGCATCCGCATGACACACGGACATATAATGGTAGCACTGAATCTGGTAGGAAAGCGGAATCCTGCCATCCTGCCATTTGTCTGCCATGTAGGGGCTTGCCGTCTTGCACTCAAGACCGGCATTTTCCCCCGTAACCATCCGGTCAACATCCGCCAACATAAATGGATTTGCCTCATCGTAGAACATGGCATTTGCCCGCCTGACCTTTTTCCCGGTTGCCTCTGTAAACCTTCCTGCCACATAAGCCTCAAATTCCCTGCCCTGACGCATGGCTTCATTGTCGATCTCTTCAGTCTCTCCGGAAGTCTTATCGTAATATACCTGGATTGCGGTGCGGTACGGGTTAAACCCGCACACCGCACCTGCATCAGAGCCTCCGATTCCCTGTTTCCGGTATTTCAGCCATTCCTTCCTGTCCAGATTCAGCGTGGATACTAATTTTTTCATGGTTCTGTTCCTCCTCTCCTTTCTTCTTTCTTCATTCTGTAATCCATTCCTTTTCTATGCGGCAGATACAAGCTGATAAGCCTTATCGATCAACGGATTTCCTTCCACTGTCCTCGCAAACAGGTTTTCCCTGTAATTTACCGTTTTCCTCAGGGGCTTGGCGTGGGTGGCAAAATCTGAGACTGCATTTATGAAGCGGTAGGCATTCTTTCCGGTGTCCTGCAGATCCGGGGCTTCAAAATACCGGAGCTTCATATCCTCCTGCAGACGCTTCATGTTCCTGATCTGCTGCGGGGTAGATCCGTCCTCAACGGGCAGGAGAATTTCTATATACTCCTTCACCTGCTGATCCGTCAGCTTTTTCATGCGGAGGGCTTCAAACTCCCTGCCCAGTTCATCCATATATTTCTCCGCCCGGAAAAGCGTGTTCCTGGCTTCCTGCATCTTTGCCTGGATGTCCCCGGTATGGATCATAGACCAGGAGCGTTTCGCCGTATTCAAAGCCAGGTTGAGCGTATTATTACACACTACCCGGATCGGCGTAAGGGCAACCTTGATGGAGCTGGAGCCGTCATGGGTGTTGGAGAACAGCAGATAGGGGCTGATCCGCTCCCCGGAGATGATATATTCATGGGGCATACGCGCCAACAGCCATACCTTCCGTCCTCCCTGTAGGCTTCCTGCCGTCTCATAACGCACACCCTGACCGAGCAGTTCATCTGTAAAGGCAAACGCCTCCCGGTTCTGGATCACCTTATAGCGGTCTGTCACCACACCCAAAACACTGCGGTCAGAATCCCGGATATTTGCTTTATACCCGGAAATCGGCTCCCCGGTGTCGGTATAGATCGGTTCCTGGACGACATTCCAGTCCAGACCCGCCACAATCAGCGCTTTCCGGGAATCCGGAGCTTCCATCACTTTTGTTCCCAGTCCATGCCACGGGGTTTCTCTTACATAAAACATAGTTTCTACATTTGCTGCCATTGTTTCCTTCCTCCTTCGATTATTTACTTTCAGATTTGTTCTTTTTTCCTTGTGTTTCTTTTCTGGTTTTCCGGTTTATGGCACCGGAATTTTACTGTGTTCCCGTCCTAATCGTCATCGCTGATAATCTTGTACACGGTCACTGCACAGGCAAGCACAGCGATCAGGATTCTGCCTGCATCCATTGGATTCCTCCCTTCTGTAAAAGAAAAAAGGTGAAGCCCCGAAAGGCTTCACCGCATGGTATTGCTTCATGGATATAATATGTAATTGAATTTCAGATATTTACTATTAATTAAATTCCGTAGGTCTTGTATAGCTTCTGCTTTCTGTCACATCATTGATTACGGCAGCCTCCATTCCAGTAATTTCACCGGAGTTGGTCACATACATATTTTCCGGATCTGACCATGTAAAAGTAATTGTAAAACCATAAGTTGTTATTTGAGCAGTACATTCATCTATAATTTGCGCCTGTTCTGTCATAACCCCTGGCATGCCCTCTAAAGTTCCAAGTGAAAAAGTCAAGGTATCATCCGTAATATTAGTAATGTCAAAACGTCCTGTAATTCCATCTTCCAATGGATCAATACAGATATATGTACCTTCCAAACCAATAAAATCCTCATGGACATTGTTTAATTCATCTTCAATAGTTTTTATCAAATTAACATTTGCTTTTTCGTATTCATTAAAAACCGAATCCGAATTGAAGTCAGAAACAGATATTGTCCCTTCATACCATGGCATTTTATCAAAATAGTCTTGCAGATCGGCAGAATCAAAGATCACCCCATGGCGTGCAAATATCTCATTGCGCCCTATTCTGAGCGTATCCGCATCATATAATCTCACTTCGTCCTCTGATAAATATTCGCTATCACTATAAGGGAAAATATATACCTGTTCCAAATATTCATCCAAATCTTCTTTTGTAAGCTGTCCGGAGATAAGCTCAGTAATCTGATTATTATTTGAGCGAATTCCTACCCCCATTCTACTTGTGCGGTTAACATAAATTGCTTCTCCATCAGAAGTACCTGTTGATTCATATGTATCTTTCAATAATATATCAGCTTCGTCTAAGCTCATACCACCTCTAATTCCATGAACAGAAGGCAGATAGTCTTCAGATCCTGTTACCACTATACGATTGGCATTTCCCTCTGAATCAAACTCCGCATACACTTTACCATTCAGTAATTCGCATCGATTGGTGTCATTATTAAAAACAAAACCTAATTCTTGCAGTTCCTCTGCTGTTTTCCCTATCAATGTTTCAAGGTCCAAATCTGAATAATTTTCTTGCTCTTCTGTGCCATCACTAACATTGATTTTCTCGTTATTTTCACTTTCATTTTCCGAACCACTAAGACTCCCAATAATAAATAAAAAAACGATTATAGCAACAAAAACACCTAAAATAGTCAAAAGGATCTTCTTAAATCCTCCTTTTGCTTTTGCATTTTTACGATTGTCGCTTATATCAACAGTTTTTTTCTTTTCATCATCTTTTAGATCTTTCTTTAATGTTGCTCCACAATAGGGACATTTAACCCACTCATCCTTAACTTCTTTACCACAGTTAACACAATACATAACCCTCACTCCTCCTGATAAGTTAATATAATTATTGCACCATCCATGTAAAGAACCCCAAAATCATCTTCTCCTTGAAAAACTCCTGCGGCATAACCATAATCACCCTCTATCACATTTCCAACTGCCACTCCATTGGTATCATAAGCAGATTTTCCATCGTATTTGACTTCTATCCCACCTTGTCCGTCCCAAAGTCCAATAATAATACTATCCATCACAGTAGAGAAACTGCCTTCTAATACGATATCTTTCCCTACATACATATCGGGATTTCTGTTTAACTCTTCGGGAGTAACTGAAATACAACTCTCTAAATATTCAGCTACTGTCTGCGATCCATCCGAATTTTCCTGTGTTGATTCTCCGTTATTGCTTTGATTATCATTCTCTACTATATTGTAATCGTATCCATCATAATAGTCATCAGAATCAGTGCTTGGTTTTCCGATATCAGTTATAGTTGACATTGGTATTTGTGCTAAAATATAAAACACTATAATTGCGACAATGATTGTACCTATTTTTTTCCATTTTGGCTTTTTCTTTTTGATATTTTTTTCATTGTTTAAAACAGAAGACTTAACTACCTGTGCTTCATCTTTATTATTTTCTTTAAGCTTAATTCCACAACTAGGACAAACTATCCAGTCTTCTTCTACTTGGCAACCGCAATTAGGGCAATACATCAGCTTACACCTCCTACAATACTTATGAAATTTTATTTTTTCTTCTCATTAGTTCTTTTTCAATTTGAATTACATCATCTTGATCAAAATAATAGATATACACTTTTCTTCCATCAACAAGCGATATTTCCATTGCCTTAGAGCAACTATCAATATAATTTAACAGAGCTATAATTAATGCAATAAGACATAAATAGAAAACTGATGTTACAATTCCTAATACAAAGAGAATTCCTGCTATTATATATCGTGTTTTATGAATTTTTCGTATTACTGCATGACGTTTATACTTTATTCGCTGAATATCCCGAGTCATAAACCTAGTATCAACAGGAGCACTGTAACTCTTTGTATTCATATAATTTCTAACCATCACTTCTTTTCCCTTTATGAAGATTTCACTAGTAAATCTCCGCTGTCCAGAAATTGTAAGTTCACCGGCATGCACTTCCATTCTAATTTCATACTCAGAAGTATCTTCGATATTAGCCTTGTCGCTAACCATATTCGGAGTGTCATGCGCTTTCATTTGCTCAACTGGTTCTCCACAATTCGGGCAGACCTTCCACTCCGGTTTTAACTCTTTTCCACATTTTACGCAAAACATGTTGTTTCCCCCTTAATCACACACCAAAAAAACTCATAACTCCCTCTCTGTCGAATAGTAGACTCCACAAAATGACCAACACTATTACTAGTATAACTATCATCCAAATTTTTTTCTTCATCTCATTCCTCCCAATGGGTATTTTTCTCTTAAAGTCTATTATATCAATACTAAAGTATTTTGTAAATATACCATGTGTTTAGTAGCCTTATTTTTAAAGGAGTGATTTAATGTTTGGAGACGTAATCAAAAAACTAAGAACCGCCCACAATTATTCACAGGTTCAACTGGCTGAAAAACTTGGTGTTTCAAAACAGACTGTATCAAATTGGGAAAATAATAATATTCTCCCTTCCATAGACATGCTGATCAGAATCTCCCGCTTTTTTTCAGTTAGCACAGATTATCTGCTTGAGATCGACACAAGACAATATATAGAAGTCACAGGGCTTACAGAAACAGAACTGACACATATCCAACAGATTATTCACGATATATTAAGAAAAAAATGAACCACCCCGCTGCAAGCAACGGGGTATCCGCTACTAGTTTCTTTTTTAGAACGTTGCAAGCAGCGGGGTATTAGACCCATGAGCGAATAAACTTATATGGGGCATCGCATAAAAATGCTGTGCCCCATACCCGTTTCAATCTAAAATATCTGATACTTTGTAACAGGATATATTCGCCTATACTTTTAATCAGTGTCTGATATTTCCCCGTTCGATATCATTATTCGTTTTTCTTTTTCCCATGCTTTCCTGCAAAATTTGTATTGCATATTTATACCCATCCATAAACGCCTCCTCCTGCAGTTTTTCAATTTCATTTTTCTCTTCACATTCCATTTCTCTTTTGACCTCCGAAAAATATTTAAAGCGGTAAAGACAATCCCTTACCGCTTCAAAATAATAATATATCATTACATCATCCTGCTTTTTCAGTTTTTCTCACTTCTTCCGCTTAAATGCCATCCCTTCATATACTCTGACCGGATTTCCCCTCTGAATCCGGTTATGCTCTCTCCATGCCGAATTCACCTGTTTTCCTGTTTCCGCCTTTTCCCTCTGTTCCAGAATTGCATTTAGCTTACGCAGTGCATCTCTTTTATTCGCAAACTGGCTTCTTTCCGCAGTGGATGTTACCGTTATCCCTGTCGGTATATGGATCAGGCGCACTCCTGTCTCCACCTTATTAACATTCTGACCACCTTTTCCACTGGAATGAAATCTCTCAAAACGGATTTCCTGCTCTTTGCTTACCTCTTCCTGCTCCGGAATTATACTCACGTCAATAAACCAGTTTTTTCTTTTATGATTCGGTCGGAATGGGCTTCTGCAGATCCACTGCACGCTCCCCTCCAACTCTGACAAGTCCCTCTCCGTCGAAAACCGGATCGATGTACTGCCGCCGCTTATCCGAGACTTGTGGACGGAAAGCAACTCAATTTCCGGATATTCTTTTTTCAAAGCTTCATAGAACTTGGACACCGCCAACTCACACTCTGCCGGTCCCTGACCGGAGCTGATCTGTACTATCATATTTTCACCCGCTTTCATCATTTTCTTCCAGTTCGTTGTTGTAAAACGCCTTCAGCTCCTGTCCCATATCGATAAGCTGCATTCTGTCATGATGGGAATAATCTACCGCTTTCCCATATGCACCTTTATATCTGTACAATGCTTTTCTTTCCTTGGTTTTTGTTTTTCTGGGACATCCGCCTGTAACAGCACCGTAATCATGTTTTGCTAACAGCCCTTCTTTTTCGCCAAATACAGCACTGTAAATCTTTCTTCTGTATGTCACAGAATGCTCGTATTCGTAACCATAAAATGTTCGCAGATTCTTTATATTTCTCTTTCTCTGTTTTATTTTCTTTTTCCTTACTGTAATCCTGTATTCTCTTGTCCTTTCCAAGTAAATGCTCCTTTTTCTAATTTTTCCCTGCCTTATAGTTATATACCGGTTTCAGTATATTCCGGATCTCTACCGTGTCTTTTACCGCCCCCAGGATTTCATCTATCCCACGGTATGCAAAAGGCGCTTCATCCAGTGTAGCCGCCCCGATACAACTGCTGTAGATCCCCTTCATTTCCTTCTTAAATTCCGAAACCGTATGCTTCTGTTTTACATCCTCCCGCTTCATGATCCTTCCTGCTCCATGAGGGGCAGAATAATTCCATTCCGGATTTCCCAGACCAGTTCCAAGGATCACGCCGTCCCTCATATTAATGGGAATGATTACCTTCTCTCCTGCATTTGCGGAAACCGCCCCTTTTCTAAGGATCATTTCCGCGCCGGAACCATCAATGTAATTATGGACAGACGAGAATTTCTCCGTCATCTTCCATTTCATTCCCCTGACCAGTTCATCCAGTATAGCAGCCCTGTTCAGAGCGGCAAACTCCTGTATGGTCTGCAGATCTTCCAGATAAGCGTCCCTGCAGTCACCTTCAAGGTATGTCAGCTCATAGGGGATCTGTTCCCCTCTGCTTTTCAGGATCTTCTGTCCTTCTTTCAGGTAATGCTCTGTGGCTTCATTTCCCAAATGACGGCTTCCCGAATGGATCACCACATAAAGCCCGCCCTGACTGTCCTGATCCAGTTCAATGAAATGATTTCCTCCGCCAAGACTGCCCAGACTGTGACGTGCCTTTTCCTTGTTAATCGCTCTGCAGCAGTTCAGCCGTTCAAAGTCAAACTCCTCAGCAAACCGGTGCGGTGTTCTCCTGATCTTTGTTCCCGCAGGAATATTCTTCCGGATCACTGAATCCATCTTACGGAATTCTGCTTTCTTCTGTTTCAGTTTTGCCACTGTGATCCCACAGCCGATATCAACCCCAATCACATTTGGAAGTATCCTTTTTCCAACGGTGGCGGTAAATCCTATGGTTCCCACTTTGCCCGGATGAACATCCGGCATGATCCGGATCCGGCTGTTCTCAAACGCCTCGTTATCACAGAGCATCCTGATCTGTGACAGGGCATAATCTTCTATTGTATCTGTGAATATGTTTGCGGATGCATAGATACCATCTACTGTTTTCATATTAATCCTTTCCCTCCAGGTTCTTCTCTGCGTAAAAAAGAGCGCAAAAAAGACACCCCTGATATCAGAGATGCCGGATTATCCAGTCATGGCATAAGATATTTATAAAACTGTCACGAGGACAATCCGCTCCCTGCTGTATTCTGCTGTTACGTTATTTTCCATTCTTACCTGTGTCATAATTGTCCTCCTTCCTTAAATCGATTGATCAGTTACAGGCAGTTGTGTATTCAACTGCCTTTTCAGTATAGGAAACATACAGGCTTTTGTCAATCTTTTTTCACTGATATATTAATACCCAGTATTCATTATTAAATATGTTTATTTCATATTATCCGATAAAATCTGATGTTAAAAAATAAAATCAACTAACAATAGAATAAATTGTTACCGAGGGTAACCGGATTTGTGGTACAAAAATTATTGCAGTGAACCAGATGTATGTAAATACACGATTCCTGACCGCTTAGAATACACCACAGAATATCCGGTTACCTGCTAAATAGTTAATTACATTATAGATACTCAATAAACAATACAGTTTATAGAATATCAATAATATAATAAGTATATTATATAAATATATATTATAATATTAATTATATTTATATATAAAGATCATCTGTAGTTAAAAATTATCAATGAATAACATCTCAATAAATATAATAAAATCAACCAGATAAGGAGAAAAAGATGAAATATTTAAAAGATTACACGGAAGTATACAAATTTCGGACAACTCCGTTACAGTCCGAAGCACTTAAAGAATATGCAAAAAATAACGGCTGCTCGATATCTGAAGCAATACGTGATTTATTATTCAGTGAACCGACTGATTTAGTTTTCAGAATTCAGAAAGAACTGATCAAGCAACGGGTATATAATCTTTTACAGAATACTAAAATGCCGGAACAGACAAGAAAAACATTGATTGAAGAGGTGAGCAAAATTGACTGATGTAAATATCAAATTCGTAAACGGCACATACCAGAATACAGACGCTATACATAATGCACTGTCTTATATCTTCCATCTTGACAGCAAAAAGCCACTACCGATCCGGTTCTATGGAGTAGTAAATATAGGATATCCCCCGGATCCGAAAAAGCTCATAGAAGCATTTGAAGAGAATTATTATTCACAGAATCCAAAATACATCCTGCCGCAGCAGCTCTGGCATATGCTCGTTACTATGCCATTCACATTAGATGAACCCTATGGAGACTATTTCTATATGGCAGACAGTATTGCCCGGATCTTCTCTTACGAATACCCGGTCTGTTATGCCTATCATACCGAAAATAAAACCACGGGAAATGAACACTCTCACTTTCACTTTATCATTTCTACCGCAAGTTATATTCCTGATTTCCCGGCACTTGATGAAAACAGAATGACTGAATATCTCACAAAAATAAAGGAAACTGCCGGATACTACAATGTAAATCTCACATTAAAGGAGTGAAACAGCAATTATGTTTGAGTCTTATGACGATATACTGACCATTACTGATGTTGCAGAAATCTTGAAGATAGGAACTACCCAGGCATATAAAATCGTCCGCGCCGGTCACTTGAAAGCCTATAAAGAAGGGAAAGACTGGAAGATTCCAAAACCCGCTCTTGAGAAATACATATTGGAGCAAAGCCGTTTCTAATTCAATGGAGCATGCCTATAAGAGAAAAGGGGGGGACATTTTCTGCTAATGCCCCCTGCTGTTTTCTGAAGAATCTCCAAACGCCCTATACCACAGAGCACAATCAACGGCGTTGAGTTTACAATCACTTTACGCATTATTCAGCTCCTCCAGAAATTCTTCCTTAGCATCATACTTAAAGATAGATATATGATTTTGTCCCAGATATTTTACGAACTCTTCTTCTGTCATCCCTGCAATTTGAGCACAATAACCGATTGATACGCCACTCTGAGTATAGTATCCTACCGCTACTGCACAGCTCGCAAAACGGTTTGCCTCTTCCCTGCTCATTTTTGTATCGAAAAGTACTTCATCTGGTATGCTAATCGCTATCTGGCACGTTATTAACACCTCCATGATTATTTTTATAAATTTTCATCCTCGGTTTCTTTTTCAACCATAATCCTGCATTTCTTTTTATTGCAGGCAATTCCATATTTCAAAATCGTGTGGCATCCTTCCTCTTTCAAAGCCTGTGCGTATCCACTCGCCTTAATCTGATCCAGGGCGCCCCTGCATACATAGTCGTAACGTGACTCTTCTGCATACTTGACTTCAATAACTATACCGATGCTTTCGTCTTCGATTTTGATAATAATGTCGCTGTATCCTTCCCCGGCTTCTTTATTTGAACGTACATACCATCCGTTTTTGTACCCAAGGATTCCCAGGAGGATACCGTGATAAAAGTTCTCTTTTGTCGGTTTCCTGGCAAAGGTATCTCGGATACTGATGGTTTTCCCGAGATAATCCGTAAACAGCCGCTCTGCATCCCCGGCATTCCCCGTCTGGAGTGCCTGACAGAATGCATCCAGAGTCTTTCCGTCCTGCTCTACATTTTTCCTGAACATTGTCATAATCTGATTTTTGAAAATATTCCGGATTTCCATATTGGGGATTGCCAGCTGATAGGTTCTGCCATCCAAGGTTCCCCTCTGGGTTAAATATCCGGTCGTAAACAGCACGCTCCAGATATTATCCGTCGTATCGTAAAGCCTGTTATAGGTCAGATCTTCATGAATCTCCTTCGCAACAGTCTCACCGGCAACCAGTGCTTCAATCTCACTTTTTGTCAGCCCATCGCCAATCCGTTCAATAAAGTGCCGGACAATATCATTACTGCTTGTATTCGACCAATAGTCCTGCGGCGGAAGATCCCGTCTGACCTGGAGTTTATTTACATAATTGATCACGTCCCAGGGGCAGTATACGTCGGTATCCCCAAACCGGTAACCGTCATACCATTCCCGGATCAGATCATACTTGTCCTCCAGATCGTAATAGCGCAGCATTCTCTTGACTTCCGAATCTGTAAATCCGAAATAGGAATCGCAGTCCTCGTCTGTTATCGAGAAAATACTTGGATTATTCAGTCCGGTAAAAATACTTTCCTTCGATACCCGCAGGCATCCGGTCAGTACAGCAAAATACAGGCTGTCATTTGTTTTCAGCACCTGCTCAAACATATTCCGGATCAGAAGAATCATCTCGTCGTAGTAATGACGCTCATTGGCTTTTGAAAGGGGAACATCGTATTCATCAATCAATACAATTACCTTTTCACCGAAATGCTTTTCCAACAGCATGGATAACGTTTTCAGACTTCCCATCAGCACGGCATCCGACATCAGGAATCCGCCTTCTGTCCCTGCGTCCACATTGACCAACTGGGCATACTGCTTCCGGTCAACTTCATTCAGTTTCTCACTTGCAGTAAACAGGTCGTAAAATCTGGAGGCTTCGTTTCCTACAACCGAACACATAAGAGCACGGGCAGTGGGGTAATCTGCTCCGTTGACCCCCTTCAAAGAAATAGAAACAACGGGATATTTCCCCATATATTTATTACACAGCTCCATATCAGAGCTGATTTCAAGCTCTTCAAAAAGCTTATCATCACAGCCGATTTCGAGAAAGCATTTCAACATACTCATGTTCAAAGACTTTCCAAATCGGCGCGGTCTTGTAAAAAGGTTCACCTTTCCCCGTCTCTGCAGCAGATCACGAATCATTGCCGTTTTGTCCACATAGTAATAGTCATCCGACCTTATCTCTTCAAAGCTTTCTATACCTACCGGGAGTCGCTTTTTACCTGTATCATACATCTTGCAATATCCCCCTTTATATTTCTGATAACGCCTCGCTTTTCCATACTACAGTTCTTATAGTAATCCATAATATACTCAAGCTGTTTTTATTTGTCCTTTATTATAACGTATTCGCTAAAATTTGTATACCGGATATCGTCAATGCTTTTCCGCATTATTCTCGCTACAAAGAGCGATGGTCATTTTATCTTTTTGTCTCTTCACCTCTTCAAGATGAACTGGCTGCTTATGTCGATCGTGCTGCTCTGCTTCATGGCGATGGCGCTGTATGCGGTGATCGGGGTGGTGGAGAAACTCTGCCGGAAGTGGTTCTGAGGGGATGCCCTGCCAGGACACATTCTCAGGAGCCGCTTTTTACCTGTATCATACATCTTGCAATATCTGTGAAATCCGGATAAGTATGCAACTCCGGAAATTAAGCATGTATTAAGTGTATTTCACTTAATATTTTCTTGTTGTTAAGTTCTCTCTTTGCTATGATATCATCATAGAATACAGATAACTCTGTCAGAACAAGGAGGTAACACGATGAAACGCTATGAGACATTTGAACTGACGTTCTCCGGTCCGGAACCGGAAGGCTCTCAGGCACTTGCAGATATTCAGGCAAAATTCAGTTGCGGGGATGAGACATGGAATGTAAAAGGATTTTATGATGGAAATGGTACTTACAAAGTCCGTTTTCTTCCGCAGAAGGAAGGACATTATACGTGGGCAGTATCCGGCGTTGTCAACGCGTCCGGTGAAGAAGACTGCACCGTATCCGAAACTGCACACGGCATGGTTCAGGCAGAAGGCACTCATTTTGTTTATCAGGACGGCACAAAATATCTGCCTTTCGGTACAACGATTTATGCCCTCGCCCACCAGTCTGAAGAACTGATCGAGCAGACGCTTAACACGCTTTCTACAGCGCCGTTTAACAAGGTGCGCCACTGCATCTTTCCGAAGCACTACGACTACAACCACAATGAGCCCCAGTTCTATCCTTTTGAAAAAGATGCGGACGGGAAATGGGATGTGCACCGCCCCTGCTTCGCATACTGGGCTCACTTTGAGAAAATCCTTAACCGTCTCGGAGAAATGGGGATAGAGACAGATCTGATCCTCTTCCATCCTTACGACCGCTGGGGATTTTCCAAAATGAGCATGGAGGAGAACAAGGTTTATCTGGATTACGCCTTAAGACGTCTCGCGGCTATTCCCTATATCTGGTGGAGCATGGCAAATGAATATGACCTGATGTTCCATCTGTCAGAGAACGACTGGTTTGAGATTGAAGACACGATCGTGAAAAATGATCCTTACGGCCATCTTCTGAGCAATCATAACTGCATCAAATTTTATGATTTTTCAAGACCTGCCATCACACATGTCTGCGTCCAGACTATTGCATTCTACAAAGCCGCGGAATGGATGGATCGCTACCAGAAACCGGTTGTCTACGACGAGTTCTGCTATGAAGGAGATATTCAGCACGAATGGGGAAATATTTCTGCATTTGAGATGACGAACCGTTTCTGGAAAGCCTGCTCTGTAGGCGCTTACGCGACTCACGGCGAGACATTTTTCTCTGAAGATGAGATTCTCTGGTGGGCGAGAGGCGGTGTTCTCAAAGGTGAAAGTCCAAAGCGGATCGCTTTTCTGAAGGATCTTCTCTACAGCCTGCCGTCACCGGTAGAACCATGGAATGAACCGAGAAAATTGGAGCCCGGACAGGAGGAGGAGCCTGTGAATGCCGCGGAGAATCCGTTTATTCATCTGTTTAACTCTGTTACAGACGAAAATGCGGAGTGTATCAAGATGAAAGGCGATAATTTTAACGGCCACTGCGGGGATGACGCTTTTCTGAAATACTTCAGCGGGCATCAGCCCAGCATTTCCTCGATCAATCTGCCGGAAAACGCTTCCTACCGGATTGATGTGATCGATGTGTGGAATATGACAAGGGAAACACTGATTGAAAAGGCAAGCGGGTATACAGATATGAAACTTCCCGGAAAAGAAGGGATTGCTGTGCTGGCGGTTAAAATAACAGAATAGGGGGGCTGCGCCCCCGGCTCCGTCCACAGTGCGGCAGCGGGATTCCGCGCTTCGCGCTCCATCCCGCTCACGGGCTGCGCCCTATGTGAGATAAAAAAAGAGATGACACATTCATGCAAGCATGATGAGTCATCTCTTTTTTATCTCCCGCACTGCTTGAGCCTAACCTGCAAATTTAGACCAATATCCCTGAATGAACAGGAACAGGACTATAAGCGGAACGATATAGGTTACGTAGATTCTGACTGCTTTCGGGAATTTGGGGCCTTCGCCGGTGTTGGCTTCTTTCAGGAAGTTATTCCAGCCCCAGCCGTAACGGCTTGTACAGAAGAGCACGTATATAAGGCTTCCGAGCGGCAGCAGGTTGTTGCTTACGATGAAATCTTCAAGGTCGAGGATTGCACTGCCCGGCCCGAAGGGCTCGAATCCGCTCAGCAGGTTATAGCCGAGTACACAGGGCATGGAAAGCACGATAATCGCCACCAGATTTACCGCTACCGCTTTTCCTCTGGAACATCCCGTCAGGTCCATGGCGAAAGCGATAATATTTTCAAATACTGCAATGATCGTGGACGCCGCCGCGAAGAACATGCAGATAAAGAATACCGCTCCCCAGATTCTTCCTCCTGCCATGGAGTTAAAGATATTCGGCAGGGTGATGAAGATAAGGTTCGGACCGCTGTCCGGGTTTACTCCAAACGCGAAACTTGCCGGGAAGATGATCAGTCCCGACGTAAAAGCAACGCAGGTGTCCAGAATCGTAATATAGATCGCCTCTCCCGGAAGGGTTCTCTTCTTGTCGATATAACTTCCGAAAATAGCCATCGCGCCGATACCAAGGCTCAGAGTAAAGAAAGACTGACCCATGGCGGCGGAGATTACTTCCATGATTCCCGCTTCTTTCATTTTGCCGAAATCAGGGAGAAGATAGAAACGTAGTCCCTCTCCTGCTCCGGGAAGCAGAATCGAGCGGACAGCCAGAATAATCAGCATGATGAACAAAAGCACCATCATCACCTTGGTAATTCCTTCCACACCTTTCTGCAGTCCCAGTCTGCAGACGCCAAAGCATAGGACAACGACAATAATCATAAGCACCGTCATCAGCACAGGCTCTCCCATAAGTTCTCCGAACTCTGTCTCAATCTGTGCAGTGTCCATTCCTTCGAATCCGCCTGCCCCCATCTTGAAGATATACAGAAGAAGCCATCCCCCGATGGTTGTGTAGAACATCATCAGAAGGTAATTGCCCGCGATACCGAAGAATTTGTACCAGTGCCATTTTGTCCCTTTCGGTTCCAGTCTGTCAAACGCAAGGGCGATACTTGCCTGGGAAGCACGTCCCACAGAAAACTCCATAATCATAATCGGCAGACCAAGAAGCACAAGGCAGGCCAGATAGATCAGCACAAACGCCGCTCCGCCGTACTGTCCGGTAATATACGGAAAACGCCAGACATTTCCCAGTCCGATGGCACATCCGGCCGAGATCAGGATAAATCCCAGCCTGGTGCCGAATTTCTCTCTTTTCATTCAGTAAGTTCCTCTCTTCCTTCTTATTTTTTAATTTTGCAAACATCCGGAGGCAGACACTCATCCCTTCCTGTGGCTCGTGTTAAAGCCCGTGGTATTTACAACGGCTGCCAGATTCCCCAGATCATCTTTCACTTCAATCCGGTAATAGCTTGTCGTCCTTCCGTTTTTCACACAGAATGCCTCTGCGCTTAAGACTTCCCCTTTTGCCGCGCCCAGATAGGCAATCTCGGAATTCAGGGAAACCGTCCCCACCTCCTGCCAGTTGGACGCCACAGCGAAGGCAAAGTCTGCCAGTGTAAAATACACACCGCCCATCACCGCACCCATGGCATTTCTGTGCCGGTCCTCAAGCTGAAGGATGCATTTTGCATAATGATCATCCACCTCGGCTATCACTGCACCGTTATCCGTGGCGAAACGGTCTTTACTGAATAAATCCACGATTTGTTCCGTTGGTTTCATGCCCATTTCCTCCTCGTAAAAACATCGTTTTCAGTATATCACAAAAAGCGGGCTCATCCTAGCAGAAAATCTCTTTCGTATGAAAGTTCATAAAAATTCTCAAACCGGTTCAGTCCCATAATATCCTGTCCGACAGAAGATTTTCTGTCGGGATGGCGCACTTTCTCCTTCTGCCACGCCCTCGGTGACATTCCCCGCTGCTGTGAAAACACACGGTAAAAGTTGCTCAGACTTGTAAACCCGCTCTTTTCCGCCACCTCCATAATATCCCAGTCGGTATTTTCCAGGTAGCCGCATGCTGCATTGATCCTTACCATATTCAGATAGTCAGAAAAGCTCACTCCGATCTGCTTTTTAAACATACGGTATACCGTGGGCTCGCTGACGCCGAGTTTGCCGGCGACCACTGCGGCGCTTAATTCTTCCGCAAAATCCCGGTTCAGGATTTCCAGACATTTTTCGAGGCTTTTCTGGGGTGCTCCGGCACGCAGATCATTCTTCTCTGCTACTTTTCTCTTATTGCGGGAAAGGTGCAGAAGTACATTGTACATTTCCCTGTGAAACCAGTCCCACTCCTCTTCGGAACACTCTTTTCCTCCGCTTCTGTCCGGCGTCAGAAGCCATGTCATTCTCCGCAGACTCTTTTTTACCGAAAGGATCTCCTCGTCCTCCCGGCTCTTTCTGCGCTCTCCCACAGTGGCCAGTTCGTACTGCTCATTCGCCTGCCGGTGCAGCATCGAAGCGTCAATCAGAACAATAATCTGAAGCCCGCCCCGGCTTCCGTCAAAGATCTCGTGGCTCATACCGCTGTCAATAGTCAGAATGTCTCCTTCCTCCATTTCCAGAACATTTCCTTCCAGACGCACGCGTATCTTCCCTTTCAGGCAAAAAAGGATCTCCAGACTGCTGTGCCAGTGCAGACCGTTGAAAAGGAGATTGCCCGCAAACGCCGTAGCCTTCATCTCCTCACTGTAAAAATGTCCGCTTTTGATCTCATAATATCCTTCCCTGCTTCCCGCCATATATACTGAGCCCCCTTCATTTGCCAGGAATCACCGGCCTCACTGTGCTGCACCTCCGCCATAACCGGACCTGAGGTGCGGCAGATCCGGTTCCGGACACTGAAAACCTGTATGTTACTTTTTCTGATTCAATCAATAACATAATCCGGGAATTTTTTCAACAGTTTTCTCACAATTATGATCGAATATTGGAAATATCGGATTGGATAAAGTAAGACTTTTATAAACTATCGTGGTATTCTTTAAGAAAAAGCAAAGGAGGAATTTTCCCATGAACTGCAGACAGATTACCACGTTTTCCGCTGACGGAAACGCATTGCAAAAAGAAACCGTTATCCCGGTCACAAGGGAAGCCGACGAGCCCTCCCATCTGGAGTCCGGTGTGATCAACCTGTATCCGAACCTTACATTCCAGACCATCGAGGGCTTCGGCACGGCGATGACCGAATCTTCTGCCTATCTGCTCTCGAAAATGGACGCCGAAACAAGGCGCAGGGTACTGGAAGACTACTTTGGCCCTTCCGGTAACCATACCCGTTTTATCCGGGTCCCCATAGACAGCTGTGACTATTCCCTGGAAGAGTATGCGGCGGTAAAAGATCCCATCTCCGATCCGGAGCTGAACACCTTCTCCATTAAGCGGGATCAGATCTATGTCCTTCCCGCCCTGAAAGAAGCCATCGATATTTCCGTGGAGCCCATCAGCGTCCTGATGAGTCCCTGGTCGCCCCCTGCCGTCTGGAAAACGCCGCCGGAGCAGCCGAAAAACGACCTGTCGGTCTACGGCAACACGCTCGGCATCCAGATGGATCCGGTAGACTATACAAAGCCTTCCCGCTGCCACGGCGGCAGCCTGAAGCCGGAATACTACGGCTCCTGGGCAAAGTATCTGACAAAATATATACTGGCATATCTGGACGAAGGAATCCCGGTGACAATGATGAGTCTCCAGAACGAATCCATCGCCGCTACAGAATGGGACAGCTGTGTATGGACCGCACAGGAACAGAAGACATTTCTCCGTGATTTCCTGTATCCGGAATTAAAAAAAGCCGGGCTTACAGGGAAAGTCGAACTGTTTATCTGGGACCACAACAAAGAGCGTGTACTGGAGTACTCATCGGAGATCATCGATGATGTTACAGATAAGATGGTAGACGGTATTGCCTTTCACTGGTATTCCGGGGACCATTTCGAGGCGGTTGAGCTCACCCGGCAGCAATTTCCGGGCAAAGTACTCATGTCCAGCGAGTGCTGCACTCTTCACCCGCCGGGAAAGGCGGGATTCATGGGACTTTTCGGCGGCGGGAAGCTGCCCGGCACGGTGGACTATGAAGACGCTGTCGCCTACGCCCACGATCTGATCGGAAATATTAACGCAGGCATGAACCGCTGGATCGACTGGAACCTGATTCTGGACAAAGACGGCGGTCCCCGCCACGTGCCGGGCGGATTCGCATCTCCTGTGATTGCCAATGATGACGGCACATACCGTAAGACCTTAAGCTTTGAATACATCAGCCACTTTGCGAAATTCATCCTGCCGGGCGCAGTGCGCATCGGCTTCTCCCGCTGCGATGCAGTTGTGGAGGTAACCGCGGCAAAGAATCCCGACGGAAGCCTTGCAGTGGTCATCCTGAATTCATCCGATACGGATAAAGAGTATGCTTTCCGGATAAAAGGTGATGTGATCCGCATCCATATACCGGCGCGGACGCTGAATACATTTACAATTACAGATTAAAATGAAAAGCGCAGTCCTCTTCCCTCTGGACTGCGCTTTCTGCAAATAAAAAAGCCGGAAATCAGACTTGAACTGACGACCCCTTCATTACGAGTGAAGTGCTCTACCGACTGAGCTATTCCGGCAATCGGTCCGTCTCAGACGAACCTTTGTTATTATATCTCTTTTTAAAAGAAATTTCAACTATTTTTTTATTTTTTTCTCAGTGCCCGTATATTATGTCTTCCATACAGCACCATGGATATCACCATCATCACGATACAGATTCCGATCAGTACTCTGGATACCCCGTCCGGAATATTAAACCAGAATACATGCAGGATCATCATGGCATAGAGCAGCCATGTGACAACCTTGCCGTGCCACTCCGCGCCGAACACCTCGCCGGTTTTCTTTATGAACAGAAGACCGGTAATCCCCATAAAAGTCTCTTTGAGAACCATCAGGGCAAGCGGGGCAATCATGAGCGGGAAACGGGTTACAAGGCAGAAGAGCATCGCTGCCTGGGTCAGTTTGTCCGCAATGGGATCCAGCACTTTTCCCAGATCACTGACCATATTGAACCGCCTGGCAATAATGCCGTCCACAGTGTCCGTCAGTCCGGACACGATCAGAATCACTCCCGTCAGGATATAATTTTTCTCCCAGCAGTAGAGCCATATAAAAACCGGTATCAGGCAAAGCCGGAAAAAGGACAGTATATTCGGAATTGTCAGTATCTTATTCTGGGAGCTGTTTTTCTTGTCTGCTTCGGATATCATTTGTTCCACCCTCTTATTCTTCATTTTTCATATGCACGGTAAGCTGATTGTACGGTATCTCGATTCCTTCCTCGTCAAAGGTCAACTTGATCTGTTCGAGAAGTCTCCACCTTGTCTTCCAGTATTCCTCCGTCTTTACCCAGGCCCGCAGCCCGATCACCACAGAGCTGTCCCCCAGGGAATCCACAAACACTTTGATATCCTCATCCTGGATAATCGTAGAATCCGAATAGAGCATATCTTCGATCAGCTGTTTCGCCTTCTTCAGATCCGCGTCATAGGAAATCCCCACTTTCAGATCAAGCTGTCTCTCCGGTCTTGCCGTTACATTAGTCAGGCTGTTTTCCGTGAGAATACTGTTTGGCACAACGACCGTCTGATTGTCCACTGTCGCCATCTTTGTGTAAAAGATCTGGATTTCCTTTACAGTTCCCTCGATTCCTTCCTGGGGAACAATTACATAGTCGCCAACCGTGAAAGGTTTGAGCAGCAGGATCAGGACGCCGCCTGCGAAATTCGAGAGCGTCCCCTGCACTGCCAGGCCTACGGCAACACCGGCCGAGGCAATCAGCGCCGCAACAGAAGATGACTCTACCCCGAAGCGCATGGCAATGATGAAAATAAGCAGCGCATAAAGTCCGAATTTCAGCAGGGAGTCAATGAACTGGCTGACCCCGGTATCTGCATTTGCACGTTCGAGAGATCTTTTCACAATTCTGCGGACCCATTTAATCAGTTTGCTTCCGATTATAAAAACGATTATCGCCAGCACAACCTGGATTCCGAAAGCGATCAGATCCGGTATTCTATCATTAAAAAATTTTATAAACTGATTTACTTCCTGGACTGTATCCGTTGTAACCTGTTCCGCCGTATCAATTACATCCTCGACAGACGGCTCCGTCTGGGAAGCCGCCGCCAACCAAATCATCGGCTGCATTATAACTGGCACCTCCTGTTTTCTTTCTTTTCCACGTTATACTCTTTTTTTATCCTGTTTTTCCACATTCAGCGCGAGAAATGCACAAAGATTTCCACGCCTGTTTCCCATCGCCCTGTGGGAATAGAGAATCTTGCTGTTGCACCGGGTGCAGACATTGGTGACCGCCATATGTTCCGGAAGGATCCCCGCCTCACGGAACACCAGCTCATTGGCTTTCCAGAGGTTCAGCTGGTATTTTCCATTCTCTTTTGCATAAAACAGTTCTTTCCAGAATTCCCGGTCAAACGCCGCCCGGAACTGCCCGATCACATCTTCACTGACCTCATAGCATTCCACACAGATGGACGGCCCCACTGCCGCCAGAATATCAGCGGAATCGCAGCCGAATTTCTCCTGCATAAGTTCAACTGTCTTTTTCCCGATTTTTCCCACTGTTCCGCGCCACCCGGAATGACTTAACCCGATGACCCTTTTCACCGGATCCACAAAATAGAGGGGAACACAGTCCGCATAGGAAGTGACCAGACAGATGTCCGGCACATCTGTCACAAGTCCGTCCACATCATTGTAATCCCTCTCACGGATAACTCCTTTTCCCCGGTCCGCCTCTGTCACCACACGGACATTCGTAGTATGTGTCTGTCTGGAGAGCACCATGTCCTCGCATCTCACACCTATGGCTCTTCCGATTCTGCGGAAATTCTCCCGTACCGCCTCCGGGTCGTCTCCCCGGTCAAAGCTTAAATTCATCGAGGCGAAACACCCTTCGCTTACGCCGCCTTTCCGGGTAGAGAATCCGTGCCGGACAATCCCCGTATTTTCAAACAGCGGAAATTTCAGAAACGGAACCTGCTGCCCGTTTTCATCCACCCCCGCCTCGTCAAATATATGTCTCCCGTCTTTATAAACAAGCCCGAGCCCCATATTTCACCATGCCTTTCCTTTTTTCCGGATCCTGCCCTCTGAGTGCTACCCCCTGAACGCATCCTCGATATGGACAATCTCCGGGGAATCTGTTCCATCTATCCCAATCACGTCA
Source organism: Lachnoclostridium sp. An169 (assembly GCF_002160525.1). Taxonomy (GTDB): domain Bacteria; phylum Bacillota; class Clostridia; order Lachnospirales; family Lachnospiraceae; genus Mediterraneibacter; species Mediterraneibacter cottocaccae. Next base: position 26,101 of record NZ_NFKT01000042.1, read on the forward strand.
AACCTGCAGGGAATCTCTCCCATCTTCCGCTCTGCCAGATAAAACATGGCGCAGCGGAAGATGGTCTGCTGCTTTCTGGCGTCTACCGCCTCAAGAGAATTTCCTTTTTCCGGACCGGAGCGGTACTTTACTTCACAGAAAACCAGGGTATCTCCATCCATGGCAACAATATCAATCTCCCCCGCCCTGCAGCGGTAATTATACTCCAGAACTGTATAACCTTTCTGTTCCAGATACGCTCCCGCAGCCTGTTCATACATGCCGCCCACCCGGCGCCAGTTTATCTTCTCCATATTTTTTCCTTCCCACGCGCCACAACCGCCGCTGCCGGAATTTTCCTCTTCCACGGCATGCCGCCGCACTTGGCATTGCTGCTTCTCTGCCGTCAGAGAAAGTTTCCGATAAAGGTCCGCCGGTGAATCGGGCTTGGTCCCAGTCTCCGGATCGCCTCAATGTGCTCCTTCGACCCATACCCTTTATGCCTGGCAAATCCGTATTCCGGCAGAATCTCATCATACCGGACCATCAGCCGGTCCCTGGTTACTTTTGCAATAATGCTTGCCGCTGCGATGGACACGCTCTTTGCATCTCCCTTGATAATCGGCACCTGAGGTATCAGGATATCCGGGATTGTCACGGCATCGTTCAGAAGAATCTGCGGCTCCACGGAAAGCTTTGAAATGGCGTCCCGCATGGCTTCATAAGTTGCCTGGAGTATATTGATCTCATCAATCCTCGCCGGAGACACAAGCCCCACCCCCACGGCAACAGCTTTCTCCATGATCTCATCGTACAGTTCTTCCCTCTTTGCCGGGGAGAGTTTCTTCGAATCATTCAGCCCCAGGATCTCGCAGTCTTTCGGCAGAATCACCGCCCCGGCTGCCACCGGTCCCGCCAGAGGTCCTCTTCCCGCCTCGTCTATCCCGCAGATAAAATCATACTGGTCATATTTTCTCTCATATGCTCTCATGGCATCCAGGCGTTCCCGCTCCGCAGCCAGGGATGCCGCCTTCTTCCGGCACCCCTCCACCAGCTTTCTGACTCCTGTGCGCTCATCTTCTCCATACCGGGCGCACAGCTCTTCCCACTGTGCTTCTTCTGCCGCTTCAAACTCTGCGCGGATCTGGGCAATACTTTTTCTGTCACTCATGGCGGATCACTCCGAACCGATCCAGAGGCCAGATTCTCACCCATGCCCTGCCCAGGATATCCCTGCGGTGGATCACGCCCACATTGGCAGCGCGGCTGTCCTGGCTGTTGTTCCGGTTATCTCCAAGGACAAAATACTCATCGTCCCCCAGCTTTATGGGTTCCGCTGCCAGTCCTGCCTCCTCCATCACGGCATTGCCGTAGTGTTCATCCAGCTGCTGCCCGTCGATATAGACATAACCGTCCACGATCTGGACCGTCTCTCCCGGAAGCCCGATAATCCTCTTGATATAGTATGTATTATCTTCGTACTGATAAGGAAATACAATGATATCATACCGCTTCGGATCTGTAAAGCGATAGGAAATCTTATCCACAATGAGCTGATCCCCGTTCGAGAGCGTCGTCTCCATAGAGGAGCCGCTCACCATCGTTCTCTGCCCTACAAATGTAATAATCAGATAAGTCAGTCCTACAATTATCAGGATATATACGATCCACCCGAGCAGTTCTCTAAAAATCTTCTTCATCCGCTGTTTCCTTCTTTCTGTCTTTTACGCTGTAACAGCTGCTTTTTCACAAGGCGGCTTTTCCAGCGTAATCCGCCCCAGCCGTCCGTTCCGGAAATCATCCATCAGAATCGCCGCTGCCTTCTCCGTGTCCAGTTCGCTGCCGCGCACAAGACAGTGCCGGCTCTCGGCAATATGATTCAGGTAGCCGTACACATCTTCTGCCGGCTCGATTCCGTACTTTTCCTCCAGAACACCCGGATACTCCCGGATCAGGAATTTCACGAGCTCTCCCGCCAGTTCTTCCGTCTGCAGGATCTCGTCCTTGATGGAGCCGATAAGCGCAAGTTTCAGCCCCACTTCCTGGTCCTCGAATTTCGGCCAGAGGATTCCGGGAGTATCCAGAAGTTCCACATTCTTATTCAGCCGGATCCACTGTTTTCCTTTCGTCACACCCGGCTTATTCCCCGTCTTTGCACAGGCTTTGCCCGCCAGGGCGTTGATAAACGTGGATTTTCCCACATTGGGGATTCCTGCCACCATGGCGCGTACCGGACGGTTCAGAATTCCTCTTTTCCGGTCTCTCTCCGTCTTCTCACGGCACGCCTCCTGAATGACGGACTGAATGGACTTAATTCCCCCGCCCTTTTTCGAGTTCACTTTTACCACGGAATAGCCCTTCTCCTTAAAAAAGGCAACCCATTCGTCATTTATCCTGTCTTCCGCCAGATCCGCCTTGTTGAGCAGGATCATTCTCGCCTTGTTCTTTCCCAGCTCATCGATGTCCGGATTCCTGCTCGAAAGAGGAACTCTGGCGTCCACCAGCTCTATGATCAGATCGATCAGCTTTATATTTTCCTGCATCATCCTGCGGGCTTTCGTCATATGCCCCGGATACCACTGAAAATGCATGTTCTACCTCCTGTCCGGATTTTTATTCTTCCGCATCCGGATTATTTTTCTCCTGTTTCCGGACTTCTATCCGGTAAGGTATTCCCGGTTCATCTAGGAAATGAAGCCGAAATTTTCATCGGACTTCACGGCAAACCATGCCTGTCCGTAGATCTCGTCACGCGTCACATTCCCCGCGCCCGGAGTCCTGCTGTCATCGCTGGACGCCGCATTGTCGCCGATCACAAAATATTCGTCCTCGCCCAGTTCCACAGGCTCCGCCGCCACACCGGGATATTCGATGCCGGAGACATGGATATCCTCCGTCACCGGCTCTCCGTCTATATATACACTTCCGTCCGTTATCTGGACCGTCTCCCCGGGAAGTCCCACAACCCGCTTGATCGAATAGTGGACGTTCTCGTTTTCCCGGTAGACAATAACGTCTCCTCTGGACGGATCCTTTATATTATATATCACCCTGTTTACCAGCACAACATCTCCGTTGGACAGTGTGGGCCGCATGGAATCCCCTGCACTGCTCACCCGCTCTCCAAACGCCAGAACGATCAGGAATGCCGCTGCACAGACGATCGCAATCTCCATTCCCCACCGGAAAATCTCTGCAGCAAGGGAGGCGGCAGACCTGGAAGGTTTCTTCTCAAAACGAAGTTTCCTCTTTCTGTTCTCGAATTTCAGGTTTCCGGTCTGGCGCGGCGCCCGCCGGTGCTGTTTCTTCTGTGCTGTTCTCCGCTTTCTGTTAAAACTTAAGCCCTGCATAGTTCCTCCAGATTCCCAGATTATACAAAGAGGGACAAACTACAGATCTGTAATTGTCCCTCTCCTGGTTACTATTTTACTAATTCTTTTACCTTTGCAGCTTTTCCGACACGTTTTCTCAGGTAATTCAGTTTCGCACGTCTTACTTTACCTCTGCGCACAACCTCTACCTTCTCAACATGCGGTGAGTGAACCGGCCATGTCTTCTCTACTCCGATTCCGTTGGATGTCTTTCTTACTGTGAAAGTCTCTCTTGCTCCGCCGCCCTGTCTCTTAAGGACAGTTCCTTCGAACACCTGGATTCTCTCACGGTTTCCCTCTTTGATCTTCGCGTGTACCCTTACGGTATCTCCCACGTTGAACTGAGGTGCATTCTCTTTTAACTGCTCAGCTTCGATTTTCTTGATAATCTCATTCATTTTGTGTGACCTCCTTAATATTTGACGTTCTTAACACATAAAAAGTGCCAGAGGACCATCGCTCTTCTTTTCACAACTGTTGTAGTTTACCATATTTCTCACTTGTTTTCAAGCTCTTTTTTCATTTCGTCCAGCCATTTTTTCTCTTTTTCCGTCAGGCTGCTCTTTTCGAGCAGGTCCGGACGCCTCTCATACGTCCGCAGAATGGACTGTTCCCGCCGCCATTTTTCAATATTGGCATGATGTCCGGACAGCAGCACCGGCGGAACCTTCTTTCCGTGCCACTCTTCCGGCCGGGAGTACTGGGGATATTCCAGAAGGTTGTCCTGAAAGGATTCGAACTCCGCCGACACGTCGTTGTGCAGCACCCCCGGAACCAGCCTGGAGATGGCGTCAACCATCACCATGGCGGGAAGTTCCCCGCCGGTCAGCACGTAATCTCCGATGGAAACATAATCGGTTACGATCTCTTCAAGCACCCGCTCATCAATCCCCTCATAATGTCCGCAGAGAAGGATCAGTTCCTCTTCCTGAGCCAGTTCTTCCGCCATCTTCTGGCTGAACACATCTCCCTGGGGAGAGAGATAGATCACTCTGGGCTTTCGCTCCAGTTTCTCCGCCACCGACTCATAGGCGAGATACACCGGTTCCGCCTGCATCAGCATGCCCGCGCCTCCGCCATAAGGGTAATCATCCACACTCTGGTGTTTGTTAAATGCATAGTCCCGGATATTGACAGCCTCAACCGAGAGGAGTCCTGCGTTCACGGCACGTCCGATGATACTGGTGTTCAGCCCGTTCAAAACCATCTCCGGAAACAGTGTAAGTATATGAAAATTCATGTTCGTCTCCTTCAGATCAGTCCGTCCATAAGCCGGACCGTCATCCTGTTTTCATCCACATCCACATCAAGGATGCACTGCCGGATCGCCGGGATCAGCACCTCGCCGTGTTCATCCGAGTCAACGATATAGACCTCATTCGCCCCGGTCTCCATAACGTCCCTGAGCACCCCGAAACGCCCCTCTTCCGTGTACACGGTCATGCCGATGAGATCAGCGATGTAATACTCATCTTCCTCCAGGCGGACAGCATCCTCCCTGGAGACAAGCAGGCTCTTTCCTTTATATTGTTCAATATCATTGATATTGTCAATGCCTTTAAACTTCAGGATCACAAACTGTTTGAAAAACCGGGCATTCGCAACCTCCAGGGGGATCCGCTCCTTCCCGGTATCCAGAAGCACTTTTTTCAGTTTTTTAAATCGTTCCGCGTCACTGGTCGTGGGAAATACCTTGACCTCTCCGCGGACTCCATGCGTGGAAGATATGACTCCCACCTGAAGAAATTGTTCCATGCAGTCCTTCCTCCGTGCATTATCTGCTTTTTCAGGAAAACAGGCAGACAGACGTTCTCCCTGCCCGCCCGGGTTCACCAAGATAAAATCAGGAGACAGCTTCACATATCATGAAGACTATCCCCTGTCTGCTTCATCTATACGATGTCAACAACGACCCTCATGTCTTCCTTGGCCGCTGCCGCTTTCACAACGGAGCGGATCGCTTTTGCGATACGTCCCTGCTTTCCGATGACCTTTCCCATGTCACCGTCTGCCACGTGCAGTTCGAGCACTGTGGTTTTGCCTTCTTTTTTCTCGGTGACCGTCACTTCATCCGGATTGTCAACGAGAGCTTTCGCGATCACTTCAACTAATTCTTTCATTATAAGCGCACCTCCGCGAAGACATCTTAATTATTTCTCGATACCTGCTGCCTTGAAGATCTTTCCTACAACCTCTGTCGGCTGTGCACCATTGTTGAGCCATCTTTTTGCTGCTTCTTCATCTACCTTGAACACGCTCGGATCCTGGTTCGGATCGTATGTTCCGATCTCTTCGATGAATCTTCCGTCTCTCGGGGACCTTGAATCTGCTACTACGATTCTATAGAAAGGAGCTTTCTTCTGTCCCATTCTTCTTAATCTGATCTTTACTGCCATTTTTTTCACCTCTTGATTTTTCTATTGTTTAAATGTTATCTATGTGTTAAAAAGGGAGTTTGAATCTGCCCTTTTTGCCACCTTTTCCACCCATGAGTCCGGGAAGCTTCTTCATCATCTTCCTCGACTCGTTAAACTGTTTTACCATGCGGTTGACCTCGGAGATATCAACACCTGCGCCTTTTGCAATCCGGTGCTTTCTTGAGGGATTGAGAAGATCGGGATTCCGCCGTTCCTCCGGAGTCATGGAATAGATCATGGCCTCCATGCGGGCCATCTTTTTCTCATTCTCCTCCGAATCCAGTTCCGGCATCTTTCCCCTGCCGCCCATGGCTCCAAGCCCCGGCATCATACTCATAATCCCGGAGAGACCGCCCATCTTTCTCATCTGTTCCATACTGTCAAGATAATCTTCGAAGTCGAACTGGGCTTTCTTCATCTTGTCAGCCATCTTCCTGGCCTTGTCCTCATCCAGTTCCGCGCCTGCCTTCTCGATCAGGCTGAGCACGTCACCCATGCCCAGGATACGGGATGCCATTCTGTCAGGATAAAACTGTTCCAGATCGGAGAGCTTCTCTCCCATACCGACATAGAGAATCGGGCACCCGGTCACTGCCTTGATGGACAGCGCCGCACCGCCCCTTGTGTCACCGTCAAGCTTTGTGACGATCACGCCGTCGATGCCAATCTTTTCATTGAAGGTTCCGGCCACGTTGACCGCATCCTGTCCGGTCATGGCGTCCACGACCAGGATCGTCTGATGAACCGTTACCGCTTCCTTGATCTCCTGAAGTTCCGCCATCATGTCCTCATCAATGTGGAGACGTCCGGCGGTGTCGAGTATTACAATATTATTGCCGTTCTTTGCGGCATGCTGCACTGCGGCTTTTGCGATATCGGCGGGACGGTTCCTGTCTCCCATGGAGAACACTTCCACGCCCTGCTTCTCCCCGTTGATCTGCAGCTGTTTGATCGCCGCCGGCCGGTAGACGTCGCACGCCACAAGCAGCGGCTTCTTTCCTTTTAACTTGAACTTCCCTGCAAGCTTTGCGGTGGTGGTCGTCTTACCTGCTCCCTGGAGTCCCGCCATCATGATCACTGTCATGGCGCTTCCGGGCTGCAGTTTGATCTCTGTAGTCTCGGAACCCATCAGTCTGACAAGCTCCTCATTTACAATCTTGATCACCATCTGTCCGGGATTCAGGCCGTTCATCACATCCTGTCCGACCGCCCGCTCCTGGACATCTCTGATAAAATTCTTCACAACCTTGAAGTTGACATCCGCCTCGAGGAGAGCCATCCTGACTTCTCTGAGAGCCGTCTTGACATCATCCTCTGTAAGCCTTCCCTTACTCCGCAGGTTTTTAAACACATTCTGAAGTTTTTCTGTTAAGCTGTCAAATGCCATTCTATAACTCCTCTATGATCCGGTCCGATATCTGCCGGATCTTTCTGATAACTTCCTCAGGTTCCTGCTTTTCGCTCTCCCACTCATCGAGATACCTCTCGATATCCTTTACGCTCTCCTTGATGGCAAGGAACTTTTCCACTAGGTGGAGCTTCGCCTCATATCCTTCCAGGGATCTCTGACAGCGCTTCACCAGATCGTGCACCCCCTGGCGGCTGATCCCTTCCGATTCGGCGATCTCGCTCAACGACAGGTCATCCAGCACGAACTGCTCATAGATCTCCTTCTGATGATCTGTGAGAAGTTCCCCGTAAAAGTCATATAATAAAGCCTGTTCTAAAAACTTGTTCATCGTTGTCACCTCTGGTATCATACACGAAAGCGGCAGGGGTGTCAAGTGTTTTTTCTTTACATCCTTTAAATCTCTTTGAATCCTCTTTTCCCCATCTTTTGAACATTCCGTATTTTTGCGAATATTCTTATATAAAAAGGATTTTTTCTGTCATGAAATTCGTAAAGCAAACCGTCGGTTACTGGTGTCCTGACATCACACAGGGAAACTTCCTGGGTCAGGGGATCCGCGCCGCCATCCTTGACACTGGCGTCTCGAATCATCCGGATCTGCAGAACCGCATCCTTGATTTCCGGGATTTTACAGGCAGATCGTCCGGGGAAAGAGACGACAGCGGGCACGGCACCCATGTGGCGGGCATTCTTGCCGGGGACGGCACTGCCTCCTCGGGTCTGTACGCGGGAATGGCTCCCCGCTCCGAACTGATTATCGGAAAGGTTCTTGACCGGGAAGGGAACGGGAATGTGGATATTGTGCTAAAAGGGATCGAATGGATCCTGTCTCGGAAAAGCACGTATGACATCCGCATTGTCAATATTTCCGTAGGAACCCAGCCGGACCTTCCACGGGAACAGAAGCAGCTTCTTCTCGAGGCGGTAGAGCATCTCTGGGACGCCGGGCTTGTCGTGGTCGTCTCCGCCGGGAACTACGGTCCGAAATCGGGCACTGTCTCTGTCCCCGGAAGCAGCAGAAAAGTGATCACCGTAGGCGTTCCCGATTCTCCCCTTCCCCCGGTCAGCTGCCGCAGAAACCGGCTGAACTACTCCGGCAGGGGGCCCACCGGCGAGTGCGTCGTAAAACCGGACATCTACGCTCCCGGCACCGGGATCATCAGCTGCAACAGCCGTTACTCCCTGCCCGGCGAACACCCTTACACGATCAAAAGCGGCACTTCCATGGCGACACCTGTCGTCTCCGGCGCCATCGCCTGCCTGCTCTCAAAATACCCGGATATGACGAATGTGGAAGTCAAGCTCAGGCTCCGGGAATCCTGTCAGGCTTTCCCTGGAACAGAAGCCGGATGGGGCATGCTCAGCGTAGAACAGCTGTTTAAAACCTGAAAGGGACATGCCTGAAAATTTATTTTTTATCCAATCACACTTTTTCACCCCCGGCATACTATAAAACTGTAAACAATATCTTATCTGGAGGATTTAACATGAGTGATTTAACTGCTACGAACTGTGGATGCGGATGCGAAAACGGCAACGGTATGTCTTCCTGTCTGTGGATTATCCTGCTTCTCTGCTGCTGCGGAGGATGCGGCGGCAGCACATTTGGCGGAAACGGCTGCGGAAACGACAGCTGCCTGTGGATCATTCTGCTTCTCTTCTGCTGCGGCGGCTTTGGCAACGGCTGCGGAAACGGCTGCGGATGCTGATCTGCATCGCATCAGAAAGGGGCTGTCGGATAATACCAATTTTTAGCCCCTGATATACAGGAAAGAGACACTCCCACAAAATCCAGGCTTTTTCAAACCTGAATTCCCTGTGAAGGTGTCTCTTTCT